>NZ_CM001441.1:1632225-2832225 GCF_000244895.1 Desulfosporosinus youngiae DSM 17734
AAGGTAACACCCCTGTAAACGAAAAGGAACCAAACTGTGAGGGAATCCTGAGTACCGCGGGACACGTGAAACCCCGTGGGAAGCAGGGAGGACCACCTCCCAAGGCTAAATACTACTTAGCGACCGATAGCGAACCAGTACCGTGAGGGAAAGGTGAAAAGCACCTCGGAAGAGGAGTGAAAAAGAACCTGAAACCGTACGCTTACAAGCAGTCACAGCACGTTGGTGTAGTGGCGTGCCTTTTGTAGAATGAACCGGCGAGTTACGGTATGCAGCGAGGTTAAGGCGGGAAGCCGGAGCCGAAGCGAAAGCGAGTCTGAAGAGGGCGAAAGTTGCATGCTGTAGACCCGAAACCGTGTGATCTACCCATGGCCAGGGTGAAGGTGGGGTAAAACCCACTGGAGGCCCGAACTCACTGTCGTTGAAAAGGCAGGGGATGAGCTGTGGGTAGGGGTGAAATGCCAATCGAACACGGAGATAGCTGGTTCTCCCCGAAATAGCTTTAGGGCTAGCCTCAATTGATGAGCGATGGCGGTAGAGCACTGAATAGGCTAGGGGCCTTACCAGGTTACCGAACCTTATCAAACTCCGAATGCCATTGGATTTAGATTGGGAGTCAGACTGTGGGGGATAAGCTTCATAGTCGAAAGGGAAACAGCCCAGACCATCAGCTAAGGTCCCAAAGTATACACTAAGTGGGAAAGGATGTGGAATTGCACAGACAACCAGGATGTTGGCTCAGAAGCAGCCACCATTTAAAGAGTGCGTAATAGCTCACTGGTCGAGTGGTTCTGCGCCGAAAATGTAACGGGGCTCAAGTGTATCACCGAAGCTATGGCTTGCGCTTCATGCGCAGGGGTAGGGGAGCGTTCTATCAGCAGAGAAGTCATTCTGTAAGGAATGGTGGAGTGGATAGAAGTGAGAATGCCGGTATGAGTATGCGAAAAGGAAGGTGAGAATCCTTCCCGCCGAAAATCTAAGGTTTCCTGGGGAAGGCTCGTCCGCCCAGGGTAAGTCGGGACCTAAGCCGAGGCCGAAAGGCGTAGGTGATGGACAACTGGCTGAAATTCCAGTACCACCTGGAAATGGTTGAGCAATGGGGTGACACAGAAGGATAGGTTAAGCGTGCCGTTGGTCGAGCACGCCCAAGCGAGTAGGAGGTAGGGTAGGCAAATCCGCCCTGCGAGACTCTGAGACGTGATGGGGAGCGAACATAAGTAGCGAAGTAACCGACTCCAGGCTGTCAAGAAAAACCTCTAGTGAGTGACCAGGTGCCCGTACCGTAAACCGACACAGGTAGATGGGGTGAGAATCCTAAGGCGCGCGAGAAAACCCTCGTTAAGGAACTCGGCAAAATAGCCCCGTAACTTCGGGAGAAGGGGCGCTCACTGAAGAGTGAGCCGCAGAGAAATGGTCCAGGCGACTGTTTAACAAAAACACAGGTCCCTGCAAATCCGAAAGGAGAAGTATAGGGGCTGACACCTGCCCGGTGCTGGAAGGTTAAGAGGAGAGGTTAGGGGCAACCCGAAGCTTTGAATTGAAGCCCCAGTAAACGGCGGCCGTAACTATAACGGTCCTAAGGTAGCGAAATTCCTTGTCAGGTAAGTTCTGACCCGCACGAAAGGTGTAACGATCTGGACACTGTCTCAACGAGGGACTCGGCGAAATTGTAATACCCGTGAAGATGCGGGTTACCTGCGACAGGACAGAAAGACCCCATGGAGCTTTACTGCAGCTTGACATTGGATTTTGGTATAAAATGTACAGGATAGGTGGGAGACGGAGAAGCTAGGGCGCCAGCCTTGGTGGAGTCAACGGTGGGATACCACTCTTTTTGTACTGAAGTTCTAACCTAGGCCCCTGAAGCGGGGTTGGGGACAGTATCAGGTGGGCAGTTTGACTGGGGCGGTCGCCTCCTAAAGAGTAACGGAGGCGCCCAAAGGTTCCCTCAGCGCGGTTGGAAATCGCGCGAAGAGTGTAAAGGCAAAAGGGAGCTTGACTGCGAGACCAACAAGTCGGGCAGGTACGAAAGTAGGGCTTAGTGATCCGGTGGTACCGAGTGGAAGGGCCATCGCTCAACGGATAAAAGCTACCCTGGGGATAACAGGCTTATCTCCCCCAAGAGTCCATATCGACGGGGAGGTTTGGCACCTCGATGTCGGCTCATCGCATCCTGGGGCTGTAGTAGGTCCCAAGGGTTGGGCTGTTCGCCCATTAAAGCGGTACGTGAGCTGGGTTCAGAACGTCGTGAGACAGTTCGGTCCCTATCCGTCGCAGGCGCAGGAAATTTGAGAGGATCTGTCCCTAGTACGAGAGGACCGGGATGGACGAATCCCTGGTGTACCAGTTGTCTCGCCAGAGGCACAGCTGGGTAGCTATATTCGGAGCGGATAAGCGCTGAAAGCATCTAAGCGCGAAACCGGCCTCAAGATGAGATTTCCCACAGAGTAATCTGGTAAGACCCCTGAAGGAAGATCAGGTAGATAGGCCAGGTGTGGAAGCACGGTGACGTGTGGAGCTGACTGGTACTAATCGGTCGAGGGCTTGACCTAAGGCGAGGTTCGAAGTGCGAGGCGTGAGGTTCGAAAGGACGGAGAGGCTGAGGGCGAAGGACTTCGGGATTGCTAAGGACTAGGTGAGTGGTTCAAATTCTAACGACAATACTAGATAAACGACTCTGTGCAGTTTTGAGAGAACAGCGTTCGAAAGAAAGCGGCTATCTCAGACATCTGGTGATTATGCCGGAGGGGTTCCACCCGTTCCCATACCGAACACGGAAGTTAAGACCTCCAGGGCCAAGGATACTTGGAGCATAGCTCCTGGGAAAGCAGGTCATCGCCAGGTAAACAAGCGAAAGATCGTCTCTAACGAGATGGTCTTTCTGTGTATCAGCGTGTATCAGTGATAGTGATATTGGATAATGAAAGTAGCGAGGTCCGGGGTTCCACCCGTTCGATCCACACTGCAGGAGTATGCGTTTGGGGACGCAGTGTGGCGAAAAGCTCATTCCTTCGCCACGAAGTCTTCCTTTTGGGTGGGTGGCTCGGCGATACTGTCCACCGGACACTATCGTGCTTTTCGTATCCCGAACACGGAAGTTAAGACCTCCAGGGCCAAGGATACTCGGAGCGTAGCTCCCGGGAAAGCAGGTCATCGCCAGGTAACAAGCGAAAGACCGTCTCTAACGAGATGGTCTTTCTGTGTATCAGCGTGTATCAGTGATATTGGATAATGAAAGCATCGAGGTTTGGGGTTCCACCCGTTCGATCCACACTGCAGGAGTGTGCGTTTGGGGACGCAGTGTGGCGAAAAGCTCATTCCTTCGCCACGAAGTCTTCCTTTTGGGTTGAGTGGCTCGGCGATACTGTCCATCGGACACTATCGTGCTCTTCGTATACCGAACACGGAAGTTAAGAATCCACACTGCAGGAGTGTGCGTTATAAGTCGCAGTGTGGCGAAAGGCTCGTTCCTTCGCCACGAAGTGTTCCTTTGGGGTAGGTGGCTCGGCGATACTGTCCACTGGACACTATCGTGCCTTTCGTTCCAGGGCCGACGATACTCGGAGCATAGCTCCTGGGAAAGCAGGTTATTGCCAGGTAAGCGAAAAGCCATCTCTTAATGAGATGGCCTTTTCGTTTCATTAGTTAGTGGGGCTTTTTTTAATTTTTAAACTTAAAAGAATTTTTAGATGTTAAGAGAAAAATTAATAACTAAAAAATTATATAGACATATAATGATTAGATAATGTATACTTATAAAAGTGTCGCGGGACGAAACAGGTTAAGTGGGTGATTTTCATAAGTTTAGTGAGAGCAGAAAAGGAAGGGAATTTATGCTGGAGGTAGCGGTAAACCATGTAAGCTTTTCTTATGACAAGGATTTGATATTAGCAGACATTAATATAAAAGTGGAAGCCGGAGCGTTTGTCTGTTTGCTTGGACAGTCCGGATGTGGAAAAAGCACGTTTCTCCGTTTGCTGGCAGGATTAGAAAAGCCAAGCTCTGGGGACATTCGTGTGGATGATGCTCCTGTCATGAAAGCGGGTTTGCAAAGAGGGGTTGTGTTTCAGGATTATGGTCTTTTTCCCTGGATGACTGCCGGGGAAAATATCATGATTGCTCTTAAACAGAAATTTAAGAAGATGAGTTTCAGTGAGCGTAAAGCTGAAGCACTGAGAAGAATCAGGGATGTTGAGCTGCCGGAGTCTGTTTTTGATAAGCTGCCGAAGGAACTCTCCGGCGGGATGAAGCAGCGCTGCGCAATAGCCCGCGCCTTTGGTATTGATCCGCCGATTCTTTTGATGGATGAGCCATTTGGTGCCTTGGATGCGGTAACACGAGCTAAGCTGCAAGATTTAGTGTTTAGTTTGTGGAATAAGGAAACCGAAAATCGCAAGACTATTTTCTTTGTTACCCATGATGTGGATGAGGCACTGCTTCTGGCAACGGACATTTTTGTCTTTGGGCAATCACCCAGCAAAGTCATTTATAATTATTCATTCAAGGATAAGTCGAAATCAGACAGGACGACCATCCTTGACGATCCCCGGATTATGGAGCTGCGCAACAATCTCATTAAGATTATCCATAATGAGGTTAGAATGAAGTCGTATGCTTTATAAAAGTACTTATAACATTTAAGGAGAAGAGTACTTATAGCATTGATAGAGAAGATAGACAAAAGGAGAAGAGAGACAAAATGAAAAAAGTAGTAAAATTAATTTCCTTATTAGTGGTAGGTATGCTGTTGATGACAGGCTGCTCCCAAGGTGCAGCCAGTACAGGCAGCATCGGCGACCAGGCAGCAGCTGGTGAGAAGTTAAAGGTAAAGTTAGCCGCCCAGGCAACCTCAGGTCAGGTATTTCAATATATGGCAGAAGACAAGGGATACCTGGAAGAAGAAGGTATCGATGTTGATCTCGTTTATATTAACAATGCAACAGACGCTTTTTCCGCTTTAAGTTCCGGTCAGGTGGATGTTATTTCCACTTATGGCACGGGCGGACCGCTGATTCAGATTGCCAATGGTCAGGATTTCACCATTTTCGGCGGCTATATGATTATTGGTGCAACTCCTGTTTTTGCCATGCCAGGTACAAAATATAACAGTGTGGAGGATCTCCTGGGCAAAAAGATTGCTATCATGAGAGGCGGAACTCCGGATATTGTGCTCAAGGGTATTTTGTCTGACGCAGGCTACGATCCCATCAAAGATGTTACTTTTGTCGAAATGAAAAAGAATACCGATGTCATGGAAGCGGTACGCAGTGGTCAGGCAGATTTTGGCGCAGTATCCACAGGCTTTGAACTGCAAATCAAAGAAGCGGGTATGAACATTGTGATGTGGCCGGATGAATTGTGGCCTAATCACTCCTGCTGCCGCATGGTTGCCAAAACCAGCTGGCTTAAAGAAAACCCGGAAGCAGCCCAGAGATTGCTCCGTGCCTATCTGAGAGCAGAAGAGATTATGCCCGCCAATATGGACCGGGTTGTAGAACTGACTGTTAAAAATTTGGATATGTCAGAGGAAACTGCCAAAAGCTTTTTGCTAAGCCCTCACATGAAATATGAAACGGACCCCTATAAAAACAGCGTCGTAAAGATGTGGGAAAAAATGCAGAAATTTGGCTATATCGTTGATCCTACCATGGACATCCGGGATCATATTGATACTTCGAATTATAAGGCGGCACTGGATTATTTAGAGGGCAAGTATCCTGACAGCAGCTTCTATAAAGAGAAGCAGAAAGAGTTCAGCGAATTTAATCTCTAAGCGTCTTTTTGATGAATAACGGTATACCTGGCAGGGTTTATCTGCCGGGTATGCCGTTTAAAACGATTTTTTGGCCAGTTTAGATCAGTTTGTGTTTGTATTTCCCATTTCCATTTCCAAAGGAGCGGTTTCTTTGAAAAAACTTATTGAAAACAGGTTAGGTATAGCACTAATCCTCAGCGGCTTAGTAATTGCCTACGAGCTTTTGACGGATGTTTTCGGTATACTGGATCCCTTTTTATTCCGGGGACTTAGTGAGGTTATGCCTGTGTTTGGCACCCATTACGGCATGCTCCTGAAAGGGCTGGTCAGCTCTTTAGGCTTACTGGTCCCCGCCTATGTGTTGGCGACTTTCAGCGGCATCAGCCTCGGGGTGCTGATCGGTTTAAAAAAGCCCTTGCGTAAAAATATCACCCCCTTTATCAATGCCTTCAGTGCCGTTCCCGCGCCCCTTTTGACCCCTTTTGCCATTCATATTTTTCCGTCATTTAAAGCGGCGTCCATATTCATTATTTTTTTGGGTGCCTTCTGGCCAACACTGGGCACAACGGTCAATGCAGTCATGACCATTGATAAGAGATATCTGGAAAACGCCGCTACTCTGGAAATAGGCGAAGGGGAAAAATTATTCCGTGTGATTCTGCCGGCCGCTTCTCCCACCATACTTTCAGGCTGCACAATTGCCCTTAAGTTCTCTTTTGTCATGCTTGTGGTAGCGGAAATGTTCGGAGCGACCTCCGGCATGGGCTATTTTGTCCAGTATTATTCCGATTTTGCCCGCTTTGATCTTGTCATTGCCGGCTTTATCTTTATGTCCCTTGTCTTGGTGGGGATTATGTACCTGTTCGACATTATGAAAGTCAGAATGCTGCGCTGGACTATCAATAATTAACTACTTGAATAATGGGAAGGGGGTGAAGCGGTGATAAGCGCCGGGATTGATGTGGGTTCTACTGCCACGAAAGCAGTTATTTTTGATGGAAGGATACGAAGTTCGGCTGTTATGCCCACGGGCTGGAACCCTAAAGAAGCCGGACGGACTGTATTTCTGGAAGCGCTGAGCAAGGCCGGTCTGCAGGAGCAGGACGTCGATGCCGTGGTTGGGACCGGCTATGGACGGGTGTCCCTGGCCTTTATCCATAAAAAAGTGACGGAGATAACCTGTCATGCCAAGGGGGCGAAATTTCTCTTTCCCCAAACCAGAACGGTCATAGACATTGGCGGTCAGGACAGCAAAGTCATTGCGGTGGCTGAGGATGGTGGGGTTGCTGATTTTATCATGAACGATAAATGTGCCGCCGGTACCGGGCGGTTCCTGCAAGTCATGACGGGAATTCTTGATATTACTTTAGAAGAATTAGGGCAAATGGCAGCAGCGGGCAAACCCGTGAGCATCAACAGTATGTGTACTGTTTTTGCCGAGTCGGAGATTATTGGTCTTCTGGCCCAGGAAGTGCCTAAAGAAGCCATTGCTTCAGGAGTGGTGCAAACCATTGCCAATAAAATAATCAGTCTGGCATCCCGGGTTCCCTGTCAGGAGGAAATTACCTTTTCCGGCGGGGTAGCCAACAATCCGGAGATTTGTGCCAGCTTATCCTCAGCCTTTGGTGCTAAATTTAATATTCCCCGGCAGCCACAGATTGTCGGAGCCTTGGGTGCTGCCATCGTAGGCTTTGAAAAATTTCAGTAAAGGGTGGATTGAGCATGGAAGCCGATAGCTTAAGTGAATTTGAGAATCTGCGCGCCAAGAGCGCCAGGTCGATAACAGCGGCTAAAGAAGAGGGCCGGAAAATTGTCGGCAAGTACTGTATTTACTCGCCTATGGAAATCGTGGTAGCTGCCGGAGCGATTCCCATTCCCCTGTGCAGTACCAAGCAGGACCCCATTGCGGCGGCGGAAAAGGTTCTGCCCAGAAATCTTTGTCCTCTCATTAAATCAAGTTATGGCTATGCAGCTTCCGGTGCCTGCCCATACTTTAATGCCTCGGATCTGCTTATTGCCGAAACCACCTGTGACGGCAAGAAAAAAATGTATGAACTGCTTTCCGAAATCAAGCCTCTGCACTTACTCCAGCTTCCGCAAAAGCAGGATGAAGAGGCTTTACAGTATTGGTATAGAGAAATCGTTAAGCTGAAAGAACGCCTGGAAGCCGAATTCAGGGTAACCATTACAGAGCGGGACTTGCGTGAGGCTATCCACCTGATGAATGAAGAACGGCGTTCTCTTAAGGACTTACAGGATATTGCCAAACTTAAGCCCTCACCCATTAGCGGCGTTGATTTGCTGATGGTTCTTTATAACCGGGGTTTTAGCATTGACAAACAGGAAGCGGTGCTCATGGTTGACCGCCTGACCTTAGAGCTGAAGGAATTATTCAGCCGGGGGGTGACCCCCTTTACGGCGCAGACGCCCCGAATACTCTTAACCGGGGTTCCTGTGGGCATCGGCTCTCATAAGGTTGTTCAGATTATTGAAGAGTGCGGCGGCAACGTTGTTTGTTTCGAAAGCTGCGGCGGGTATAAAGGGGTTTATGACCAAGTTGATGAAGAAAAAGAACCTCTTTCAGCTATTGCTGAAAAATATCTGAGAACCCCTTGTTCCTGTATGTCCCCGAATATCGCCCGCTTTGAACTTGTGGAACGGTTAGCGCTGGAGTTTAAGGTGGATGGTATCGTCGATCTTACCTGGCAAGGATGTCATACCTATAATATCGAGTCCTATACTCTGAAAAAATACTTGCAGCAGAAGCGAAGGCTGCCGTTTTTGCAGATTGAAACAGACTACTCCGAGTCCGATGTGGAACAGTTAAAGGTGAGGATTGAAGCCTTCCTGGAAATGATCAACGTGACCTGACGTGGTTCTGAGAAGCAGAGGGCGGTTGTTGTTGGCAAAGTTAGAAAGGGAAGAGGAGTGAGGGTATGCCGGATTTAAAGCAAAAGTTGTTGGTGCAATTAGCGGATGCGGTTGTGAATATGGATGAGGACATGACCAGAGAACTTGCCCAAACCTATGCGGAAAATGGCTTTGATTCCCATGCAGGCATTCATCAGGGCTTAGCTCAGGGAATGGACAGAGCAGGCCAATTATACGAAGAAGAAGAGTACTTTATTCCCGAGCTGCTGATGTGTTCGGACGCTATGTATGCGGGACTGGACGTCTTAAAACCTCATTTAAAACAGGATAAGCTTGGCGAAAAGTTTAAAGTTGTGATTGGAGTTGTGCAAGGGGATACCCATGATATCGGGAAGAACCTGGTTAAAATCATGTTGGAAACCCTGGGCTTTGAGGTGACGGATTTAGGAAGAGATGTGCCTCCGGCAGATTTTGTGGAGAAAGCCAAAGAAATCGAAGCGGATATTATCGCTTTATCCACGTTGATGACAACCACAATGGAAGGCATGCAGGAAGTGATGCAGCTCTTGGCCAGAGAGAAGCTGGGGGACAAGGTCAAAGTTATGATCGGCGGAGGGCCCATCTCCCAAAGCTTCGCTGCTAAAATCGGTGCCTATTATGCCGTAGACGCCTCAAAGGCCGCTAATCTGGCCCAAGATTTAGTACGGGAGGTTGGATAAGGATGAAGGACAAAATGACCCCCCTTGAGAGAGCTAAGGCCATAGCCAAAGGGGAAAGGGCGGACCGCCTCCCCTGTAATCCCAATGTGGCCAATGGGGTTGCCCGGATTTACGGCTGTAAAATATCTGAATTTAATAGTAGTGCCAGGACGATCGCCGCTGCCCAAATCGCTTCTTACCGCCGTTTTGGCTATGATGGGGTAAGAATATTTACGGACTTGTTTGCCTGGGCGGAAGCAATGGGAGCGAAAGTTTATTTCCCGGAGGACAATACTGCCGACCTGGCGGCTCCGGCTCTTGACGACATCGCAAAAAGTGACAGCTTAGTGCCGGCTGATCCTTATAAGGACGGCCGTTTGTCTGTCCATATCGAAGCGATGAAATATCTCGTCGATGAATTAGGAACAGAAGTCCCCTGTGCGGGAGGGATGGTCGGTCCTTTTACCAATGCCTTTTTTTTATTGGGCATTAAAAAGATGAGCAAGCTGTTCTTCACCAATCCGGAGGTAGTTCACCGGGCCTGTCAGGTGTCCCTGGAAACTTGTCTAAGATATGCCCAGGCGATCATTGATGCCGGTTTGACCCCAACCATTTCCGAGCCCATGTCTTCCTGTACGGTGGTGGGGCCCAAGCATTTTCGTGAATTTGCTGAGCCCTATCTGAAAAAGCTGGTGCAATATATTACTGCCCAAGGCAAGCCGGTGACCATGCATATTTGCGGGAAGACAGAAAAAATCTGGGAGGATATTGTCGCTATGGGTGTAGCCGGCTTCAGTGTCGACAATGTGGTGGATCTCCAAAAATGCAAGGAACAGATTGGGGATCGGGTTAAAATACTGGGCCATGTGGATCCTTCGGCTGTGATGTATGCCGGGAGCCCCGCCGATGTGCGGGAGGCTGTGTTTAAGTGTGTGCAGCAGGCTTGGGATGCCCCGAAAGGATATGTCATTATGTCAGGCTGCAGTTTGCCTGTGGAAACGCCGTTAGGAAACATTGAAGCGATGATGGAGGCAGCCAGGGAGATTGGTTATCCCATTGATCCTGAAAAGCTGAACAAAATGTTAAGCTCATGCTAAATGACCCATAAGAACTGTCTTTGTCAGGGGGCTGTTGCAAAACGAACAGTGTTCGAGCATCAGCCCCTCATTTATTTCCCAAAAAAACAGCGGGTCCAAAAGAACCCGCTGTTGACGTGATCTACACGGCAGGAGTGTTCGTCACGGGGTGCCATGTGGCGAAACTCTCCACTGGAGACTTTCGTATCGCCAGGTAAACAAACGAAGGGGCTTTTGCACTACGAACTCTGTTCGTAGTGCAAAAGCCCCTTCGTTTATGTTGTCAAATGCTACAACTCCTACATACTATTGGGCCCCGAGGGCACACCTATACCCATAAATGGGCGTATAGGTTAGCTTATTGGGGTTATGAGCATAGTATATTAGGTCAGACATTTTCCGGACGGTCTGCCCTTTTTCTAGTATCATTTTGCTTTCGCAGGAAGGAAAATGGCGGAAGATATGGAATAAATATAAGGGTCGATAGCGTTAGTTCATTCAACAACCTATTTGGAGACAAAAGGTATCGCAACAACATCCGAAGTAATTACTGATTCCTTAGAAATTCGTTCACGAATATAGTGAAACCTAATTGAAAGCAAAGGGGGTGTAAATTATGGGCGGTAATCCAATCCAATTCGATTATTCTTTACTTTTGTCCCTTGTTTTTCCTCTTGGATTTTTTGCGATCGTAGTTTACTTTATGCTGAGCATTATACAATTTTTAAAACATAAAGCCATAACTGATAAACAACTAGTAGAGAAAATGGACGAGCTAATCAAGTTACAGCAACAGTCTAACAAACTATCTAAACCCTAGCATTATCTGATTCCCCAAGGTCGAATAAAAATGTTGCCAACGCTCTCGCAACCGAGTTCGATGCGCATAGTTTTTCGCCCCCAATATGGGGTTGGGATGCTCTTATTGCAAACGAGGCAGTCCTGCAAAAATATTACCGGTACGAGTCTGCTGGGATTTATCTTGGCAATGGCTGCGCTGGAGAATAGAGGAAGAACGAAGGAGGATTTTATGGAATTAGGTGTTAAAAGTAAGGCTTGGCTCAAAGGTTTCCATATATTGTTCGCATGTGCTTGGTTAGGGTCGGCTCTATCGATGATCTTGGTTCTGGCAACGCAAGCTCGACCAAATTCGGGTCTTGATTTATACTCAGTAACCTTATCGTTAAAAGTTATTGATGACTTTATTATTATACCAGGCGCGATGGGGTGTTTATTCACAGGACTTTTATATTCTTGTTTCACAAAGTGGGGTTTCACCAAATTTTATTGGATAATATTTAAGTGGGTCATGATAATTTTACAGATAGCTATGGGAACATTTTTTCTTGGTCCCTGGTTGAATAATATGTTGACCATCTCCAATGAGATTGGCTTTAAGCCCGCCGAAAATTACCTATATGCCAGCAATTTTAATTTAAACCTTTATTTTGGTATACTTCAGGCATCCCTGCTTATAGTGGTAGTCTTTGTTTCAATTCTCAAACCTTGGGGGAGAAGGGTTAAGAAATAGGCACTTGTATTTATTATCCAATAACCTAATAACTGGGGGGAGTCACATGCCATTATCAAAGAAATTTACATATGCTGATTATCTAGAATTCCCGGACGATGAACGATGGGAAATTATCGATGGCATACCTTATATGTTGAAGTATCGGTTTTTCCTGATCTTAAAATCGAATTAAGTTCAGTTTTTGATTTTTAATGACTATGGATATTAAGAGAAAGGTGAAGAGCAAGGGACTATCTCAGTGAGGTAGTCTCTTTTCATAAATCAGCAAGAGAAAAAGGAAAGAGGGGGTAAAGATGACAACTATCGTTTTTTCAGAGAAATTAGCTGATCGGCAAGGGAATCAAATAACAACGGAAGGTTTGAAAAAGGCTTTTAAAGAAGCAATTATCATCAATCAGAAACTGATAGCCAATAATAAGCGGATAGCCTATTTCTTTATTGATCCACTTATCAGAACCTTTGAGGCAGCAAATAACTTCTATTTTAATATCTTAGAATGCAGCGTTATAGAAAAATTGAATACTTACAAGAGTGGAGCCGGCCCTGTGCAGGCACTTTTCGATGCCAAAGAGCTGATCGATCAGGATTGGTATGATGCTGTGTTTATCTTTGGATATGATCCATTGCTTACAGACAAACTGGTGCTTGGTAAGGATGTCATCAAACAGGCTATGAATATATTTGGCAGTAAGAGTATTTTAGAGTGTTACAATTTAATATCCCATAAACTGTGCCAGGAATTAGGGATTTCAAAGGAATTCTTTTTTCAATTAACGGACGGTCTATATAAGAATTATCTTAGAACATATGCAGAGAAATCAGGGGAAGATGTTCCTGATCATAGAGGCAGATTACTGGAGGATCGAAACGGGGATTTATTCAGAATCACTGACTGTGCTAACCCTAATATCGATTTTGCAGGTGGGGTTATTCTTGCAAATGATGGTACGGCAGATTTATTAGATACTAATAAACGGGTTAAGGTTTCAGGTGTTAAGTACAGTATGGTTAAAGGAATTCCTGAAAATATTGATAGAATCGTGGGAGATAGAGATAATATCTTTGAACATCTAAAAAGCGCCTTTTTGGAAGCCCAACGCCAGGCTCAAATTAATGCTATTGAGGAATTCCAAAAGGGGAATCTCATCTTGGAGCTATATACCTGTTATCCTCCCATTCCCTTGGCGTTCTTAATAACGACAAAGATGGCTGACAGTGTAATTGAGATACCCGAATTGCTCAGTAATCACCCTATTACTATTACAGGTGGAATGAACTTTGCCGGAGCGCCCTGGAACAACCCGGCACTAAATGGTTTAATTGAGATGGTTGCGGTCATGAAAAATGGTGCAAAGGATTACGGGCTGATTCATGGCAACGGTGGCATTGGAGAAGTACAAGGAGTTGCCATATTAGAAAAAATAAGATCGTAATTAGGCTTACAAGTGTTCGGCTTTTGCACTTGACAAGAACATATGTTTTGTGTATCATTGATCTATAGTCACGACTTACGAAGTAGGAGATGTTTGTCATAGATATTTTTGCTAAGCTGACAATCTTAACAGATTCAGCTAAATATGATGTGGCCTGCACCTCCAGCGGGGTAGACCGAAAGGGGAAGTCCGGCAGTATTGGAAGTGCTGCCAAAGCCGGCATATGTCATAGCTTTTCAGCTGATGGCCGGTGCATATCTTTACTGAAAGTTCTGATGACGAACGTTTGCATCTTTGACTGCAAATACTGCGTCAATCGTGTGTCCAATGATACCGAAAGGGCTGCCTTTACGCCCCAGGAACTGGCTGAACTGACCATGAACTTCTACCGGCGCAATTACATAGAAGGCTTGTTTTTGAGTTCGGGGGTGATTAAAAGCCCTGCCTATACAACAGAGCAATTGATTAAAGCCTTGGAGTTATTGCGAAACACTTACCGCTTTAATGGCTATATTCATGTCAAGGCTATTCCTGGCGCGGATAGTGAACTCATTGCTCGTTTAGGATGTTTAGCTGATCGGATGAGTGTGAATATTGAGCTGCCCTCTCAGGAAAGTCTGAAACGTTTGGCTCCCAACAAGACGAAGGAATCCATCCTGCGTCCGATGGGACTGATTACTAATAAAATTCAGGAAAACAGCACAGACCTAGTAAAATACCGGCATGCTTCGAAATTTGTGCCGGCTGGACAGAGTACACAGCTCATAGTAGGGGCAACTCCCGATACTGATCATAAAATATTAACCCTGACTGAAGGGCTATATAGAAAATACCGTCTTAAAAGGGTCTTTTTTTCTGCCTATATGCCCGTAGCAGAACATTCCCTGCTGCCTTCTGTGCATACGAAACCGCCGCTTTTACGGGAGCACCGGCTTTACCAGGCCGACTGGCTATTGCGCTTTTATGGTTTTGAGGCAAAAGAACTGCTTGATGAGCAAAACCCCAATTTTAATCTGCAAGTTGATCCCAAGTGTTATTGGGCGCTTAACCATCTGGAAAAATTCCCGCTGGAGATTAATAAAGCACCTTATGAGATGCTTTTACGGGTGCCGGGAATCGGGGTAACCAGTGCCCGGCGAATTCTTACAGCCAGAAGAAGCGGACCGCTTGATTTTTCAGGACTTAAAAAGATCGGTGTTGTTCTAAAACGTGCCCAGTATTTTATCACTTGCAAAGGCAGGATCCTGGAGGGTTTGAAAATAACCTCAGATGGGGCAATCCGAGCGCTGATGGCCGACCAGTATAAACTTCCGTCACAATCTCCTGAACAGCTCTCCTTGTTTACAGATTTCCCGGAGCCTTTTATCACGAGAGAGGATGTGCAGCAATGCCTGACAGGACAGATTTGACCTATGCCTACGATGGAAGCTTTGAGGGACTAATGTCTTGTGTCTTTGCAAGCTACGAGCGAAAAGAAATTCCGGGTATGATCCGGCCCCCGGGTAATCAGCAGACCCTTTTTGATACGGCTGAATGGATTGAAACCGACGAACATAAGGCAGACAGGGTTTACAACTCAATCCCCTTTAAAATATCTCATCAAGCTCAGGAATTAGTAAAACTCGGTTTTTTATCCTGTGCTCCCAACAAAGAAATGCTTATCTTCCATTTCCTGCGTTTAGGATTTAAGCATGGGGGCAAAGTCATGACCATGCTCACCGATGACATCGTGTGTTCCCTTCAGAAAGCAGTACGCCATCTCACATCAGAAAGCCATAAGTTCAAAGGTTTTATCCGGTTTTCGGTATACGGGGAAGTGCTGGTAGCGGTTATAGAACCTAAAAACTTTGTTTTACCCCTTTTGTCACCGCATTTTTGCGATCGTTACCGTAGTGAGAGATTTATGATTTATGATAAAACCCATAGTATGGCTTTAGTTTACCAGTCTCAAAAAGCAGAGCTGATTTATGTCGAAGAGTTAACCCTGCCCAACCTTGATTCTGCAGAGGCTGAATACCGCCGGTTATGGAAGCAATTCTATAAAACCATTGCCATTGAAGGAAGAAAAAACCCAAGATGCCGGATGACATTGATGCCGAAACGGTATTGGGGTCAATTAACCGAATTAGATGAGAAGAGCGAAGAAGATTTAGTCGTTGTTTCGATAAAGCGCTTACTTTAATGATCGTTAAAGAGGCGCTTTTTTCATGTTTGGCAAGGCGAATGGAAAAAGAAAATCTGATCAAAACAAGGAAATCAGAGGTTCATGGCGAATTAAATCTAACAAATATGATTTAAGGGGTTTGGTTTATGATTAGGATTCCCTCCCTGCATAAGAAAGTTTTAATTAGCGTCATTGGCGCCTTTCTTTTAGTCTCGTTGTCCCTGCCTGTGCGTGCTGATAACTTACAGGAGCAGCTGAAAAAATCTCAACAAGAAGCTAATCAGGCAAACGGAGCCTTAAATGCTCAGAAAGAAAAAGTAGCAAGTGCAACGACACAGCTTGTGGCTTTAAAGCAATCTGTTGAGGCCTTGAATAATAGTATCGCCCGGGAACAAGCTAAACTCAATGAGGAACAAAAGCATCTGAAGGATTTGGAGAATGAGCAAAAAAAACTTGAGGCGAAGCGCCAGGAGTATATTAACTCATTAGGACAAGTATTAAGGAGCAACTATGAAGATGGTGTGAATACATACTTGGCTGTTTTATTTGAAGCCACCAGTTTATCCGATTTTATTGATCGGGCTGACAAGATACAGATGGTTGTCGATAATCACAGCAAGCTTCAAAAAGACATTGCCGAGTTAAAAGAGACCATGAATCAGCAAATGGATGAGATAGAACAAAAAAAAGTAAGTATTCAGGCCACAATACAGGATAAGAGTGAAACCCAGCGAGCTGTTCAGCAAGTGCTGGATAAACAAAAGGCGGTACTGGACGAATTAAGCAAAGAAGAAAAAGCAGCGCTTAATACTTCCTTATCAGCTAAAGCAAAGGTTAATCGAATCCAGCAGTTGATTGAACAGGAAAAACTTGAAGCAGCTTATGCAGAGCAGGAAAAGGCATCCGGTTCAGTTAAGCAAGGATCGTCCAGCGGGGTTGCAGGTACGGTTGCGGTTTCAGGCGGAGCAAAACAAGTATTAAATTATGCAGCAGAGTTTTTAGGGACAAAGTATGTCTGGGGAGGCACATCTCCCTCCGGATTTGACTGCTCAGGTTATGTTCAGTACGTATTCCGCAATAACGGCATTACTCTTAGCAGAACATCTGAACAGCAGTTTAATAATGGGGTTTCCGTGAAAAAATCTGACCTGAAGCCGGGTGATTTAGTGTTTTTTGCCACATACTCTTCCGGAGCTTCCCATGTTGGAATCTATACCGGGAATAACACCATGATTCATTCCTCTTCAGGTGGCGTATCCTACGATGACATGACTAACTCTTATTGGTCAAAACGATATCTGGGTGCTCGTCGGGTTATCGCTCCTTAAATTGGAAAATAAACGTTTGCATACTATGACCGACGGAAAAGAAGGCGCTCCCCATGCATTGCCGATGCAGGAAACGTCTTCTTTTTAATGGCCGGGTTTTTTATGAAAAACATATCTCTAGCCCGGAGATTTTTGATTTAGGAGAATTACTATTCAATAATGTCCTGAATTAGTAAGAAGATAGATGATTAAATAGTAATTCCGCGGCCAGAGTATTGTATTGATTAGATCAGACTATAATAGTCAAGATCGGAGAGATTTTACCGGAGTGCTGGAAACTATGGTTATCAATGCTATTTTATCTGAAGGCAGGCAAGCAGCTTTAGGCTGAACAAGTTATAGTTCTATTATATGGTATAATGACAAAGGCCATTTTGTCCGATGGCTTCTGAAGGGTGATAGAGTTTGAAAGTACTTGCCATTAATCCAGGTTCAACATCAACGAAAATCGCAGCTTATGAGGGTGAAGTTTGTCTTTGGAAAGAAGTGATTGACCACCCGTCAAGTGAGCTCAACGCTTTTGCTCATGTAAGTGATCAATGTGACTATCGGATCGGGCATATTTTGAAGCTGCTTGAAGAGAAAGATACACGATTGGATGTTTTTAATGGAATTGTAGGCCGCGGCGGTATGCTCAAGCCCCTTGCCGGAGGCACTTATATCGTTGATGAGTATCTGACAAAGGTCCTACAGAACCCGCCCGGCGGAGAACATGCTTCAAATTTAGGCGGAATTATTGCTTACTATTTGGGTCAGAGAATCAACTCCCCGGCCTTTATTGTAGACCCTGTTTCCGTTGACGAGTTTGAACCGCTTGCCAGGCTTTCCGGGTTTCCGGAATTACCCCGTTCGAGTCAATCTCATGCCTTAAATATGAAGGCAGTTGCTCGTAAAGTGGCTCGTAAGCTGGGAAAAAGCTACCATGCTCTGAATCTCATCGTTGCGCACCTCGGTGGAGGGATTTCTGTAGCCCCGCACCGCAAAGGGAAAATGATTGATGTCAATAATGCTAATAATGAAGGGCCGTATTCTGTTGAACGTTGTGGAACCTTACCCATCTCACAATTAGTCAAACTTTGCTATTCAGGAAAGTATACCGAGCAGGAACTCCGAACAAAAATCCTTAAACAAGGCGGTATGTTTGCTTATCTGGGAACAAAGGATGCCCGGGAAGCTGAGAAGCGCATGAACGAAGGAGACCAGTATGCCAGGCATATATTAGAAGGACTGTGTTATCAGGTGGCTAAAGAAATCGGTGGGATGGCCACTGTCTTAGCTGGAGACGTTGATAATATTGTCTTGACCGGTGGGCTTGCTCATTCAGAATTTATAACCAGGGAAATTATTCGCAGAGTATCGTTTATTTCCCCAGTTATAGTAGTCCCTGGCGAAGAGGAGATGGAGGCCTTGGCTCTCGGTGCTTTGAGAGTCCTTTCCGGCGCAGAGGAAGCACTGACTTATAAGATATAATGGTTTTTGAGAATGGGGTGTAAAAATGCGCTTTAGCGGATTTGGTGCTTTATACGACAGGGCAAAAAGTTTAGGCCGGGCAAAGGTGGCTGTGGCTGCGGCCGCCGATAAAGAAGTTATGGAGGCCGTCAAATTAGCTGAGAAAGAAGGCCTGATTATCCCTGTTCTCATCGGCGATCTTGAAAAAATTAAGCAATTGGCCTTGGAAATCGGCTTAGGTTTAGACGGCGCGGAGCTGATCCATGAGCCGGATTCACTTAAAGCTGCACATAGAGCGGTAGATGCCATTGTTGATGGACAAGCGCATTTTTTGATGAAGGGGCTGATCAATAGTTCGGACTTTTTGCGAGCGGTGCTTCGCTCAGAACGAGGGCTTCGAACAGGGCGATTGCTCAGTCACTTAGCGGCATTTGAAGTACCCGAATTTTCTCGGTTGCTGTTTGTCACAGATGGAGGAATGAATATTGCTCCGAATTTAGCTCAAAAAAGGGAAATATTGGAGAACAGCTTATTATACTTGCAGGGCATTGGAATGGATTTGGTAAATGTCGTGATTTTGGCCGCCAATGAAATGGTAGATTCCAAAATGCCTGTTACCATAGATGCCCGGGCCTTGGTAGAGATGAATCAAAACGGTGAATTTCCCGGGGCGATCGTGGAAGGTCCGTTGGCTCTTGATGGAGCAGTCAGTGCAGTCGCCTTAAAACACAAAGGAATCAGCAGTAAGATCAATGGGAACGTCGATCTGATCCTGGCTCCGACCATTGAAGTTGGAAATGTCCTGGGCAAATCGATGGTATATTTTGCGGGGGCTACAATGGCGGGGATTGTACTCGGGGCCCAGGTTCCCATAGTATTAACCTCCAGAAGTGACACTCCGCGCAGTAAGTTTATGGCTTTGACTATGGCTGCTCTAAATCGAATGATCAAGTAACTGTAAAAGAAATTATGAATCTAAATACCTGTTATAAAAGTATCAAATCCAAATCAGGGTATTCTTCTAAAAGTGCGGTACCTGATGATGATAACGTGTATAGGCTCATGTGCTTATTTAGCAGATGAGCTTTTTTTTGCCCTGATTTCGGATAATTTACTATTCATCAGAGTATATGTTAACGTAAAGTAACTTGCCAGGCTAGGGTTTCTTCATAAAAATAAACAATTGTCACAATAAGCTCCAGACCTTGTTTTGAAAGATTTATCAGCAATAACCGGGGATATTAATAAAATAATTTAATTATTACCATATTGTAGGGATATAGATTATGCAATTTAAAAGTGATATGCTCATTTCAAATATCCTTAGGGACTTTTTCCCAGGGAGGAATTCCCTGATTCTACGAAGGGAGGTGATTAAATGTCAGATTTACTTAATTTTTGGGTTACCGCTTGTGCTTATTTCTTTATTGCAGTACCTATTATGATTGCGATACTTGCCATTTCAGGCTGTCTTATGTTTGGTCTGCTGCAGTATATCGTTTTAAGCTTATCGAGAAGCAAGGTCTATAAAAGTGAAATAACCGTGGCTTTGCGGCAAGAGGTCCTTGATTGATAATCCGGATAGGTTAGAATGAATCGAGTTTTCATTAAGTCATACTTTTAGGGGGTGCTTCATGATGTACATTGTGTTAAAAGGAGAGGAGAGGGCTAGACTTGAGGCGGTCTGTAAATCACTCGATATAACGCTTGAAGAGTGGTTTAGGACAGCGCTGCATGAATCGGAGTGCAATGTATTAAATAGATTCCTTGAAGACCCGGAAAAATCCAAACACTGGAAGTGGGATAAAACAATGTGCCACTTCGTCAGAAAAACTGAGCTTGAATAAGTGTGTTTGATTTAGATAAAAGTCTGATTTAAAAAGTAAGAAACCAGACTCGGCATAGAAAACGAGGTGAATATAAAATGTTCGAGCAAAACACTAAGATTTCGGAGGAGCTTAAACAACGTGCCCGTACTCTTGCACTTGAAAATACTACGGTTTATAACAGACAAGGAAATGTATCCTTACGTAATCTGAAAAAGATCGTCAAGCAGCTTGAAGACTATAGTCATAAATCTGAAGTTGATGAAAACGCCGGATTCCCGTTATTGCCGGCGATGGAATGGTTGATGGATCATGTAAGTTTATTTAAGGAACAGTACCTTCATGTTGAGAAGAATCTTCCCCAATCTTTCTATAGACGTTTACCCAAATGGGATGCTAAATCATCACAAACCCGCATTGCAGCTATCTTAAAGGAGTTCCTGCAAAACATGGGCGGACAAGCCGGTTTACCGGCACTTACTCAATATATTAGGGCTTTTCAAGAGATTACTACCCTAACGATGGGTGAACTTTGGGCTATTCCGTTATTTTTACGGATCAGCTTGCTGGAAGAGCTGGGTGATCTATTTGAGGAAGTTTGTGAACGTCATGAAGATCGTAAGCAGGCCGAAGAATTATTTCAAAAGTGGGTTCCCTATCTTAATGATCCGGATAAGCTGATTAGCGAAATAGAGCGAACCACGAAGGGGATGAATATTCTACCTAAGGTCTTAGTGGTTTATATTATAGGAAGGCTTCGTGACTATGGGGAAGAGGGCATTCCTATTAGTCAATGGATTGAACGCAAGATTGGTTTGCAAACAGAAGGTATCGAGAAATTGATGGGTCATGAACACCAGCTGCAGGCAAACTATCAGGTAGCCGCCGGAAATCTCATCACCAGTCTGCGCAATGTATCCCGTTGGAAATGGGAGGAGGAGTTCGAATCTTTAAGCTCGGTCGAAAGGATTCTGGAAACTGATCCTGGTCGAATTTATGCCTTAATGGATTTCGCCAGTCGAGATCAATTAAGACATGCAGTCGAACACATCGCTAAAACTCTGAAAATGCAAGAATGTTCAGTCGCCCAAACAGCTGTGGCACTGGCTAATAATTTCCGGACAAAACATGCCGGCGAAAATGCGCCTGAAAAACATGTGGGCTATTATCTTATCGATCAGGGAAAGGATAAACTCTACGCGGCGTTGCTGGGACGCCGTAAAGCTTGGTATTATCCGTCACTAAGCCCAAAAAGACATCCGAACTTTACGTTTTTAAGCATGTTTACGATATTCACGCTGCTAACCTTAGTCGTTTTCTGGCTAGTCATCGGAGAATTCACGAATCTTGATCCTTGGAAATTGATCGTTTTGAGTTTGGTCTTATCAGTCCCAGCCAGTGAGTGGGGCTTAACTCTTGTTAATTCGTTTATTCAACGTTTCTTTCCTCCCCAACCCTTGTTAAGATTAGAATTCAAGGAAGGAATCAATCCCGAGTCTGCAACTATGGTGGTTATTCCAACCTTATTGTCAAGTGAAACGGATGTCCGTAAGTTGATGCATGATATTGAGGTGCATCACTTAGCCAATCAGGATACTCACATCCATTTTGCGATTCTGGGGGATTTTCGTGACGCCCACGAGGAAACATTGCCCCAGGATGATCAAATACTGGAGATTGCGCGCCTTAGGATAGATGACTTAAATAAAAAGTACCCCTGTCAAGAGGGTTCAACCTTCTATTTATTAGTACGCAAACGTCACTGGAATCCAAAAGAAGGGGTTTGGATGGGGTGGGAACGTAAACGTGGTAAATTGACTGAATTTAACGCCCTGTTATTGGGAAGTCAGACAACTAGCTTTACAGATATCTTTGGGGATTCGGAAATCTTTTCTAAAATACGGTATGTAATCACTCTTGATTCGGATACGGAGTTACCCCGGGATGCCGCTAAACGTTTGATCGGTACCATAGCTCATCCCTTGAACATCCCCATACTTAATGAAAAGCACACCCGGGTTGTGCGCGGTTACGGCTTGCTGCAACCCAGAATTCTGGTTAAGCATGAGAGCCTGTATCGTTCAAGGCTGTCCTATTGGTTCGCCGGAGTGACGGGTATCGACCCCTATACCTTTGCGATTTCTGACCCTTATCAGGATCTTTTCGGGCATGGAATCTTTACGGGCAAAGGGATTTATGACGTAGCGGTTTTTGACAAAATTCTTTGCCAGCGTTTTCCGGACAATACGGTTTTAAGCCATGATTTGTTAGAAGGCGGATTTTTACGAGCGGGCCTTGTCACCGATATTGAGCTGCTGGATGATTTTCCTTCCAATTACTATTCTTATCTGAAACGCATGTGCCGCTGGGTACGTGGGGATTGGCAGCTTTTGCGCTGGTTTTCTCCCCTGGTACGGAATCGAAGGGGGACACGTCTGTGGGTGGATCTCCCGATCATCACACGCTGGCAAATGATCGACAATTTGCGGCGCAGCTTACTAAGTCCGGTCTTATTTGGTTTGATAATTTTCAGCATTTTGGGATTGCCGGGTTGGAAATGGGGTTGGCTGGGGATTGTCCTGGCAACGATTGCTATTCCGTTTTTCATAAATTCCCTTAATAGTTTTAAGCAAAGGCTGAAGTGGCGCTGGAGATGGAGAAACCTGCTGGGGGTTTTAGGTCAAATTATGGTCACCGTCGTAATGCTGCCCTTTAACAGTGCGATGTTGCTGGATGCTATTATGCGTACGCTTTATCGCTTGTTCATCTCCCATAGGCATTTATTGGAGTGGGTAACGGCTGCCGACGCAGAAAGAGAAACCCCAAGAACCGTCGGTGTGTTCATTCGCCGCTTAAGTAAGGGATATCTTTTTGTAGTGCTCTTTATACTGGGAACCTTATTCTCGGAACCGGATATAGCCGTACCCAGTCTTGGGATAGGTTTCATCTGGATGCTCGGTCCCTTTTGGGCATATTGGCTGAGCAAACCACAACCCAGTAAAAAAGCAGAAATGATTACGGAAGAGCGGGACTATGTCCGGGCTTTGGCTTATGATACCTGGCGTTTCTTTGAACTTGTCGTGCAGGACGGAGAAAATTGGCTTCCGCCGGATAATCTGCAGGTTGATCCGCCCAAGGGTATCGCCCACCGGACATCTCCCACGAATATAGGAATGCTCTTGGGATCGACATTGGTAGCCCGGGATTTAGGCTTTTTAACGACGACAGAACTAATGGAGCGTATAGAACGTACCCTGGATTCTCTGGAGAAGATGCAGCGCTGGCAGGGACATTTTTATAACTGGTATGATACCTGCACTCTCGAACCCCTGCCGCCTCTTTATGTATCGACGGTAGATAGCGGTAATATGATAGCCTATCTTTTAACGGTTAAACAAGGACTTAAGGAATGGGGAAAGAAGCCCCTCGTTGATCAAGCCACGATTCCGGGAGTCTTGGATCGAATTACCCGGGAAGAGCAGACTCACCATAAGGAAGGGGCAGAATTAAGGGCCTGGAAACAACGGCTAACAGAGGCCGGCAACGAACCGTCAACCTATTTAAGCTGGTACCGCTTACTTAAGGAAGCAAAGGTTGAAACCTTCCCGGATTTAATCCGACACAGAGTAAATCTGGCACTTCAAGAATTAGAAGGACTCATTCCCAGCATAGAGATCATCGCCCGATTATGTAAACAAGATTCCGCTGTTGTAAAGGAGCTTGGCGAACAAGGAGCTGAGATAGGTTTACGTTGGGCGAAGGCTCAAACCATACCGGAGCTTGTTGAGGCTACACGGGCAAGCTTGCAGGTTTGCGGGAAAATGAGCGGGGAGTTTGCCGGACAGTGGAAGAAAACCCTTGAAAAGGGCCTTGTCAACCTTACCAGGGCTGCGGAAAGGCTGGAAACTTTACAAATTCGCTTAGAAAAGCTGATCGTGGAACCTGATTTTCGTCCCCTTTATAATGATAAGATCAGGTTTTTGGCCATTGGCTATAACGTTTCCAGCCAACAAAGGGATAATGCCTACTATGATTTGATGGCATCTGAAGCCAGGCAGGCCAGCTTTATAGCGCTGGCGCTGGGTCAGCTTCCGACAGAGCATTGGTTTGCTTTAGGACGCTCCTTAACCATGGTAGGACGGGACACGGCTTTGTTATCCTGGACCGGGACGATGTTTGAATATCTCATGCCCTTATTGCTTATGAACTGCTATGAGGATACTCTCTGGGATGAAACCTACAAGTCGATTGTGAAAAAACACATTTCCTATGCTTCTAATCTGGGATTGCCTTGGGGAATTTCCGAGTCGGGTTTTTACGCCTTTGATTTTCAGATGAATTATCAGTATCAGGCTTTTGGGGTCCCGGATTTAGGCCTCAAGCGAGGGTTAGGGTATGAAAGGGTTATAGCTCCCTACGCCACTGTGCTGGCCGCTTTGATTGATCTTAAGGGGGCCTTGAAAAACCTGAATCTGCTTGAGAGGTTAGGTGCCAGAGGAACCTATGGTTTTTATGAAGCGTTGGATTTCACCAAGGAACGCTTGCCTGAAGCTGAGCAGCACGTCGTGATTAAGAGCTTTATGGCTCATCATCAGGGTATGTGCTTAGTGGCTTTAAGTCATTTGCTTTTAGAGCGCACCCTGGGCAGCCGATTTCATGAAGACCCCCGGATTCAGGCTGTAGAGCTGCTTTTGCAGGAACGAGTTTCGCAAAAGCCCCTGATTATAGACCGCTGGAAATGGACGCCGAAAAGACCTATTCGTGCTGAAGATGACAATGAGTTTGAACGGCATTTCCAAAGTGTGGATACACGTATTCCGGAAGCCAGAATTCTCTCCAATGGCCGTTATGTGGTCATGCTGACAAGCAGCGGGAGCGGGTTCAGCCGCTTCGGGGAGATCGCTTTATCCCGGTGGCGGGAGAATCCTTATAAGGACCCCTGGGGAACGTTTTTCTATATCAATGACCTGACGGAACGCAAAATTTGGTCGGCTACCTATCAACCTTGCCATGATCAGCAGACGGTTGATGACATGAGTTTTTCCTTAGAGAAAGTAACCTTTAACCGAACCAACGATGATATTCACTGTCAAACCGAGGTTTCAGTTTCGCCGGAGGTGGATGCCGAGATACGTCGGCTTACCTTTACAAACAATGGCGATCGGCCTCATATTTTAGAGGTGACAAGTTATTCGGAGGTTGTTTTATCCTCGGGGAGGGCCGATGATGATCACCCCTCTTTTAATAAGCTTTTTGTACACACGGAATTTTCCGATCACCCCGAAGCCCTGGTAGTCAGCCGCAGAGGAAGGACCCCGGAAGAGCGTTACCCCTGGTTAGCGCATTCCGTGAATGTTGAAGGGAAGATTGTGGGAGTTTTAGAGTATGAGACGGATCGGGCGCGCTTTTTAGGACGGGGCCATTTCTATGATCGTCCGAGGGCGGTGGTAGAGAATCAAAGACTCTCCGGAACCCTTGGCGACGTGCTTGACCCAATTATTTCCTTAAGAAGGCGTGTAGAAGTGCCGCCCGGTAAAAAAGTCCGCCTGACGTTTGTGATCGGCGTTGCCGATACAAAGGAAAACGTGCTGACCATGATTCAGCAGCTTTCCGCCCCTCATCAGATCGAACGTTCCTTGGAATTAGCCTGGACCAGAAGCAGAATTGAATTGAGATACCTGAACCTGTCCAGCCGGCAAGCGGACATCTACCAGTGGATGCTTTCCCAAATCTTCTATTTTAACCCTTTAAGCATAACAAGAGCGGAAAGTATCATGAAAAATAAAAAGGGGCAATCTGCTTTATGGAATTATGGTATCTCGGGAGATATACCCATCGTGCTTATCCATGTTTCCGAAGTGGAAAATCTGGATTTTGTGGACTCTGTGCTCTCTGCCCATGAATATTGGCGCTTGCGGGGGCTTAAAGTGGACTTGCTGATTCTTAATGATTTCGAAGGGAGTTATGAGCAGCCACTGACAGAGGCCTTGCGCCACCTTGTCTTTGCCAGCTCAGATCGTGATTTTCTGGATAAGCCGGGAGGAGTCTTTATTCGTTCAGCGAATATTATGCCGGAAGAGGATAAAGCCCTCTTTGCTACTGTAGCGCGAATTTCTTTGCGGGCGGACGGCAGAAGTTTAGCTAAACAACTGGCCATACCTAAATCAGAAAGTAACCTGCCGGCAGTTTTGGTGCCTGAATCATCTCCTTGGGTTTCAGAACCCTTCTACACCACGGACTATGCCAAGGAAATAGCTTTCTTTAATGGGCTGGGGGGATTTGTAGCCGAGGGAAGGGAGTACGCGATCTACCTTAATGACCATAAGCTGACTCCCCTGCCTTGGTCGAATATCCTGGCTAATCCTTGGTTCGGAACTCAGATTTCGGAATCCGGTGCGGGATATACCTGGGCGGAAAATAGCCGGGAAAACAAACTAACGCCCTTGTACGGTGATCCGATTACGGATCTTCCCGGGGAAGTATGCTATCTTCGTGATGAATGTAACGGTGAGTTTTGGTCCCTGACTTGTTTGCCCATTCAGGAGGAAGCTCCCTATATAGTCCATCATGGTTGGGGATACAGCCGTTTCGAGCATACAAGCCACGGGATTGTCCAGGAAGGGTTAGTGTTTGTTCCCCTTAATGATCCCCTTAAGGTTTGGCAGATTACCTTAAGAAATCCCGGCCGGGAGGTTCGTCAAATTTCCCTTACCTATTATGTGGAGTGGGTTTTAGGAGTACAAAGGGCCGTTAATACACCCTTTATTATCACCGAGATCGACGAGGCTTCGGGTGCTTTGATAGCACGCAACACCTACCAAGAGGTATTCCCCGACCGGAAAGCCTTTTTGGGGGTTCAAACGGAGGGGGAAGAAGCTAAGCGGACCTGGACCGTAGATCGCCTGGAGTTTATTGGGCGCTATGGGTCTCTGAGTAAACCGGCTGCCTTGTCCAGAGTTGCTTTGTCCAAGGCAAGCGGCATGATGTACAATTCCTGCGGAGCTATTCAAGTAACCCTAAGCTTAGACCCCGGGGAAGAAAAACAGGTCTTAGTGCTTCTGGGGCAAGCCCGGACAATGGAGGAAGTAGCCGGCCTGATGTCCCGCTACTCAAAACCGCAGCTGGTTTCAGACAAATTTCAGGAGATTCGGGACTTTTGGGTCCAGCTGGTGAAGGGGGTTCAAGTCGTTACTTCGGATAAGAGTATGGACCTGATGCTTAATGGCTGGTTGTTATATCAAACCCTCTGTTGCCGGATGTGGGCAAGATCCGCCTATTATCAAGCCGGAGGCGCCTACGGGTTTAGGGATCAGCTCCAGGACAGTTTAGCCCTCCTGCATGTTTACCCGGAACTTACCAAGGAGCGAATCCTTCACCATGCCGCCCATCAATTTCGCGAAGGGGATGTGCAGCACTGGTGGCATGAAGAGACAAAGCGGGGAATCCGCACGAAGTTTTCCGATGATTTACTATGGTTGCCCTATAGTGTGCTGCGTTATTTGGAACATACTGAAGACGAGGAAATTTTAGTTCGGGAAGTGAACTTTTTAGAAGACCTGCCCTTGGGGCCGGATGAGGATGAGCGCTATTCCGAAACTAAGGTTTCCCTGGAACAGGCCTCGATCTTCGAACATTGCTTGCGCGCCATCGAACGTGCGCTGCGGTTTGGTTCACATGGTCTTCCCTTAATGGGCACGGGCGACTGGAACGATGGGATGAATAGGGTTGGACGTGAGGGAAAAGGAGAAAGTGTCTGGCTCGGCTGGTTCTTATATACCATCCTGGAAGGATTTGCGGAACTGTGTGCCCGCGGGAAAGCCGGGGATATGGATATCGCTTTAAGGTATCGCCAGGTTGCCCAAGAGTTGGCACGTAATCTCAATGAAAACGCTTGGGACGGACAATGGTACCGCAGGGCCTATTTTGATAATGGTCAGCCCCTGGGTTCAGAGCTGAATCAGGAATGCCGGATTGATGCTATCGCCCAGGCTTGGTCAGTAATTTCCGGGGCAGCACCTCCTGAAAAAGCGAAGCAGGCTATGTTGGCGTTGGATCGGGAATTGGTCTGCCGCGAGTACTCTTTAGTACGTCTATTGACGCCTCCTTTTAAGAATACTGATCCCAGTCCGGGCTATATTCAAGGTTATCCTCCCGGGGTGAGGGAAAATGGGGGACAATATACCCATGGCGTTATCTGGAGTATCATTGCTTGGGCCAAATTAGGAGAAGGGGATAAGGCCTGGGAACTTTTTCATATGCTTAACCCTATTAATCATGCCCTGACTCCCAGTGGGGTTTTGCATTACAAAGTGGAACCTTATGTTATGGCCGCAGATGTCTACTCGGTTGAACCCCATATGGGACGAGGGGGGTGGACTTGGTACACGGGTGCAGCCGGCTGGATGTATCAAGCGGGGCTTGAATGGATTTTAGGATTACAAAGGCGGGGAAAACGTCTGTATTTGAGGCCTTGTATTCCCAGTGCTTGGGGCGAATATAATGTAACTTATAAGTATCAAAAAACAACTTATCATATTCAGGTTCAAAATCCCTTGCATAAGTGCACTGGTGGAAGCCTGTTAGCCCTTGATGGACGAGAATTAGAATTTTCCGAGCCGTATATTGAGCTGCTTGATGACGGCGAAGAACATGCCGTAAGGTTGGTTTTATAGCCCCTGCTAAAAACGGAGTAATCGGTGACAGATAAGAAAGGTGGTATGAATATGTTTAAAAAAATTTTAGTTCCTACAGACTTTTCGAAATCCTCACGCCAGGCCCTGATCACTGCCTTAAAATTTGCGCAGCAATTTAATTCTGAAATTGAGCTGTTTCATGTCATTGAACCCCCCAGGACCTATTCGGAATACACAGGGTATTATGGGTCTTTAGTACCTGCCGACGAAATGGAAGAGCTGGCAGTGAAAGCCTTAGATTCAGCATTAGCGGGTATCGAAGTGGGGGATGTCCGGTTACACAAGAAGCATGTTTCAGGTAAACCTGCCTTGGAAATTATTGAAAAAATTAAGGAAGATTTTGATTTAGTAATAATGGGTTGCCGCGGCTATGGCGGGAATGCCGGGGCAATCCTGGGAAGTGTGACTCAGCGGGTTCTAGCCTATTCAACATGTCCGGTGCTGGTTGTCTATTCGATGTAGGGAATACGTGACGGGGGGCGGTCCTTTTGACATAATATGCCGAAAGGACCGTCCCCCGTCACGCTGATCTGATAAGTATTGATGTTCTTTCTAACAAGGGCATAGAGAAACTGGACTCCTACCGATATCATAGAGTCTTATCCGGTGAAATAAGTATTCACAGACTGTTATGGAAGGAGAATGAAGCGTGCGTAGAATTCGTAAGGCGATAATTCCAGCAGCAGGATTGGGAACCCGTTTTTTACCCGCCACAAAGGCTCAGCCCAAAGAGATGCTGCCTATAGTCGATAAGCCGACCATTCAATATATAGTGGAAGAAGCTATTAGCGCCGGAATCGAGGATATTGTTATTGTTACAGGGCGGAATAAGCGAGCTATCGAAGACCACTTTGATCGATCAATGGAACTTGAGGGGTTTTTAGAGAAAAATGCTAAAGATGAATTACTGGATTTGGTACGGGATATTGCTCGTATGGCAGATATTTACTATGTCCGCCAAAAAGAAGCGTTAGGCTTGGGACATGCAATTTATAGTGCGCGTAAGTTTATTGGCAATGAATCCTTTGCGGTCCTTTTAGGGGATGATGTTATTTATTCTGAGGTGCCTGTTATACGTCAGATGATCGATCAGTATGAGCGTTATGGGGCAAGCATAGTGGGGGTTCAAGAAGTCCCACTACAGGATACGCCGAAATATGGAATCGTAGATGGTCAAAAGTTTGCGGATCGGCTTTATCGAGCTAAAACTATGATAGAGAAGCCTCGTTTGGAAGAAGCCCCGGAAACTCGTTTAGCGATCATGGGGCGGTATATCCTTAATCCGGAAATTTTCCATATATTAGGGGAACTCCCTGCGGGTAAGGGTGGAGAGATTCAGCTTACTGATGGGATTAAAGAACTTGGACGATATCAAGACGTCCACGCCTATGAGTTTGAAGGTCGGAGATATGATGTGGGAGATAAGCTGGGCTTTGTAGAAGCAACTATCGAATACGCATTGCGGAGAGAAGATTTATCTGAGAATCTTACGCTTTTCTTGCGAAATCTGGTTAAAACGATTGAACAAGATGAGCTTGAATAAGGTCATGTAACGATTATCCGAAAAATGTGTTTAGTATTAACTGAAATGAGATGATACATGTTGACAAAGAAACTAAGTATAGCCTTATTGTTATTTTTATGTTTTGGAATTATATCCTACTACACAATCAATAATCATATTCCAAAAGAAGCACCTGTCCCAATCGTCGAATACAATAATAAACTAATTCCAACAACTGAGTCCATGTATAATTGGTTTGATAAGGGAAAAGGTGGAAATAGTCATCTTGCGCTTCCACCAGAAGAGAATACAAAGGACCTAGAAGCCATTGCAGTTGAACAGAATAGGGATATAATGATTAAATTTGATACCAAATATCAACCACAACAAATCGAAATAATACACTGGACCCAAGGGAGAATTAAGTCCAGCTTGATCTTAAACGGTATGACATTTAAAACAGCCACTGTTCCCGGTATTTATGTTTATGAAGTTATAGGTAAATGGGACGAAACTCATCAGTCTGCACACTCATTTGGAATTGAAGTAAAGTAAATATGAATCTAAAAATGCAAGACTCTCTTCCGGGATTCCGAGGAGGATGAGTGCCTGGGTGTAGGTCAAAATCGACACCAGTGTCGTTTTTGGATTGCCCCACCGTCATCATGCTCAATATGTTAAACCTTACCTGTTAAGAAATCTTAATATTCATAAAGTAATATTTGGAAGGAAATGCAAAATTGAACAACAATGAAGTATCTAAAAAAGGAACATTGCTTGATAAAATTTCAATCGGCATCGCGATTACGCTTGTGATAGTTATCTGTAATGAGTTTTTTCAGGTTATACCTACACATAAAACCAAACTGGAAGGAGCTTTACTCTTATCACCATTATTGATAGCTCCTATTGGTATAATAATTGGTTTAATCTCAATCATAAAAGATAGAACTATTCTGGCAATATGGGGTGTAATTATAAATATTATTCTAGGTTCTTTCCCCTTTTTTTATAGGATATTAGTAACTTTGATAATAGGCCCTTAATTCCAAAATCTTCTATGGTTCTTTTGGCAATTGTGGTTCATGGGTTTGTCGTGAAAGAACCTGCTTGCCCTCTTTACAGTTTTCTATTTTCTGAGTTAAAATGTCTATATGACTCAAATTTAGAAAGATTTTGCTCATTTCCATTAAGGGGGGAGACTAAAGAAGGCATGAAAACATTAATGACAGGCAATGAGGCAATAGCCCGAGGTGTCTACGAATACGGTGTCAGCGTTGCCGCAGCTTACCCTGGTACACCCAGCACTGAAATCCTCGAAACGATTGCCAAATACCCGGAAGTTTATTCTCAATGGTCGCCTAATGAAAAAGTAGCGATGGAAGTTGGCATTGGCGCAGCTATTGCCGGTGCACGCTCGATTGTTGCCATGAAAATGGTGGGAGTTAATGTAGCTGCCGATCCGCTCTTCACTGTGGCTTACACCGGAGTTCGTGCCGGATTAGTCTTGATCTCAGCCGATGATCCTGGAATGCACTCTTCACAAAACGAGCAGGACAATAGATTATATGCGGCCTTTGCTAAGATACCGCTTTTAGAACCCTCGAATTCCCAGGAAGCGAAAGACATGGTTGGCTTGGCTATGGAAATTTCCGAAACCTTTGATACGCCGGTTATGCTAAGGATTACGACTCGAATAGCCCACTCTCAAAGTTTAGTGGAGCTGAACGATCCCTGTGAACGGCTGGTTAAGACCTATGAACGGGACCTGCGTAAATACGTGATGCTCCCGGGGAATGCGCGGGCCAGGCGTTTGGTAGTAGAAGACAGAATGCATAAACTCGCCGAATACAGCGAAACAGTGGCAGTCAATAATATCGAATTGCAAGACCGGTCCATTGGGGTTATCACCTCCGGTATTTCTTATCAATATGTCAAAGAAGCTCTTCCTGCGGTTTCCGTCCTTAAATTAGGCTTAACCAATCCTTTACCTTCAGGGTTAATCAAAGAGTTCGCTGCCAAAGTGGACAAACTTTATGTCGTCGAGGAATTAGAACCCTATATAGAAAACGAAGTCCGCCGCCTGGGCATCAATGTCATCGGGAAAGAGCTCTTCCCTCCCTATGGCGAATTTTCCGTGCGTATGGTATCGGAAAAGATCAGCGGTCAGCCCGGAATAACCGTAGCGCCGGCTTTTGACTCTCCGATCCGGCCGCCGGTTATGTGTCCCGGATGTCCGCACCGCGGAATGTTTTACGCCTTAAAACAGCTTAAACTGGTTGTTTCCGGCGATATTGGCTGCTACACTCTGGGAGCCATGGCTCCCCTCGAAGCAATGGATACCACGATCTGCATGGGAGCCTCAATATCCGCAGGCTTAGGAATGATAAAGGCTCATCCGGAAATGGCCGGCAATATGGTGGCCGTGATTGGTGACTCAACCTTTTTGCATTCAGGAATTACCGGTTTGATGGATGTGGTTTATAATAAGGCCAATCTGACCACGATCATCTTAGATAACTCTATTACAGCCATGACAGGGCACCAGGATAACCCGTCCACAGGTAAGAACCTGATGGGTCAGCCGGCGCCTCAGGTGGACGTTGTAGCCTTGTGTAAAGCCCTGGGAATAAAACGGGTCACGGAAGTTGATCCCTTTGACCTTAATAATGTTAAAGAGATAATCAAGACAGAAGTAGCCGTTCCGGAGTCATCCGTGATTATTGCCCGGCGTCCTTGTGCGCTTATTATCAAAAATAATGAAAAACCGCTTACGGTTCAAGACTGTACCGGATGCAAAATGTGCTTAAAATTAGGCTGTCCGGCACTTTCCTTTGATGAAGAAATGAAAACAGTTGTGGTTGACCAGGCCCTATGTACTGGGTGCGGATTATGTATTAATGTATGCAAATTTAATGCCTTGCGAAAGGCGGGTGAATAATATGTCTAAAATAATGAATGTCCTACTGGTGGGAGTTGGTGGTCAGGGAACAATTTTGGCTTCGAAAATTCTGACCCATGTTGCTCTGGCCCAAGGCTACGAAGTGAAAATGTCAGAAATTCATGGCATGGCTCAGCGAGGCGGATCAGTGGTAACTCAAGTTCGTATAGGAAAAGACGTTTACTCACCTGTCATTGAACCGGGGGAAGCAGATTTTATTGTTGCTTTCGAACAGTTGGAAGCCTACCGGTGGGCACACTACTTGAAAAAAGACGGGGTTTTAATCGTTAACAATCAAAAGATTGCACCCTTACCCGTACTCATCGGAGCCGCAACCTATCCTGAGACTATCCTGGCCGACCTGAAGGACCGAGTTGAGCGCTTTATCGAATTAGACGGCTTAAAGTTAGCTCACGAGGCCGGAAATTCTAAAGCCACCAATGTAGTGCTGATGGGGGTTCTCTCTAAGTATATGGAATTCCCTGAGGATTCCTGGCAAAACGCTCTTGCCGCGAAGATTCCGGCCAAACTGCTGGACTTAAATCAAAGAGCCTTTGCTTCCGGAGTTGCTGAGGTCAAGTAAACTTTGTAATTCGTATTGAAATTGCAACAGAATTGAAACTGCAGCAAAACTAATAAAACAAGCCCGTGAACGTCTAATAGGAACGTTCACGGGCTTTGTCTATTCACTCACTCACTCGGATTCCCCGCATCCTTAGGACCGTCCGGATCCTTCAAGCGACCCGCTCGCCGGACAGCGTCCCGGAGCAAAAACTCGATGTGAGCGTTGGCACTTCGAAATTCATCGGCTGCCCAGCGTTCTAGAGCTGCATAAAGTTTTGGATCAAGGCGTAAGGGGAATTGCTTTTTAGTTGCCATTTTACCACATCCAATGTCAAACTGCTGCTTTTTAGGCATGATGGAATGTACGTTGGCTTAGTGCCGGCCCAGGCTTTCATGTTAATACATGGTTCCGGCATTTATGACAGGTTGGGTTGCGCGTTCTGAAACAATTGATACGAGAAGGTTATTAATCATAGCGGCTTTGCGCTCTTCGTCAAGCTTTACGACACCGTCGTTTTCGATTCGTTCAATAGCCATCTGGACCATACCAACCGCACCCTCCACAATGATCTGGCGGGCGGAAAGGATCGCTGAAGCTTGCTGTCTCTGCAGCATTGCGCCTGCGATTTCAGTAGCATAGGCCAGGTGGGTAAGACGTGCTTCGCTTACTTCCACTCCCGCAAGGCTCAAGCGCTGTTGGAGTTCGTTCGTTAGCTCATTTGATACCTCTTCGGGATTACCTCTTAGGGAGAACCCTTCACTTTCGTAGTTATCGTATGCGTACCGGGTTGCTACGTGACGCAAAGCGGTTTCACTTTGAATTTCAACGAATTCTTCATATTTCTCCACATCGAAAATTGCTTTAGCGGTATCAACGACCCGAAAGACGACAACGGCAGCAATCTCAACCGGATTACCCTCGATGTCATTAACCTTGAGGGTTTTGCTGTTGAAATTCCGAACCCGTAAAGAAACCCCTTTGCGTATGGCGAGGGGAACGCTTAACCACAGACCGGGTTCGCGGATCGTGCCCAGATAACTCCCGAAAAAGACCAGGGCATAGGACTTATTAGGCTGCACAACAAAAATTCCGGTTGCTGAGATAATGGCCAGGATAATCAGTGGAATACCTACAAAGTTGAGCTGCGCGACTAAAGCGATCCCTCCGATCAATAAGGCCAGGATAAGAATCAGGGCGAGATAACCGTTGATAGCCCATGCTTTTTTTTCAGTCATATAGTTTCCTCCTTAAGAAATAATTGTTTTGCTTCCTTTAGTTAATACTAAAAATAATAACAAAACTTGATACTGATATGATATCATTTTTATATCAAAGTGTAAAGTTCTTGAAAAAATAGATGATTATACAATAGGAATATGGGTCATTTTATAAATGATTGTCAGAATACTGGTTTTAAAGGGTTTCAATAGTTTAAAGTATGGAAGGAGTGCCAGCTAATGACTCAAGCGCCAGTTCCTAAACCTACGTTTCCGGCTCAGCACCAAGATCGACAACCAGGTTTCGAATCGATTATGAATCCAAAACCAATAGCTGAAGATGTGAATTATCTGGGCAGTGCCAAGTTAAAAGGAAAAGTTGCTGTCGTAACCGGAGGGGATAGCGGAATAGGACGGGCAGTGTCTATAGCCTATGCTAAAGAAGGTGCTGATTTAGTCATTGTCCACTTAAACGAACATGAGGATGCCAATGAAACAAAAGTCCGCGTAGAACAATTAGGTCAGCGCTGCTTAATTATGGCAGGGGATATGGGAGATGAGGTCTTTTGCCAACAAGTTGTCGATCAGACCATTAAGACCTTTGGTAAACTTGATATCTTAGTCAACAATGCCGGAGAACAACATCCCCAGAACAGTTTATTGGATATCACAAGTGCCCAGCTGGAAAGAACCTTCCGAACCAATATCTTTGGTTACTTCTATTTAACCAAAGCAGCTTTACCCCATCTGAAATCAGGGAGTGTGATTATCAACACTGCATCGATTACCGCCTATGAAGGACATGACCAACTCATTGATTACTCGGCAAGTAAAGGTGCCGTGGTTTCCTTCAACCGGTCTTTGTCGGAATCTCTCTGTAAGTTAGGGATTCGGGTGAATGGGGTTGCTCCGGGGCCTATTTGGACACCGCTGATTCCTGCCTCGTTTCAAGCCAACGATGTGGCGACGTTCGGAAGCACAACTCCAATGCAGCGAGCCGGGCAGCCAAAAGAACTGGCTCCGGTTTATGTTTTTTTGGCTTCGGAAGATTCTTCGTATATGTCAGGCCAGATGCTTCACGTCAATGGCGGTACAATCATTAACAACTGATATCTTTAATTAGGCTGTAGGAAGGGAATTATCCATTCGCAGAGCCAAAGCTTTTCTCCGGGCCGGTGCCAGGCCAATGACTACTTCCGGATTCGGGCAATCTCTTTTTGTCGGGACCTCATGCTTGGATTAGTCATGTTTTTGGGATGGAAAAGCAGAGCATTTAAGTCATTCAAGTCACAAATGACTGAGAAGAGTCCTTTGTGACTTGCTTTTTGTTAATTGAACAAACAAGGCTGGTTATAAAACAATATTCAAGCGAAACAAGTGAAAATGCGTTGGGGAGCATCCTTAAGACGACAGTTAAGTAGCAGTTATAGATAAAATAATATTCCGTAGCTGAACTTAAGGTTGGCATTGAATTTGCATAATTCATAATTACATAATAAAATTTTAAGTGCCTATAGCATTCTTAATTATAGGACCTTATTACTATTAAATACTCACTCACTTCTCAAAACCTCTAATTCACCATCATTCTGTATAGAAAGGGTTCAGTGATCTCGAAACTGAACCCTTTCTATACTATGATTGCGGCAAGGCACCTCCTCATCAACGGGATATTTAATAATTTACTATAAAATTGAGTAAATATGGACAACTCTCCCAGTGTATGCGGGTTTTAGGATCTAAAAAGCCTCTGATCCTGGCATAGAATTTGCGCTTTTGAAATCATATGGCTGGAGAAACTTAAAAAGTAGGGGATTATATGATCAACACGACATCCTTGATGTTAGATGTAATTCTGGAAAAGGCTGAGCAGGAGAACCCTTTGAGCAGAGAGGAACTTAAGTTTTTGCTGACATTATCAGAAGAAAGTGATCTTTCTAAGGTATTTACCCTTGCTCGTCAGCTTCGCAGGCGCTATTTTGAGGATAAACTATTTATTTATGGATTTGTGTATTTCTCAACTTATTGCCGCAATGACTGTGCTTTTTGTCTGTATCGCAGATCAAATCACGCTTTAGACCGGTATCGTAAAACAGACTTGGAAATTATGGAGACCGTTTCGAGTCTTGTGAAGTCAGGCGTTCACTTAGTGGACTTGACCATGGGAGAAGATCCTCAATATTTTGACAACCGGGAATCAGGCTTTGCACATTTGATAAGTACTGTGGAACAAATCAAAGATAGAACGGGAATTCCGATTATGATCTCGGCAGGAGTTGTTCCGGAGCAGGCACTGCGGGAGTTTAAAGCGGCTGGGGCTGATTGGTATGCAGTCTATCAAGAAACCCATAACCCTGATTTATATCATAAACTCAGACTTGGACAAAGCTACACTGAACGAATGGAACGAAAAAAGTTAGCCCATAAGTTAGGCTTCCTCATTGAGGAAGGGTTACTGACAGGCGTGGGCGACACGGAAGAGGACTTGGTAAATTCTCTGGAGAGGATGAGGGATTTAGGTGCGGAGCAGGTCCGGGTAATGAGTTTTGTTCCGCAGAAGGGTACTCCTATGCAAGACGTCACTTCGGTATCCCGGCATAGAGAATTGTTGATCATCGCTGTTATGCGTTTAATATTTCCGGATCGCTTGATTCCGGCTTCACTGGATGTTGATGGACTGAATGGCTTGGCCAACCGCCTGAATGCCGGGGCGAATGTCATAACCTCAGTTATACCGCCACATTCCGGCTTGGCTGGAGTGTCCAATCATTCGTTGGATATTGAAGACGGAAATCGAACGATAAGTAAAATTATCCCCGTTCTTGCTGAACAAGGACTGGCTCTGGCAACCAGAGATGACTTTGCAGAGTGGATCAGGCAGCGGCAGACGTTAATTATTCCTTCAGGAGGAGCATTAGTATGAAGGTTGTAGTTGTAGGGGGTAAACTTCAGGGGGTTGAGGCGGTCTATTTAGCTAAGAAGGCTGGCTGGAAAGTTGTTCTGGTCGATAAGGATAGTTGGGTTCCGGCCGCAGAACTTTGTGACCGGTTTTATCCGATGGATGTCACAAACGTTGCAGAGTGGATAGCTTTTCTTAAAAATATTGATCTGATCATTCCTGCGCTGGAGAATCAAGCCGCCTTAGACAGCCTTATAAGAAGTGCCAAATCCGCAAATGTGCCGCTGATGTTCGATGAGGGCGCTTATGCCATTTCATCGTCAAAAATCAAGTCTAATGAATTGTTTGCCCGCATAGGAGTACCTGCGCCAATCCCTTGGCCGGAGTGTGGTTTTCCGCTCATAGTAAAACCATCAGGAGCCAGCGGGAGCAAAGGGGTTGTAAAACTCAAGTCCAGTCAGCAATTTCATCGTTTGTTTGAAAAAGGCCTTAAAGATTGGGTAATAGAAGAGTACCTGGAAGGTCCGTCCTATTCGCTGGAGGTTATGGGTTTTTCCGGGGTCTACAAAGTATTGCACATTACGGAATTGCATATGGATCAAGTCTATGATTGTAAGCGAGTTGCGGGCTCAGCCCATTTATCGGATCAACTCAGAGCAGAGTTTGAGAAGATCGGATTAAGTTTGGCCAAGAATTTGAATTTAAATGGGATTATGGATGTTGAGACAATACTGCATCAAGGACACTTAAAGGTCCTTGAAATTGATGCGCGTCTTCCCAGCCAAACTCCCATCGCGGTTTATCATGCGACTGGTATTAACATGTTAGAAATTCTGGGGCAAGCCTTTGTCATCAATCGACCATGGCCGGCTTTTGAGGTCAGCGAAAGACGGGGTGTCATTTTAGAACACATTCGGGTGGAAAATGACAGTCTTGAAGTTTCAGGTGAACATATTATGTCGGATGTTGGTCCGCTCTATCTTTATCCGGATTTTTTCGGAACCCATGAAGCACTCACTAATTATTTGCCAGGTAAAACGGAGTGGTCGGCTACCCTGATCATAACAGGAGAAGATCTGAAAGAGGCGTGGGATAAGCGCTGCTCTGTCATTCAAGCGATCCGGAATGAATGGGGTATCCGGCATTATGTTGACCGGTATCCTGTGTATGAAGAGGATGATTATCATATCAAATGCGCTTCAGGGAGTTGAACCATCATGACACGACTTAAGGAAAAGGATGTTAACCAAATAACGGCAGCTTTAGGGGATTATAATGAGGAGCTTGTGAGAACAACGGGATGCTCCTTAAATGAGATAGCCGCCCTGGCTTCCGGTAAGGAGATTGATTGTCCCGATAAACAGAATCCGCTCGTGGCTGTAATTCCTATGACCTGCGGCCAGGGGATTATCGAAGGGTTTGTCGAATCCGTAGCCGGGATTATTGCTTATCTGGGCTTTCAGGCGGTTGTTACGAAAAACAGCGATGCCGGCGGTGTTGCGGAAGCAGTTAAAAAGGGCGCGGATATCTTATTCATGGCTGATGATGATCAATTTGTGGCCATTAATATTAGAACAGGTAAGGTTTCTGATAACGGGGAAGCTACCGGCAAAGGATATGTAACTGGCTTGGAGTGCATGTGCCATGGACTGGAAGGTAAGAAGGTGCTGCTTCTCGGCGCCGGTCCTGTGGGAAGCAGTGCGGCTTTAGCTCTTGTACGTAAGGGGGCGGTGGTAAGTGTTTTTGATATAAATATTGCTGCAAGCCAACGTTTGAGCGGCGTGATCGAAGGATTGGGTTTCAGCGTTAATATAGTGACGGATTTAGAGAGCTCATTAGCCGGACATCAGATCTTTGTTGATGCATGTCCGGCTGAGAAGGTTATAGACTCCAGGTATATCACGAAGGATACTATGATTGCGGCCCCAGGAATTCCCTTGGGGGTTCAGGCGGAAGGGTTAAAACAACGACTTACTGACCGGCTGCTTCATGATCCGCTGCAAATCGGAGTAGCCACCATGCTGTGGGAGGTTTTCGAATCACAGAAATTGTAGGATGTATTGGAGTTGAAAGAGATGACCATAGATTCGTCGAAAAGGCGTTATTATCGAAAAAACGTGGATTTCTTCAAGTTTGTAGAGAAACTTAAACTATGGCCCTCGAAAAGCGGGACCTTACATGGCATTAAAAGTATGACCATTAGAGGGAATCGTGCTGAAATCGTAACTCATTGCAATGAATCATTCCAGACTTACAATTCAAAAAATAGCCGGGCCGCCCGTTGCTTAAGAAATAAATTGTTTTTTAAAGCCTGCAGCAGTTGCCAAATACCCAGCTGGAAACTGGAAAAATACTCATCCACCTTTGTCAACCAAAGCTACGGGTCCCGTTTATAGGAACACTGGTTACTTTCGATGAAAGTAACCAGTGTTCCTATAATTTTAAGTTGCGGCTATGACTCAAATAAGTCAATTGAGACTCAGGTTTGCGGTTATTCCCGGCCTTAAAACCTGCTTATTTTGTTAGGTACCTTTAAATAGGGAGTATTTTTAAATGGCATAATTTTTGCATAATAGATTTGTAGATTTCAAAAAGCATGATTTGTGAAAGGAGAAAACATAAATGGCTATAAGAGCGGATCTCGTAGCATTAGGAATGGTAGAAACCAGAGGAGTCGTAGGGGCCATTGAAGCGGCTGATGCCATGGTCAAAGCAGCTAATGTCACCCTGATAGGGAAAGTTAAAGTAGGAGGAGCCTTAGTTACTGTTATGGTGCGAGGAGATGTCGGAGCCGTTAAAGCCGCGGTTGATGCCGGAGCAGCCGCAGCGGAACGTGTCGGAGAGCTTGTCAGTTGTCACGTCATTCCCCGCCCCCATCAAGAACTCGAGGCAATCCTTCCTGCATTACCGGCCAATGAAGAAAAGCCGAAGAATAAAAACGTCTAGAACGGCAGTAATTCGTCGGAACTAAAAAGGTCCCGGCATTAATAGGGAGGGTAACCATGATAGAACCCATTAAGCCCAAAGTATTAGCCGTTAGATTAATACCTAATGTGGCCCCGGATTTTGCGGAAAAATTAGGACTCACGGGTTACCAGCGATCGATTGGCATGATCACAGCTGACATTGATGATGCGGCCTACGTAGCATTAGACGAAGCCACCAAAAAGGCCGAAGTGGAAGTAGTGTATGCTAAAAGCTTCTATTGCGGAGCGGCACGTGCCTCAGGGCCATTATCCGGAGAAATCATCGGAATCTTAGCCGGTCAAAACCCCGCTGAAGTACGGGCTGGGGTTGACGCCTGCATAGATCACCTGGAAAACGAATGTTTCTTCTATACCTGTGACGGAGGAAAAACAGCCTGGTTCCCGCATACCGTTTCCCGAACAGGAAGTTACCTTTCTAAAATTGCGGGAATTCAAGAGGGAGAACCGCTCTCCTACCTCATCGCACCGCCGATCGAAGCTATGTATGGCTTAGATGCCGCGTTAAAAGCTGCCGAAGTCACCATGAAGGCCTTTTACGGACCTCCAACTGAGACGAACTTTGGCGGTGGGCTGCTGACCGGGTCGCAGAGCGCGTGCAGATCCGCCTGCGAGGCCTTCCAACGCTCAGTCATTGATGTTGTGGAAAATGGTCTGAACTATTAGTGAATGAGGAGGTGGGACTTCGTAATGGAACTTGATCGTGACTTATGTTCCTTACAGGAAGCCCGAAATTTAGTGCGGGATGCCAGAAAAGCCCAGGAAGCTCTTATGAACTTCACACAAGAACAAGTCGACAAAATCATCGACATGATGCGGGAAGCAGGAGAAGCTAACGCAGCGCGCCTGGCCATGATGGCCGTCTCCGAAACGGGAATGGGAAATTACAATGATAAATGCTTTAAGAACTATTTTGCTTCCCGAACTCTCTATGACTTCATAAAACCTATGAAAACAGTCGGAATAATTCGAGAAGACCACGACCGGAAGCTATGGGAAATAGCCGAACCTGTAGGTGTCATCGCAGGAATTATTCCTACGACCAATCCCACCTCAACCGTTATTTACAAAGCGATGATAGCCCTTAAATCCCGCAATGCCATCGTCTTCTCTCCGCACCCTGGCGCCGTACGCTGTACAAATGAAGCTGCGAAAATCATGCATCAGGCAGCGATAGCCGCGGGTGCCCCCGAAGGGGTCATAGGGTGTATCACGAATGTTTCAATGGGCGCCACTAACGAACTTATGAAACACCCAAGTGTAGCCATGATTCTGGCAACCGGGGGAAGTCCCCTGGTCAAAGCTGCCTACAGCAGCGGCAAACCGGCCCTGGGCGTCGGCCCTGGAAATGTACCTGCCTTTGTGGAAAGAAGTGCCGATTTGCCGAAAGCCGCGGAATACATCGTCCTGGGAAAAACCTTTGATAACGGAACTATCTGCGCGTCTGAGCAAGCTGTTGTCGTCGAAGAATGTATCGCTGACGAACTTATATCTCATCTCAAACGACAGGGTGCCCATTTCCTCGATCCCGAGGAAGTAAATAAAGTCTCCAATGTCGTTATGTCAGCGAACGGAGGAGTTAATCCCAAAGTCGTGGGAAAAGAGCCCAAATTCATAGCCCAGCTCGCGGGAATTGTCATCCCGGATCAAACAAAATGCTTAGTGGCCCCATTGTCGGGGGTCGGACCTCAGTGGCCTTTATCTTATGAAAAGCTCACCACCGTCTTGGGCTTTTACAGGGTGGCAGATTGGCATGAAGGCTGCGAACGCTGCTTCCAACTCTTAGAAGCAGGCGGAGTGGGACACAGTCTTGCCATGCATTGCAATAACCAGGAGGTCATTCGCGAGTTTGCCCTCAAGAAACCAGTCAACCGATTGCTTATTAACACCCCGGCGTCCATGGGAGGAGTCGGAGCAAGCACCGGATTATCGCCATCCTTTACCTTAGGGTGTGGAACTTGGGCGGGTTCAAGCGTTTCAGAAAACGTGACCCCACTTCACCTGATCAATATTAAGCGAGTAGCCTGGCATCAAGGGATACCTGAACGCAAAACCATGCAGCCCATGGGCGTTGCAGGAATCTGGGAAAAGCCGCAGGCCCAACAACTAAACCAACAAGTTGATGCCCGATTATTAAAAGAAATTATTGACAAAGTCCTGCAGCATTTAAATGTATAACATTTAAATGTTAACAGAAGGTTTTAAGATGAAGAGTTTGATCAAAGTTCAGCGATCAGGGTCATAAAGCTTGGATCAAACACTTAGGAATTGAGCATAATTCCCAAAACGCGAACATGGGATAGAAGAACATAATAGGGAGGAAAAAAGATGGCACAAGATCGTAGTGTAGTAGCACTTGGCATGGTTGAAACAAAAGGACTAATCCCAGCGATCGAAGCAGCGGATCAAATGTTAAAGGCGGCGAATGTGACCCTGTGTGGAAAAGAGCATGTCTCCGGAGGACTCGTCTCAGTCATGGTCCGGGGAGATGTCGGAGCAGTCAAGGCAGCCGTAGACGCAGGAGCCGCAGCAGCCCAGCGGGTCGGAGCACTCCTCAGTGTGCATGTTATACCACGCCCTCATCAGGACGTTGAGTACATTTTACCAGTCGGTGACAACAAAGGTTATGGAGATAAATAGTTCTCTTTCATCTGATCTCCGACTTCTGTGGAGGGAGTTGAGGAATTGATCGTAACTGAGCAAGAACTAAGAGCCAATTGGCATAAAACTAAGGATAAACTAATCAAATTACCTCCTGGAAGTGTGATTACCCCGTCCGCCAGGGACTTTATCCGCTCCAAAGGAATCGATGTTCAAATCGAAGGAAACGGACTTGTAAACCAATTCAACGGGTACAGGCGTTTCAATGAAAAACCCAGCCCGGCATCGGAACGACAAACCCGGAACGGCCAGGGCATCAAACCGGAACACATGACCCATTTGCGCTCAGGGGACTTAGTCACTAAAGTCCACCCGGTCGTCGCCTACCGAGGACAACTGGACCTCTTTCAATGTGAAATCGTTGAAGCCCAGGTCTTCTTTCAGCAAAAAGGGGAAGTCAAGCTAATTCAATACTTAGATGAGATCGCTGCTTTTGCCAGGCAAATAATGGTCAGTGAAGTTAAAGAAGAACCTTTTCACTGGGAAACCCTCATCGGCCTAAATCCCCAAGAACTCCGGGAACGATCCCATCATCCTAAAAAGTATTTCGGGATCGAACACACCCCTTTAAGCTACACCAACGGGAGTATCGTAGCAAAACTACATCATTTAAGAGCAAAGTGCCGGGAAGTTGAACTCTATGCCAACCGAGCGTTCACTGATGAGACAGGAGGCTGCAGACGAACGGACCTCATCCAAGCCTTAAACCGGCTTTCCAGTGCCTTTTATATCCTGGCTTGTGAAGTTCAAGGTCGGAAAGATCAAGATCCAGCCGGGAAAACCGTTCCCATAGGGATCTCAAACCGGCACGTCCATCTCTCACAGGACGATTTACGAGCATTGTTTGGAGAAGACCATGAATTAACCTTCCAAAAAGCCCTTTCCCAACCGGACCAATTCGCCGCCAAAGAAACCGTCACCCTAGTAGGTCCTAAAGGACGATTTGAAAATGTGCGCATCCTTGGCCCCGTGAGAAAAAGCACCCAAGCGGAACTCAGCGTCACAGATTGTTTTAAACTGGGGATTAAACCCGTTATAAGAGACTCAGGCCGGCATGAAGGAACTCCGGGTCTAAAGATCCTGGGTCCGGTCGGCAACGTCGAGCTTGAAGCCGGCGTCATAGTAGCCGGCAGGCATATTCATCTCCACACTGACGATGCCAGAGATTGGTCTTTAAAGGATGGAGACCGGGTGCGCGTAAAAGTCGAAAGCCAACGGCCGACGATCTATGAAGATGTGTTGATTCGGGTCAGTAACCAATACCATAAAGAAATGCACCTGGATCTTGATGAAGCCAATGCGGCTCTCATCGATTCAAAGAGCCTGGGAAAACTCATGGGGGTATAAACCATGAATGAAGAACTAATCAGCCAAATCGTGCACCGTATCCTCTCAGACCCTTCCCTGCAAGGGCTGCTGTATGGAAATAGCAGTACGGAAGGTGACAGAGCAAATAAATCCGAAGCCTTAGTTCTCTTAAACTATGCTCCAGATTTTCCGCGTGTCCTGAAATCAGTTCGGCGGCGCTGGGGAGCAGATTACAGCCTTAACATCCTGCCCAGTGACCAGGTTTATAGAGTCAAACCGGACCTGCTTGCCGGCATGACCTGGATTGGGGCTGAAGACGCCTTGGCTAAGTCAGACTGGAAAAAACTAATTTTGCCCGCGTGTTCTCCGAATACCTTGGCAAAAGCTGCCTTAGGGATACGAGATAACCCCATCTGTGAGATGATTGGCCGTGGGATAAGCAATGGAAATTCCATTGAGTTAGTGACGGAGTATCTTGGCTTGAACGCCCAAACCCCTTTGGCCTATAGAGAGCTCTATGAAGGATATATTCAGAAGCTTCAATCTTACGGCGTAATAGTGTCGGCGACTTTAGAAGCAGGATGTCCATTTTCATCCATACCCGCCTCTTTTGAAGAAAGTACTTCCCCGCGTGAGGAGATCAGCTTCGCAAAGAGGTTCCTTGGAGACAAACAAGCCTATGGATTTCCGGAAGAGTCGAGAATTCTTGTGAGGCCAGGGACCGTCATCTCCCCTCTCGCCCGAGATACCCTTAAGCTGCGCCGGATTGAGCTGTGTATAGAGAAGGAGGAGGGAAGCCGATGATCTTAGCCCGCGTCATTGGAAATGTCTGGTCAACCCGAAAAGAAGAATCCCTGCGAGGCTTGAAGTTTCTCGTCGTTCAACCTGTTACCCTCACTTATCATGAAGATGGAACACCAAGACTTCGGGAATTTGGAAATTCCCTGATTGCAGCGGATCAAATTGGTGCGGGAGAAGACGAAATCGTCATGGTAGCCAGCGGTTCCTCAGCCAGACAGAGTCTTGTGAACCATAACATTCCCATTGATGCCGCTATCGTAGGCATTATTGATAAAGAAACCTTTGAAGTGTGAGCTTAAGCAGGTGAAAAAGTGAGCGAGATTAATATGAAAGAGATCAGCGCTAAGGTTCTGGAAGCTGGGGTTGTGGGCGCAGGCGGAGCAGGATTTCCGACTCATGTAAAACTCTCGGCTCAAGCAGAGATTGTCATCGTCAATGCGGCAGAATGTGAGCCATTGCTGAAAACAGACCAACAACTGATAGCTCAAAGCCCGGAGCTTCTCCTTAAAGGATTGACTCTGGCCATGGAGTCCACCGGGGCACAGAAAGGGATTATCGCTGTCAAAGCAAAATACAAGAAAGCGATAGCGGCTTTAGAGCCCTTAATCACCAACAGGGATAATCTGGAGATTGTCCTTATACCGGATATCTATCCCGCCGGAGACGAAGTTATCACTATCTGGTTAACCACCGGAACGAGGGTCCCTCCAGGCGGAATTCCATTAAACATCGGAGTTGTTGTTAATAACGTACAGACTCTGATCAATGTGGCAAAGGCTATGGATGGAACCCCCGTCACGACCCGGACTCTAACCGTCACTGGAGCCGTCGAAAATCCTGTCACCGTCACAGTACCCATCGGAACATCACTGCAGGAGGTTCTTGAATTGGCTGAAGTCGGAAGCGGGGACCTGGCTTTTATTCAGGGGGGACCGATGATGGGGACTCTGATCACCGATCTGTCGGCCCCGGTGACTAAAACCACAGGAGGACTGATAGCTCTCCCCAAAGATCATATGCTTATCCAACGCAAACTCAGGACTATCGAAAGCATTTTACGGATTGCCAAAACCGTCTGCGAACAGTGCAGTTTCTGTACCGAGCTCTGTCCCAGACACATCATAGGGCATGAACTATCCCCGCATCGGCTGATTCGAGCGGTAAATTATAAAAACCTTGGAGATCCCTCTTTGATAACCAGCGTTCTGAGCTGTTCCGAATGTGGTGTGTGTGAGGCCTATGCTTGTCCGGTGGGAATCTCGCCGCTGAGAGTGAATATGGCCTTAAAAGCGGAGCTTCGTTCCAAGGGCATTAAATATCAGGGTCAACTAGGGCAAGAAGATCCGCTGGCCAAAAACCGCTTAATCCCGTCGTCACGGTTAATAGACCGCTTGAGACTCCGGCCATGGTACAAAGAAGCCCCCTTATCCTTAGACGTATATGAACCGGACGAAGTCACTCTAAAGCTCCATCAGCACATTGGCGCCCCCTCAGCTCCCCTGGTCAAAGTTGGAGACGTCGTTCGCCTTGGGCAGCTGATCGGGGAAATCCCTGAAGGAGGACTGGGGGCAAAGGTCCATGCCAGTATCGAGGGAACCGTGGTTCAATTGACTCCTCAAACCATAAGGATACGAAAAGGTGGTGCAGCCAAATGATCCATGCCATAGGGCTGGTCGAATTCACAAGTATCGCCCAAGGAATTGAATGCGCCGATATCATGACCAAGACAGCCGACGTGACTATTTTGGCAGCGAAAACCATCTGTCCCGGCAAATATATCGTCTTGGTGAGCGGAGATGTATCGGGAGTACAGCAATCTGTTGATGCCGGCATCGACATAGGAGCGGAGACCGTGGTGGATTCCTTCGTGATTCCCAATGTTCATCCCTCCATATTACCTGCTATCAGTCGGGCCAACACCTTAAACGATATCAAAGCCTTAGGGATTATCGAAACGTTTAGCGTTGCTTCCCTAATTGAAGCCGCAGATGCCGCCCTAAAAGCGGGAGATGTCGAGCCCGTGCTTATTCATTTGGCCTTTGGCATTGGCGGCAAGAGCTACACCCTTCTCACCGGAGAAGTAGCCTCCGTGAAAGCGGCGGTAGAAGAAGGAAGTGCCATTGCCGGCAAAAAGGGACTCCTCATCCGCCAGGTGATCATCCCCAGACCCTCCAGGCAGCTTATTGAAAGCCTGGTTTGATCAAAACGGGTACAAGGCATGAGGGTCGAAGTTCGAACGGAAAAATTAAGCAGCGAACCAGGAATCTCGAATCTCGAACTTTGATAAGGAGTGTATTATGGGACGATTTATTTCGGCAGCCGTGCTGAGAGATTTGGCAAAATCAGATAAAAATATAGTTTTAGAAGAAGATAGTGTGCTGACTCCCTCTGCTAAAGATCTGGCCAAAGAGTTAGGTCTTACAATTATCAAAGGGAGGCAGGAAATCATCGGCCGGAGTGTAAGCGCACAGAAACAGAAAGAGGTTACTCAAAAACCTGTAAAATCTGAACCGGTTATCCTAAAGGATGACCTTAAAGCAGCGGTGCAAAAGATTCTTGGAGAGGTTCTCAAGCCGGCTTGTGAAAACCCCAAAGCGACTCATGTTAAGGGAGAAACCATAGTCGTGCAGCCCTTTCCGGAAGCTCCTCCCGGTCAAAAAGTCGGACTCCTTGATGTGATTGACTCACGAGTAGGTAACCTGGCATGTGGGTTTATGACGTTTGACCACTCAAGATTGCCTTGGTTTTTAAACTATGATGAAGTGGATTACATTATTGAAGGAGATTTTGTCCTTGAAGTTGAGGGTAATGTATTCCACGCCAAAGCAGGAGATGTGGTCTATATCCCGAAGGGAAGCCAAGTCGTCTTCTCTTCTCCAACGTTTTGCAAAGTTTTTTATGCTACTTATCCAGCGAACTGGGCTGATTTTTGCGAATAAGGACATTATGTCAGATCGGAGATAAGAGATGATTTTAAAAGCAAAAGTTTATAATAAAATTTTTGCCTTTCAAAACCTCAAAGAAGTTTTAGCTAAGGCCAATGAAGAGAAGTCCGGAGATGAACTGGTCGGGATTGCCGCGAAATCGGCTTCCGAGCGGGTAGCTGCTAAGTTGGTCCTGAGTAACCTTACCCTTGAGGATATTTACAATAATCCGGTTATTCCCTATGAAGAGGATGAAGTCACCCGAGCGATCTACGACGGCCTTAATTTAAGAATCTATCAAGAGATTAAAGGCTGGACGGTCGGGTATTTGCGCGAGCATATCCTGGATTATAAGACCACGGGAGAAAAGCTGGCTCATATTAGCCGGGGACTAACCAGTGAAATGATTGCTGCGGTGGTCAAGCTGATGTCCACGATGGACCTGGTTTTTGGGGCGAAGAAGATGCGTGTTCAGTCACACTGCAATACCACTCTTGGTATACCGGGAACTCTGGCTTTCCGGTGCCAGCCCAATCACCCTACAGATAGCGTTGAAGGGATGCTGGCTTCTCTTAAAGAGGGATTGTCTTATGGTTCCGGAGATGCAGTCATCGGGATCAATCCGGTGGAAGATAATGTAGAGACAGTCAGCCGCCTCCTGGATACAGTAAAGAATTTCATGATCAAATGGGAAATCCCGACTCAAAACTGCGTTTTAGCCCATGTAACTACACAAATGAAAGCCATTGAAAAAGGCGCTCCTGTTGATCTGGTTTTCCAAAGTATTGCCGGAACTCAAAAGGCAAACGATGCTTTTGGAGTTAACAAAGCCATACTTGATGAAGCCTTTGCTTTAGCACAGCGCCAAGGTACTGCCACAGGGCCTAATCTGATGTACTTTGAGACAGGTCAGGGTTCGGAGGTCTCTCTCGACGCTCATCTCGGTGTCGATATGGTGACCTTAGAAGCAAGAACTTACGGCTATGCACGCGGGTATCGCCCTTTTATGACGAACAATGTTTCAGGGTTTATCGGACCGGAGACCATCTATTCCGGGCGGGAAGTAATCAGGGCAGATTTGGAGGATCTATTCATGGGTAAGCTGCATAATTTACCCATGGGAAATGCACCTTGTTATACTAACCATATGAAAGCGGACCAGAATGATCAGGAAATGGGAACCCTTCTCTGCGCCATGGCAGGTTCGAACTTCTTCATGGGAGTTCCAGGCGGTGACGATGTTATGTTAAGTTATCAGGATACCAGTTTTCATGATGATGCAACGACACGGGAAATTTTAGGTTTACGACCCCTTCCTGAGTTTGAGCAATGGTTGGAAAAGATGGGGATTTTAGAAGACGGTCACTTGACAGAGAGAGCCGGAGACCCATCCATTTTTGATAAATAGGGAGGAAATCGAGGTGGCGGCTGCAAATAAGGAAGTTGAGAGAGTTATTATCCAAAGTGTTATGGAAGAACTGGCCAGGAAAGGGCTGCTGTCCCAAAAGGGAAAAGACCATATGATGTCGGCGGCGATGATGGATACACCTATAGTTCCTCTCCCGGAGTCCGAGAAAATGGTTTCGTTGCCTCCACTTGAAGAAATGCAGATTTCTAACCCTTTTAATGCCGATGCGGTTAGGGCCATGAAAAAGCTGACTCCGGCCCGGATCGGGGTTGGCAGAGCCGGTGCCCGCCCTAAAACCATGTCATTGCTAAGGTTTTTGGCAGATCATGCTGTAGCACAAGATGCAGTATTCCTGGATGTTTCCGAAGAATTCCTCCAACGGATGAGTTTGATGTCTGTTCAAAGTGCTGCTGCCAATAAAAATGAATTTCTGCAAAGACCGGAGCTAGGGAGGCGTTTATCGGCGGAAGCAATAAAAACAATTTCAGAGAAGTGTGAAAAGAATGTTCAAGTTCAGATTCTGATCGTCGACGGGCTAAGTTCAAATGCCATTGAGGCCAATATTCCTGATTTATTACCTGCTTTGCTGCAGGGACTAAAATCTGCAGGAATTAAAGTAGGCACTCCTTTTTTCGTGAGGAACGGAAGAGTCTGGATACAGGATCATGTAGCCTCTATCGTTAATTCGGATGTTATTATTTCCTTGATAGGAGAGCGTCCGGGACTGGGAACTGCGGAGAGTCTCAGCGCTTACGTGATTTATCAGCCGGATAATCAGACTGTGGAGGCTGATCGTACAGTGATCTCCAATATCCACAAAGGCGGAATCCCTCCAGCTGAAGCCGGTGCCCATCTCACAGATGTTATTAAACAAATTCTTGATGCTAAAGCAAGTGGTGTTAAGCTGAACCAGCAAAAATAGGGGCGGTGATAAAATGCCCGAATCGACGAATCAAAGGATCACGAGCGTGGGCATTGATATTGGAACCACAACGACCCAACTGGTGATCAGCCAATTAACCATTGAAAATACCGCCTCCGGAACCTTAGTTCCTCGTGTGGAAATCACGGATAAAGAGGTGATCCATCGCAGCGGGATTTATTTTACGCCTCTTATAGACCGGGACTTAATTAATGCGGTTGAGGTCTCGAAGATTGTGGAAACTGAATATCAGGCTGCAGGGCTGACTCCTGAGATGATTGACACAGGTGCCGTGATCATTACGGGAGAAACGGCAAAGAAAGAAAACGCTAAAGCAATTATTGATGCTTTGGCCGGATTTGCAGGTGACTTCGTCGTGGCCACTGCCGGCGCCAATTTGGAGGCGATTTTTGCAGGTAAAGGATCAGGGGCTGCCTTATATTCAGCCCGGAGGCACCAAGTTGTTGTCAATATCGACGTGGGCGGCGGAACATCTAACTATGCTGTCTTTCATGAGGGCAAGGCCATCGATTCTTCTTGTATTAATGTCGGCGGACACTTAATAGAGTTTGAACGGAACGGGGACCGGATCACTTACATTTCCGAACCGGCAAAAATTGCTTTACACGCTACAGGACAAAGGCTTCAGGTCGGAGAGCGGGTAACTCTTCCTCAGCTTCGTCCCATTGTCAAAGCGATGGCTTCATGTGTTGCAGAGGTACTTAAGACTTCTGTGCACTCTGGATTAACGAACGAACTTCTCATGACACCTCCTTTACGGTTAGAACACCCGATTGGAAAAGTGATGATTTCCGGCGGGGTAGCAGACTATGTTTATGCTTTAACCGGACCGGCAACCATGGCTGAAGTGACTGCTTTTGGAGATTTTGGACCGCTTTTGGGATGGGAGCTTAAAGTGAACTTGGAGGCATCCGGTTTTGTCTTAGAAAAGCCAGATGAGACAGTGCGAGCAACCGTCATCGGAACTGGGACTCAGTCCGTCAATCTGAGCGGCAGCACTATTCATCTTCAGGAAACTAGATTGCCGCTGCGCAATGTGATGGTTATTTTCCCTTTTACATCGGCGATTCCCGAAACGCCGCAGGAGATTGCCGAAGTTGTCAAAAAGGTTATCCTTGGACTTCAAGTGGAACACTCTGAGGAAATTGTGGCTATTGCCTTGAAAGGACCCCGAACGATGTCCTTTACAGATATCAATAGTTTGGCTCAAGGATTACTTTTGGGGCTGGAAGACTATTTATATAGAGATAAACCTCTCATTCTTGTAATCGAAGCAGATTGTGGAAAAGTCTTAGGACAGTGCATAAATGCTTCAGACAATCGCCCCCTTGAATTGGTCTGTATAGATCAGCTCGAAGTAGAAAATTGTGATTTTATTGATATTGGAAAACCTCTTATGGGGGGAAGAGTTGTGCCGGTAGTCCTAAAGACGTTAGTCTTTAATCGTTAAACTAATTAAATCATTACAATATAATATTATATTGACACTTCACAGTCGCTTTTATCGATTGGTTAAATATCTGATAAGAGGATTTTGGCTATATTTGACGAATACTATAGTTTTAGAAAGATCTAGAGTTGTAATTTGAGCTTACAAATGATGGAAGGTCATGTAATCTTTTTGAAGTTTCTAAGACGTTTTGAATAAAATCTAAATTAAGTCCTGTTGACTTGTTTAGAAGTCAGTAGTTGGAGGTGTAAGTCAAAATAGACTTACAAGAGCATCACTTTCTTGAATAATAGAATTTATTCAAATATACTTGAAATTCCAGCGGTAAATCGACTGTTTTTAATGAATGATCAGCGGATTATTAGCTAAGATGTATTGGCATCAAATTTGCAAATACTTATGAAATGATCGTTCTAAAATTATTATTAAGCCGAATATGAGGAGGAAAAAAACATGTTAGTTGTCGGAGAATTAATTAATGCAAGCCGCAAGGCGATTGGAGAAGCCATCAAGGCACAAGACGCTGAATATATCAAGCAGGTGGCTAAAGATGAATATGAAGCCGGTGCCCATTTTATTGATGTCAATGCAGGTGTTTTTGTCGGAAAGGAAGCGGAATACCTCCAATGGCTAGTGAAAAATGTACAAGAAGCCGTCGACGCACCTTGTTGTATCGACAGCCCGGATCCCAAGGCTATTGAGGCTGCTTTATCTGTGCACAAAGGCATCGCAATGATTAATTCCATATCCTTGGAAAAAGAGCGCTATGATGCCTTGGTCCCTATTGTTGCAGGAACAGACTTAAAGGTTGTCGCGCTGTGTATGAGTGACGAGGGAATGCCGGAAACAATGGATGCACGGCTGAGAATTGCCGAAAAACTAATTGATGGACTCGTTAAAAACAATGTGGCCCTTGAAAACATTTATGTTGATCCCTTGGTTCAGCCGGTCTCTACTAATAGTACCTTTGCTGTTGAATTTATTAATTCCGTAGAGGCCATCATGACTCGTTTTAAAGGAGTCCATACGATTTGTGGCCTGTCAAACGTATCCTATGGTCTTCCTGTCCGTAAATTCATGAACCATGCCTTTGCAATTATGGCGATTGGCAAAGGTCTGGATGCTCTCATTATCAACCCATTGGATAAGATGATGATGGCAAGTTTGGTTACTGCTGAGACATTGGCCGGAAGAGATGACTATTGTGTCAACTATCTCAAGGCTTATCGGAATAAGCAATTTGACTTCTTAGGCTGATGAACCCGTTCGACGAGAGCAGAATATAATGTGTTCCATCCTGAAACAATACTTTAATTGAGCAAGTATTTATCTAAAATCCCCTTCTCTGATAAGAGTAGGGGATTTTATACAGCAAGTATCTTTAGTATCCCGGGTTGGGATTAACCCGGATTATCTTGTCAATACCCTGAAAAAACTTGCAGACTTTCTTGTTAAGGTACGAATAAGAAGGAAAAACATTAGTAAAGATCGAATATTCCTATAATGGGATAAAGTGTCTTTGTCCCATCGTTGCCTGAGTAGTAAAGTTAAACTAAGGACTAGATTTTAACTATCACGCAAAACTCAGTCTGTTTTATGGATAGCTTTTAGTAAAAATGTTGGCAGGAGGTAATCATGGAAGTTAAAGTACTCCCTAACCGAGTTATTAGAACTAATGAAAATGAAACATTAATGGAAGCCCTCACTCGTCATCAGCTGCCGGTCGAGAATATTTGCAATGGTCGCGGGACCTGCGGTAAGTGTAAAGTTCGAATCACTGGCAATCCATCCGCACCAAGTGCCCAGGATTTAGAGCATCTCACTGAGGTAGAAATTAAGGCAGGATTTCGCCTGGCTTGCAAGGTGATTCCCCAAGAGGGAATGGTTATCGAACTGAATTTTGTAGAAAGTCAGGATCGCAAAGAAAGCGCCCTTTTAGGGATGAAAGTTTCAGCGTTAGACCCTGGAATTGAAAAATTTTGTCTGACTCTCAGCAAGCCTTCACTAGAGGATGAGAGAGCAGACTTGGATCGTGTTCTGGATGCTCTGACTGCCATCACGGGCAGGAATTATAATCGCCCGAGTTTGCCTGTCCTGAGAAAGGTATCCAACGTTTTGCGTGCGGATCAATTTGTTCTTACTGTAACTGTTTCTGAAAATGAGATTTTGGAGATCGAACCAGGAGATACTGCGCAGAGATTGTATGGGGTTGCAGTGGATATCGGGACAACCAGTGTAGGGCTGGCCTTATATGATTTGATCGCCGGTAACCTGCTCAAGGTTGTTTCCGTTGAGAATGAGCAGACTGCTTATGGTGCGGACGTAATTTCCCGGATTTCATTTGCAAAAGCAAGCTCGGAAAATGCTTTGACAATGCGCAATGCGGTTAGGAGAACCATTAATCACTTATTAAAAGAAATCGAGTCCAAAACCGGTGTGCCTAAAAACGAGATTGTTAAAATGACCATTGTAGGCAACACTACCATGCATCACCTGTTACTCGCCTTGGATGTGTCTCATCTGGCGGTATCGCCCTTTGTCTCCGTTTGCAACAGACCGTTGGAATTCTCAGCGTTGGATTTAGGGCTGGAGATCAATTCCCAGGCTAAAGTTTTCCTGCTGCCAAATATCGGCAGCTTTGTCGGGGGGGATACCGTCGGGGCTATAGTCGGAGCGCCTGAGGTTCTGGGACAAGGAAATCATTTGCTCATTGATTTAGGTACTAATTGTGAACTGTTCCTGCATACAGATAAGATGATGCTGGCTTGTTCCACAGCGGCCGGACCGGCCTTTGAAGGGGCGGGGATAGCCTATGGCATGAGAGCGAAACAGGGAGCCATTGAAAGTGTAACCATCACAGAAAGCGGTGTTGACTGTAAAGTTATCGGCGAGCAGGAGCCAATTGGAATTTGCGGGTCCGGTCTGATTGAAGCCATCGATGAGATGCGTAAGGCTGGGGTCATTAATAAACAAGGAAAAATAAGTGTTCCGGAAACAGCAGACAAACTTTCCAATGAACTTCGCCAACGGATACGATCTGTCGAAAAGGGTCGTGAATTTGTCTTAGCTTATGGAACGGATCAAAGCGCGGATGTGACCATTAGTCAAAAAGATGTCGGGGAATTGCAGTTGGCTAAAGGAGCAGTCTGTGCCGGGATTAAAACCTTAGTAGAGATGGCTGGCATCAGCGTTGCGGAACTCGATTCGGTCACTTTATCGGGAACCTTTGCAACCTATCTCAAGGCTGACAACATCTTGAACATTGGTTTGGTACCGGATATTTCTCCGGAAAAAGTTAAGATGGTAGGAAATGCTGCTCATGTTGGAGCCATACGGGCCCTCCTGAATCACAAGGAAATGGATATGACCCAAGAATTGTATAAGAAAATTCGTCACATTGAACTTGGGGGGAGTGCTAAATTCTCCAATTATTTCATGAATAGCATGTACCTGGAGCGATTAAGTTAATTAAAAGTTGAGAAAAGACTGAATATGTCTTAAATTATTGGCCAAGAAGAGTTATAATGATTAGAGAATAAAAGGGCAATGTCCAAGAACTAATTGGTAATAAGGGAGAGGAAATGTGTAATGGAAAATAAATTCAAAGAATCGCTGCTTGACAAGAACACCCTATCTGTGACCTGGGAACTTGTACCTGGAAGAGGTGCCAATGAAAAAGCCCAGCAAACCGCGATTGCCTCGGCGGAACAAGCTGCTAAAGGCGGCAGGATTCATGCACTTACCATCACGGATAATCCCGGGGGTAACCCGGCTATTCTGGCGGATTATTTGGGAATGGAAATCCTCAAATTGGGGATTGAACCATTAGTGCATTTTACATGTAAAGATAAAAACCGCAACCAAATGGAGAGTCAGCTCTATGCCTTAGATCGTGCAAAGGTTCGTAATCTTCTGGTTATGACGGGAGACTATACCTATTCCGGATTCAAGGGACGTCCCAAGCCGGTTTTTGACCTTGACCCCTCTAACACTCTGCAATTAATAACAGAGATGAATAAGGGTTTGGAAGTGCCGGGTATGAAGGGACCTACTTATCACGCACCCAGTGATTTTTTTGCAGGCGCGGCTGTTTCCCCCTTCAAATCCACAGAGGCCGAGCAAATGATCCAGTACTATAAGCTGAAAAAGAAAATCCAAGGCGGCGCGCAATTTATCGTTACCCAACTCGGTTATGATGCACGTAAATGTCACGAAGTTCTCCAGTTCCTGAAAGTTAACAAACTTGATGTTCCAGTTGTCGGAAATATCTATGTTCTCCCCTATGGTGCTGCTAATGTTATGAACCAAAATAAGCTGCCTGGTTGTGTTGTCACTGACAAGCTGTTAGCAGAACTTAATGAAGAAAAGACTGCCGCCGACAAAGGGGTCGGTCAGCGGATGCTGAGAGCTGCTAAAATGTATGCCTTTATGAAAGGCATGGGTTTTGCAGGTGTGCATATCGGCGGGCATAATCTTAAATACGAGCAAGTGGAATACATCATTGATAAAGGAGAAGAACTCAGCGCGAATTGGCAGGATTACATTAAGGAGTTTGATTATCCTCAAAACAATGGTTTCTATTACTTTGAAAAGGATGAAAAGACCGGCCTGAATACAGACCGGCCAGCCAACCGCAAGGGTCGGCCCTTAGATGCTCCTGCAGGTGCAATGAACTCGCTGATGAGAGGGATGCACAGTTTAATGTTTACACCTAACAAGAAGCTCTTCCCTGTATTGCGCAGTATGTATCATGCCGCGGAAGGCAAGAAAAAAGCAGAGAAGAGACTTCACGCAGTTGAGCATATTGCCAAAGTTGTCATGCTCGATTGCAAGGATTGCGGTGATTGCGCTATTTTGGATATAGGTTATCTTTGCCCAATGTCACAATGCCCTAAAAATCAACGTAATGGAGCCTGTGGCGGAAGCTTGGATGGCTGGTGTGAAGTTTTCCCGAAAGAGAAGAAATGCGTTTGGGTTAGAGCGTATGCAAGGCTTAAAAAGTATGGGGAAGAGCACACTCTAGATGTTCCTCCGGTACCGCCCGCTAACTGGGATTTATATCAGACTTCCTCATGGTCTAATTTCTACTTAGGAAAAGACCACTCAGCGCCTATTTTAGGGATCAAACGTCCGGAGAGCAAGATCAAGAAGTAATTATCAGATTAATTCATATTTTGGAGGAGCATATTTATGGCGACAGGGGTAATCAAGGCCGGGATATGCGGCTTCACCATTAATGTGAAAGCCGTAGCCGGTGATAACCATAAAGTAAAATTGGAAATAACAAGTGATTGTCCGAATTACCAAAAAATAGCTAACGAATTAGATGAAATAGATGCCTTCCAAGAGATTTTTCAGAAACTTCATATGGGGAAAGTGTATGAAGCCTTCGCCAAGCACAGCCCGCATCCAAGTTGCCCGGGAGTTTCCGGGATCATGAAAACGATTGAAGTTGCGGCTGGGTTAGCACTGGCTCAAAATGCAAGTATCGAAATAACCAAGGAATAAAAACTAAAGATTGATGCAGAAGGGGCTGTGCGAAAACTTTTTATCGTTTTATCACAGCCCTGCTTTCGTCCGGATAATCATGAACGAAAGACGTCCCACGTTTATCGTGAGAGAAGAATGCTTCTTGTTGCCTGTACCCACGTTGAATTAAAGATTTACCCTATGATATAATTTACAAGGAAGGAACTGGAATAGGAGAGAAAGCCCATGAGTAAATCGGCCTTGACTCAAAGGGAGCATTATAATTATACGGATTACTTGTCCTGGGTTAATGGAAAACGCTGCGAGTTGATTGACGGTATTCCTGTGGATATGGCACCGGCACCTTCCCGCATGCACCAAAAGGTTTTGGGGGATCTCTATAACCAGTTCTACAATTTTCTAAAGAATAAACCTTGTGAAGTTTACATCGCTCCTTTCGATGTGCGATTGCCAAACTCAGGAGAACAAGACGAGACTTCCAGTACCGTCGTTCAACCCGATCTGGTAGTGGTCTGTGACCCTGAAAAATTGGACGACCGAGGGTGTAAAGGGGTTCCTGATTTAGTCATCGAGGTATTGTCGCCGGAAACAGCGAAAAAGGATCTTTCGATAAAATTGCACCTTTACGAGCGGACCGGTGTATCGCAATACTGGATTGTCCATCCGGTAGATAAAACGGTCATGGTTTTCATGCTGGATGAACGGAATCAGTACAGCAAGCCTAGTGTTTTTGGCGCAGGTGAACAAATAAGGGTCGAACAGCTTAATAGCTTAGTAATAGACTTAGCCACTGTTTTTAAGTAAGCTATTCTTATAGTTTAGATCTGCAGTATTGCAGATCTTTTTTGGTGCGCCGGGCAGTTCTATTTGTGATGAAAAACAGGGGACAGGTATATCGTTTCGAAACGATGTACCTGTCCCCCTGTTTTTTTCCTTATTAAACACCTTCTGGTAACTGATGAGGTTTAAAGCATATATAACATTTGAGCATAGGTGGGCAGTGGCCAAAGCTCTGCATCTATCATGGTTTCGAGCTTATCTCCATCCGTTCTAAGGGCCTTCATGCCCCGAAAGACGACGTCACGGTAATAGACCCCTTTAGCGTAAGCATCATCAGGGACAGAGGCTGAACCTTGAATATCTTTTTCCAGAGCATCTAAGTTTGATCTGAAGGAAGTCAGGGTCGAACAAAGATCTATCAGAAGGTTTTCCTGGACGGATATATCGACAGCGCTTGAGGCAGATTTAATAGCATTGATGGAACCTGCCAGCTGAGCAGAATACTTGACGGCTGCTGGAATAATCAGATGTTTGGCCATGTCAATCATAGTCAGAGCCTCAATGTTAATCTGTTTGCAATATCTCTCCAGGTTAATCTCATAACGTGATTCCAGCTCGGTCCGGTTCAAAACGCCATGTTTCTTATACAATTCGACGGTTGATTCACGCAGAAGAACAAGGGCAGCATCAACAGTGGACGTTATATTGGGAAGTCCTCGTTTAGCGGCCTCTTCAACCCATTCCGCGCCGTAGCCATTACCATCAAATAGAATCCGTTTGTGGTTGGCAACGGTTCCCTTTAGAAGTTCGAGAAGAGCTTGATCGAAGTTTTCTGCTTGCTCCAGGCGATCAGCGAACTGGGAGAAGACTTCCGCAAAAATAGTGTTGAGCACTACGTTGGGACCTGAAATGGATTGAGAGGAGGCTACCATTCGGAACTCAAATTTGTTTCCGGTAAAGGCGAAAGGAGAGGTTCGATTTCGATCCGTTGAATCTTTATGGAAGGCAGGCAGAGTTTCTACGCCGCTGGCCATCTTTCCTCCTTGGAGGGAACGTGTGATTCCTCCATTTTGCAATTGTTCAAGGATATCTGTGAGTTGATCACCAAGGAAGATTGAGATAATTGCGGGAGGAGCTTCGTTGGCCCCGAGACGGTGGTCATTACCCGGCATGGCGGCGGAGACCCGCAATAGTTCAGCATAATCGTCAACGGCTTTAATAATAGCGCAAAGAATAGTAAGAAATTGAAAATTCTCATGGGGGTTATGACCGGGGTCAAGGAGGTTCAGACCATCATCGGTAGACATTGACCAGTTGTTGTGTTTACCGGAACCATTGACTCCGGCAAAGGGTTTTTCATGAAGCAAGCACACCATGTCATGGCGGAGAGCAACTTTTTTCATGCTGTCCATAACGAGTTGGTTATGGTCGGTTGCGATATTGGTTGTCCCGAAGATCGGTGCCAGTTCAAATTGACCAGGCGCCACTTCATTATGCTGGGTTTTAGCCAGAACACCCAGTTTCCACAACTCAATATTTAAATCATGCATAAAAGCAGCAACCCGCGCTTTTAAGCTTCCAAAGTAATGATCATCCATTTCCTGCCCTTTGGGGGGCATAGCTCCGAATAGGGTCCGTCCGCTAAGCATGAGATCTAAGCGTTTGTCGTAGAATTTTTTATCGATCAGGAAATACTCCTGCTCTGCTCCGACCGTACTGGTGACCTGAGTCGTTGTCGTATTACCAAAGAGCCGCAAGATTCGTAGGGCTTGCTTGGAAAGAGCCTGCATAGAACGCAGAAGCGGGGTTTTCTTGTCAAGTGCTTCCCCTGTATAGGAGCAGAAGGCTGTAGGGATACATAAGGTCAAGATACCGGCATCTTCTTTCAGAAAAGCGGGAGAGGTACAGTCCCAAGATGTGTACCCTCTCGCTTCAAAGGTAGCGCGTATGCCGCCATTTGGGAAGGAGGAGGCATCCGGCTCGCCTTGAATCAGTTCCTTACCCGAGAATTCCATGCCTACCAGACCATGCATAGTCGGTGAGATAAAGGAATCATGTTTCTCCGCGGTAATGCCGGTTAAGGGCTGAAACCAGTGAGTAAAATGTGTTGCGCCCTTTTCAATTGCCCAATCTTTCATGGCGTTAGCCACTGTTTCGGCGACACTTGGATCAAGCGGAAGTCCGCCTTCGATTGTTTTACGTAACGATTTATAGGTTGCTTTCGGTAAACGTTTTCTCATCACGGCATCGTTAAAGACATTTTGTCCAAAAATATCCATTGTTTGATTTCCCCTTCCTATGTGTTGTCATGGTAATAACAAAAAGACGCCCTCAAAGATTATTCCTTAATCTTCAAGGAGCGCCATTGCTCCGTTGGAATATACTTTAATTTAACACTTTATTAGTCATCTGACAAGAGAATTTTACTAAAAATACTGTATAAAAAAGAAAACAGAAATATGAAAATTTTATTGAAGGAATTATAACTGAATTATCGAACTAATATATATAATTCAGATATTTCAAGGAGGGAATAGGCATTTGAATAGGCCCCATTTGAAATTGGGAACCAAGATAGCTATTCTCTCATTTTTCTTAATCTTATTATCGGTCTTTTTGGCCGGAGTAATTATTGTCAACCGGATTTCAGACAAAATGGAACAGGAAATCGGATACCGAGCGATAGCTATTGCCCGAACAGTGGCTCAATTACAGGATATACAGGAAAATCTGGGTGCCGAGCAGGGTTCTAAGGTGATCCAGCCCCTCGCTGAGCGGATTCGTATTGCAACCGGGGTAGAGTATATTGTGGTCTTTGATATGAAACGAATGCGCTATTCCCATCCCTATTTAGATCGAATCGGTACAATCTTTAATGACGGGGATGAGGGGCCGTCTCTGCAAAGAAAAGAATATCTTTCTCAGGCAGTCGGGGTATTAGGTCCGTCTATACGGGCTTTCGTACCGGTACTTGCCGATGAAGGCACCCGTCAAGTCGGGGTAGTAGCGGTCGGAATTCTGGTTCCTACAATAAAAGACATTATCAGTACCCTGAGAATCCAGCTGTATTCTTCCTTAATAATGGTATTGAGCTTGGGAATCCTGGGTTCTTTCTATTTGGCAAGCAATATTAAAAAGAATATGTTTTTCCTTGAACCCAATGAAATCGCGAGGATGTTAGAAGAACGGGTGGCTATTTTTCAAGCAATGGATGAAGGGGTCGTTGCCTTGAATATGGAAAACCAGATTACAGTCATTAACCAAAAAGCCTGTCACATCGCCGGAATTACTAAAAATGTAATCGGAGTCCATTTGAACGACCTCGAAGTACTTTCCGTTCTTAATGATCTTCCTGAAGCAAGAGATTCTTCGGAAACCATGGAACTTCTCCTGAATCAGACCTGGGTAATTATCAATTTTTTGCCGGTTAAAGTGAAGGATCAGATTGTAGGGCAAGTGATAACTATAAAAGACAAAACAGAAGTGCGTAAAATGGCGGAGGAATTAACAGGTGTCAGGACGTTTATAGAAGCTCTAAGAGTACAAAATCATGAGTCATTAAATAAATTGCATACGATTGCGGGTCTTATCCAGTTAAACAGAGTACAGGAAGCGATGGAGTATGTTTACAACGTAACAGCGGAACAACAGGAAGTGACCAGATTTTTAAGTCAGAATATCAAACACCCAAGTGTCGCGGGTTTACTTTTAGGAAAGTATAACCGGGGAAAAGAACTAAAAGTCGATGTTTTATTTGAGCATGATTCCAGTTTGGGAGAATTGCCGGAGAGTATTGATAGTACTGCGTTGACGATTATTTTAGGAAATTTATTGGAAAATGCTATGGAAGCGGTTGTGGGAAAAGAATTATGTGAGGTGCATTGCCGTATAAAGCAAGAGGATACAGTTTTGATTTTCAGCGTTGAAGATACTGGGGGAGGAATCCCCCCGGAGGATCAGATGAAAGTATTTCAATGGGGATTTTCAACGAAAGGAACCGGAAATCGCGGGATTGGTCTTCCTCTGGTTAAACAGACTATAGAAAGGCTTGGGGGGACGATAGAACTTGAGTCCGGAAACTGGGGGACGCGCTTCGGCGTCAGGCTGCCTCTTAAAGGTGCACATTTATTATAGAGCGTATGGAACTATACGTGAAGGTTCTAAAAGGAGGAGAAACTTATGAATCCAATTGACTTAGTCTTAGTAGAAGATGATCCCATGGTGATGGAAGTCAATGAGGGATTTGTTAAACGAATCGGCGGATTTCGAATTTGCGGTAAAGCAAAGACAGGAAAAGGAGCCTTAGAACTTATTCAAGAGTTAAGACCGCATTTGGTAATTTTAGACATTTACCTGCCGGATTGCAATGGTATTCAAATACTTCGGGAAATAAGACGTCAGGGGATACCTACCGATATTATTTTGATTACGGCAGCTCAAGATGTGGCAACTGTTCAAGCCGGTTTACATTTCGGCATCGTAGACTATATCATCAAACCCTTTAAATTTGAACGGATCGAAGCCGCCCTGAACAATTATCGCTCCTATGCCGAACAATTCAGAAATCGGGGAGAAATGAATCAAGAAGATTTAGACCGCCTGATCAAAATTCTGCCCAGTCAGGAAAGTTATTACAGAAAGAGCCGTGAACCATTGCCCAAAGGATTGCGGGAGATTACTCTTCAGCAAGTTTATAATTTCCTTAAAGAGAGACAAGTCGGGCTCTCAGCGGAGGAAGTCGCTGAAGGGGCGGGTCTGGCACGGGTCACCGCCCGAAGGTATTTAGAGTATCTGGAAAAAATCGATCAAGTTCTACTGGAAACTCAATACGGATCTGTGGGCAGGCCGATTAACAAATACAAAATTGTACTTTAGAGTACAATTTTTTTTATTAGACCAATAAGACCAGAAACATCAATAGGACCAAAAGTATTGAGAATAGTCTGAAAATATACTAAACTTAAAACACTTTATATTGACAGATGAAAGGGAGCAACGAATGGCCGGAAAACGTTGGATTTTAGTTATCATAATCTTGGCTCTGGGATTATCAGGTTGTCATAGCAGAGTTATAGATGGGCAGCAAGTTAATAAGGAAGACAAAATAATCATTAAGTTTTCCCATGTCGTTGACGAAAACACTCCCAAGGGACTGGCAGCTATTCGCTTTGCTCAGCTTATCTCAGAACGCTCCGGCGGCTCAATCGAAGTTCAGGTTTTTCCAAACTCTCAATTATTTAAGGATGGCGAAGAATTTGAGGCTTTAAGCCGGGGAGATGTACAAATGATTGCCCCGGCAACTTCGAAGCTGACTCAGCTTTTCCCTCAGTGGCAAGTTATGGATCTTCCGTATTTTTTTGACGATTTGGAAAGCGTTCATCAAACCATGGATGGCCCCCTTGGCAAGGCTTTACTCAGTCAGTTGGAAGAAAAAAATATGCGTGGGCTGGCGATGTGGGACAGCGGCTTTAAACACTTGACCAATAATGTCCATCCAATTATTAAACCCAGTGATTTTGACGGTTTAAGCTTCAGGGTTATGTCTCCGGGAATTTTGCAGGCCCAGTTTAATAAGTTTGGGGCAGAGGCGGTTTTTCTTCCGTTTAATGATGTTTATGAGGCTCTCAGTAAAGGAAAGGTGGATGGCCAGGAAAATACGATTTCCAATATTTATACTCAGCAATTTGACCAAGTACAAACGTATTTAACCCTTAGCCAGCATGGATTTTTAGGGTATGCCGTGATTGTTAATGCTGAGTTTTGGGATCAGCTCCCCAGTCAGGCCCGTGAACTGTTAGAGAAGACGATAGTGGAAGTGACGGAGTGGGAGAGAGAAACGGCCGAACGGTTAAATGAAGAACAATTAGAGAAAATCAAGAAACTAAATAAGATCAGCATTTATGCCCTGACCAGTCAGGAAAAAAGTACTTGGAAAGCCGATTTTTCCTCGGTCTACTCTAAATTCGAAAAAGAAATTGGTTTGGAGTTTCTTAACGAAGTGAGGAAATAGAGTGAACCGCAGGGAGGATTTTCAAAGGATTGGTAATTCTCATTTAGGGAGGTGAGGCCGGAACTTGGGAGAGCTCAAGTGAAAAGGGCACAATTTATTTAAGGAGGAGGGTATTCATTGAAAAAAGCTAAATGGCGCTTGTTAACAGTTTTGGTTTTAATTATGGGGCTTTTAGTCACAACGGCAGGCTGCGGAAGCCAGAAAACTAAAGGAGCGGCGGAAGCGATTAAAGTGGGAGTTATTCTGCCTCTAACCGGAAGTGAAGCGATTTTCGGAAATATGGAGAAAAATGCCTTTGAAATGGCTTATGAAGAACTTAAGGCAGCCGGTAAGACAACAATTGGAGGCAGAGAAATCACCCTGTTGTTTGAAGATGATCAGGGTAAACAGGATGTAGCCAAGTCGGCCACAGAAAAGCTCATTAATCAGGATAAGGTTTCCATGTTAAGCGGCGCTTACAGCAGTGCCTCAACCAATGTTATTGCCGGTGCCGCTCAGTCTATGAGCATGCCTTTCCTTATCGCCACCGGATCAGCGGACGACATCACTAAGAAAGGCTGGCAATGGGTTTTCCGAGGGACTGCCGCTCCGGCAAGCAAATACACTATCTCTCTCTGGCAGATGATTGATCAGGTCGTCAAGCCCCAGTCGGTTGCTATTATCTATGAAAGTACTGATTTTGGCAAGTCATCAGCCAAAAGCTTTAAGGCTGAAGCAGAAAAAAGAGGGCTGAAGATTGTTTACGATCAACCCTATGAGTCCGGTGCCATCGACTTTAAACCGATGCTTGCTAAAGTTAAAAATGCCAACCCCGATATGGTTTTTGCAGTCTCCTATCTGATGGACGCGTCCATGATTGTCAAACAATCGAAGGAGCTCGATTTCAATACAAAACTGTTTGTCGGAGGGGGCGCTGGATATACTCTGCCTGAATTCAGGGAAAATGCCGGCGACGCTTCCGAATATATTGCCTCCAGTACTCTGTGGGTACCCACGGTTACCTGGCCGGGTGCTAAAGAATTCTTTGAAAAGTATAAGCAAAAGTTTGGTAAAGAACCGGATTACCATGGCGCCCAGGCCTATGCTACTATGTATATTATCGGGGATGCCCTGAATAGAGCTAAAGAATTTAACAATACAGGCATTCAAAAGGCTCTCAAAGAAACCGATCTGATGACGGTTATGGGTCCGATTAAGTTTGAGGACTGGGAAGGGTATACCAATCAAAACAAACCCTATTCTTATGTTGTGCAATGGCAGAAGGGAAAGCTGGAAGTTATATGGCCGGAAGACGTAAAATCGTCACCCTATCTCTATCCGGTGCCTAATTGGAAGGATAGAACATAATTCTCAGGATTTCTACAGCATTGGGGCAAATGGAAGAAGTATAATCCTCTTCCATTTGCCATCTCAGCACAGCAAGTGAGATATCGCATTGGGGGGTTAATACATGATGTTATTTGGCCAGTCGGTTGTATCAGGTATCCTGCTTGGGTCTATGTATGCTTTAATTGCTCTTGGAATGACCCTGATTATGGGAGTCATGAAAATCATTAACCTGGCCCATGGAGCTATTGTTATGGTGGGGATGTACGTTACCTACGTCTGTTTTCAGCAATTTGGAATTGATCCCTATCTTGGTATGTTCGTAGCGATGCTGGTTGCCTTTTTGATTGGCTGCCTCATCCAGAAGTATATGATTAATATCTTAGTCAAAGTTGAATCCATACTTCCTCAGAATCAGGTTCTGCTTACCATCGGTATCATGCTGGTCTTAACCGAAATTGCCCGGCTGATTTTCAAGTCTGACTATCGATCCGTTGCCACAGGGTACTCCTCCAACACGATTTTTTTGGCTGATATGTCAATCAGTGTACCCATGTTAATAGGATTTTTTATTGCCATTGCCTTTACAACTCTGCTTCATTTATTTTTAACGAAAACAGACCTGGGCAAGTCTATCCGAGCTACTGCTCAGGATCGGGATGCAGCTGTGTACATGGGTGTGAATGCTTCGAAAATTACGGTAATAACCTTTGGGATTGGCTCTGCGTTAGCAGCCGCGGGCGGTTCCCTGCTCTTGCCGATTTTTTACTTATATCCGGATGTAGGACAATTGTTTAATGCCAAGTCGTTTATTATCACTATTTTAGGCGGAATGGGCAGTACCATGGGGGCTATAATCGGCGCTATAATTCTGGGTACTGCGGAATCCTTAGGTGCTACTTATATTTCTATGGGATATAAGGATCTGGTTGGCCTGATCATGTTTATCCTGGTGCTGTTGTTTTTGCCTGGCGGCTTAAGAAGCTTTGTACGGAGGTGAGTAGGGAATGAAAAATAAAAATTGGCTGTTTACGCTGTTGGCACTTGTCATAGCATTAGTTATCCCGCTGCTGATTAAAGCCCCTTATCAACTGCACATGATTATATTAATTCTTATTTGGGCTACCATCGGTACATCCTGGAACTTGCTCGGCGGATATGGCGGTCAGGTTTCCTTCGGCCATGCAGCATTCTTTGGCTTGGGTGCCTATTCCGCAGGAATGTTAAACCTGTATTTTGAGTTATCTCCCTGGTGGGGTATGCTGCTTGGCCCTCTGGCTGCTGCCATTATAGCGTTTCCTATCGGGTTGATCTGTTTCCGGCTGAGAGGACCCTATTTTGCCCTGGCAATGCTGGCCTTAGGTGAGATTTTCAGAATTTTGTTTACTAATTTGTCCGTGACAAATGGAGCCCAGGGAATTTTAATTATGCCGGCAATTACTTCGAAAGCCTGGTATTACTATATAGCTCTGGCTATTTTAGTCGTTACGGTCATGACAACCTACAAGATCGTAAACTCTAAAATCGGTTATTATCTGGTTTCAATAAGGGAAGACCAGGATGCCGCAACCTCTTTGGGGATTCCCACAACAACCTATAAAATTATCGCTTTGCTGCCAAGCGCTTTTTTCACCGGACTGGCCGGGGCGCTCTACATGAATTATGTAGCCTTCATAGATCCGAAAATAGTGTTTAATTTAGTCAACGTATCCATCATGATCATCTTAGTTGTTATGCTGGGAGGTCCTGCCACAACCTGGGGGCCCACAATCGGGGCAGCCATTTATATAATTTTGGGAGAACTGTTCCGGGCAACCCTTGGAGCGGCCAATGTACTGGTATTTGGTTTGCTTGTGTGTATCATCATCATGTTTATGCCTAATGGGATTTTAGGAGCGTTAACGAGTCTGAGGCGATTTGTGAGGCAACAGAAAGGCTGGCCGGGAGGTACAAAACATGAGTCTGTTTGAGGCTAAAAGCATTGTGAAGAGTTTTGGTGGTAATACAGCTGTTAATAACTTAAGCTTCACGGTGGAAAAGGGCGAAATTTTAGGTATTATCGGCCCCAATGGTTCCGGTAAGACCACGGTTTTTAATCTCATCAGTTGTTTTTTCCCTCTTACTTCCGGAGAAATTTATTTCAAAGGAAAAAGGATTGACCAAGTGCCGGCTCATGATATATGTAAGTTAGGAATAGGAAGAACCTTTCAGGTGGTCAAACCGTTAAAACGCATGACCGTGCTGGAAAACGTGACGGTAGGGGCATTTCTGCGCACAAACAGCATGACAAAGGCAAAGCTTAAGGCTGAGGAGACCGTGGATTTCTGCGGATTGAGCCAGTTTAAAAACTATGAGGCTAAAAGTTTGCCCATTGCGCTGCGCAAAAGGCTGGAAATTGCCAGGGCCCTTGCTTCAGACCCGGAATTGATTATGCTGGATGAAACCTGCGCAGGGCTGAACCCGAGGGAGTCAGAAGAGGCTATAGCCATCATCAAGAGGATTCGTGAGGCAGGGAAGACCATAATTATTGTTGAACACATCATGAAAGTCATGATGGGGATCTCTGACCGCATTCTGGCGATAAACTTCGGAAGCCAGATCACCATCGGAAAACCGCAGGAAGTAGCGAGACATCCTGAGGTAATTAAAGCATATTTAGGTGATGACCATGCTTAAAGTAATAAATCTTAATGCATCCTACAAAGATCTTCAGGTTTTATGGGACGTTTCATTTGAAGTAAAACAAGGGGAGCTAGTCGTACTGCTCGGGGCGAACGGAGCGGGTAAAACCACAATTTTAAACAGTATCTCAGGAATAATACCTGGTACAAAGGGAGTTATAGAATTTCTTGGCACAGACATTACTAAGCTGGCAAGCTTTAAGATTGCGGCTCAGGGTATCATTCATGTGCCGGAGGGCCGGCGTCTTTTCCCGGAAATGAGCGTAAAAGAAAACCTGGAAATGGGATCACTGCTGCCTGAAGCTAAAAGCAAACGAAAAGAGACTATGAAAAAGGTCTTTGAATTATTTCCGATTTTGCATGAAAAGCAACATCAAGAAGCAGGTGATCTCAGTGGGGGCCAGCAGCAAATGCTCGCCATGGGCAGAGGATTGATGGCCCTGCCCAAGCTGCTGATATTGGATGAACCGTCCCTTGGGCTTTCCCCGGTGTTGGTAACTCAGATTTTTGACATAGTGAAAGAGATAAACTCTCAGGGAGTTACTGTGTTGCTGGTAGAACAGAATGTGGCAAAAACCTTAAGCATGTGCAACCGGGCCTATGTCTTGGAGAACGGCAGAGTCGTTATGGAAGGAGAGGGTAAAGAACTGTTGAACAATGACCACATTAAAGAAGCCTATTTAGGAATATAGCTCATGGATGGCTTATGGAGAAGTATAAATTGAAATGAGTTGTAAGGTAAAATAAATAGTGTTTAAAAGCCCAGTTGTATTTCGCAGCTGGGCTTTTCCAATATTGGTAAAGAAAATTTTGGGGATTCCTTAATTTTATGGTAAAATTAAATCTAATAATTCCAAAAATTATAACAATTCCAGCAGGATTTTAAAAATAAGAAGCGAATATTCTAATATCTACAACAATTGTTCAATATTTGGGAGGTATAAAAAATGGCTCGGAAAATGAAAGTGGGTATTGTTGGCATGGGCCAAGGAGGGACATCAATCTATAAGACGCTGCGTAGTATTGAACATGTCGAGATTGTTGTAGTTTGCGATTGTATTGAGAGTGCAAAGGGGATGCAGTTTGCACAATTAGACGGAGTGCAGACTTGTGTGTCAGTCCATGATCTTGCAAAGGTTCCCGGCCTTGATGTAATCATTGAGGCTACAGGACTTGATTCCATTCGAGAACAACTTGAACATAATAAAGAGAAATCGACTGCAGTTATTGAGGCTCAAGGAGCCGATCTAATGATGTGTATCATAGAAGAGAAAGAAAAGCTGGCAGATATCAAGCGTGTTAAAGGAGAACTGGATGCCATTTTGAACTCAGTGCAGGAAGCCATAGAAGTCGCCAGCATTGACGGTATGATTAAATATGTCAACCCGTCCTTTAGTCGTGTGACATCAATTAACGCTGGTCAACGAATTGGCAGGAATATTTTCGAGGTCTCTCCTAATGGCGCTTTAGCTCGTTCTCTTCGAACCCATGAAGCAGTGTTCGCCCATCGTGCTGTCGTTGGAGGGGCGGATGTAGAGGTGATTGCCAATGCATCACCCATTGTCGTTGACGGCAAAATGGAAGGTGCTGTGGTCGTTTTTCAACCCCTGACAGACATTTATAAATTAATGGAGCAATTAAAGGCATCTAATCAAGTCATCAGCGATTTACAAACCCGCATTAATCAGATCTCAACCAGCTCATATACATTTGACGACATAATTGGAAGTCATCCTGAATTTGAAAGTGCTCTGGATCTGGCTCGCAAAGCTGCCAGAAGCAACTCTACGATTCTTATTACCGGAGAGTCAGGTACTGGCAAAGAGTTATTTGCCCATGCTATTCACGGGTCAAGTTTGCGGAGAGACAAACCGTTTATCAAGGTTAACTGTGCGGCGATCCCGGAAACATTGCTCGAAAGTGAATTTTTCGGATATGAAAAAGGAGCGTTCACTGGGGCGGTGAAAACAAAACTCGGTAAGATGGAGCTGGCTAATGGCGGAACGATTTTTTTAGATGAGATTGGAGATATGAACCTGTATCTGCAGGCAAAATTACTGCGCGTTTTGCAGGAAATGGAGTTTGAACGGGTAGGAGGATCGCAAACTATTAATGTGGATGTCCGAGTGATTGCGGCGACCAACCGAAATTTACTGGAGATGGCCCAAAAAGGGGATTTTCGAGATGATCTTTTTTACCGCCTCAATGTTGTAGAATTGCGTTTGCCATCCCTTAGAAACCATAAAGATGATATTCCGGCCTATGTGCATTCCCTGATAGCCAAGTTTAATCGCAAATTCGGAAAACATGTTAAGGGGCTGACTGCACAAGCAGAAGAAATATTGATGCAGTATGATTGGCCTGGGAATATACGTGAACTCCAAAATGTCGTAGAACGGGCTATGGTAACGGTTGACGAAGAAATAATTACCCATAAACAAATTCTTAATCTTGTAGACTCTTCGAGAACACAACACCAGGAGCAGATCATCGAAGGCATCATGCCCATTGAACAGATGGAAAAAAAGATGATTCGTCTGGCTTTAGAGAGCTACGGTGACTCGGTTGAAGGAAAGAAGCAAGCTGCAAAAGCGTTAAAGATATCCTTAGCAACACTCTATAATAAATTAAAGGTAATGTCCTAAGATCCACAGGCGCTCAGGAATTTCTAATTACTAGAATTATTCAATACTAAATTCTAGAATTTATAAATTGATTGTGTTATTTGTATACAATCAATCCGGATTCGATGGGGTTTTAGACTAGTTTGAATATTAAATAGTTTCAATCAAAGCTTTCTTAAACCCAGTAAATATGAGGGTATAAATTTTTTAAAACAAATAGTCAGAAAAATTCGTTAATTCAATCTTTATTGGCATGCTAATTGCTATCTATATAATTAGAACCAAAAAAATGGAGGGAGATTTAAATAGGATGTTCAGTTTCAAGAAACGGGATCTGACTTGGGCAGATAAGTTCGGAAGAGAGGATGGAGCGTATGAGTACAACGACGCAAACGACTAATCATCATTTTTTAATTCGAAGAGTTCATTCATTATTAGGTCTGGTGCCCATTGGCTTTTTTCTGATGTTTCACATGGTTCTTAACTTAACAGCTCTTGGCGGAGCAGAACAGTATGACCTGATAATACACACTATGCAAAGTTTCCCTGGTATTTTCATTATTGAACTTGTAGTGATTTTTATCCCTATAGCCCTGCATGCCATTTATGGAACCTATGTAGTTTACACCGGGCAAGCCAATGTTTTGAGATACCAATACGCTCGGAATTGGTTCTATATTCTTCAGCGTGTCTCAGGCATCTATTCTGTGGTCTTTGTTGTTGTTCATGTTTATTTGCTGCGCTTTGGCGAGGCCAATTTCGCAGCACTATCCCAGTTTTTAAGTCAGCCTTTGGGATTGGTCTTTTACGTTTTAGGTGTACTATTCGCTATTTTCCATTTTACCAATGGTTTGTGGGCCTTTGCGATTACTTGGGGCCTCACGGTTGGACCTCATTCACAGAAGGTTTGGACATATGCATTAGGAGTCGTTTTTGTTCTCTTGTCCGCAGTTGGTATGTCTGACATAGCTGCCTTTCTAAAATAATCAGAACTTAATCCGGATAAATCGATATTATCTGTACATGAAATAAGAAGTAATTTACAAGAAAGAGTGGGAGGTCAAGGAATGAGTAAAGTCATCGTAGTGGGAGGCGGCTTAGCAGGGCTGATGGCGACAATCAAGATGGCCGAAGCCGGAACGCGCGTCGACTTATTCTCTTTAGTACCCGTCAAACGGTCACACTCTGTATGTGCTCAGGGCGGGATTAACGGAGCGGTTAATACTAAAGGAGAAGGGGATTCTACTTGGAATCATTTTGATGATTCTATTTATGGGGGGGACTTTCTGGCCAATCAGCCTCCTGTAAAAGCTATGTGTGATGAGGCGCCGGGGATTATCCATTTGATGGACAGAATGGGAGTAATGTTTAACCGGACTTCGGAGGGACTGCTTGATTTCCGACGCTTTGGAGGAACAAAGTTCTGCCGGACAGCCTTTGCAGGGGCGACAACAGGACAACAGCTTCTTTACGCGCTCGATGAGCAAGTTCGGCGGTATGAGGTTGAGGGCTTGGTCCAAAAATATGAACAGTGGGAGCTATTGTCGGTTGTTCTTGACGAGGGGGTTTGCCAAGGGATCGTTGCGCAAAATCTTCGTGATATGAGCATTAAATCATTTGCAGCGGACGCTGTGATTGTTGCTACAGGGGGTCCGGGAGCAGTCTTTGGAAAAAGCACAAATTCTACCATCTGCACCGGGAGTGCGGTATCGGCGTTATATCAACAAGGAGTAAAGTACGCCAATGGTGAGTTTATTCAGATTCATCCTACGGCTATTCCAGGTGATGATAAGCTGAGGCTGATGTCCGAGTCGGCCCGTGGAGAAGGCGGACGTGTCTGGACTTATAAAGATGGTCAACCATGGTATTTCCTTGAGGAGATGTTTCCCGCTTACGGCAACTTGGTTCCCCGTGATATTGCGACACGGGCGATTTATGAGGTGGTATTTGACAAAGGCCTTGGCATTAATGGAGAAAACATGGTTTACCTGGATTTGTCGCACATTGACCCGCACGTACTGCAAGTCAAGCTGGGCGGCATCCTGGAAATTTATGAAAAGTTTGTAGGGGATGATCCGAAGAAAGTGCCTATGAGAATTTTCCCGGCGGTTCATTATTCTATGGGCGGGCTTTGGGTGGATTATGACCAGATGACGAATATCCCGGGGCTTTTTGCAGCGGGAGAATGTGAATACCAGTATCATGGGGCAAACCGTCTGGGTGCCAACTCGTTGCTTTCCGCTATTTACGGAGGTATGGTAGCAGGGCCGAAGGCTATGGATTTTATCAATAAAAACAAGAAACAGACCCCCAGCGGCAATGAACCGGCATTTACGAACGAATTAAAACGCCAACAGGAACAATGGGCAAACATACTGGCTATGAAAGGAACGGAAAACCCTTATCTTTTGCACAAAGAACTTGGAGATATTATGACTCAGAATGTTACTGTCGTACGCTACAATAGTAAATTGGCGGAAACTGACGTCGTGCTTAAAGAGCTCATGAAACGCTGGTATAATATCGGAAGAAGTGACAATGTTGAGTGGGGAACCCAAGAGGGAACGTTTATCCGCCAACTTTGGAATATGCTGGAGTTGGCCAGAGTTATTACTTTGGGAGCTTTGAACCGCAATGAGAGCAGAGGAGCGCACTATAAGCCGGAATATCCGGAAAGAGATGATGAGAACTGGTTAAAAACAACGATCGCTGCTTGGACATCCACCGGTCCGGAGCTTAGTTATGAGCCGGTTGATGTGTCGTTGATTCCGCTGCGTGCCCGCCGGTACGACATTGATAAATAGGAGGGGTTAATGATGGCTGAACAAAAAACAATACGGTTAAAAATCCGTCGCCAGGACGGTCCCAATAAACCCTTCCGTTGGGAAGAGTTTGAAATACCCTATCGTGAAAAACTTAATGTAATCTCTTGTCTGATGGAGATTCAGAAAAACCCGGTAACTGTCAGCGGGAAGAAAACAACTCCTGTGGTGTGGGAATGCAACTGCCTCGAAGAGGTCTGCGGAGCTTGCACCATGAATATCAACGGACAGGGCAAGCAAGCATGCTCAGCGTTGGTAGACCACCTGGAACAGCCTATTGAACTTGAACCTTTAAGCAAATTTCCCATAGTACGGGATCTGATGGTTGACCGGCAAATCATGTTCGATCATCTGAAAACAGTTCATGCCTGGATACCTATTGACGGGACTTACAATTTGGGTTCGGGACCACGGATGCCGGAAGTAAAGCGGCAGTGGGCTTATGAGCTTTCAAAATGTATGACCTGCGGATGTTGTATGGAAGCTTGTCCGCAAGTCAATTCCCGTTCCAAATTTATAGGCCCCTCAGCTATTTCTCAAGTTCGTCTGTTTAATGCTCATCCGACAGGAGAAATGAATAAACATGAACGATTGGCTCCCTTACTCGAAGAGGGGGGGATCGCCGACTGCGGGAATGCCCAAAACTGTGTTCGTGCTTGTCCGAAGGAAATACCGCTGACAACCAGTCTGGCGGACTTGAATAGGGAGACCAATAAATTTGCGCTGAGTCGCTGGTTAAGAAAATAGATTGCACCAATAGATTTTAGATCCGGAATTCATTGTATAGTAGAAGTCTTAAGGGACTGGCAAAATGCTGGTTCCTTAAGGCTTCTATATGCTTAGTGGTATATTTTTATAGTAGCCTTTCATGCCGCTACCCTGAAAAAAGCCTCCTGGGTTAGACAGGAGGTCGGTTCTACTGCCTGGCTCTGGGGCGGAGCGCTTATCTGCACGCGTCTGCGAGTTCCGCCGCTGGCTCGCTGGACGATTCGCGAGCGCGTCCGAACCTCTGGGTATTTCTGCATGTGAACCTGCGGCGCGCTACGGGGACGCGAACCGTCTGCGCTCGCCTTAGCGCGGCTCCACTGACGCATCCGCTTAGCAGACAAGCGCTCCTTCAGCCAGTTTGTTGGGAATGTAAGCAGAACTTTGGGGGGAGGCTGGTAAGGCTTCGTGGAATCTTTTTCATCTTCTGATGATGCTGCGGCAGCAGCATAGGCGTTTACCCTGAAAAAAGACCCTAACGACATATAGAAGAATCCCCAGACCCCGCAAGCAGGGCAGCTTCGTCCACAGAAGCGAACCCATTGCATGGAGAGGCGGTAAAAGCCCACAAGATGGTGCGGGGATACGGAGCCACGGGTTCACATCACGTATTACCCTGAGGTTTGGCGGAGTCCCGCGCCGGCGAGTGGGCAAGCCTCGGAATGCTGCGGTGAGCGGATGTGGACGAAGCTGCCTGCCCCCGGAGCACTCTCGTTTTCATCCTCTCTTCTGCATGTCTTTAGGGTTTGTTTCAGGGGAGGTAATTTGAGATTATAGGTGTATATGCTAAGTTTCGAGGAAATTTTTGTTAGTTTTTTTGCACCTTGGATGCCATTTCGTTATAATGAATGGGAATACATAGTGCGCCTTTTTAGCGTAAAATTGAATTGGGTCAGGAAAGGAACTAAGAAATGATTGACATTGGAAACTATCATCATCTGAGAATTGCAAATTTCACATCCTTTGGTGCTTATCTGGACGCGGGCACAGGCAGCCGGCACGATAATATTCTTCTGCCTATTAAGCAGATACCGGAGGGCGCTAAAGTAGGGGATGAATTAGAGGTTTTTATATATCGTGATTCTGAAGAACGTTTAATCGCCACGACTAGAAAACCATTAGCCAAATTAGGAGATTTAGCCTATTTGAAAGTTAGCTCTAAGACAAAAATTGGTGCTTTTCTGGATTGGGGCTTAGAAAGAGGGTTGTTTCTGCCCTTTAGGGAACAGAAGTATCCTATTGAAGCAGGAAAAAGTTATTTAGTCAAAGTTTATTTAGATAAGAGTCAGAGGCTAAGTGCTACCACAGAGATCTATGAGTATCTGACGTCAGATGCTCCTTATCAAAAGAACGACAAAGTAGTCGGAACAGTCTATTCAGTGAACCCTCAGCTAGGGGCCTTTGTTGCTGTGGATAATAAGTACATGGGGCTTATTCCGCTCAATGAGTGTTTTTCAGAGCTTAAAGAAGGAGACCGGGTGGAGGCCAGGGTTATCAGGGTACGGGAAGACGGCAAGCTTGATTTATCGCCAAGGGAACTGTCATATATTCAAATGGAAAGCGATACGGTAAAAATTCTTCAGGCAATTAAGGACCATGATGGATTTCTGGCTTTAAATGATAAAAGCAGCCCCCTTGAAATCCAGAGTCGTCTTAACATGAGCAAAGCAGCCTTTAAAAGAGCTGTAGGCAAACTGCTAAAAGAGAATAAAGTGGTCCAAGTAGAAGGCGGTTTGCAAGAAACGCCAATCAAGTAGGGACGATTCAGGATTACCCCTATCCGACACCACGGAAAGGTGAGGTGTAGCGTGAAGATTATTGTTGATGCCGATGCCTGCCCCAAGTCGGTATTGCAGATTTGTTTTAAAGTTGCTCGGGACCGCGATATCCCTGTTTGGACCGTGGCCAGTTTTAACCACAACATAGTATCCGACCATCATATAGTTGTGGGTAACTCTTCGCAAGAGGCGGATATTCGGATTGTAAATATTGCTCTGGCAGGAGATGTGGCAGTGACCCAGGATTGGGGTTTGGCGGCCATGCTGTTAGGTAAAGGAGTCAGGTGTTTAAATCCCATGGGGAGAGAGTTTGACCCCTCTACAATTGAGTTTTTATTGGAGGAGCGGGAAGCCAAAGCAAAATTCCGCAGAAGCGGGGGCAGAACTAAAGGGCCTAAAAAAAGAATGACGGAAAATGATCAGCAATTTGAAGCAGCTCTGCAGAAAATACTTGAAACATTCTTTATGACTTATCAGCATGAAGGTTAACTTAATAAAAGGCTTTGCACTTTTGACCAAATTTGATTAAACTATGGTTAGAGGCTCCGGCTTGCCGGTGCCCCCTACTTATTTAAATACGATGGAGGTTTACAATGAGTACGGCAGTAGAAACAAAAGAATTCCAAACAGAAATCAGACAATTATTGGACATTGTTATTCATTCTCTTTATACTGAGCGCGAGATTTTCTTGAGAGAACTTGTTTCCAATGCAGCTGATGCCATGGAGAAGGTACGTTACACACTGTTAACTGAATCAGGAGTTAAGGATAAAGATGCGGCTTTAGAAATTCAAATCGATACGGATGACAGCGCCCATACTCTAACTATAACAGATACCGGAGTCGGGATGACCAAAGAAGAGTTAGTCGAAAATATAGGGACCATTGCCCATTCGGGGTCCAAAGAATTCATCAAACACTTAAGCAGTAAAGGGGATCAAAAGGATCTTAACCTTATCGGGCAATTTGGGGTTGGATTTTATTCAGCCTTCATGGTGGCAGATAAAGTGACGATTCATACGCGCTCTTACCATCAAGAAGGAAAAGGTTATGTTTGGGAATCTGATGGTGTAGGGAGTTATACAATTACAGAAGGAGAGGACCGGGTTAGGGGAACAAAAATGGTCCTTCACTTAAAAGAGGATGCTCACGAATTTGCTAAGGAAGAAACCATTAAACGGGTCATAAAGCAATATTCCAGTTTTGTACCCTATCCAATTACTGTTAATGGGCAGAAAGTAAATACGGTAGATGCCCTGTGGACTAAGAACAAAAGTGAGATTTCGGATAATGACTACACAGAGTTTTATAAATTTATTGCCAATGCCTTCGATGAACCGCTCTTTCGTCTGCATTTTTCCTCAGACGCTCCCTTAAACATTAACACCCTATTATTTGTTCCTAAAGAAAACTTCGAGCAATTTGGGTTCGGACGCACTGAGCCGGGGGTAAGCCTGTACTGCAAAAAGGTTCTCATCCAGGAAAAGTCTCCTCTTGTTTTGCCCGAGTGGCTGCGCTTCCTGAGAGGGGTCATAGACAGTGAAGAACTTCCGCTGAATATTTCGCGGGAGACGATGCAGGACAGTGCCCTGGTCAGTAAGCTCAACAAAGTAGTCACAAGCCGTTTTATTAAGTTTCTTGACGGACAATCAACATCTGAGCCTGAGAAGTTCAAGGAATTTTGGGAGAAATTCAACTTCTACCTTAAAGAAGGCGCAGCAAATGACCTTACTCATCAAAAAGAACTTATTAAACTATTAAGATTTGAATCTTCAAGCACCCAGCCGGGTGAACTAATATCCTTAGCTGATTATGCAGGCAGAATGAAAGAGGATCAATCCGCTATCTATTACGTTAATGGTCCTTCCCGCGAGGTCATAGAATCCGGTCCATACCTGGAAATATTCAAGAACAAAGGGTTTGAAGTGATTTATACCTATGCAGCCATTGATGATTATATCTTTGGAGCAATCAGGGAATATGAGGGTAAGAGGCTTATATCGGCGGATGAAGCAGACTTGAATTTAGGTGATACCGAACAGCAGAGCAGAAGTGAAGATGCGCTTTCAGAAGAAGATGTTCTGGCCCTTACCAACTGGCTTAAAGAGGTCTTAGGAAGCAAGGTCACCGAAGTACGGGAATCCAAACGACTGGTTGATAGTCCTGCAGTGGTACTTAGCCCATATGGCACGAACAGTATGCAGCGGATGATGCAGCTTGTAAATAAAGACTTTAATAGCGTAGGTCCCAGTGTATTAGAAATAAACTCAGCACACCCAATGATTAAACGCTTGGATACTGCTCGTAAAAACGAAGATGCTTTCGCCAAAGTTGCGGCAGAGCAAATCTTCGAAAACGCACAAATCGCGGCAGGACTCATTATTGATCCCAGGGGAATGGTAAATCGTCTTAATGAGATTTTAGAGCGTGCCTTAGGATAAATCCGACATGAAAGAGTTACAAACTTTGTAGCTCTTTCTTTTTTATGATCGCAATACGATTATCTAATTGATCAATAAGAAATAAGAATTTTACAAGCTTGTTAAAATTCCTTAGACTGATAGTGATAATAAGAACAAATGTGTTCTAAAATGCTTACAATACCTAGTCCTTCATTTTAACATTCAGTTATTCGATGCGTTAAAGGAGGGTGCTAAACATAGGTAAAGGTTAATCTTGTTAATGGGGAGATGGGACTCCATTTATGTGAAAACGTTCTCAGGGTAAGTCGATGTTGAATAGCGCCATATTCAACATCGACTGAATTGTGTTACACAAAGGCTTCTAAAAATGGTGGGATTGAGCGTTCCTGGTAGGAATAAACAAATGGATTCGCTATTTTAGCTACAAGGAGTGGTCAAAATTGGACAGAAAGTTTACTGAGATCTTAGCAGCAAAGAAATCCACCATTTCGAAACGATGGTTAGAGATGATTATCGCATCATATCCCAATGACAATTCAGGGTTTTTAATGAACCAAAAAGATCGGTTTTCAAATCCTGTAGGCTATACGTTCTCGACAGGGATCGACGGGATTTTGGAGGTCCTTGCCAAAGGGGAAGACTTTGCGGAAAGCGTACAATTTCTCAATGATATTATTAGAGTCAGGGCGGTTCAGGATTTCACGCCGGCGAAGGCTATGGCGTTTATTTTTCAACTCAAAACTATAGTACGGGAAGAACTGGAAAAGGAAATAAGGCAGAACCAGATCTATGGCGCATTATTAGAGTTTGAATCTAAAATAGACGATCTGGCCCTTACTGCCTTTGATATATATGTAAAATGCCGGGAACAGATCTACGAACTGAGGACAGATGAGCTTAAACGGATGACATTTACACTCTTAAAGAAAGCGAATTTGATGTCCGAGATTCCTGATCAAGAATTCGAACCGTAAGACCAAAAATAAAGGAAGGAGGTCGTAGAGTGAAAGTCTTGTTTTCTTTCCTCGCAGTCATTTTAATCATTCTAGTCGCCGCCATGGGAGCGTTTATCACAAATCTGCATTATGTCTTTGGTATTATTATACCGTATTTAGCCTTCGCTATGTTTGTGGGTGGATTCATTTTCCGAATCGTCAAATGGGGGCGCTCTCCAGTACCGTTCCGTATTCCTACAACAATTGGACAGCAAAAATCACTCCCTTGGATTAAACAAAACAAGATTGAAAATCCCACAAGTGCTTTTGGTGTTATTGTCAGAATGGCTATGGAAGTGCTCTTTTTTCGTTCGCTGTTCCGTAATACTAAGACCGAATTAAGAGAAGGGCAGAAGGGCCCTGAATTATCCTACGGCTCGGCAAAATGGCTATGGTTAGGTAGTTTGGTCTTTCACTGGTCGTTTCTCATCATCATTGTAAGACATCTTAGATTCTTCTTGGAGCCTGTTCCGTTTTTAGTGCAGGCCTTCGAAAGTGTCGACGGAATCTTACAAATTGGATTGCCCGCAATCTACTTGACAGATGTTTTCATTTTAGCTGCAATTACCTATTTGTTCTTCAGAAGAATTGTTGTTCCACAGGTTAGATACATTTCGCTTCCTGCAGATTTCTTCCCCCTGTTTATGCTTATGAGCGTAGCAATATCGGGGGTCTTGATGCGGTATTTCTACAAAGTGGATCTTGTCGCTGTCAAGCAACTGGCAATTGGATTAGCTACTTTTCAACCAGTTCTCCCTACAGGGATCGGCCCTATGTTTTTCATCCATATCTTCTTGGTCAGTGTGCTGTTTGCCTACTTCCCAACAAGTAAGCTAATGCATATGGGTGGAATCTTCATGAGTCCTACTCGAAATATGATCAGTAATAACCGGATGGTCCGGCACATTAATCCTTGGAATCCTGAAGTTGAAGTTCATACCTATGAAGAGTATGAAGATGAGTTCAGGGTCAAAATGAAAAAAGCTGGTATACCGGTAGAAAAGGAGTGATCGTGGATGGCACCGAAAGTTAAGCTTCCTAAGCCGGGAGAATTATCTAAGATAGATTTTAAGACTCCGGCGACGGATTGGATGGATACACCCGTTGAATTCAAACCGGGTACCTATTGCTGGGGAGCAAAAGAAAAAGATTTACTCACATTAGGCTTACCTAACCCAAGACAGTGGTCGCCAGCTGACGAAGACTGGAAAATACCAGATGGTTGGGAAACTACAATCTTAGATGGAATCGCTGAGAGACTTAGTAAGTATCGCTCCTTTAAACTTTTTATGGATATATGCGTTCGATGCGGTGCCTGTGCTGATAAATGTCATTTCTATATCGCCACTGGTGACCCTAAAAATATGCCTGTCCTGAGAGCAGAGCTGATACGGTCCGTATACAAAAAATATTTCACAAAATCAGGAAAGTTCCTGGGGCGTTTAGCCGGAGCCAGAGAACTTGATATGAACGTCTTAAAGGAATGGTGGTCTTACTTTTTCCAATGTACCGAATGTCGAAGATGTTCTGTTTACTGTCCCTATGGTATTGATCAGGCAGAAGTTACGATTATCGGCAGGGAACTTCTTAATTTAGTCGGATTGAATATCGATTGGATTTCCGGACCTGCCGCAGCCTGTTACATGAAGGGTAATCACCTCGGGTTGGAGCCTCATGCAATCACAGGAAACATTGAGTCCATGTGCGATGATATCGAGGATATAACCGGAATACGGGTTAATCCGACCTTCAATAGAAAAGGAGCAGAGATCCTATTTGTCACTCCTTCTGGAGACCTTTTAGGTGAGCCGGGGGTTTACACATGTATGGGGTATCTCATGCTTTTCCATGAGTTAGGTCTGGACTACACTTGGAGCACTTATGCTTCCGAGGGTGGGAATTTCGGTTTCTTCACTTCGAACGACACGGCTAAGAGACTAAACTACAAGATTTATGCTGAAGCAAAGCGACTGGGAGTTAAATATATCATTGGCGGAGAATGCGGTCATATGTGGAGGGTCCTGAATCAATACATGGATACCTGGCATGGTCCTGCCGACTTCCTCGAAGTACCGGTATCCCCGATAACTGGTACAGTCTTTGAAAATGCTAAATCGACAAAGATGATTCATATTTCTGAGTTTACCGCTGACTTGATTAAACATAAAAAGCTGAATCTTGATCCAACCCGCAACGACCATCTGAAGGTAACCTTCCATGATTCCTGTAATCCATCCAGAGGAATGGGAATGCTGGATGAGCCGCGTGAAGTCATTAAAGCTGTTTGTAATAATTTCTACGAGATGCCTGAGAACACGATCAGAGAAAAGACCTTCTGCTGTGGAAGCGGATCAGGACTGAATGCTTCTGAAAATATGGAACAGCGGATGAGAGGCGGCTTGCCGCGGGCCAATGCTGTTAAGTATGTACGTGAGAAGCATGGAGTTAATATGCTGGCAAACGTTTGTGCAGTTGACCGTGCAGCACTGCCTGCTCTTATGGACTACTGGAATCCCGGGGTAGGGGTCACTGGTGTGACTGAGCTGGTTGCTAATGCCTTAGTGATGAAAGGCGAGAAAGAGAGAACGACGAACCTCCGTTTTGAAGATTTACCGGGAAAAGGAGGTAATGAGTAATGTATAAAGGCGGAAAAATAATTGCTTCACTCATTATCTTTGCAGCTCTTTTCACAATACCCTTCCTTTATAACATGGGAAAGGTTAATGCCGGACCAGATGTAGCATTAGACACACCTGCTATCCAACAACTTACGGATAAGCAATGTGTCGAGTCGCCGGAATTTATGAGAGCCAATCACATGCAGCTTCTCAATCAATGGAGAGAGGAAGCGGTTCGAAACGGCCAGACAGTCTATATCAATAGTCAAGGTAAGGAATTCGAAATCAGTCTTCAAAATACATGTCTGGAATGTCATGAGTCGGCTTCGAACCCAGTAGTCTTAAGCAACCCAGCGAACACCGCAGGAGTAAGTAATCCGGCCATTAATGATTCACCTGAATTTTGTGCCTCCTGCCACGATTATTCAGCTGTGAAGCCGCTATGTTGGACTTGCCATTTTGAGCCAAAGGAGGCGGTGAAATGAGTATCAATAGACGACAATTTTTGAGAAGAGCTGGTATGATCACTGCATTGGGATTAGGAAGTTCCTTTGTAATCAGCGGTTTCCGGAAGAAGGATGTTGCTGAAGCAGCCGGCTATGCTAAGGCACCTAAAGATTTGCCGGCTAAACGTTGGGCTATGGTTGTTGATATGAGTAAGTTCAAGACAGAAGCAGATTTTAACCGGGTTATCAATGCTTGTCACAAACTCCATAACGTTCCCAATTTCGGCAATTCGAAAGATGAAATTAAATGGATCTGGAAAGATGATTATCATCATACCTTTGCCGGTGGATTTAACGAATATTTGGATGAGCATGTGATGCATAGTCCCTTTATCGTAACCTGTAATCATTGTGATCATCCGCCTTGTGTAAAGGCATGCCCTACTCAGGCGACATTCCAAAGGCCGGACGGGATTGTGGCAATGGACTTTCACCGCTGTATCGGCTGCAGATTCTGCATGGCGGCCTGTCCCTTCAGTGCCAGAAGCTTTAATTTCAAAGATCCCAGACCCTATATTGATGATGTTTCAAGTGAGTATCCAACCAGAACCCCAGGGGTCGTTGAAAAATGTAATTTTTGTTACGAACGCTTAGCAGAAGGACTTCAGCCTGCTTGTGTAGAACAATCAAATGGCGGATTAATATTTGGAGATTTAGATGATCCTAATTCAGAGGTGCGCAAGATCATTAGTACACAACTTACGATTCGGCGTAAACCGGAATTGGGAACTCAACCGTGTGTTTACTACCTAGTAGGAGGTGGCGAACATGATTGAGAAAGCATTATCGGGCAGCAAAAGGTACTGGATATGGGTTTCGCTGTTACTTGTTGGTATAGCCGTAGGGTTTTATGCCTATATGAACCAGTTTAACTATGGTTTAGGCGTAACAGGTATGAGCAGGGATGTATCGTGGGGATTATACATTGCCCAATTTACCTTCCTTGTTGGTGTCGCGGCGTCTGCAGTTATGTTGGTTTTGCCGTATTATCTTCATGATTTCAAGAGATTTGGCAAAATGGTCATCCTTGGAGAGTTTATTGCTATTCCAGCGGTGATTATGTGTATGTTATTTATTGTCGTAGACTTGGGTCAGCCAATGCGGATTATGAATGTTATTCTCCATCCAAGCCCCCGTTCAGTGATGTTTTATGATATGATCGTGTTATGCGGGTATCTTCTCATCAATCTGGTCGTTGGTTGGACGACGCTCGCTGCTGAGCGTAAGGGATTCCCTTATCCGAAATGGGTAAAACCAATTATTTACTTATCAATCCCTTGGGCTTTTAGTATTCATACTGTTACAGCCTTTCTATACGCCGGTCTTCCAGGCAGACATCTCTGGTTATCTGCTATTATGGCGGCACGCTTCTTGGCTTCGGCTTTTGCAGCTGGTCCTGCAATCCTGCTCCTTCTCTGCTTTATCGTCAGGAGGGTCACCAAATTTGATCCGGATCCCGGTGTGGGAGCAATTCAGTCCCTTGTAAAAATTATCAGATATGCTATGATTGCCAATGTGTTCTTCTATCTCTTAGAGGTGTTCACTGCATTCTATAGTAATATACCTGAATATAGTGCAGCTTTAAGATACACTCTCTTTGGCTTAAATGGTTATAATAACTTAGTTCCCATTATGTGGACAGCCGTTGTCTTAGCGTTATTGGGAATTGCCTTACTCATCTTCCCTACACGAAAGAATGGGGTGACCTTGACAATTGCTTTGTTATCGATCATTATTGCTAACTGGATCGATAAAGGTATGGTGTTAATTGTTGCTGGATTTGTCCCCAATTCCTTCGAAAGAATCGTTGAATACTCACCGACTCTTAATGAAATATTAGTAACTTTGGGTGTATACTCAATTGGCTTCTTGTTATTAACAATACTCTATAAAGTTGCGGTCTCAGTCAGAGAAGAGAAAGCAAGCTAAGCTTCAATATTGATTTGGTTTTTGATGCTTGTTTGGGAGGTGAGGGATTAACAATTCTGATCATGCTTAATCAGCACAATAAAACATTAGTCCAAATTATTTAAAGTGCATTAGCAATGATCAAATCCGGAATCCTGATCTCAAGCAGTATCAATTTTATAAACACACTTAAGGAGGAATTTTAATTATGGCTCAATTAGTAGTAGGCGATTTAACTGTTGAACTGGACGAAGACGGTTTTCTAGAGGATTATGCAGTATGGACTGAAGACGTAGCACATGCCCTCGCTGCCACTGAGGATGTAGAAGAACTTACTGAAGATCATTGGAAAATGATCAACTATCTACGTGACTATTTCGAGCAGTTTGGTGTTGCACCAATGGTTCGTAAAATGGTTAAAGACACTGGTTATGACCAAAAGAAAATTTACGAATTATTCCCTGCTGGCCCTGGAAAAGGTGCTTGTAAAATTGCTGGACTTCCAAAACCAACCGGTTGCGTGTAAGTCCTGGATTTAAGTTGCTTAAATGATGGATCATAGAGAGAGCCGATCAGATTTGTGGTCGGCTCTCTTTTTAATCTATCAGAATGTAGTAGTAGTTATTAGGCTGATCTGGAAGTCTTCATTTATCCGCGGTAAGCAACTAGTTTAGGGCAGTTGAAATAAATGTGGGAGACAGGTAGAATAGTTTATAATTTGTTTATAGTCTGTTTAGGGAAAATCAAGACACGTGAGTTAGAATATAGTTAAGATCTATCCAATTAATTTAAGGAGTTGACAAGATGAAATTCACAAAGAAGACAGCAGTGCTTGCAAGTTTTACTGTGGGGGCTTTGTTGTTTGCCACAACTGCTCTGGCTGATATCGCAAGTAAAAGCGGGTATGAGGAGTTTAAGGATGCGATTAAACTAACCGCTGAAAAAAGCAGTGAGTCATTTGATAGTTTTACTATGGACTTTTCTATGGCAATGAAGGACAGCGGCAAAACCTTGATGAGCAATGACCTAACTGAGAAGTATGACAGAAAGACAGGTGCTTCTGAAAGTATAACATCAAATGTAAATCTGAACGGATCAACGTACTCACATCAGATCTACTCAGACACCAAGACTTCGATTCGTTTGTCTGATAATGATCCTACTTACTATGTAACAGAATATAGTAAAGAACGAAAAAAAGATCCGATTAGCAACCCTTTTAAGGAAGAAGAAGCCGCTGACGTGGAGAAAATCGTTGATGCCATTGTTGGAAGTCTCAAAGACCATGTAGTCGTGACGGAAAATGCTGATGGAACTAAAGAGATCGAAGGCTCTCTAACCGAAGTGCAAATTCCGGCCCTTGTTAACGCAGTCGTTTCTTTTCAATTGAAACAAGAGTTTAATGGAGGTCGTAATCAAAGCAATCTTCCCAAGCTCACCAAGGATGTCTTTGTTAAAGAGGTCAAAGGGTCGGCTAAACTCAATAAAGATGGCGTCATGGAGAGCATCCTGGGGGTAGCAGTGCTATCAGGTAAGGATGAGCAAGGGGAGGTCCATGAAATTTCAATAGATGCTTTAATTACCCTATCAGATATTAATTCCACTACAGTCAAAAAGCCTGATCTCACAGGGAAGAAAGTTGTTAAGAACATTGCCAAAGACTATTCCGCCCCTGAAATCTCCAGTCCGGAGAAGTTCGTTGGGAAATTCAAAAATAACATCTTGATTGAAAAAGAGGGTAAATATATAAAAATTGGTGAGAGGATTATCGAGATCACGCAAATGGATAATAAGACTGTGACGGGTCGGTATCATGAGGAGTATAAGTCCGGATTCGAAGAATATGCAGCTCAAACGAGTGCTCTCAAATTTAGTGCTGAATTTGTAGAAAACCAAAGAGGTAATGCAGACTTCAAATACACGACTGAATCCGGCGATAAGGGAGAAGGAAACATTTACTTTGATGAATTTCAAGGAAAAATTAACTTTAATGTCCATAATATGAATATGTCCAATCAAGGTGGTAGAATGTATGACTCAAGCTTTAGCCCGGTTTTAGATTAAGAAAAAATGTCACGATGAACTACTGATGACTGCCGGGATATTTCCCGGCAGTCGCCTTAGCTTTTCACGACGGAGGTAAAAATGGAGAACGTTATTGAAATCAAGAATTTAACAAAATCCTACGCAAATGGCCGGGGGATTAGTGATATCAATTTAGACATCTATAAAGGGGATATATTTGGCTTTCTGGGACCGAATGGGGCCGGGAAAACGACGGCGATGAAAATTATGACAGGACTTGTCTGGCCTGACCGGGGCGATGTTAAGATTTTGGGCTATAGTGTTACAGAACAGTACGAAAAAGCGATGGCCAAGGTAGGTTGTCTGATCGAAACTGCAGAGTCTTATCATTTTTTAAGTGCTTTTGATAACCTGAAGCAATTGGCTCGCTACTACCCTGAAATTGATGATTCAAGAATTGATGAGGTATTAGAAATTACGGGAATGCTTAAGTTTAAGAATGAAAAGCCGAAAAAGTTTTCCTTGGGAATGAAACAACGCTTAGGTTTGGCAGCAGCGGTATTATCCCGCCCCCAAGTCGTTATTCTTGATGAGCCTCTTAATGGGCTGGACGTGGAGGGCATGATCGACATCCGTAAGATGATTAAGCATTTGGCGGAAAATGAAGAAACTACGTTTTTTATTTCCAGTCACTTAATCCACGATGTCGAATTAACCTGTAATCGTATCGGTGTGATCTACAATGGAAAGATACTTAATGTTGAGAGTACCAATACGATTCTGAAAAACTATGCGACACTTGAGAATTACTTTGTAAGTGAGGTTGAGAGAAATGGCCGTGTTTCAGGCAGCACTTCATAATGAGCTGGAGAAGCTTTATAAAAAGAAAAAGGTCTTAGTAGCTGTTCTGCTGTCACTTGCGGTGATTGTCATTGGACAACTGGTGATTGTTGGAGTGAGGAGCGGATTTGGTCTTAGGGGCACAGGGAGTGTCGAGTTTCCAATGCTCGTACTATCTGTGGTCGTTAATACGATCCTGCCTCTTTTTACAGCTTTAGTCACAATTGACAGTTTTTCAGGGGAATTTAACCAAAACAGTATGCGTATCACTCTCACTCGGCCAATCAGCCGTTTTAAGGTTTATACAGCAAAAATCATGGCTATTGTGTTGTTTATTTTTGGAGCTCTTCTTCTGCTCCTCGTTTTTTCCCTGCTGGCAGGATTTATCTTTAATACAAATTCGGCGACCCTTGATTCTTTGGGCAGAACCGTATTTTCCTACCTTGTAAGCCTGTTTCCCATGGCTGTTTTAGCTTTAGCAATAGCTTTGTTAGCCAATATATTTAAGAGCGGTATAGCTGTCTTTTTTGTATCCATTTTATCATTCCTTGGTCTAACAGTACTTGGAGTGCTTTTTTCTCAGTATTCAGGCTTATTCTTGACGACTCATCTGGACTGGTATAATCTATTTCTGGTGAATTCTTTTCCAATACTAAAGATTATGCGCCAGTTTTTGATTATGCTCGGATATGGAATCATGTTCTTCTCAGCAGGGTTTTATATCTTTGATAAGAAGGAATTTTAGGGTGATGATATGAAGCTCAAAACACGCTTAATATTAGCCAATGCTTCGACGGCAGTAATTCCAATGATTATTGCTGTTCTTGTTGCATTGGCCGCCTTTTTTATATACGGTAAATTATTTGGCAGTAAGATATCTTATGAGCATCACCAAAAGCAGTCGATTAAAAAGGTTGAATTGATCAATGAAACCGGCAGCTGGAAACGAACGCCTGAGGTTTTGGAAGACGAAAGTTATCAACAATATCTCTTAGATAAGCTCGAAGAACTAGATGGAGAGCTGGTGCTTATCAAGGATGACAAGGTGGTGTTTTCCTCCAGAAAGTTTTCCAAAATCGAGGTGGCCAAATGTTTGGCAGCCGGGAATATGACGGGAAAGAAAGAACCCGTAACCATTGATAATGTGGCTTATACAGTCTTCGTGGTGGATCTTAAGTATAAAGAGAGTTTACTGTTACTTTTGCCTGAGGATCACTGGGAGACAAATTATAAGAGTTTGTTGATACTGGCCTGTATAACCTACATACTGATATTTGTGCTGACGAATATCTTTGTTTCCTATCAATTTTCCCGAAGTATTATCAAGCCTTTACATAGCTTGCAGAGTGCTGCTGCCGAAATAGCCAAAGGAAATCTCGATTACTCTATAGTAGAGGAAGGGGACCGGGAGATTCAAGAGTTATGCCGTGACCTGGAGCTCATGCGCATTAAACTAAAAGACTCAGTTCACACACAATTGAAGTATGAGGATAATCGTAAGCTGCTCGTTTCAAGTATCTCTCATGATTTAAAGACTCCCGTAACCTCTATTAAAGGATATGTTGAAGGAATTTTGGATGGGGTAGCCAGTAACCCGGAGAAAAGAGAACGGTATTTGAAAACAATCTCCTTAAAAGCTCATCAAATCGATCAGATGATTGATGATCTTTTACTATATGCTAAACTGGATTTAAACCAGATCCCCTTTGATTTTGAGAGAGTAGATGCGGCAGAATATCTGCTGAATTATATAATAGAAAATGAACCGGAGTTAGAACAGGAACAAATTAAGATTGTGTTTAATAATGAGTTGGATCAAACCCAATATGTTTTGATAGATCGTGAACGAATGAAGCGTGTCATGATGAACATCCTGGACAATTCCCGCAAGTATATGAGCAAGGGTCAGGGTGAAATCCGAATCTCTCTTAGAGAAACTGCCGCCAGTATTATCGTCGAGCTTCGTGACAATGGCTCCGGAATCAAAGAAGCGGACTTACCTCATATCTTTAATCGTTTTTATCGGTCAGATGCTGCCAGAAGCAAAGGAAGCGGTTTAGGACTGGCTATTGCCAAGCAGATCATTGAAGGGCATAATGGAAGAGTATGGGCCGTCAGCCATGGCAAAGAAGGAACCAGTATCATGATCTCGCTCAGTAAGTTGTGATAAGGGAAGGAAGACGATGAACAAAAAAATATTAATCATAGAAGATGATTCCAGTATTGCTGAGTTACAAAAGGACTATCTTGAAGTTGCCGGGTTTGATGTAACTGTCCATGCCGATGGCTTGGATGGGTTAAGAGCGTTTCAAGAAAATCAGGTTGATCTGCTCATTCTCGATGTTATGCTGCCTGGTATAGATGGGTTAGAAATTTTGCGCCGTTTGAAAGAGGATAAGGATGTACCGGTTCTCTTGGTTTCCGCCAAAAAGGAAGAAATTGATAAGATTAAGGGATTAAGCTTAGGTGCCGATGATTATATAACCAAACCTTTTAGTCCAGGCGAACTAGTGGCAAGGGTCAAAGCCCATTTAGAGAATTACGAGAGGCTAAAGCTTCGCTTTAGTGAAGGGGCCAGGAAGTCAAACATATTAACAATACGCGGACTTAAAATAGACAAGGATTCACGCAGAGTGTTTGCTCTCGGTAAAGAAGTAAGTCTGGCCCAGAAAGAATATGCCTTGCTTTTGTACCTGGCCGAAAACCCCAACAGAGTATTTGGGCGTGAAGAGCTATTTGAGCGTGTTTGGGGCCTGGATGCCATGGGAGACTCAGCAACTGTCACTGTGCATATTGCCCGGGTGCGTGAGAAGATTGAAAGTGATTTATCGAATCCCCAATATGTAGAAACTGTGTGGGGCGCGGGGTATAGGTTTAGAGTATAGATACTTGTTAGTAAAAAGTGCCTGACATAGAAATATGTCAGGCGTCCTTTGTTTACGCATGGGAATGGGAATGATGTTTTAAAAGTAAGGGTAATACAACGGATTTTTAATAATAATGAAATATTATCATTAGCAGAAGTGATTTTGAAATATTATCATCGTGCAGAAGGTATTTACGTATATTTACAGAAGTTAAAATCATATAGGAGGTCATAGTAATGATTTGAAAGATTTCGAAGAACAAGGGAGGAATCGGTTTTGAATTGGATACATAATAGAAAAACAGCCTTTAAAATCGGAATCATAATTGCTATAATGGCTATCGCTTTAGGTGGAGTAGGATTAATCGGCTATTACTATTTTCAACAAGCGAGTACCGCCCTTAATAATTTATATGATCACGATTTAATACAAATTCGAGACATCAATCAAGCCCGTTCGGATAGTAACGCTCTGAAATTTTCAGTTTTGGCCGTCGCCTCATTTCCATTGGACGATGCAAGTCGGAAACAACAGTTAGATCAAGTGGTGTCGCGTGAAAAATCCATTGATAAGTTTCTGGCAGAATTTCAACCCTTAGCTACAACAAGTTATGAACAAGAAAGGATTTTAAAGGCCCTAGATCAGTTTAAAAACTTAAAGGCGGTAATTCAAAAAACTTTAGATTATGAGAAGGCAGGTCAAAAAAGTGAAGCTATAGATTACTTTTATAAAGCGGGATTTATAGGGCTTGAGGAGTTCCAAACCATTTTGCGTGAACTCGGAATTTTTAATATCCAAGAAGCTAAATCCCAGGTAGATGCCGACAACCTGCAGATTAAAAGGGCCCAATCGGTTCTGATCTTTTTACCTATTGTGACCATACTTATCGCAGTTTTTATTGGTATTGTCATTACTAGAATGATTATTGGTCCATTGAAAAAGATCTTAGAGAGTGTTGAAAAGGTTGCAGAGGGAGACCTTAATGAAGAAATCACGATTAATTCTTTAGATGAAGTAGGTCTTCTCGCTGCAGCATTTAATGCCATGATCATTAATCTGCGAAAGTTGGTAACTCAAATATCGGATTCAGCGGAGCAACTTACGGCAGCCTCACAAGAAACCTTCGCTGCCATGGAACAGAATTCTCAAGTTTCCAATCAAATTAGCTTAAGCATTTCTGAGGTTGCAAACGGTTCAGAACAACAGGTCAAAGCTCTTACGGAAACTACTGCGACCATTGAAGAGCTTTCAGCCAGTATTGAAGAAGTCGCTTCCAGCGGGAATATTGTGGCAAATACGGCAACTAAGACGGTGCAAATTGCCAAAGAAGGTAATATAACGATTAATCAAGCGGTAGAGCAAATGGGCCTGGTTGGAAGTTCAACCGAGCTTGTTCAGAATGCTGTTAAGAAATTAACCCTTGGTTTTGATAGTATAATCGAATTTATCGATGTCATAACTAATATCTCTTCTCAAACAAACTTATTAGCCCTGAACGCGGCTATTGAGGCAGCGCGTGCAGGTGAGCATGGCCGTGGTTTTGCGGTAGTAGCCGAGGAAGTACGCAAACTTGCTGAGCTGTCAAGAGATTCAGCTGTTAATATTGTTGCTACAGTTCAAGAAAATCAAGCAAACATCAGGGAAGCAAGCCTTGCAATGGATAGTGCCGTACGTAGTGTTGCGGATGGTGTTAAGGTAGTAGATACCGCCGGTAAAGCTTTTGCCCATATTGCGAGCTTAATTGATGAAGTTTCCGTGCAGGTTAACCAGATTGCGGCAGTCGTTCAACAAATGGCTAGTGGGAGTCAATATATCGTTTCTTCCGTCATGTCCATTGATCAGGTAACTAAAGAAACTTCCAATCGAACTATGGACGTCAGCGCCGCGGTTGAAGAACAAACTGCTGCAATGGATCAGATCTCAGAGAATAGTAAGAGTTTAGCAAAAATGGCGGAAGACCTGCGCTATATTATTGAAAAGTTTCGTATATAAAGGCTAGAGATACTTTATACTTAATTTAAGTAAAATAAGAAGGCCATGTTTGAACGGTGCTTTTTTACGTAGTCTCCATACCGCTTATGCGACGCCAATTGTAGGGGCAATTCATGAATTACCTCTTATTCAGAAACGAATTAGGAAGTTAAATAAGCAAATATAATTACCGGAAAAATGAGGGAGGTGAAAAGCCTGGTTTATGGCAACATTTAGGGAGGTCTTGCCTTGAATCCTGTAACGTTGCCGCTTGCAAGGGTGAAAGCGCACTTTTCAAGCTTTAGATAGTATTGGTGTGTTTTGAACCAGGCTGTAATAGATGGATGAACTCTTAAAAACTCGTAAAAAAATAGTTGAGAAGGGGATTGAAATAATCGCTAAAAACCTTACGGTAGGCACATGGGGAAATATTAGTTCCCGGGTGCCGGGAGAGGGCTACATAGCTATAACCCCGACGGGAATGAGCTATGATATCCTAGTGCCGGAAGATATCACAGCCGTCGATTTAGAGGGAACCATTGTCAGTGGGACTCGTAAACCTTCCATTGAAGTACCGCTGCACCTAGCGATCTATAAAGCCCGCGAAGATGTGCAGGCAATCATCCATACCCATAGTGCGTATGCAACTGCTATGGCTGCAGCACGGAAGGAAATACCGGGAGCTGTTGAGGACTTAGTACAGATTGTCGGTGGAAACGTCAGGGTTAATGAATACGCACTGCCCGGAACTGAGCAACTCGGCATGAATACGGTGAAGGCACTGGAAGGACGAAACGCGGTGTTATTAGCGAATCACGGAATGATAGGGGTTGGGCGTGATTTAGATGAGGCTCTGAAAGTATGTCAAATTGTTGAGAAAACAGCCCAAATCGTCCTTTTTGCCCAGCTCTTGGGTGGAGTCGTTGAATTATCTCAAGAGGATATAGACGGAATGCGAAACTTCTACCTTCAGGGCTATGGTCAAAGATAGTCAATTCCTTTCCAACTTGATAGAATATTAGATTGGTTGTAGAAAACCAGTGATTTAGAGTATAATTATTTGAGACAGTATATACTTGCAGTAACTCACGCAAGTTTAAAAAATCGTTCCTGAAGTTGAAAAGCAGAGGATGCAAGTTGAGAACTTTCCCCGAGTTTGCGCAGAGAAATATTTTGAAAGAAGGTATTGTTCGTGGAGTTAAAATACACAATCCGTGATTTATCATTAGCCCCTGAGGGACAGCGAAAAATTGACTGGGTCATCCCGCGTATGCAAGTTCTTAACAAGATACGTGAGGAATTCGAGAAACAATTACCTTTTGCAGGAAAGAAAGTCGTTATCTGCTTGCATTTAGAGGCCAAAACAGCTTATCTCGCTCAGGTGATCAAAGCCGGAGGTGCAGAGGTTACTGTAGTTGCCAGCAATCCGCTTTCCACCCAGGATGATGTTGTGGCTGCTCTTGTTCAAAGCGGAATTGGTGCCCATGCCTGGTACAATGCCTCAGAAGAAGAGTATCATTCCCATCTTCAACTGGCGCTGGATACGGAACCGGACTTTATTATTGATGATGGAGGGGACTTAGTTTCTACAATACACACAACTCGCCCAGAGCTTCTGAAGAACGTCAAGGGAGGAGCAGAGGAGACGACCACCGGGGTTCTGCGCTTGCATTCTATGGCGCGTGACGGGGTTCTGAAGTTTCCGATGATAGCGGTTAATGACGCTCAATGCAAGTATTTGTTCGACAATAGGTATGGCACCGGACAATCTGTATGGGATGGCATTATGCGAACGACAAACTTAGTAGTAGCCGGAAAAACGGCGGTTATTGCGGGGTATGGCTGGTGCGGCAAAGGGGTTGCTCTGCGTGCTAAGGGGTTAGGAGCCCGGGTCATTGTTTGTGAGATTAACCCGATAAAAGCAAACGAGGCGCTGATGGATGGTTTTGAAGTTATGCCAATGGTTGAAGCGGCTAGATTCGGGGATTTCTTTATAACGGTGACGGGCAATATGGATATTATAAATAAAGAGCATTTTGTCCTCATGAAATCAGGTGCGATTATGTGCAATGCCGGGCATTTTGATGTTGAGGTTAATGTGGCCCAGCTGAAGGAAATATCCGTTTCTGAAAGAACTGCCAGGATGAATATTACCGAGTACACTCTCCCCAATGGCCATCAAGTGTATGTCCTTGCTGAAGGGCGCTTAGTTAACCTTGCTGCGGGGGATGGACATCCGGCAGAAGTTATGGATATGACCTTCGCTTTACAGGCACTGTCCCTGGAGTATGTTGCTTTAAATCATGATAAACTGTCCCCTGGGGTCCATCAGGTCAATACAGAAATTGATGAGAGAGTAGCTATGCTGAAACTTCAGTCCCTAGGGTTATCCATTGATAAATTAACCAAGGAGCAGGAAAAGTATCTCGCATCTTGGAGTCCGGAAGAGGTCTAAGTAGCTTTTAACAGCTATGGATTTAAGCTCGAATACGGCCAGCCCCGAGCACCTTAAGGTATTCGGGGCTTTGGTATTTCCCGAATGGCCTTACACGGATTCCCCACTGCTACGACATTAGCCGCAAGATCTTTTGTCACGACACTCCCTGCGCCAATAACGCTATTATCGCCAACGGTTACCCCAGGCAGGATTGATACTCCTGCGCCTATCCAAACATTATTGCCAATGGTGATGGGATAGGCATATTCATAACCCTTTATACGTTGCTCTACATTAAGGGGATGTCCTGCGGTATATAGGCCTACATTAGGCCCCAGCAAAACGTTGTCGCCGATTGTAACCTTTGCGCCGTCGAGAATAATGCAGTTATGGTTGGCGTAAAAGTTATTCCCCACATGAATGTTGTAGCCATAGTCACATTGAAAGGGGGATTCCACCCAGATATCGTTACCGGCTCTGCCAAACAGTTTTTGGAGAAGGGCATTCCGTTCTTGTTTTTGAGAAGGGCGCAGACTGTTAAAATGAAATAACAGTTCTTTGGCGGACTGCCGGTCTGCCAGGAGAGAATCATCAAAAGCGAGGTAGAGCAAACCTTTTTGCATTTTTTCGTGTTCAGTCATAATTTATCTCCTTAAAGTTTTTTGAAGAGGAGCCGCCCATGCCGCTGATGCGGCATCAGCAGAGGATGAAAAGGAGCTGTGTCCGGGTCGGGCAGCTTCGCCCACATCCGTGCAAGATTAGTTAATTCGTGCGAAGACAGTGTCTTCGTACCGCAGCACTCCGAGGCTCGCCCACTCGCCGGTGCGGGACTCCGCCAAACCTCCGGGTAATACCTGATGTGAACCCGTGGCTCCGTCTCCCCGCACCGTCTTGTGGGCTTTTACCGCCTCTCCATGCAATGGGTTCGCTTCTGTGGACGAAGCTGCCCTGCTTGCGGGCCTGGCGATTATTCTGCATGTCTTTAATTTTTTAGAGGAGCCGCCTATGCAGCTGATGCGGTACCAGCAGAGGACGAAAAAGGGAGTCTTCTTCGGGGGAGTAGTTTTACAGTAATGGATACTAGGTATAATTATAGTTTGTCTGCATATATCAATGAATTTATTCAGAATTCTAAAGAAACAGTGGACGAGAGACCACTTTATTCTGAATTTATAGTATACTATACATGTATTGGATTTATAGGTGATTTATGGAATATATATAGTGAGTTGTTGATTACTTGTTGTTAATAAAAGGAGAAAGAGAGGCTGGGCTAAGAGCGTGGGAAAAACATTAATTATTGCAGAAAAGCCGTCTCAAGCTCGTGAATATGCTGCGGCCTTGGGGGTTCGGGGCAAAAGGGATGGGTACTTGGAAAATGAGCAATATGTTATTACTTGGTGTTACGGGCATCTCTTGGAGTTAGAGCGGCCGGAAGCTTATATGGATATTGAGCGGGTCGGAAAACGATGGGGTTTAAAGCGCTTGCCGGTTCTCCCTAGCTTGAAGGAGTTTCGTAGGGTAGTCAAACCAGGTGCTGATAAACAATATCAAGTGATTCAAAGCTGGCTGAAGTCTTCCGATATAGAAGAGATTATTTGTGGAACAGACGCTGACCGGGAAGGACAGCTGCTCTTTCAAGAAGTCTGGGACGCTTCTGAGTGCCGTAAGCCTTTGTCGAGGCTTTGGATTTCCTCGCTAACGAGTGCGGCTATACGGGAAGGATTGAAAAGTCTTCGTTCCGCAGAATCGGTAGCCGGCTTGGCGGCGGCTGGTAATGGGCGGGCCTTCGCTGATTGGGATTTTGGCATGAATTTGACAGAGGGCTTTACAGCCTTATTTGGGAGTTTTGATTCTGTCCGGAAAAAACCTAATGTGATCTCCATAGGAAGGGTGCAGACGCCGACACTTGCCTTGATCGTAGAACGGGAATGGGAAATTGAACGCTTTGTTGCCCAGCCGTTCTATGAAGTAAAGGCTGAATTTGTTGCTGCCCAAGGAGAGTATCCTGGCAAATGGTTTGATCCGGCCGAGGATTCGAAGCGGATTACAGACCCCCAAGAGGCTGAAGCCATTGTAACAAGAACCCGGGGTAAATTAGGCAGCATCGGGGAGTTGGAACAAAAAGAGATTTTAGAACCGGCTCCCCTTCTCTTTGATTTAACTTCTTTGACCATCGCCGGCTCTAAAAAGTATGGTTATAGCGCAGAAAGAGTTCTTCAATTAGCCCAATCTCTTTATGAAAAAAAGTCCATTACTTACCCGCGTACGGACTGCGCCTATCTTTCCGAAGATATCCTGCCAAAGTTGCCGGCTCATTTAAATGCCGTCAGTCAAGAACCCTATAAGGATTTGGCAGAGCAGGCGAGAGGTTTTGGCATACCTAAAGGGAAACGCGTGATTAATAAAATTACTGCTCACCATGCCATCATTCCAACAACTGAAAAAGTTATTATGGGGAGGCTCAATCGGGATGAGCAGCATCTTTATGATTTAATTGTGCGGCGTTTTTTGGCGGTTTGGTTTCCGCCGGCTCGCTATCATCAAACCGATGTGGTAACGTTGGTTGGGGCCGAACACTTTCGCACACGAGGCAAGACTCTGTTGAGCCCGGGCTGGAAAGAGGTCTATGAATTTGATGAAGGGAAGGAAGATCAGCCTGAAACCTCAAGAGGGCGGAAAAAGCGCGGACCTTCAGGAGACAATGAGGAGGCTTCCCTCCCTCCCTTAACCATGGGGGAGGCTGTTCAGATTAAGCAAGTTTTCTGGGAGGAAAAAAGTACAAAGCCTCCTAAACCATATACTCAAGGTGATCTGCTTAAGGCTATGGAAGGTGCAGGAAAACAGATTGATGATGAAATTCTGCGTCAGCAAATGAAAGGGAAAGGACTAGGTACGGTTGCTACTCGTCCGGCCATTATCGAGAGCTTAATCGATAGGGGGTATATCTTTCAGAAACAAAAGTCTTTGCGGCCCTCGGCAAAAGGTGTCGAATTAATTCGTTTAATCAAAGAAAAGCTGCCTGAAGCTCAACTGCTCATTAGTGCCGAGATGACGGGGCAAATGGAGTATAATCTTGCCAAGGTTGAAAAGGGAGAACTATCTATCGAAGGGTATATGTCAGAGGTTGAAGCCGCTGTCAAACGTATTGTTGCAGAACTTCGTTCCTTTGAGCAATCTCACGGTAAACTGCCTTTAGCCTATTCATCTGCTTCTGAGGTTACAAAAAACAGCAAGAAGAAAGAAGAGGGCGTAAAAGCGGTTCGCCGGAAGGAAAATAACAGTAATAGTACTGACCAATCTTTAGGATACTGCCCGAAATGCGGCGCTGAAGTTATTGAAGGCAAAAAAGGATTTGGCTGTTCCAATTGGCGAAGCGGGTGCCGTTTTGTATTGTGGAAGACACCCATTTGCGGTAAAACTCTGACTCTAAACCAAGTCAGACGGCTTTTAAAAACCGGTAAGACCCCCTTGATTAAAGGGTTTAAGTCGAAAGCAGGGCAATCATTTGCGGCCTATTTGATTTGGGAAGATGCCGCTGAGGCCAAATTGGCATTTAAGTTTAAGTCTTCCTGATTTACAGAAATACTTTGAAAATTAAGTCTTGGTGACTTACATGAGTCATCAAGACTTAATTATTTGTGATTGAAAAGTTACAATCTTTAAATTACTCTGAGCTATGCTTTTCGTGGTTTGATAAATGGGGCCTGAAAGCTTAGCATAAGTCCTTGAAAATACGTACATAGTCCACTGCTATTAAACTTTCTGAGGTAACATATTGATTTGTGTGATAATTGGCAAAGAACTTGCAATTAAAGTTGTGGGACAGAAGTTAAGCATTTTATAGAAGGAGGTTTTGATGGTCATTTTAGGGCAATGAAATATTTGAATCAAAGGAGGAATAAAAGTAAAGGATTAACGGTATTATTACGCATTTTTCATGATATATCTTTGTAATTCTTACTTAACAAATCATTTTAAACTTTATGCAAGCCTAGTGAGGTAAAATAGCTATACTAAGGCCGATAACCTAGGGGTCTTAGCGGGCATCAGTATAGGATTGTTTTTCACGGACCTGAAAATACCAAGAAAGTAGTAACCAAGGATTTTGCTTTCGTAACACATACTATAGATAGACACGTGAATTTATCAGCTGACTTTTCTTCTTAAACCCGGTTCTCAGATTAAATCACAAGAAAGGGTGAATAACTTGTCACAAGAGAAGTCCAAAGGTATATATGCTCGTATTAATCCTGTTGTTTTCTGGGGCAGTGCCATTTTATGTGTTGTGTTATATGCTCCAATGCTTATTTTTGGTACGGAGCTGCAACCCTATGTTTCAACCATCTTAAAAGCTATAACCTATAGAATGGATTGGTTATGGTTATTATTTGCCTTGGGCTGTGTAGTGTTTTCACTTTGGTTAGCTTTTGGCAGATATGGTAATGTAAAATTGGGCGGACCGGATGATAAACCCGAATTCTCAGACTTCAGCTGGATATCGATGATGTTCACAGGCGGTGTCGGAGCCGGTTTAGTTTATTGGTCTATGGCCGAGCCTATTTTTTATCTTAAGTGGCCTCCTTTCTGGGGTGAGGCATTTTCAGCACAAGCTGCGCAATTCTCTATTGCTTATGGAATATTTCACTGGGGTATATCGGCCTGGGCTATCTTTGTCCCGGGGGCTATCGCCTTTGCCTACATGATTTACGTAAGAAAAAAACCTTACTTCTATCCAAGCTATGCTTGCAGGGGAATATTGGGGGACAGGGTAGACGGATGGCTTGGCAGAGCTATTGATATCTTCGTTATTATCGGTCTGGTAGGCGGATTAGGAACAACCTTAGGAACGGTTGTGCCTATGATGTCGGCCGTAAGCGCCAATATGCTGGGTATTGAGGATTCTATGGCGGTAAAAGTTGGGGTCACACTGGTGATTTCGGCTGTATTTGGCTATAGTGCTTACTCCGGTTTAAATAGCGGAATTAAAAAATTGTCGGAATTAAATAGTTGGTTATGCATGGGATTACTGGCTTTTGTTATGCTGGTAGGCCCCACCCTATTTATGCTATCCTTTTATGTTGACAGCCTAGGGGTTTGGGCTACTAACTTTTTACGAATGAGTTTATATACAGATCCGATTACCAAATCCGGTTTTCCTCAGGACTGGACAGTGTTTTACTGGGCCTGGTGGGCAGCATGGGCCATGTATTTCGGATTATTTGTTGCCAGGATCTCCAAGGGGAGAACGATCAAAAACGTTGTTCTGAATATGATGGTTGTAACGACAATCGGCTGTTCACTATTCTTCTTAGTGTTCGGCAGCTATGCAGTAGATCTTCAGCTTAATCAAGGGATAGCACTTGATGTAACTTTGGCTGAGGCCGGTGCCGGGGCAATGATTACCCAAGTTATAAATACCTTACCCTTAACTGCAATAGTGATTCCCTATTTCTTATTTGTAATGCTTATTTTCCAAGCTACGACCATCGATTCCAACGCGTTCATTATTTCCATGATCGCTTGCAAAGAGGTTAGGAACGATCAGGAATCTCCCCGCTGGACGAGACTTTTCTGGTGTTCACTCCTGGCAGTGATCGGGGTGGCTATCATGATGGTGGGCGGGTTACCGGTAGTTCAGCTTTCATCCGTTGCCACCAGCGTCCCTATTATATTTATTATCATCATCTTAGGGCTGTCCCTACGCAAGTGGCTCAAGGAGGATTTCGGCCAAGAAGCTAAAGTGCAAGTTGTCGATTATCCGGAAGAAGACTAATCATAATGCACCAAAAGAGGGTGGCTGATCACGGCCATCCTCTTTTGGGTAGTGTACGTTTTAGTTGCTATTTTGAAATGGGTGTGGAAATTTCACACATAGATTTAAGGACTTCTATAAATTCCTTTTCTACTTGAGAAACAGCATATCGGTTCGACCTTATTAATCCAACGGTTATGCCTAGACTAACATCACTAATGGGGATAGGTATTATTTCTCCTGATTGCAAGTATATATCGTTAGTCGACATGAACTTGGGAAAGAAGGAGATAGCAATTCCTTGAGAAACGACTCTTTTGATGAGTTCAAAATTACAGAACCTAAACACCACATTTGGTTCGCCGTACTGTTTCAATATACTTGTAATGCCCCCATTATTCTTTGCAAATTCGTCATTATAGGCAACAAAGGGATATTCAAGCGCTTCTTTCAAAGAGACTGATTCTTTTGCTGAGAGAGGAGAATCTTTTCCGGCATATATCAAAAATTCATCTGAGAATAATTCCTCTCTGCAAATATCTTTTCCTTGGATTTCTTTAGTTAAAAGAACGATCCCAAGATCATTCTTTCCAGATTGGATGTTTTGTAAAATGCTAATTGACTCACCTACTGTTAAATTAATATTGACTTTTGGGTGTTTATTTTTTAAGTGGTATAAAACGTTAGGTATTATCTTATCTCCCATGCTCGGGATAATTCCAACGGATAGACTGCCGGTTAATGAGGAAGAGTTGGCAAGCTGTTTAATCTCTTCTACGGTATCAAGAATAAGGCGTGCTTTTTCAATAACCATTTCTCCGATTTCTGTTGGGTAAGCGCCTTGGGTAGTGCGCTTAAACAGTACTGTCCCTATTTCGTCCTCAAGTTTGCTTATCGAAGAGCTGACTGCAGGCTGAGTAATAAAAGCATGCTCCGCCGCTAGTGAAATTGAGTTGTATTTAGCAACCTCAATTAAGAGAGATAACTGTTCTAATCTCATAAAATACCTCCGACTGCATAAGAAGCTCTTCAAAAGAAGGAGACTTATTCTAATACTTTTAACTATTTTGACCGGTAGTGCTGCTCTGCTTATAGTTACGTACGATTCGAGTTACTTTACTTTGGCTGATATTCAGAGTGCTTGCAACTTTATAAGAACTACGCAGCGTATTATATAACCGTATTATGATAGCCTCTTCGTCACTAGATTTCTTAAGATTCTTCCAGTTTGATAGCTCATCTTGAAGTAAACTTCTACTGGCGGGAACGGATGGAAGTTTAAATATTTTACTGGGTAAATGTTCAGGTGAAATATATCCTTCGGGAATTGTAACCACTAACCGCTCAGCTAGATGTTCCATTTCGCGTATATTTCCTGGCCAGGAATAATTTTCTAGAATAGACAGACAACGTTTATCAAATTTATGAGAGTATGCATACATAAGGTCATATTTCTTTAAAAAGAATTGTAACAAAGGAATAATATCCTCTGCTCTTTCTCTTAAAGGGGGAGTATCTATTTCAATTACGCTTAACCTGTAATATAGATCTTCGCGGAACTTACCTTCTTGAATTAATTGAACTAGATTTCTATTGGTAGCTGCAATAATTCGTATGTCAATTTTCTTATGTTCTTTTCCACCGACAGGAATAAATCGACGCTCCTGAATAAGCTCTAATAACTTTGCTTGGATTGCTAATGGAATTTCACCGACTTCATCAAGGAAAAGAGTCCCGCCGTTTGCAAGTTCTACCAGACCTACCTTGCCATACTTGTCTGCTCCTGTAAAAGCACCGCGGCAATAACCGAATAATTCTGATTCTAAAAGGTGCTCAGGAATTGTGGCGCCGTTAATACAGATAAACGGCCCATCTTTTCGACCGCTCATTTTGTGAATATCCATAGCTAAAACGTTTTTCCCAGTTCCGGATTCCCCTAGGATTAAGACGGTTGAATTCACAAGGGCTACCCTCTGAACAATTTCCAGGCACTGCTTCATCTTCTCATCACGAAAAGAATATCCTTTAAAATAACTTACTTGTTGGCTTAACTCTTCTACTTTGTTCTTATAATGGCTAACCAGTTTTTTGGTTTTGTCCAGGTCCTGTTTTAATTGTTCGATTTGCGTAATATCACGACTGTTCATAACAATGAACTCTACGTCGCCGTTCTTATTAAAGACTGGGGTAGCGGTCACAACAAGTTTGATGCCATATTTTGTAGTTTGCTCTAATGTAACCGATGATTTATCTCGAAAAACAATGGGGGCAAGGGCCGGAGAATAATACCCTTCCTCTAATAAATAATGAAAGTTTTTTCCGATGATCTCAGATGGATCTAAACCATAATGTTTCTTACATGCATCATTAACAAATATTACAACTCCTTTGCTGTTGACAACAAAAATCTCATCAAAGGAATTGTTCAATATCATTTTGAAATCGTCTTTGTCCAAATTGCTATCGTTAAATTCGACCAAATTCAACAACTCCCTTTGTGGTAATTTCTCAAGATGTGTCGTCATATAAAAAAATTGTTATAAAACAACTAATATTCAGCTTTTACACTATATTCGGTAGAATCAATTAAAAATCCTGCATTCAAAAAAATAAGTCCAATTTGACTTATTTTTTTGAATGCAGGATTTTTAATAACGGTTACAAGTTAAAAGGTGCCTATAGTTTTGATACATTGTTAATTTAGTCCCGAATTGCATGTATTCTCGGCGGATAATTCATTAGAACACTTGGCCAGCGCTCGAAGACCCTGTCTTCGCACGTAACTTAGCAAAAAAGCCTTCAGGTCTAGGCGATCACCATAGCTGCATTTTTCTAATTTAGTACAAAATAACTCTTGGACCATTTCCTATTGCAGGCATGAAAATTGCATTATATAATGTTAACTTGCTGAATTGTTTCAATTTTGAACAATTTCCGAAGTCTAGACCATCGTCAGCACTTGCTTCTTCTGTAGTATCGAAGATGGCGACTATGGGCTAAATTATGACAATCAATCAATGTGAGGTGGTGTAGAACTAAATCAATAATTCGTGGTTTAAAAGGAATTGAACTTAATGTATCTTTTTCTTCCTAGTATTTATCATGTTTAGGAGGGTAATCAAATAGCAAGTCAGTTAGACTCAACTTAAGTCATCTGACTTATTATAGTAGGCTGATAAGTTGCCTGAAGATTTGCATTAAGTTTCAGTACTATGTGAGAGGGTGCAAAAATGACTTTAAAATCAAGGTTAGAAGTATTGACGAAGGATGATTTAGTGAGGGTGCATGATGCCACTCTGAAGATTCTTCGGGAGACGGGTGTAGTATTTCATAGTGAGGAAGCAATTGAGGTTTTCAAAAAACATGGAGCTAGGGTAGAGAATAAAACAGTTTATATATCTCGTGAGATGGTTGACAAAGCTTTAGCTACCGCTCCGCGCAGCTTCCGAATGCGCGCTCGTAATGATAAATATTCTGTAACTGTTGGTGAAGGATTTTTGATACAGCCTAATGTCGGTCCGGTTTATATTCAAGACTTGGATAAGGGACGTCGTGAGGGAACTTTAGAGGATTATGCCAATATCCAGAAACTATGTCAGGCTAGTGATGTTGTTGACTTGGTAGGGACAATTCCGGTTGATCCCAGTGATGTTAACAGTGATGACAAATATATGCTTATGATGTATCAGGCCCTGAAACATTCAGAGAAGCCAGTGATCGGATTTTGCGCTAATACTCAACAAGTTCGTCAGCAACTGGACATGGTTGAGATTGCCATGGGTCAACCAGGATTTCTGTTAGATAATCACTGTACTGCGGTGCTGGTAAATTCACTGAGTCCATTAGCCTATGCTCCTGACACATTGGAAACTATGATCGAATATGCCAAACGCAATCAGGTTATTTTGCTTGCTCCCTGCATCATGGCAGGAGTCAGCGGACCAATATCCCTCTTGGGAACGGCAGTCTTGCAAAATACTGAAACTATTGCCGGATTGGTACTAGTTCAATTAATCAACCCCGGTTCGCCGTTAGTATATGCAACAGCCTCCACCTCGGGATATATGAAGGAGGCTACATATGCGGCTGGTACACCGGAAGCTATGCTCATTAATACAGCCAGCTTACAAATGGGTTTGGATTTCTATCACTTACCGGTAAGAACAATGTCTGGAATTACTCACTCCAAAACCGTGGATTGCCAGGCAGGGTATGAAACCATGCAGAGTTTAATGATGGGAATGATGAGTGGGGCCCACATGTCGGTTCAGAGTTTAGGTGTATTGGACGCTATCATGACTACTTCTTATGAGAAGTTCGTCATTGATGAGGAACTGATCAGGAGAGTACGAAGAATTTCTCAAGGTATTGATACTTCTGATGAAGCCTTAGCGGTAGATGTTATTCAAGAAGTAGGACATACGGGCACCTATCTAAGTCATATGAGCACTTTTGAGAAATTCCGCTCTCTGTGGACCCCCACAGTCTCGGATTGGGGAAATTATAGCGACTGGAAGGATTCCGGTTCAGAAGATGTGGTGATCCGGGCAAATCGTAAGTTCAAACAAATTCTTCAAAGTGCTCCGGATACTTTGTTGATGCCAGAAATAGATAAAGCACTATCAAAGTATATTGATGCTAATTCCAAGTAGTCATGTGAGCTCTTGAAAGGTTGTTCCAAAGTTATATCCGGCATAAAAAGATGGAATTATACAATAACAGCCATTTATAATATGATCCATTTAACAGGACTCCTATATTTAAACTAATGGAATTTAGTAATTAGTTGCGTGATCAGTATCTTTTAGGAGGAGGATTTCAAAAATGAATGATTTCGAACAATTAGCCGATTATGTTTTCAAAGGTAATGCTGCTGCAGTAAAAGACCTGACCCAAAGAATGGTGGATGGTGGCGGCAACCCCATGGAGATTATCTCTAACGGTCTTCTGATTGGAATGGATATTGTTACTCCAAAGTTCAAAGCCGGTGATATGTATGTGCCAGAAGTTATGATGTCTGCCAAAGCATTATCTGAAGGTATGAAAATCGTGAAACCACTTCTTACAGGATCGGAAATTTCCGTCACAAAGACGATTCTTATCGGGACTGTTTCAGGAGACCTTCATGACATTGGTAAAAATCTGGTCGTTATGATTTTGGAAAGTGGCGGCTTTAATGTCGTTGACCTAGGAGTCGATGTATCGCCGGAGAAATTTGTTGCAGCAATCAAGGAGCATAATGCTAAAATCGTTGGTCTATCAGCTTTATTAACGACCACCATGCTTAATATGAAAGCGACTATTGAACTAATCACTGAAGAAGGACTTCGTGACAGCGTAAAGGTCTTGATTGGAGGCGCACCAGTTTCTCAAAGCTTTGCCGATGAAATCGGTGCCGATGGTTATTGTGCTGATGCCATGGCTGCAAAAGAAATGGCTACCGCATTATTGAACTAGGATCGATAAAGATTAATATGATACTTAATAATTCATTACTAAGTAGAGGTGAGAAATTTGAGAACTGATGTTCAAGCAGGAGTTTCTAGAGTTGAGGGCTTTGGGCTTAATTTATTTTCAGATGATGAGCTTTACGCTATCCACTCCGGGACTTTGGAGGTCTTAGAGAAAACTGGAATTAAAGTAGAATCTAAAGAGGCTTTGGAAATCTTCGCTGCGGGAGGAGCTATAGTTGACTTCAAAACCCACGTCGTAAAGATTCCGCCCTATATTGTGGAAGATGCTATACGTTCAGCTCCCAATACCATCCTATTAGCCGGGCGTAATCCGAAACATGACATCATCTTAGGCGGCAAAAGGGTTCATTTTATTAATTTCGGTGAAGGGGTCTCAATCATCGACCCGTACACCAAAGAATATCGAAAAACGACTAAGCAGGATGTCGCTAATATCTCGCGTTTTTGCGATGCCATGAGTGAAATGGATGCAGTTTTACGACCTGTAGCACCTCAGGATGTACCGGCGGAGGCTGCTGTAGTTCACAACGCAGAGGCACTTTTTAATAATACATCAAAGCATGTTTTCATAGGCACCGAAGGTGGACGTAATTTTAAAAAGGTATTAAAAATGGCTGCAGCGGTTGTTGGCGGCGAGGACAAACTTCGGGAACGCCCTATCTTCTCGTGCAACGTCTGTCCTACAAGTCCTTTACAATTGGTGGGCCATTGTACTGAGGTTATTATCGAGGGTGCACGTGCCGGTATAGCCGTTAACTTATTATCAATGGCTATGGCAGGGGCCACCTCTCCAATCACTTTAGCAGGCAGTCTTGTTACGCACAATGCGGAAGTATTGAGTGGTATCGTTTTAAGTCAACTCACGCGCAAAGGTGCGCCAGTGATTTATGGCAGTTCCACGACGATCATGGATTTAAGATTTGCGACAGCTCCGGTTGGATCTCCGGAATTGGGAATGATCAATGCCGGAGTCGCAAAACTTGCCCAATATTACTTACTGCCCAGTTGGGTAGCAGGTGGATAGGTAGATAGCAAACTTCCGGATGCCCAAGCATCTCATGAGTTCACAATTACCGCTATGCTGACCGCGTTGGCAGGGTCCAACCTGATCTATGGAGCGGGTATGTTAGAACTCGGTATCACCTATGATTATGCTCAAATGGTGATGGATAACGAGATGGCTAGGATGATCAAGAAAACTGTTTGCGGGATTAGTGTGTCGGATGAAACCTTAGCTATAGATGTTATTAAGCAGGTAGGTACCGCTGGTAACTTTATTAGCGAAGAACACACCTTCAAACATATGCGCACCCAATCCAAAAGTAATGTTATCGACCGTCGAATGAGGGATGTCTGGTTGACAGACGGAGGTAAGGATTTTACAGAAAGAGCCTATGAAGTGGCTAAATCCATTTTGGAAGACTATAAACCTGAGTCCCTGCCGGAAAGTGTTCAAGCTGAATTACGAGCTATTGTCGAAGAAACAGAAAAAGAGTATGGTGTCAATAAGTAAGTTAACGACCGAATAACTAAATGTAATGATAGTAATGAGGAGAACGAGCTGACAACTTTAGTTCTTCTCATTACTAAATAAGCTAAAGTTTGGAAATGGTATTTCATCGAACAATTCCCAGAGTCGCTGGGCAAGATTCTTCTCAATGAGGTCATCTTCTATCAACGGCGGCACAGGGTTCATATACATACTGGCAGCAAAACCATTTGAGGAGTTGTGAGTTAATAATGAAAAGAGAAGCATCAACCCAGAAATTATTGGTATTAGGGGTAGACGGGATGGATCCCAAAATAGCCCGGAAGTTCATGGCTGAAGGAATAATGCCAAACTTACAAAAGTTTCTTAAAAAAGGCTCAGCAAGAGAAGACATGGGACATTTAGGTTCCGTGCCAACGATTACGCCTCCATGTTGGACAACTTTAGCAACCGGTGCTTATCCCGGAACACACGGTATTACCTGCTTTTGGCGACAGTCACCACACAGCTTGGACGCCGTTGTATATAATATGGATTCCAGAAACTGCGAAGCAGAACAGTTATGGAATGTAACTGCTGCTGCCGGCATCAAAACCTTAGTATGGCACTGGCCTGGTTCTGCTTGGCCTCCAACCAGTGACAGCCCTAATTTAAGCGTTGTTGATGGGACACAGCCGGGTTCTGTTAACATGGGTGTAGCACAGCTTGATTTCGAAAAAATTATTGTTGCTAATGAGGAAATTACAGAAGTACAATATGCTCCAAAACTTGAACGCCCTGCTGGAGTTGGCTGTATTATTTCTGATCTGGGTGCCATTACTGAAGAAGAGGATAAAGAAGAAGCTACAGATATGCTGGAAATATGGTACGGCGAAGCTGCCATGAAAGGCGCTGAAATCCGTGAATATATCATGGGACCGGAAAATATGGAAATGGTCATTGAGGCTATCCCTCATTATGATTTAGTCAATTCCCCGTTGAAAGATGCGGAAGGTTGGGCAGCTGCACCGGCAGATGCCAGAGAATTCACTATTTTAACCTCTGATGGTATTGTAAGACGTCCGGCTCTTATTTTAAAGAATGCAGATGGTATCTATGACCGTGTAGCGGTTTATAAAAATAAGAAGGCCGAGAAACCAATTGTAGAATTAGAAGTCGGGAAAATGGTTTCCGGTATTGTGGATGACATTAATAAAGATGGTGTATTAAAACCTGCATGTCGTACTATGAGAGTTCTGGAGCTTTCTGCGGATGCTAAAGCGGTTAAAATGTGGATCAGTAACGCATTGGATATTGCCCAGGATAAATTATGGCATCCAAAAGAGTTGTTAACAGATATCGTAGAAAATGTTGGCCCGGTTCCGCCTGTTAGCTTGGTTGGGGGAGAAGATGCTTACCTAATTGAGAATATTTTTGAACCGGCCTGGGATTCGTATAGTCAATGGCAGGCAAAGTCTTTAAATCATTTAATTAAAAACAGAGGTTTCCAGGTAGTATTCAGTCATTTGCATAATATTGACTGTGCAGGTCATATGTTTTTTCATTTAGCGAAAAATCTGGAGCGCTGGAGCTATACTGATGAGAAAGTAAATCAGGAATTTATCCGAAGGTTCTACATTCAGACAGACAAGTATATAGGTGAATTCTTACATCTGTTAGATGAAGACTGGACAGTTCTGCTTGTATCTGACCATGGTTTACTGGTAGGGGAAGAATTCCCACCACAAATTGGTGAATATGGCGGTATTAATATTCAGGTAATGCAGGAACTGGGTTATACCGTTATGAAACAGGATGAAAACGGTAAAAATTTGAAAGAAGTAGATTGGGAAAAGACAACAGCAGTTCAGTCCCGAAGTAACTATATTTATATTAACTTAAAAGGTCGTGATGCTCATGGCATTGTTGACCCAGCGGACAAATATGAACTGGAAAGAAAAATTATGTCTGACCTGTACTCTTATAGATATAAAGGACAACGTGTTATCGGGCTGGCAATGCGGAATAAAGACGCTGTAGTGTTAGGAGCAAACGGTCCGCAGTGTGGTGATATCTTCTTCACAGTTGATGAGGGATATAGCCGTTTACATGGTGATGGGTTATCCACTACAGATGGTGCTTTCGATACTTCTGTTATGCCAATTTTTGTAGCAGCAGGAAAAGGAATTAAAGAAAACTTTACAACAGTTAGGACAATCAGACAAGTTGATATTGCACCGACTATTGCAACACTAGTAGGTGTAAGAATGCCTGCCCAGTGCGAAGGTGCACCAATCTATCAGATTTTAACCGAAGAATTCTAATTATAAAAAGGCAGGCTAATTCACTTAAAATTGACTTCGTGGAATAGCCTGCTTCTATTCTTCAAGCCAGTTTAAAGGAGTGGAAACTATGTCCTTAGAACAATTAAATGTAAATAGTTTCGAAAAAATTATCTATGATAATGAGGAATCCTGTCTCGTTATTTTCTCTAGAAAAGCCTGTCACGTTTGTAAAGAGGTTGTTCCTCTTTTGGAGGAGCTTCAACCGGATTACCTAGACAAGTTTGGATTCTATTACGTGGATGTAGAAGAAGATAAAAACTTGTTCCAAAGATTCTCCTTAAAAGGTGTTCCTCAGATTCTTTTCTTTAAGGATGGGGAATATCAAGCAAAACTGGCAGGGGCCGTTGACGAAGATAAAATCATAGATAAGATTGCGGAGGTTCTGGAATCGTAATCACTATAACATTCTACAGAGAGGAAGTAATTCAGGAAAATGGGAGATGTGGCGTACGATTTAATCATTATCGGCGGGGGCCCCGCAGGACTCACGGCAGCTATTTATGGGGGAAGAGCGAAGCTGAGAACTCTGGTTATCAACAAAGGTACGGTTGGCGGTTTGGTCAATACGACACGAGAAATTGTCAATTATCCGGGCTATGGTCAAATCAGTGGACCCGATCTTATGAAAGACTTTAAAAAGCATGCCGATTCCTTTGGTGTTGAATTTTCACGAGATGAAGTTGTGAGTGTCAACTTTTCTCAAGAAGAAAAAATCATCTGTACCAAAAAAAAGAAAGAATACACGGCCAAAGCGGTTATCATTGCCTGTGGCAGTGAGCCGAGACTATTAAATATACCCGGAGAAAAGCGGCTTCAGGGCAGTGGGGTAGCCTATTGTGCAACCTGTGATGCTGAGTTTTTTGAAGGGGAAGATGTTGTTGTCGTCGGCAGCGGGGATCAGGCTATTGAAGAAGGCATGTACATTACCAAGTTCGCTCGCAAAGTCACCGTGATTGTACTCCACGATGAAGGGGTTCTCGATTGCAATAAAGTGAGTGCGGAAAGGGCCTTCCAAAATGAAACGATGGAGTTTGTATGGAACTCCACCATTGAAGAAGTTCTGGGTGAGGCTAATGTCGAGGGGGTTAAAATCAAGAACTTAAAAACGGGCCGTTCAAGCGAGCTTGCTTGCCAGGGTGTTTTTTTCTTTGTGGGGATGATTCCTTCGACTCATTTTCTTAAGGAAAGCGGCATTGGGATGGACAGAATAGGCTATATACCCGTTAATGACTTGATGGAAACGAATCTCGAAGGGGTATATGCGGTGGGGGACAATCGGGTTAAATATTTAAGGCAAGTGGTTTCAGCTGCAGGTGATGGGGCAACGGCCGCAGTTGCTGCAGAGCGCTATATTGAGGAACTGAATGGGTTTAGTACGAGTGTACTGAAAAGTGACAAAAAGGTTCTCTTGCTTTTCTTCAATGCCTTAAATACTGAAAGCTTGGAGTTCAGCACTTTATTAGAAGAGGCAAATCAAGAACTAGCGGAACCCTGCAAAGTGGTGAAAATCGATACGGCTACTAAGAAAAATCTTGCCCAAAAGTATGATGTCCAAATCGTGCCATCAGTTGTTGTATTGAATAGAGGGCAAGAGATTAAGCGATTGGACTTTTTGCTGGATAAAGAAAAACTAAAAGCTCAACTAAGATAAGACTAATCATTATTGGTAAATAGTAAAACATTAGAAGAGCATATTACTTAAAAAGCCAACAAAGCTCAATCCTACAGATTGGGCTTCGTTGGCTTTTTATCAATTCAAAAGGTGAGGGTAGAGTCCACCACCGAAGTCTCTATGTTCAGTTTTAGCTGAAGGAGTTCACTATGAATTAGCTGCGGGCATAATGATCTGTGGTTAGATCTTTGGCTAATTTGACAATAGAATCGGCTAATTTAGATAGTTCATTGACCGAAGGGGTAACTTCTGTCAGAGCAGCGGCTTGATGATCGGAAACTAAGGCCATTTCATTAACAGCAGCATTGATTTGCTCGACCGCTTCTTGAATCTTCTTCAGGGTAACTTGAATATTTTTAGATGAACCCGAACTGGTTTTAGCGAGTTTGCGAACTTCATCAGCAACTACAGAAAACCCTTGACCATGTACGCCAACACGCGCAGCCTCAATGGCAGCGTTAAGCCCAAGTAAATTTGTTTGAGCGGCAATTTTGTGAATATCTCCAATAATCGTATCTGTTTCATCAACTTGAAATTTAGTATTCTGAGAGATAATACCTAATTGTTGACCCGTCGCCGACAGTTCTTCTGCTTCAGCCGCAATTTGTTGAACATTACTGTCTACAGCCTTAATGATTTTATTTAGAGAATTGGCAATTTCAAAGAGTCGCTCTCTTCCGTCCACTGACTGTTGAATAGCAATAGCACCTACGACATCGTCATTTTCAAAGATCGGAATTGCTACGGCTATGTAGGGTACGCCGAATCCTTCTTTACCTACTTCTTTAACAACCCGTTTTCGTTGTTGAATGGCATCATAAGACACCCATCCTGGACCTGGTATCTCACCTACATAAGATGCTTTATCCCATTTGAATGTTTTAGGAACAATGTCCCAAATAACCTTTTCTGTATCAGAGATGAATAACCCAATATCGTCAATAACAAATTGATTGATAAAGGGCGCAACTGCCAAGAAATGTTGAAGAGTTTTACAATATGTTTGATGGTCAGACAATTATCCTATCCCCTCCTTACTAGACAATTCCACTATCATCTTATAGTTTTAATGGAATTGTGTGAAATTATAGATAGTTATACCCGGTATAAATTTGAGTGTGTTTACTTATCCTTCAAGTTAGAAAGTCATGCTTTGCTAAAGATATTTCTTATTATCAAAGAGAAAGGTTATAATGATATCATAATACCAATTTATAGATAGGATGGATAATCAATGAATACCTTCAATCAGCTTGGGCTTGACGAAGCTTTGGTAAATGCCCTGAAACTACAAGAAATTCTTGAACCAACTGCGATTCAGGAACAAGCGATCCCTTTTATTTTAGCCGGTAGAGATGTATTGGGTCAGTCAGAAACAGGCACGGGCAAAACCTTAGCCTATCTATTACCGCTATTTCAGAAAATCGATACACAAAGGAAAGAAACCCAAGCGATGATTCTCACGCCGACCCATGAGCTGGCCATTCAGATTCAGCGCGAAATGGAAATTTTGGCCAAAAACTCCGGTTTAGCTGTCACGTCGACCGCAATCATCGGAAATGTGAATATAGCACGGCAGATAGAAAAGCTCAAACAGAAGCAGCACATTATCGTAGGTTCCAGCGGGAGAATTCTTGAATTAATTCAGAAGAAAAAGATTGTTGCTCAGACCGTTAAGACGATCGTTCTTGATGAGGCAGATCGTCTGCTCGATGAAACTAATGCATCTCTTGTTAAATCGGTCATTAAGACGACCTTAAGCAGAACTCAGCTTTTATTATTTTCAGCCACATTACCTCCGGCAACTTATCAAAAGGCTTCCGAAGTATTAAAGACGCCTGAAGTCATCCGAGTTACGGATAAAATTGTAATAGCACCTACTGTTGAGCATATGTTCTTTGCCGCGGAACAGAGAGATAAAATCGAAGTTCTGAGGAAGCTGATTCGAATGCTTGTTCCCACGCGGGCCTTGATTTTTATTAACAAAAGTGAAGAGATCGAAAAAATGGTGGAAAAGCTTAACTATCATGGCTTAGAAGCTGAAGGAATTTACGGCGGGGCTAATAAGTCGGAGCGAAAGAAAGCTATGGATGATTTCAGAAGCGGAAGAAGTACCTTACTGGTAGCATCAGATCTGGCTGCCAGAGGATTGGACATCAAAGGGATTACCCATGTCTTTAACCTCGATCTGCCGGAAGATCCGCAGCTCTATTTGCATCGGGTTGGCAGGACGGGCAGGGCGGGGAATAAGGGAATTGCCATATCCATTGTAAACTCAAAAGAGGCTTTATATTTGAAAAGGCTTGAACGTGCTTATGAAATCAGGATTAATCCTAAAGAGATGTTTCAGGGAAAAATTGTTGCTCCAAGGAAGACGTTAAAGAAGAAGGGATGAATAACATCTTGTTTATCAGGTGGAATCTTATGTTGAACGAGTTCACTCACAGGTAGTATACTTATTAAGTAAATGTTGGGAGGAGATCCAAAGAAAAGGGGTTTTCTTGTATGTCGATCCATGGAATGCATCGTCAAAATAGGCAGGATAAAACTCAGGAGGTTAGAGTTTTTAACAGTATTGTTCGAATGTTGGGTACTACGCTCAATGTCTATGCTTATATAGTAGACGGAATGCTCATAGATAGCGGTCCCCACAGACTTCAGAAAGGGATCATGGATTTTTGCCGGCAAAACCGACCCGATAAAATAGTGCATACTCATTTTCACGAAGACCATACGGGAAATACGGCATATCTGGTAAAAAAACTTCAAATTCCTGCTTATATACATCCCGAATCATTAAGTATTTGCCGCTATAAAGGGGATATACCGCTCTATCGGTTAGCATTTTGGGGGCCTAGAATAGGCTTTCAAGCAAAGCCGCTGCCTGATTTCATCGAAAACGAACATTCCCGCTTTGAAGTGATTAAAACTCCCGGGCATACCACAGACCATGTCGTATTTTTGGAAAGAGAGAAAGGACGGTTATTCAGCGGGGACCTATTTCTCCATCATAAGACGCGGGTTGTTCGGCGCAAAGAAAATATCCCCCTCCTAATGGAATCTTTACGCTCACTATTGAAGGAAAACTTTGACACCATATATTGTGCTCATGGAGGAAAAATTGAAAACGGATATCATTTAATTGAGCAGAAGCTCGCTTATCTGGAAGAACTACAGGGTCAAATCCTGACTCTTTTCCAGAAAGGCCTGAGTATTAAAGAAATTTCCAAAGAGATCTTTCCTTTAACCCCAACAATTGCATATTTTAGTCTTGGTGAATTTTCTTCTTATAACTTGGTCCGATCACTTATTGAAGATAGGATGTAAACGATATGGAGGAAACTGAGATGATGCTGACATCTCCCTTAGATTTAGCTAAAGAACTTGAGGATGAAGGCTATCTTATAGATCAAGAGGCAGCAACCACCTTGTTCCTTGCCTTGGCCTTAGAAAAACCTTGTCTCATTGAAGGACCGGCCGGAGTAGGCAAGACACAATTGGCCTTAGCACTGGCACGAGCGGAAAAGCGGCGATTGATAAGGTTGCAGTGTTATGAAGGTCTTGATATAAGTAAGGCCCTATATGATTGGAATTATGCTAAACAGCTTTTGCGCTTGCAGCTTGCTAAAACGGAAGACTGGGATGAGATAAAATTTGATCTTTTTTCAGAAGAGTTTCTGCTTTCCCGGCCCCTTTTGGAAGCAATCCTCTCTCCCGAACCGGTTCTGTTACTCATTGATGAATTAGATAAGAGTGACGAAGAGTTTGAGAGCTTTCTCCTGGAGTTACTTGCTGAACAACAGGTTTCAATTCCTGAATTGGGGACCTTAACTTCAAAAACAAAACCTGTCGTCATCTTAACCAGTAACAATTCCCGGGACTTTAGTGATGCACTAAGACGGCGCTGTATCCATATCTATTTGTCGTACCCATCTCTGGAACGGGAAATATCCATTCTTAGTTCCCACGCGCCTGAGCTTGCGGAAGGATTGATTAAGGATGTTTGTGAGTTTGTTGCCAAGGTAAGGAAATTACCTTTGCAAAAGCTTCCCAGTGTTTCTGAAACCATTGACTTCGCCCGCTCCTTAAGCGCTCTGCATAAAGAGCAATTGAACTATGGAGATCTGATGGGAACCCTCAGCGTATTGCTGAAATATCCAAAGGATGTTGCTAAACTAGAGGAGCGTCTGAAAAAATGGGAGAGCGAAACACTAAATAGACGTTAAATCTTGGCATTGTATACTGATGCAGGGTGCCTTTACCCCGAACCTCGTGCCTCGAACTTCGAACCTCGCTAAATAAAGGGATGGAAACTATGAATGGATGGGTTTTTATCAGGCTAGTAAATGCTCTTAGACAGGTTTCTATATCGATTTCTTCGCAGGATATTTTTGATGCGCGAACTTGCTTGGAGCGATATCCAACCTTACCTCATAAACAAGTTATAAAATCATTATTTATTCATCGGCCCCAAGACGCTGCCATCTTTGAGACGGTTTGGAAAATCGTCGTTGAAAATGCTCAATTCTCCGAACCGGAGAATTCTCGAAACGGGACCTCTGAAAAGAGGATTGCTGAAAACAGTGATAGTCAAGGAATAGGCGGTCAGGGTGTGGGCCGTGGTACGGGAGGTATCAGCCTGACGTCTATAGGGGATAGGCCCGATCTTTTTCGAATTTCTAATTTGATCCCCTTTTCCCGGCTTGAGGAGTTAGCGGGAAAAGGGATAGAGTTTGAAGAGATTGTCAAAGCAGTTTTGGCAGACATTGATTATTATACTTGGATTAATTCCTTTGACTTAGCGTATCAGAGAGGTATTCTTTCTGAGGATGAATGGTTCAGCCATCAAAACACCCGGGCTTCTATCCTGAGTGAAATCCGGCAGAAGGTCTTGATGAGCCAGGTTACGCTTGATAACAGCTGGCAGCCCCTTGTTCGTCAGCATTGGCTATTTAAACCGTTAAGTACCCTAACAGAAGAGGAAAAGGAGCTTGTTAGATCAAGTATTCGAAGATGGGCTCGGAAACTAGCCTTACGGCCAGGGTTGCGCTGGAAATCCCATACTAAAGGGACGATTGACATTGCTAGAATCGTTCGCCAAAGTGTTCAGTGGGATGGACACTTTTTTGACTTGTGCTATCGGTATAGAATTCCCCATGCACCAGAATTGGTGGTACTTTGTGATGTTTCAAATTCCATGGCTTCCTTTGTAGAATTCTTAATCTATTTGGTGACATGTCTAAGAACTCGTTTCCGAAAAATACGGGTATTCTTTTTTATCGATTCAGTTTGGGATGTTACTGAGTATGTTTGGGGGGATGATCTCAGCGGGGTAAAGCAAGAGATTAAGAGCTGGGGGCATAAAGTGAGTTTGGGGTTTTCAGATTATGGAGCGGTCTTTAAGGAGCTTGCCGAGTACAAACTTAGTGAGATATCATCACAGGCAATCCTCATGATCATGGGAGATGGTAAGAACAATTATCGTCAGGCTCAGCCGGAATACCTAGCACGGATTTCTGAAAAAGTACATAAAGTGTTTTGGCTGAATCCCTTAGAACTGAAGGAGTGGTCAGAGCCGGATAATGTCATGAAAGAATACCAAGCCTATTGTTCCAAAGTTTACCGCTGCCGCTCTGCCAGTGACCTGCAGAGAATTGTTAAGGATGTATTCTAAGAGTTTGTTGCCTTGAATATGCGTTCATTAAGTGTAAATTGATATGGTTGATACATTTAGCGGGCCAGTTGCTTCCCAGAAGCGACTGGCTTTTCGTTTTTGGTTCATTTCCGACCTGAGTCTTTGGGCCAAGCTCATGTGAAAGGTAAGTATCAGACACAAAGAATTAAAGTCTGGTATATATTCCTTATAACTAAAATACTAAATATTACATGGCTACATAGTTACATAGGTAATTATTACAGAGGGGTGTGAATAACCAGTGACCAGACACACGGTTAAAAAAGGGGAGACGCTCTATATAATTGCTAAGAAATATGGAATAGACTTAAGCTCGCTAGTTTCGGCCAACCCAACTATCAAAAACCCTGGCATGATTATGCCAGGCCAAGTGATTAACATACCAAGTACCGCGGCTCAGAGAACGATAGTAATTCCCAGAGAGAGCTACGGGTATAATGAAATGCAAAATGATCTTAATAATTTGCAAGAAATCTATCCCTTTATCCAGATCACATCTATCGGATCAACCGTAATGGGACGGTCTATTCCTGCTGTGAAGTTAGGGCATGGGAACAAAGAAGTGCATTACAACGGTTCGTTTCATGCCAATGAGTGGATTACAACCTTATTATTGATGAAGTTTATCGAAGTATATGCCAAAGCCTATGCTTCAGGGAAGAAAATTGGCTCCTTTAATATTAAAAGCTTATTTGACAGTGCTTCTTTATGGGTTGTTCCTATGGTCAATCCAGATGGTGTACAGCTAGTGCAGGGAAAAATCGATACGAACACAACAGTCTATACCAACGCCGTACAAATTAATCGCGGATCCCGGGATTTTAGTGGCTGGAAGGCTAATATTCGAGGTGTGGATTTAAATGATCAGTTTCCTGCTTACTGGGAAACCGAAGTTTCCAGACGAGCGTCCTCAAGCCCATCACCCAGAGACTATCCGGGTACTGCCCCTCTTTCCGAGCCTGAGTCCAGGGCGATGGCTCAGTTTACCAGGTCACATAATTTTCGCTTAGTAAGTGCTTTTCATACTCAAGGTGAGGAGATTTATTGGGGGTATAGGGGATTAGAGCCAAGTGAATCACGGCAGATCGTAAATCGGTTCGTTGAAGTAAGTGGCTACGAAGCCATACAGTATGTGGAAAGTGATGCAGGGTATAAAGATTGGTTTATTCAGGAATGGAGACGGCCAGGATTTACAATCGAGTGCGGACACGGAATTAATCCGCTGCCGATTTCTCAGTTTTGGGAAATTTGGGGCAAGGTAATCGGCATTTTCTTAATGGGTATTTATGTCTAGAGCCCCCCTAGCCAAAGAACTTCTTTTGATTTTAATTCTAAAAAAGTAATTTCTATAAGGAGGAAAATTGCTTTTTTTGGAGAATACTAATACATAGACAGGTGAATGAAGCGGAGGGGTAAAACATGACAAACTTAAGAGATTTATATGTATGTAAGATTTGTGGAAATGTGGTAGAGGTTGTTCATACGGGAGCACCGGCATTGGTCTGCTGTAACCAACCTATGGAGAAACTAGAGGCGGGTACCCAGGATGCGAGTTTAGAAAAACATGTACCAGTCATTGAAGGGATAACCGGCGGGATCAAAGTTAAGGTTGGCAGCGAAGCTCACCCCATGGTAGAAAAACACTTTATTCGATTTATCGAAGTTCTGACAAAGGAAAAGGTTTTGAGAGCTGAACTTGAACCAGGTCAAGCACCCGAAGCGTCTTTCCTGGTTGCAGAGGACGAGGTTCTTGAGGTCAGAGAATATTGCAATATTCATGGTCTTTGGAAGACTGGCAAGTAATTTTATTAGCCATCGCCGCTAAGAGATAATAAGATAGGCAGGAAAAGTCCTGCCTATCTTTATTCAAGTTTTCGGCTCGAATTTACATCCCTTTGAGGGCAAGCCAAATGACAGCTGTCTTAATATACTTGACACATTCTAAAGGATATTCTATAGTTTTTTCTGATGGGTCAACTGAAGGGAGATATAATAACAATGACACTAACGAAAGATACAACAATTATTGGCTTTGTAGGTATAGGAGTTATGGGTAAAAGCATGGCTGGTCATTTGTTAAAAGCTGGTTACCAGGTGCTTGTATACAACCGGACTAAAGCGAGCGCTGAAGATTTAATTAATACAGGAGCAGTTTGGCAAGATACAATTGCTGAGCTGGCTGGAAAGAGCAACGTTATCATCACCATGGTAGGCTATCCAAAAGATGTTGAGGAAGTATACTTAGGAACCGATGGAATTATCAATCATGCTAAAAGCGGAAGTTACTTAATTGATATGACAACTTCATCGCCGGATCTCTCGAAGAAAATCTATGAAAAAGCCTTGACCTTAGGAATGTATGCGCTTGATGCCCCGGTATCCGGCGGAGACGTTGGTGCAAAAGAAGCCCGCTTAGCTATTATGGTGGGCGGAGATAAAGATGCATTTGAAGCAATGCTTCCTATTTTTAATTGCTTGGGAAAAAACATTGTCTTACAAGGAAAGGCGGGAGCCGGACAATATACAAAAATGTGCAATCAGATTGCCATAGCCTCCAATATGATTGGAGTTTGCGAAGCAATGGCATATGCTCAAAAAGCTGGTTTAAGCCCGGAAACTGTTTTGAAAAGTATTGAAACAGGAGCAGCCGCAAGTTTTTCTTTGAGTAATTTGGCTCCGCGTATGTTAGTCAATAATTTCGAGCCGGGTTTCTATGTTAAACATTTTATCAAGGATATGACGATTGCCTTAGAATCTGCTGAACAAATGGGCCTGTATACTCCAGGGTTAGCTTTGGCAAAGACCCTCTACGAGAAATTGGCGGATCGGGGAGAAGAAAACAGCGGAACACAAGCCTTATTTAAACTTTATCTGGAAACTGAGAGCTGATATTTTATAAGCTTCAAGGAGAGTTGGCATCTAAAATGCACAACTCTCCTTAATTATTGGCCCAGTTACACATGAAGTTTCTCTATAGCAGGGGGCAGGCAAAGCAAAAAAAAATAATAACCGGAAGGAATTCTTGGGGTAAATGTAGAAGATATAAGTATATTAGGAATTATATGGGTTAATTTCGCAATCAGTCTGTTTAGAGCTATTGATTATTGTCGATTTTTTCAATTAAAATCCTTTACCCCAACAGAAAAAAGAATACATATACCAATCAAAATTTAAGGTTGATTATAAGATTCTGAATGTTGAGAAGGTTTAAAGCGGAGAAGAAGAGGCTATGACTGGAAATTCGGGCAGATATTCCGTGCCAAGATCGAAGAAAAATACAATAAAATTTCTTAATTATCGCCATATTGACTAATTACGACCAGAGTGCTAGTCTTATTTTGGAAGTAATAATTTTACATACATTTTACATACTTTGTGCATTTTATTACGTTTAGTTTTGTTTTATGGACATACCCTTAGACGAGTTGTCATATATACATATGTGAAAGAAATCATATTCCCTTAATGGATTACAATTAAGACTTGGAAAAAGCTTATTTAGATAGCGGAGTATCCTATATTATTCCCCAAAGTACTAATAAGAAAGCAAATATCTCCTATTAATCATAGGAGGAATGCTATAAGGTTGGATCGAGGAATCCTTGTTCCAACTGACTCGGTGAATTCCGAGAGTTTTATTGACATATAAGGGAGGTAGAAGGATGGCGCATAAGAGTATTTTAGTGGTCGGAGGGGGAGTAAGCGGGCTTACAGCCGCTGTTGAAGCTTCCGAAGCAGGAAGTGAGGTCTATCTGGTTGAACAAAAATCCTACCTGGGTGGTAGAGTGGCCCAGATGAACCAGTATTTTCCTAAGTTGTGCCCCCCGAACTGCGGGTTGGAGATTAATTTTAGACGGATTAAGCAAAATCCCCGGATCAAATTCTTCACTTTAGCCGAGATTGAAAAGATTGACGGTGTAGAAGGAGATTATACAGTAACAATTAAATTAAATCCCCGTTATGTAAATCAGAACTGCACAGCTTGCGGTAAATGTTCCGAAGTATGTCCTGCAGAGAGGTCTAACGAATTTAATTATGGGATGGATAAAACCAAAGCTATTTATAGGGCTCATGAGTTCGCTTTCCCAATGAAGTATGTTATAGATGGTGAGGCGTGTTTAGGAGCAGAATGCGGAAAATGCGTTGAGGTATGTCAATACGCCGCTATTGAAACGGATATGGCGGCAAAAAGCTTTGATTTGAATGTTGGATCGATCGTTTGGGCGACGGGTTGGGAACCCTATGATGCCAAGAAGGTTGATTATTATGGTTTTGGTAAGCATCAAAATGTTATTACGAACGTTATGCTGGAGCGTCTAGCTGCTTCAAACGGTCCTACTGCTGGAAAGATTGTTCGTCCTTCCGACGGAAAAGAAGTTAAAACAGTTGCTTTTGTTCAGTGTGCCGGTTCACGTGACGAAAATCATCTGCCCTATTGTTCCGGAGTTTGCTGTATGGCTTCGCTAAAACAGGCAACCTACGTCAAAGCAATGTATCCGGATTCAAAGGTTTATATGTTTTATATAGATGTCAGGGCTATGGGTAAACACGAAGAGTTTTATACCAAAGTCCAAGATGACATTACTATGATCAAGGGAAAAGTTGGCGAAATCTCCGAAGACCCGGAAACTAAAGATGTAATCGTTCAAGTGGAAAATCAGTTGACTGGTGAGATTATGAAGGAAACCGTCGACATGGTTGTACTTGCAACAGGAATGGTACCAGCTACTTCGAATGTACCGGATGCAATAGCCTATGATGAGGATGGCTTTGTTGTTTCCGATCCACAACAACTAGGGATTTATGGCGCAGGATGTGTTAAAAAGCCGTTGGATGTTTCCTCATCGGTTAAAGATTCTACTTCTGCAGCTCTTAAAGCCATTCAATCTACGGTGAGGAGGTAGCCCAATGGATAAAAAAACAGGTGTTTATATCTGCACTGGCTGTAGTATCGGAGAATCCTTGAAAGTAGAGAGCCTGTCCAAGGTTGCCACCAAGGAAGGCAAGGTTCCGGTTTGTAAAACACACCCCTTTCTCTGCGGAGCAGAAGGGGTTGCACTAATAAAGAATGACATTGAGAGTGAGGGCGTCAATACTGTTCTTATAGCTGCTTGCTCACCACGTGTTAATTACGATGTTTTTGAATTTGACAGCTCAGTTATTATGGAAAGGGTCAATATCAGAGAGCAGGTCATCTGGAGTCAACCGGCTAATGATGAGGATACTCAGATGATGGCTGAGGATTATTTGAGAATGGGCCTTGCTAAAGTGAAACATATCGATGTGCCTGAACCTTACCAAGGTGTGGATATGGTCAAAACCCTGCTGGTAGTCGGCGGAGGTTTGACAGGTATGAGCGCAGCACTCGAAGCCGCAAAAGCAGGGTACAAAGCAGTTTTAGTTGAGAAAAGCCCAGTTCTTGGCGGCTGGATGAACGGCTTGTTTAAGCAGGCTCCTCGGAAAGTACCTTTTACAACTCCTGAAGAGGTTGATATCGCTGAGTGGATTAAACAGGTTGAAGCTCATCCGGACATTACAGTATACACTAGCGCTGAAATGTTAGAAATTGCTGGTTCACCAGGTATGTTCGATGCATCGATCAGTCATAATGGCGCTACAGTGAAGGAAAGAGTCGGTTCTGTGGTTCTGGCTACAGGTGCTGTCCCTTATGATCCGACAAAATTAGACTATCTTGGCTATGGTAAATATGAAAATGTTATTACTTCACAACAAATGGAAGAACTGGCTTCTAAGGGCAAAATTGTTCGCCCGGACGGAAAAGAAGTACAGAGTATTGCCTTTATCCAATGCGCTGGCTCACGGGATCCCGAACATTTACCCTATTGCTCGGCAACTTGTTGTGTAGAGTCCTTAAAACAGGCGTCTTATCTTAAGGAGCAAAATCCGGAAGCTAACGTATTTATTTTCTACAAAGATATGCGGGCAGCCGGTCAGTACGAGCGTCTCTATCAACAAGTGCAAAAAGATGGAGGTATCTTCGTTCGAGGAGAAATTAATGGAATTACCGAAGATGGGGATAAGAACCTTCTCATCGAAGCAACAGATGTTCTATCCGGAGCAACGATTGCGACTGAAGGCGTAGATATGGTGGTCTTGGCCAATGGTATGGTTCCCACGACAGCATTTGGTGAGGATATAGCTGCTAAGGCTGATGCAGAAGAAGATGCTAAAGAAGAAGATGGTCCGAAGCCGGAAATTATCCGCAAGTCCAATCTTCTGAATCTTGCCTATCGTCAAGGTCCGGAGATGCCTACATTAAAATATGGTTATGCAGATTCCCATTTTATCTGCTTCCCTTATGAAACTCGCCGTACAGGAATTTATGCAGCTGGCAGCGTCAGAGCTCCGATGGATGAGTTATCCTCCGTTGAAGATGCTGCCGGAGCAGCATTAAAGGCTATTCAATGTATGGAATCAAGCGCCAAAGGTGTGGCTGTACATCCTCGTGTAGGGGATATGTCTTTCCCGGACTTCGCAATGTCAAGATGTACCCAATGCAAACGCTGTACAGTGGAATGTCCCTTCGGTGCGATTAACGAAGATGATAAATTCAATCCGTTGCCAAATCCTACACGTTGCCGCAGATGTGGAATCTGCATGGGAGCTTGTCCGGAACGGATTATTTCATTTAAGAACTACTCGGTACCTATGATCGGTAACCTTATTAAAGCAATCGAAGTCCCTGATGAAGATGAAGAAAAACCAAGAATCCTCATCTTCGCTTGTGAAAATGATGCTTACCCAGCTTTGGATATGGCTGGTATTAATCGGCTGAATTATAACGCTTGGGTTCGCGTTATCCCGCTAAGATGCCTTGGCTCATTAAGCTTGGTCTGGATTGCTGATTCAATGTCCCAAGGAATTGATGGGATCTTCCTATTAGGCTGCAAGCATGGTGATGATTATCAATGCCACTTCATTAAAGGTAGTGAGTTGGCTGAAATCAGGTTATCAAAAGTGTCAGAGACCTTAAACAGGTTGGATCTGGACTCTGAACGTGTGCGGATGGATCAAGTCTCCATTACGGATTATGACAAGATACCTGCTATGTTAGATGACTTCGCTGAGAAACTGAATGAACTGGGCCCCAACCCCTACAAAGGGTTCTAAGTAGATCTTAGGAAATAAGGAAAGGGGACACATCCTCCTAATTAATGATTAACTTCGGGTGGGAGGTATGTCCCCAATAGATACACCTCCTAATTAAGCCTTAAACTCCGGGTGGGAGGTATGTCTCCATTAGATAGCAAAGGAGCAGTATTATGGATGAAATAAAAGAAGTATCTCTGGAGATGAGAGAATATATTATTTCTTCAGGGGCTGAAACGCTCAACTGGTGTATGCAGTGCGGTCTCTGCACCAATCTATGTCCTTATCGACAGGTTCCCGGTGAGCTTAGCGAAGTATTTAATATCCGTAAAATGCAACGACAAGGTCAGCTGGGTTTAGAAGGTTTTGATGATGAAAGTGTGCTTTTTGCCTGTGTTACCTGTGGCATGTGCCAGTCGAATTGTCCGAGAAGCGTAGAAATTATTAAAAATGTACGTTCTATGCGCAATACCATCGTTGGAGCCGGCATCTTACCGGGACATTTACGGCCTGTTGCCGGAAGTCTTCATGCTAATGGCAACCCATGGACTGGTCCTTCGGAGAAGAGAGCTGATTGGCTTGAAGGTTTGAATGTCCCAGCATTTTCTGAAGACACTGAATATCTGCTTTATGTCTGCTGTACGTCATGTTTTGACACTCGCAGCCAAAAAATCGCTAAAAGCGTTGTGAAACTCTTACAAAAAGCTGGAGTTAGTTTTGGAGTTTTGACAGGTGAAGAGAAGTGTTGCGGTGAGACCATTCGTAAAATCGGGGATGAGGAACTCTTTACAAAACTCGCTGAATCAAATATTAACCTGTTTAATGGAAAAGGCGTTAAGAAAATCATCACGACTTCCCCACATTGCCTCTATGCCTTTAAAGAGGATTATCCGGAGCTGGGCGGAGAGTATGAAGTTATGCATTATGCCGAACTTCTGAGCAGTCTTCTAAAAGATGGAAAGCTTTCTTTACCTGGGGAACTAGCCAAGAAAGTTACATTCCATGATCCTTGTTACCTAGGACGACACAATTTGGTTTACGATGCTCCAAGAGAACTTCTCCAAGCAGTTCCGGGGGTAGAATTTGTTGAATTAGATCGTGCTAAGAATAAGAGTCTTTGTTGCTCAGGCGGCGGCGGACGGATTTGGGCTGAAGTACCCTTTGGGGAGCGTTTCGGTGAGTTGCGAATCAATGACGCAGTGAAGCAAAGTGCCGATGTCATAGTTACAGCTTGCCCTTACTGCATCACAATGTTGGATGATGCCTGTGCTGGATTAGGAAAAGGCGATGTATTAAAAGTTATGGAAATGTCAGAATTCCTTTGTGAATCCATTGAGAAATAAACACAGGTTATTTTGAGCAAATATTGGTGTTAAACTAACCCCATGCTAGAAGTATATGAACACATTCAGATGGCTTATAGCTATGGGGTTGGTTAACTGATATGGTGAAAAAAGACTCAAAGTGTTAGTGAAAGGGGGGATGCCAGAAACGTTGTTTATATAATGTCTCTTCCGACAGGATTGTTGTTGGTGATGGGCAGGATAAACGCTTGTTTCTGTAGTAGACTCACATTCATTATAAAAAATTAAAGGAGGATTAGACGATGTCAAAATTAGTACCACCCCATGGTGGAAAATTAACACCGGTGCTACTTCCTGAGGCACAAAGAGCAGATGCTTTAGCAAAAGCTAAAACATTACCAGTAGTTCGTATGACTTCCAGAGAAACTTCTGACTTATTAATGATTGGGATGGGTGCATTCAGCCCATTAACCGGGTTCATGGACAAAGCTAATTATGAAAGTGTTGTAGAAACAAAACACTTAACCAATGGCTTAGCATGGCCTCTCCCGATTACCTTGTCAGTGACCCCGGAACAAGCTGAGACCATCAGCCTTGGGATGGAAGTTGCTTTAGTTGATGATGAAACAGATACGTATTGCGGCATTTTGACAGTTAATGATAAATATCAGTATGACAAAGTAAAAGAGTGCAAAGCAGTATTCTTCACAGATGACGCTGAACATGATGGCGTTAAAAAGGTAATGGCTCAGGGCGATGTTAACATCGGCGGAGAATTAGTAACCTTCAGCCAACTCGGCTATGCTTCTAAATACGGCGACTACTATGCTACCCCAGCACAAACCAGAGCAATCTTCGACGAAAAAGGTTGGGGAACCGTAGCAGCTTTCCAAACCAGAAATCCTTTACACCGCTCACATGAATTCCTCTGCAAAATGGGAAATGAAGTTTGCGATGGATTATTTATTCACCCAATCGTAGGTAAACTCAAAGCTGGAGATATTCCTGCTGAGACTCGTTTAGAGTGCTATGAAGTTCTCATGAAAAACTACTTCAATCCGAAAAACGTTGTGATGAAAGTATATCCAATGGAAATGCGTTATGCAGGACCTAGCGAGGCAATTCTTCACGCTATATTCCGCCAAAACTTCGGCTGCAGCCACATTCTTGTTGGTCGTGACCATGCTGGTGTCGGCGACTACTATACAGCTTATCAAGCACAAGAAATCTTTGAAACCTTTAAACCAGGCGAGATTCTCTGCCAACCTCTGAAAGTGACAGCAGCTATGTATTGCAATAAGTGCGAAGGCATGACTACTGAAAAAACTTGCCCACACGGCAAAGAAGATCATCTGAAAATCAGCGGCACTAAGCTAAGAGCTATGTTAGCAGCCGGCGAAGTACCACCTAGCAACTTCAGCCGTAAAGAAGTACTGGAAATTCTTCTTAAGTACTACTCCTCAAAATAAATAATCATGGTTTGAAAATTAAACAAGAGAATTATTCTTAAGTTTAGTTTCAAAAATATATGAATGATGGAGGTTAAACGAATGCCAAGTTTTGTAATGCAGGAAAAATGTGACGGATGTAAAGGGCAAGACAAAACAGCTTGCATGTATGCATGCCCAAATGACCTAATGTTGTTAGACAAAGAAAGAATGAAGGCTGTAAACCTTGATCCTAGTCAATGCTGGGAGTGCCTGTGCTGTGTTAAGGCCTGCCCACAACAAGCAATGGACGTTCGCGGCTATGCTGACTTCGTTCCACTGGGCGCTTCTTGTGTACCACTTCGTAGTTCCGACAGCATTATGTGGACCGTTAAATTCCGTAACGGCATGACCAAACGCTTTAAATTCCCAATTCGTACGACCGAAGAAGGTTCCGCAGTACCCGATGGTGGTTATGAAATTACGACTGACATCAACAGCATCGAACTGTATACTGAACCCGCTTCAATGCATATGCCAGTATGGACTTATAAGAAGTAAGCTCTTGTAAAAAGGGAATAAATAGGGAGGTTAAAATCAATGCCAATCAACTTTGAAACAGTAGAAGTAACAACCGACCTTCTCATCATTGGAGGCGGAATGGGGTCCTGTGGTGCAGCTGTTGAAGCAGCCTATTGGGGCAAGAAACATGGACTTAAAGTAATTTTAGTTGATAAAGCGTCAATGCCGCGTTCCGGTGCAGTCGGAATGGGATTGTCCGCTATTAACTTATATGTAGGACTTGCAGAAGGCAAAAACACCGTTCAAGATTATGTCAAATACGTAAAGTATGACATGATGGGGATTGCCCGTGACGACTTAGTCGCTAACATCGCACGGCACGTTGACAGCTCAGTCCATTTGTTTGAAAAATGGGGACTTCCTTTATGGAAAGACGAAGATGGCGGATATGTTCACGAGGGTAAATGGCAATTAATGATCAGCGGTGAATCTTATAAAGTTATCGTAGCTGAAGCTGCTAAGAATGCTTTAGGTGAAGAGAACATTTATGAGAGAGTTTTCATCACTGAGCCTTTGTTGAAAGATGGCAAATGCGTAGGAGCTGTTGGATTTAGTGTTCGTGAGAATAAAATCTATGTCTTCAAAGCAAAAGCTACACTATGTGCTATGGGTGGTACGGTTGGAGTATTCAAACCTAAATCCACTGGTGAAGGCGCTGGACGTTCTTGGTATCCTCCATTCTCCACAGGTTCTTCCGCATACTTCACCATGAAGGCCGGAGCAGAAATGACCTGTCAAGAAGTTCGTTTCGTACCTATTCGTTTTAAAGACGCTTATGGTCCTGTCGGAGCTTGGTTCTTACTCTTCAAATCCCGTGCAACCAATGCTTTAGGCGAAAACTACATGGAAACCCGTGCCGAAGAATTGAAAAACTGGGGCAAATACGGCACAGCTAAGCCGATCCCAGCTAACCTACGTAACCTCCTTGGCTTAGAAGATATCAAAGAAGGTAAAGGGCCTCTCTACATGCGTACTGAGGAAGCTATCGCTAACTTAGCAAAAGCATATGAAGGGGACGAAAAAGCTTTCAAGAAGAAAATGAAAACTTTAGAAAACGAAGCTTGGGAAGACTTCCTCGATATGACGATTGCTCAAGCCTTACTCTGGGCTGCTACTAACGTTGAGCCTGAAGTTAGATCTTCTGAAATCGCTGCTACCGAGCCATACTTCATCAGTTCTCACTCGGGATCCTCAGGAGCTTGGGTTTCCGGTCCTGAAGACCTTTCCGCTGGAACAGATTATTTCTGGGGTTATGCTAACATGACCACAGTACCTGCACTCTTTGCTGCCGGAGACGCTACCGGTGCTTGCCCTCACAAGTTCTCCTCAGGAACTCATGCTGAAGGCCGCATCGCTGCTAAGTCAGCTATTAAATATATCTTAGAGAACAACGTACTGATCGAACCAGATCAAGCGGCTATTGATGCAGTAAAAGCTGAAATTGTTAAGCCACTCGAAATTTTTGATGCTAACAAAGACTTCAGCACCGATCCTGAAGTTAACCCTGCTTACATTATGCCTAGGCAGTTCATGTATCGTTTACAAAAGCTTATGGACGAGTATGTTGGTGGAGCTAACGTATTCTTCAACATGAACTCAGCTTCCTTAACTCGCGCAGCAGAACTTTTCGAGTTCCTCAAAGAAGACTCCGAAAAAATAGCTGCCAGAGATCTCTATGAGCTCCTGAGAGCTTGGGAAAATAAACACAGATTATGGCAAGCTGAATCTCACCTTAAAGCTGTATCCTTCCGTGAAGAAACACGTTGGCCTGGATACTACTTCAGAACAGATAAGCCAACCCTTGACGAAGAGAACTGGCATTGCTTTGTTAACATGAAGTGGGATCCAAACACAAAAGAGTGGTCAGTCTTCAAAAAGCCTGTCATCGATATGTTTGGCGTTGAGTAAGACTAATTCAGTCAGTTGCTAAGACAGATATTTAATTATCTCTTATTTTCAGACTGATTGCAAGAGGGGATGGATGCAGATTCTCGAAATATGTCGGAATTTGTATTCATCCCTGTCATACTTAGCAGAAATCTAGATTCTTCCTTTAAGATTTTGTGGTAATCAGTTATAATTTAATATCTAGGGAACTAACTTTATCGAATTAATTTAAAGGAGGAAATATTATATGGCTCAAGAAGAGGAACTTATGCAAATGAGCATTGAACTTGGTAAAGCAATTGCTCAAACAGATGTGTACAAAGAATTTAAGCGGGCAGAATATGAACTATTTCAAGATGCAGAAGCTCGTAAGTTGGTAGAAGATCTTCAAAAAATGAAGCAGGAACACCGCGGAAAAATGATGGCGGGTCTGGAGTTAACTAAAGAAGAACAAGAACAGATTAAAGAATTGGAACAAACATGTATCCGAAATCGCCAAGTATTGTCTTCCAACCAGGCTAATACTAGTTTCCAGGAGTTTATGGAGAAAATATCCGGAAATATAAAGGCTGGAATACAAAGCGTCGATAAATAGTACAATTAAGATAACTGATTATTGGTTATGACCTCTTTTGATTTAGATAATTCAGTGGTCTCGGAAGGAAATAAGCCCTAATAATACGAGCTCCTAATGAGCCTATAGAAATAATATTTTTCATTAAACGATAGCAATACATCACGCAGTAAGTTGTAACTCTTATTGTGTGATGTATTGTTATTTTTGCCGGTTACAACTAAATAAATTTTTTCTTTGTAATAGGATATATTGATTGCAATAATATTGACTTGATATAATATCAATGCTAATCTAAATTTGAGAGAACGATATACAATTTTTGTTAAGATTATTTGTGCATTTTATTACGTGTAATCAATTAGTTAAATGACGGCAAATATTCGGAAGATGTCATATATGGAAATTATAGTGACTGGAGGTGGATCCCTGGCCTTACTTTTCAGTGGTTTTCCAAAGGGAGGAAGCGGTTCTTTTTATTTGTAACCATAATTGCTAAGATAAAGTTTTAAATTTTTTTAAATTATTTAGTGAAAAAAATCTCTTTTCAGCCATTGAGAACCCTTGGAGATCGAGAGGAGGATGCTTTTTATAGCTGTTTTATTTTTTGAAATCACTTGACGCTATTGTGACAATAAATTTTATTGATAACAGAGATGTAACGTGTATTAAGTTTTGTAATTGAAAGGTGGGAGTCCTTTGTATTTAACTCGATTTAAATATATTCCTTTGATTGGAACGATCGGTAATTATAAAAAGGAATATTTCAGTAAAGATTTAATTGCAGCCTTAACCGTGGCTGTAGTAGTAATCCCACAGTCTATGGCTTATGCACTGATCGCGGGCGTAAATCCTGTGTATGGACTTTATACGGCTATTGTATCTACCATTCTTGCCTCAGCCTTCGGCAGTTCGAATCATATCATTGCCGGACCGACGAATGCCATTGCTTTGCTTGTAGCAGGCAGTTTGGGCAGCTATATGGGGCAGGAAAATGTCTACGAGATGCTCTTCCTGATGACATTTATGGTAGGGGTCTTACAAATCCTATTTGGGGTTATCAAACTGGGTAAAGTCATCAATTTTGTGTCTCATTCCGTTGTTATTGGTTTTACGGCCGGTGCAGGCGTGTTGATCGGACTTGGTCAGCTCAGTACACTGCTGAGCATATCCATTAAAGATTCCTCACATATGTCTACCATGCAGAAGTTTTATTATGTGATGACTCATCTGAGCGAAACAAATTTATATGCCCTTGGACTCGGAGCCATGACAATGGCCATTATAATAATCTGTAAAAAGATTAACAAAAAGCTTCCCGGTGCGCTGATCGGAATTATCATCCCCATTATTTTTATCGTAATCTTTTCCTTAGATCAAAAAGGAGTAAAACTTACCGGCTATATTCCTTCCTCTCTGCCTCCTTTCAAAATGATTCAATTTGATCTGCAGGTAGCTCAAAATCTGTTCGGAGGAGCAGTAGCTATTGCAATCATAGGACTTGTTGAAGCAATAGCAATTGCTAAATCCATAGCCACTACCTCACGACAAAAAATTGATGCTAACCAGGAATTCATCGGGCAAGGTATAGCCAATGCCGGTGCTGCCTTCTTCCAGTGCTTTGCTGGCTCAGGGTCCTTTACACGTTCTGCTATCAATTACCAAAGCGGAGCAGTTACTAGAATTGCAGGAATGTTGTCAGGCGTGATTGTTGCCTTGGTTCTATTGTTCTTCGCCCCTTTTGCCCAGTATATACCTAATCCATGTCTTGCCGGCGTAATCTTAGTTATTGCCTATAATATGGTGGATAAAAAGGAAATAGCGCATATCGTAAAAGCAGGTAAATTCAAGTCGGATTCTCTGGCAATGTGGGCAACATGTATTGCAACCATTCTAATGCCTCATCTCGATGTAGCAATTTATACAGGGATTGCGATTTCGATTGCCTTATATTTAAAAGATACAAACAAAGCACCCATGAAACTTCTCCTTCCTTCACAAGGAAAGAATGGAGAAATTATTGAAAAAGAAGTCCGTACCATTAAGGAAAAACTAGATATTATCATTGTTCAGCTGGAAGGGAATCTTTTCTTTGGCTCAGCAGAGGATCTTCAAAATAAACTTGATGATTTAGTTGATAAGTCTAAAGTATTCATTTTAAGAATGAAGTACGTTGCTAATATTGATTTAACCGCCTTAGGTGCTTTAAAAGTATTTATCAGAGCTGTAAAAGAATCTGGGGGACTAGTCATCTTCAGCGGTGTTAAATCTGAGTTTAATAACTTACTCATCAATTCTCATGTTACCTCCGACATTGGAGAAGACAATATTTTTATGTCAGAAAATGAAATCTTTGCATCTTCCACCAACGCCTTAAAGAAAGCAAGATCTGTTTTAGGCTGTGAACTTATCGCTGATGATGATAAATCTGCGGCATGTGTACTATTAGAATCTGAGGTTCCTGAGACGGGCATCAATATGAGGAATAAGAACACGGTTTCTTTCTAAAAAACGGCAGTTAGGTATGATAAGGAGGAATATGGCATGAGTGATTTTAAGTTTAATGTACTCCTTTATTCCGATGGGTCACAGCAGGCTTTTTCTGCAGCTGTTTATGCTGCCAACCTGCTGAAGAATATGCCGAATATGCATTTAACCATTGTGCAAGTTCAAGAAGGCGAAGATGGTTCTGCAGGGACGGAGTACAGATGGATTGATACCTGGCCGGTTAGCCCTACTGCTGAATGGATGAAGAGGGTTATAGAAACCGATACGAATGTCAAAGAACTGTATACCGATATTCTAACAACCACCAACGGAATTTTTACCGAAAGAGTACGGAATGTCAGTCACCATGTAATACATTGTAATCCCAGCATTACTGATACGGTAGATGCCCTGCTTGAGTATGCGGAAGAAAATCATTTTAAGTTAATTATTATGGGGACACGGGGGTTGACAACTTTAAAGGGTTTGATTTTCGGCTGCTTGGCACACAACGTACTTAACAGGTCTCCGATACCGGTGTTGTTAATTAAGAAGCTTCCTCAAGATTTTATCGACGGTTATTGCTCTGCCTGATTAAGAGGAAATAGATTTATAATTAAGGGATAGCTTTGGATTGTTCGAATTAGCTTAAGTTAATTTAGTTAGGAGCAATTGGCCCCGCAGAGAAGTTGTCTCTTCGGGGCTTAAATTGTTTTATCGAATCAATATTCCAACTATTTTTGATCTATCGACAATAGGGTATAATAGTAAGTGCTCATCGGGTGTAAGAAATTGCAACCGGTTGTATAGAATAAGTTGTAAGCAAGCTCATTTACCGAAAGCTTGATGTATTGTAAAAGATTTAATCAGGAAGGTGAGAGAATTGTCCGAAATAATACTTAATAATAAAGATAAGCCATTTGTGGGCCGGATGAATGAGTCGGGAGAAAAGTCCAATCCGATTTGGTTAGTATTTAATCCGAAACATCCTGCCGTTCGTCATTATATTTGGACCCCTGTATTAGTTGTAATTCAAGATAAAGTGTATAGGGAGCTTCGCACACGAATAGACACTTCTAAGATTTACACCAGGAATGCTGTTGACGATAGCAGAATAGTGCCTAATACACGCAATTGGTGGGATAACCAAGTTGCTGAGGAAATCAAAGAGTTGAGGAATCTTGCCCTTGAATATCGCCCAAGGATTCTTATTTCCTTTGGGGCATTTCCCTTTGAATTTTTAAGAAGAGTCTATAAACTTAAACCGGAAAAGGGACCTAAGTTTTGGGGAACTGCTAACTTGGGTAATGAATTTGGAAAATCGATGGAGAACTTTGATGTGGGGAAAACAAATATTGTTCCCTTGCTTCGCAGAGTCGTTACAAGTGAGAAGTTTATAGAAGAGTCCGGTAATTGGGACGATTATTTTGCGTACGTCGGAACAAAGATCGCTGAAAAGATTATTGAAAATAAGGATAATCTCAATATATGGATGGATTGAAATAAGGAACTAACCATAGCACAGCGATTATAATGTTCACTTTTTGTAAGTAGGTGCTCCAGGGTCTGTATCGACGGTGGGGATAAAGTGCTTAAGATGGCGCTGAAGTATTGATCAGTAGTTCCCAGAGTCCTGAAGATTTGTTCATAATATTATATCCTAATTAAGGAATTATTGATTTATTCAAGATCAAATAAACGTAATCAATATTAACAATCGTGGACAAAAGCCTTTTCAAACAATTAAAAGTAAACAACACCCATATATGTAAATATTTAAAGTAAAATTCTTTGGGGTTTACAAGTGAAGCTTACGTTATTCCAAAAACCATGACTTATGCAACGATTTGATGGCTTCTTTGCAGGTGTGCTCATCTGATTATCCATTCCTGAACTAAGTAGAAAACATTGTTATTATGTGTGAATTAAAAATATTGATTATGAATATATTGATTTCCTCTAGACACAGTTATGTTGCAATGATAATCTCTAATTGTGATAAAAAACACATGTAAATCTGAAAGGGGTGTAGGATTAATTTAATGTGGTTCGCTCATGTAAGTTGGATCTTTATAAAAAATTATAAAGCTGCCTGAACGGCCGCTAAGAAATTTGATCGTAAATTTTATATGCTTGGTCAGTTAATTGGCAGTACAGTGAAAGGTGGGGATGGTTTTGTCCTGCTTAACGTCTGATGGTGCGTTATCTAAAGGTGAGAATACAAGGAGAGAATTGGGAGAAAGAAATTATCCGATATGGCTGCTAATAAATCCGAAATACCCTGCAGTTCGTCACGATATTTGGAGACCTGTATTGGATGAAATCCAGGACAGAGTATTCAGAGAATTGCATACGAGAATAGATGCTTCTAATGTCTATATAAGAAGCGCTGTAAGCGATGGCGGAATAGTTCCCAATACCTTAAATTGGTGGGGGAGGGAAGTAGCAAAAGAAATCGAGTTTTACAGGGAAATTGTTCTAAAACACAAACCCAAAATGCTTATTTCTTTTGGGGCATTTCCTTTTGAATTTGCACGGCGGGTCTACGAAGTCAAACCGGAAAAAGGACCTAAAGCTTGGAGTTCAGCTATTCTAAAGGATGAATTTGAAAAAGCTATGGAAAACTTTGATGTTAATCAAACCAATAGAATTCCCTTACTTCGACGAGTGGTTCCCAATGATAGGTTCATGGAGAATCGCAGTCTATTGTCTCGAACGGAGAGGGAGACTTATTTTCAACATGTCGGGGCAAAGATTGCCGAAAAGATAATCGAGAACAAGGACTACTTGGATATTTGGATTAAGTAAAACATTGATAGTCCGGTCAGAATTTGGTGAAGAGTTGCCGGAATGCGAGTTATAAATCATAAGTCTGTGGGGATGTTTGCAACTCACTTTCTGTTAGTGAAGGAAGTGTTTTTATTGAATAAGATACTTGTCATAGATGATGAAGAGCATCTGTGTTGGGCACTCGAGAGAGGCCTCCGTCAGGAAGGATATCAGGTAATGACTTCTACGCGGGGGAAAGAAGGCCTTGAACTAATTCAGAATGAAACACCTTCCTTGGTTATTCTTGATCTCAAAATGCCTGAAATGGATGGATTAGAAGTATTGGTCAAGGCCAGAGACCTCATGCCAAAGCTTCCCGTAATTATGATTACTGCCCATGGTTCGATAGATACTGCCATCGAAGCTATGAAATTGGGGGCAATTGACTATATTTCCAAGCCATTCGACCTTAACGAGCTTAAGATAGTTGTAAAAAAGGCCTTAATGGTTAGCCGGTTACGAGAAGAAGTTGTTTTTTTGCGTTCTGAACTGAACAAAAAACATGGCCGGATTTTAGGTAATAGCCCGGCTATTCAAGAAGTTAACACTCTTGTGGAAAAGGTCGCTAACAGTAATGCTACGGTATTAATTACCGGAGAAAGCGGAACCGGCAAAGAAGTTACGGCACTTTCGATTCATAATTTAAGTTATCGCCGGGAAAAACCTTATGTGGCGATTAACTGTGCAGCCCTGCCGGAGTCATTGCTGGAAAGCGAGTTATTTGGCCACGAAAAGGGAGCGTTCACAGGTGCTGTTGTTAGAAAATCAGGTCGTTTTGAATTAGCTGATCAAGGAACACTTTTCTTGGATGAGGTTACCGAAATGCCTTTGTCTATGCAAGTTAAATTGCTGAGAGTTCTGCAGGAAAGGCAGTTTGAACGGGTAGGTGGAACCGAAAGCATTAAAGTTGATGTAAGGATTATTGCTGCAACGAATCGCGATCCTATGGAGTGTGTTAAACGCGGCACCTTTCGTGAAGATTTGTACTATCGCTTAAATGTATTGCCGATTTATATTCCCCCGCTGAGGGAACGATCAGAAGATATTTCTTTACTGACAATACACTTTCTTCAAAAATTTAATCCTTCTCAGGAAAAAATGATTTCTCCGGAGGCTATGGAGTTATTGATGAATTATAAATGGCCGGGAAATGTCAGAGAGTTACAGAACGTGATTGAAAGGTCCGTTATTCTTTCTCAGGGAAATCAAATTGAGGCAAGGCATTTACCAAAGGAAATTCAAAACGTTGAACACAAGAAACGAACTATTGAGCAAGGTTTGATTCTGAATTTTCCAGATAAAGGGATATCCTTTGATGAGGTAGAGAAGGAACTGATCCTTAAAGCTCTTGAAAAGAGTAAAGGGAATCAAACCAGAGCGGCTCAACTTTTAGGGCTTACTCGTTCAGCGCTTCTTTATAGAGCTCAAAAGTACCAATTAAAGCTATAACCACACCATAAAATGATGAGGTTATTGTCACTTAAGCGAGGAGAGGACCATTAGTAATTTAATATTGATTAAAAGAGTAAAACTCCCAAGAGATCCACTGTCTTTTCGGGAGTTTTACTCTTTTAATCTCCGGAGTTAGCGATAATCAATTGATTGAAAAATGTGTTTTTAAATCCATATATTTAGATTATCTTTGTTATTGATGATCATCTCAGCAATTTTTGCAGAAACATCAATAATGTAGCTATTGCCGTATTCCGGCCAATCATTTATGACCTTACTAGTATTCGCTTTCCGGCGAATTAAGGGAATCAAGTTTATTTGAGCAGAATTAAAGTTCTGTGTTGAATGTTTAAATTCATAATCTAAGTTTCTGGTATGCCAATACTGAAGGTCGTTTGGAAGTCTTTGAGCCAAGGCGCGATTCACATACTCGTTTGTAATTGCGTCGAACGTAAATAACAGCCTGGGTTGATATTCAAAAATACTTTGCCGCAGCATTTCTATAGTTTTAGTCACTTCAGCTTTCGTTGACTCACTGTGAATGCTGCCGATATCACTTACAATATTTTTTATAAAAATATTTCGGCTATTAATTCTAGCGTGAAGTTTACGAAAGACCGTTTCCTGAATTTCATACATGATGGGATTCCATATATTAGTGATATCGTTAGGGTGTTTAGGATCAACTAACAGCCAAATCGGGAAAAACTTATCTCCGGATTCTTCCGTTATTCTTTCTAAAAACGTAGTATAATTATTAAGTAATGAGTTCGACAAAACCAATTCCACCTTTCAGAAAGAAATTTCTAGAGTTGAAGGCTAAGCAATTCTGGTTGAAGACAAACGGTTTCGTATGACCGTCAGGAAGATAGACTAAAAAAGCGCTTTTAAACGCAAAATGACCTAATTGACTATACCTGTTCATTAGTGAGTGAATAAAATTCCCTCATCACTTCCACAATAAGCTTGCTCGTTTCAATCTCATTATGAATATTACAAGAATCAAACGATTCTTGTACCCATAGGATGAATTGATTCGTGGTCATGACGCGTACCTCCAACCCTTTGAAGTATAAGTAAACCTTTGACTTTTTCTTTATAAAGGATACCCTGATTATGACCTTTTGTCTTAATTGAACTGGTTCTGTGTTTCCGCTGCTTAAGTACTTAGCTAATGCAATTTCTATGCCAGCCATTATTGTCTGTTTGCGGATTATTTTGTTCGTTTTCAGCCAGATTGATCTGCATTTAAACAAATGCTTTGATTTTAAACATAAACGAAGAGCCTAAATGCCCTGCTCGTGCCCTTTGCTGCAAGTAATGACGGGTGTTTGTTATTAAACAGTTATGAGTTCGTTGTCTGAATTCATACTATTGGAGGCTTCAATTTGTTAAGAATTCTAAAAAATAAATCCTTTGCTACCCAAATAATGTTTACAGTTGCCGCCATTCTATTGATCCCTATTCTAGTGATGATGTATGACATAGTTTTTTCAGGGGCTAAGGATGAAATGCTGTTAAAAACAAAGGAAGAGCGGCTGGGGACCATGGTTAACGCGACTGTACAGAGCTTAACTGAAGTTATAGAGCGTTCAAATCTGGAAGACAGCACCCGTCTCTCGCCAAGGGATATAGCTATCATTGCCAACGCTTTCGATATTATTGCCAAGCCACTGGCTGATGGTAATCCGGGAGTGCGCTTGGGGTTATATATCCCTGAAACGAATGATCTGTATGTTTATGGCTTTCTTCATCAATACCGTCCTCAAACACCTGAGGAGATCCAAGCAAGAGAATATCGAATTTTAGACGAGGCTTCCTCAGGTCTAACGGCTGTGAAGGCAACCAAAGAGCCTCTTTCACGTATCGCGGGTTCACTAGGCAATCAAGCCTTTGAATATCTGATGCCAGTGATGAGAGATGGAAAACTAATTGCTATAGCCTGGGCAGACGAACAAGTTCATCCTGTTTTCGCTCAGAGCAGGCAATTTAGTCTGATCACCCGGTACTTGACGCTTATTGGGCTGATAATCGGCTTGGGAGCTGCTTTATATATCATTCATAACCTGGCAGCGGAGGTGCAATTGATTAAAAATGGAATCTTAAGTATGCAGGAAGATAGTGAAAAAAGACTTTCTTCGATGCCTGGGGAAATCGGAGAGGTTGTTCAAGCCATAAACAACATGGCGGATAACCTGAAGGAAAAGAAACGGCTTGAGGAAGAATTGATGCGCTCTGAAAGACTGGTTGCCTTGGGTCGGCTTGTAACAGGAGTTGCCCATGAGCTGAGAAATCCTTTAGCGATTGTTAGAGCGACTGTCCAAGTCATGGAGGGAGAATTTAAAACAGCACCTGAGCTGCAGGAATATACCAAGGTGATTTGTGATCAGGTTGATCGGGGGAATCTTGTTATCAAAGAGTTGCTGGACTTTGGGCGTCCTAATAAACCGGTTGTTAGTCCGACTGAGTTGAATTGCTTATTGGAATCTGTTCTTACCTTTACTTACCCAATGTTAAGGCAAAATAAAATTGTGTTGGAAAAGCGGTTTGAAGCTGACATGCCTTTGGTAAATATCGATAGGGATCGCATGAAACAGGTTTTTGTCAATCTGATTCTAAACGCTATTCAGGCAATGCAAGGTGGGGGTAAACTCCTTATTGAATCATTCGTCAAAGGAGAGAACGTCGAAGTTCATTTTGCCGATACTGGCACGGGTATCGCCCTTAACGATCTTTCACGAGTATTTGATCCGTTTTATACGACAAGGGATGATGGGGCGGGGTTGGGGTTGTCAATCTGTTATCAAATCATACACATGCACAAAGGGAGAATTTGGGTTTCTGAAACCGCTCCTCAAGGGACTATCATGGCGGTGAGTCTACCGGTGGGGACTTATACTGAAGGTGCAGATCAATTGGCGAACATTTCTGAACCGAAGGATAAGCTATATCCAACATATCATCAATAGATAAAATTAATTTTGACCATAGTTTTTAGTTATAAATACATTGTGAAAAATCTCCAAGAGAAATCATTTTTTCTCTTGGAGATTTTTTTCATAATAAACTTGATTTATTGAGATAAATTTGGCTGAATAATGTTTCCGCGTTTATTGATTGCGGTGAAGGTGATTTGAGGAGGAGAAACCCGGCTGTTAGCCTTATTGTTGATTAAAAATGGAACTGTGGAACCATAATATTAATAATTTTAGGCTATTACTAAGAAAAATCCGGAGGATTCATTGTTTTGGCAATAGAGTAAATCGATTAAGAGCATTTTGATTTGCTATAGACGCGATGCTATCCCGATGATAATCTTTACTTGTGAGTAGAGTCACATATCAAGAGAAAGGAGGGACTGATCTAATTTATAAGACTTGTGTAAATTTCTACCCTTTATGGATGTATAGGCTTCGAGTTATTGGAGGGATGAATGAACCAAACAAAGTAAGGAAGTGTTATAAAGCCGCAAAATATTGTAATTCATAAAAAAAGCAGCCTCGAAAGGCCGCTAAGAAATTTAATCGTAATGGTATTATAACACAAAAATCCGGAGAAGTGTTAGATGGAGTAAGTAATTTTGTTTTATGTTGTTGTTAGAACACAATCCAGACAAGCAGCACCTAAAAGATGAAAAAGGGGTGTGTCAAAAAATGAGTGGTAATAATGCAAAACGTATTTTCTTTATTATACTTGGAATTGCGTTATTTTTAGGATTTTACTCTGCACCACAGTTTGGACCGGCAGTTGATCCTTCCGGCCAATCCTTTGCCTTAAGTCAAGAAGGCAAGGCAGCCATTGGTTTATTCTTCCTTGCCGCAATTTGGTGGGTCTTTGAAGTAACCCCTATCGGTGTTACCAGCCTCATGATTGGGGTTGTGCAGGCTTTGTTCCTGATACGGCCTGCTAAGGAAGCCTTTAGAGATTTTATGGATCCGACAGTCTTGTTTATTTTAGGTTCCCTGCTCATAGGTTTAGCCTTCACTAAGTCAGGGATAACTAAGAGAATCGCCTATAAAATGTTAGATATTGTAGGCGAAGATACCAGAAAGATTCTATTAGGGGTATTTATTATTACGGCCTTATTAACCCATATCATGGCTCATACAGCCGTGGCCGCAACTATGTTCCCAATTTTATTGACGATCTTAGCCTTGTATAATGGTGATAATTCCGATGGAAAACCCTCAAAATTCGGTAAGGCTTTGTTCATAGGGATGGCTTACACTGCTGGTGCAGGGAGTATCTGTACTCTGCTTGGTGGAGCGCGTAACCCTGCTGCAGTTGGTTTCTATACAGAGTTTACCGGTATTGAAGTTTCTTTTGTTGACTTTTCCCTGCACTTGGCTCCTTTTGGTTGGGCAACAGTATTTCTTATTTGGGCATTGTTAATGGTCATTTATAAGCCGGAAAAGTCTACGATACCGGGCTTACGTGAGAAGGCCAAATCAGAGTATGCAAAACTTGGACCCATTAAAAAGAATGAGATATTCGTAAGCGTTGTTGTTGCCTTTGCACTGGCTATGCTAGTGCTGCAAGCTGTTATTCCAGCCTTAAAGACGATGGATCGTTCCGTTCCGTTGTTGCTTGCCGGAGTATTGTTCTTCCTTTCCAATATATTGACGGTTGAAGATCTGGAAAAGAAAATTCCTTGGAATATCGTTTTACTGTTTTCGGGTGCTATGAGTATTGGTTTCTGTCTATGGCAAACAGGCGCAGCTCAGTGGATCGCTATCAAGTGGTTGGGAATGCTGGCTGGAGCACACTGGTTGGTTTTTGTGTTAGCGGTTTGTTTCCTTGTGATGCTTATGACTAACTTTATCATGAATGTAGCGGCTATTGCTATTACTCTGCCGGTAGCTCTCGTTATGGCTCAGTATCTTGGAGTGAATCCGGAACTTATCCTGTACGGTGCCACTGCTATGGCTGGTATGCCCTTCTTACTCTTGATAGGCGCTGCTCCTAATGCAATGGCCTATGAATCAAAGCAGTTTACAACTGGCGAATTCTTTGTAAGTGGTATTCCTGCCAGTGCTGTTCTTATGGGTGTCTTAGTACTCATGACCTTTACCTACTGGCCAATTGTAGGTTTATCTCCGCTTCTGAAGTAGAAAAAATTAAGAAAGATACATCTGGGTCATTGATCCAGGTGTATCACCCATAAATCAGATTATTTAGAATTGAGGGAATGTCTGTGGAAGGGAATAGCCAAGTAATCTTTGCTACAGCAGTATTTCTGATCTCTTATGCTATTATAATTTCCGAAAAAATTCATCGTACAGTAGTTGCCTTGTTTGGGGCAATGATTATTATCATTGGTGGGGTTCTTAATCAGGAGCAGGCCATTGAAGCTATTGACTTTAATACCATCGGGCTATTGGTCGGTATGATGGTCATTGTGGGAATAGCCAGAAACTCCGGACTTTTTGAATACCTGGCAGTATGGGCTGCTAAACGTAGTAAGGGAGATCCGCTGAAAATTATGGTCTCACTGACAATTATCACTGCCATTCTTTCAGCACTCTTAGACAATGTAACGACTGTATTGTTAGTCGTGCCTATTACCTTTTCAATTGCCAAGTCTTTAGAAATTAACCCAATGCCAATCTTGTTTTCAGAAATATTTGCCTCTAATATTGGTGGGACTTCTACATTAATTGGTGATCCTCCTAATATCATGATTGGATCTGCAACAGGCTTGGGCTTCATGGACTTTGTGATTAACCTTGCACCTGTGGTCATTGTTATTATGTTCGTTACGATACTATTGCTTAAAATGCTATACCGTAAACAATTAGTTACCCGTGAAGAATTGAAGAATAACATCATGATGATGGATCCAGCCGATGAAATCAAGAATATGACTCTTTTGAAAAAATCCTTGTTAGCCATTGCTCTGACTGTCTTTGGCTTTTTTATTCACAAATATGTTCATCTTGAATCTGCTACTATTGCCCTTACAGGAGCCGCATTCCTCTTGCTAATAACCCGTGATGACCCTGAGCATGCTTTGGGAGCAGTTGAATGGCCCGTGATATTCTTCTTTGCCGGACTATTTATGTTAGTTGGAGGATTGGAACATGTCGGAGTTATTGAATGGATAGCTATGGAAGCATTAAAACTTACGGGTGGAGCTATCTTGCCGACGGGAATGTTAATTCTTTGGCTCTCAGCGATAGCTTCTGCCTTTGTAGATAATATACCCTTTGTGGCCACAATGATTCCGCTGATTCAAGATATGGGCAGATTAGGCGGCATTGCAGATCTTAACCCGCTCTGGTGGTCATTATCCCTTGGTGCCTGTCTGGGCGGCAACGGTACAATTATCGGAGCATCGGCTAACGTTGTAGTCGTGGGTATGGCAGAGAAGAGAGGTTTTAAATGGACCTTTGTAGGATTCATGAAAGTGGCATTCCCCTTAATGCTCGTTTCTATTGTCATTTCCACCATATACTTGTATTTCTTCTACTTGACTTAGAATAATCCGGAACTACATTTCAGAGGCAGAATGAATGTATTTTAGCCTCTGAAATGTAGATCAAAACTTAAGAAAGGAGAGATTCGTTGGCTGGCTTATCACGCGATAAATATATCCCTTTAGTTGAAAGGGATTCTGGAGATAAAGCCTACCCCATCTGGCTGTTAATAAACCCCAAATACCCTGCCGTTGTCAATGATATTTGGAGGCATGTCTTAGATGAAATGCAGGATAAGGTTTATAGAGAAATACACTCCAGAATTGATACAACAAATATTTATATTAGGAGTGTAGTCAGTGATTGTGGAGTCGTTCCTAATTCATTGAATTGGTGGGGAAACGAAGTAGAAGCAGAAATTAAATTGTTTAGAAAGATAATTCAAGAATATCATCCCAAGATCTTGATTTCCTTTGGCGGATTTCCGTTTGAATTTTTACGGCGTGTTTTCGAGATCAAACCACAAAAAGGCCCTAAGTACTGGAGTGCTCCAATTATAAGAGATGAATTTGAACAATCAATCAGGAATTTTGAAATTAACCAAACCAATGTGATCCCCTTGCTTCGAAGAATGGTTCCCTATGATAAGTTTATGGAGACTCAAAACCACTTTAATCGCAGTGACGCCGAACACTATTTTTATTATGTTGGCACAAAACTATCTGAAAGGATTATTCAAAACAAGGATAGTTTAAAGATATGGATTAAATAAAAAAACAGTACTATTACAACAAAAATTCTAAAAGTACTGTCCCAGAAATGTTCCAGCTTGTTTTAACTGATAAGGATCTCCGCCGTTTTCTAAAAATTGCTCATAGTGATAAACCCATTCATCAATTTCCGGAATCATTTCTTTCCAGGATTTATTTCCTAAAACTTTGTAATACCAGTACATCATTTGAGAGTTTGCAAGTTTTGAAGAGCTGCAGTACTTTTTTTCAAATTCTAACAGTAATTCCAAGGATCCACTTGTATTTTCCATATCAGTTATATTCTCCTTAGCTGCAAGGCTTGTAACCCCTTGCTCAGGTTTTCATGAGATAGCTTATAGTTTGCCTGATTTCGAAGCCTCTAAATGTGCGATTACTAAAATTGATTAAGAGCATTTTGTTTTGCTATATACGAGATTTAAATACAATGGTAGTCTTAAGTTGTAAGACTTTAAGACAAAATCGAATAAGGAGGCTAGATCATATCTATCGTCCCATACGAAATCGGATAGTATTCTCAGTAAAAATAAAAAGCTGCCTGAAAGGTCGCTAAGAAATTTAATTATGTTATACGAATCAAGGAGGTTCAGGTTCGGGTTTAAAGTCTGGACGGAAATCCTTGGCACTAACGATAACTCCATGTTGAAGGAGGGGGAACTATGAGAGAGGAGTCCTTGGATTATGGGATAAGATACACTCGGGGTAATTTTTTAAAAGTTGTACCAATCTCTTCACCTAAGGGTGAGAGGAATTATAAGTTTGAACTCTATAATAATAGGGCGAGGGCCAGGCGGCCTGTAGCTATTCTTACCATAAGCGCGGGTACGGTTATCCGGGAAGGCATGTTCAAACGAGCCTTATATGCTACCTTGGATATCAGGCCGGATGTGCCATTTAGTCAGGAGGAATTAAACGATTTACCAAATGATATTGCCACACTCATGTTTCGGGAGTTAGAAGGTAACCCTTCAGAAGAAGAATTTATTATTAAAATAACTTGCTCTCTCCAGGGAGATTCAAGGGAAAAGAAAGAACACGTGATTTCAGAAACATGGATCAGCGGGGCAATAGTTTTTAATCACTACAATATCTTTTCCTGCAATGCCTTAACAATGTCTTCAGGGTGTTAAAGATGAATGGAGCCAAGTTTAACGTACTACTTTATTCAGATGAGTCACGGTCAGCTTCCTTTGCTCTCGCATACACAGCTATGCTAATGACCAATATGCCAAATATGTCTTTAGCTGTGGTAACGATCAAAGAAAGTAATCGTGGCTCTAACACTGAGACTATAAATCAAGATTCTTGGCCGGTCAGTCACCAATCTGAGCGTATGAAAATCATTCTGGATATATTATCTGCCCGAAAAGCAGACATTCATCACCAGGTTATATATTGTAACCCGAACATTCCTGATACGGCAAACGCTCTTCTTGAGTATGCAAGAAAAAAATCGATTGATCTGATCGTTATAGGTGCAGGAGACGTTGGAACTTTGAAAGGCCTGATTTTTGGGAGTTTAGCTCACACCCTACAAAAGAAGTCGCCTATACCGGTATTACAGGTTAAGAACGTTTCTGAGGATTTTCTTGAACGTTACAAATCAAAGCCAAGCCAAGCTTTAAGATTATTGGAAATTGATAAGCAGAATGGGGACTGCTAAGGGATTAGATCACAATCAGGCTAATTAATAGCTGCAATAAAAGAATTGAATATTTAGAATTATTAGAAGTGTCAGATGACGCTTCTTTTTTGTATTCTCCAATTTAAAATATTATTTACAAATTTGTACAAACTATTCATTGCATATATTGATTATTACGATCTGTTTTTTGTATTTAAGAAAGTTAAGTATGAAAAACTCTCCTTCTACTTAGTCCATACTTGAAAGTAGTAAGAGAAACCATATGAAAATACCCCTCTTTGCTGACTTTTCAAGGCTTTTCAGTCAGGAAAGCATTATTTGGACAGAGGATTTATGCCGGAAAATCGCCATCAATGCAGGCAATACCTTTAGTTTTTTTAATTAATAAAATATTGTCCGGCGAGTAACATGACTTGAATTTATTTGTGATAAGCTCAATTTCATGATTAAAATATGACTTCAACAAGGTCTCCATAGAAATGAGTGATTATAGGGATATGGATACTCTATAGACACATTTCTCAAGCAGTGCTACTCTTTACTTGTGAAAATAAATTCTAAAAGAAAGGAGAGTTAGTTGAAACAAGTTTGGGTTGATAAGTACTCTATTATAATTGAGGAGGACCTAACTAGTTTAAACTTGGTAACCGCTGAAGAAAGTAACTGGTCTATTTTGTTCAATAATCACAAGAGGATTCACATTAAGTGGTTATAAGTATTGGTACCTCTTCAAGAAAAAAGGCAGCCTATAAAAGGCCGCTAAAAAAGGTTTTTCACTAGTTATTATACCATATATTTCAGTTAAAGTGAGGTAATAACCAAAATTGCAAGCTTCGATTGAACGTTAAGATCGTAGAGGAGGGAAATATGACTATGAAAGGTTTATACAACTCTTTTATGTATGCAGCGCGGGCTCATGCTAAGTGGGAGATTGAAACATCTTTTAACATTATAAAAAACCGTAAGCAACTTTTAATACTGTTTATTATGGCCTTGCCCTTACTCATTCCTGCCATGGCTCATGCGGCCGATTTTATCGGCGGCAAATCAGCCTTCGGACCGTCCTTTTTTTCACCGACTACTTTTTATGGCTCCATAGCAGTGGGTGTCGTTGCAGGTCTTATTACAGGATGTATTGGGGCGGGCGGGGGCTTTGTAATCACACCTGCGCTCATGAGCCTGGGAGTAAAAGGAATCTTGGCAGTAGGTACCGACATGTTTCACATCTTTGCTAAGGCCATCATGGGCACCACCCTGCACAAGAAAATGGGTAACGTTCATGCAGGTCTGGCCATCGCCTTTCTAATCGGTTCCGGACTAGGGGTTACAGGCGGCGGTATGATAAATCGTGCATTGTTTAACTATAACCCTGTAATGAGTGATTTATTAATTAGTTCTGTCTACGTTATTCTGCTTGGATTTCTCGGGTTTTTCGCTTTGAGTGAGTATATTGGCATGAGAAAAAAATCACCTAAAGGCGGCGACGCTCATGGCGGACCAGATGAGATGACCGCTTTAGGCGCTAAACTCCAATCCATTAACTTGGCTCCTATGATTAAATTTGATGAGCATGTTGTTCCCGGCGGGAGAAGAATATCCGGTATTTTTGTAGCAATATGTGGAAGTGTAACTGGATTTTTGGCTTCTATACTAGGTGTTGGCGGCGGTTTTGTTACCTTCCCAATGTTTGTATACGGGCTGGGGATTTCGACAGGAACTACAGTTGGAACCGATATTTTACAAATTATCTTTACAGCCGGTTACGGTTCTATTGCTCAGTATGCCATCTATGGTTATGTATTCTACACCCTGGCTATGGGTATGCTGCTGGGTTCCTTATTTGGCATCCAAGTAGGCGCTATCACCACCAAGGTGGTCCCGGGCACACAGATCAAGGCCTTTTATGCTTTAGCCATATTAGCGGGCTTTGTCAACAGACTCTTTGCTCTGCCGGAAAAATTAGCGCAGATGAACTATATTACCCTTGTGCCGTCTACGGCTGCCATAATCACTAAGATAGGCGTATGGTTATTCTTTGGACTAGTGTCCATTTTCGCCTTCTGGATTATAGGTACCTTTATCGCAAATATACCAAAGCTGCGGGCTGAGTCCGGCTATGATGTTGAGGATACCAAAGGAGGTGTTTCCCAATGAGTGTAGTTCGAAACAAAAAGACGTTAGGTATTGGTCTCACATTGCTCTTCAGTTTTGTACTAGTCTTTATTGGTATGATGTCTCCGAACTTCGGGAATGGCAGGAATGGTCTGGAATTCGCCGATGATATGTTTAACTCCTTGTCTAAGGGCTCAGCTTATTTCATTAAGGACGCTCAAATGGTTGCTGATGGTGAATTAGGGAAAAATATTAATCTCACTATTAAAGCATCATCACCCGCTGAAGCGGAAAAATGGGCTAAATTGTACACTACAGCCGGTGCCGAAGTGACTGTTAAAGAAGCTTCGCTGACCATCGACGGAGATTTTGGCAAAATTCTCGGCGCTGCCGTGGCTGACAGCGACTTCATGTATCACAATGATAAAGAATCAGTGGCCAAAAAATATGGTTACGATGGCAAAGAAGCAACCTACAACTGGAACGCTTCCTTAAAGAAAATTGACTCTGCACTGAAAGATAAATCCCAGTTTAGAGAAGAAGCTCAGCTGATTAAAGTACAGCAAAAGGCCGTTGAGCCGGCTTACAATTACTACGGAATTGAAATAAAGAAGGTTAGTGAGAATAAACTTACTCTAACATTCCTGCTCTCCTTCTACCTTATCTACACCATGTGGTACGGCTTTGGGCTCTTCTATTTGTTTGATGGTCTGGGGATTGTTGTTGCAACGAAGAAGAAGGCAGCTTAAAATTAGGAATTCCAGCGTTGGCGTTTTGTAAGGGGAAATGATTGACACTTATTTTCTGCCAGTCCAGTCCGGGAATATTATGGACTCAACCTTTTGCAACAACTAGTGGTAGGGCAAGAGCTTCATTAGTTGAAGCAAAAGGTTTCATAATTCTTGTCTGTTTTCTTCATAATTGCTGATTCTTTGCATGAAGGGACTGGCTATATTTTAGGTCAGTATGCAAGACATTTAAATATCCCATTATTTATATAAATTTACTCTGTGATGAGGGGATTGAGAGATGATGATAAGAGAGTCAGGGGAAAGAGGTTATCCAATTTGGGTATTAATGAATCCTAAACACCCTATTAGTCATGATAATTGGACACCTATCTTAGATGAGATTCAAGACAAAGTATATAGAGAGATGCATACTAGAATTGAAACAAGCGATATTTATTTCAGGAATGCCGTGACTGATACCAGAATAGTTCCGAATACTTTAAATTGGTGGGGACCCGAAGTTGCCAAAGAAATTGAGTTGTTCAGGGAACTTGCCTTTGAATACAAACCGAAGATCCTATTTTCTTTGGGGGCGTTTGCTTACGAATTTCTGAGACGTGTCTATGAGATCAAGCCAGAAAAAGGCCCTAAGGCTTGGAGTAATGCCATCTTAGGAGATGAATTTGAAAGATCAATCGAGAACTTTGATATAAACAAAACAAATATAATTCCCTTACTCCATCGGGTTGGGGCAAGTACGAGTTTCGTTGACACGCAAAATTATTTCTGCAGGAAAGACGGAGAGAATTATTATCGTTATGTCGGTACTAAATTAGCTGAAAAGATTATCGAGAACAAAGACAAGCTCCATATCTGGATTAATAAGACATCAGTTTCGAAAAAGAATGTCACCCTCATTGCACCTTAGGGCATCTTTTTAGGAAAGGGGTATTGGCTATGAATGATTCTAAGTTCAAAGTGCTCCTCTACTTTGATGATTCACAGCAGGCTTTTTATGCAGCTGTTCATACGGCAACCTTATTAAGGAATATGCCTAATATGCATTTAACTGTAGTACAGGCACAGGAGGGCTGTGAGGATTCAAAGATTACGGAATATAGCTGGCTCGACACAAAAGATTTAGTCAATTGGGCCATGGCAAGAAGTAATGCCAAAGGTACTGAATATTATTGGCCGATTCGTGCGAATTCGGATTGGATGAAGAGAGTTACTAACGCTTCTAATTCCTCTGTTAAAGACAAGTATCATGAAATTCTTTCTAAAACCAACGAAGTATTTTCAGAAAGAGCTGAGGATGTTAGTCATGTTATGATATATTGTAATTCCGGTATTTCCGACACTATAGAGGCACTCAATGATTATGCAGCAAAAAACTCCTATAATTTAATTATTATGGGGACAAGAGGTCTTAATACTTTGAAGGCTTTGCTTTTCGGTTATTTAGTCAATAACTCACCAATACCGATGATGTTGGTAAAGAAGCTCCCCCAAGCTTTTATTAAGCACTAAGTATTTGACAATGGCCGGTCAGCTAATTAAACTTTGAAACCACATGCCCTCGAATTTCATTAGGGCATGTGGTTTTCTAAATAGGATATTTTCCTAAATAAGATGTAGAATCATGGATATATGATTTCTTAATTATATATTATATAGAAGGATTAATTGGAGGATTTATGTCTGTACAGCGTAATGACCTGCCTGACATAATGATTAAACCTTATAAACATGATATAATCAATTTTATAACTTTAAAAGGTGGAATTTGTTATGATTGACCCTAAATCTCTTAAGGTACTTCTTTACACGGATGGTTCCCCGCATTCGTTTTCTGCGACGGTATATGCTGCCAGCCTATTTTCTTATATGCCCAATATGCAATTGACTGTTTTGCAAATACGGGAAAGTGTCCAGGGGAATATTACAGGAGATTATAATTTGTTGGAAACTTGGTCTTCTAATCCGAACACAGACTGGGTGGAGCATTTGGTTGATGAGAAAGATCCGGATTCCGATCGGGGTATTCTTACAAAAACTAATAAAATCTTTTCTATGAGAGGACACAATGTCAATAGACAGGTGATATACTCCAACTACAATATACCTGATATAACCGATGCAATCATTGATTATGCAACTAAAAAGAACTTTGAATTAATTATTATGGGCACGAGGGGATTGACTAGTCTGAAAGGTTTTATTTATGGGAGCTTAGCTCATAACATGCTTAGCAAGTCTGCAATACCGGTTTTGCTGATTAAAAAGCTGCCTCAGGAGTTTATTGATAATTACTGCTCTGAGGTTGATGCGTGAGCAAATGCTGCGCTTATGTTGGGATTATTATGATTCAAAAGGTTTGGCCGCATTGAACGGAGCAGGGTAATTTTTGTTGAGATAATACCAGGGCTGACGATATCGGGGTAGCCGCCTGTGCCGCTGTCCAGCACCATCAGAGGATGAAAATGAGAGCATCCGGGGTTGGGCAGCTTCGCCCACATCCGCTCACCGCAGCATTCCGAGGCTCGCCCACTCGCCGGTGCGGGACTCCGCCAAACCTCAGGGTAGTACCTGATGTGAACCCGTGGCTCCGTTTCCCCGCACCGTCTTGTGGGCTTTTACCGCCTCTCCATGCAATGGGTTCGCTTCTGTGGACGAAGCTGCCCTGCTTGCGGGTCGGTGAGATTTTTCAGGGTAGTTTTGGGAAGTGCTTTTCAAGATGAGTTTTTCAGTGTAGAAATAGAAGCTAGCCCGGGAGAGATAACTTAGCTCTTCTGGGCTAGTTTACTATGAATACTTCTTCAGGAGCATTAAGGAAGAGAATCTTAGAGAATGGATACTCAAGTTTGAGTGTTTGCTTGTGCTTGGCTTGATATGGTAAAATGCTCTTAATTAAGAAGGGATTGTCTTGTAAATCTTATTTTAAAAGAGAAATTTGAGTGCAAGTTTTTAATACTAGAGTATAGAGCAGGAAAGGCAGGAAACATAATGGCAGTAAGACTTAGTAAAGGGCAGAAAGTAGACCTTACAAAAACTAATCCTAATCTCAAGGAAATTATCGTTGGGTTGGGGTGGGCTTCTAATCCGGCAGCCAGTAACTATGATTATGATTTGGATGCTTCGGCTTTTTTAGTAGGCTCTGATGGCAAGGTAAGGGATGAAAACGATTTTGTGTTTTATAATAATCCTTCCGGAGGTCAGGGTTCAGTCAAGCACAGCGGGGATCATAAGAAAGGTTCCGGCGAGGGGGATGACGAGCAGATTCGTATTAACCTGTCAGCGGTTCCCGGGCATATCCAGAGAATTTCGTTTACGATTACGATTAATGATGCTCAAATGAAGCGACAAAGTTTTGGAGATATAAAGAACTCCTACGTGAGGATTCTTAATGCCAGTACCAATGAATTACTTCTTAAATATGAACTGGGTCAGGAATTTTCTGTGGAAACAGCCATTGTTGCTGCCGAAATTTACCGTCATGCCGGGGAGTGGAAATTTAATGCCATTGGGAGCGGGTTTCAAGGCGGCCTGGCTGCTCTATGCCGTAATTTTGGCCTGGAAGTTGAGGGAGAACAATCCTCACAGGGTGTCAATAATTCCATGAATACGGGCTATGGAAATACTGCAAATCCGAACTTTGGCAGTCCGGGACCGGTCAGCTCCCCGGTGCCTTACAGCGGTTCCGGGAACACCCGGAATAGCTCCTATTCCCATGCTCAAAATAGTTCGTATGGGAATAATAACTCCCAATCCTTTGGACAGAGCGGTGGGTATCGTCCGGATCAAGGGGGCATGGTCTGCCCGCGCTGCCATTCGCATCAGGTAACAGCCGGTAAGAAAGGGTTTGGTCTTGGCAAGGCTGCAATCGGGGGGGTTTTATTAGGTCCGGTCGGGCTCTTAGCCGGGTTTATTGGAAGTAAAAATATGGAGTTCGTCTGCATGAGCTGCAAAGAACGGTGGAATTCAGGCAGCAACGCGAACACTGCTGAATGGCTGCAAAGACAAACCGAAAATGCCCGCAATATCGTGAACAAATATATGGGGAAAGATCTGACGGAAGCTTTGGTTGCCGGCAGCGCTTTGGTGGCTTTAGCAGACGGAGTTATCGAACCGGCAGAAAGGCAGAAGCTCATAGATTATTTCCGTACTAGCCAGGAGATGCGCGGCATTAATATTAATGAAGTAGATTCTCGTTTTAATTACTATATTCAGCGGATTCAAAGTGATCATATGCTGGGCAAGGCTGAAGCTTTAAGGACCATTGGCAAATTAGCGAGTAAACCTGAAGCTGCCCGCTTAGTCGTCCGATTGTGTTGTGCAATAGGTTTTGCTGACGGAGAATTTGCTCCGGTGGAGAAGCAAGTTGTCGAGGAGATTTGCCGCGAGGTTCACTTGGACCCCAGAGAGTTTGTATTTTAGAGTGCTTAAAGGGCCGAATGATTTATATTCGGCCCAAGCTTTAACTATAAATTATAGCCTTTATGAAACAATATCTGGTTAGTTGCATAACTGATGCAATGTAGCTATTATGCAACTAAAATGTTGATCTAATGCAACTTACCCATGAGAAAGGCCGACCGGAAACTGGACGAGAGCAGGCCCTAATTAACCTAATTTTCAGTAAATTAGGTTAATTAGGGCCTGCTGTAATTTTATAGTTTTGGTTCAGACTTTTGGTATGAATCTTGCTTAATTAATCTTTCAAGAGAATCATATCACCGAAGGAAGCTATAGTGCTCAATGCTGGGGGAGGACTAGAGAATGAATCTGGAACAGGCAGTAGTCATGGCTCCATGGATGCAGGATTATTATGCTGAGGATATCACGGTTGTTGTCTCCGGTCTCGAAAAGGTTATACTGGCGATCAATCATAAGAATTTAGATTTAGGCGTACAGAAAGATGAACCTACGAGCGAAAAAACAGTTACTTATCGATGCATGAAAGAGAGGCGAAGACTTGTAGCCCGGGTACCGTTAGAAGCATCCCAGTTTGCCATCTCATATATAGCAATCGCCAACCCATTATGGGATAGCGGCGAGTTAGTAGGCGCCATGACCGTGGTAATATCCGATAAACGGTATGACACCCTGAAGAAAGTTGGTATAAATTTATTGGAGCTTGTAAAAAGCAGCCATACCGTGTCTGAGGAACTCGCTGCCTCAAGTCAGGAGCTTGCTGCCACAGCTAGGAGTATGGAGAGCGGGACCTCAATTGCTCAGCTTGGACTGGAAAAAATCAATCAGATATCCCAAGATATCCGTAAAATATCCACTCAAACCAGTATTCTGGGACTAAATGCCTCCATCGAGGCTGCAAGGGCAGGTGAGAATGGCAGAGGGTTTGCAGTTGTGGCCGATGAGATCAGGAAGTTATCTGAGGGTACAAAACAATCCACCTTAGGTATAGCTAAGGATATTGCAGAAGTGAATGTCACGATCAGCGGTTTAATAGAGTACATTAATCAGTTGGCGCTGGTCAGTGAGAATCAAGCGGTTGAAGTTATCAATCTGACCCAGGCTTTGGGCGAAATAGCTAAGATGGCCAAAGACTTAGTGAGCCATGGAGATTCGAAGGAAAATTAATCAAACTTAATCTATTGTCATGGAGGGGTGTATATGCTTGCTGAGATAGTCCTTACTTCGCCTAACAAAGAAGTGACTCAACTCGTTGAAAAAATCCGTAAAGAGCTGAATGTCCAGGTGACTGTTGTTGAAACTTCATTTGAGGCCGCTGTTGCCGTGGTTAAGGGGATCTTATCCCAAGACCCTGACCGCATCAGAGTAATAGCCAGTGGAGGCGCTACTTTGGAGCTTTTACGCCAAGAATTCCCTTCCGCACATTTGGTTAGTGTACATCCAACTGAGTACGATATAGTCTTGGCGTTGGACCAAGCTAAAATGTTGGGCAAAGAAGTCGGTCTATTACTCGCGGGATCTGAGAATGTGCCTGTTATCGATAAGCTTAGCGCTGTCCTTGGCCTGGAGGTAAAGGTGTATGTCTATAATAGTTGGCAGGAACTTGAGCTTCAAGTTATCAAGGCCCGCCGGGACGGCAATAAAGTTGTGCTGGGTGTGGGGGAAAAGATCTCATCTTTGGTAAGCAAGAAAGGCTTGCACTACATTCCTGTCTCAGCGGGAGAGAATACCCTCAGAAATGCGCTGGGATGGGCTAAAGCTATTATAGAAGCTGAGAGCCGAGAGAAAAGCAAAGTCAAAAAAGAATTCCCCGCCAGAGGATTAGTTGCTAAATATTGTTTTAAGGATATCATCCATGTCAATAACAAAATGTCTGCCGTTATTGCCAAGGCAAAAAAGTATGCCGCCACTGATTGTACCGTGCTTATCCGGGGAGAGAGTGGAACGGGAAAGGAACTGCTTGCTCAAAGTATGCATAATGAGAATAGTGTGAGGCGTAAAGGACCATTTGTAGCGGTAAACTGTGCTTCTCTGGATGACAGCTTATTTAAAAGTGAGCTTTTCGGTTACACAGAAGGGTCTTTTACCGGTGCGAGTAAAGGAGGAAAACCTGGATTATTTGAATTGGCCAATGGAGGAACTCTATTCTTAGATGAGATTGGGAAAATGAAAATGGAACAACAGGGTAACCTGTTGAGGGTGCTGCAGGAAAAGGAAGTGCGCAGGATTGGAAGTGATCGGACAATTTCGGTGGATGTTCGAGTAATTGCGGCTTCGAATGAAGACTTGGAAGATTTAATCAGTGAGAAACTATTCAGAGAAGATTTATATTTCCGTTTAAACGTCTTAAAGTTAGCCTTACCGTCTCTGCGCGAGAGAAGAGAGGATATTCCCAGTCAGGCCGCGTTCTTCCTGCGGAAGTTTTCTGATAAATATGGCAAATCAATCTATAGTTTGCCGTCGTTTGTTTTGAAGAAGCTTGCCAATCTGGAGTGGCCAGGCAATAGCAGGCAGCTGGAGCATTTTTTGGAGAGATGCGTAGTGCTGGCTGATGATGAAAGAGGTATACCGGGTATTGTGATGGAATTATTGGAAGAGGAATTCTTGGAAACCGCCTTTCCCGGTAATGGTGACCATAAAGCCGCCGAAGATCAAATCAGCGTATGTATCAGCACTTTAGCGGAAATGAACTCCGAAATTGTGCGCAGAATGAGTGCCAAGGCCAAACTAAGCAACAGCGAACTAGCTTTGAAGCTCGGCATTAGCAGGCCTACCTTGTCGAAAATGTTAAACTATAAATAAGATTTGAATGAGTTTAAGAGTGTTAGTGCAATCATAAGGGTTCTCATTCCACCGCCAAAGTGGAGTGAGAACTCTTGTAGTTTAGTTGTTTAGGATCAGCCCTTTAGGTATGTGCGTATAGAGTTGATGGGTGCGAGGAAAGTAAGCGAGTGGTAAAATATTTTACAACAGATGTAAGAATATTTACAATTTAAAAAAATTAATAGGAACTATTTTTCTTCGGACAAGCCGGAACAAGCTGAATTAAAGGGTTTTGTCAAGTTTAGGGGCTATGGCATAGAACTTGCATCCTAACAATTAATTGAATAATTCAAAATAGTCAAAAAGAGAGGTGTGATTAATGCTCAGTTTTTCCGACACTATTTCCGGCGAGATATTAGTAATATGAGGAGGAAAGAGAGATGAGCGATTTAAGGACAGACTTAACTGACGAACGAGTTCCGGTATCCTGCCGTTTAGAGCGGCTTCCAAGCTCTTCATACCATGTTTTTTTAACCTTTTTATTGATTGTAGCCTGGTTTATAGAGTCCATTGACTTAGGCGGTATGGGATATTTACTGCCGGTGTTAGGTAAACATTTTGACCTTCCGCCAAGTATGATGGGATTAGCTGCTTCGATGAGTTTTGCGGGAATGTTTGTTGGTTCCATCTTCTCCGGAGGCTTATCCGATAAGTTTGGGAGAAAGAAAATGCTTATTGCTGCCATGGCCTTTTGGGGAACTGCCGGCGCATTGTTAAGTATTGCTTGGTCCGTCAATAGCTTGTTGATTTTCCGGTTTTTGCTTGGCATAGGGTTAGGGGCTCAGGTTCCGATCGGCATAACTATGCTCAGCGAATTAGTTCCCTCTCATTCACGAGGGAAGTATCTCTCTCTCTACCAGGCCTTTCTTCCCCTGGGAATTGCAACTGCAGGATTGCTAACCTATTCCTTGCTGCCGAGGTTTGACTGGCAAGGGGTATTCCTGGTAGAAGCTTTGCCGGCTTTATGGTTTATCGTTATTGGGAAATATCTCCCCGAATCTGCACGTTGGCTGGAGTCCAAGGGGAGATATGATGAAGCGGATCAGGTAGTCAGCGGAATAGAGGAAAAGGTTCAAAAAAGTATTGGCAGAGAGCTGCCTCCTATAGATAGTTCGGCTTGGTCCGGAAGAAAGGCTGTTGATGAAAGCGCTGCTGAAAAAGAAGCGAAAAGGGGCTTAAGTGAGCTAATGACCAGGTATTACACCCCACGCTTAATTATGAGCGGGGTATTAATGTTCACTACCATGGCGGCCTATTATGGATTGAGTATGTGGTTAAGTGCCCTGCTGGTAGCAAAAGGCTTTTCAGTTACTAAATCAATAGGTTTTGTATCCCTAATAGCTCTTGGCGGGGTACCGGCATTTTTGATGGTTACTTATTTAGTGGAGCGTATTGGAAGAAAGTGGTCTGCCATAGTCACAATTGTGGCGATGGCCTTTAGTGCCTATGCTTATGGTTCAGCAATGACGGTCGCTTATGTAATCATTTTAGGGTTAATCTATCAGTTTTTTCAATGTGGTATGACAATGGTTAACAATGTTTATATTCCGGAATTATGGCCTACCCATGCCCGAGGAACCGGAACGGGTTTCGCTTATGGTATTGGGCGGGTGGGAGCTTTTCTTGGCCCGATGGCTTTAGGCGTCATTATGGGTGCATATGGCCCTCAAGCAGTGTTCATTTGCAGTTCGGGACTTTTATTATTTGGCGCTTTTGTAGTATTGATTTTAGGGCCTGAGACGAAAGGCAAGATATTTTAGGGGCCGTGGGAAACCATAATTCTCAAAATTCGAAATGGGTTACGGGTAACAGGAAGCGTTCTTCTCTCACGATAAACGTGGGATAAGGACGCCTTTCTTTCCTGATTATTCAGACGAAAGCGGGACTGGGATAAAACTATAACAACAATCCGCGGCAGATAAAATTCTTTACAAGAAATGAAAGAATATTTACATTTAGAAAATCCTTTTGGTGAGGGGTTAGCCTGGACTCCTTGCTACGAGAGGTTTTAGCTTCCTAATTATCTTGGCACGGTAATTGCAATTAAGGTTAATTAACTGAATAATGTGAAATTTATTCCGAAAAAGAAGGAGGATGGATGAACAGATCAGGGCAGAAACCTTACAGCTTGGTGAGATTATTCAGTTTGCCGCCACAGGCGGCTTATGAAATTATTGTTAGATTTTGATTGTGAAAGGGGTAAGAAAGCATATGGGTAGATGGAAGGAAATTGAGCGTATTTCGGCACCGGCTATAATACCTAAGTATGGACCACTTACGGGAATGAGAGTCTTGATGACGGGGAGCATCGTCGCGGCTCCTTTTGCGTCATCTATACTCGCGGAATATGGGGCCGAGGTTATTCATGTTGAGCGGCCAAATATGGGAGACCCCTACCGCGCACAGGCTCCTGTGATTGAGCGTGGTGATAAAAGAGTTAGTGCCGGTTGGATTCAGGAGGGAAGAAATAAACTGAGTTTAACCCTTGAAATAAACTTTAAAATCCCTGAGTCCAAAGAGATATTTCTTTCTCTGATCAAAAACTGTGATGTTTGGGTGGAGAATATGGTTTGGACCGAGAAGTTGGGAATCACGGAAAAGATGTTGTTAGAAATAAACCCGAAGCTGGTCATCGCTCACATCAGCGGCTTTGGGAGACCTCAGTTTGGTGGCGTTCCCTCAGAGTGCGACCGGCCTTCCTACGATCCTATTGGGCAAGCCGAGGGCGGATATATGTACCTTAATGGGTTTCCTGAGCCATCCCCTCCTTCACACGCGGCTACTTTTATTAACGATTACTTAACTGCCATGTTCACAGTTAACGGGATTCTGATGGCTTACACCCACGCTCAAAAGACCGGCCAGGGTCAGGCAATTGACATTGCTCAGATCGAGGCAATGAGTAAGTGTCTTAACGACACATTCGTACAATATTTCCAGCTGGGCAAGGTCAGAGAAAGAAAAGGCAATAAGGTAGCTATTTTCCAACCTGGCAACGTGTTTAAGACGAAGGATGAGAAGTATTTAAACATTGGGGCATTTGGTGCTGCTGTTTACTATCGTTTTATTAAAGCTTTGGATCTCGACCCGAAGGTATACACCTATGAAGCGGCAGGTTGTTCGGCAGAAGCCATAAATTCCGAGCTTGGTCTGGAGCTTGATCGGATTGCCACTGAATGGGTAGCGGCACGTGAAGCAGAGGAAGCCCTGCAACACTTGTTGAGTTTAAAAGTGCCTAGTGGGATAGTGCGGACCTCTGCGGATTTGGCTGCCAGCGAACACTACCAAAAGAGGGGAAATTTTATTGAGTATAAAGATGAAACCATCGGGGAAACAGTGAAAGCCTTTGGGTTCTGTCCTAAGATGAGCGAGACTCCTGCCCAAGTCTGGCGTGGAGCTCCGATTCTTGGTCAAGACACAGATGTTATTCTCAAAACCCTGCTGGGTTACACTCCGGGGGAAATTTCTTCTTTCCGGGAAATAGGGGTTATCTAGAGGGAGTACTCAATAAGTGCAGGCGAATAATCCTGTGAATTTAAGGCAGGGAGTAATTGGGGGAACGAATCGGGAAACGAAAATACGGAGGAGGCGACAAAGAATGAATAAGGTTTCAGTTTCTGAAGTTGTTGATGGATTAGGTGTTTCAAAATATACCTTTAAAATATATTTTTTAATTGGGCTTGCCCTGATTTTTGCAGGGTACAACTATATGATTGTAGCCTATACAATGCCGCAGATGGCACAAGAATGGGCTTTAACAAAGATTCAAACCGGGAGCCTTTCATCGTGGAGTATTTTAGGCTTGTTGTTTGGAGGACTAAGCGCAGGGGTTATTTCCGATAAAATCGGGAGAAAAAAGGCGTTTACCATCTTTGTCCTCGTCTATTCCTTGTTGACATTTCCAGTTTATTATGTGCAAGATTTTGAAACCTTCGCCCTCCTTAGAGTCTTAGGCGGCATTGGTTTTGGCGGCTGCATACCCATTGCCATCACAATGATGTCCGAGAGTGCGCCCACCAAAAACAGAGGATATTTTTCCGCCTCAATCATGGCGTTCTATGTCTTAGGCTGGGTAGTGGCGGGTATCGTGGCCATTTATATAGTCCCCGTATACGGATGGCGGGTTTGCTATCTGGTCGGAGGAATTCCTGCTTTATATGCCCTCGTCTTAATAACCGCACTCCCCGAATCAACCCACTGGCTTTTAGGCAAAGGGCGGGAAAAAGAAGCCATCGACTTAATCAAACGAATGGAGATAGCGGCTAAGGGCCAAGCCAGCGAATGGATTCCGGATACTCTAATTGCCCCTCCTCCCCCTAAAAAAGTTGGAGTAAGTGCCCTCTTTTCTCCGGAATTTCGCAAGGCAACCATTGCTCTTTGGGTGATATATTTCATGGGTTCGGTGGTTATTTATGGTATCAATGGCTGGCTGCCTACTCTTCTGGTGGGAAAAGGGTACGGGTTGGTAAAAGGTTATTCTTTCGCCGTACTGCAAAATGTTTTCGGAATGGTTGGCAGTCTTGTTACGGGTTATGTCGCAGATAAGATTGGGCGCAGAACAAATGTAATATTCGGCTGGATATTTACGGCTGTCGCTATTCTCCTGCTGGGATTTGCAACCAACCAATGGCAGGTGGTTATTTGCGGAATGTTAGTAGGTATGGCCATGAATTGGGGTCTAAGCGGCACCCAGCCGCTCCTTGCCGAGGGGTATCCTACTGAATTCAGAAATACCGGTGTTTCTTCAGCTCAGGCATTTGGCCGGGTCGGAGGATTCATGGGTCCAATCGTTGCCGGCTTTGTCCAGCAGATGGGGGTTGGTTTTACAGGTCTTTTTATATTCTTTGCGATACCGGCAGTCATTGCTTCCTTTATAGCCTTTTTTATGATTGATGAAACAAAAGGCAGAAGTATAGAAAGTATCGGCCGGATTAAAGCCTAAATGCAATAATTCTATGGAAGTGAGGGTGAAACTCAATGAGTAACTTGCCAAAAGGAGGAAGCTTCCTCTTCAGTCAAACTGATCCCCAGGATATTTTTACTCCCGAGGATTTTTCCTTAGAACACAAAATGCTTTACCGAATGGTTTCGGGTTTTGTGACAGATAGCGTCCTGAGCAGAATGGATGAACTGGAAGCGAAACAAGATGGTCTGATCAGAGAGCTTTTGGAGGCTGCCGGAGAGTTGGGTCTTAACGGAGCGGATATTTTCGAAGAGTACGGCGGCATGATAATGGATAAAATCAGCACCACAATTATTGCTGAGTGTATGGGTAAGTCCGGTTCCTTCGCCATGACCCAGGGTGGTCAGACCGGGATCGGCAGCATGCCTATCGTTATGTTTGGTACCCATGAACAAAAGAAAAAGTACCTGCCGGGCATAGCCAGCGGCAAAAAGGTGGGGGCCTATGCTTTGACGGAACCGGGAGCCGGCTCAGACGCTCTGTCCGCTAAGACCAGGGCAGATTTAAGCCCGGACGGCAAATATTACATTTTAAACGGCACGAAACAGTTTATAACTAATTCCGCCATGGGTGATATATTCATAGTTTATGCCAAAATAGACGGGGATAAGTTCACGGCGTTTATCGTAGACGGAGATTCAGAGGGACTTAGCACTGGGGCGGAAGAAAAGAAGATGGGCATTAAAGGTTCCTCAACCAGGTCTGTCATTCTGGAAGATGTCAAAGTTCCGGCGGAAAATCTGTTATTTGAAATTGGCCGGGGACATGTGGTGGCTTTTAACATCTTGAATTTAGGCCGCTATAAACTAGCTGCCAATTCGGTAGGCAATGCTAAGTTTGCCTTAGAATTAGCAGCCACCTATGCTAATGAGCGCAAGCAGTTTGGCACTCCCATTGCCAATTTTGGTTTGATCAAAGAGAAACTGGCCGAAATGGCGATCAAAATCTATGTGACAGAGAGCATGGTCTACCGCACAGGAGGCTTATTGGAAAACATGATGGAAAGCCTGGACACCTCAGGAGATGATGGGGGTCAAGTGGCTGCCAAAGGCATTGAGGAATATGCTCTGGAGTGCTCCATGAATAAGGTATTTGCCACAGAAGCCTTGGCCTATGCTGTCGATGAAGGAGTCCAAATTCATGGCGGCTATGGGTTCAGTGCGGAATACACCATTGAAAGGCTTTATCGGGATGCCAGAATTTATCGCATTTTTGAAGGAACCAATGAAATCAACCGTACGATAATACCGGTCACCTTGATGCGCCGCGCCTCAAAGGGGGAGTTGCCTCTTCAAGAAGCGATAGCTAAGCTTAAGGAAGACATCACAGGGGGGAGTATCGTCAGAGAAGGAGAGGCTGGGTTGGTACAGGCAGCAAAGGATATTTTCCTGCTGACCATGGCTGCCGGTATGAAGAAGTATGGGAAAGATCTTCAGAAACAACAAGAGATTATTGGCAGGCTGGCAGATTTAGCGATGCAAGCGTTTGCCATGGAAAGTGCTTGGCTCAGGGCTCAAAAGGCTGTGGCAAATCAGGGAGAGGCAAATGCCAAACTTAAGCTAACTATGACAATGGCCTATCTTAATTCAACCATCGGCCGATTGGAATATATCGCTAAAGAGACTTTGACAGCGCTGGCTGAGGGTGAAGAATTGGCAAATCTGCTGGAAGATCTAAAGAAGCTGACCCAATATAATACCAGGAACACCGTGGCTTTAAGACAGGAGATTGCCGCGGCTATTTCGGAAAACGGTAAGTTTGTCGTGTAAATAGCCATAAAGGCTGCAAAGTTTTTTGCAGCCTTTAAAACGAGAAAATAGCAAACGAAATTTTTTTTACAAATGCAATAAAGAATTTTTACAATTTTAAAAGGTTAAATGATGAGTTTTTTTCTTACCAGGTACGGCAAAGGGGTTTGGACGGGGTTGGAAGTTTTGGCACGGAAGTTGCAATAACTATAATTGGTTGAATAATGAAAACTTTCCTTAACTTAAATGTTGGTATCTTAGATACGCGGGGAACTAAGCAGCACAAGGGAGGAGGGAGCCTGAATCTGCGTCCGGGGTGCAAATAAGTTTAATTGATGAGTCACTTAATTAGTGAACATAAGAAATTAAAAATCAACAATCAACAAGATATAGGGGGTATGAATGATGTCAATTAAGAAAATCGGTGTTTTAGGTGCAGGATCAATGGGCGGAGGGATTGCCCACCTGGCAGCGGCCAGGGGCTTTGAGGTCGTGCTTTGTGATGTGGAACAGCGTTTTGTAGAAGGTGCCGTTAAGCGTATAGCCGGTTTCATGGATAAAAGTGTCGTGAAGCAGAAAATGACGGTTGATGAGAAAGAAGCGGCCTTGAAACGAATCACTATTACGACCAATATGGAGGATTTTGCTTCAGTGGATTTGGTAATCGAAGCTATTTTTGAGGATTTGGAGATTAAGAAGAGTGCTTTTGAAAAACTGGATAAAATTTGTGAGCCGCATACCATCTTTGGCTCTAATACATCCTCTATGTCCATCACTGCTTTAGCCGCTGCCACCAATCGTCCGGATAAGGTCGTGGGCCTGCACTTCTTCAATCCTCCCCTGATTATGCGGTTGGTGGAAGTGATCCGGGGTTATTACACCAGTGATGAAACCGTGAAGCTGGCTTCCGAGGTTTCTCAAGGTATGGGTAAGACTCCTGTGGTAGTTCAAAAGGATACCCCCGGATTCATTGTAAACCGTATAATGATGCCCCAATTCCTTGAGGCTATACGTATTGTGGAGGAAGGAATAGCTACTCCGGCGGACATTGATACAGCCGTTAAACTGGGGCTGAACTATCCGATGGGTCCTTTCGAACTCATGGACTTCACCGGCGTAGAAATCTCAGTTCATGTAGCGGATTATTTATTCAATGAATCAAGAGACAGAAAGTGGAATGCTCCCGAACCTCTTAAAGCTCTGGTACGGGCCGGACGTCTCGGCAAGAAAACCGGTGCGGGATGGTATGACTATAAATAATAAGTTCCTAAGCCTTAAAAAGGCTAGTCTAAGTTTAGGAGGTCATTCAAATGTATTCAAAAGCGTTTATTCCTTATGGCGGTTACTACAGCACACCTTTTGTCCGCTGGCAGGGAAGTTTGCAAAATGAACATGCTGTCGAGCTGGCAGGTTCAACCGCCAAGAAATGGCTGGCAAGCAGAGCCATTGATCCTAAGATCTTTGAATACCTGGTATTTGGTAAAACTATTGGACAATTGTGGACATTTTACGATGCTCCTTGGGCAGCCTCTCTGATGGGCAATCCGGACATTCCCGGTATGCACATCACTCAAGCCTGCTCTACTTCAACGACGGTTTTAAATCAAGCGGCGATGGCTCTGGAGGCAGGTCTTTATGAAACCTCATTTTGTTTGCTTACGGACCGCTGCTCCAATGGTCCTTTCACAGTTTGGCCGAATCCCAAAGGCCCCGGCGGTGAACTGATCTCGGAAAGCTGGATGATGGATAACTTTGACGGTGGTCCCTGGAAAGGAGTTCCCATGGTACAGACCGCTGAAAACGTGGTCAATAAGGCCGGGGGGATCACCAAGGAAGATGTTGACCGGGTTACGGCAAGACGTTACGAGCAATATCAGGATGCTTTGGCCAATGACCGAGCCTTCCAAAAACGCTACATGATCCCGGTAGAATATAAAATAAGCAAAAAGAAAACGGGTCTGGTGGAGGCTGATGAAGGCGTAACTCCCACAACGCTGGAAAGTCTGACCCCCTTAAAGCCGGTTATCCCAGGAGGGGTACACTCCTTTGGTGCTCAGACTCACCCGGCGGATGGCAACTGTGGGTTGATCGTCGCCACAAAGGATAAAGCCCGGGAACTGAGCACGGATAAAAGCCTGGAAGTTCAGATATTATCCTATGGTTATGCCCGCGCCGAAGAGGCTCATATGGCTATGGCTGTAGTGCCTGCCGCAAGAATGGCCTTGGAAAAGGCAGGGATTGGGATTAAGGATGTAAAAGCGATCAAATCCCACAATCCATTTACGGCCAATGATCTCTATATGGCTAACGAAATGGGTATCGATGTCATGACCATGAATAATTACGGCTGTTCTCTTGTTTACGGGCATCCTCAGGGGCCGACTGCCGGTCGGACAATTATTGAAATGATTGAAGAATTAGTGATTTTGGGCGGCGGCTATGGTCTGTTCACAGGCTGTGCTGCCGGCGACACTGGCGCAGCCTTAGTTGTCAAGGTCTCCTGAAGATACTAAGAGCCGGTAAAAACTCCAGGCTTATGCGCTAATATCAGTAAAACTTACGGGGCCGGGATAAACTTGTTGATAGCTTTATCCCAGCCCTGCTTTCGTCTAAATAATCAGGAACTTGAATCACACCTACCTCAATGAGTCTTAATGAGCTTCTATGAGTAGGTGTTTTGTGTTCTCTTTTTGGATCAGGTTTTAGAGGGAGAAAAATTCTTTACTAAATTAGGAAAGAATTTTTACACCCTTTCATAGGCTGGAAACGCTATTCTCTCCAAATTAGGGTCTGCCAAGGGGTATTGAGATATTATTAATTTGGCATAGAAATTGCATTAATAATCAGTCATTAACTGAATAGTGGGAAACTTGCTTTAACATCGCAGCCAATACTCTAGTTTAGGTCAAGAACTAATGATACGAGGGGGAAGCAAGGTGAATAAAGTCGTCATTACAAGTTTTGCCAGAACTGCCGTAGGGGCCTATTGCGGCGGACTGAAGACGGTGCCCGTCGAAGAGCTGGCAGCTTTAGTTGTCAAAGAGGCACTGAACAGGTCTGAATTAAGCGATATGGATATTGATGGAATTATTTTGGGTCATGTTATTTCTTCAGCAGATGCTCCAAACCTTGCCAGAACTGCGGCCCTGTTAAATGGATTGGAGGGAACTCCGGGATTAACGGTCAATCGCATCTGCGGCTCCGGAATACAGGCTATTATTAGTGCGGCTCAACAAATTCAAACGGGCGGCGGGGATATTATGGTGGCCGGCGGAGCTGAGGCACTGTCACGGATTCCCTACTATTTGCCCCTGTCGGTAAGGTATGAAGGTTTTTACAGGGGAACTCAAGAGATGAAGTGTTCCGACACAGGTTGCCAGGCCAATGCTCAGCCCCAGCAGATCTATCCCGCGATACAGCATATGGGGCACACGGCGGAAAATATTGTAGCCAAGTATCAAATCTCTCGTGAAGACCAAGATCTATTTGCCTACAATAGTCAGATGAGAGCTAAAGATGCGATGGATTCCGGGAGATTCGCCCAAGAAATTATCCCGGTAAAAATTAAAACCAAAAAAGCCGCCACTCTTTTTGATACTGACGAGCACCCCCGCCCGAATACGACCATTGAGTCACTAGCTAAGCTGAAGCCTGTGTTTAAAGAGGGAGGGAGTGTCACAGTAGGTAATTCTTCGGGTGCGAATGATGGTGCTGCAGCCCTTGTTTTGATGGCGGAAGATAAGTGCCGGGAGATGGGACTTAAACCCTTGGCTTATATGACTGATTATGCCATAACTGCTCTGAATCCGCATTACATGGGGCTTGGTCCGGTTAGCGCTATACAGAAATTGTTAAGAAAGACCGGCTTGCAGCTGGAGGATATTGATTTAATTGAAATTAATGAGGCCTTTGCCGGACAGATGCTGGGTTGCATGAAGGAGCTGGGAATGTATTTAGGTTCCCATATGTATCAACGACTGAATGTAAATGGAGGTGGAATATCTCTGGGGCATCCATTAGGCTGCAGCGGCGCAAGGATTGCGGGAACTTTGGTTTACGAATTACAGCTTCGTCAAGGACGTTACGGGATTGCCAGTGCCTGTATTGGCGGAGGCCAAGGGATTGCAATCCTTATTGAAAAGGCTTGAAAAGAACGAAACAGAGAGGAGCTAAAATTTATGAACCGAACAGAAATTTTGCTATTACAACGGGAAAAGGTTTTGACTCTCTTATCAGAAAACAAGGAGAATCGCGCTAAATGGCTGACCGAATTGATGGACATTGATGATGAAATGGAAGAGATGGAAGCGGCAAAGCTTAAAGCTAATTAATTAGGTGTTTTATATCTATCACTAAACTACTAGGGAGGAAGAATATTATGGCGGAGAATAAGGTCGTTGAACTTACCATTAGTGAAAGTGTAGGGATTATCACAATCAATAACCCCCCTGTAAACGCTCTCACCTTAGACGTCAGGGGGCAATTGAAGGAAGTCCTGCAGGAAGTCGAAGAAAATAAGGAAATCAGGGCTTTGGTAGTAACTGGAGCAGGAGCAAAGTTTTTTGTTGCAGGTGCGGACATCAAGGATTTTCCTAAGCAGATGGAAAATGGTCCTCGGGAGAATGCTACTATCTATAAGGATATGTTTACTTATTTGGAAGAAACTCCGATCCCTGTCATTGCAGCCGTAAATGGTCTGGCCTTGGGGGGAGGGTGTGAGTTGATTTTGGCCTGCGATCTCAGAATAGCCGACGAAAAGGCAAAAATGGGTTTGCCGGAAGTGACCCTGGGCCTGATTCCCGGACTGGGCGGCACCCAAAGATTGGCAAGATTGATTGGACAATCAAAAGCAAAAGAGCTGTTGTTTACAGGAACAACGATCTCCGCCGAAGAAGCCCTGCGGATAGGCCTGGTAAATCAGGTTGTCCCTTCGGGCACAGCGGTAGAGGAAGCTCTTAAGTTAGCCCACAAATTAGCTAAGGGAGCCGGCGTTGCCATGGCCTATGCCAAGCACCTCGTTAACAAAGGGCCTGAACTTCCTTTACAGGACGCCATGGAAATGGAAATGCAGCATGTGGAAAAGATCTTCAAGACAGAAGATCTGCAGGAGGGTCTTGAGGCATTTATTAATAAACGCCCTGCAGTGTTTAAAAACAGATAAGCCAAGCAAATTGCCAATGTAATTCATAGCCTTTTAGGGGTAGGCAAGTTCCTTAGCCCTAGAAGGCTATGGTTTTAGTATTTTGTAAGCGGGTAAGCGATTAATTTTTGGGGTTGGAGCAGGTATTGTTTTAAATATACAGAATATTCAATTATAACTTAGTTGCGTGATTTTCTTTCTTAGCTGGTTAATAGTTTGATTGGAAAATGGTTTATGAGGAGAGGACGGAGATAAAAAGTGCCTGTTGCTTCTGATCATGACAAACCACATCCTATCCAACAAGAATTACTGACCGGAAAATTAAGCACAACTCCGGGACAACAGTTTTTACAACAAATCATTGATAATTCCTATGATTCAATATTTGTTACGGATAAATTCGGCAACGTGCTTTTAGCGAATGCGGGTACGGGACTATTTATGGAGCATAAGATCGAAGAATTGGTCGGTAAAAATGTAGAATATTTAGTAAAGAAAGGTACCTATGACTGGTCGCCTACTATGAAGGCCATAAAAACCCGGTCAGTGGTATCGGGGATCGTCAGAAATAAACATGGAGTTCAGGAGATGGCTACCAGTAAGCCCCTGCTGGACGAAAATGGCGAGATTGTGATGGTTATCACCAATGCCCGGGATAAAGATTTGGTTGAGAATTATATAGCTGCTTTAGAAAAAGAACGAACAACAGTTCATCGCTATAAAACTGCAGTGGAATATTTAAGCGAGGTTGATTCGGGTAATAAGGAATTGGTGGCTGAGAGTCCGCAGATGAAACAAATTATTAAAACCAGCAATTTTATAGCCAAAGCTGACAGTACGGTCATGTTGATCGGAGAAACGGGTACGGGCAAAGAAGTCATGGCCAGGTACATACACCGCAACAGTCTTCGCTCCAAAGAGCCCTTTATTCCCGTAAATTGTGCCGCCATTCCTCATGAGCTGCTGGAGTCGGAATTCTTCGGCTATGTGCGGGGAGCTTTCTCAGGTGCTAATCCCCAGGGGAAACCGGGCTTATTCGAAATCGCGGACAAAGGAACCTTGTTTCTGGACGAGATCGCTGAATTGCCCTTAGCGATGCAATCCAAGCTGCTCAGAGTCTTAGAATCCGGTGAAGTGCAAAGGCTGGGGGATACGAATGTTTATCGTGCCAATGTTCGATTTATCGCCGCCACCAATAGAGATCTGAAAGCAATGATGAGCCAAAAGCTGTTTAGAAGCGATTTATACTACCGGCTCAATGTCATACCCCTTAGTTTGCCGGCTCTGAGAGACCGGCCTGAAGACATTTTGGCCTTTGCCCATAAATTTCTTGAGGAATTAAACCGGAAATATGCTTTGAAGAAGCAGTTTTCTGCCAAAGCAACCCAACTGCTGTTCAACTATAATTGGCCCGGGAATGTGCGGGAATTGCGTAATGTGATTGAGAGACTGGTTATAACATCTTCCGGGGATATCTTGAATTTTGAGGAGGATTCCCTCGTCAATAGAAAAACAGGCTCAGAAACTGAACAAAGTTACCCGGAATCAACGAGGGTTTATCAAGGGACGTTGAAAAGCGTTATTAAATCTGTCGAAGAAGACTATATAAATCAAGTTTTGGCTGAATGTGGAGGCCGGATAGGGGAAGCGGCCCGTCGCTTAGGGATTCACCGCACTATGCTGTATCGCAAGATGAATAACAAATGTATATAGACTCCGGAAGGTTATTTCCGGCTCATTTGCCCCTGGTAATTTGTACTTAAATATAGTAACCTTGAAGAATAAAGTCAGAATATAAAATATATTGGGAAAATGACAAGAACTTTCGATGGGGGCGGATCGCTTTTCGATAACTAAAATTGTTCAGGTGCTAACCTTTAGAGAGGACGGAGATAATGTGACTGCTGCTTCTGACCGCAAAGCCTCAAATGCCAGCCAGCAAGGATTAACACTCAAAGAAATGAGTCCGGCCTCAGGACAACAGTTTTTACAACAGATTATTGATAATTCCTATGATTCCATATTTGTCACCGATAAATTTGGCAACGTGCTCTTAGCTAACTCAGGGACGGAAGTATTTATGGGATACAACAAGACTGAAGATATGATCGGCAAGAATGTAAAAGATCATGTAAAAAGCGGTGTCTATGACTGGTCGCCTACTATGAAGGCTATAGAAACCCGGTCAGTGGTATCAGGGATCGTCAGAAACAAACATGGAGTTCAGGAAATGGCTACCAGTAAGCCTTTGCTGGATGAAAACGGCGAGATTGTTATGGTTATCACCAATGCCCGGGATAAAGATTTGGTTGAGAATTATATGGCAGCGTTAGAAAAAGAACGGACAACGGTTCATCGCTATAAGACTGCAGTGGAATATTTAAGCGAGGTTGATTCGGGCAATAAGGAATTGGTGGCTGAGAGCCCGCAGATGAAACAAATCATTAAAACCAGTAATGTCATCGCTAGAACGGACAGTACGGTCATGCTGATCGGAGAAACAGGTACGGGCAAAGAAGTCATGGCCAGACATATCCATCGCCATAGCCTCCGGGCCAAAGAGCCCTTTATTCCCGTAAATTGTGCTGCCATTCCTCAGGAGCTGCTGGAGGCCGAGTTTTTCGGCTATGCGAGAGGCGCTTTCTCAGGCGCAAATCAGCAAGGAAAACCGGGATTGTTTGAAATTGCTAATAAGGGAACCTTATTTTTGGATGAAATAGCGGAATTGCCCTTAGCCATGCAGTCTAAGCTGCTTAGAGTTTTAGAAGCTAAAGAAGCCCGAAGGTTGGGGGACACAAATATCTACCGGACCAATATCCGATTTATTGCTGCCACCAATAGAGACTTAAAAGCAATGATCGGTCAAAAATTATTTAGAAGCGACTTATATTACCGGCTTAATGTTATACCTGTCAGTTTACCCCCTTTGAGAGAAAGGGCTGAGGATATTTTGGCCTTTGCCCATAAATTTTTAGAAGACCTAAATCGAAAATACTCATTTAGGAAGAGGTTTTCTCCTCAAGCGACTAAGCGGCTGTTTAACTATAATTGGCCGGGAAATGTGCGTGAATTGCGTAATGTAATCGAACGATTGGTTATCACATCGGCCGGGGATATTTTAGATTTCGACGATGATTCCCTGGTTAATAGAAAAACACGCTCAGAAACTGAACAAAGCTACCCGGTACCTAAGAGAGTTTATCAAGGAACTTTAAAAAGTGTTATAAAAGCCGTAGAAGAAGACTATGTGAATCAAGTGCTCTCCGAATGCGGCGGGCGGATAGGGGAGGCGGCCCGCCGCTTGGGAATTCACCGCACCATGCTCTACAGGAAGCTGAATAAAAAAACATCAGCCGGATAATAGTTAGGAGTGATAGAGGAGTGGCTTCCGAACCTGAAAGGCTAAAGCCCAATGAACAACAGTTTTTACAACAGATTATTGATAATTCCTACGATTCCATATTTGTCACTGATAAATTGGGCAATGTGCTCTTAGCTAACCCTGGAACCGGGATATTTATGGAATACAAGATTGAAGATCTGATAGGGAGAAATGTTAAAGAATTTGTAGATAAAGGTATATACGACTGGTCTACAACTCTGAAAGCCATTGAGACCCGTTCTGTTGTATCAGGAATCCTGAGAAACTCGCGTGGAGTTCAGCATCTGGTCACCAGTAAGCCTCTGCTGGATGAAAACGGGGAGATTGTCATGGTTATTACCAATGGGCGTAATGAAGATTTGGAAGATAATTATTTGGTGGCTTTAGAAGAAGAAAGAAAGAACGTCAGACGCTATAAAACCGCGGTAGAATATTTAAGTGAAACAGCAGAGACGAAAGAACCCATAGCTGAAAGCCAGGAAATGCGCAAGATTATTAAACTGAGTAATGTTATAGCGAAAACCGATAGTACTGTCCTGCTGGTTGGAGAGACAGGCACCGGCAAAGAAGTTATGGCCAGGCATATCCATCGCCATAGTCTGCGCTGCAATGAGCCCTTTATTCCGGTGAATTGTGCAGCGATTCCCCATGAGCTGCTGGAGTCGGAATTTTTCGGCCATGCCCGGGGAGCCTTCACGGGAGCAAATCCGCAAGGGAAACCGGGATTGTTTGAGATTGCCGATAAGGGAACCTTGTTTTTGGACGAAATAGCTGAATTGCCTCTAACCATGCAGTCCAAGCTGCTCAGAGTCCTGGAATCCAGTGAAGTAAAAAGGTTGGGTGATACGAAGGTCTACCAGGCCAATGTACGGTTTATTGCCGCTACCAATAGAGACTTGAATGAAATGATCAGCCGAAAACTATTCAGGAGCGATTTATACTATCGGCTTAATGTGATACCCATCAATTTGCCGCCTCTCCAGGACCGGCCTGCTGATATTCTGGCCTTTGCGCATGAATTTCTAGAGGAGCTGAATAGAAAATATGGTTTTAAAAAGACATTTTCCCCCCAGGTGATTCAGGCTTTTTTAAAGTATAGTTGGCCGGGAAATGTCCGTGAATTGCGTAATGTTATCGAGAGATTAGTGATAACCTCCTTCAGTGACGTTATAAATTTTGGGAATGATTCGCTGGCAGAGACTAAGGCTGGTTCGGAAACGGTTCGGTGTTCGCCGGAAACAGGAAAACCCTATCAAGGGACGTTAAAGAGTGTTAAAAAATCCGTTGAAAAGGAGTATGTAAATCAAGTGCTGGCTGAATGCGGCGGTCGGGTGAGCGAAGCCGCTAAACGCTTAGGAATCCACAGCAGCATGCTGTACCGGAAGAAGAACAGCGGCTGACCCAGGAAATTAAAGCATGGCAGCAGGTTGCATTACGGACAGAATGTAGCCAAAACGCAGTAAAATGTTGCATTTGCGAAATAAGGATTAAGGATTGTCACGGCAAAGATCGGATAACTATCAGTAATTACACAAACAGACAAGGCTGAATTTACTAAATATGCGGTAAATTCAGCCTTGTCTGTTTGTGTGAAAATTTAAATGATTACACCGCCCATTTGGTATGGATCTTGCTTATATCTAACATCATGTGAGGCAAATAGACAATGACGGGGAGGGATCTGGTATTGTGCTCATTCTCTTTTGAAAACTTCAGATTAAAGGAGGCTTCCGAATTTGGCAAGTAATTTTTTATATAGTTCCCAGGACCATAAGTTTATCATCAAGGAATGGCTGAAAGGTGAAAGGATTTTAGGGCTGGACCGTTTTAAGGATTATTTGAGTGTGGATGATGTAGAGCAGATTCTTGATCAGGCCCTGAAGGTTTGCAAGGATGTTGTGGCTCCGACTAATGACGATGGGGATCAGATAGGTACGATTTTCAGTGAAGGTAAAGTAGTTGTTCCGGAGTCCTTTCATCATGCCTATAAATTTTTCCAGGAAAATGGCTGGGGTTCAAGCAACAAAGATGTGAAGGGTGAAGGAGCTCTCCCTGGAATTTTATTTGGCGCTGTGCGTGAGTATTTAATCGGGGCCAATCCGAGTCTGGAAACCTACATTGGGCTGACCGGCGGGATCACGGCTGTTATTCAAGAATATGGATCAAAGGAACAGGTTGAGTTGTTCACGGACAAAATGTTTCGGGGCGTCTGGAGTGCCACTATGGCCTTGACGGAATCGGGTGGAGGTTCAGACGTGGGTGATATGCTCTCAAAAGCCTATCCGACAGAAGAACCGTCAATTTATAAAATTAAAGGGACAAAATGTTTTATTTCTGCGGGAGACCATAACCTTACCGAAAATATCATCCATTTGGTATTGGCCCGGGTTGATGGAGCGGCAAGGGGTACTAAGGGTCTGTCCTTGTTTATCGTGCCTAAGATTTGGGTTAACCCCGACGGTAGTTTGGGAGAAACGAACGATGTAGCAACGGTTGGAATAGAACACAAATTGGGATATAAGGGGTGTGCAACGGCTGTTCTAAGTTTCGGTGAAGAAGGCAGATGCCGTGGGCTTCTGTTAGGCGAAGCGCCTGATGCTAAGGGCATTGGACAAGGGATGGCTCAAATGTTCAAGATGATTAACGAGTCCCGGATCAACACTGGACAAAGCGCTATGGCCGTGGCAACGGTTGCCTATAACAATGCCGTTGCCTATGCCCGGGAGCGGGTTCAGGGGAGGAAGTTCACTAATCCCAAGAGTGGAAGAGTTCCGATTATTCAGCATGAGGATATAAGGCGCATGCTTTTAACCCAAAAATCCGTGTTGGAAGCTATGCGGGCAATGATTTTTAAAGGGCACTATTATATGGATCAAATTACCTTCGGTCAGGATGAGTCTGAAGTGCGGGAAGCTAATCGCCGGATTGAGATCATAACCCCGCTGATAAAGGCCTATTGTTCGGATCAAGCTTGGAGTCTCATTGCTGATGCTATCCAGGTTTATGGTGGGTATGGCTATACCGAAGAGTATCCGGCGGCGCGCCAGGCCAGGGACAGTAAGATTTACTCCATCTGGGAAGGCACCAATTATATTCAATCCATGGATTTGGTCGGTCGAAAATGGAAACTTGACGGTGGCCATATATTCCAGGAGTGGTTTGCTGAGTTAGAAGAGTTCATTAGAGAAAACAAACATAATCATGAATTTGTCCGTGAATTTGAGATTCTATCTCAAGCCGTTCAAGCGTATAGAGAACTGCTTAATGTGGTACAGGGTTACTTTCTGAGTAAGCCGGGGTTTGTTCCTCTATATTCTACCCGGGTTCTCAGGGTTACCGCCGAACTGTATGCCGGTTGTCTTTTAATTGAGCAGGCTTTGGTGGCTGAGCATAACCTGCATAAATCCAGCGCCAATCAAAATTTTTATACGGGTAAAATCTATAGTGCCAGGTTTTACGTTAGAAATGTTGTTCCTGATGTTATGGCCACTCTTCAGGTCATTAAAGAGGGGGACAACTCTGCCCTGGATATTCCTGAAGACGCTTTTTGAATTGCTGCCTGGATGAAGGATATTAAGAAAAGGAGAGGTTATTTTGCGTGAAGTTGTTATGGTAAGTGGCATGCGTACCCCTATTGGCGATTTTTTAGGTTCTTTAAAGGACTTTTCGGCTGTCGAATTAGGGATTTTGGCTCTTAAAGCTGCCTTAAACCAAGCTAAGCTTGAACCAAATCTTATCGAAGAAGTCATAGCCGGAATGGGCAATGCGTCAGGGTGCAAGCCAAATCCTGCCCGGCAGATCGCCTTAGGCTCAGGTTGCTCAATTGAAACAGTGGCGGCCACGATTAATCAGCAATGTGCATCTTCAATGCGAGCGACAGAAATTTTGGCTCAGGAAATAATGTTGAGCAAAGTGGATATTGGAGCAGCTGTCGGCCCTGAGAGCTTGTCAAATATACCCTACTTGTTGCCCGGATCACGGAAAGGCTATCGCATGGGCCATGTTCAGGCTGTTGACGGGATGTTTGCCGACGGGCTGATTGATGCTTTTAACGACTATCATATGGGGGTTACGGCAGAAAATCTAGCGAAGATGTATAAGATTTCCCGCCTCGAACAGGATGAACTTGCCCTGCTGAGTCATCAACGGGCTTGTCAGGCCATCAAAGAAAATAGATTTATTAATGAGATTGTTCCGGTTGAGATCAGGAAAAGGAAAGGGTCAGTGTTTTTTGACACTGACGAGCATCCCAAAGCCGACACGAATCTGGCTGACCTGGCCAAGCTGAAACCCGCCTTCGCAAGGGAAGGTACTGTTACTCCCGGTAATGCATCGGGTTTAAATGACGGAGGAGCAGCCTTGATATTAATGGAGATGGACAAAGCCAAGGAACTGGGGTGCAAACCTCTAGCCCGTATTGTGGCAACCGCTTCTGCAGCTGTAGATCCAAGTCTCATGGGGATAGGAGTGGTTCCGGCGGTTAAGCGTGCCTTAAAGTTTGCTAACCTGAAGCTGGATGATATTGGTTATTGGGAAATAAATGAAGCCTTTGCAGCCCAATTTATAGCCTGTAATCGGGAGTTAAAACTGGATATGGATAAAGTTAACGGCAATGGTTCCGGTATTTCATTAGGACATCCGGTCAGTTGCACAGGGGCCAGGTTAATAGTTTCCCTCGTCAATGAGATGCGCCGGCGCGGGGTTCAGTATGGATGCGCTTCTCTTTGTGCCGGTGGTGGCCCGGGAACGGCCATTATTTTGGAATTAATCATTTGATAGATAGAGGAGGCAGCTATGAATTTTAATAATTTGTTATGGGAACAGGATGGCAAAGTAGCCATCGTCTCGTTTAATCGTCCCCAGGCAATGAACGCTCTTAATCTGGAAACTCTCGAAGAGCTGGAAAGGGTTATCTGGAAAGTGGCCAATGATAACAGTATCGGTGTCCTCATTTTAACGGGAAGTGGCGGGAAGGCTTTTGTTGGAGGAGCTGATATCGCTGAACTCCGGGCCCTGGAGAGTTCTATTGAGGGGGTTGCCCTTTGCAGACGGGCCCAGGGTATAGCCGCCGGTTTGGAGGAGATGGGTAAACCGGTTATTGCCGCAATTAATGGTTTTGCCCTGGGCGGAGGACTCGAATTGGCCCTGGCCTGCGATATTCGCCTTGCTGCTGATACAGCCCGGGTTGGGCTTCCGGAGATTAGCCTGGGAATAATTCCGGGAAACGGAGGTACTCAGCGTTTGGCAAGGCTGGTGGGCAAGGGATTGGCCAAATACCTTATCTTTACAGGCAGTCATCTTACTGCCCAGGAAGCGTTGGAACTGGGAATTGTGGAAAAAGTCTATCCTGCCGGAGAGTTGCTTGGGAAAGCTAAAGAGCTGGCAGCTAAGTTAGCAAAGTGCGCACCGGTTGCTTTGGCAATGGCCAAGCGGGCAATCAATATCGGTCTGGATACTGACTTGGCTACAGCCTGCGCCATGGAGGCTTACCTTTTTGGAATCGCCGCCGGTACTGAGGATGCCAAGGAAGGAACGGGAGCATTTTTAGATAAACGTCAGCCCCAATTTATCGGACGTTAAGGGGTGAACCTGATAGTTACGGCTAGGGGTTCAACAATTTAAAAAGGAAGTGGGAAAATGGCTAAAGTCATTGATCTTAAGGAAGTGGGAAATTTCGTAAAAGATGGTGACACCATTTATATAACAGGATTTGCAAGTGGGTATGCAGAAGACGTGATGATTGCCATTGAACAAAGTTTTCTCGAGACCGGTCACCCGCGTGAGATAACTTGTTACCATCCGGCAATAGGAAACTTTAATGATCGAGGTCTTCATCAGTTCGCCCATGAAGGGATGCTTAAGAGGGTGGTTGCGGCACATTATAAGTGTACCGGGCCTAAGGTGTGCAAGTTCGTGAACGAAAATAAGTTTGAGGCTTATAACTTGCCTATGGGGATAATCTATACTATGTCCCGCAACATTGCCGCTCGCCGGCCGGGAATATTGACAAAGGTAGGCTTGGGAACCTTCGTGGACCCTCGGGTCGAAGGAGGGAAGATTAACCAAAAGGCCAGGGAAAATGAAGATCTTGTCGAGGTTGTCCAATTTGACAACGAGGAGTGGCTCTATTACAAGCTGCCTAAAATTGATGTCACTCTCATCCGGGGTTCTGTGGCTGATGAAAACGGCAATATCTCATTTTATCGGGAAGCTATTCATGTAGATTGGTTTTCGGCGGCTCAAGCTGCCAAAGCCAGCGGCGGTATAGTCATTGCTCAGGTTGAAACGATTGTAAAAGCCGGAACCCTGCATCCTAAAGACGTGAAAGTTCCGGGGCTGGTCGTTGACTACCTGGTACTTGGCAAGCGGGAGCACCACTATCAAACCGTATTAGACTATTTTAGCCCCGTCTACAATGGAGATATAAAGGTTCCTATTAATTCAGAGATACTGCTGGAAATGGATGAACGAAAAATTATTGGCAGGAGAGCTGCTTTAGAATTAACCCTTGGTGCAGTTGTTAATCTGGGGATTGGAATGCCCGAGGCCGTATCGGCCGTGGCGGCAGAGGAAAATGTTACTCGGCTTTTGCATTTGACAACCGAGTCAGGCGCGATTGGCGGCGCACCGGCGCCGGGCTTGGAGTTCGGCCATGCGATTAACGCCGATGCTGTCATTGGGTCCCCGAATCAGTTTGATTTCTATGATGGGGGCGGACTGGATGTAGCATTTCTGGGAGCAGCGGAGATTGACCGCTATGGCAATGTCAATGTCAGCAAACTAAAATCGGCACCGATTGGCTGTGGAGGTTTTATCAATATTACTCAAAATGCCAAAAAGCTGGTGTTTTGCGGGACCTTCACTACCGGCGGCTTGGCCGTCAAAATCGCTGATGGTAAATTAACCATTGTGCAAGAGGGAAAAAATAAAAAGTTTATTGCGGATGTACAACAAATAACCTTCAGCGGCAAATATGCTGCCAGTATTGGCCAGCGCGTTCTGTATGTAACCGAAAGAGCCGTTTTTTTGTTTACGGCGGAGGGCTTGGAATTGATTGAAATTGCTCCAGGAGTTGATCTTGAAAAGGACATTCTGGGACTCATGGATTTCAAGCCGATTATAAAAAATGTAAGAATGATGCCCCGGGAGATTTTCCAAGAAGTATGGGGTGTATTGGCCGAAACGATCTCGCCGGCACAAGGAAACTCCTTAGAATTAGCAAGCCTTTCATGATTGAAAATCCTAATTTTCAACTCCAAAATGGGTACAGGTAGCAAGAAGCGTCCTTCTCTCACGCTAAACGTGGGATAAGGACGCTTTTCTTTAACGATTATTTTGACGAAAGTGGGGCTGTGATAAAACGATCAACAAGTTTTCGCACAGCCCCGTTATAATTTTTGGTCAAGCTTTTTGAGATGCTCCACCTGGTAACTGGGGATAATACCCAAGATCCTTCGGCAATGAAAATCATCATGCTTCAGCTCTGTTACGATTAGCAAAGGCTTGAAGGCAGGCACCTTATCACCTATAATAAAATAGTTGGGTTTGGATTGATAGTTAGACGGTGTTATTATGTAATGAATTTAAATTAACCTAATTGGGAGGATTTATGGATAACGTTGCTGGGAGAGGGATTACTAAAGATACTTTAATGGAGGCTTTAGGAATCCAGGTTGTGGAACTGAACGAACAGCGGGTTGTGGCAACGATGCCTGTCATGGAAGCAACAAGGCAGCCGTTTGGAATGCTGCATGGGGGAGCCTCGGTAGCTTTGGCGGAAACGGTTGCCAGCGTGGGAACCTTCAATTTGATCGACCAGGCTAATCAACGAGCGGTAGGGTTAGAGATTAACGCGAATCATATACGTGGCAAGCGAGATGGAATCGTTACCGCAGTGGGTATCCCCCTACATAAAGGCCGGACGACAATGGTTTGGGATATTAAAATCATGGATGAAAACGAGAAGTTAATCTGTGTCTCCAGATGTACCATGGCCATAGTTAATATAAATAGAGAACGTTAAGTTTTTGCCATAAAGCAGCGCCGCTTGCCTCCACACAGGTCAGGGGCGTTTAATGTTTATTCGCTTCTAGAAAAGGGATTCAATAGCTTACTGTAGAATATTTAAAGAAGCCGAAGTATCACAAGGGATTAATATTGCCATAATTTAAGTAGATAGTGATTTAAGGAGTAGACGGGTTAAGGATGAATATTCAAATATTCGGGATTAAGAAATGCTTTGATACTAAGAAAGCTGAACGATATTTTAAAGAGAGAAAGATAAACTACCAATTGATTGATCTGACCCTAAAAGGCTTGAGCAAAGGTGAATTACAAAGCGTTAAAGGGGCTGTCGGATTAAAAAACCTGATTAATCCTAACTCTAAGGATTATAAGCGGCTGAATATGGACCGCATAATTTCCGAAAGCGGCAGGGAAGAGCTCTTGTTAAATAATCCCGGTCTTTACAATACCCCTGTGGTGCGGAATGGGAAACGAGCGACTGTGGGCTATGAACCGGCCATATGGGAGTCCTGGCAAGACTAAAGGAGTGAGAAGTTACGGAGACAAGTAAGGACAATAGAACTATCTTAAAACAGTCCAATGATATTTTTAAAGACATACTGTCTCCTTTAGCAGAAAGGGGGACTAGTCCCTATACGTATTTTTATCGGATCATAGGATACGAGGATCAAAGGGAATATCTGGCGAATATTAAAGAATTAGATGAGAAATTAAAATTAACAGGAAACTATATAGTTTTTGACAAAACTATCCCGGTCAGCACAGACTCGGTAACCATAGAGCGGGTCAGGAAATTGTTTGAGCCAGCGCCCCTTAAGGATTATAGAAATGGAGCGCTGATTAATGTCTTGGAATCGAAGGGCTTCTTTTCGGTCAGTTCAGATATTCGGGTCAATCAAAGAATCAAACAAGCATTTGGCATTGTACTTAATCACTATTTAAAGAATGAAAAATCCCCAAACTTAAGTATTCTAATGAACTTTTGTACTAAGATTCTGCTTTGGTTTGGAGATTATGGCAAGCATAATCGTAATAAATCGCCCTATAATCCTAAGGTGATTTATTGGGGAAGCCCTCAAAAACATGAAATTTATTTTCTGATCCTGATGTCTCTCATAGGGTATGATGTGCTTGTTCTGAACACATCTTTTAAAGATAAGTTCGAGAAAGTAGATAAAGATAATCAGTTTTCGATGGTCATTAAACATTCCAAAGAACTGCTGATCGATGATTTTCCCGGCCGCAAGATTCAAGAGCAAGAAAATACAAAGACTGATACTAATACTAATACGGCTGCTAAGACCAGGACTGGGACTAGGGCGAACCCGAGTGGACTTGTCCGGCCAGCGTTAAACAGCGAAACGCCGGTGACGAAAGCTTCTGCTGACGATAGTATACGGCGGGTAGCATCGCCGAAGGAGGAGTCTGTCCCGACCAATCGCGCTTTAAACCGTCAAAAGGATTTAACGGCCCGCTTGCTGAACGATCCTGTCCTTGTGGTAAAACTGAAGAGAACTGAGAAGATATTTGAGGAAATCCTTGTTCCATTGAACAGCAGAACGGGTTATGTGGGTGAGCCTTATCCTATTCTTCCAGCCTATTTCGTACGCTATATCGGAGTACCCAGCTCAACGGATGATTGGGAAGCGGAGTATTATAATAGTCTTTATAATTTGGACAAAACGTTGCGAATGTCAGGTTTGTATCTGAAATTTTCAGAAGGCATTCCCGCACCCAGTGCGGAGGAAAGTGCCTTAATTCCTCATAATCTAATCAGTTATGCGTTTCAGGACCGGTTTGAGATTATTGAACAAACTCTGAGGGCCAAGCTGCTTCCTCAAACCTATGATGAGCTTTTAGACAATACAATCAGAAAAACCTTTGTTGACATAGTCCATCTTTTCGCAGAGAAAAGCAGTAATGCTAATACATCCATCCTCTTAAATTTCTCCTTAAAACTAATCAGCTGGTTAAACCGATACGTGCCCCAACTATTTCCAAGGCTGAATCGCAACCGGAAATCCGGGAATCCAGGTCAGAATTATGAGCATAATCCTAAAGTTTTATTCTATGGACCCATTAAAGCTCATGAGATCTTTCTTCTTACTGCCTTTCACAAGCTGGGATGTGATGTTCTTTATGTTCATTCTGAGGAAGAAGGAGACAAGCCGTTTCAAAGCTTTGATGAGGAAAATGCCTTAACTCATCTGATTAGAAACAGGCATAATCTATCCCTAGCCCCCTTTCCGCAGGGAGAGAGATTGATTCGCAAAAGTACTATTGCTTATAATGCATCTAAAGAAATCGAGGAAGTGATCTACAGCGAAGAGGTCGGACTTTTTAAACCGTGGCAGTTTGAGAGCTATGGCACTCAGCCTATAACCTTGAAAACAACCTATGACGAACTTAAAATACTTTGGAAAGAACCTGTAAAACTCCGGCCGGAGTTCAAAATTCAGAATAAGAAAGTCTATGTCCCCAACTTATTTGCCAAAATCAATGGAGTCAGCGAGGACCTGAATGACTATTGGCAGGACCTCAAAGAACTTTCCTCTGCTTCTAATACAAAGCTCATTGAAGCTGTGCCCTTCACAAAAATAACCTATTCCAAACAAGACCTCTATCAGACCAGTTATTTATTGAACAAAAAAGGGCTTTTAGAAGAATTCGAAGCTGCCAAAAGCCGTCATTACAAGTTTGGGCATCTTAAAGCGCCCTTACAGCATTTTCTAATCGCAAAGATTAATGAACTGTTATTATCTGAAATGTTCTTAGGAACCGTCGATAAAAAATTTAAACTAAAGATCATAATGACGATCCTGACGATGGATGATGAACTTCTCAGGCTCATTGAAGTATTTGATTATCCCCAAGAAGTTCCCAAAGTTATTGTTTATGATAATAAAAAAGAAACCTTCACTGAAAGTGATAGTATTATGCTTGCCTATCTTAACTTAATTGGGCTTGATATCGTTGTCTTTACGCCTACTAACTATAAAACTATTGAACATTATATTAAGCCGAGTCTTTTTGATTGTCATCAGTTACCGTTCGTAAAATATGATTTACAGCTTCCTGCTTTAGATAGTATTCAGACGAATCCGACGCCAAAACTTGGGCTTTTGTCTCGTTTGTTCAAACTTCGTTAATCATGGGAGAGTGGTTTAAGCGGGTAAGGGTAAAATTTTAGTAATAAGGGGGAAAAAACTTGGAGATTCAAGGATTTACAACAAAGTTAACTGAAGATAAGAGCCTGGTGCCGGTACAAGTTCCTGACTTTGATCTTGAGAAGCAGAAAAACGAAGTCATGACGAAGGTCATGGACGGCCCTGAAGTACGCAGTATTGTACGGCAGATCAACATCGAAGATGTAAATTCGATCATGACATTTGGTAAAAATACGGCTGAAGAAGTGTCCAGGTTCTCAGATGCTATTCTTCATTCTATGCAGGCGACCAAGGTTGAGGATTCAGGGGAACTATTGATTCAGCTTAATAAAATTATGGATAAGTTTGATATCAAAGACTTTAAAGACAAACCACCGGGATTCCTGGAAAAAATCTTTTCCAAGGCTAAGAATTCCGTTGACGCACTTTTCAAGAAATATAATTCCATGGGTGATGAAGTCGATAAGGTATTTGTTACACTCAAAAAGTATGAAGCTGAAATCGGCACCGCTAATAGACACCTTGAGGACATGTTTAATAAAAACGTTGAATACTACGAGCAGTTGGGGCAATATATTTATGCCGGTCAGGTTGTCCTGGCCGAACTGAAAAATAATATCATCCCTACAGCTCAAGCCCAAGCCAATCAGTCGGGAAATCAACTCGATCAAATGAAGGTCAATAACCTCTTGCAGGTGCAAGAAATCATGGAACAACGAATCTATGATTTGCAGCTCGCTGAAAATGTCGCTGTCCAAAGCATGCCAACGATTAAAGCCATTGAATACGGTAATTATAACTTAGTTCGTAAAATCAACTCCGCTTTTGTCATTACTATGCCGATTTTTAAACAATGTTTGGTCCAGGCCATCATGTTAAAGCGCCAGTCAGTTCAGGCTAAGGCGATGAGCGCTTTAGATGAGAAGACAAACGAGCTTTTACTTAGAAATGCTGAAAACACAGCGCTTCAATCAAAAATGGTTGCCAGCCTTGCTACAGGAAGTTCCGTAAATATTGAAACCTTGGAAAAATCCTGGCAGACGATTGTTAAAGGGATTGAAGAAACAAAAGCAATCCAGGAGGAAATGAGACAAAAACGCCTGGATGGGACTAAGCGTTTAGAGGTTCTCAAACAAGATTTTGTAAACCGCGGGATCGTCAGGTAAACAATAAAACGAAAGCGTTCTCATTTCACTTTGACTCCGGTTTGACAGTGAAATGGGAACGCTTTTTAGCGCCCATAATTTTCTGGGGTGAAAAGGAAATATTTTGAATCCAGGTCAGACGATTTATAAAAAAACCTGGAATTGCGAAGGCCAATCTTGGCTAATGTGACTTAGGAATATCCATTGTTTTCCAAATAAGTATCGAAAAGCTTAGGTTTATAATTGACATTCATATAATTCCGGAGTAATATTCTTCGTGCACGAAGTATTCGCATACAAAGGATATGGGTTGGAAATAAGGAGCTGAGAGAATGGACACTTTAAATGAAAGCACAAACGTCGCAAACCTTTTCCGGGAAGTAATGATACTTTTCAGAAACAGTATGGGTAAAGTGTTTGAGAATTCAGGCATAACCCCGCCGCAAGGTATGGTTCTGGGAATCCTGAGTAAGGAAACTAAACTGAAAATTACTGAACTCAGCAGTAAATTGAGTTTATCCAATAGTACCACATCCGGTATTGTGGACAGGCTGGAAAAGCAAGGAATGGTAGAACGAGTCAGAAGTGAAACCGACAGAAGAGTTGTCTATGTTCGGATATCTCCGGAGTTTAAAGAAATTCATCAAAGCTTTCATAATCAGTTTGAGAAAAATATTGAAAACGTCATGAGTAAAGGGACTTCAGAAGACTTGGCAAAGATATACGAAGGCTTGAGCACTCTTAAAAAACTGTTAAGTGATTAATATTGGAGGTGATATCTATGGTAAAGCTGTTTCGATTACTAAAACCGTATACTGCCTATATTTTTGCAATTGTCGCGCTGCTCTTTGTACAAGTAATGTCAGATCTCTATTTGCCGACGTTAATGGCCGACTTAGTCGACATAGGTATCGTCAATAAAGATATTAACTATATCATAAGAATCGGCAGTTTTATGCTGCTCATTGCAGCAGGAGGGACATTATGCGCAATTATCGCTGCCTTCCTGTCCTCAAAGACAGCCGTAGGCTTTGGGAAAATAGTACGGGAAAAACTCTTCAGCAGAGTCGAAAGCTTCTCTCTTCATGAGTTTGATAGCTTTGGGACTGCCACGCTGATTACCAGGACAACGAATGATGTAACTCAAATCCAAAATGTGTCGGTTATGATCCTGACGATGATGGTGACCGCCCCGTTAACCTCGATCGGTGGAATTGTGATGGCGCTGCGGCAAGATACTTCATTAGCCTGGGTGCTTGTGGTTGTAATCCCCATATTATTCAGCATTATTGGAGTGACGCTGTATAAAGGACTGCCTTTATTCAAATTGATGCAGGAAAAGCTGGATAAATTAAATTTAGTTTTAAGGGAAAACCTTACAGGGATTAGGGTCATACGTGCCTTTAATCGTATCGATAAAGAAAAAGTGCGCTTCGATGACGCTAACGCAGATCTTATGAACAACGCTATTAAGATTAATCTAATCATGGCTGCTTTGATGCCGGTCATGATGCTGGTCATGAACCTTACATCGGTAGCCCTTGTTTGGTTTGGTGCGATTAGAATTGACTCGGGAGATATGCAGATCGGATCTCTCCTGGCCTTTATTCAATATGCGACCCAGATTTTATTCTCTTTGTTGATGTTAGTGATGTTGTTTATTATGATCCCCCGTGCTGAGGTTTCCGCAGTCAGGATTAATGAAGTTCTTGAGACGGGATTGGATATTAAGGATCCTGAAACCCCAGTAAAAGCAGATCATGCCAAAGGAGTCGTTGAATTTAAGGATGTTTCCTTTCGCTATCCCGGTGCGGACCAACCTGCCCTCAGTAAAATAACCTTTACGGCGAAGCCGGGGGAACTGGTGGCAATTATCGGAGGAACCGGTTCAGGTAAAACAACCTTAATCAATTTAATCACCCGTTTCTATGATGCGGAAAACGGATGTGTTCTAATTGACGGGACAGATGTCCGGGAAATGAGTCAGAAAGCCCTGCGCGCTAAGATAGGTTTTGTTCCTCAAAAGACAGTCCTTTTTTCAGGCACGGTTGCGGAAAATATTCGATATGGCAAGCAAGATGCCACTTTAGAAGAGATCAAGCATGCAGCCGATGTGGCTCAAGCGACTGAGTTTATCTCAGAATTGGAGAAGGGTTTCGAGTATACTATTGCCCAGGGGGGAACCAACCTTTCCGGAGGACAGAAACAACGTCTCTCTATTGCCCGGGCCTTGGTGCGAAAACCTGAAATCTATATTTTTGATGATAGCTTTTCCGCTTTGGACTTCAAAACAGATGCTAAGCTGCGGGCTGCTTTAAGACCTGAAATTGCTGAAGCTACGGTATTCTTAATTGCCCAGAGTGTTTCAACGGTTAGGGATGCAGACAAAATTATAGTTTTAGATGAGGGACTGATCGCGGGAATGGGAACTCATACTGAATTGTTAAATACTTGTGAGGTGTATCGTGAGCTTGTGGCTTCACAACTGTCCGAGGAGGAATTGAGATGAGTGGAGAACGCAATACCAAAAAGGATAAAGGCTTTTCCGGCGGCGGGCCGGGAGGTCCAATGGGATCTCTCGGCAAACCAGTGGTAAAAGCTAAGGATTTCAAAGGAACCCTCTTAAGGCTTCTGAATTATCTGAAGCCCCAGAGAACTAAATTTATTATCGTGTTTCTTTTCGCCGGACTGAGTACAATTTTTAGTATTCTCGGACCCAAAATTATGGGGAAAGGAATCACTAAAATCGGAGAAGGCTTTGGGGCCAAAATGGCGGCGCTGCAGATGGGAAAGCCTGTTCCATCCTTGGATTTTACCTATATCGGGCATATCGTCCTGATTCTTATTGGGCTGTATCTGATCAGTGCCGCATTTGGTTATATACAGCAGTATATTATGGCTGGAGTTGCCCAGAAAACAGTTTACAAGCTGCGTAAGGACGTTGATGAAAAGCTTGCCAAATTGCCGCTGAGGTTCTTTGATGCCAGGACTCATGGCGAGATTTTAAGCCGGGTTACCAACGACATTGATAATATTTCGACAACCCTGCAGCAAAGTCTCACTCAGCTCATAACCTCGATTGTCACCCTGATTGGGGTTGTGGTTATGATGTTGTCAATCAGTCCTTTGCTGACCCTGATCGTAATTTTAACCTTACCGCTTTATATGATTGTCACGATGAGCGTTGCCAAACGTTCTCAAAAACACTTTGCGGCTCAGCAAAAATCCCTGGGCGAATTAAATGGACATGTTGAAGAAATGTATTCCGGTCACAAAGTCGTTAAGGCCTATGGGCGTGAGGATGAATCCATAGGAACCTTTAATAAGATTAATGAAAGACTGTACTCGGCAGGCTATAAAGCCCAGTTTATTTCCGGCGTAATTATGCCTCTCATGAGATTCGTCAGTAACCTTGGTTATGTGATTATTTGCGTCGTCGGCGGAGTTTTTGCAACCAGAGGGCTGATAACTATTGGAGATATTCTGGCCTTTATTCAATATTCCAGGCAATTCACCCAGCCTATAGTACAGACCGCTAATATAGCTAATATCATTCAATCAACGGTTGCCTCGGCTGAACGTGTTTTTGAACTGCTGGATGAGGAAGAAGAAGTACCGGATTCAATGGAGGCCAAGGTGATAACCTTCCCTAAAGGAAATGTTCGATTTGAAAATGTGGATTTCAGTTATAATGCTGAAGAATCATTAATTAAAGAAATCAATATTGATGTTAAACAGGGCCATACTATTGCTATCGTTGGTCCAACGGGGGCAGGCAAAACCACACTTGTCAATCTATTAATGCGGTTCTATGAAATAAATGCCGGCAGAATAACCATTGACGGAGTGGATATCAGGGATATAAAGCGCGGTGCTTTACGCAGCATGTTCGGTATGGTGCTTCAGGAGACGTGGCTGTTTAATGGAACAATTCTTGAGAATATCGCCTATGGCCGTGAAGGGGCTACAGAAGAAGAGGTAATTCGGGCATCCAAAGCTGCTCATGCCCACCATTTCATCAAGACACTTCCCGATGGCTATCAGACAATCTTAAATGAAGAAGCCTCCAATATTTCTCAAGGGCAAAAACAGCTTCTCACCATTGCCCGTGCTATCCTGGCTGATCCGGCTATTTTAATTCTTGACGAAGCGACGAGCAGTGTTGACTCAAGAACTGAAGTGTTTATCCAAAAAGCGATGACAGAACTGATGAAGGGAAGGACCAGCTTTGTCATTGCCCATCGCTTATCGACCATCAGAGATGCAGACCTGATCCTGGTCATGAACCAGGGGAGGATTATTGAAATGGGTAATCATAAGGACCTGCTTGTACAGAATGGTTTTTACGCGGACCTTTATAACAGTCAGTTTGCGGGAGCGAACTTAGAGGTTGAAGTGGTATAAAGTCCTTGGCCTTGCTGTAGTTCAAATTCGGATCCGGATCCGAATTTGAGGAGGTAAGCTGTTCGGTACAATTTGGATTAAGCTTGGAGGAAACGATGAAGTTCGCAGATAAATACTCGGATATTGGAAAACCCAAAACCTTGTTCTCCGCTGTCACGGGATATGGTATAATTAGAGAATAAACAAATCCTTTTATGGGGCAAAGAGGTGACGAATGAGTCTTATCCATCAACCTCATGATAAATTTTTTAAGGAAACCCTCAGCGACATCAAAACAGCCAAGGATTTCCTCCGCCACTATCTGCCTCCGGAAATTCTCGACCTTGTCGATTTAGGTACCATCACCCCGCAAAAAGACAGCTACATTGAAAACGATCTGGAAGAAACTTTTTCAGACCTGCTCATCCAAGCCAAAATCAACCATAAAGAGGGCTATCTTTATTTCCTCTTTGAGCATAAAAGCTACCCTTCCCCTAAGATCGCCCTTCAACTTCTGAAGTACATCCTCAACATCTGGGAGCAAAAAACGGCCCCCCGGCCCACCGCCAAATTGCCGGTCATTATTCCTCTGGTGGTCTACCACGGTAAAGCCCGCTGGAACAGCCCCTTAAACCTCTCGGGCCTGATCGATGATTACGAACAACTGCCTCGGGCAGTGACAACCCACCTTCCTGACTTTTCTTACCTGTTCTATAACCTCTCTCACTACAGCAACGCTGAACTTAAAGGCGGCATCAAACTTCAGATCTTTCTAAAACTTCTGCGGGACATCTTTGAACAAGATAACACACTGTTTCTCAAAACCTTACGGGAGTCGATTCATGCTTTCGACCAACTGGAAAAGCAAAACCAGGGTCTGGAGTATTTTGAGACCTTTATCCGCTATATTATGAACGCCCGAAATAACCTGGAATTTCAGACCATCTACGAACTGGTTAAAGAGGCTTCTTTGGAAAGGAGTGCTGTTATTATGACAATTGCAGAGAAACTGATCACTGAAGGTATGGAAAAAGGTATAGAGAAAGGCATGGAACAGGGCTTGGAAAAAGGCATGGAAAAAGGCATGGAAAAGGGTATAGAGAAAGGCATGGAGAAAGGAAAGCTGGAAGTAGCGGAAAATTTGCTAAAACTGGGCTTAGGAATGGATACGATTTTAAAAGCAACCGGACTGACCGAGGAAGAAGTCCGAAACTTGCTCAATTAACGTTGACAATTCATGAACGAATCTTCCCCATCTTTCTTTCTCTGTATGACTGATTCTTGGACAAACCAGCAAATGGAATATCCACTCCAACTTATGGGACGATTGGCTTAAACTAATCGCCCCATATTTTTTTATAGCAGACCCCAATTCCTTAAAAGAGATTCGACAAATACCTGGAACTGCCAGTCTCCTTTGAGAGAAAAAGTTGACCTCGAAGGTGATCTTCGAAGGCTTGAGTAATCTATCCCAAGGAGAAAGATTATTTGAAATCTTATTATCTTATCGCATGGACTTATTATTGACAAAGTAGACTCAAGAGAACCCGTTCGAAGGGAAGTTGATGCAAGCATGCTCCCTGAACGATGGAAAGATGTGGGGCAAGAGGGCGGACATTTAACATGCTATTTCCTATTTAAAGGTTAAAACCATTTAAATTTTCAGGCATGGTTACATGGAAGAAAAATCTTGGCTCTCAAACTAGAGTGTTTAATGGTGTTGATTTGCCTTTAAATGGTTTGAAATTTTATATTTCGGAAAGGAGCCGGCAAATGAATGATGGTTTACTTCCGTCTTATTTTCCGGTTCTTAACACAGGCATATCGCAGTTATGCAAAATTCCCTTGGACAGAGCAAAGCAAAGAAGACCGGCAAGGAGTTCCCAGCCGGCGAGAACCCCCATTCCAATCAACACCCCAATCCCTTCGATCATACTGCCAAGGACAATGGCGGCCGCCAAACCCGGTGCCATGATGATCATGACGGCGAACATATAAAGCATGATCATCAGCCCGGCGCTGATGTCTGCACCCGTCCAGCGCATGGATAGATAATTGATGCCCAGCAGAAGGAAAGAAAACAAAGTATAAACCGCAATGGACAGAGCGATCAAGAAAATAGTTTCACCCATAATAAAACCGCTGACAGAGAACAAAACCACACTTTCCACCAGAACCTTAAAAGCAATCTCCAAATTATTCCAGACGATTTTCCGAAAAGAACTATCGGGAATCAGGTAGATATAATGGGTATAAAGCTCCTTTAGGCCTCTCCCTGTCCCGATCATGAAAATTTGTACCCACATCAGAGTCTGCAGGATAATCAATAGGCCTCCCCCCGCATCGGAGGGCAGAAATGAAGAAAAAATTGCCACACTCACAATCATAATAACGGATGGTAATCCCCAAAGGCCAAACCGGTTGGCGCGGAAGGATTCACGCAGATGTTTATAAAAAATAGTGTTCGAACCAAGTCCGCTGATGCCCGTCCCGGCCACTTTTATTTTCTTAGTCGAAGCAGCTTCCGTGTTAATCCGCCCCTCAGATAGGCTGCGTTTCTTCTCAAAGGTGGTTTCGGTGGCCACCAGTACATCCTCATAATAATCGGGATTGCTCAAGGCGATATAGAGAATCAGGAGCGCACCGATCAGCACCATTATGCCCAGAAACAGCAGGCCTTTTGCAAGGTCGCCGGCAATCAGCGCAATAACACCCTCCGAAGCCCAGCCTGCTACCGGTGTCCAGGAAAATACCGGTGAGCGCATGGTATTTTCCAGCGCCGTCATCGGGTTATCGGCGACCGCAAGCTGGCTGCCCAGCATTGCTATAAGCGGAAGAAAGACTGCTGCGGCGATAATTCTCACCGCCATTTTTCGCTTGGGCTTGCTGTTGGTCAGGGTGTAAATCAACAGAGATATAACCTGAAGCAGGCTGTTGGCCATCATAAACCCAAGCAGGACAATGAGCACTGCGTCAAATCCGACCCCAAAGCCCATCTTAAGGGAATTGCTTTGGAAGAGAATAAAAAATCCGGCGAGAAAGGACATTTTGGCCATTTTGACAATTCCGTACATCAAAATCAGGCGGGGGTTGACCGGAGAAACGAACAGCAAATTGACATCATTCATGTCAAAGATCACATCACCGTTGGAAAGTCCTTTTTGAACCGCGATCCCGACAAAAAGCAGAATGAGAAAAAAAAGAATACCCTTTAGCCAGATTATATCCTGGAAACTGTCCGCTTCCCGGGTGGTGAACAGCGAAAGAACTATGAGCCCCACAATCATGGCAATGAATACAATCCACATAATCAGCTTTGCCGGCTTGCGCAATAACTCAAAAAAACTGTTTTTGGCGCTTTTCACCAACAGGAACACCAGGCTGCTCATTGTGCACCCCCTTGAAGCTGTCCTTCCGTGATTGCAAAATAGACATCCTCCAGGCTTTGACCTGCTATATCCCCACGGCGGACCACCCGCTCTATTTTGCCCTTGACCATAATATAGGTCACGTCCCAATTGTCTTCCATGCTTTCAATCATATGGGTGCTCACAATCAGGGCGCAGCCGCTGTCCCGAAGCCGGGCAATCAGGTTTTTCAGCTCACGAATGCCATGAGGATCAAGCCCGACCAGCGGTTCATCAAAAATAACGGCCTTGGGTTCCGGCAAAAGCGCACAGCAGACACTGACCTTTTGCTGCATTCCCTTGGAAAGCTCTTTGCCCAACTTCAGCTTCTTATCATCCAGTTCAAAACGGCGGAGCAGTTCCTGCGCTCTTTCCTCCCAGCTTTCCAGCCGGTACGCCTTGGCAATAAACTCCAAGTGTTCGCCCACCGTCAGCATCGGGTAGAGTACGGGGAATTCCGGCACATACCCCAAGAGCCGCTTCGCTTCCACCGTATGATTTTCATGCCCTTCGATAGTGATGGAACCCTTATACCGCAGCAGCCCGCATACGGATTTTATTAATGTGGATTTCCCCGCGCCGTTGGGACCCAGAAGAACGGCAAGCTCCCCGGCCGACACCGAAAGATTGATGTTATCGTTAGCCTTTAACTTGCCATAGTTTTTGGTCATATTATGTACGTCGATCAAGGCAATCTTCCTTCCTTATTCAGGTACCCACAGCATAGCAGAAAAAGATCTTCCCTGCCTTTCATGATTCCAACAAAACAATATGATTATACACATCCCAACTCATTATAATACAATTCATGGTATCTTTCGCTCATTAAGAAGATACTACTCGCCGGAACCTGCTAATGAGTTGTCATTTTTTGTCGTTCCGCATGGGTTCCAGGTACCTTCGCGAAACGACAAGTTTCATCGATTATCTAATGAGGTGAAAGAAACTATGCTAATAATTAGGGCAGAGATAATATTTTTTCGTCCAAATGGAAGTTTTTCGATAAACGATGGAATACGTACAAATATTACTCTAAGACCAGCATTTAATTTCGGTGAGGGGTTATTGTTTTCTGGAATGGTAGAAAGTGATTGTGTATATGAGAAGTATATATATGAAAATATGTATGTTGTATCCGTAAAATTTCCTACAATAGAAAATGAAGCTTATGAAGCTATTCAATCTGTTATTAAGATAGGAATGAATTTAGATATTCAAAATGCTTCAAGAATAATTGGCAAAGCAAAACTGTTAGATTATATATAAAGAAAATTATAGAAAAACAATTTTGCTGTGACCGCTTATGATTGTTGGTGGTGAAATGATTAAAGCCGAAGGCTAGTACGGTATCGTTTGTATCTTTAAAGATGATCAAAAGAAGAGTAAAGGTGAGACACATTGGAGGTAACGTTATGGAAATTAAGATTGGAATTGGGTTAGATTGTTTAGTATTTGGAATGTCACAAAAAGAAGTTGAGGATATTTTAGGAAAACCTGACAAAACTAGTGAGACAGAAAAAGACAAGGGAATTGTTTACTACTTTTATGATAAATTAATAAAAACTAAATTTGATAAAGAGGAAGACTTAAAACTATATTCTATAGAAGTGCATAATCCTGATGTGAAAATGTTTAAGAAAAAACTAATAAATAAAACTAAAGGAGAAATCGAAAGCCTACTCTTAAATAATGGATATAAAAAAATTGAATACGAAGATTATGATACCTTCGACATTATATTCTGTGAAGAAATATGGACAACATTCGAATTCGAGTTAAATAGATTAAAAAATATTGAATTCAGTCCTTTATTTAAAGACTCAAAAAACATTATTTGGCCTAATCGCATCTACCACAACCATTCCATCCCCAAAGAGGGCTTAAATGAGGAAGGATGACATTTTAGGGGATGCTGACTTCCTGCTATCGAAATGATCGATGGCTGCCAATCTAAAATACAGAAGGTTGTCAGATTGTGTTGTATAGTAGGCTATGCTACAATTAGGAAAAATAATTGTATATAGAATTTAGAATCTGCTTTATGGAAATCGGTGTAATTCCGATGCGGTGCCGCCACTGTGATGAGGAGCTTGCAGCAGAGATTGTTTTTTAACAATTGTGACACTGGATTACGATCCGGGAAGTCGTCTGCAAGGCTATGAATCTAAGCCAGGATACTTAAACAGGTTTTGATTTATAGTGTTGCCTGACGTGTCATTGGGTGAGCTTTTATTTGTTGTATAACAATTGGGAGAACCTGTTTGACCTTTCGAGGACAAGCGGGTTCTTTTTATACTGTCAGGAAGCATAAGTCAGCCAGCGGCTTCGCCTTTTGTGCGGCATGAAATATAAGGACCCGGCAAGCCGGGTTCTAAGAAATGGGGGTCAATACTATTTCACATATTTGTCGAAGAATCGCCCTCTATGGTAAAGGCGGAATAGGTAAATCAACTATTGCCTCAAATTTAGCAGCCGCTTTGGCAAGCAGCGGCTTGAAAGTGCTATTGATTGGCTGTGACCCTAAGGCGGATTCCACCCGTAATCTGACTCGTGAAACCATTCCTTCTGTTCTGGAAACATTGGAGGGTTCGGAAAAGATAGGAATACAAGATCTTCTCCATACCGGTGATTTTGGGGTTTCTTGTGTGGAATCAGGAGGGCCGGAAGCTGGAATCGGCTGCGCCGGCCTTGGCATTTCCACTACACTGGAAGAGCTGACCCGTCTGGGTGTGTATGACCAGGACTGGGATATCATCCTGTATGATGTGCTGGGAGATGTTGTGTGCGGGGGCTTTTCCGTACCCATGCGCAAAAAGCATGTGGATACGGTTTATATCGTGACTTCAGCCGATTTTATGTCCCTTTATGCGGCCAATAATATTCTCAAAAGCGTAAAGCGCTATTCGAATAGGGAGAAGCCTCTGCTGGGAGGTATACTGCACAACCGCCTAGGCAGTGCCAAGGAAAGGGCAGTGGTCCAGGAGTTTTGCCGAAAAACCAATTCCCCTTACATAGCGGCTATGGGACAATCTCCGGAAATTCGTCTGGCGGAGCTTCAGCGCCAAACGGTGCTGAAGGCCTTCCCCGGCGGCACTGCTGCCCAGGTGTTTTTAGAGCTGGGGCGGCAAATGGCGGAGTCTGGGCAAGCATCTGTGCCGACGCCACTCTGTCCCCAGGACATGGATGCAGTGGGAGCCGGCATTCTCAAGCTGCTGCAGGATGAGGAGGTGAAGGAATGAAAACAACCCTTGCCCTCTGTGCCTGTACTCAGGAGACGGATGAGGGGACGGCCTCCGCCACTTTATTCAAACGTTCCGATGTGGCGGTGGTCGCCATTGGACCGGCAGCCTGTCTGCGCCATTTGTATTTCCTGGCCATGCGCTTACAGGCTTTGGAGCAATTGCATCTGTGCTGCCTTACAACCCGGGAATATGCCCTGGGGAATTTCCGGACGAAAGTCCGGGAGCGCCTGGACCGGGTACTGGGGGAACAGACTGTCAGAGGGATTTTGGTGTATGGGACTTGTGCTGATATTCTCATGCTGGTGGATTTTGAGGAGCTTCTGGCAGGGCTGGAGAATCCGGCGGGTATCCCGGTAAAGATCTTTTGCCGCGGCCCTTTAGAAAAACGAAAAATGCCCGCTGTCAAACGGCTTCAGATCTTATATCAGGAGCTTGAAGATGAGATGCCCGGCCCGGCAGGTGAGCTGAGTCATCTTCATGGGGAAAAAGCCTTTTTCCTGCCTCCCCTCGCAGGGGATTTTGCCGGGGTTGTCAGTATGCTCCAGGATTGGAATTGCGAACTGATTCTCTATACACCCGGCGGATGCAGAACCGGCTTACAGATGGATGAACCCAGCGAGCGACCGCCTTGTTTTTCTTACACAAGCTATAATGATATTCACGCCGTACTGGGCTCCGAGGGGAAGCTGGTGGAGCTGATGCGGGAATCGCCCCCCGAGCAGGGGCGAATAGGGCGCGCCTTGGTAAGCACGCCCGTGCCCTACATTACGGGCTGTGACTTTGAGTGGCTTAAGCAAGAGCTTTCCAGTCCTGAGTATCCTTTTTTGTGCTTCCCCTGCAACGGGTTTGAGACTTATGCTGTGGGGATGGAAAGGGCTCTGTTGATCCTGGGTAAGACCTTCCTCGATTCCCGCAAGCGGGAGAGCAGGCAGATTCTGCTGGCAGGCTGCTCGGCCATGGAGCCTGTATCCCGGAGCCATCTGCAAGGGGCCGTTGACAAGATTGAGGAATTGGGTTTTTCGGTTTTCTTTTTAGGGGACGGCGGCATAGAATCCGTGCGGCAGGCGGCAGCAGCTTCCTTATGCTGGTGTGTTTCATCCACTGGGGAAGCCCTGGCAGGATGGCTGAAAGAAACCTTTGGAACGTCATGGTTTACCCATTTGCCCATTGGTCGCAGGGGGATGAACCGGTTATTGGAATTAATATCTGAAGAGGGGAAAGCTCCCGCCAGGATCATGGGGGGAGAACAGGCGGCAGCCGCCCCAGGAGCTTCTGAGGCTTCCGAGGCTTCCGAGGTTTCCGAAGCTTACGAGGTTTCCGAAGCTTACGGGGATGTTCCCCGCATTTTAATCATCAGCGAACCTCTCACCGGTTTAGGAATTCAGCAATGCTTATTTGAAGACTTTGCCTATGCCGGCAGCAGGGTAGCTGTTTATGGTTTGGGGGGCCGGGCCAGGGGTTTTGAAGAGGATCAGTTTGGTCAACCCATTGTGCATTTCCAAAACCCGGAGGAGATCAAAGGGCTGGTGTGCAGTGCGGATATTTTGATTGCCGACCCCCTTTATGAAAGACTGGCTCAGAGCTGGGGAGCACGGCCCTTGTTCATTTCTGTACCCTACCCCGCCCTGAGCGGCAACCTTTATGCTAGGTCCTCGATAGATTTAATCGGGGAAGAAGGTTATCAGTATTTTGCATCTAAATTGGGAAAAGAGAGGAAGGAGAAAAAACGATGAAACGATTCTTTACCGGTTTACTAGCTTCCATATTGGTGTTGTCCCTATTGCTTACAGGCTGTGGTGCCGCCGGAGGCCGGCAGGCTGATCAGGCATCCGGGCCGGAACAGCCCGCTGTCCGTACTGTTACGGATGCCGCAGGCAATGTGGTAGAGGTTCCGCCGGACATTTCCCGAATCGCAGTGACGCCTCTGCCCTGGTCTTCCGTGGTGAGTGCCGTCGATGGGGGTTCCCAACGGCTTGTCTCCATCAACCCCAGTGCGCTGAAAGCCTATTCAGGCAGCTTCTTTGCCAAGCTGGATAAGAATTACGCCACACTGGATGACAAGAGCATCGGCAGCGATTTCTCGATTAATATTGAAGAATTGCTCAACCGGCAGGTACAGGCTGTTATCATCTGGGAATATCAAACGGCGGAAGCCGAAAAGCTTAAAGAAGTGGGGATTGTCCCTGTGATGGTAAAGAACGGGAATGTCCAGGAGCTGCAGGACAGTTTTAAAGCAGTTGGGCAGCTTTTGGGTAAAGAAGAACGGGCCAAGTGGATCATTGATGAATACTCCAAGGCTTACGGGAAAATGAAGTCCTATGGCGAGGAAGTAAAGAAAGCCGGCAAGCCCCGGGTTCTCTATCTGAAACGCTCGGATCTCACCTTGCAGGGAAACGACAATTTTATAAAGGAATCCATGGAACTTGCCGGTGCGGATAATATTGCTGCGAATGCCAAAAGCATCACCATGGAGGAAATCCTCAAGCTTGACCCGGAGATTATCCTGCTCAGCGACTTCGATAAATTTCTGCCCCAGGATTTATATGAGAACCGCATTGCAGGCCAGGATTGGAGCAGCGTTTCAGCAGTGGTGAATAAGCGGGTTTACAAAACCCCTGTGGGAATCTATCGCTGGGATGCACCCGGTGTGGAAACACCGTTGATGATGCTTTGGCTGGGGAAGATGCTGCAGCCTGAGATTTTCTCCCAAGTAGATTTAAAGGCGCAAATGAAGAGCTTTTATCAGGATATGTTTGACTATTCACTGACAGATGAGGACTTCGGGCAAATCTTTAAGGATAAGGCAAACGCCGCCAGTGAGCGGCGCATTTCCTAGAGCGGCCGCCAATGCGTACAAACCTCAAAGACCGCCGGGCGGGTGCCTTTCCGGGGCTGCTCATCCTGCTGTCCGTCCTTCTTGTCATCTTGCTGCTCATTGTCGTGGGTGTGGGCAGGTATCCTCTGCATCCCTTCACAGTGCTCCAGGTTTTGCTCTCCAAGTGGGTGCCCATTGAACCAACCTGGCCTCAGCAGGCGGAAGGGGTGGTCTTTACCCTCAGGCTGCCCCGTGCTCTGGCCGCGGTTTTGGTAGGCAGCGCCCTCTCTCTGTCCGGAGCGTGTTATCAGGGAGTGTTTAAAAATCCTTTGGTTGCCCCCGATGTACTGGGGGTTTCTTCCGGTGCCTGTATCGGAGCGTCTATGGGGATTCTGCTGGGGTGGAATGCCTCCGGTATTCAGCTGCTGGCCTTTATAGGAGGGATGGTGGCGGTTGGGTTGACCACCAGTATCCCGAAGATTACACGCAATCAATCCATGATGATGTTGGTCCTATCCGGTATTATTGTCGGCGGTCTGATGAGTTCCATTATGGGATTCATCAAGTATATTGCAGACCCGGAGACACAATTGGCCTCCATTACCTATTGGCAGATGGGCAGTCTTGCCAAAGTGGTAAGCCCGGATCTGGTGACGGTTGCCATACCGATTCTGCTGGCTACGGGGATTCTGCTGCTGTTGCGCTGGCGTATTAATGTTTTGTCTTTGGGAGACCGGGAAGCTCAATCCTTGGGAGTGCCGGTGCTGCGTTCCCGCCGGATTGTGATTTTATGCGCCACGGTTCTGACAGCCAGCGCCGTATGCATCAGCGGCACTATCGGCTGGGTAGGGCTTGTTATCCCGCATTTTGGGCGCATGCTGGCGGGACCGGATAACCGGAAGCTTTTGCCGCTGTCATGCCTGTTGGGAGGAATTTTTTTGTTGGTCATTGATACATGTGCCCGCCTGATGACCAGCGCAGAGCTGCCTTTGACGATTTTAACCGGAATTGTGGGAGCACCCTTTTACGTTTATTTATTAATTAAGCAAAGGATGAAGCTGTCGTGAGATTAGAAGTGCGCGACCTTTGTTTCGCCTACGGCAAAGGCGATAAGCTGCTGAAGAATGTTTGCTTCACCTTAAAAAAAGGCGAGATCTTTTCCATACTCGGCCCCAACGGAGCAGGAAAGTCTACGCTGCTTAACTGCATTATGAATTTGCTTACGCCTGAAAGCGGTTTGATCCGGGTACACGGCCAGCCTCTCGCCTCAATGGATGTGCGTGAGATCGCCAAAACCATCGGCTATGTGCCTCAGACTCATTCTTTGGTCTATGATTATTCCGTGCGGGACTTTGTCGTCATGGGGCGCACGCCGTATTTGACTGCTTTTCAGCAGCCCGGTGCCCAGGACTATGCCCTGGTGGACAGCGTATTGGAGCAATTGGGTATAGCCGGGTTAAGTGAGCGGCCTTACACAGCACTCAGCGGCGGGGAACGCCAGCAGGTTACCATTGCCCGTACCCTTGTACAGCGTCCGCAGATCATCATTCTTGATGAGCCCACATCCTATCTGGACTACGGAAATCAAATCCGGGTATTGCAGCTGATTAAGAGCTTAGCGGAGGACGGTTATTCTATTATTATGACCACTCATATGCCTGACCATGCCCTCCGCTTAGGCGGAAAAACAGGCATCCTTGACCGTGGGGGGCAGTTCAGCGTTGGCAAAACGGAAGAGATCCTGACCCAGGAGCGGTTAAGTAACCTATATGCCAGCGACATTCGTATTCTTTATGTAGAGGAACTTGGGCGCTCTATATGTGCAGCGGCCCAATAGGCCGGATCTTCAGCAGCCCTGCCTACCTGGCATGGCATCAAAGCAGCGGCGCACATGGTCCTCCAATAACCGCACATACAGCTCCGCGGTCGTGGTCAGCGGCCGTGATGTTTTCTTAATCCATAATATATCCAACTGTTCACTTTGGCCGGCTAAGGGGATGGCGCAGATTTCCTGTTGGCCGGCATGCATTTTGTCCCCATTGCTGTTGACAAGGTCCGGTCCGATGCTGAAAGCGTCCGTGGCCCGAACCAGGGCTATTTTTGTGCAGCGGTCGCTGACATGGACGATCTTATCCAGTTGGCTGTAGAAAACAATTTCTTCAGTAAAATGGGAACCGCTGTTTTTGCCTTGATCGAAGGTGATAAAAGGATATTGTTTTAACTCTTCAATGAATAAGGCGTTTTTCCGGGCGAGGGGATGGCTTTGGCGCACAAACACGTAGGGAGAAAGGGTATGAATTTTATGTTGGGAAATGTCTCCGGAATGCAAAAGCTTCCGGAAGATTTCGAGATACTGATGCTGTACGGCCAGTACGCCTATTTCACTCCGGCCGGCTTCAACATCGTGAATTACCTCGTAGGTGGGGCATTCCCGGATGGCAATATCGAAGGGCTCCGGATCAATGGTTTCCATCAGCTTGACAAAAGCGCGTACAGCAAAGGGCAGGCGCTGTGTCGATACGGAAAAAAGCATATCCGATGATTTTTTCTGCTGGTACCGATTTTCAAGATAATTGGCTTGTTCCACAATTTGGCGGGCGAATTGCAAGAAATCCTCGCCTTCCGGGGAGAGGACGACCCCCCGATTGTTGCGCCGAAATAAAACAATCCCCAGTTCTTCTTCCAGCTGCTTGATGGCAGTTGACAAGGTTGACTGGGATATAAAGAGTGATTTTGCCGCTTCGGATATGGATGCACAGGCAGCCACTTCGATAACGTATCTTAAAACCTGTAAAGTCACGCTCTGCCACCTCTTAGCCGCGATAATTAGTGCTATTATACCAAAGATCCTGTCTTGACACTATCTCGGTTTACTCTATACCGAGGATTGGGTGAAACTGTAAAGAACAAATAATTTTAAGTTATATGCTTATTGCATCATGAACAATTATGATTATCGTGTTATGATAAATCTCAGCAGAACAAACACCTTGAGCAGAGAAAATAAATTAAGTGGAGTTGGCTTTGATATGCGTCCTGAAATAATTAACTTCTCAAATGGGATACCCATCAGGGCATTTATTTGGAATAGCGGTCAATACCCCTATCACTGGCATAATGCAGTGGAAATCATCTATGTCATGGAAGGTTCGGTAAACATCAAAATAGGTGCGGAAACCCATCTGCTGAAGGAAAACAATGTCGCGGTTATCAATGTGGATGAGATACATGGTATAGCTAAAGACCCCGGTGACAATAAAGTTTTGTTTATACAAATTGACCCGGCTTTCTGTGAAAAGGTCCTGCCGGATTTTAAGTATACGTTCTTCTACTGCTCTTCTATTTACCACGAAGCCGTGGTTCCCGAAAAGTATCACATACTTAAAGGGTATTTGGCCCGTTTAGTAGGGGAAATAAATAAGGGGTCTCAAGCCGTCTGTAAGAAGGATATAGAAAGCTCTCTGCAAAAAATGCTCATTTATCTGGCCTACAATTTTGATTTTATACGTTGGGGCATGGGGACGGAGGCTTTGGATGAAAAGCTGGTGAAAAGAATCAAGCAAATGTATGAATATGCTGCCGGCCACTATTCAGATAAGATGGGCTTGAAGGATCTAACTGAGCTGGTCAGTATCGGTGTGCACCATATGTCCCATTTTGTCACGGAAAAATTCGGGAAAACCTTTCAGGATTTACTGAATTACAGCAGAGGAGAACAGGCGGCCAGGCTGCTCCTGGGTACGGATAAACGTATCCTGGATATTTCCCTTGAATGTGGATTTTCCGATCCGAAATATCTCATAAAGTACTTCAAATCAAACTATCAATGTACCCCTCTGCAGTTTCGCAGAATGTACCGGGCAGAGGACAAAACTCTGGCTTCCCAGATAGAATATCAGGATTATCCGCTTTCTGAGGCAAGCAACTATTTGGAACCCTATATTAACGCAGCAAACAGTTTGGATTAATTGTGCCCTCATGTTTTAGTTCTGCTTAAATTAGGTTGACTTTAGAAAACACATTTGTGGTATTTTATGGTATAATAAATGGCAAGAACATATTGTAAGGCGGTGTACTTATGAATGAGAATCAGGTGGGTGTAATACTTGAGGAAGTTCGGGATATGTTCAAAACCTTGGCAGAGGGACAGAAAATCTTGGCTGAAGGACAGAAAACTTTGGCAGAGGGACAGAAAATTATCGAAAATAGGTTGGACAAGGTGGAGGAAGGACAGCAAGCACTGGAAAGCAGGCAGAAATTATTAGAATCTGATATGAGGAACGTCAAATCTGATCTGCAAATAATTAAGTCGTTTGTTATTGCTGCCGATAATAGTTTTAACGACTATGAAAACAGGCTTAAGGCTTTAGAGAAAAGACCCGCAAATCTATAAAGATAGCAGGTTGTTTATGATGAGAGGATATATCGGACAAGCAGGAACCCTTTTTGGGGTTCTTTTTCTTTTGCTACCGCAAAATTGTCAATGAGATTACTTTAAAAAGAAACTATAATGAAAAATTATTTAGACCTTTATAATAGTTCTTTGAAGTAACCTTAGGCAAAATTGGAGGGGTATGGGTTGAGTGCTGCAATTTCGGAACAAAAGAAAAAGAAAAAAATATTGCTAAGCAGCGTCTGTGCACCGTTTGGAGTCAAATATGGGGATGGTTTTGGGGTTTCCTATGAGGGATCATGGCAGGTTCTGTGGGCCCAAGGTGTATTTCGTCCCAGAGCCACAACCACCCAGTGGGGAATAGACTTTATTGCAGAGAACCTGGATGCGCCTGTTGTCACCCTTCATTACCCTACTCTGAAAAAGTTCATCGCTGAACTGAAAAATAACTACGATTATGTAGGGATAGCTTTTGTACCGTCCACTTTACATAAATTAATCCCCATGGTGAAAGCAATCCGCAGCCACGCACCGGATACGAAAATCATTCTGGGGGGCTATGGTACAGTTCTCGATGACAGCATCATCGGCCCATACTACGATCATATCTGCAGGAATGAGGAGGGAGTCGCTTTTATGCGTCGTCTCCTGGGAGAGGAAAACCGCAGATCGTTCAGGCAGCCGGATATTACTCAGCGTCAGACCTTGTTTTCTATTCCTGTAACCGGCAGGCTGGCCTATATTTTTGCAGGCTTAGGTTGTCCTAACGGCTGTGATTTTTGTACAACCTCTCATTATTTCAAACAAAAACATCTGGCCTTGATTCCCACAGGGAAACAAATTGTAGAGACCATCTCAGAAATCAGGATCAGACACCCTGATATTACTTCGTTTTTTATTCAAGACGAAGATTTTCTCTTAAATGAAAAGAGAGGCAGAGGATTTTTGGCAGCTATAAGGGATTCCAGGTTGCCTCCCTTATCCATCTCCACCTATGGCAGTGTAAAAGCCCTCTCCCAGTATACCCCGGCAGAGCTTGTAGAGATGGGGATTGACTGGCTGTGGATAGGGTATGAGGGTAAAAGCGCTAATTATGAGAAAATGCGGGGCAAGTCCTACCAAGAGCTGTTTTCCGAACTAAGAGCACATGGAATTGGTGTGCTGGCATCCATGATTTTGGGATTTGATTATCAAAACCAAGAGATTATCCGGCAGGAGTTTGCTGAATTAATGGATTTAAAGCCTTGTGCCTGCCAATTTCTTATTTATGCGCCTACTTGGGGAACACCCTTACGGGAAAGGTTAAACAATGAAGGAAGAATGCTGCCCATGCCCGTTGAAGAATTCTCTAAGGCGGATGCCTTTATGCTGGCCTTTAAGCATCCTCATCTTGGGCAGGATGAGATGAGCGGCATCCAAAAAGAATTATATCGGGAAGAATTCAGGCGGATGGGGCCTACCGCTTTCCGGGTGATCGAAAACTGGCTGATTGGGTACAAAAATCTCAAAGATCATCCTCTGCCCCGGGTCAGAGCTAAAGCGGAGCAATACGGCAAGGACGCTCACCGGGCCATGATTTTGCTGGCAGGCAGCAAAGGATTCGTTAATGAAAAGACCGCCCAATGGCTTCAGCAACTAATTGCAGAGATAGCTGAAGCAACAGGCCCCCAAAGCTGGTGGGAAAAAATGGCGTCTTATCTTATCCCCGGCATGATCCGCTTCACCCAATTTAAAACCAGGTTAAATATTCAGGAGCAGCCGGAATTTACAAGACGCCGGTTTCGTTGCTGACGGAAGCAGGGATGGTGAGAAATTATGAAGACCTTAGGATTATGTATCGGCTCCTCTAATATCAGCCTGGTCATCTTAGAGCAGATTCCGGACCGGGTCAGGATAGAAAGGATAGAAATTAAGGCCCATGAAGGAGATCCCGGCGGTACCATCAGGAAGATGCTGGACAACAAGCTGCTCCCGCAAATAAAAGGTCTGGCTATTACCGGCAGAAAATTAAAAGCTAAGCTTCAGGCCTCCTCCCTTGCCGAGCCGGAGGCTGTGGAATACGCTTATGAATATTTGCGGGAGCAATATCCCAAGGTTGATGTCATTGTCAGCGCCGGCGGGGAAACCTTTATGGCCTATAAATTAGATTCTAAAGGCCGCATCGTCAATGTATTCACCGGAAATAAATGCGCCTCCGGAACCGGTGAATTTTTTTTGCAGCAGATCAAAAGGATGGATCTCAAGTTAGAAGAAGCGGTGAATGGTACTCAATCAGCCAACCCTTATCAACTGGCCGGAAGATGTTCCGTCTTTTGTAAAAGTGACTGTACCCATGCTTTAAATAAAGGCAGGCAGAAGGAAGAGGTAGTGGCAGGGCTCAGCCGGATGCTGGCTGTAAAAATCATGGAAATCTTAAACAAGACAGAGTACCAAAAAGTTATGCTGATCGGAGGAGTTTCAGCAAACCCGGCAGTGGTTGGTTTCTTGCAAAAGGAGATTCCGGAACTGTGTATACCCCCGGAGGCTAAATATTTTGAAGCTCTGGGTGCTGCCCTTTGGGCCCAAAAGGTTAAAACGAAATCAATAACCGCGGTGGAAGAATTACTGGCCCAGGCTGGTACTTCCTTTGCCTGTTTGCCTGATTTAAAGGATGCTTTGCCCCTGGTTACTTATAAAGAAACCCTGCGGCAGGAAGTTAAAGCGGGGGATCTCGGCATTTTAGGCTTAGACGTGGGTTCCACAACCACCAAAGCAGTGCTGATCCGAAGCGCTGATCAGGCGATTTTAGCCGGTTGTTATCTCCGCACCAATGGTGACCCGGTGGAGGCTGCCAGAAAATGTTACCGGGAAATCAATGGTTTGCTTAAAACGACGAACATAAAGATTGTGGGTCTGGGGGTAACCGGATCAGGCAGACAGATCGCGGCGCTGCATGGCGGCTCTAAAGCAGTGATCAATGAAATAATAGCTCATGCCGCGGCAGCGGTTTATTTCGATCCGAAGGTGGATACGATTTTTGAGATCGGCGGACAAGACGCCAAATATACCTTTATAACTAATGGTGTGGCTTCCGACTATGCCATGAATGAGGCTTGCTCAGCGGGAACCGGTTCCTTTTTGGAAGAGGCGGCCCAGGAATCCTTGGCGATCCCCACTCAGCTGATCGGTGAGATTGCCCTGAAAAGCGCCAACCCTCTTGATTTCAATGATCAGTGTGCCGCCTTTATCGGCAGTGATATTAAGAGTGCCATTCAGGAAGGACGTTCGGTTGAAGATGTAGCGGCAGGTTTAGTGTATTCTATCTGTCAAAATTACATTAATCGAGTCAAAGGCAACCGGACAGTGGGGCAGCGGGTCTTTATGCAAGGGGGTGTCTGCTACAATAAGGCCGTGCCCTTAGCCATGGCAGGCTTAATTGGCAAGGGAATTATTGTCCCGCCGGAACCTGGCTTAATGGGTGCTTTTGGGGTTGCTTTAGAAGTGCAAAACAGATTGGACAGGGGCTTGCTGGAAGCCATGGATATCAACCTGGAAGAGTTGGCAGCGCGGGAATTACACTATGCAGACCCCTTCACTTGCCGGGGGGGCCAGGAACAATGTGATCGAAAGTGTAGGATCAGCCGCTTATCCATTGGAGGGAGGACCTACCCTTTTGGCGGCAGCTGCAACAGATACGTTAATCTGATCCGGGATCAGGAGCAAATTTCCCCCCAGGCCTTGGATTTGGTAAGACAGCGGGAAAAAATGTTAACGGAAACCTATACTGGGCGAAAAGAGGGGCTGCTGCCTGCCCATAGTAAGACAGTGGGGATTAATTATTCCTTAATGACCCACACTCTTTTCCCGCTGTATGATCAGTTTTTTCACTCCCTGGGATTTCAGGTGATCCTGGGGACAGAAATCGACAGTCAAGGGATCAAGAGAAGGGGCGCTGAATTTTGTTATCCTGTGGAGATCGCTCACGGTGCCTTACAGGGACTGATCAAAACCGACGCTGATTTTTATTTTCTGCCCTTTATTAAGGCTCTGCCGGCGGTGAATCTCCTGGCCGCCAGTGTGACCTGTCCCATGGTCCAGGCGGAACCCTATTACTTGAAGGCCACTTTCCCTGAGATAGAAGCTAAGATTCTCAGCCCTATTCTTGACTTTTCCAAGGGCTATGCTTCCGGATTAACAACCTTTCTTAATCTGGCCAAAACCCTGGGGGTAAGAAAAGAAGCGGTTAAAAAGGCCTTTTCCAGGGGAGTTGAAGCTCAGGAAGGGTTTACTCAACAGTGTCAGGAAATGGGCGGAGAATTTTTACAAGCGTTAGACAGGCAGCCGGAGAAGATAGCTATCGTGCTGTTTGGCAGATCCTATAATGCCTTTACCGCGTCGGCTAATATGGGGATTCCCCAGAAATTTGTCTCCAGAGGGTATAGCGTTATTCCTCATGAATTTCTGCCCTTTTCCCGGGAGAAGCCGGAAGACTATATGTATTGGGCCAACGGTCAAAAGATTTTGCAAGGGGCTAAGTATGTACAAAGGCATCCACGTTTATTTCCCGTTTTTATCACCAATTTCAGTTGCGGGGCGGATTCTTTTTTAATCAATTATTTTCGGAAGATCATGGGCAATAAACCCTCACTCACTCTGGAACTGGACAGTCATACCGCAGATGCGGGGTTAGATACCCGGATTGAAGCTTTTTTAGATGTGGTGAATAGCTATCTGAAAGGCAACGCCAGGACAGAACCCCCAAAAAGCGGCTTTCGGGCGGCGGAAGTGGTCAGTGATGCTCAAGGGAGCTGGGTCATGGATTCTCAAGGGAGAAGATTTGAGTTAACGGATCCTAAGGTACACGTTCTTTTTCCTTCCATAGGTGACTTTGCGATACAATTGTTTGCCGCTGCCTTCCGGCGGATGGGTATCAAGGCCAGTCATGTACCTGCTCCTGCAGAGAGGGAATTGAAAATCGGCAAGGGGCTGTCTTCCTGCAAGGAGTGTCTGCCTTTGACCCTGACCGTGGGCAGCTTAGTAAACTATTTAGAGAATAGAGGAGAAAAAGAGGAAATACTGGTCTATTTTATGCCCACAACCTCGGGTCCTTGCCGCTTCGGTCAGTATTCGGTTTTTATAAAAAATTTAATTGAAAAAATGCAGCTTCAGGATGTAGCCTTATTGTCACTGACCAGTGAGAACAGCTATGCGGGTTTCGGAACCCAGCTCTCCCTTAGGTTATGGCAGTCCATAGTGATCAGCGATGTGATGGAAGATATCTACAGTGCTGTCTTAACGGTTGCCAAAGATCAAGCAAAGGCTTTGGCAGCTTATGCTTTGGCGTGCCAAAGTATCCTGCAAAGTGTGGAAAAAGATGACTGGCAGGGGGTAAAACGTGTCCTGAGGGAAGCGGCCGCCAGGCTGGGAAGGATTGAAAGAGTCCAGGAATTAGAACAGGTGCCTAAGGTTTCTTTGGTGGGAGAAATATATGTGCGCAGGGATGGCTTTTCCAGGCAATACCTGGTGGAAAGGCTGGCCCGGGAAGGGATTATGGTAAGAACCGCACCTGTGAGCGAATGGCTGCATTACTGTGACTATAATATCATCCATAAAATTGTTAAAACCACTCTGAAAGAAAGAATGGCGACGGTTTTGATTCATCAGATGAAACGGTTCTATGAAAGAGAAATAAAACAAATTCTCGGCCAATCAGGTCTTTACCAAATACACCTGATAGAGATCGAGGAAATGCTCCAAACGGTTTCTCAGCTCATCTCACCTGAGTTTGAGACAGAAGCATTATTGACGACGGCGGCTGCTTTTTATGAGGCCGTGGAAGATGCAGCCGGAGTGATTTCTATTGGCCCGTTTGCCTGTATGTTGAGCAGAATAGCGGAGTCCGTGATTACTGCCAAAATGTCCGCCACAAAAATAAAGGTGGCCAGGAATAAAGAACTGGTGGCGGAAGTAATGAAGCATCATCCCTCAATTCCCCATCTGGCGGTGGAAACCGACGGCAATCCCTTTCCTCAGCTGATCGAGGCCCGATTTGAAGTGTTCGGCATGCAGGTAAAGCGGGTACATCAACGGACAATGGCAGTGAAGGAGCTAAAGGGGAAGGGAGGATAAGCTGTGGAAAAACAAGAGAACAACCTGAATTATCAAGAGTTTACCTTTGCCTTGAGTAGAATCGCCATTGCTTTAACCTCGGAAACCGATCTCAATAACTTGTTTCAATTGATTGTCAGCGAAATGCTGGAGATTGCCAATTGTGATGCCTGTTCCCTGTTTCTCAGAGAATATGAACCTGACCGCTTAGTCTTTCAGGCGACACGCACACTATCTCTGGAAAAAAAGCAGTCTCAGCATCTAAGCACCTTTAAAGCAAAACCTGTGAGTCTGGAAAAACAATCCATAGCAGGGTTTACCGCCTTGACCGGAAGAACGGTAAATATTGCCGATTGTTACGCCCTATCGGAAAAAGAAGAGTTTAAGTTTAATAGTTCTTATGATAAGGCCACCCATTATCAAACAATTTCCATGCTGGTTGTACCCATGAAGCTTCAGGATGGTACTATCGTGGGCGTGATTCAGCTCATCAACAAGTTTGACGGGAATAATAAGATTGTCCCCTTTCCTAAGCAGTTGGAAGAGGTTATTTCTGCCGTTGCCAGTCAGGCGGCTGTGGCAATTCACAATTCCAGGTTAAAATGCATCCAATCCGAATCCAGTTTTACCTTTGTAGCCCTTGTTTTATCCCTATGTGTTTACACCTTCTTTTTAGGGGTTATTGATCCCGAGGCTAATGATAATTCCTATACCATTGTGACCTTACTGATTTGTTTGTATTTTATTGTTATTTCGATTGCCCTGATACGCCGCAGTGAGCTGCCCATCAGCAAATTTGGCTTAAGCTTTAAAAACTTAAAACCATCCTTAATAGAATCCGGGGTCGTAACCGTCATTATCTTAATTCTTATTACTTTGTTAAAAATAGAGGCTATCAAGAGCTGGGCGGTTTTTCAGGGCTATCCGGTGATTGATTTTGGTTTAATAGACTGGGCCTTTTACCTATACCTGCTCATTGCTCCCTTCCAGGAGTTTATTGCCCGGGGGGTTATTCAGGGAACTGTGGAAAGAATTATGCCCGGTAAATACAACTCCCTGTGGGCCATTGTGGTTGCTTCCATGCTATTCAGTGTTTCTCATGTTTTCTACTCCTTTGAATTAGCGATGCTTACCTCGGTCAGCGGATTTTTATGGGGCTATCTCTATATGCGGCATAGAACGATCATCGGCATTAGTATTTCACATTTTCTGATCGGGAATTATCTGGTGTTGACCCATTTCTGGAGCATAATAATTTAACCTTTGCAAAATTGCCGGTGAAAGCCGTTGTCATGATTATTTTGACAACGGCTTTGCTCATTGTTATATAAATAGGTTGCCATAAAGCTTAAACTGCGCTATACTCTTATTAATCATTGGTACACAAACAATTGATATACAATTAATTTCTCTACCAATAAAATAATCAGTGAAATGAGGTGAGATAATGGACGCATCAAATGATAAAAGCAGGAGTCCGTCAAAATATGTATGCTTCAAGTTGAGCCGGGCAATGCGGAAGGTTCACCGCTATTACGAAAGCAACCTTTCCCAGTACGGAATTACTCCCGCACAATTTTATGTGCTGAGTGCAGTGTGGGAAAGAGATGGCTTAAAATTCAAGGACCTTGCCAAAAGTTTGGATATGGACGGATCAACTCTTACCTCTATCTTAGACCGCATGGAACGCCTGGATTTAGTGGAGAGAAGAAATGACCCGGAGGACAGACGTTCCCTTTTGGTATTTCTGAAGGAGAAAGCCAAGCATAAATTTGCTGAAATAACCCACTTGGCTGAAGAACTCCAACAAGAAATCAAGGAACGCTTTTCGGATGAGGAATTTGCCGCTTTCGAGAGAGTTTTAGATAAGTTCTCTCAGGAATCAAGTGATTCTTAGCTTCAGATAGAGTTTGCCCAAGAGGAACACTTACTCCAGCTGAAGCTTAGAAGAACTTATCCAGGGACGTAGCAGCCGTTATCTCCCACTTATAGAAGATGGGAGTTTTACGGCTGGTAGTCATCGGATAAAGGGGCAGGTTCTCTAAACTGATTGGCATTGGCCATAAGGGGGGATTGGAAAAATTTTTACATAAAGATAATTGAATATTCAGAAGAGGAGGATTGCCGGATGGATGATTGGAGAAAAACCAGTTGTGTACTATGTGCTCAAAATTGTGGTTTAGAGGTTCAAGTGGAGAATAACCGGATGGTGAAGGTCAGACCCGATAAGGACAATCCCCGCAGTCAAGGATATGCCTGCCGGAAAGGACTCAATATTGCTTATTACCAGCATCATGACCAGCGCTTAACCTATCCCCTGAAAAAGGTTGGGAAAGATTTTGTACCCATCACCTGGGATCAGGCCCTGACTGAGATCGCGGAGAAACTAAGGACCATAATTGCAGAACATGGTTCCCGTTCCCTGGCCGTAATGGGCCTGGGCGGTTTGGGAGGCCACAGTGAAGCGGTTTTCGGACTCCGCTTGCTGCGAGCCCTGGGTTCTCAGTATTACTACAATGCCTTAGCCGGAGAACTGACCGGTTTGTATTGGGGATACGGACGGACTGTGGGAAGGCAATACAATGCGACCATTCCCGACCACCATCAAACGGATATGTTGGTCGCCATTGGCTGGAACGGATGGATGAGCCATCAAATTCCCCAGGCCAGACGGATACTTAACCAGATAGCGAAGGACCCTGAGAAACTTTTGGTGGTCATCGACCCGCGCCGCTCAGAAACGGCGGAAAAAGCTGATATTCATTTGGCTTTGCGGCCGGGCACGGACGCGCTCCTGACACGTGCCATGATCGCCATCATACTCCAGGAAGGCTGGCATAACCGGGAGTATATTGAGCGTCATGTCAGCCAGTTTGAGCGGATCAGCCCCTGGTTTAGGGAGTTTGATGCCCGTGAGGCCTGCAAGGTTTGTGAGCTTGACTTTGATCAGGTCAGGGAGGTGTCACGTCTCTTCGCTACCCGCAAATCCTCCCTTCATCCTGATCTGGGTGTGCTCATGGGCCGGCACAGTACCCTGACAACCTATTTGGAAATTATTTTGCTCACAGTCTGCGGACGGCTGGGCGTACCCGGCGGGAACGTGATTCCGGGTTATCTGATGCCCATGGGCTCCCACAGTGATGAGCGGAATTCAAAGTTCTGGCGTACGGTTGCTACTAATTACCCAGCCATCATGGGCATGTACCCGCCCAACGTGCTGCCGGAAGAAATCAGCAGCGACCACCCGGAACGACTGCGTGCCGTGCTCATTAGTTCAAGTAATCCCTTACGTTCCTTTGCGGACACCACCGCTTACGAAGAAGCCTTTTCCAAGCTGGATCTGTTGGTTACCGTGGACATAGCTATGTCTGAGACGGCCAGGGTGTCCGATTATGTTCTCCCTGATCTTTCAGCCTATGAACGCTGGGATACAACCTATTTTTCCTGGGATTACCCGGAAATTTACTGCCAGATGCGCCGGCCTGTTATAAAAGCTGAGGGTGAATGTCTGGAGGGAAGTGAGATCTGGACCCGTCTGGCGGATAAATTGGGGATTATTCCGGAGATTCCGGAGTCGTTGCAGGAGGCAGCTCAGAAATCCCGTTTGGACTATGGTCAGGCGTTATTTTCTTATGCGAAATCCGATCCGAAGATAGTTGCTGCGCTGCCCTTTGTGGTGGCTAAAACCCTGGGCAAAGAAATGGGTTCGGCAAATCTGGCCTGGATGTGGGTTTTGCTTCAGACCGTGCCCAAGGATTTCCGTGCCAACGCAGCCCGGGCAGGCTTTAAGCCAGGTCCAACCATGGGGGATGATATTTTCCAGGCCCTTGTCGATCACCCGGAGGGTATGTGGATTGGCTGTGCTGACCCGGATAACAACTTTGCCAACCTGCGTACGGAGGATCAGCGAATCAATCTCTATATCCCGGAAGTGGAGGAATGGGTCGGCAGTATCACCCCGGAGCTTGAGCAGAAGCAATTGCAGACTGACGAAGATTACCCCTTTATTCTCATGGCCGGAAGACACATGGACATGAATGCCAATACCCTGATACGCAATCCGGAGTGGAACAAAGGGCACCGGGCCTGCACGCTGGCTATGCATCCTGATGATGCCGCCAGGCTGGACCTGAATGATCAGCAGATTGTCAGGGCAGCGACCGAGGCAGGATCCGTGGATATCGAGCTGGAGATAACGCCGGCCGCCAGACCGGGAACGATCATCATTCCTCATGGTTTTGGGCTTTCCTATAATGAGGAGGAATATGGGGTTAATGTCAATCAGTTAACAAAGAAGACCCATCGAGACCCAATTGCCGGTACTCCGCTGCACCGATATGTCCGCTGCAGAGTCGAAAAAGTAGAATAGGGGAGGTTTTTCAAGATGTCAATCCTTTTTTCGCCCGCTCAAATTGGTACACTTCAGCTTCGCAACCACCTGGTTATGACGCCTATGCACTTAGGGTACAGTCCTCAAGGGGAAGTAACTGATCAGCTGATCGAGTTTTATCGAGCGCGAGCCCGCGGGGGAGTGGGTTTAATCGTGGTTGGCGGGTGCGGAATCGACCGGATCGGCAATGCTTTCGGTATGACTCAGCTTGATGAGGATCGCTTCATTCCGGGACTTCGCCGTTTAGTTGATGCCGTACACGCTGAAGGTGCTAAAATTGTGCCCCAGCTTTATCAAGCGGGAAGGTATGCTCATTCTGTTTTAACAGGTCAGCCCGCGGTGGCGCCTTCTCCGATTCCTTCCAAATTGACCAGGGAAACTCCTGTGGAGCTTACCGAAGAAAAAATCAAGGAAGTCATCGCTTCCTTTGCCGGCGCCGCTAAAAGAGCCCAATCAGCAGGGTTTGACGGGGTTGAGATAATTGCCAGCGCAGGTTATCTGATTTCGCAATTTCTTTCCCCGCTTACCAATCACCGGACAGACCGCTATGGCGGTGACCTTCAGGAGCGCATGACCTTTGGACTTGAAGTAGTGGGGGCTGTGCGTGAAGCAGTCGGACCGGAGTTTCCGATCATTGTTCGCGTAGCCGGCAATGACTTTGTTCCGGGCAGCAATACAAACACAGAATCCCGGGCTTTCTGTCAGGCCTTAGAAAAAGCCGGCGTTAACGCTCTCAATGTAACCGGCGGGTGGCATGAAACCCAGGTTCCTCAGCTTACTATGAATGTACCCCCGGGAGCTTACGCCTACCTGGCTCATGGAATCAAAACCGCCGTTTCTATTCCTGTCATAGCCTGTAATCGGATTAACACTCCTGAATTGGCAGAGGGTATCTTAGAAGAGGGATTAGCCGACTTTATCGGCATGGCCCGCCCTTTGCTGGCGGACCCTGAACTGCCCAATAAAGCCATGAGCGGTCAATCAGGACGGATTCGCCCTTGCATCGGATGTAATCAAGGCTGCTTAGACTATGTCTTCCGCCTCAAACCAGTCAGCTGTTTGGTCAATGCGGAAGCAGGCCGGGAGGCGGAACTGGGCCCAATCAGGCAAGCTGCGGAAACTCAACAGATCCTGGTGATTGGGGCCGGTGCCGCGGGGATGGAATTTGCGCGGGTCGCGGCCCTGGGCGGACATGAGGTTACCATTTGGGAAGAGAGCGGACAGACGGGAGGACAATTAGCCTTGGCGGCAGCCCCTCCGGGACGGCAGGATTTCTTATACTTTGCTGACTACTTAGCCAATGCCTGCCGGGAACTGGGAGTAAGGATTCAGTATAATACCAAGGCAGCTCCGGACAAGATTCTGGCCGCTGTGCAGAATGGACAGTTTAATAGAGTTGTTCTGGCCACCGGAGCCCAGCCTATCACTCCGCCGATCAAAATTGAAGCAGGTGCAGAGGTTCTTCAGGCGTGGGATGTATTATTAGGCCGTAAGAAAACGGGGCGAAACGTGATTATCGTCGGCGGCGGAGCTGTGGGTGTGGATACTGCTCTGCTCTTGGCGGAAGCAGGTACGATGGACAGTCAAACCCTGCGATTCCTCATGCTGCAGCAAGCGGAAACAGATCAGGAACTTCATCGCTTGTTGACTCAGGGAACAAAAACGATTACTGTTTTAGAAATGGCTAAAGAAATCGGACGGGATATCGGTCCCAGTACCCGCTGGTCCATGTTAGCCGATTTGAAGCGCTATAAGGTGAATTGTCTGAGCAAACACACTGTGCTTGAAATCCGCTCGGACGGTGTTCTGGTGGAGAGCGCCAATGACGGTGTTCAGAAAGTTATTCCAAGCGATACGGTGGTTTTAGCAGTAGGTTCCTGTTCGCGGAATGAACTCTATCAAGCTTTGCAGGATAAGATAGAGAATTTAAGTATTATCGGAGATGCGGTTAAACCACGCAAAGTCCTTGATGCAGTGCATGAGGCTTATGCTGAGGGGAGGAAATAAATTTGGGCCACGGTATTAATGCTAAAGATGAGATATACCATGCGCTGGCTGAACGTCTAAGCAAGACTCCGGAAGGTGCGCCAATTAATGAACACCTCATGGCAATACTTCATCGTCTTTATACGGAAGGCGAAGCTTTAGTGGGCAGCAAATTTTCTTCAATACCTATGCCTTTGAAAAAGATCTCGTCTCTCACAGGTGTAGAAGAAACGGAATTAAAAGCAATCCTTGACGGAATGTCTGATAAGGGTTTGGTCCTGGATATTCCGCGCAAGGATACAGTCTATTATATGCTAGCTCCCATGTTGGTTGGATTTTTTGAATATACTTTTATGCGGACAGGGGATCATGTTCATCTTAAAGAGTTAGCTGAGTTATTTGAAACTTATTTTCATAGCCCGGGTGTGATGCAGGAAATTGCCGGCCTGGATACCAAAGTTATGCGAACCCTGATTTATGAAAATGTTTTGCCTTTAGCAGTTGAAACTGAGGTTTTGGACTATGAGAAGGCGACGGAAGTTATCCGGCAATCCGGAGGCGGAGCCATAACCATGTGCGCGTGCCGCCACGAGGCCTCTCATCTGGGCACAGCCTGTGATGCTCCGCTGGAGGTTTGTATTTCCCTGGGCGGCGCGGCCCAATGGATCATACGTAAGGGCTGGGGCAAAGCGGCAACTGTTGAGGACCTGCTCAATGTGCTTAAACGAACCCAGGAACTTGGCTTAGTGCATCTGTGTGATAATGTAATGAATAAACCAACCTATATTTGTAACTGCTGCGGCTGCTGCTGCAAGGTTCTGCGGGGTATCAATGAACAACAGGTTTTTGCTACCCATCCCAGTAATTTTATTCCCTCCGTGGAATTGGAAAGCTGCATTAGCTGCGGGATTTGCGCGGAAAGCTGCCAAATCCATGCGATTGCTATGACAGCTCAAGAGGATGGCAGTGAAGTACCGGTCATAAACAATGAGGTCTGTATCGGCTGCGGAGTATGTTCCGCTGCCTGCCCCAGCGGAGCGCTGACCATGTCCGGCCGTTCAGTCCGGCTGGTGCCTCCGGAGAATGTCAAAGAGAAGTTTCAACGCATGGCGCTGGAAAAGGGCCGCTGATCGGGATGATTCTCTTCAGTATTAACAGAAGTTGAGTATTCAAGTTAGCTTAGGAGTATATACAAAATTATAGAAGATCTTAGGCGCACGTTAAATTCTAACGTGCGCTTTTCTGTGTTAACCCAGAGAGGTAATAAATTGCGTATTTGGAAGAAAGGCTTTAATAGTCGGACACAAAATCGTCACAATGCAGCCAAAGCAGTTGACGGAAATACAGCCACTCGCTGGTCCAGTGTGTTTAGCGACCCCCAATGGATTTACGGAAGCGACTCCATTGTAACCAGCTGCGAATATGATAAAGACAACCGGCCGACCAAAATGATTTTGAACAGCTTACGAGAACTCCAAAAAAAGACGGGATTAAAAAATATTAACTGGAAATATCGTTCTATGCGTGAGAAAATAGATTTAGGATTAATAAGGAAATATTTATTTTAAGAGCAAAATGAGAGGAAAAGATATTAAAGGAAACCTAAAATGGTATTGGTTGGGGGAGAACGTGTGAATTATCAGTATCATCCTTATATCATGCCGGTCATTGCCTCAGCCTGTGTTTCATTATCCCTGGGGATATTTACCTTGTTAAAGCGCAGGGATGTCAAAGGCGCTAAAAGTTTTATGATTAGTATGTTTGTAGTAACTATTTGGTCCGGGGGCAATGCCTTGGAAATCGCAGGTTCAGATTTACCAACCAAACTTTTTTGGGCAAATGTCCAGTATTTTGCCTATTGCTATTCCCCGGTAACCTTACTGGCCTTGTGTATGGAGTTTACAGGCTTTGACCGCTGGGTTGACAATAAAAAAGTGCTTCGGTTTGCCGTCCTGCCCGCAATTATCCTTCTGCTGGTCTGGACAGATCCCCTGCACAGTTTAATTCGCTATAACCTACACATGGATTATAGCGGCACTTTTCCGGTAATTGCCAAAAGATATGGCCCAATGTTTTATATTCATGCCCTGTATTCCCATTTTTTAAATTTTTTTGCCTGGGTATTGTTATTCAGGGAGGTCTTTTTTAGAAATACCGTCTACCGGAAGCAGGCCGCGGCTCTTCTCTTGGGAATAAGCTTCATTGTTTTGCCGAATATCCTATATATTTCAGGCTATAGTCCGGTAAAAAGATTCGACCTGACCCCCGTCTTCTTTGCTCCCGCCGGTTTAATTATTGCCTGGGCTATTTTTCGCTATAAAATGTTTGATGCTGTCCCGCTGGCCTGGGCCACCGTAATCAGAACCATGGAGGCTGGGGTTATGGTTTTAGATCTGCGCAACAGGGTTCTGGATGTTAACCCTTTCTTTGCCAATATGGCCGAAATAAATCCTGCGCTGGTTCTAACCAAACAGGTGGACGAAGTGTGCACAGGAATTCCGGAGCTTATCCAGTTTTGTACAAGTCCAAATATGACTCCCAGTGAGTTTTCCAGAATTGTTAACGGGCAAACCAAAGTTTATGAGGTCTGGATTTCTCCGCTTATGGACCAGAAAGGAAAACTCATTGGGCGGTTGGTAGTTATCAATGATATAACCCAAAAGAAACTGGTTCAACAGGAATATCAGAAACAACAGTGGAAGCTTGCTGTTACAGAAGAAAGGGAACGTCTGGCCAGGGATCTTCATGATAATTTGGCACAAGTGCTCGGCTTTCTTAATTTTCAGACGGAGGGGATCCGGCAGGAACTCCTGAACGCTGGAGTAACCATTGCCAGGCCTCAGATTGATAAACTGGTGGAAGTTACGCAAGCCGCTCACGCTGATATCCGCGAGTATATCCGCCGGGCCAGAAACTCAGGGTTTATGGATAAAAACTTTGCGGAGGCTCTTGCCGGAGATATAAGGAGTTTTGAGGAACAGAGCGGTATCAAGGTTCAACTGGATATTCCTCCCGGCTTTACCGGGCGAGAGCTTAAACCCCTGGTTCGAATCAATCTGCTGAACATTATCAAAGAAGCCTTGAATAACATCAGGAAACATGCCGGAGCCGGTGTGGTCAGTCTATCCCTGGTCAGAGCGGAGGGACAGTTATCTGCTGCTATAGAGGATGATGGCAGAGGGTTTGACTCAAAACCGGACGAAGACACCAACCATGGGTTTGGTTTAAATATTATGCGGGAACGGGCTTGGGAAATAGGTGCTCAAATTGAGATTGTTTCGGCAGAAGGGAAAGGGAGCCGGATTACCTTGCTGGTCCCGTTGGAAGAGGTGAGAAGGGAAGATGCCGGGGAAAGTGATGCTGGTAGATGATCATGACTTATTCATGGAAGGGCTGAAATACCTGCTCGGAACCTATGGAATTGAGGTTGTCTGCTTAGTCAAAGACGGCAGTAAGGCCTTGACTCAGGCCAGGCTTCTGAAGCCGGACATTATTTTAATGGATATTAAAATGCCGGATTGCTGCGGGTTGGATGTCTTAAAACAGATTAAGGCCGATATGCCGGAAATTAAGATCGTCATGCTGACCACTTCCGATGAGGATGATGACCTTTTTGACGCTATTAAATACGGGGCTTCGGGTTATCTTTTGAAAAATACCAGTGCCAGAGAGCTGGTAGATATGCTGTCCGGTTTGGAAAAGGGAGAGGTTCCTTTGTCTCCGTGCCTTGCTGCCAGGCTTTTAAAAGAATTCAGACGCAAAGGTGCGCCTGCAGACGTTTTCTCTCAGCAGGCCCGGGAAGAGGTTAGACGAAGGCATCTCACGGAACGGCAGCTGGAGGTGCTGGAGATGGTTGCCGGGGGCATGACCTATAAGGAAGCGGGAGCGGCTTTAGGACTTTCAGAACGCACTATTAAGTATCATATGGAAAGAATTATTGACCAGTTCCATTTGGAAAAACGGGCTCAGGTTATTGCCTATGCAGCCCAGATGGGGCTTATCAAAGGCAAGTAAATGAAGATGATTGATAAAAGTACAGTCTCTAATCCGGAGACTGTACTTTTTTTGTTGGCAAGACTGCACTTTCGCACATTGTTAAGAAAAAGATTAGCAAATAAAATTAAAATATCAGCTGTATTTTTGGAGTTTTCCTTATAAGAGATAATCCTCGAATAATATTGACTAAATATAAGTTGCATATGTTCCAAGGAGGACTACAAGAAAATGTTCACGCAGACCCAAACCGAGGAAAGGTCATTGGTTTCTCCGGCCGATGATGATCGTGCTTTTATTGAGTTGTATAATGCTTTTTTTTCTCGGGTTTACAATTATGTGCATTATCGAGTGAACGATTTCCATGATACTGACGATTTAACCAACCAGATTTTTCTCAAACTCTTTACCAAACGAAAATGTTACCAGCCGGAAAAGGCGCCGTTTTCAGTATGGATATTCAGAATCGCCCGCAATACCGTAACAGATTATTATCGCCGCCGGGGGCGAAATACTTATGTTTCTTTGGAAGAAACGGAAGAGCTTGAAGATTCCGGATTTAGCCCTGAAGATGCTGTCGAGTCTAAGGACATGCGGCGGCATTTGCATAGGGCTTTGGCTTCTTTAAGTCAGCGGGAGCGGGAGATCATCGCCTTGAAATTCTGGAGTGGTTGTACCAACAGGGATATCGCTAAACTAACTGGGATCAGCGAAAGCAATATTGGTGTTATCTTATTTCGGGCCATGCGGCGGCTGCGTCAAATCTTGGAAAGCCGGGGGGTTAACATTGATAACTGATCAAACGAAGGCCGAACTGTACCTCGCCTACCTGGACCGGATACTGACAGGTGAAAAAGATATTGGACCGGTCGAGGATGCCGAAGTAGCTAAACTCTTGGGGCTGGCCCAAAGCATGATTACTGTTGACTTCAGCACAAACAAGGAAATCAGGGAGAGACTGCGAAGAAAGCTTCTGGCTCACTTGTCGCCTGAAGATACACCCAACCAGGCAATTGACGTCAAGGTCAACCGGACAGAAGAGGACGAGCTTACGGATGAAGATCTGGCATATGCAGCCGCCGGTCTGGAGAGACAAGCCGGAGAGACAATTTGTCCTTATTGCGGGGCAAGGACCATCAGCCTGGGAAGATGTCCCTTCTGCAGCAGGTAGGGTCAAAATTTGAAATAAAAGTACTTTTAGGATGTAATAAAGTCAAATGTTCAGCGTATTAACCATTGAAAATGCAAAGCAAGTGGTCAATAAAAAATGGAGGTTGGAAAGATGAGTATTGAATCAGCAAAAGCTTTCGTAGCAAAGCTCAAGACGGATGAGGGGTTTGCCAATCAGGTTAAGGCCTTCCCGAATGCCGAGGAACGCTTAGCGTTCGTGAAAGAATCAGGTTTCGATTTTACGCCGGAAGAAATTAAACAAGTGGATGAAGAACTTAGCGATAATGAGCTGGACGCGGTTGCCGGCGGCGATCATTGGTGTGAAAATGCTTTTTGCTGGACATTTGGTTATTAAGAACTGTAACCGCACAAACAAAAGCCGGCTGTTCCTCTAGTAGCCGGCTTTGCAATTGAAAATAACCAAAGGGGTGGTTATGAAGTGAGTACGGAATCAGCAAGGAAATTTATCGAGAGGTTAAAAACAGACGAAGGATTCAACAGCAAGATAAGAGAATGCCGCACTGCTGAGGAGCGCATGGTCATAGCGAAGGAAGCCGGGTTTAGCTTTACGCCTGAAGAGATCAAAGAAATCCGGGAAGAGCAGCTCAGTGACAGTGAACTGGATGCCGTTGCAGGTGCCGGGTGCAGGGAGAATTTATTCTGTGACAGCCTATATTATTAAATCCAGGTGCTGGAAGAGGGCGCAGCGAAGGCTTTACTTCGCTGCGCCCTCTGTGCGCCACACATGGAATAAAAATGTCAAAAATCAAGGGGGCAGGGTTTCGGGGGGAGTATATCCCCTCCCAGCAGGAAAGCCAGATCCTCAGGGTCCAAACAACCAATGATCGCGGCGGCCAGTTCAAGTTCCCGGCGTCTCAAGCGGCAGATCTCCTCCGATGGTGTGGTCAAGGAGCCGCGGGAGCCCACATTATCGTGTTTGCAGCCGCCGGCACAATAATAGCGGGCCAGGCAGGCGGTGCAGAGCGGGTTGCTTCTGGCAGGACTTTCCTGATATTGCTCCCTGTTCAGCTTAGACTCAAAAACGGACCCGATTTTATAATCCGCCATACCCACAAAACGCTGGCATAAATAGACATCACCTGTAACCGAGACCGCGACCATCCCCAGCCCCGCACTGCAGGCATAATGCAATTTTTTGTTATGGAACAAAGCGCTTAGACCAAAATATAAGAAACTTTTATTTTTGAGTTCCAGCAAAGCCCCTACATCTCTGCTCCGGGTAAGGCTGATCCAGGTTTCGGCCTCCTGCTCCAAAAGATCGAGGAGGTTGGAGATGTCACGCTCCGCTTTTTGCTTATCGGCTTCTCCGCAAAAGAGGCTTTGGGAAGACGTGATAACCGATATTTTTTGAAAACCGATTTCTTTCATTGCGTCCTTAACCACTTGGGGATCGGTATTGCCGACAATTACGGCATGACCGGGGGTATCGGGCAAGAAGGTCAGCAGGTTCTTTATTTTGGGTACGACAACATCATAAGATCCTTGACCGCCCACAAAGGGGCGTTGGAGGTTATGAATCTCCCGGGGACCGTCAATGCTGATCATGACGGAAATACTATGGTTGCGGATAAAAGCGATTTGTTCATCATCCAAAAGGGTAGCATTGGTCGTGCAGTGGAATCTCACTTCTTTACCAGTCTCTCGAACGCGTTTATTGGTGTACGCTACAATTTCTTTCATCAGCGGAAACTTTAAAAAAGGCTCTCCCCCAAAAAAGCCCAGATGAATCTTTTTCATATCCCTCGATTGTTCAATTAACCAGTCCACAGCCTGATAGGCAGTCTTTTCTTCCAGACTGCCGCCTGTTCCGTATCCCCCCCCATTTCCATAACAGTAAACACAGTTTAGGTTACAGGACTGGGTCAGAAAAAGGCACATGTTGATAATGGGATAGGGTTCTGTTCTCAGCGGTCGTAGTTTTTTCTCCCAGCCTTCTGAAATGATACCAATTTCTTGCAGCTTTTTTTCTGCTCCGGCCGATAATAATACTTCAGGCTGAGCGGACAGGCTTTCAAGGATTTTGGCTGTGGGAGCATCAATGGCCTTAGCGCACATCCCTTCAATATTAATGACATAGGGGCTGCCCTGATGATAAAACAGGTGAAAGGGCATTATATCTTTGCTGCTCAACGCGCTATCCTTCTTTCCTTAGATTTTCGGCCTGCGGAGGGCTTTTCCTCCGGCTTCATTTGTTAATACGATAAACAAGAGGTACTATTACAAAAGCTTGTAATATTTTCTCAGGTTGTAATACTTTCTTTGCTCTAACGTACTAACTTAAAGCATAGAGACTTAGAAAATCGTTCTAATCTCAGAATGATCAAGCAAAAGGCAGGAGGGGCTATGTTCGATAAAATGTGTCGGATTTTTCAAATCCTTTTTCTTTGTCTTGGTTTAATCTTTTTGTCCGCAGGATGCACCCGGCCGGAAGAACCACGGGAAATCGTCATTGGGGCGGTTTGGCCCTTTGCGGCTAATAATGACCTTTTTAATGAAGGAATCGATCTGGCCGTTAAAGAGATTAACTCTGACGGAGGGGTTAACGGCAAGGAATTAAAACTGCTCAAAGAGGACGACAATTCCGAGGTTGTCAAAGGGATCTCCATCGCCGAATCGTTGGCTGGCAATAAGTCCGTCCGGGCAGTCATCGGGCACCGCAATTCTTTTGTTTCTCTTCCTGCTTCCGCAGTATACGAACAAGCCGGACTTACCATGCTGTCCCCCACTTCCACGGACCCGGAACTTACCCGTAACAATTATCGCTATATTTTCCGCGGCCTTCCCAGTGATGACGAAATCGCGGGGAAACTGGCAGAATTCTTGGGAGGACAGGGCTTAAAACAGATGGTGGTTTATTATTCCCCGGATGCTTACGGGACCGGCTTAGCCAATTCTTTTGAAGACCAGGCTAAGCGGAAGGGCATCACGATAGTCGATCGTTTTAACGATTACTCGGGTATAGAAGAACTCAAACGGCTGCGCAGCCGGTGGCAGGCGTTTAGTTACGACGGTGTTTTCATTGCGGCCTCGATGCCTGAAGGAGCCCAATTTATTCATGATGCCGGAAAAGCCGGGATCAAGGGGACTTTTGCTGCCGGGGATGCCCTCGACTCTCCTAAACTGGCCGTCATAGGAGGAAAAGCGGCGGATGGGACGGTGGTTGGCTCGGTGTTTGATTCAGTTAGTGATCGACAGGAGGTACAACGTTTTGTCGCGGCCTTCCAGAAAACGTACCAGGAAAAACCCACTTCCGATGCAGCCTTGGGTTATGATGCCGTAAGGATGCTGGCAGCTGCGATGCAAAAAAGCGGCAAAGAGGATCGGGCTTCGATAGCTGAAGGATTAAGGAATTTGGGTAAGTGGCCGGGTGTCTGCGGGGTCCATGAATTGAGTGCAGAGGGAGACGACCTGGGCGACTTGGCAGTCCTAAAACAGTTGCAGGATGGGAAATTTGTTTTCTTAGAAAAGTAATGAGGTGCTGGGTATGGAGCAAAAAATATTCCGGGAAGTATCCTTAAAGAGGCTTTCTTCGCCGGAACAACTGGATCAACTGATCAAAGTTACTTCACCCAGGGGATGGCTGGCCCTGGTCGCTCTAATCCTTCTTTTGGCTGGGGTGATCGTCTGGAGTTTTGCCGGCAGCATTCCCACGAAAATAGCAGGACAGGGGATCCTCTTAAATGACGCAGGCGTTTTTTCTTTAACTCATGACACTTCCGGTCTGGTCCTCGACGTGCGTTTCACTGCCGGAGATAAAGTGAAAAAAGGAGATATTATCGCTAGAATCGAACAATCGGAATTGGTAAAAGAAATTAATGGTCTGCTTGATACCCTCCAAAGTTTGGAAAAGGATGGGGACTCAGCCTCTCTTAAATATCAGAGCTTGAAAAACCAGGTAGAGCAGCTGCGGCAAGAATTGGGCTACCGCTCGCAAATCGTATCACCAATTGAGGGGCGGGTTTTAGCCATGAATATGCATCCCGGCAGTATCGTTCAGCCGGGGCAGACCCTGGCGACACTGGAGCAGTATGGCGCCTCGGTCCGGCTGCAAGCCGTGCTCTATGTTGCCGCGGAGCTTGCGGGAAAAATCCGGCCGGGGATGGAAGTACAAATCTCTCCGACAATTGTCAATAAAGAAGAATATGGCTATATGCCGGGCAGGGTCATTTCCGTTGCAGAATATCCGGCGACTGTCCAAAGCATGATGCAAACTCTGGGCAACGAAAACCTGGTCTCTTTATTGACGGGGCGGGGTGCCCCCTTAGAGGTCCTAGTCGACCTGGTACCCGACAACAGTACGGTCAGCGGATATAAGTGGTCTTCACCGGCCGGACCGCCCCTCGCCATGGCTGGCGGAACGCTGGTGCAAGGCGATGTCGTGATTGCCAGAGAAAAACCGGTTGCCAAGGTGATTCCCTTTTTCGGGGCACAGACCGCTGAAAACGGTCAGAAATAAAGCGGGGGATTAAGCAAGTGGGCAGAAATAAGGTGCTAAATAACAAAGGAATAACTTCGGCCATAACCAGGGTACCCACCGTCCTCCAGATGGAAGCAGTGGAATGCGGGGCAGCCTCTCTGTCCATGATTTTAAGATACTATGGGAAATATGTGCCCTTAGAGCAGGTCAGGGCAGCCTGCGGTGTATCCCGGGACGGCAGTAAGGCCAGTAATATCCTCAAAGCAGCCAGGCAGTATGGTATGGAGGCCAAAGGGTTTCGCAAGGAACCGGAAAGCCTGAAAAAAATGCCCCTGCCGGTTATTGTTCACTGGAACTTCAGTCATTTTTTGGTCCTGGAGGGCTTTCGTAAGGGTAACGTTTATTTGAATGATCCCGCTTCCGGCCGGCGGAGTGTAACGGAAGATGAATTTAACCAGTCCTTTACCGGTATCACCCTTACCTTCACTCCTAGGCCGGATTTTGAAAAAGGCGGCAGAAAGCCCAGCTTGGTCTCCGGTCTCCTTAAACGACTGCGCGGTTCCCAGGCCGCTTTGCTTTATGTGGTGCTGGCTGGACTGGCACTGGTCATTCCAGGCTTGATTCTTCCTGTTTTTACTAGGATTTTTGTTGACGATATTCTATTGGCCGGAAAAGATTCCTGGCTGGTTCCCTTGCTTTGGGGGATGGGATTGACGGCGGTTGTTCGTGGGATTCTTACCTGGCTCCGACAATATTACCTGTTAAAATTGGAATCTAAAATTGCTCTGGCGTCCTCCAGCCGGTTTTTGTGGCATATTTTAAAGCTGCCGGCGGAGTTTTTTGCCCAACGCTCCGCCGGGGACATCGCCTCCCGCATGCTGAGCAATGATCGGGTAGCTAAATTGCTCTCGGGTAAACTGGCAGCCTCCGTTTTAAATCTGATTATGATTGTTTTCTATTTTATTTTGATGCTTCATTATAATGTCATCTTGGCTTTGGTTGGGCTGGCAATTGCTCTCATCAATATTTTGTATTTGAAGATGGTTGCGGCTAAACGAAAAGACACGAACAGCAAGCTCTTAAAAGACCGGAGTATGGTTACTGCAACCGGGATGACAGGCTTGCAGATTATTGAAACCCTCAAGGCCACCGGTTCGGAATCGGACTTTTTTGCCAAGTGGGCAGGTTATCAGGCTAAAGCTCTGAATTCAGAACAGGAATTAGGGGTTTCTTCCCAATACCTGGCGGTACTTCCTGCCTTTTTGACGGGAATTAATAACACCCTGATCCTGGCCTTTGGTGCCTTTTTTATTCTGGAGGGACAATTGACCATCGGCATGCTGGTGGCTTTCCAAAGCCTGATGACCAGCTTTATGACCCCTGTTACAGAAATTGTGGGGCTGGGGGCGGAGCTGCAGGAAGTGGAAGGGGAAATGAACCGCCTGGACGATGTCTTGCAGTACCCTGCCCGGCCGGAAACAGGGGACGAAGAAAAAGCGGAAGACGCAGAGAAAATGGAAGAGAGGGTTAATGCTGAGAATAAGGATCAGGGCGGGAGAATTTGCCCGGCTGGGCAAAAGTTAGAGGGCTTTATAGAACTGAAGGGGATCACCTTTGGTTACAGCCTCCTGGAGCCTTCCCTCATTGAAGATTTCAGTTTAAAGCTCAGGCCCGGATTTCGGGTCGCCTTGGTAGGCGGTTCCGGCAGCGGTAAATCCACCGTAGCGAAAATTCTGGCTGGAATTTACAAGCCCTGGTCCGGGGAAATCCTCTTGGACGGCCGCCCTAGGTCAGACTGGCTCCCGGATGTGATCACTAATTCCCTGGCCATGGTTGACCAGGAAATCTGGATGGTTGAGGGCAGTGTGCGGGACAATATCACCCTGTGGGATGAAACGGTTTCGGAATTCGAACTGATACGGGCGGCTAAGGATGCCTGTATTCATGAAGACATCACATCCCGGGCAGGCGGTTATGACCAAAGGGTGGAAGAAGGCGGGAAGAATTTCAGCGGCGGGCAAAGGCAGCGTCTGGAGATCGCCAGGGCCTTAGTGCAAAATCCCGCAATTATAATCTTGGATGAGGCTACCAGTGCCCTGGACCCCTTAACTGAAAAAATAGTGGATGAAAATATCCGGCGCCGGGGATGTACCTGTGTGATTGTAGCCCACCGTTTGAGCACCATCCGGGACTGTGATGAGATTATCGTTCTGGAGAAAGGGAAAATCGCCGAGCGGGGCACTCATGAAGAATTGTATGCGCGAGGCGGCCTTTATGCCGGCCTGATCAAAACCGGCTGATCTGCAGAACGGCAAAAAGGGGCCTTCAGAGATATTTATATATGCTTGGCACTAAGCGAGTTTTCTTTATAAAGCAGGTGAATTATGGCTATTGCAGATTTTTTTGAGAGAGAAGGCACTAAGGTCTTATTAGCGGGCAGCAAACCGCAAATGCTGGACGATCCTGGTTTCGTCTGGTTTGTCGGGCCGGAGAAAGTTACTGTCTTTATAACGGCTTTGTCCATGGATAACCAGCCGGGAGTTAAGAATTTTCTGTTTGAAGCCGGACCCGGTGAATTGCTCTTTGGCCTGACCCCGGAAGAGCTTCCCCAAAAAACGGCTTTAATGGCATGCGGGCGGCTAGGCTCCAGCCTGATCCGGCTGGAAGCAAAGCGGCTCGAAGAGTTTCAGTCAGAGGAAATATCCCGGGAAAGAGCCAGGTTGACGGCCTGTTGGCTGGAAAATCTGAGGAAAGCCGCTGGCGGCGAGATAATTGGGCAAAGCAGGGAACCTAATCTGGCCGATAACGCTTTAAGTGAGGTTGCAGCTTCAGGGGACCTTGGTCAGAGCGAGTATGATCACAGTCTGGCTCTGCGCGCGATCACAGAATCTTGGCAGGAAAAAAGGCAGACGGAAGCAAAACGCCTGCAAAAAAGGAAAGACAATGACCTGTGGCTGATGGACAGTGTACTTTCTCGTCTTGCCTCCCTGAATAGCAAAGAGGAAGAAAGGGGTCTCGACGAGGAAAGCGGCGATCCGCTGCTGGATGCCTGCCGTCTGGTAGGGCAAAGCATGCAGATCAAAATTGAAACGCCTGATTTAAATAGTCATGATGATGACGGCAGAGAAGGCTATGTCTCGGAGCTTACCTTAGACGCAATTGCCCGCGCTTCCAGTATCCGGATCAGAGAAGTGGCTTTGAACGAGGAATGGTATAAAGAGGACAGCGGCCCGATCCTGGGGTTTAGGGAAGAAGACGGCAGACCGGTTGCTCTGATCCCTGTTTCGCCTGGTGCCTATATTCTTCATGACCCAGTCTTACATAGCCAAAAAAAGGTGGACCGGGAAACGGCTGCTCAAATCAGAGGGTGGGGGTATGTTTTCTACCGTCCCTTCAACCCTAGAGCGATTAAACTGGGTGATCTTCTCTCCTTTGGTTTGCAAAGCTGCTGGAAAAGGGACTTGCTGGTGATTGTGCTCATGGGTATTCTGGGAGGACTCCTGGGTACTGCCGTTCCCTTGGCAACCGGCATCGTCTTTGACAGCATTATTCCTGAAGGAGATAAGGGTGCGCTTCTGCAAATTGCTTTGATCCTGGGGTCAGCCGCCCTGGCCTCGATGTTATTTCAATTGACCCGTTCTTTAGCAACAATGCGCTTGGAAGGAAAAATGGACGGAACACTCCAGGCGGCGGTCTGGAACCGCTTGCTAAGTCTGCCGGTGCCCTTCTTCAAAGAATATTCAGCAGGGGAATTGGCCATGCGGGCTATGGGAATCAGCCAGATCAGGGTCATCCTTTCAGGAACAACCCTTAATACAATCCTATCCGGCATTTTTTCGGTCTTCACTTTTGTTCTGCTATTCTATTACGAAGCCCGGCTGGCCTTGGCAGCTGCAGTACTGGTTGCCCTGGCTGTCCTGATTATGGGGTATCTGGGTTACCGCAAGGTAAGCTGGGAGCGCCAAGTCTTGGAGGTTTCCAACCATATCTCCGGTTTAATGCTGCAGCTGATTGGCGGAGTGATCAAGTTCCGGGTGGCAGGTGCGGAAAAGAGAGCCTTCAGCCGCTGGGCCCGGGAATTTAGTTTACAGCGGAAACTGGTTTTCCGGAGGGAAACTGTGGCCAATGTTTTAACCACATTTTATTCCATATTTCCGGTTCTCTCCAGCATCATTATTTTCTATGCTCTGACTTCCTTAACTGAGCCGCTGCCGGCCGGTCAGTTCGTCGGCTTTTATTCGGCCTTTACGACCTTTATGCTCTCTATGGTTTCATTGTCTGACGCCTTAATCGGCGTTAACCTGGTGATTCCTCTCTACCAAAGGGCCAAACCGATCTTGGAAACCCTGCCTGAAGACGATGAAAAGAAGATTAATCCCCGGGTTTTAAACGGTTCAATTGAAGTAAGCCACGTCTCTTTCCGTTACCGGACTGACGGCCCCCTGGTCCTGGAGGACGTTTCCTTTGAAATTAAAGAAGGGGACTATGTCGCCCTGGTGGGTACTTCCGGCTGCGGTAAATCCACACTCTTTCGGATTCTCTTGGGTTTTGAAAAACCGGAAACGGGAAAGGTTTATTATAATGGACAGGACCTGGCCAAAGCAGATGTCCGGGCTGTGCGCCGGCAGTTGGGTGTAGTGCTGCAAAACGGGCAGCTGATGACCGGCAGCATCTTAAGCAATATAATCGGCGCCAATCCCCGGCTAACCATCGACGACGCCTGGGAAGCGGCCAAGATGGCGGGAATTGAAGAAGACGTCCGGGAAATGCCCATGGGCATGTTTACCATGGTCAGTGAAGGTGCCGGCACCATCTCCGGTGGGCAGAAACAGCGCCTGATGATTGCCCGGGCTATTGTCAATAAACCGAGGATCATTTTCTTTGACGAAGCTACCAGCGCCCTGGACAACCGGACCCAGGCTATTGTCAGCCAAAGTTTGGATAAGCTGCAGGCAACCAGGATTGTCATTGCTCACCGCCTGAGCACGATTATGAACTGCCACAAAATCTTGGTGATGGATCAGGGGAAAATTGTGGAGCGCGGAACCTATCAGGAACTTATGGACAAGGAAGGGGTCTTCGCTGATCTGGCCAGAAGACAGTTGGTGACCTTTTCTCGATAAAACGGATACTCCAGAGTTAGGTTTTCTAACAAACAGATTCTGGTGATTGGGGCCGGTGCCGCGGGGATGGAATTTGCGCGGGTCGCGGCCCCGGGCGGACATAAGGTTACCATTTGGGAAGAGAACGGACAGACGGGGGGACAATTAGCCTTGGCGGCAGCTCCTCCGGGACGGCAGGATTTCTTATACTTTGCTGACTACTTAGCCAATGCCTGCCGGGAACTGGGGGTAAGGATTCAGTATAATATCAAGGCAACTCCGGACAAGATTCTGGTCGCTGTGCAGAAGGTCGAGTTTAATAGAGTTGTTCTGGCCACCGGAGCCCAGCCTATCACTCCGCCGATCAAAATTGAAGCAGGTGCAGAGGTTCTTCAGGCGTGGGATGTATTATTAGGCCGTAAAAAAACGGGGCGAAACGTGATTATCGTCGTCGGCGGAGCTGTGGGTGTGGATACTGCTCTGCTCTTGGCGGAAGCAGGTACGATGGACAGTCAAAGACATTGTCGAGAAGGCCTTTGGTAACCTAAAGGAGAGATTGAATTTCCGTAGAATGCAGGTTTCATCCGAATTATCTCTAAACGGCAAACTTTTTGTTGAGTTTATTGCCCTCATTTATCTATCCTATGTAAAAAAGAAAATGCAGGATGCCAGACTTTTTGAAGCATGGACAATGCAAGGCCTGTTGGATGAACTGGACACCATTGAGTTGTTTGAGGCCCCAGGACATGGTTGTATTCTAGGCGAGGTGACTAAAAAACAAGAAGGTATCTACAGAGCCTTAGGTGTGAATCCACCCTCGTTATAAATTTCGGGAACTCAGGTAACACAGGGAGCAGGACTAGCGAAGTCTATGCTCTTTTTTTATGTCACGAAACGGCCTGACTTCCTACATGACTTTCAGAACAAAAGCGTGTGTGAGCTTATATTTTGAAAGAGTTCAATGGTATTATCTACTGTGCTATAAACACAGTAAACGGAAAGAGATACGTTGGGTTAACAACAGACCTTTTGGACGACAAGGGGTTACGGTTAGAGGAAATGGCTCCCATTCCTGTATTTTTTTTATTGACATATATAGATAATCTATATACTATACTAATATAGATTATCTATATATGGAGGCCCGAATATGGCAATCAATAAAAGTCTTTTAACTGGAAGTACCACCATACTTATCTTAAAGCTACTTGACGAAAAAAATATGTACGGCTACCAGATGATTGAAGAACTCAGAAAAAAGTCAAACAATACTTTTGAGTTAAAAGCAGGAACGTTATATCCATTGCTCCACACCTTAGAGCAAAAGGATATGCTCACTTCTTACGAAGAGACTGTTGATAATGCGAGGGTACGAAAGTATTACAGTATCACAAAAAAGGTCGCAAGCATTTGAACGAGAAAAAAGAAGAATGGGAAACATTTACTGCTGCTGTAAATGCTGTTTTGGGAGGTGCGGGTTTTGCAACCTAGTAAAATAACCGAGTATTTGGAAGTTGTGTGCCGACAGATACGTTGGAAAAAGGCTCAATCTTCTGTTTTAGAGGAAATCGAAAACCATATAATTGATCAAAAGAACGCCTTCATTAGTGATGGACTTAATGAAGAAGAGGCAACAGACAAGGCAATTGCTGAGATGGGCGACCCTATTGTTGTTGGGGAGCAACTTGACCGTGTTCATAGGCCTGGGCTTATTGGCATGAGTATAGGAATACTTTTAGTTCTAGGTATTTTGGGAACAGCGGATATGGGCAACAGTCTATTACGGCTTCTTGGGGTGGGAGACCAAATAGTGCTTGGGATAAATATCCCAATGCTAGGAGAACTAATTTACCTAGTTGGAGTGTTTGTGACCATATCTTCATTTGCAGCTATTTTTGCTCCGAGGAATATAAGTAAAGTCATAATTTGGTGTCAAGGTTTTATCCTGACAGCTATTTACTTTATGGAGGTATTCCCTCGTATTAGGTTTGCTCTGCTCTTGGTTGTTGTCAATATCATTAGCTTCCTTGTCGTATACCGAATCAGTAGAAGTGTTAAAACTGGTCTAATGTCTACTATAACGAGTTTTGCTGGACTTTTTCTATTCGTGGTAGGCACCCAAATTAATTGTTATATGTACAACCACGGAGTGAATGGCAGCTATGGAGGGTTTGAGAATGTTCCTAAAGCCTTAGCAATCATTTGTATTATGTGCTTGGTTCCTCAACTACTGATGGCAGCTTTTATATCGGCAAAAAATTCTAAAGAACGAATAGCATAATTTACAGAAGAGTGACAATGACAATTAATAAGTTACTTACTAGACATAATTTACGTGTCAGGTAAGGAAATTATAAAATTAAGCAGAGAATGATGGAAGATGACTTGTTGGTAATAGATGACATCGCATTGCGTGGATGTTATGGAAAGGATTCAACTGAAAGTTCAGAACTCAGAAAACCGTTAATGGAGTTACGACAAACTATTACCTGAATGGTGACAAAGTGACCCTTCATGGAGCCGGGGCATCCGTGACCGGAGAGCAGGTTTTTTGTGGGCGGCCCCATACCCTAAACCGATAGGGGAATGAAAAACGAGGCGCTTCACAAGGAAGTGTCTCGTTTGCGTCTGTTTTTGTTCCGTTAAGCTATGCCGGGGGATTTTCATATATTGAGTGGGTCGGGCAGAGTAGTCACACGAATTGCACGATCGAGGAGGTGTTGGAAAGTGTCGGGTTGAAGGTAAACTGAATAGAAATGTTTCGGTTAATCTCCATGAGTATTAGAGTAAACTCATTAAAATAAATCACTATGTGTTCCTGTTCGTGTCAAAGACAATATCAAGATGTCCTTTTCAACTTTATAAATTAGCAGCCAGTCAGGAGTGATATAGATCCTCCATTAAAGCACTGACGCTGTCAAAGGCTTTGCTCATATTGCGATTGTTATTGACATCATCAATAGCAGCCAAGGTTTCAGCATTAGGTTGTTCAATGCGGAGGTCAAAAGGAATGCCGCCGTAGCGAACGGAATAACGCAGGAAAATATTCATAGCTGTGGACATATTAAGCCCTAGCTCAGCAAATATGGCCTCAGCCTTGCGTTTTAATTCCTCATCCACTCGAATATTTAAGTTGGTTGTATTAGCCACAATACCAACCCCTTTCTATACTTAGATTATATAGTATTATATGCAGTTATTCAAAAAATTCCCTGATTTGCTTTACGTTGTCATTACAAATCTATATAAAAACTCTCTGTCCCGGAAATCATTCCGAAGGTAAAATTACTTGTAGGAGATACATGGAAAGTGGTTGATTAAAATTAATTTGTATCAGTGAAAGGCGTCCTTCTCTCACTTTTATAGTGAGAGAAGGACGCTTCTTGTTACCTGTACCCACTTTGAATTTTGAGAATTGAAGAGTTTTTACAAAATCACCTTCAGGACTGTTCCACCGGCTTAGAGGTACTTTTGGGGAGATTTCTCATCTCAAACAGGATAACTGTAACTGTAATCAGAACAGACAAAGTATCTGCTATTGGAGCTGTTCTCCATACTCCCTCGATTCCCCAAAAGCGAGGAAGAATGATCAGGAGCGGGATGAACAACAATACCTGGCGGGAAAGACTCAGCAGAGTGGATTGAACAGGTTTGCCCACGGCTTGAAAGTAACTGGAACAGAGAATTTGGACACCGATGAGGGGAAGAAGGGCAAAGAATGTCAGCATCGCATGGACAGTAAGCTCGGTAAGCGGCAGATCCCCCTTGCTGAAAAGCCCCACAATTTGATCAGGCCAGATCAGAATAACGATAAAGCCGGTCACGGCCATAATGGTACTGACAAACACTGATTTCTTTAAAGTTTCTTTAACCCGGTCATATTGTTTTGCACCATAGTTAAAGCCGATTAAAGGCTGAGCACCCTGGCTGATACCAACAATGGGCATGAATATTAATGTAGCAATACTCATAATAATCCCAACGGCAGAAAGGGCCAGGTCTCCGCCATAGACCATCAGAGTTTTGTTCAAAATCGTTTGTTGAACGCTGTTGGCGATCTGCATGGCAAAGGGAGCAAATCCGATTGAAAGAATACCCAGGACAATAGGCAATTGGGGCTTGAGATTTCTCAAGTAGATTTTAATCGTACTGCGGCCTGAAAGATAATAACCAAGAACGAAAAGCGCGGATATAGTTTGACCGCAAATCGAAGCTAAAGCAGAGCCTTTAATACCTAAACCGAGTTTAAAGATAAAAATGTAGTTTAAGATCGTGTTGATTACTGCACCAATGATCTGAGTCAGCATAGCATAGCGGGGGTTTCCTTCGGCCCGAATGAAGTTGTTCATACCAAAGGCAATCGAACCGGAGACTGAACCCAACATAATGATATGAGTAAAATCACGGGCATAGGGCAAAACTGCTTCACTGGCTCCGAACAACTTCAGGATGGGATCGGTGAAAGCCAGATAAAGTGCTGCCAGCAGGAGCGGAAGTAAAATGAGCAAGACAGTGGCATTGCCGGCGATCTTTTCAGCTTCTTCTTTCTTTTGTTCGCCAAGGCGGATAGAAATGAGGGCTGTGGCTCCGATGGCAATCAACATGGACGTTGCCATCATGATGATCATAATCGGAAATGCCACCGTTGTGGCGGCAATCCCTACAGATCCCACACCTTGACCGACAAAAATCCGGTCGACAATATTATAAAGGGCATTGACCAGCATTGCGATGATCGCCGGCAAGGAAAATTTCCAAAGAAGTTTACTGATCTTTTCGTCGCGCATTTCTAAATTCTTATTCATAATGTAGCTCCTCTAAATTTTTTTCATATCGAGCCGCTTACCGATTTCAGTTAAGGTCAGGTAATCATGCTGATAAAGAACGCTGATAATTTTACCGTGATTTTTTTTATCCAGGATGGTGCCAAAGACTCCTGCTCAGGAAGTTCCCAACAGTAAAAACTGCATTGTTGCATTAAGGCAAGAGATTAATAGTTAGAATTCTCACCTTTTAACTAAGTTATTGTATATGAAAAGTGACCTGGAATCAATTGCAATTGTAATAAATTGACGGTTGGCGCGGCGAATTTAGTATTTAAAACTTGATTGAAAACGTTTGTCTATTATGATAGACTGATGTTGTCTATTGGAATAGACGAAAGTGAGGAGGATTATGGAACAATATAAACTGTTTGATGCGGAATTTAAGTTTATGTGCATCGTTTGGGAAGCAGAGCCGCTCAGTGCCCGAAGGCTTACCGAGCTGTGTCAGGAGAGGTTGGGCTGGAAAAGAACCACTACATATACAGTACTGCGCAAGCTGAGCGACCGTGGAATCCTGCAGAATGTGAATTCCCAGGTTTCCACGATTATCAAACGGGAGCAAGTTCAAAAATATGAGAGTGAAACGGTTGTTGAAAAAGCCTTCAATGGTTCTTTGCCCAAATTCATCGCCGCTTTCCTTGATGATAAGACGCTTTCCGCCGAGGAAGCAGAAGAGATGAAGCGCCTTATTGACCGTCATAAGGAGGCTAGATGATGGGCATATTTTATGAAGATGCGTTTATGACCGTGCTCAATATGAGTGTGACAGCCAGTTATGTGGCGCTGGCTGTGCTGGCTGCCCGTTTCCTTCTGCGCAAGGCACCTAAACTATTTTCCTATGCCCTTTGGTCGATTGTACTTTTCCGGCTGATTTGCCCTGTCAGCTTTTCCTCTGGTTTTAGTTTATTGGGGCTTATCGGTTCCAACCACGTCGATAATACCTTTTCTGCTGCTCAGTATATTCCCCGTAAAATCGGGCTGATGGCTGTTCCTCAGGTGAATACGGGAATAGACAGTGTGAACGCCGGAATCAATGCCGTACTGCCTGCGGCAACTCCCTATGCCAGCGTCAACCCGATGCAGGTTTGGATTTCTTTGGCCGGTCTGGTCTGGCTGACCGGGATAGTGGTTTTGCTTGGTTATGCCATCTTTTCTTATCAGCGCTTATTGAGCCGGATCAGCACCGCGACTTGGGTCGAAGATAACATTTACGAAACGGACTTAATTCAAACGCCTTTTGTCTGTGGCTTTATCAAGCCCAGGATCTATCTGCCTCTCAGGATCACAGGGCGTGAGCGGGAATACATCATACGCCATGAGCAGGTTCATATCAAACGCCTGGATTATATCATTAAACCCTTAGCCTATTTTGCCTTGGTGATCCACTGGTTCAATCCGCTGATCTGGGTCTGTTTCTCTTTGTTCACTAAGGATATGGAGATGTCCTGTGATGAACGGGTTGTGGAAAGGGCGGAGAACGGAGAAGTCATCAGCTACAGCTCCTCATTGCTGGCTTTAGCGGCTCAGAAGAAAATGCCCAGACCAACCCCTTTGGCTTTTGGGGAAAGCAATGTGAAAGCCCGGATTAAAAATATCCTCAACTACCGCAAGCCATCCTTTTGGGCTTTAAGTGTTTCCGCTATTGCCCTCTTGATTTTGGTAGTGGTGCTTATCTCCAACCCACTGAGCAGACAAAACACATCGGACCTTCAAGCCGCCGCTTCTTCGTATAATGTTGAGTATTTGCTGAACAACAAAACCCCCTATGTGGGAAATAACTCAAAGGTGGGTGCCCTGCTCAATGGGTTGCCCCTGCCCGAGGGGATAACCCGAGGCAGCTTCGTATTGTCAACGGATAATCCTCCCTATGGCTTGACGTCTTACTACGATCTGGAAGATGATGCTCTTGAGGTTAGTGAAGATCAGTTCTTGAGAAACTCTATCCTGCTTTTTGCCCTGATCGATAATCTGGATCAGGTGACCCATACCGGGTTCTGGCATAATAAACTGCTTTCTTCCACACCCTTTCAATTCAGCTATACCCGTGCTGATGCTGAGCGGGTGGCCGGTGGGGATGTGAGGCAGTTTGCCAAGGATCAAAGGAGCTTGGAAGAGCTGATCGAGGTGGTCAAGCTGCTGGGTTCGGATACAACACAAGCCCAAGCTACAATGAAAGGCTTGGAACTCTATGTTTGGCGCAATCCGGAGCTAACCGGCAGCAATGCTATCTACTACACCCTTCTTCAGGGGACGAACCGCAATAAAACGGCGGAGGAGATTTATGATCTGACGGCGGCTACCACCAGTATCGAAGATATACGCCGCGAACTGGCCAAATACGGAACCATTGATGTTTTGGTCAGCCATCCCCTGGAAATCTCTAAGCAAGAGATGATGGAAATCGTGGATCAAATGAAAGTAAAAAACGGCTCAATTGCTGCGGGGGTAAGGTGGTTTGAGCAAAACCCTCTTTCTGAAAAAACCAGGGTGATATCCCCAATTGCCGAACTGAGGCATTTAACGGAGAAGGAATATCTGGAAGTAGGTACTTCAGAGATAGAAAATCCCTCAATCGATGATTTTCGCAGGCTGGATCTGACGCTTAAAGTGCAAGGGCTTGATGACAGGAAACTAAGTTTTCCTGAAGACCGGCAAATAACTGATGTGCTGACACCTGAGGTACATTGGTTCTCCAGCAGTTTTAGTCAGGATAATTCCTCTGAAAATTTCGCTCACTATTCTGCTGAGATTGTTGTCTATATCAGAGAGATTGGGGAAAATGGCTTGCGGGACAGACTGAAGAATTTGAATATCGATGTGGCCTATACCAACCAACAAGGGGAGAGGGTTGAACAGAGCTATAATCTGGGGGATATTCTGGTGGTTATAGAATAAAGAGGAGACTGCCGGCAGGGTTTTCCTTTACTTGCGCGTTTGGCAGCTAAACACTGCTCTCCTGAAGGAAGACCGGAATGCGACGATGGCCATGCCCTTATATTCGATGGACTCGATCAAGAAACTACACTGCTTGGTTTCGTGGTGACGAAAAGAGCATTACGACACAAAGGATATGTCTGCCCGAAATCAGGAGTTAAACTAATAAATGGGAGTTTTGAAGGATATCTAATGTCTATGAACTACTTTTATTTCCAATTATGGAATCTCTTCTAGCTCTTTGACGTTGCTGTTTGACTAAAAACTGGTGTTTTTGAACAGCCTCTTTAAGAGATTAAGCAAGTATGGATGCGATGTAAGTAATTAGTATATTCGTTAAATTTGGTCAAATGAGCTCAAAAACGTGATATAATAGGCTTGTACAACTAAATAGGGAGCAGGGTGGGCGGCTAATCCCCGTGGAAGGGGGTGATGCCATGGATAAGATGTATCAAACGCTTTCTTTGATGATTGCATTTGCAACTTTGGTTGTTTTGATACTTCAATTTGCGTTTAAAATAACGCAAAAGAAAAAGTAGCCCATCCCTGACCGGCAGCTACTTTTTCCGTACCCCTATGGTCGCCCACTTTGCGACTGGTTGTGCAGGCTAGGACGCGGTAACGTCCTAGCTTTATTTATATTCGAGTTCTTATGAATTAATTATATATCCCTTTAAGAGATTGAGCAAGTACTGAAGACAAAAGTAGCCTGCCCTGAGAAGTAGCTACTTTTTCGGCAAGATCCATTTATAAGTCCGCTCATTTTGCGGATGGTTGAACGGGAGCGCGGTATGTTTGTTGTGTATCGTGCTCTTTCTTAATATGTTGGCTGATATTGTCTACTGAGGCAACGGGCACGAACCGCGCAAGAAAAAGTGGAACAGCTCAGGTTCACTTTCCGATGTAGGTAGGGGCTTTTTTGTTTTATGACTCCGTTCGCCAAATTTTATACAAGCGTTGTGCAATAATGAAAGAGGGAGCGCAGGGGTGGCTTGCAGTGGAGCCATAGAAGTACCGCTTCCCTAAACTAAAGAATAAGACTGGACCCGATCAAAAGTAACCTGAAATGGTATTCAGTTAGTTAGAATATTGTAGTGCTTTGTCTATTAGGCGAAGTTGGTAATGAATATGGACGTTAAGAATGAATTTTTATATGGCATAAATGATTGTGGCATATTCGTAAGACGTACCGAAATAAAGTAAATTTGTTTTGAAAAAGGGGAAATCTTCGAAATTAACTTCGGGTATTTCCCAAAATAGTAGGAATACCCGAACTAAATATTCGGGAATCCCGTAGTTATGTGTCATGCCTATTTCGGGGTAGGTTTGCCAGACGAGAATTATAGGATGAAGAGGAGGTTGCGTTAAATGGACGAGCTTAAATATCCTATTGGTCAATTTAATTTTTCTGAAGAGGTCAGTGACGTGCAAATTCCAGGCTTAGTTGCACACATAGAGGCACTGCCAGATTTACTTTTAAAATCCATTGGAGGTTTGTCTGAAGAACAATTGAACTGTTCATATAGACCAGCGGGATGGACAATTAGACAAGTGGTTCATCATATTGCTGATAGCCATATGAACGGGTACGTTAGGTTTAAATTGGCGCTTACAGAAGATTGTCCCACAATCAAACCATACGACGAGGCCCAATGGGCCGAACTAGAGGATGCTGTGAATATGCCGGTCGATGTTTCTCTAAGACTTGTCGAATCGTTACACAAAAGATGGGTTCGATTAATAAGATCATTGTCCAGTACGCAACTAGACTCTGAATTTCGTCACCCTGATATCGGAAACGTCAGTCTCAAAAAGGCTACTAGTCTTTACGCTTGGCACGGTAATCATCATCTAGGACACATAAACACCTTCAAAAAGAAGATCGGGCTAGAAATATAGAGTGGGCACAACACATAACAGCTATCGGAAAAGGTGTTTGTGGTCAATTGATAGAGGGGGTTAATACGTGAAAGTAGATTATGTAAAATACCATGCGTTGGGTAACGACTATATAGTTATCGATCCCAATAGAACCAGGCTTAATTTAACTAAGGAGAATATTGAACTGATTTGTCATCGGAATTTTGGAATAGGATCAGACGGGATTTTATATGGACCAATCCTTGATAGCGGTAGCATGAAGCTAAGGATTCTAAATCCTGACGGTAGTGAAGCCGAGAAAAGTGGAAACGGAATCCGTATCTTTTCAAGGTATCTTTTTGATCAGGGCTATATCAACACGAACAGGTTCACTTTGGACACCTTGGGTGGGAAGGTACTTGTTACTATACTAGATGGAAAAGGTGAATTAATAAGAGTAGACATGGGGGCCGTAACCTTTTTGAGTGAATCCATCCCAGTGGCAGGACTTTCCCGCGAGGTTGTGGATGAAGTCTTAGAATTGGATAAAGGTTCGTTTAGGATTACGTGTCTATCGATAGGTAATCCACATTGCGTGTTTCCCATGGATATGATTTCAGAGGGGCTAGCCAAAGAATTAGGACCTGTTATTGAAACCCATCCGATGTTCCCCAATCGGATAAATATTCAATTTCTAAAGATCCTTGACAGAAAGAATATTAGAATTGAGATTTGGGAACGGGGAGCTGGTTATACTTTGGCATCTGGCAGTAGTAGCTGTGCGGCAGCAAGCGCTGCATTTAAGTTAGGTTTAGTTGATCACCAGGTGAAGGTGCACATGCCTGGTGGAGTCATTGACATAGACATTAATCCTGACGGACATGTTCACATGACCGGTTCGGTTTCTAGTGTCACAAGTGGTACATTTTCAGACGAAATGTGGCAGCGTTTGGGGTAAAGCTGTTACGCCATATATACAGAGGGTTTCGCGACATCGGAGATAATATGAATGTAGTAACCCGACGTCGCAAACCCTCGGGACGTTATCTGCAATCCTAGCATTTTTATGGAGGACAATTTATGATAGAGATGTTTTACCAAGGAGGATTTTTTAAAGATAAGTGGGATGTAGTAAATTTTTATGATGATTCAGTAGGTATGCTAAAACTTGAGAAGGATGCCATGCGTTGTATGTACCATATAAGGTTGTTATAGGAATCAAAAATCTTTCCTGATTTCCATTTGACAAGGACAAATTATTTTAATGCAACCCTAATGAATCAGAAACTAAGAATATCAATGTACGCTATGTATACTCCGCTTAATAAGAATATCTAAAATGTGAGCTTGATTGGACGTGGGTGTTAGCTAACGCTACCCCTCCTTTTAGATGTGCCAAAACAATGTAATGACTGGCATTAAATTATGTAGCATACTAAATTAAGGTAATTGCTGGGAATAAACTAATTACAAGGAGAAGTAATATGATAAAAAATTGGGCTAAGCTCATCATTATTTTATTAATTATTACCAATCTAATATTTATTTCTACAACCGTTTTTTATAAAAGAATAATTGACAATCAAGTATTCAAAGTATATACATTCGAAGGAGAAAGTAATGATATTCGATTAAGTAATGGTATTATTATTATCTCTTCTGGTAAACAGATTGTTAACGGTGGTCAAATACAGTATGTAGGCAACAAATTAGGAAATATAAAGTCTTATTCCAAGACTATTTATCTGGATAAACAAGGGAGTCAGCAACCTGTCTTATCTAACACTGTATTGAATTATAATAGCATCACGGGGATGACGTTTCCTGATGAGTTATCACTAAATAGAGCTATTGGAGAAATAAGTAGCGAGGAACTGTTTAGTGATAAAGACATTAATGCTTTTAAAGACAACCTTTATTTTTCTCTTACCTACACACAAGATGACGGTAACCCTAAAAATTTTATAGTTAAACTTAGTGTAAAAAAAATCCTATGAATTGAATGATATTGTTCGCTTTTCGAACTGTACTGGTAATTAACGGAATATTATAATTATTCTTAAATTTGTTACAGTGCTTCCCACTTACTGAACCTCCCATTATCTATATACCCGTTAATCTAATAATCGGGAGTTCAATAGTAATCATGATAAAAATAATCTTAAAGGTGGATAAGTTATGAACAAACTAAAGCTGCCGACAAGTAGTAGTGATTTACAAAATGCACTAGAACACGTATTGGATTATGTAATATCAACAGACCATCTAACTATTGAGGCTTATGTAGAAAAACTACTTGAACAAAACAAAGGTATTAGTTGTGATGAATTAGCAAAAAAAATATTGCATAGAAAATCTATAAAGAATGGATTTATAGGTGCAGCTACGGGTCTTGGCGGATTAATTACTTTGCCCGTTACTATTCCGGCTGATTTAATTTGTTCATGGAGAATTCAGGCATCGATGGCTTTTTCTATTTCGTATGTATATGGGCATACAAAGGATACTACTGATTTAAAAACGGATTTATATTTGATTCTTGCTGGAGATTCTGCTAAGGAAGCCTTGAAAAAAATCGGTATTGAGGCCTCAAAGGCTATAACTAAAAAGGCAGTGGAAAAATATATAACTAAAGATATTATGCTGAAAATATGGAGTGTGGTAGGAAGAAAAGTTATTACTAAAGCAGGTGAAAAGTCTTTGACTAGTTTTATGAAAATGGTACCTTTAGTTGGTGCACCGGTTGGTTTTTCATTTGATTGGGCTGCAACACAAGCTGTAGGAAAATTTGCAATAAAATATTATAAGGGATAATTTGTACATTATTTGAAATTCTCATTATCCTTAGCAAATTATCCGGAGTTAGGCGTAAAAAAGCTCAAGCCCAAATTAGAGCCTGAGTATATAAATACACATATCTAGGGGAACCGATTCTTGCCTAACTTTGGATAATTACGATAGCACGAAACCGCCGGGAAAAGCACATCAGTATGGGGATTGAATAGTATTCTCCTGTCTAGTTTTGAGAACTGTTACGGAATCAGCGTTAAGACGCAATAACTACTATGAAAAATCAACATCAAATATGGCAACATAGACATAGTTCCCCCCTCCCCATAACAGGGCACTTTTAAGAGTTTGTAATTTTTATGGCGGCAGGAGGAGATTTACCAAAGTCCATAAATCGCTTTAGTTTGTCCGATCCACAGTGGGGACATTTGGACAAATCCAGTCCTGTGAGTTTTTGGATAAGCTGAAGATTGGAAGCCTCTTCTTTAATTAGAACTGGCGTATTAGTAAGCTGTTTGCAAATTTTCAGTTTGGTAGTCCTGTTACGATTGCCAAGCAAGCCATAATGTCTAATCTTCATAAAACGGCTTGGCAAAATATGAATAAGAAATCTGCGGATGAACTCATCAGCAGAAACAGTCATTAGCTTATGCTTGCTGCTATCTTTGTAATCCCGCCATTTGAAGGCAATGTTACCGTTTTCCATACTGACGATACGCTTGTTGGATATAGCCACTCTGTGAGTATATCGACCCAAATATTCGACAACACAAGAAGCATTTTTAAAAGGAGGTTTACAGTAAACAATCCACTCTTTGCTATAGAGAGGGGAGAGTAACTTTTCAAATTCATGATCGTTGGAAAGATACGATTGACTACCGTGGAATTCAAGCTTATTTTGGCAGTATAGTTGTTTAAGGTAATACAGGAATTTGCCTCTGAATTTTCGAGACAGAACCTTAACAGGGATGAAAAATTTCTTTCTGCTATTAACCCATTTACCAATTGAGGATAATCCACCACCTGGTACAATGCAGTGAATATGCGGGTGGTGCATAAGATTTTGCCCCCACGTATGGAGGACAGAGGTGAAACCAATCTTTGCACCGAGATATTTCTTGTAAGAGGCTAATTCTGCAAGAGTTTCGGCAACCGTCTTAAACAACAGTGTATAAACTGCTTTCTGATTTTGATAGGCCATCAAATTTAGAGTATCTGGAATAGTGAAGACTACATGGAAGTACCCAACGTCAAGCAAATTGCTCTTCTGGTTTTCAATCCAACGTTCTTTCGCAAGAGTTTGACATTTAGGGCAGTGTCTATTACGACAAGAATTGTAAGAAATTCGAGTATGCCCACAACTATCACAAACGTCCATATGACCGCCTAACTGTGACGATCGACATTTTTGAATGGCAGACATCGCTTTATGCTGCACCAGAGTGAGCTTATGGTTGTTTCGATAGTCAGTGCCGTAGTTTAGGAAGATATCTTGAACTTCAACCATTAGGCTTTTCCAATTCAACGAGCAGATCAAGAGGGCTTGTTACATTTAGAGATTCAATCTTAAGTAAATGCAAATAGAAGCATGTAGTGCTGATATCTGAGTGCCCAAGTAGCTGCTTAATGTGGAAGATACTTATGCCTGATTCAAGTAAGTGGGTGGCAAAACTGTGCCGCAGGCTATGGACAGTCACGTTTTTGGTGATTTTTGATTTGTTGATATATTTATGAAAAACATTTTGTACAGCTTTGGAAGTCATGTGTGTGCCAGTCTTGTTCCTGCTGTAAAAAAGCCATTCTTTCGGGCGATATGCCTTCCAGTAATCTCTAAGAATTTCAAGATTAGCTTGTGAAAGTAGAGCATATCTATCTTTGCTGCCTTTAGCATTACGAATGAAAAGCTGCATTTTTTGACTATGAATATCTGAGACTTTAAGGGAAGCCACTTCACTAAGGCGAAGTCCTGCACCATAGATGGTCATTAGAATACATTTATCTCTCAAATTATCACAAGCCTTGAAAAGGGTTTGAATTTCCTGTTGAGTAAGGATATCAGGGAATTTGCGTTGTTTACGGTGACGAGGGATTTGCTTGATGTTTAAATTAATATCCAACGTTACGCCATACAAAAAGCGGAGACCGCTATTATAGGAATTTACCGATCCAGAAGCGAGACCTTTTTCTGTAGTGAGATAGTGGAGGAACTTTCTAATGTCCTGCTCACCTAACTCAGTAGCAGGTCTATCAAAGTACTCCTGAAAGATTTTAGCTTTGGTATAATACTCATCTTGGGTATTCTTGCTTAACCCCCTGAGTTCTACATCGAATTTCAGCTTTTCCAGAACTTCTTCTTTGGTCATAATAGAACATCTCCTTTAATCTAAATTAGCTCTAATTGTAAAGGAGAGTAATAAAAAAGGAACTGATTATTATATCAGTTCAGCAACAGGCATCTTAAAATTACGGAGACCACCGCGAAGCGGTTTAGTGCTATCCATATTAGTAAAAGAGAAAATATGTTTTACTAACCGGGAAGGAAACAGTGCGTGGCTCAATATGGTATCAAAGAGTCAAGTATCATCAAAAACTGCAGGTTGAACTTCGCGATCTTAAATACTTTGACGCCCGAGTCAGACAAGCCAGTTTTTTCAACACTACCCCTTTCCCATACCTTGCAATCCCCGTCAAAAAAGCTATAATTAGGAATAGGTGGAAATTAAAAAGTCGCCGTGACCTGAAAGTGTTGGCGCACTTCCAGGCACGCGCAGGTGAAACGGCACCTACACGTAACAGACTGTCCACGACGACATTTTTATTATACAATGCTGCCCATTTAAGCACAAGCGAGGTACCCGTGCTATGGGTGAAGCGAGTATAACGGAACGTCGGCGGGGATTAGACTGTGCGGCTTCACGCAGCAGGAGATTAAGCCTATTCCTGACCCGGGCAGCGGAAAGGAACGTTGTGATGGGGCTCAGGTGTTTAGGATTCAGCAAATTACGAAGCATAGCGCATGTGTAGGGTAAATAAAACCTCGCATGCGCTTTTTAATTTCCCCTATAAAAGCAGAGGTTAGGACCGGGTCATGACCCGGAGCCTTGCCGCTGCTTGAAATAGGGGGTATAGAATAAGATGTTGGACTATAAAAAGATGTATTTTCAGCTGGCGGCTAAAGTTACGGATGCCATGGATATTCTTTTAAAAGCACTGCAGGAGGGAGAATCTGAATTCATGAATGAAGAGCCGTTTCCTGGGTTCAAAGTCATTACCATTAAAGATGAAAACCGTGATCCTGAATAGGGAAAGAGGATTCCCCTTGTGAGAGGTTAGCTGCCGGCCAAGAGACCTTGGCCGGCAGTCTAAAGGGTTTCTCTTTTGAGACCCAGGGGGCACTCAGCACTTTTAAGTCTGAGGCGGGTCGAATAAATCATTGATGACGGTATCGATGACCTTCGCATCCTTGGCCCCGGTAATGGTGCCGCTGGTCGTGATTAAAATGTCTTTCGTTATGAGCTTATTCATGACGGTGAGAATTTCAGCCTGGCTCAAATCCTCCCGGGGATTGGGAATCGACAGAGTGAACGTCTTCCCGCCTGCCGTAGTGAAGCTGAGCTTAAGGATTTTATTCGTTGAAATACCCATGGCGCTGCCTCCTTTCTCTGATTGTCGTGCTCCTTATTCTTCCAGCAGCCGGAAGTTCTTTTTCAGCAGGACATCAAGGACCGGATGAAGGGAAAGGCTGAACAAAGCCTGAGCGATTTCATAAAGTGCTTCCTCTGAGGCATCGGACCGCACATAGCTGATGCTTTTTTGGCGGCTCACCGGAGCGCCGGCGGGAGTGGTTCCGTCCTGATAGACTATCACCAGTCCTGAATTCAGAGGTTCAGCAGTAATGGCCATTCAATTCAACTCCTTGTTTTATTGGCAGACCGGATATTCGGCCTGTCTCTGTATCTTATGGTTTTATTTTCCCGGAGGTTACAGCTTGGTTAAAAAACAGGGGAAAGCGGGCATGTCCCAGAACGCGACACGATGTCGCGTTCTGGGACATGCCCGTGCCGGTTGTCACCCTCAGCGGGCGAATCATATGCTATGGTTAGAACCGACAGAAGATTTGCCGGGTGCAGGAGAGGATGGATGGAATGATGGATGAATTGGCAGCTAACCGGACCCCCGTGGTGATTGCCTCGGAGATTAACACCCTAAAGCGGCAGATGGAGAAGATTTTCCTTGTCCATGCCGTCGAAATCGGGCGCAGGCTGAAAGAGGTCCGATCCGTACTTCCCACTGGACAGTGGGGGCAGTGGCTGGAAGCATCGGTCAATTACTCGCCAAGAACAGCCCAGCGTTTCATGCGGCTCTTTGACGCTTACGGAGAACACTTTCTCCTGCCCGTAGCCGGGGAGTCCTCCCAGGATCAGGTGGTGACTCAAGGCGGAGAGGGGATTCGGATTGAGGAAGCGGGCCGGATGCTGCCGCAGCTGACAACGGCGCAAGCTATGATTCTTTTAGGGCTTCCCAAGGAAGAGCGGGTTCAGTTCCTGGTGGAGGCGGATGTGGAAAGCATGAGCGCCCGGGAGCTGAAAGAGGCCGTTGAGCAGCGGCAAGAGGCGCAGAAGGAAAGGGAGCAGGCCGTGGCCGAACGGGATCAGGTCAGACATGAGAGCGCAGTTCTCCGTGAGGATCTGGACAAGGAAAAGGATAAGAGCGCCCGGTTGGCCGGAGAACGGGATAGCCTGAAAGCCGAAACCCATGAGCTAAAGCTGGAGAAAAATAAATTGGAGCAGGCGATCGAAAATAAACAAGCCTCCTACGACAAGCTGAAAGAGCGAACGGGCTACAAAGCCATTAAACAAATGGAGGCGACTTTGAATGAAGCTTATGGCAGGGCTGAGGCCAATAAAATCGCCTTTTTATATGACAATCTCTTCAAGACCTTTAAGGAATTAGCCTATGAAATGACCCGGTTTGCCGGAACAAACCCGGAGCTGCATAACCTATACAAGGAGAAGATCGATGATTTTCTCCACAAGGCCTTGCGGGAGAAGTTCTGATCGGTAAGTAACTCAAGGCTCTGCCCGTTATGTAGATTGAGAAGAAGCGAGTTCAATTTTAAAGCAGGCATGTCCTAAAACGCGACAGGTTGTCGTGTTTGGGGACATGTTTGTTCTCCTTTCCTGCGGATTTCTTTTTATGTCTGATTGGGTTATTTTTACTTTACAGGAAGGACATGAGGAAAAAACGTAGAAATATTTGAGTGGACTGATTTGGCTGATTCTAAAGCTCTCACGAAGAGAAAGATACATTTGAGATGTGGGGAAAAGGATAATATGGCTCGTGTATTTGTCAACCTAAAAGTTGACCACCTTGATAACTTAAAAGTTGACCTACCCTGGCAAAAAAATTAGCGTTAAATACATACGAATGTTAATGACATATTCTTCTTTTGGAGAGAGTGCGCGTGTAAAATCGAAGTGAGGACGTAGTCCGAATGAAGATTTTACACGCGCCGCGAAAAATTCAGCCTCTATCACCAAGGAGAAAGTAAGTTATCCGCCGGAGTAACCCTAGGCTACTAAGCCACCTATCCACAGACAAGACCAAATCAATCTTTGGGGTTACGCATAAACCACTCGCTTATTCCCTTGTGGATAGAATGTACATACCGTTTCGTTCATAGTAATGGAATCCATTTGAGTGTAACAGCCATGACAAGGAAATGAAGGACCATCTAATTGGTCCGGGTCCTCATAAACCCACATGATCTCACCGCATTCGCCACAATGCAGTTCATACGCCTGCTCAAGCTTCTCTTCTTCTACCATCTGAAAGAGTATAGTTTGAATCATTTCCACTTCACAATGCAGCATGCGGGCTATTTCTGCAGGATAAATTGCCGGTACATTATTTTTGAGCAGTATTTGAATTAGATTTTTAAGGTCGCGGTTGAATCGATTCACGTAATTTCCTCCATTTTAACGTATTCAAGCTGGATTAAGATAGGCTTATCTGTTGCCACTAGACGTTCTCACATGCTCACGCTATAAATAGTCGTTGGATGCAACACGAAGGGAGTTTCCTGAACAATGACATACCAGTTAGCATCTAACTCCAATTGGCATGAAAACGTGGTTTTTCCTATATGCAACAGAAAGGATTCTCCACAGTGTAAGGGATACATCCGCTCATTTAATTTGACACACCACTGGTCTTGCTCACGGTTGTAGTGAATCGTCGTCTTTCTACTCACCACTTCACACCTCCTCTGAGCGGCTTAAGCGCTCACGGAATCGGTGTGATTCGCCATCAAACACAAGGATGTGAGAATGGTGGGTCAGTCGATCCAATAGTGCGGTGGTTAAAGCGGGATCTCCAAACACTTCGATCCAGCGGGAAAACTCCAAATTAGAGGTAATAATGAGGCTGCTTCGTTCATAACGCTGAGAAATAAACTGGAAGAGAAGCTTGCCGCCTTCTCCCAAAGGGATATACCCAAGTTCATCAAGAATCACGACATCATATTTGTTCCAGGTTTTCAGATAACGGGGAAGACGGTATTCCGATTCCGCTTGCTGCAACTCCTGGATGAGTTGCATAACCGGTGTAAAACGCACCCGATACCCCTGACGCATAACCTCTATCCCAAGAGCAATGGCTATGTGGCTTTTACCAGTTCCAGATTTTCCGATGCAAAGAACGTTTTCGTGGTGACCGACAAAATCTCCCCCGGCAAGCTGTTCTACCTTCATTTTTGGCAGTTTAGGGATCTTTGTAAATTGAAATTCTTGCAGTGTTTTAAGGACCGGAAATTTGGCCTGCCTAAGTAAGGCTAATTGTTTTTGCTCTTGTTTTCGGGCAACCTCATATTCCAAGCAAGCTGCCAAGAAGCTTAAGTGATCTGAATTCCGTTCAAGAGCATCGCGAACAATGTCTCGATAGTATTGAGCAAGTCCCGGCAACCGTAGTTGCCCACAGGCCAGCTCTATCCGCGCTTCAATAATGGCAGAGGCATCCATTAGATCACCTCCGCTAGAAGTTGATCGTATTTCGTCGCATCATCAATGGTCGTGATGGCTTCTGAATAGACTTGGGGTTGAACATTATCTCCTGATACTATTTGGCGGATAGTATCCGCTGTGATCGTAGATTCACCCAGCAATTCCAACGCTGTGGTCAGTTCGGCAACGGAATAGTCACGCAGCAGAAGCAGAACTTCAAGAAAGTCTTTGTAGCCGCGGCTATGGACCCCGACCATTCGTTCACGTAAACGTCCAAACACTGCCGGGAGCTGCCTCACCACTTTAGCATGGGTGACGGCATGAGGTTTGTGCTGAAGCACGGGTAGGTAATGCAAGATTTCAAGGATAGCTTCACCTCGGGCATAACAGCGAGGATGTGTTGCTACAATTTGGCTAAGATGGATGATGTCTACACGATCCACATACGCTTTGGCTAGAAGCACTTGGCCAGTATACTGGCATGGAACGGAATACTTGTTACGATCGACCGTAACTAAAGCATAAGAATCCACTTTAACGGGTTTTGGCCGTGCAGCGGAGAAGGAGGTGACGGGAAGCGGACGCAGAGCTTTTTGTTCTTCAAGCCATTGATCCATATGCTTCTCTTTCTCTTTTTGGCACCAAGAAAGCAGATGAGCATTCAATTCATCCCATGTCTGAAACGATGGAACTGGAACTAAAGCGCGTTTACGTACATATTTAACAAGAGATTCAACGCTGCCCTTTTCGTTTCCACGACCAGGTCGGGCAAATAAGCTGTTAAAGAGATAGTGAGCCCTCAGACTGGAAAACCAAGTGTGTTCTTCTCGTTCGGGACCTTCAAGGATTTTAACGACCTGAGTAGAGGCATTGTCATACAAGCCTTCTTTACAAACACCTCCAAAATATGCGAAGGCACGATTATGGCCTTCAAGAAAAGCTTCAAGACGTTGGGTTGGGAAAGCGATAACAAACGGTACGCTGCTGTGCTTTAAGCGCATACAGAATAACAAAACTTTCACAAGCTTATTTTTAAATAGATTTGGGCTTCCCCGAAATCGATCTGCATTTGTTCGCCTGGTGCGGCTTCGAGCAAAAGAAAACACTCATTCTTTACATCTTTTAAACTGCGCACGTAGCGTCGGACCGTTGATTCTCCGCCTTTGAATCCATATTCATCATGAAGTCGTTCATAAATACGAGCTGAGGTATGCCGCTGCTTTGGTGGAGCATTTGTATCCATTTCTAAGATGTTTTCTATGACGTCTCGATAAGGATCCATGACCGGACTGGGTTTAGGCTTTTTTCGATGGTACTTCGGTATTTCACCATCCTTTAGCATTTTCCTTACGGTTTGCCTGGAAATCTTCAGTTGTCTACTGAGTTCTCGGATTGACCATCCTTCCAAAAAATGTTTCTTTCTGATATACTCTTTGTCGACCATTCTAAGCATTCCTTCCTCCTGTTTTGCTGATTCTTGGACAAATCGAGCATAACAGGTTAGGGCTCAGGGTGGTCAACTTTTTTGTTAGCAAACCATGTCTAAGTGGTACACTTTTATGTTAGCAGATACAGCTCGTAGGTTGTTAAGCGAAGTACATCCAATATTCTACTTTTTATCGGTATGGTTTCGGAGATTGATCACATACTTAAAGTGGAGCTTTGAAGGCAAAACGTTTTCTTCTCTAAAAAGTACCGAAAAGCTGCCATACCGGGTGAAGAAACATCAGTCGGTACTGATTAGAAAACTCGGTGATACAGACATGCAGTTGCAATATAACAAAGTTAAAAATCTCTCAATAGCCATCGAGCGGATTGATGGCATTATTATACCGCCTGGTGAAACATTTTCTTTTTGCAAACTAGTAGGACTTACAACTAAGCGTAAGGGATATTTGCCAGGTATATTGTTGTCTTGCGGAGAAGCAAAGCCTGGCATTGGCGGTGGTATCTGTCAGATAGCTAACCTAATCCATTGGTTGGTTATTCATAGTCCTTTGACTGTTACTAAACGGTATCATCACAGTTTCGATCCTTTTCCAGATGACAGAAGGGTGCTGCCCTTTGGTAGTGGGGCAACCGTGTTTTATAACTATATAGACTATCAGTTTATGAATTGTACCCCATATACTTTCCAACTAAGACTTTGGCTTTCGGAAAAGTGCTTGGAAGGAGAACTGAGGGTCGATCAGGACCTGGACTTTGCTTATCATGTATTTGAAAAAAACCATCAGTTTTTAAAAATTGGGAATAAATATTTCCGAAAAAATGAACTATGGAGAAATAAAATAATCAGAAGGAAAAGCGGGGAAATATTAGAGACCGAATTAGTAACAAAGAATTTTGCTGAGGTCAAATATGTCCCAGACGTCTATAAGCAGACGGACGAAGTAATTAAAAACGAATAATCAATGAAAGGCTGATCAAAGCAAATCAGGCATTGCTGGTTTTGATAAATTGATTTTTGGTAATGAGAAAATCCATAGCGTCAGGTGGGCAGCTTTTTTTACGTCATAATTATAAGGAAAGGAATTCCAAGAAGTATTTAGTAGGGAGTAAATCTTAATTAAAAGGGAGTTGAGCCCATGAAAAGACGGTTTTGCCTGCCGCTTGCCTTTATTGCGGCAGTAAGCCTGTTGGCAGGGTGTACCGCCGAGCCCGCCCAGTCCGGACAAACTAATCCGGTTCTCAACCAAAGTTTTGATCAAGATAAAATCAGTATGGAAGCTGTCGAAGGGAATTCACGTTTTGCCTTCGATAGTTTCAAACAATTGGACAAAGAGGACCGGGAGCAGAATATCCTTATATCACCTTTAAGCATATCCACCGCCCTGGCCATGACCTACCAGGGAGCCGGAGCTGCGACGAAAGAAGCTATGGCCGGGGTTTTGGGATATACCGGGATTGAAGACGCAAAGCTCAAGGAAAGCTATCGAAACCTGATTCCGTATTTGAACGGACTGGATGACAAGGTGGAATTAAATATCAGCAATTCCTTGTGGGTGAGAGAAGGAGAGGAGATCAAGCAGGATTTCCTGACAGCTAACAAGGATAGCTTCAAGGCTTCCGTGACCCCTCTTGATTTTAGTAAGGCCAATGCCCCGGATCAAATCAATCAATGGGTGTCCGAAGCGACCAATAAAAAAATAGATAAGATCATTAGTTCCCCGATACCTTCAGATACTATCATGTACCTGATCAATGCCATCTACTTCAAGGGGGATTGGGCTGAGCAATTTGACAGCAAGAATACGGTTAAGGCACAATTCAGGGCAGGGAACGGCGGCACCAATGAAGTCATGATGATGAGCAGGACAGGGAACGTTGAATACGGAAAGGGCGACGATTTCCAAGCGGTCCGGCTTCCCTATGGAAGCGGCAAGGCGGCAATGTACTGCATTTTGCCGGAGAAAGACCAAACAATTAATGATTTTATCGCCACGCTGGATACAGGCCGATGGAAGGGGATCAAGGAGAGCATCACGGAGCGGAATGAGGTCAATTTGCAGTTGCCCCGTTTCAAGCTGGAATACGGGATCAAGAATTTAAACGACAGCCTGACAGCCCTCGGGATGGGGGAAGCCTTTACGGATAAAGCCGATTTTTCCGGAATCGGCGATGATGTCTGTATCAGCCGGGTGTTGCACAAGGCGGTCATCGAGGTTAATGAAGAAGGCAGTGAAGCAGCAGCGGCGACCGCAGTGGAAATACGGCCGACGTCTGCAGCGGAACCGCTGGCTTTCATCGCCGACCGGCCGTTTTTATTCGTGATTGCGGATGATCAAACCGGGACCATTTTATTTATGGGCAAGGTGTATGAGGTAAAGTAAATAAATTTTCTCAAATGATAAAAGGCAGCAGTGAATTTGAACTTACTGCTGCCTTCTGTGGTTAAGACGTCATTTTTAAGCATAGGTATTTGATATATCATAAGTTTACCTATAGAAGTTTATAACAGCGAGTGATTACTCTTACGTTGCCGTTTTGAGGAGGAAGAATTAGGAAAATGGCAAACTAGAAAATCTTAAACAAAATGCATAAGAAATGCATTATAATAGGAAGTGAATTACTTACGGATTGTTTGCGTAACCATGTTCAAATCTTCACTAATCCAGAAGGCAATAAATGAATTGGACGGAAAGGCGGGTGGTTTTTTGTTGTATTCGCCGGATACAGGAAGCGTTTTTAGGCATCAAAAGGCACTGTCTATTATAAAAGAAATCGAAAAAGCCGTTATCGGCAAAGAGGAGATCATTGGCAAAGTGCTGATGGCCGTCTTAGCGCAAGGCCATATTTTACTGGAAGACACTCCCGGGGTAGGCAAAACTACCCTGGCTCTCGCTTTCTCTAAAACCATGGACCTGGACTATAAACGAATCCAGTTCACGCCGGAAATCATGCCCGCGGATGTTGTTGGTTTTTCCGTTTACAATAAGGTCAGCGGTCAACTGGAGTATCAGCCGGGAGCAGCCCTGTGCAACTTACTGCTGGTGGATGAAATCAACAGAGCCAGTGCCAAGACCCAGAGCGCTTTACTGGAAGTGATGGAAGAAGGCTGTATCACCTTGGATGGTGTCACCCGTGAACTTCCCGGTCCGTATACTGTCATCGCTACCCAGAACCCTGTGGGCTCAGCCGGCACCCAGCTTTTGCCCGAATCCCAAATGGACCGCTTTATGGTACGGCTTTCCCTGGGATACCCGGAGTTAGAGGATGAGGTGAAAATCTTAAAGAAAAAGCAGGGGCGCGAAGTATTGAAGCTTGTCAGGCAAGTAGTGGATGCCCAGGAAATTATCCAGATGCAGCAGCAGGCAGAAGCCGTACATCTTGACGAGGATATTTACCTTTATATCGTCCGTCTCGCTGCCGCCACGCGGGAGCATCCTCTGATCAGCCTTGGCGTGAGCCCCCGCGGCTCGATTGGGCTGGTGCGGATGAGCCGGTCCGCCGCCTGGCTTGCCGGAAGGGATTATGTTATCCCCTGGGATGTGCAGTTTGTGCTCTTCGATGTTTTTGAACATCGCCTGGTCCTTAATTCCCAGGCAAGAATCAGCAATACGACAGCTCACAGTCTGTTGACGGATGTCATCAAAGCAGTTTCCCCGCCGGGTATTGTCCGGGCGAGGTCCGGAAGATGGTGAAAAAACGAGTGGAATATGGCCTGCTGCTGCTGGCGGCAACAGTGTTTCATATCTTTCTGGTGGATTATCTTTCCTTCTTCGTTTTGGCTTTTTTTCTGGCTCTTCCGGCTGTTTCCCTGTTGATGACGGTTTTGTCCGTTCGCGGCCTAAGGGCGGAACTGGAAATAAAAAGCGCCTCCCTGCAGAAAAGCGTTGCCATACAGAAAAGGGAGGCTCTGGTCTTAAGCTTGAAAGTGAAAAATAACACATTTCTGGCTTGCCGGGTCAGGGTGAAATTGGCCATACGCAATGAACTGCTGCAGGAGGAACAAACAGAAATCCTTTTTATCACGGCAGGGCCTTCAGGGCAAACCGTGGAGCAGGTTCTTTCTTCCCGGTATTGCGGTAAACTGGACTGCCGGATTAGTGAGCTGCGGATCTATGACTATCTCGGATTAGTTTCCTTCCGTAAAAAAACAGCTCTGGGAGAAAGCCTGGTTGTGTTTGTCCTGCCCTCGGTTTATCCCCTTACCAGCCTGGCCGGGGGCTCAAAAATCCAGCAGGATACAGAAAGTGATGAGTTTTCCCCAAGTAAAGCGGGGGACGACCCCGGGGAAATCTTTGCTATCCGTGAGTACAGAAACGGGGATCCCTTGACCAGAATCCACTGGAAGCTTTCCGGCAGGCATGATCACTTGATGGTCAAGGATTTCGGCCTGCCAATGTCTGAAGCCGTACTCCTGCTGCTTGATCTGAATGGCCGCCCTAAGCAACTGGATGGTCTGCTGGATAGCCTCTATTCCTTGTCCTGTTTTCTTCTGGAACATCAGATCCTCCATGAAATAGAGGGGTATGACGGTCTGCAGGGCGGCTTCGCCCGTACCAGGATCGCCGGTCAGGATGACCTTAACACGGCATTGAGTGCCCTGCTCTCCCCAGACAGGCTCCAGCGGCAGCCGTTGTCCTTGACGAATTGCGGAAGTGGTTGCGGCTATGCCCGGTATTCCCAGGTTATCTACCTCTGCTCAGGGATTACCCAGGACTCCATGGCTTTGCTTGGGGAGCGGATGTCGGGAAGCCGGGTCCGCATTCTGCTGGTAGAGGAACCCGATAAGCTGGAGAAAATGGCTCCGTCCCTGGCTGCGGTCCCGGGGGTAAACTTGACGGTTATCGATCCGGAGCATATGGGAGAAAGCCTGAGCAGTCTTACCTTATAATGCTTTTCACTCAAAGGAGAATGTTTGCTATGAAACTTGCCGGTAAACAAGAAAAACAACAGCAAAAACCGAATAGCAGCCTGAACCTGGGCAATCCCCGCCTGATTGCGGCGGAAGTCTCCTTGACGAAGCGCTTCCTTTTTTATTTTTTCGTGCTGCTGCTGGGGATTTCCGCTGCATACGGCTGTTTTTATACGGCATTTCCCATACCTGTCTTCTGGTGGGTGGTTATTCCCTGCACAGTCCTGTTTTCCGCCGGCTTTACAGTCCTGTTTTTAAAGAAGCGGGGAGGCAGGCGGGGTATTTGGCTGCCAATTCTGTTTATTGCCTGCCTGGGCAGCCTGTTTTTTCTGAAAGACGGTTTGCCGGGTGCCTGGCGGAACCCTTTATGTCAAGGGCTTATCCGCACCGTTAATTATGTTATAGCTGCCTATGCCCAAAAGGCTAACTATAACTTTATCACCTGGCCTGCCGAGCCGGCCGGCCTAAGGGAAATCACTATTTCCTGTACGGTGTTTGCGGTGTTCGTCCTGTTGCTTACAACGTTTCTTATGGCCTGGCTGCTGATTCACAGGAAGAACAGTTTTTTCTGTTTCCTGCTCACAACTCCCTTTTTAGCGGTCTCCCTGGTATTCGCCATCATTCCTCATTATGCCGCAGTGACAGCGCTTTTGACATTTTGGGCATTTTTGCTGCTCAACGCATCCTCTCTGCGCAGTAAAAAGGGCTTTGTCAAAAGGGGCAATCTGTTTTATGAGGGTAGGAATTCGGCGGTACATCCGGCATCCCTCATCTTGCTGCCTATTTTAGCTGACTGTTTGATGCTGGTCGGCGTCTTGTTTCCGATGCAGAGCTTTCAGCGCTCCGAGGTTGTGGAGGATCTGCGCAGCGGCTTGCTCAGCAGGCCGAATATGACAACTCTGTTCCGCAGCGGAGGGGTTGCCGGAAATGTCAATCGGGTCAATTTGCAATTTGCCGGGGACATCGCTTATACAGGGCGAACGGTGTTGCAGGTACAATCTTCCCAAAAGGATACGGACTATTTAAAGGGCTTCGCAGGCAGTGTCTATACCGGCCAAAGCTGGGAAGCCCTGGGGGAGGAAGATTACCGGGAACTGAATGCGCTGTTAAATGAACAAAAAGTACAGAATTTCCCCTCCCTGTTTACCAATTTTCTCCGTTCCAATCTGGATCGGGACTTGTACGTATATGATTTGGTGGTCCGGAATGTGGGGGGCAATCCCCGCAGCATTTATACTCCATATGGTTTGATTTCCGGGCCGGATACCTTGCCGGGCCTTGATTTTGTCAATGACGGCTATTTAAGATCCGGTAATTACCTGTTCGGCACGCCGCAATACAGTATGCAAGCAATCAGCCTCCCGGCGGATTATCAAAATACAAGTTTTTATACCCGCGTAGTCGGGAATTTCTTGCGGTATGCCTGGATAGGGGGAGGAGGCTTAGGCGACCTGGGTTTAGACAGGAATTTCCAAAGGGATTTTGACAGCAGCAGCCGGCAACTGGATGAGTGGAGGATGCCGGAGCGGCTGGCGGGGCTCCTTTCCCCGGAGCAAGCTGCTTTTGCCCAAGCCGCCCAGGCCTACACTTCCTTTGTTTATGCACACTATACTCAGCTTCCCGAAGAACTGAGGGGCAAGCTGGACCAATATCGCAGGGAGCATGGTTTAGACACAGAACATTTTCCCTGGCCCCGCTCCCTGGCCAGGGCCATTATCGATCAGGTACACAGTGAAAATACCTATACCCTTTCGCCGGGCCTGCTGCCGGGAGGGCGCGATTTTGTCGAGTATTTCCTGTTGGAAAATCATCGGGGGTACTGCATGCATTTTGCCTCCGCTACAGTGGCGCTGCTCCGTTCCGCGGGGGTTCCGGCCCGTTATGCGGAGGGGTACACCCTATCTTCGCATGATTTGGCAGGTCCCGATGGCTGGGTGGATATTCCGGATTCCCGTGCCCACGCCTGGGCGGAAATCTATCTCAGCGGTGTGGGCTGGGTTCCGGTGGAGGCCACGCCGGGCGTTTATAACGGGGTAGTTGATCATCAAACCGGGGCGGTCGCCCCGGCTCAGGAAGCAGCCAATGTGCCTCAGGAGGAGTTTTCCGGTGAAGCCCCGGAGGAAGAAGTTTCCGGTGAATCTTCCGAACTGCAGATTCCCAATGAGATTGAGGGAGGGGAAAGAGGGCCGGGAGGACCTCAAAGTATGGTTATCAGCACCCAGTTGAGGGTAATCTTCTTTTTAGCGGTGATTGCTTTGCCCTTGCCGGCCTTGTTGATCAACAGAAAGCTGCGTGTTGCTTCACGGCGCAAGAGGTTTAGGCAAGAAGATCATAACCAAGGGGCGCTTGCTGTTTATGATTATATGTTGCAGCTCCTCCCGCACCCAAAATCCGATCTGAGCTTTAGCGCTGAGATCCCGGAAAATTTATATGAGTTAGTACTGAAAGCACGGTTTAGCCGGCAGATGCTTACAGAGCAGGAGCTGGATCAGCTCTTGGACTATGCCGGGGCGCTGGCGGATCAGGTCCGCCGAAAAGCGTCACTCTTTCGCCGGTTCGTCTTTGCGTATATTTATGTGCTGTTTTAGCTGTGAAGCTGACCGGACCGTCTAAACTTTGAGATCGGGAATTTGGATAACAAAATATTGACAAAAAAGTGATTTTACAAGAGGTCAAAGATTTTGCTATCATGGGTAAACTGATTTAGGGGTTTATAAGATTTTGAAAAAGGAGGAAGCATTCTATGGCGGGACCAGATAAGAAAAAACTTTATCCCAATGAAACGATCAAGACGGTTTGCTATATAAGTAATCTGCCTAAAAGGCCCAATGTCGAGATTGGAGACTATACTTATTATAGCGATAATAAAAAATCTCCGGAGAAATTTTATGATAATATCGAGCACCACTACGAATTCCTGGGGGATAAGCTGATAATAGGCAAGTTCTGTGCAATTGCCGAGGGTGTTAAGTTTATCATGAATGGAGCAAACCACAGAATGGATGGAATTACAACCTATCCCTTTAATATCTTTGGAAATGGGTGGGAAAAGGTCACTCCTACAAGAGAGGAGCTGCCTTTCAAGGGGGATACAGTGATTGGCAATGATGTTTGGATAGGCCAAAATGTTACGATCATGCCGGGTGTCAAAGTTGGTGATGGTGCGATTATTGCCGCTGACTCAACTGTGACAAAAAATATTGAGCCTTATACCATCTATGGCGGTAACCCAGCCCAATTTATTAAGAAACGATTCAGTGATGAAAAGGTTGAGTTCTTACTAAAGCTTAAGTGGTGGAACTGGGACGAAGAAAGGATATTTGATAATCTTGAAAAGCTGACATCAGAAGCTGGTTTGGATCAATTAATGAACAATAGTTAAACCAGCAGAAAAGCCAAGGGTATGGGGATGATAAATCTTGAAGCCTTGTTAGTCGCCGATTTGTGACATCTTCTGCTGATATTCTTTAAAAGAAATCTTTCCGCCAAAAAAGAGTACGTTTATCATCTGTGCTTTTTCGGTCTTGGTATGTGGTCTGTCGCTATCTATCTCAATAGCCTTGTTTTCATTTTTAACAGGCGCGAGGATATGACATTTTTGGTCATAGGCTTCATAGTAGCGCAGACCAAAAATCCTTTGGGATACAGCGTTTAAATGAATACCGTCCGGATTACAAGTCAGTCCCTCGGCTGTGACATAATAACAGTTGTTATGACTGTGGGCAAACCTTTTAAGCTCTTCGTTGACTTGAGTGTATTCATTAAAATACCCTCCCATTATGCCGTCGCCAAGATAATCACCAAGACCGCCAATGATCAGAGGAATTTCCGGAACATTAAGTACTTGGCGCAGTCTTTCAATAATTATAAAAAACTTATCCTGATAGTCACGGTACTTTCCTGAATGAGACTCAGCTTCTCCTTGGTGCCAAATAATTCCGTCCAATGTGCTAATGCGTTGAGCAAGTTTTGTCTGTGCTATTGCATTGGCAAAGAGTGCATCGTCCACTGACCAATCATCAAGACTGCTGCCTCCCTCGGCGCAGGGAATAAGACCTATTTCATTCTGCTTGTTTTTCTTACACCATGCGGCGGCAAAAGATGCCGCAAGACCAACCCCGGCAATTGAACGGTCATAATTTATGGGTTCCTCCATAAATTGAAAAAGTCCATTTCGGAGCATCTTTATGCGTTCATTATAAATAGGTGGAACATCATTTAAAAAACCCCGGCCAGCCATATTTGACTGTCCAATCATTAAAAAAGAATGAATCATGTGAAGTAAGCCCCTTTTTATACTGAATTCTTTTGGGTAATTCTGAACCTAACAACATTCATATTATATCAAATAATAAATGAAGATGTATTTATTTGATATAATTGTTATTGAACTGACGGTTAGGTTACTAAAAGAATGTATATTATAATACAAGTTGAATTATAAGTTAAAAAATAGATGCTAAAAGGAGTCGATTTATAATGGAAAAGGTCACACCATTTTTAATGTTTCAAGATGGCAAAGCAGAAGAAGCCATGAATTTTTACATATCTCTTATTAGTGATTCTCAAATTACAGGAATTGTTCGGTATGGTGCCAATGACAGTGGGGATGAAGGAACTGTAATGCAGGCTGCTTTCACCTTAAAAGGACAAGAATTTATGTGCATTGACAGTAATGTGAAGCATCAGTTTTCCTTTACACCATCGTTCTCCATCTATGTTACTTGTGATACTGAAGAAGAATTGGACAATCTTTATCAGAAACTCAACGAAGGCGGACAAGCGCTTATGCCTTTAGGGGATTATGGTTTCAGTAAAAAGTTCGGATGGTTAAATGACCGTTTTGGAGTTTCGTGGCAACTAAATCTACCTATATAATATAAAGAACTTAATGTTATCCTGTTGATATCATAACAAAAAGCATAAATTGTTAAGCTACAGGGGGCATTAATTCAATAAGACACACAAAAGGATATCCGAAAATTTATGCACAAATAAAAGAACTCACAGTTCCCATTCTGTGAGTTCATGTTTTGATGCCTTACCTCACTGGCTATCGCGGAATACTTCAATTTGGGAAGCCAGACCCTGTGTGTAGCCACCGGAAAGGATTTTCCGGACGCCTTGGCCGGCAGCGTTTATGTGGCGAAAACCAAGGCTCCGATCATTCTGACAGACAGTAGGCTCCCTGAGCAGACTGCGGATTACATCGAATCCAGAAAACCGGCTGAAACGGTCATCTTCGGCGGAGAGGCCGTTTTTCGGACAATACTAGAGAGTTTGCTCCGTTGATTCAATTGTTATTGTTAGTGCTGCTCTTGCCCATGGGAATTTCGCTCTAATTGTATCGAAATCCGAACCTTCTTTTATAAAACCTGCAGTGCCTTTAATCAAGAAGCCTGTCCCTTTATAGGTTTTACCCTCAACTTCTCTATTCGTTATTGTTAATTTAACGTTGTTGTTTCTTTCAATGTTCTTTTCCGTTTCGATCATCCCGCCTGCGGGGATAAGTAGTTTTCCTTCGCCAGTCACATGTACATAGCTGTTCCATGAATTTACTACATGGGGTTCATTTAAGCCCTGTGTAACAATTGCAAGGGCAGCATCGGGAGGGGTAGTGAGTACTTCCATAAGCTTTTCGTCGATCATTTGTTCTAACACTCCTTAATTTTTTGATGTAATTGCGGCTAAATGCAAAATAAAACAGGGTTATAACCACCTACTTTAACCTAAGGCAAGGACCGTGACCTGTCGCTGCCAAGCTGGGGCTTATTTAAATAAAATCGGTTCATCTGCCGTAAGTAAATACTGGTGAAATGAGAGATCAATCGGCGGAATATATGTACTAAATTGGTATAAATCCTGTTCAATACGTTGCATCACGTTCATTCCTTTGCTAAAAATGTTTAAACCTAAAAGATAGTTATTTCAAATAATACGACAAATATACTGTATTCGACCAACTTTGACATAAATCTTTATTACCTTTTAGTTATCCAGTATAATAGGTTGAAAACAGGCATTCGGCAAGCAGGCACTTTTTTGTGCAATACTTACCTTTTTGTAAGTATTGGATAGGGGAAAATAATTGACGGGTAGGGTCAATTATTTTCCCCCTATCTATTATGAAGGTATTATAACAACACCATGTTTTAATTAGTTGCTTGTTTAAGCAGTCCCAGTTCCTTGGCAATGTCCAGATTCACCATCAATACGTTGACAGTTTCTTCTCCGAAAATACTGAGAAGCTTACCTTGGGTATTCTCTCTGACGATGGCTTCCAGTGTTTCCTTCGCCAAACCCGTGGATTTAACCAGAGCCGGTATCTGTACTGCGGCCGATGCGGGGCTGATGTGAGGGTCAAGACCGGAGCCGGATGCCGTCAATAAGTCTGTAGGAATAGCTTCTTTCTTTACGGAGGGATTGGCCTTCAGGAACTCCGCGATATCGGTTTCCACCCGTTTAACAAGCTCCGGATTGGTCGGTGCGTAGTTCTTTGAACCGGAAGCGACTCTTGTATAATTGCCTCTCTCTTGATCCTCCCGGGTGTAGGTGTTGTAATTGACAGCGGAAGGACGGCTTTTCATAAAGCGGGCATCTGAGAAATCCTGCCCTACAAGCTCAGAACCGATGGTCTGGCCATCTATCTTGACCAGGCTGCCATTCGCCTGCTTGGGAAAGATGAGCTGGCTGATTCCCGTAAGCAGCAGGGGATAAGCCAGTCCGCAGATCAGAAGCAGTGCTATTGTCACCAAGAAGGGCCTCTTTATTCCTTTCAAAAATGAACTCATCATCAAAACCTCCTATTCTTAACCTAAAGCGCCGGCAGCGGGATCATAAGTTTAGCCCTATTATAGGGCCAAAGCCGCCAATAGCGGGGTAATGGCAAGATCGATCAGCTTGATGCCCAGGAAGGGCACGACTACGCCGCCCAGTCCGTAAATCAGCATGTTGCGGGACAGCATCTTCTCCGCCCGCATCGGCCTATACTTGACACCTTTCATGGCCAGGGGGATCAGGAGGGGTATAATGATGGCGTTGAAGATCAAAGCGGACAGAATCGCGCTGGAGGGAGTAGATAAGGCCATAATGTTCAGCATCCCCATTTGGGGGATGACCGCCATAAACATGGCCGGGATAATCGCAAAATATTTGGCGATATCATTGGCAATACTGAAGGTCGTCAGGGAACCCCGGGTGATCAAAAGCTGTTTCCCGATTTCCACCACATCCAGAATCTTGGTGGGGTCGGAATCCAGGTCCACCATGTTGGCCGCTTCCTTGGCGGCAGTGGTGCCGCTGTTCATGGCAATGCCCACATTGGCTTGGGCCAGGGCTGGGGCGTCGTTGGTGCCGTCCCCTGTCATGGCCACGACCTTGCCCTCGGCCTGCTCGGCCTTGATGGCCTTGATCTTATCTTCCGGCTTGCATTCCGCAATGAAGCTGTCCACGCCGGCTTCCTGGGCGATGGTGGCCGCAGTCAGCGGGTTATCCCCGGTACACATGATGGTTTTGATGCCTATGGCCCTGAGCCTGGCGAAGCGCTCCACCAACCCCTCCTTGATGGTGTCTTTCAAATAAATAACTCCTAAAATCCGGCTGCCGGCACAGACGACCAGGGGAGTACCGCCTAACCTGGCAACTTCATTGACCTCGGTTTCCAAATCTTTCGGGATGGAGCCGCCCAGATCCTGTACATAGGTTTGAATCGCATCGGAAGCGCCTTTGCGTATCCTGGTGCCGTCGGGAAGACTGACGCCGCTCATGCGTGTCTGGACGCTAAACTCCATGAACTCCATGCCGGGGATGGCTTCCTGATGGTTGCCGCTCAAACGTTCCCCCAGTTCAATGATGGATTTTCCTTCCGGGGTATCGTCTTGCAGTGAACTGATAAGGGAATAATATATAAGCTCCTGTTCATTTGAGTTACCTACAGGGATAAATTTCGCAGCCCTGCGGTTTCCGTAGGTGATGGTGCCGGTTTTGTCCAGAATCATGGTATCCACGTCGCCGCAGACTTCCACGGCCTTGCCGGACAGAGCAATGACGTTAAAACGTGTAACCCGGTCCATACCGGCGATGCCGATGGCCGACAGCAGACCGCCGATGGTTGTGGGAATCAGGCAAACGGTCAGGGCAATCAGCGTGGAAATTGGCAAACGAACACCGCTGTACACCGCCATAGGGTAAAGGCTGACAATCACAATCAGGAAGATAATGGTCAGGCTGACCAGGAGTGTATTCAGGGCGATCTCGTTGGGGGTTTTTTTACGGGAAGCGCCTTCCACCAGAGAAATCATTTTATCCAGGAAGGATTCCCCGGGATTGGAGGTAATGCGGATTTTCAGCCAGTCGCTGGTCACCGTTGTTCCGCCGGTAACCGAGGCGAAATCGCCGCCCCTTTCTTTTAATACGGGTGCAGATTCACCGGTAATGGCGGATTCATCCACCGAGGCAATTCCCTCCATGACCTCGCCGTCGTTGGGGATCAGTTCCCCGGCCTTAACCAGCACCACATCCTCTTTTTTTAAGTCACTGGCACTGATGACGGTTTCCTGGCCGCTGCCGCTCAGGATACGGGCCTGCATATCCTTTTGGGTCTTTTTCAGGCTTTTGGCCTGGGCTTTGCCCCGGCCTTCGGCTACCCCTTCGGCGAAGTTGGCAAAGAGCAGGGTAATCAGAAGAATGGCCGCTACAATCCCGTTGTACAAGCGCAGGTTGTTGCCCTGATCCCCAAACAGGTTCGGGAAGAAGCAGAGGAGGAGGGTCACGACAAACCCTATTTCTACCACGAACATGACAGGGTTTTTCATCATGTAGCGGGGATTCAATTTTTTAAATGCTCCGAGAAGGGAGGATTTGAAGATATCCTCGGTTATAAATTTTGTCTTCTTTGCTTTACTCATGAAAGTACCCTCCTTAAGGCCACAAGGTCAGATGCTCGGCAATGGGGCCCAGGACCAGGGCCGGGAAGAACGTCAGCGTGGCAATGATTAAAACCACCATGAGCAGCGCCAGGGTAAAGGTCCTTGTATCCGTTCTTAAGGTGCCGATGGATTCGCTGACCGGTTGTTTCGACATCAGCGAGCCGGCAATGGCCAGGGAGATGATAATGGACAGGTAGCGTCCGAGGAACATGACCAGCCCTGTAGTGATATTCCAGAAATAGGTGTTATCCGCCAACCCCTCAAACCCCGAGCCGTTGTTGGCAGCTGAAGAGGCGTATTCGTACACTACCTGGGTCAAGCCATGATAGCCGGGGTTGGTGATTCCCGCCAAGCCGGCCGGTACAGCAACAGCTAAGGCTGAAAAAGCCAAAATCAGCAGGGGATGGATGATGATGCCCAGGGCCGTCAGCTTCATTTCCCGGCCTTCAATTTTTTTGGCCAGATACTCCGGCGTGCGGCCTACCATCAGCCCGCAGATAAACACGGTCAGAATCACATAGAGAATCATGTTCAGCAGCCCGACGCCCTTGCCGCCGAATACCAGGTTGAGCATCATATTCATCAGCGGGACCGTGCCGCCCAGGGGTGTCAGGGTATCATGCATATTGTTAATGCTGCCGGTAGTAAAAGCGGTGGTTACGGTGGTAAATAAGGAGGATTGAGCAATGCCGAAGCGCATTTCCTTGCCTTCCAGGTTGCCCATACTCCGGCTTAATCCGGCCTGCTCCAACGTGGGGTTTCCGGCTCCCTCCGCTCCAAAGCAGACAGCAATGCCCACAACAAGAAAGATGAGCATCACGGCAAAAATGGGTTTGGCTTCACTGCCGAACAGAACCCTTTTTTGCCGGCCTTTTTCAGTTTCCTGTTTACGGCTGCGGACCATGAGGCCGAACATCACCACACAAGCTCCGGGCAGAATCATCATGGAGAGCATTTCGATTATATTGGTCAGTACATTCGGATTTTCAAAGGGCGTGCTTGAATTGGCCCCAAGGAAGCCGCCGCCATTGGTTCCTATGTGCTTGATGGATTCCAGGGCGGCAATCGGACCCATGGCGATATCCTGATAGTTGCCCTCAAGGGTCTGAAGGGTTAGGTTGGGGGACAGGTTCTGGACGACACCCTGTGACACAAGCACCAGTCCGACCAATAGGGAGAGGGGCAGGAGAACACGGGTCGTAATGCGGATAAGATCCCCATAGAAGTTGCCCATGGTTTTCCCTTTGCCGGCAAAGCCGCGGACAGCGGCTATGGCAACGGAGAATCCGCTGGCAGCAGAGGTGAACATCATAAAGATAATCACCGTCATCTGGCTCAGATAGGAAAGGCCGGACTCTCCGGAGTAGTGCTGAAGGTTTGTATTGGTCATAAAACTAATGATCGTGTTAAATGACAAGCTGGGTTCCATACCTCCGATAGCGTTGGGGTTGAAAAGGGGAAGAGACTGAATCCTCAGGATCAGGTAGCCAAGGAAGACCATGACGGCGTTGGTAGTGAGCATGGCTAGGGCATACTGCTTCCAATTCATTTCCTTTCGATCAATAGCGCAGACACGGTAAATCAGGTTGTCCAGCCGGTCGAAAACCGGATCGGCAAAGGTGCGCCCGCCAACCGCAATATGATATAGGTATTTCCCCATGGGGAGGATAAGGGCCATAAAGACTGCCAAAACTATAAGAATTTGCAGCATGTTTTTTCTCTGCCTTTCCCCTAAAATTTTTCGGGATGGACCAGGGCATAGACCAGGTACCCTCCCAAAGCGACAATTAAAATTCCAAGCAAGAGCATAAAACCATCCTCCTCTATGATTTTTCAACCTGACGCCCGCACCAATCGGCAAAGAGCTTGATGAACAGAAAGCAGACGGCCAGGGCAGCAATCATTAAGAAATCCATACCAAATTCCTCCTTATCCCTGATTTTGATTTAGTCTATCATTTCTGTCATAAATTTAGGCTTAGGGTTTCCGGCGGCGAATTAAGAGGATATTAAGATTAGCTTTCATACTAATTTGAGTTTGAATGATGGGATTATAAAGACATAGTTATTGAGCAATAATGATTTATCCAATAGAATATTAATAATAGTTTAAAAGCCAATTAGTATCAGAACCATACTCCGGCAGGAGATCAAAAAAAACTAACCCAGGCCTTTTATAGGACCTGGGTTAGTTGGTGATTAAAGCATATTTAATCCGGTTTATGGTTTAGGGTCGGGGAAATTGCCCTCGTCGCCCACCCGCAGCATCCTATAGCCGACGCCGATATGGGTTTGAATGTATTTGGGCTGGGAAGGTGTTTTTTCTATCTTTTTTCGCAGAGTCGCCATAAAAACACGCAGGGCGGGAATGTCGCTGGCGAAACCCCCCCATATTTCATGCAGGATAAAATTGTGGGTCAGCACTTTCCCGACATTTTTAGCCAGCAGGCAGAGGAGCTTATATTCGATGGGAGTCAGGTGGATTTCTTCTCCATCCAGCCATGTGCAGCCTGCCGCATAGTCGATCTTCAAATTTCCATTGGTAAAGACCGAGGCGTCTTTTTGCAGCTTTTCCCTGTCGTAACGGACCCTGCGCAGGCTGACCCGGAGCCGCGCCAGTAATTCCTCCACGCTGAAGGGCTTGGTCAGGTAGTCGTCTGCGCCGGCGTCCAGGGCATCAATTTTATCACGGTCCTCACTGCGCGCGCTGACCACGATGATCGGCATGTTGGACCAGGCCCGGACCTTTTTGATGATATCCACGCCGTCCATGTCCGGAAGTCCTAAATCCAGGATCATAATGTCCGGCTGTTTGGAAACGGCCTCCAGAATCGAACCTTCGCCCGTCCCGGCCGTATGATATTGGTAGCCTTGGGTTTCCAGGGTTGTGGTGATCAGCTTGCGGATTGCCTTATCGTCCTCGACCACCAGGATTAAGGGTTTATTCATGAACAGTCACCTCCTCTGCCTGCAAGGTAAAGCAAAATACCGTACCATGGGGGAGATTATCTTTGACGTAGATTTTACCGCCATGGGCATCAATAATGGCTCTGCACAGGTAAAGACCCAGGCCGAGGCCGCGCCGCCCATCCCCGCGCAGGTTATTGGCAGTATAGAACATATCGAAGAGCTTGGTCTTTACTTCTTCTGATATTCCGGGGCCGTCGTCGGCAATTTCGACCAGCACCCTTTGGTTTTCGCCTTTTGCTGAAACAGTGATATGAGATCCCAGCGGCGTATATTTGATGGCATTGTCTACAATGTTGATCAGAACCTGAATAATCAGCCGGGAATCCATTTTGGCCATGAGCAGCTCGTCAGCCAATCGGGTTTCAATGTTATGCTCCACGCTGTTCCGGTTAATATGCAGCAAGGCCTCGGCGATGATTTCTTCCAGAAGCTCGGGCTGCATATTCAAATGTAAGGTGCCATTGTCGAGGCGGGTAATGGCAAGCAGGTTTTCCACCAGATTGATCAGCCACATGGCATCGTCATAGATATTGGTATAAAGGGCTTTTTTCTGGGTTTCATTCAGCACTTGGGAATTGGCCATGAGAACACCCGCGTTGCCGGAAATACTGGTGAGAGGGGTGCGCAAATCATGGGAAATTCCCCGGAGCAGGTTGGCGCGAAGCTGCTCTTGCTGGATCTGTATGGAAATCTGTTTCTGGGTTTCGTTCAGCCGCTCTTTTTCCAGCGCCAAGGCGCACTCTCCCAGCATGGCAATGGTCAGGCTCTTCTCAAAAGTCTCCAAAGGAGCTTCCTCAGCCATGACGATTCCCGCCACAGCAAGAACCGCGCTGCTCCCGCGTACCGCCAGGTAAAGGCATTTAGCGGCGGAAAGGGTGTTTGTCGTCTGACCCGCGTGTTTATTGTTCTTATAGACCCACTCGGCTACCGCCCGTTCATCCGCGCCAAGATAAGCCTGGGGATCAGCCGGCGAATCTTTTTTGGGTAAAACCAAAGGTTCTGAGAGGGTATTCTGCTGGGCGGAATAGAAAATTACGGTCCTGTCCAGGAGTTTAGCCAGTTGTTGCGCTGTTTCATTCAGGATATCCCCTTGATCTTTGGCCTGCTGCAGCTTGCGGCTTGTTTCCAGGAGTACCTCCGTGCGGTAGGCCTTTTGTGCTGATTGGCGGGCCTGTTCCTTGACCCGCTTGGTTAGCGTGCTGGTGATTAAGGAAGCTGCCAGCATGACGACAAAGGTCACCGGGTAGCCCGGATCCGTTGCCAGGAAAGAAAAACGGGGCTCTGTAAAGAAATAGTTGAATATAAACACGCTTAATAGGGATGATACGGCACTGTATATCCGGCCTTGGGTAACTACGGCGTTCAGTTGAACGCCCAGAATGTAGACGGTTATAATAGTTGCTATGCTGAAATGCCAATAAGTAAACAGAAATCCTATTAAGGTGCAGATTGATAAGAGGGCTATTGATTTAACAGTGTCGCCCAAGGTGGGATTGGCCGGTCTTTTAAACTTAAAATATAGATGGGCGGAAGGCTGCAGATCGGGAATGATATAAATATCAATGGCTGGAGCCAAAGCGGTAAGTCTGTCGACAAAATTGGATTTTATCAACCATCGTCTCAGGCGGCTGGAGCGCCCCAGCACTATTTTGGAAACACGGCTGGCCTTGGCATATTCTGCGATCTGCCCGGGAATATCGTCTCCGTAGACCGTGGCGATTTGGGCGCCCAGCTGTTCGGCCAGCCTAAGATTTTCTCTCAAGGCTAACCTGTTTTTAGTTTCCAGTTCCTGAGTTTCCGGCGTTTCCACAAACAAGGCCGTAAAGGCACCGTGAAAAGCATCCGCCATTCTCGCCGCCGTACGGATGACCTTGGTATTGGAAGGTGCCGAAGAGAGGCAGACTAAAATATGCTCGTGGGTAAAAGGACGGTTGTGCTTTGACGGTTCACTGTTTTGAACCGCAACCCGGTTGACCTTATCGGCGGTGCGGCGCAGGGCGATTTCACGCAGGGCAATCAGTTTTTCCTTGGTGAAAAAATTAGAAAGGGCACGCTGCGCTTGTTCTTCACCATAGACTTTCCCTTGCTGCAGGCGTTCAATCAGATCCTCCGGCTCAATATCCACAAGCTTGATTTGACCGGCGCTGTCGAAGACGCTGTCCGGGATGCGTTCGCGCACGCTAATGCCGGTAATGGAGGCCACAACGTCATTCAGGCTTTCGATATGCTGAACGTTGATGGTGGTATAAACATCAATGCCTGCTCCCAGCAGCTCTTCAACATCCTGATATCTTTTTTTGTGACGGCAGCCTTGGGCATTGGTATGCGCCAGTTCATCCACCAGAATAAGCTCCGGTCTTCTCCGGATGGCGAGGTCCAGGTCAAATTCCTTCAGGACAACACCTTTATAGGGCATTTCCAGGGGCGGCAGGGTTTCAAGCCCTTCTAAAAGAGCCGTCGTTTCAGGCCGGGCATGGGGCTCAATGTAACCGGCAACCACATCGACGCCGTTTTTTTTGGCCTCATGGGCGTCATTCAGCATGGCGCAGGTTTTGCCGACCCCTGCCGCATAGCCAAAGTAGATTCTCAGCCGGCCGCGTTTTTTGGCCGCGGGTCTGGTGGAAAGCTGCTCAAGCAGGGAACCGGCATCTGTTTGCTTGATTGCCATGCCAATACGCCCCTTTCTTTAGAGGATTTCTTTTACAGAGTATAACATAAGCAAAATCAGCATAGCGTTATAACTTTGGCTGCAGCATTAAGATTGTATTAAGATGCATTATAGGAATAAAGTGGGGGTAACCATCTAAGGCTTATTATGTATTGCTGAAACGGTTGGCATTCATATTGGCGTTCCGGTTATGTTAAGGCAATTTTATGAACTTCCTTCCGCTTCGCTAAATTGGCAAGGGTATCCTTAACTTCATTACATATATTCACTAAAAGCAAGGCAGAATAGGTCTTGAGGTGGATTTATGAAAATTATGCGGTTGGCTGAGAAAATTGGCTATCTAGGAAAAACCTCTGAGGCGAAGAGGAGGATGATTTCCCTGGGAGAGGGTTATTCCCTCTGGCATGCTATGGTGCTCCGTTATGATTCTCTGATCGAGACAAAAACTCTTTTGGAGTTTGTTAAAGATACGGATCTGAAGATGATCATCCGCAAAGGCATCAAAGTCATGGAGGAACAGAAGGAAACCCTTGAACAACTGGCGAAGGAATTTTCCGTTCCCATGCCCCAGCGTCCCCCCGAAGAGCCTAATTCGGTGATTGACTTAAACACCATGTCTGATCGTTTCGTGTTCCGGAAGATCTATGAAGGAATGAGCAACACCATGTTTAAGCATATTACCAATTATCAGAGGGCCCACGGTTCATATTTAAGAGAAATCTTCAGGACATTCCTGGATGAAGAGCTGGATATGTATGACAAATACTATGAATATGGCAAATTAAAATCATACTTGCATGAGCCTCCCACATTCAGACCGTGATGTTCTCCGAAACTTGGTGTAAGCCAAGTTTTTTCTTTTTAACCCGTGGATAAAAGGCCCGGCCTGTTTGTCCGAGAATCGTACGCGCGTAAGATTCTCGGACAAACAGGGTAAGAGCTGATAGGATTCCCGCTTTGATCAATGCTGGATGGTTGCTTTCTCTCTTGTAAATACGATGCGCCGGCTTATGCCGGCGCTGGTTTTTTTTGCCTGGATAGAATTCTTTGCCGGCTTTCTTGACTGACCTTAGGGTTTTGACCAATCCTAGCGGTTTTGCTCAATCCTAGGGGTTTGACCCAATCCTAGGGTTTCGACCAATCCTAGCCGCGTCCGGCAAGACTGATTTTCCGATAGTCGTTGGGTACCAGGCCGGTGCTCTTCCGAAACAGCTGGGCAAAACGGCTGGCACTCTGATAGCCCACAGTTTGGGCTACCTGGCCGATACTCAGATCCGTGGAGGAAAGCAGATATTCAGCCTGGCTCAGGCGGCGCTGGCGGATATACTCGGTAATGGTGCAGTCATGGTACTGGCGGAAGGATGTTTTCAGTTTGGTAGCTCCCATGCAGGCAATCCTGGCCAGGCGCTCCTGGGGCAGGTCGAAGGCGTAATGATCGTTGATATAGGCGGTCAGGTTTTCGATCTGCCTTTTGTCAGTCTCGGAGAGCTGCTTTTCCCTGCGATCATGCTTCTTGTGGCGCTCCACTACCAGAGAGACCGCTTCGGCCACTTTGCTCTCGTAAAAGAGTTTGGCGGCGATGCCATCGCCCCGGTAGTTTTTCACTTGCATTAAAAGGCGCACCATCTCGGGAAAGCTCTCCGTCTGGTCCAGGCTGCGAAAAGCGTCCCGGGGATTGACATATTCCCCGGGATACTGCTGCTCCAGGTAATCCTGATAATAGGCGGGCATGATCTCGATGCCCGTGGAGCGGATGGGGATTTTTCTGTGAATGAGCATTTTGCAAGGGTCGGGGCCGCCGGTAAAGGTCTTGGTGCAGCCGGCATTGAGCCGCCGGTAAGGACTGAGCTCCTCCCCGGAAACGGACTCATAATAGGTTATGCTCAGGCACTCGGGCAGCCGGAACTCAAAAAAGGTATCTTCATGGAAGTAAAAGTCGTGGATCTTGAGATTGAATAAATCCTTTTGCCCGTAGGTCCAGTAATAGCCGGCCCCCCGGCCGCCTGTCATTTTCCAGCACAGCCCCATGGAACCGAAGCGGCCGTCCTCCGGCTGGGGGACAAAACCGTTTTCCGAGAGCATGGGCCCATAGACTTCCTCTATGACATCAGTCATTAAATCACCTTCCGCCGTGAGGGACAGAGTTCGCTGCCCGGTACTTTTTGCCACGATGGGACGCAGTTCTATCGCAAAGAGACGAAGCTCATTGAGAACTATTGTCATTTATCCGAGGGTATAGTAGGTTAAAACTGTTAGATCGATCTAACTAAAGTTTTAACACATACCCTGTCGGCCGTCAATGGGCCGGGGGATGTGATGATCTTGATGAGGAGGAATTTTGATGAACAGTCAACCTTATGTCAACTCCCCGGGGCTTACGGTCAAGGATTTGGTCACCACCGGGATTTTCTCCGCCCTGCTGTGGATCACCATGCTGCTAGGCGGGCTGCCCTTCGCCCCCAACCCCCTCACTACCTTTTATATGCCCTTGGGGTCCGCTCTTCTAGGCGGCCCGGTTTTTATGCTTTTGGCGGCTAAGGTTCCCAAGCGCGGGCCGATATCTATTGCCGGGATTCTCATCGGCAGCGTTTGGTTTATCACGGGAATGCACTGGGCCATGGACCTGGGCTATGTGCTCTGCGGTATTGAGGCAGATCTCATCGCCGGCATCCGCAAATACCGCAGCCTTAAGCTGAACATCCTGGCTTTTGCCTGCCTGAGCCTGGGGCCCACCGGCACTTACATCACCTATTTCGCCGACCCGGCCTCCTGGGGCAGCTATATGCTGGAGGGGGGTACGTCGGCGGGTTATATCGAGGCTATGAATGGGGCGGCCCGGGACTGGATGCTGGCCGTTATTATTTTGGGAACTCTGGCTGTGGCCCTCTTCAGCGGCTGGGTGGGGAGCAGACTGCTGCGCAAACAGTTTGAAAAAGCGGGCATCACCGCATGAGGGGGAAGAGGGGGCTTTGCTTCGATCCCCGGGCCAAAGGACTGCTGCTCCTCCTCTGTGTTCTTGCTTCGTCTATGGCCCCCAGCCTGACCTATGAACTGGGGCTGGTACTGCTGATTGCCCTCTTTGGCCTGGTTTCCGGCAAGGGGCGATATGCCCTGGGCGGGCTGATGGTCTACACTGTTTTTTATCTGCTTACCACTGTCGCCCTGGGGGGCACGGCGGCACCCCTGCAAGTGACCTTGATCGCTTTTTTAGGTTTGGTGCACAAAGTCTATCCTTGCGGCTTCCTAGCGGGGATCGTGATTTCGACCACCAGGGTCAGCGAATTCCTCTTTGCCATGCAAACAATCCGGGTACCCAAGTCCCTGGTTATCCCCATGGCGGTGATGCTCCGCTATCTGCCCGCCGTCCGGGAAGACTGGCGCTTTATTAAGGATGCCATGGCCCTGCGGGATGTTTCCCCTTCCTTGCAAGGGCTGGTCAGCCGGCCGGGGATGACGGTGGAGTGCTTATATGTACCCCTGATGATGTCGGCCGCCAAGACGGCGGACGAATTATCCGTGGCCGCAGTGACCCGGGGGATAGAAAACCCTGCCCCCCGCACCTGCCTTACCCCCGTCAGGTTTGGACTCAGGGACGGACTGGCGGTAGTTTGCCTGGCCGCCTATTTTCTGGCGGGAAGATATTGGTGAGGAGAATGGCAATGATTGAATTAGAAAATGTCTCCTTCAGCTATGGGGGGCAGGCCGGCGGAAGCCTCCGGGGTCTGAACCTCACTATTGAGGAGGGGGAATGCGTCCTCCTCTGCGGCCCCAGCGGCTGCGGAAAAACCACGGTCACCCGCCTGATCAACGGCCTGATTCCTCATTTTTTTCCCGGGGAATTGAGGGGCCGGGTGAGGGTGCAGGGGATGGATATCCCTCACACGGCCATGTACCGGATTGCCCGGCAGGTGGGTTCGGTGTTTCAGAATCCCCGCAGCCAATTTTTTAATGTGGACACGGACAGCGAGATAGCCTTTGCTCTGGAAAACAGGGCTTTGCCCCCGGCTGAACTGCGCCGCCGGGTCGGGGATACAGCTTCCCAACTCCGCCTGGAGAAGCTTTTGGGCAGGAATATTTTTGAGCTTTCCGGAGGGGAAAAACAGAAAATTGCCTTTGCCTCAGTTTATGCTATGAACCCTGGGGTTTACCTCCTGGATGAACCCTCCTCCAATTTGGATATGAACTCCATGGCCGAACTGAAAGAATACCTGAGGCTGGTCAAGGCTCAGGGCAGGACAGTGGTTATTGCCGAGCACCGGCTCTACTACCTCATGGACCTGGCCGACCGGATTGTCTATCTGGACCGGGGGCAGGTGAGGGGGATTTACACACCGGCGGAGCTGGCTGCTCTGCCGGAGGAAACCCGGGGGGCAATGGGCCTGCGGGCCGCCTGCCTGAATGGGGTCTGGCCCGGGCGGCAGCCGCCGGCCCCCGCGCCTCCCGTGCTGGAGCTGGAGGAGGTGAGCTTGGACTACAAAAAGCGGCCGGTTCTGGAAAAAATCAGCTTACAAGTCGCCCGGGGGGAGATCACCGGCCTGGCGGGGCCCAACGGAGCGGGCAAAACTACTTTGGCCCGGGCCCTCTGCGGCCTGCACCCCAGCCGGGGCGGCAGGTTCCTCTGGCAGGGCAGGGCCATGGAACCCAAGGCCAGGCGGAAAAACTCCTTTCTGGTCATGCAGGATGTCAATTACCAGCTTTTTGCCGAGAGCGCGGAGAAGGAATGTGTTTTTGGGCTCAGGCACCCGGACTTGGGGCTGGCAGAGCAAACCTTGGCTGAGCTGGGCCTGGAGGCGGTTAAAGAGAGGCATCCCAATACTTTATCCGGCGGGCAGAAGCAGCGCCTGGCAGTTGCCGTGAGCATGGTCTGCGGCAAAGAGGTGCTGGTCTTTGACGAACCCACCAGCGGTCTGGATTACGACAGCATGGTACAGGTAGGCGGGCTGATGGAAAGGCTGGCCCGGCTGGGCAAGGTCATCTTTGTGGTGACCCATGACTACGAATTCATTTGCCGCACTTGCACACGAGTCCTCCGTCTGGACGAAGGGAAAATGCCGGACGACCTGGCGGTGAGGCCTGAAAATACGGCGGAACTCAGAAGACTTTTGGGAATAAGCGAATAATAGGATAGGTGAGTAAGTGGCCTAACTTATACCCTAAAATCCCGCATTTTTTTATACCTACAAGGAGAAACACTGTAAATATGCTTTGGGGAATTCTGAATGGGGAACCACAGATTACACAGATTACACAGATAACGAACGATTAGATAGAAACACACAGACGAAGGATAAAGGGGATGGAGAATGTGGAACGGGATTCACAGACCTAGGCCATTATTGGTGCAGCAATGGAGGTACACCGGACACTTGGCCCAGGGTTTCTCGAAGCGGTTTATCAGGCGGCATTAGCAATTGAGTTGGCTGAAAAAGGGATTCCGTTTCTTATTCTGTGTTAATCTGTGTAATCTGTGGTTGATTAACTGAGTACCTGAATAGTCATAAAAATAATGATTCGTAATTCAATTTGTAGGAATGATTTTTACCTACAAAAACACCAAAATGCCTGTAAAATCAGGGTTTATTAATGTATATAAGTTGAATTAAAGATTTTTAATAAATTAGTCGATAATCTGTTGACACTTTTTATAAAGGATGAGACAGATGGTGAGAGTATCACAGGAAGAATTAAATGCAGTCAAATTGGCTATGGATGCAGAAAAGAAAGTAAGAGTTTTTAAACGTTATCAAGCTTTATACCTATTCCTTTCAGGCAGGACTTGCAGAGAAGCCGCTGAAATCGTAGGAATCACAAAGGAAACGGTATCGAATCTCCACAAGACCTATAAATCGGAAGGGCTTCAAGGGCTCCAAGATAAGCCCATACCAGGAAGGCCATCAAGACTAACGGCCGATCAGCTGGTTTCCTTAAAAGAAGTCATTCTCAATAAAGTGCCTGTTGAAGTCGGTTTCACGGCAGAATTTAACTGGACAGCAGGCCTCATTGCCCAGTACATTCAACGGGAATATGGTTATCATTATTCTATCCGTGGAATTACAGGGATGTTAGGCCGCCTAGGGCTTTCCTATACCCGACCGACTTACGTACTGGCTAAAGCGGATAAGGAAAAGCAAGCGCAATTTCTGCAGGAGTTTGAAATGGTTAAAAAAACTGCTGGAGGATGAAATCCAACGCATTCTCTTTGTTGATGAATCCATGATTCGTGACTACCAGGCAATTCATCAAACTTGGTTTGAGCGTGGCAAGCAACGAATCATCAAGACCTACGGCAACCATCGTGGTGTCAAACTGGTCGGTTATCTGAACTATGAAACCGGCGAAGTCTACTGCGAAGAGCATGAACGCTATGACGCAGAAGTGTTTCTCAAGTTTCTGAACAACGTATTGTCAAGGAATACGAAGGGTAAAACGGTGATCATTCTGGATAACGCACGAATTCACCATGCAAAGCTTCTTCACCCCTTATTAGAAGCTAATAAAGCACGTTTGCAGTTGATGTATTTGCCGCCCTACAGTCCCGATCTCAACTTAATTGAAGGGCTATGGAAGTGGCTAAAGGAACGAGTCGTTTACAATGTTTTTTACAAAACGGTTCCTGAAATCAGAAAAAATGTCAAAGCGTTTCTTAAGTTCATAAGCACGAAACCAGAAGCCGTTATTCAAAGGCTATGCTGCAAGTTATAATGAAGGATTAATTCAACTTATATAGGTATAATTTTTCACGGGAATCAAGGGTATAAGTGAATAAGCAAATAAGTGAATAAACGCATAAGAAGGTGAAACACTTGAAGGAACAGCAAAAATCCCATCCCCTTGTCACGCTGCTGGAGTGGGCGGAAGGGGACCGGTACTACCTGTATTTGTCGGCGGCCCTGGCCTTTCTCAGCGGCTTATGTACGGCAGTGCCTTATTTTGCCCTCTATCGCCTGCTGGAGGCGGTGATAGCCGGCAGCTACAGCCGGCAGGTTCTGGGGCAGTGTATCGGGCTGGTGGTGGGAGCGGTCAGCCTGCGCTTTGTCTTTTTCGGGCTGGCGGGGGTGCTCTCCCACAAAGGGGCTTACGGGGCCCTCTTCCGGGTCCGCTGCCGGGTGGCGGAGCACCTGGCGAAAATTCCCCTGGGAGCGCTAAACGAGCGGAGCAGCGGGGATATTAAGACGGTCCTTAACGAAGATATCGAAAAGCTGGAGCTTTTTCTCGCTCACAACCTGCCGGATTTAATTTATTATCTGGTGGGGCCTGTGGCGATTTTCCTCTACCTGCTTACCGTCAATGTGCCCCTGGCCCTGATCTCCCTGGTTCCCTTGGTCCTGGCTGTGACGGTGATGACAGTGATGTTCCGCCGAGCAGGGGGTATGATGGAGCGGGCCGGTCGGGCGATCTCCGAACTGAATTCCGTGATCATCGAGTATGTGAGGGGAATGAAGCTGATCAAGGCCTACAACATGGGCAGCAGCTCCTTTCAGAAATTTTCTGCAGCCATCCGGGAGGAAAACCAGGTCTGGAACGAGATGTCCCGGAAAATGGGACCCCTTTATGCTTCGTTCGTCATTCTCATCGAATGCGGCATGCTGCTGCTGGTGCCCCTGGGCGGGCTGCTTTTCCTGCAGGGTTCCCTGGGCGCCGGTGCTTTTCTCCTCTTTGCCTTTGTCGGCTCTCTTTATCTCACGGAGCTCCGTCCCCTGCAAGAGCTGGGTAGCAGTTTAGCCCAGGTGCTGAAAGGGATCGACAAGGCGGCGGAAATCCTGGCTATTCCTCCCTATGAAGGGGGCGGGGCTTTCCCGGACCGCCACGATATTGAGCTGAAAAAAGTGAGGTTTACCTATGACGGCAAAACCGATGTTCTTAAAAACTGCAGTCTGAGGATTGAAGACGGTCAGAAGCTGGCCCTGGTGGGGCGGTCGGGAGCGGGCAAGAGCACCATTATCGAGCTGGTCTCCCGCTTCTACGATGTTCAGGAAGGGGAGGTGCTTATCGGCGGCAAAAATATCCGGGACATCGGCTATGAAACTTTGCTCCAGAATATTTCCATAGTCCTGCAAAAGACCTTTCTCACCCGGGAGAGTGTGCTGGAAAACATCCGCATGGGTTCGGAGGCCGCTCTGGAGGAGGTGCGGGCGGCGGCCAAAGAGGCGCAGATCGACGACTTTATCATGTCCCTGCCCGAGGGTTATGACACCAGAGTGGGGAGCTTCGGCACACGCTTCTCCGGCGGGGAAAAACAGCGTCTTGCCATCGCCCGGGCCATCCTGAAAAACGCTCCCATCCTGATCCTGGACGAAGCCACTTCCGCGGCGGACCCGGAGAATCAGGTGGAGATCGACCGGGCCATCCGCAATCTCTGCCGGGGCAAGACGGTGATTATTGTGGCCCACAGGCTGAGCGCCGTGGGGATGTGCGACGGGGTGGCGGTGGTAGAAAAGCAGACTGTGACTTATTGCGGAACCCATAAGGGGGCCCGGGCCGGGAACGAATACTACAGGAAGGCCTGGGAGGATTATGAAAGGGCCCGGGAAATCCGTTATCAATTGGAAGGAGGCGCTTTTGGTGAAGCCTGAGCATAATCTGAAGTCTGAGCACAATCCCTGGCAGAAGAACCGGGCCTTTCGCCTCAGTATAGCCCTTACCGTGGCGGAGGGACTGTTCTCCGGCTTTAACTTCATGCTTCTCTATGCCGTTATGGGAGCCTTGTGGCAGGGGGATTTTGACCTGAGCCGGATCGGGGCTCTCTCCGCCGGGCTGGCGGCGGTCTTTGTCCTGCGGCTGATTGTCTACAGCACCGGCTATATTCAGGGACAGGTGGGGGGCGCGGCGGTCAGCCGGCAAATCCGCTTGTTTCTGGGCGACAAGCTGAAGCGCATCCCCCTGTCCCGTTTGGCCCGGGGGCAGATGGGAGACTATATCAATACTCTGACCAGTGATGTGGGCAGCTATGAGAAAATCTTAACCCATAAAACGGGGGATCTGGTCAAAAATATTACCCTGTCCCTGATGCTCATTGTTTTCGTGTCTGCTATCTGGCTGCCTGCCGGGCTGATCCTCCTGGCCTGCGACTTGTTGCTGGTGCCTGCTCTGTGGCTGTCCTTCCGCGCCGTCAAGCAATACGGCGCTGAGAAGAACGCCATCTGCGCCGAGTCGGTGAGCAGCATTGTGGAGTATGTCACCGGTATTCAGACCTTCAGGGCCTACGGCGCCGGGGGGATGAAAAATAAAACCGCCGTGGCGGCCCTGAAGGCTTTCAGCGAGATCAGCTATCGCTACGAGGCCAAGATTATCCCCGTGGGGGTGATCTTTTCCATCCTGAACTGGCTGAGCCTGCCTCTCGTCATGTGGAGCGCATCCCTGCCCTGGCAGGCCGGGACCCTGGACACCGTATCCTACCTGCTCCTCTGCCTGCTGCCCCTCTTTTTCGCCAAGCTGGCGGGGACGATTTTTATAGATCTTACCAGCTATAAGAACATGATTATTTCCAAAAACAAGATCCTCAAAATCCTGGGGGAGGAGGAAGAACGGGGCGGCGGCCCGTCTTTGGCGCTCCAGGCCCACGACATTGTTTTTACGGATGTGAAATTCTCCTATCTTGACCAGGAGCCGGTTTTGAAAGGGGTCAGTTTCCGGGCTGAGGAAGAGAAGCTCACCGCTATTGTGGGGGATTCCGGCTCGGGAAAATCCACGCTTTTAAATTTGATTGCCAAATACTATGAAGCTCAGGAGGGAAGCATTGCCATAGGGGGGCAGCCTATCGCCGGGATGGCCGGGCCGCGCCTGCTGGAGATGATCTCCATGGTGGATCAGGATGTCTTTCTCTTTAACGATACCGTCCGCAATAACATCCGCTACGCCCGGCGGGAGGCTGCGGATGCCCAGGTGGAAGAGGCCTGCCGGGAGGCTAACTGTCATGAGTTTATCCTCAAGCTGCCGGAGGGATACGACACCCGGATCGGAGAGAACGGTAATCTGCTCTCCGGCGGCGAACGGCAGCGCTTGTCCGTGGCCCGGGCCATTCTCAAAAACAGTCCCATCCTCCTCCTGGATGAGGCCACGGCCTCCCTGGATATTGAAAATGAGCTGGCTGTGAAGGAAGCAGTGGCCAACCTGCTGAAGCGCCAAAAGACCGTGGTGATGATCGCCCACACTCTGTCCGTTGTCAAGCATGCGGATCAGATTTTGGTGGTGAAGGAGGGCAGGATTGGTGAGGCCGGCACTCACGAGGCCCTTCTGGCCAGAGGCGGGAAGTATGCCGCCATGTGGAGGGCCGAGCAGAAGCTTTCGGCTTAAAAGTGAATGGAGGTGGGGCTATTCACACGATCCCCTTCCTTTAAATCATCGGGAGGCGCGGCGATGTACGGCTCTCCAACGGAGAGGCCATCTAATATTTCAACATACCGGTCTGTTTCCAGTCCGGTTTTTATGTATTTTTTTACAGCCTTTCCCCCCTCAACCACGAAAACGAAGGTTTGCCCGTCTTCCTTTTGAACCGCCCGGCGGGAGGCTGCCGGGGAGTCGCTCTTCTCTTCAACAAAAATATCCGCGTCCACATCGTAACCGGCCCGGATATCATTGGCAGGATCAGTCATGGAAATTTGAACTTCGTATTTGGGTTCCGTATTGGAGCCGGAAGAAGAGGTTGTCGCTGTGTCGCTGATTGACCTGACCTTGCCCGTCAATTGCTTTCCCAGTCCTTTCACTTTTATGGAAACCTTTTGTCCGGGGCTTAAAAGAACCGCATCGTATTGGCTGACATCGGCTTTTACCAGAAGTCTGCTCAGATCCATAACCTGAACCCGGCCCTGGGAGGACCGGGAAGGATACTGGTTTTCCCGCGCTTCCAACAAGGTCAGGGTTCCGCTGACCGTTGTTTTAACGGTACTTTCGGCAATCTTACGGTTCAGATTTTCAATCTCCAGGTTCAGGCGTTCCAGTTGTTTTTGCACATCGGAGCTGCTTGAATGAAGCAGCAGGTTGTTGTATTGAAGTTCTGCTGATTTTACCTGGTTTTCCGCTAAGCTTAAGGCATTGGCCGCCGTGTCAAAATCGTCCTTGGCAGCAGCGCCCTTATCGTAGAGCATTTTAATATTCTGATAAGATGTTTCGGCCAGCGCATAAGAATCTTTCGCCGTACTAAGCTTGATGGCGGCTTGGGCTTCGGCATTTTCCCGGCTTATGTTAAGGGTTTCAAGACTAAGGCGGGCTTTATTCAGCTGATACTCAAGGTCTTCTGTAGCCAGGACAACAAGAGTATCTCCCGCTTGAACAGAGTCCCCCGCTTTCTTGTAAAGTTTGACGACCTTTTGGGAGGAACTTAAAACCGTCTCATAAATGGCATCGGAGTCGATGCTGCCTGTCACGGATATGGACTTCGCCAAGTTCCTTTTTTCAAGGACGGCCATCTCCGCTTCAGCAGCTTTGGGCTTGGTGATTTGCGTGAAGCCAATGATCGCGGCCAAACCTAAAAGTAAGACAATGGAGATTCCCGCGGCTTTTTTGAGGGTTGCTTTCATTCCGGCGCTCCCTTCATTCCTTTATTCCCTGTTTTTTAAGATCTCAACCAGGGTGACTTTTTGCAAATGTTTGGCCAGGCTAAAATTAACGGCCAGATAAGACAGCAAGATGATCCCGATGACCGCCAGGTAGAGGGTCCGGGGGATGTAGCTTTCAAATCCCGCCGCCACATTGGAGATCATATAAGGCCAGATTGCTTTGACAATAAGCCGGCTCACCGGTATTCCCAGGGCGGCCGCCAATAAAACAGTGTAAGAAGCGCTGCCCAGATAGATTTTTTTGACGTCTTTCTCCTGATAGCCGAATACTTTAAGCAGAGAGATACTGAAGGTTGCCTTATTGACCATCATCCTTAATAAGAGATACAACACAACAATGAAGATCAGGACGGAGCCGGCCAGCAGCGTCACAATTAAACCGGCCATTATCTCGTTAAATTTCGAGGCGGCTTTGGCCAGATCCCTTAAATGAATGACGGAAGCGATCCTGCCCGGTTCGATGGCCAGTTCTTCAGCGGCGAGCACCGTATTGTAGAAATCATCGTCTTTGGCAAAGGTTTTGCGCATATGATCAAGATTGGCAAAAATGTATAAGCCGTTGGAATAGGGGACAATACCCGCGACCTGAAATTTGTAGCCTTTATTTTCAATGGAGTCTGTCAGGATAATGCTGTCGCCGGTTTTATAGCCGAATTTATAAGCCACTGAATTGGAAATATAGACGTCGTCCCGATTCCCGCCCTCGGGAACGGTAAACTTAAAATAAGGATTATCTTCTTCAATGCCCAGCAGATTGACTTCCAGATCACCGTCAATGATATCAAAGTAGGTATATAAAGATTGACTGTAGGCCTCTTCGCCCTCCGCGGGAACCTCATCCTCAGGATATTGCAGAATATACATATAGTTGAATTTTGCGTCATCCGTCGTATGCTCCACGTAATTGTCAATACTTCCTTTGATCTGAACAGCGAATACCATCAGCAGGATGGCTAAAAACAAGCCCAGAACAATGGTGATATTCCCTCTGATCTCCCTTAAAAGCTGGCGGACGCGATACCGCCGGATAAAACTCATGCCCCCTAAATCAAGATTGGCAATCCGGCTTTGTTTCGTTTCCCGCCGCAGCAATTGCAGGGGTGCCAGGGATAATTTCTTATTAATCACGAAGAAATTGACTGAAGCGGCGATGAGAATGGGGGCGGCAATGCCGTAGACCATGGCGTAAGGTTTGATTACCGCCTGAAGCCGCGGGAAAGAATAGATCCCGGAGGATTGGTCCATCAGCGGGATCAGCCAATAGCCGGTGACTGTTCCCCCTAGGGAGGCTGCCGTTACCAGCAACAGGGGAAGAATCAGGAAATGCTTGACTAAATCATTTTTTACATAGCCGTGGGCATAGAGGGTCCCAATCACAGCGCTTTCTTTTTCAATGGTGTTGACAATAAATACGGAAATCACATAAGCGAGGAGCAGCAGGATAATGAGGCCGGCAAAAAGCGCGCTGAACTTGTTGATGGCACAGTCTGTTTTGACGTCATTAATTCTTGGGTTATCCTGATTGACTAAGAAATAGGAGAGATTCACATATTGATCCTCCGCCTGGTCTTCCCAGAAATCAATCAGGCTTGCGCGCAGGTCCTGCACGCCTTGGTCCAGGGCAAAGGCACCGCCGCCCAGTTCCCGGCCGCCTGCCGATAAAGCGGCGCTTCCGTCATAAAGGGCGTCCAATTCGGGGTTCAGAGTCCCCAGGTCCTGACTGAGGCTAAGGGATTGCAAGGCAGCCGTTAAGTTGTCCAGACCGTCATTCAGCCCGGTGATGCCATCCTTTAGGGTACCGCTTCCCTCCGCCAGCCGGTCAAGGTTTTCTGCCAGCTCCTGCTTTTCCTTTTCCGCCTCTGCTACCATTTCCAGGAGATAACGGTTGGAAATCATGGAGCGGTCGAAGTCCATATCGGTCAGGTGGTTTTTTAACTGCTTATCCGTCAGGTCTCCCGTCAGGAGATAGCTGTAGCACAGCTCCGCATTGCCGTAATTTTTCAGATCGGCAAAGGTCTCCGGAGAAACAAAGGCGATGGTGAATTGATCGGGATCCGCCGCCACATCATAGGGATTTTTTTTCACATAGGCATAATCCGGGACCGAACCGATCCCGGTGACGGTAAAGGGCTGGTCTTTTAATTGGACCGTATCCCCTGCTTTCAGGCCGCGGTGGGCGGCATAACGTTTTTCCAGCACGATCTCGCCGGGGTGTTCTGCCGGCCCCCCTGTGTCCGCTTCCAGGGTATTGATGAACATTCTGTTTTTAAAAATCCGAAAGGTCATCCCCTCCAGATCCAGGTCAATATAGAAATTTTCCTCCAGCTTCAAGCCCAGCGCTTCAATTTCCGCTGCCTGTGCCCCGGAGTAGGGTACCAGAACATGAAATTCGCCGTCCTCAACATGGTTTTTTTGCCAGCCCGTATCCACAGTATGAAAAACAGAATCCGTAGCCGACGCCATACTGATTACAATACTCATACTGAGTACGATCAGAAAGAAAAGCGCGCCGTACTGAAGCGGATTTTCCTTTAATTCCCGTTTAATTCGTTGATTTAAAATCATGGCAGCCCCCAGCGCTCCGATCTACCACTCCAAATCCGCAGCAGGAGTGATGGCGGTATTCTCATAATCTTCTTCGATTTTGCCGTCTTTAAAGCGAATGACTTTATGGGCCATATCCTTAATCGCGATATTATGGGATACCATTAAAATCGTGGTTTCGTAGGCTTGATTGACCCGTTCCAAAAGCAGCAATATTTCTTTGGACATCTTATAGTCCAGGGCTCCGGTGGGTTCGTCGCAGAGCAGGAGCCTGGGCTTTTTAACCAGCGCCCGGGCAATGGCGCAGCGCTGCTGCTGTCCGCCGGACAATTGAAAGGGGAACTTGTTCCGATGTTCCGTGAGGCCCAAAGTATCCAGCAATTCCCCCAGGTCTAAAGGAGAATCGGTCAGGTATTCACAGACCTGAATGTTTTCTTTCACCGTGAGATTGGGAACCAGGTTGTAGAACTGAAAGATGAACCCCAGGTAGTTTTTCCGGTAGAGAACCAATTCCTCCGGTTTCAGTTTGGTGATCTCCAGGCCGTCAATCAGGATTGCCCCTTTATCAATCCCGTCCAGACCGCCGATGGCATTTAATAAGGTTGATTTGCCGCTGCCGCTGGGACCCAGAATGACGCATATTTTCCCCTTAGCCATTGTGGTGGAAACACCGCGCAAAACCTGGGTGTAGCTTTCACCGGCTCCATAGCTTTTTTCAATTTCCTTTACCTCTAGAAACATCTTTACGCCCCGCTTTATTCTCGCTATTTTCAATACTACATTTTTTCACAGTCTTCAATAGGTCATCCCGCTTGGACTGCCGGATGAGGATTCAATGTTTTGGACAGGGAATGCACCACAGCTTCCGCCGCTTCATTGATAAAAAAGTGACCGCCGTCAAAAAAATTCAGGGCAAATCCCCGGCCGGCATAGCGGCGCCATTCCAGCGCTTCCCCTTCTTTGATGCTGTCCTTTTTTCCGCAAAGAACGGTTATATCGCAATCGCAGCGGAAGGAAGAATCCTCCGCCCCGTTGTAGCCTTCGAGGAGTTTGTAATCCGCCCTGATAATGGGACTGAAAAGCCGGCACAAATCCTCATTTTCAAAGATAATTTTCGGGGTGCCCCCTACCTGCATAACCGCTTGCTGAAACTCTTTTTCCGGCAGTTGATGGATGGTTCCTCCGCCTTTACTAAAATGGGGGGGATAGTTTCCGGAAAAGAAGAGGTGGCAGGGGTTTGGGGTTTTCTTACATTGAAAAATCGTTTTGGCAACTTCAAAAGTGATCCAACTCCCCATGCTGTGCCCAAAGATGGCATATGCACCATTATCACTCACCTGATTTCTGATGATTGTAAACACATCCTCGACAGCAGCTGCTATGCTTTCATAAAAAGGTTCTTTAAGCCGGTTCCGCCGGCCCGCCAACTCTATGGGAAATAATTCGAGTCCCGGCGGCAGGTACCTTTTCCAACTGTAGTACACAGACGCAGAGCCGCCTGCATAAGGGATGCAAAATAATTTGTACGTCATTAATTCCAGACCTCCTACAGTAAAAGCTATCACCATTCTTTATTTTTCGGAAACTGCGGAGCTTTTCAGATCAGCCGAATATTGCACCGGCGAGAACTCCGACAGAAATACTATAATTTTCAGTCCGTTATTTTCGATATAAAGGCGGTTATCTTGCAGGGCTGTTCCCCTGTTTTGACCGCTTTCTGAGATCTGATAAGATTCACACCGGAAATTTTTATTCTTGACAGTAACGGTTGGAATGCCAAGCAGATGGAGCGGCCCATAATCCATGGCCCGCAAAAAGGCGGATACCTTAGGCGCGGTCCAGGTAAGCTCCAGCAGCCGATTATTGGGCGCGTCTTTTAAATAATGTAACCGCCTGCCGGGATGATCGGCTTGCTTTGCCCCAGGCAAATCGCACCATAAAAGTTTGTCTGCAAAGTCCTCAAAGCAACGGTAGGCCAAGGCGTTTTGACGTTTCAGCAGCTTAATAGAAGTAATTCTATTGTCGAGCAGAAATTTTTCCTGAACGATGATATCGCCGGTATCGATATGGGAATCAACATAATGCCAGGTAATGCCGGCATAAGGGTCCATGTCATAGATTTGCCATGCTTCCGCATTCAGCCCCGGATGCCGGGGCAGCAAAGCATTATGATAGTTGATGATGGTATGGGCGGAGACGATATCAGCCGGAAGCAAATAGGTGTTGATTGCGCTGATAATAAGCGCTCCGTGCCCTACCTGTTTCAACCTGTCGTATAGTGCCTCTTTATGAAAAAAATGATGGGGAATCCCATTAAAGGCACAGGGTTCTTTAGCGGATGACCGGAGATCATGTTCCAGTATGGTCACCGGCAATCCCTTATTCTTCAGCAGCAGGGCGATTTTAAATTTCAATGATCCTTTGCCGACAACGATGCCTTCGCTGAACCTCATGATGCAAGTCCCCTTTCTACGGACCAACAGTCTTCAATGTCCGGTACGGTTTAAAAAATATACACCTCAATGAAAATTTATGATATAAATTTAGGATATTAGAGGCTGTTGAAAGAGGGATGGGAAATGGTTACGACCTATTGTTTAGAATTGACAAGAGATCTGACGGCATCAGAATATGCGTCCTTTCAAGGGCTGGCCGGTCCGCAGAAGCAAAAACGGCTTTCCCAATATCAAAACTATCAGGATGCCCAGCGCTCCTTGTGTGGCGATTTACTGCTCTTATATATGCTGCGTGATCAATTTGCCCTGACAATATCCCTGGATTCGATCCGCAACGGCACCTATGGCAAGCCTTATTTTCACAACAAAAGATCCGTCGAATATAATTTATCCCATTCCGGTGCCTGGGTCGTGGGTTGTGTATCGACCGGCGGTTCTGCTGGCATTGATGTGGAGACGTGGGACAAAAAAGGCAGTCCGCGGGTTATGCAATATTTTAGTGACGAAGAAAAGGAATACATCACAGAAATCCCCGCCTGTTTTGAACAAAGATTTTACGGCATATGGACCTTAAAGGAAAGCTATCTTAAAGCTGAGGGAACGGGGCTGCATCAGCCGCTGAACGCCTTTTCCATAACAATGAAAGAGCGGGAGATAGAAGTTTTTGCCGGCGGCAAAAAGCTGAAACATCAATTTAAACAGTATGTGCTTGGTAAAAACGCCATCTGCTCGGTTTGCAGCCGTACCGCCGATTTTCAAGGACCGGTGAATCTAGGGATGCAACAATTGGTGGACTTCATTCAGAAAGTCATTGCTTGAATTTCCTGAAAAATACTGTCTTATTAAAAAATGTTTGACCTTACAAAAATTGTGATTTATACTAATCGAAAAGTTAGATCGATCTAACTTAAAAATATTATGTCACTATGTATTTGGAAAATCAACCATAACTTCAAAATTTTTCTGAGAACAAATGATTTAAATTTTAAGAATGGAGAGGAAAAATGAGGGAACTATCTTACTGCGTCAAGGATCTCAGTGCTGCGGACCAGGCGTTTTTTTTGGAAATGTCCTCGTATTTGTCGGAATACATAAGCGATGTGAAAAAAGACGGTACTCGAATTATTTTTACCATTGAGGCCGGCCGGGAGGAAGCCGTACTGGAGAAAGCCGGTCTGCTCAGAGAAATGATCACCGCAAAATTATCCGCTTCCGCGTCTGAGGCCTCCCAAACAACCATACTGGAAGATTATTCGGATGTGCCAACCATCAACCGGGAAACTATTTTCGACAGCCTGATTTCGGCGGGGGATATCCTTCCGGGTGCGGCCGGTTCATATGCCTACAGCGGTTTATTTCTGAAAGTGTACGAATACTTCATCCGCAAGATCGACCGCTTCTCGTCCTTTCATTTCAATCGATATCCCCATTCCACCCTGGATGTTCCGGCACTTTTCCCGGTGGAGGATTACCGCAAGGGAGGGTACTTCGAGACCTTTCCCCATCACATTATGTTTCAAACGACACTGAAAAACGATATCTCCGTACTTGACGCTTTTGCCAAAAACGGTTGGCAGGACGGCCTTATTTTGGAGCAGATGAAACCGGCGGGGAATGTATTGCGAACGGCAGCCTGCGCGCCGGTCTATCCGATGCTGGAAAATCAGGTGCTTCCCCCGGACGAGCCTTCAGTATTCTTTGTCACCGGCAAATGCTATCGCAACGAGGGCCGGAATATTAACGAGTTGTCCCGGCTCAATGAATTTCTCATGAAAGAGTATGTCTTCATTGGAAAAGCCGATGATGTCATCGCTGGCATCGACGAAGCCAAAGCCCTATGGCGGGAGTGGGTTCAGGTCTTTTCCCTCAATTGCCGGGTGGAAACGGCCAATGACTCCTTCTTTGCCGGCAATTATAAAAAATTAAAATTGTTTCAAATGCTGGGCTCATCCAAAAATGAATTCAAGCTGCTGATCCCCCACAGTAAAGAGTACATTGCCGGCAGTTCGGCAAACTTTCATCGTACGCATTTCACCAAAAAATATAATATCCGCTCGGGAGACGGGCCTTTCTATTGTCACAGCACCTGCTTTGCTTTCGGCATCGACCGCTTAGCCTATGGGTTGCTGTCTCAAAAGGGACTGGATTGTGATAAATGGGACAAACCCACGCGCCGGGAAATAGAGGAGTACGTTCATTTATAAATCCGGGAAGCTTTAACGAGAAGAGGAGTGTTTCGGTTGAAGACTGTGATCAAGGGAGTCGGCATTTATATTCCCCCCAATAGGTTTACCAGCGAAGAAGTGGAAACCATGGCCGGCTATGAAAAACATGGGGTAAGGCATGGGATGGTCAAAATGATAACCGGGTGCCAAACCCGTCATTATGTAAGCGAGGACGAGGTATCTTCAGATATCGCCAGCAAAGCGGCCTTGCGAGCCATGGAAAACGCCGGTATCCCTCCGGAGGAAATTGACGCGCTGCTTTTTTGTTCCGTCACCCAGGATTTTGCGGAACCGGCCACCGCTAATGTTGTCGCCGACAGGCTGGATATTCGCAATGCCTATGTCTTTGATGTCAAAAACGGATGCAACGGCTTCCTTTCCGGAATGGATGTTGCCGACAGCCTGATCCGGACAGGCAAGGCCCGGACGGCAGTGGTTGTTTCCGGCGAGGCCATATCCCGCTGGGTCAGATTCGACTATAAAAGCAGGGAGGATCTCCTGACGGGAAGTCCAGTTACCCTGTCACTGGGGGACGGTGGCGGTGCTTTTATCCTCCGGGGCGAGGAAACGGAGAATAAGGGGATTTTGAAAACCTTTTTTAAATCCATGCCCGAGCTGTGGAACAATAACGTCATGTGGGGCGGTGGTACAGCTTTTCCGCGGGACCCTGAGAAAATGTACATACCGGGAACGACCAAACCGCTCATCGATACCCAGGTGGCCATTGCGGATCAATATATCGCGGGGATGCTGGAGGAGTTGGGATGGCGGATTGAGGATGTGGATTTTGTGGCCTCCAGTCAGGTAGCAAAATGGATTGTGGAAAAAACCAGAGAAAAAATGGGCGTTCCCGTGGAAAAAACCAGTGACACCCTTGTCAAATGGGGCAATGTGGCATCAAGCAATATTCCCCTGGCGGTTTATGACGGGATAGAAAAAGGCCGGATCAAGCAGGGCAGTAAGGTCATTTTAATCGGCGGCGCAGTGGGATTCAGTTCGTGCGTTATGGCCGTTCAGTTTTAGAGGGCGGCGAAAGGAAGGTTTTTATGGAAGGGGAGAAAAGGACCTGCCGGAGATGTGTCATGCCGGAAACAAGACCCCATGTCACCCTGAACGAAGAGGGTGTCTGCAATATTTGCCTGGACCATGAACGTGCCCGGGCGGCAAAGCTTGATTTCAGCAGTATTGAGCAGCCGGAGCGGCTCCAGATGCTGCTGAAAAAAGTCGGCAGATTAAAAGGCAGCGGACAATACGATTGTGCGGTCGCGGTCTCCGGCGGGAAAGACAGTATCATGACTCTGGATATTGCCAGGAAGGTTTTAAAGTTAAATCCGCTGGCGGTGTTCATTGACAATGGGTTTGCTCTGCCGGAAATGTATGAGAATATCGGGAAAGCCGTAGATATCTTAGAGATTGATCTCATCCAACATAAGTGCCAGGCCGCCAAACACATTTTCCGGCTGTTCTTCGCATCCGGAAAACCGGTTTATTATTGCCGTGTCTGCCACGCCCTGATTGATTTGCTGGTGTATGAAATCTGCTCCCGATTTGACATTCCTCTCATTCTTGGGGGCTATACAAAGGGGCAAAACTATATCGCCCAATCCGAATTATTTTGGATCTATAAAATAACGGATGAAAACGCCGCTTCCCTCCTGGCGGATTCCCCTTATGCCCTTTACGCCGAGGTCATACGTGATTCCAGAATGTACTTTGCCCGGCATTACCCGGGTATCGCCAGGCTCTCGCCTTTTAAATATCTGGACTACAACGAGGATAAGATTATTGAACATATTGCCAGGGAATACGGGTTTGTGCTTCCGGAACACAGCTGGCCTAAAAAGTCGGCCAATTGTTCGTTTAATTTTGTCTCCCAGTATTTGGCGCGGCGGCAATTTGGCTACACACAGCATGAAACCGAGTTGAGTCAGATGGTGCGCGAAGGAGAAACCAGCCGGGAAGAGGCCCTGGAAGCCTGCAATACTCCGATTACCGCCTCAGACTTAGAGGACCCCCTGGCCATTCTGGGCCTGCACTTCAGTGATCTTTATAAATTAAGTTTGGAAAAGGAGGAGGCAGCGCCATGATGAGCAGTGAAGTTGCGCTGATCAGCAGCATTCTGAGAAAGAACATTGTCGAGCTGGAAACTATGGACATTCAGCCGGAAATGCCCCTTATTTCTTCCGGATTCATCGATTCTTTCGATGTAATCGAAATTTTGTCCCACATTGAGGAGGCCTTTCATATCATCATTCCCCTGGAAACCGTAAGCATAGAAGACTTTGATACCGTTATTTCCATGGCTGAATTGGTACTGAAATTGAAGGAGGCCTGCTAGATGGAAGATGCCAAAGGGCTGCTGGAAAATATAACCCGGCTCTTTTCCCGGATCACGACCTTTGAGTCCTATTATAACTTTCTGCAAAGCACCTATGCCGGGGAAAGGTTCTTCGAATATTTCAGCGGCGGAGAGGTGGAAAAATACACCTATGCGGACATCTTTCGCAAAGTGGACAGTATTGCCTCCTACTTGCAGCAGGAATTTGAGGGCATTCCCGCCGGAGCCTGGATCGGCCTTAATGTAGAGAACCATCCCCACTGGTACAGTTCCCTCATGGCGATCCTGAAACTGGGATATAACGCGCTGCTCATTGACAGCAAGTGCAGTGCTGAATACCGGGAACTGGTAATAAAAAATTCCGGTGCCGGGGGCATCATTACTTCCTCCGCATTGAGGGTTCCCGGGATTGTGTCTGTAAGCTTCGCTGAGATTCTGGCGCGGAACGACCAGGACTTGACAGCCGGGTTTCCCGGGCGGCCTTTTGCCGACAAGGTTGCCCTGTGCACTTCCGGCACCACCGGCGACCCCAAAGTGTTTGTTTTCCATGGTAAGCAAATAATTGCCCAGATCCGTTCTCTGGTTTCAATTGCCCACGGCTCCCCCATCCTTGACCTGATCGTGAACACCCAAAACAACCGGTTTTCTATTTTTTCCCCCCTCCATCATACCTTCGGCTTGGCGGCCTTGTTGGCTTACAGCACTGTGGGAACCGCCATTATCCTATCTGAGCAGGAAACTCTCTCGGCCTTTATCGCCACGGTGAATCAAGGTCAGGCGCAAGCGGCTTCATCCGTCCCCATGGTGTGGGATTCACTCATCAGGTTTGCCAAGGGTAAATATAAATCCGTCAGCAGGGAAGTACTGCGCTCAATTTTAGGGGAGACCCTCAAACTTTGTATATGCGGGGGAGCCAAAGCCGACCCGGAGGTTGTACGGATCTTCAATGAGTGCGGATTCACTTTTTGCGAAGGATTTGGGATGACGGAGTCCGGAGTGCTCATGCTGAATACTCATGATACGAAAAGCGGACGCCTGAGCGGTGCCGTCGGCAATATTGAAAATGCTTACTACCGGATCAAGGTTAAAAAAGAAGACGGGAGTCTGGCGGACAGCGGCCTGGGTGAACTGATGGCAGACGGTGACGGGCTTTACGTGGGGCGGCTTCAAAATGGGTGTGAGGTCCCGCGGGATCAGGGAGCCAATGAAGGGTATATTGAGACCGGCGACATTGTGGAAATTATTGAAAGTGAAATGTTTGTACGCGGCCGAATCAAGGATGTGATCATCAACGCCTCAGGGGAAAATATTTATCCCGATCAATTGGAGGGGGCCTTTCGTTTCCTTTCCGAGCAAAAAATCGCCTATACCATTCTGGGGCTGAATGAATCTCCGGTTATGGTGGCAGTGCTGCCGCTGGATTTGTCTGAGCAGGTGGAGGACGTCCACGCCAAAATTAGGGAAGCAAACAGCAAACTGGCCTTATTGCAAAGGTTAAGCGGTGTATATTACACCATAAGCCCCTTGCCCTTGACCGCCAGCCTCAAAGTTAAAAAAAATTATTTGCGGGAACTGCTGGTAAATCAGCGGCAGGACTACATTCTATATCCCATAGGGGCCAAGGCGGTGCCGGAAAAACCCGGCGCGGCGGTTTTGCCCAGGATCAAAGCCGATATCAAGGTTTTCTTCGCGGAGTACCTGGATTTGGAGGTTAAGGAGATAGAAGACAGCGCCCTGGTCGTCGAAAATCTGGGGGTCAACAGCATGGTGATCGCGGAAGCGTTTGTCTATTTTCAGGATAAGTATCAGGTTCAGTTAAGCGATGATTTCTTTCTGGGAGAACCGTTGAGTATTGCCGATATAGCCAAGGTTATCTGCGAGGCCGTGGAAAGAAATAGGGGAAATTAAGGAGTCAAAAAAATGTCGATAATGAATGGGCAGAAGCCAATGAAGAAGTTCCCTCTGACCCAGGTCCAACGCGCCTATTTAATGGGGCGGAATACGGGGTTTGACATGGGTGGGATATCCACTCAGGTTTATTATGAATTTGAGAGCGACTTGGAAATTGAACGGTTCAATAAAGCGCTGAATCAAGTGATTCAGGCCCAGCCTATGCTGCGGGCGATTATCGAGGATGTTGGAGGGCAAATCATCTTAGACGAAGTTCCCGAGTATAGCATAGGGGCGGCGGATCTGTCGGGTTTTACGGATGAACAACAAGGGGCCTTCATCGCCGCTAAGAGAGCCCAAGTGTCCCAGGTGGTTTTTCAACACGATCGCTGGCCGCTGTTCCGGTTTGAAGCGGCGGTATTAAATAACCAAAAGACCTATTTGTTTTGCGCCTGCGATCTGCTGATCGCAGATGGCTACAGCCTGGCGGTTTTAATCAGTGAGATTATGGACTGCTACCAAACAGGGAGAATGCCCAGGCCCTTACCGGTCAGCTTCCGGGATTATGTCGGGAGCCTGGCGGAATTGCGGCATAGCAAACGCTACGAGAAGGACAAAGGGTATTGGCTCGGAAAGCTGGAAGACTTTCCTTCTTACCCGATGATCCCCCTAAGCAAACCGCCCCAAAGCGCCGGTGCCACAACAACCCGCCTGGAGTTGAAAATGCCTGGGGAGGCTTGGCAGCGTTTGAAAAAAATAAGCTTAAGCAAAGGAATGACGCCGACAGTCCTGGTCTGCAGCGCCTATGCCCTGGTAATGAGTTATTGGAGCAACCAAAAATCATTGACCATCAATATGCCTATAACCGGCCGTTCGGTGAAAAAGGGCAGCGACCGGGTGATTGGCGACTATACGCGCATCCTTTTACTGCCCATTGATTGGGGCGGGATAGATAGCTTTTGTTTTTGGTCTTACGCGGCGGCCGTTGACCGGACCATTAAGGCATCCTACCGGCACGCAGCTTTTGACGGGCTGGAAATCATCAAGGAGTTAAGCAGACAAAACTCTTTCTCCTCGGCAGCCGTGATGCCTATCGTTTTTACAAGTATGCTTTTCAGGGATGACGTATTCAATAATCTGACCAGAATGGGGGAGATAAAATACAGCATCAGCCGCACGCCGCAAGTGTACCTGGATTGTCAGGTTATGGAGGTCAGGGGGGAACTCGTAATAACCTGGGATTACGCCGATCAGTATATCGACGGGGTAACGGCCGGAAAGATGTTTGGTCAGTTTTCCAACCTTCTCAGTCTGATCGATGAAGAGGGGAGGGATTGGGGCAAAGCGCTGGAGCCGGATCCGGAGGACCTGGATTTGCTTAGGCGCTACAACGCGACGGCTCAAAATATCCCCCCAACAACGCTGCAGGAGCTATTGCGTGCCAATTTCAGGCGCTATGGGGAGAAGACCGCGGTGAGGGACGGTGCGGCCGCTCTGACCTACGGACAGCTGGACGCCTGGTCGGACCGGGTCGCCCGGGATTTAGGGAGGCGCAATATTGGCAGAGGGGATTTGGTAGGGGTTATCGCCGAACGAAGGATACAGACTGTCGTCAATATTATGGGCATTATCAAAAGCGGAGCCGCTTACGTCCCCATTGCCCCCGATTATCCCCAGGCGAGGCGGGACTACATGTTAAAAAACAGCGGTTGCAGGGACTGCCTTACCCCGGCCGATGCCGGCCGGATACAAAGTGGACCGGCGGAGGTTGAAGCGGCAGCGGCAGGGAGTGAACCTGCAGGGGTTGGGGAGAGCGGCTTTACGGCCGCCGTTCCGGGGGATACGGCTTATGTCATTTATACCTCCGGCAGCACAGGAGAACCCAAAGGGGTAGAAATAACTCATGATGCCGTATGCAACACCATTATCGCTGTTAATGAAAAGTGGAAGGTTACGGCAGACGATGTGATTATCGGCCTCTCTTCATTTTGTTTTGATTTATCAGTATACGATATGTTTGGTGCCCTCAGCAGCGGTGCGGAACTTGTGCTGATTCCGGATATAAGGGATATCCCCCGCATTGTGGAGGTCGTAAAGGATAACGGGATTACGATCTGGAACAGCGTTCCGGCGGTAATCAATTTATTAGTAGAGGAATTAGAAAGAAAGGGCGTACCCTTGGCCGGTTCCTCACTCAGATTATGCCTCCTGAGCGGGGACTGGATTCCGGTGACGCTTCCCTCCGCCCTTAAAAAATGGTTCCCAGCTTGTGAGACGGTGAGTCTTGGCGGAGCAACGGAGGGCTCAATCTGGTCTGTTTTCTACGAGATTAAGGAGAGTTGTTCGGAAAGGCCCGCTATACCCTACGGAACCCCTTTAGCCAACCAGGCCATGCACATTTTGAATGACGACTTAAAGCCCTGCCCCCTTGGTGTGACCGGCGAAATCTATATAGGCGGCAGAGGAGTGGCCAAGAGTTATTACAATAATCCGGCTAAGACACGAACTTCCTTTATTGAGACCCCGGCCTTGGGCAGGCTCTATAAAACCGGCGATTTTGGCAGAATGCTTCCTGAGGGGCTGATGGAATTCCTGGGAAGGAAGGATTTTCAGGTTAAAATCGGTGGGCACAGAATCGAATTAAGCGAAATCGAAGCCGTACTCTGCCGGTACAAGGGAATCCATCAGGCTGCCGCTACAGTGGAAAAGTCCGCCTCCGGCCAGGAGCTTATCTGTATTTTCTATGCCGGTGACCATGAAGTAAACCAGAGGGAGCTGGCGGAGCACCTGGGCAATTACCTGCCTTATTATATGATGCCCCAATACTATTTTAAAATTGAGGCCGTCCCGCTGACCGCCAATGGCAAGGTGAATAAGAAAGCATTGAAGCCGCCGGCGGATGGAATGAAGATGACCGCCGCCGCGCCCCCTGGGTCGGATCTGGAAAAAAGACTGGCAGCTATCTGGAAACAAGTTCTGAAACTGGACGACGTACCGGTCAATGTCAGTTTCTTCGGCCTCGGCGGCGATTCCATTGCCATGGTGCAATTGCTGGCGGAAATAAAAGCACAGCTTGGCCAGGAGATATCGTATCAGAAATTCGTCCAATTTTCCTCCGTTGAAGAGGTTGCGAAAATAATCGAAGGCAGCGGGGACAGCGCCTTAAAGGATGATGAGGTGATGTTTCATAGCAACCCGGCGGCCAAGTGGGAAGCCTTCCCTCTGAGTGAACTCCAGGAATCCTATTTTATCGGCAGAAATTCTGAGGCGGAGTACAAAGGGATTGTTACCAACGGATATATTGAACTGGAGTGCAATCCATACGATCATGAAAAGATGCGTCGGGTTATCCAAAAGCTCATCGACCGGCACGATATGCTGCGCTGCGCAATCAGCCGGGATGGCCGGCAACGCTTTCTACCCGTGGTGGACTGGGAAATTCCCCTGGCCGATAAGACCCGGACTCCCCCGGCGGAGCTGGAGCGCTATCTCCTGGAAGTAAGGGCGCAAATGCTGGGTCTGACCCTGGACCTGGAAAAGCCTCCCCTTCTTGCCCTGCAGGCGACGCTGACCGCGCCGTCCCGGGCCATACTGCATATTTATGTGGACGGACTGATTATTGATGGTTGGAGCTATGAGGTGTTTCATTCCGAGCTGGAAATTCTTTACCGGGATGAAGGGGTTTCTTTTCCGGCATTGGCGGTCACCTTCAAGGATTATGTTGAATACAAAGGCGCGCAGAAGAAAACGGCGCGATATCAAAGGGATAAGGAATATTGGCTGGCCAAAATCGGGGACATCCCCGAAGCCGCGACCCTCCCGCAGCTAAAACCCCTGCAGGAGCTGGAAACCATTGCCGGCATTCAAATCCCCTGCGGGCTTTCCCTTGAGGAATGGCGGGCGCTGGAAGAAAAAGCCGCAGCCTTCGGAGTATCAGGTTTTGCCGTGCTGCTTTCATCCTTTGCGGCGGTGATCGCCCGTTGGAACTACAAACAAAAGTTTCTGCTGAATATTCCCGAGTTTGACCGGCCGAAATTTCACCCCGATGCGGATAAGATTATGGGGATATGTTCTTCTTTTCTCTTATTTACCGTGGATAACCAAAAGGAACCCTTTATTGATAAGGTCCTGCGGAATCAGGAACAGCTCTGGGAACTGAAAAGCCACAATACCTTTTCCGGCATGGAAGTTCTCAGGGAAATTTACAAACGAAACAACACCTTTACAAACGCCCTGGTTCCCATTGTGTTCGGGATGATGGCGGAGACTCCTCAACTGGAGAAGGAATTGCTGAAAGTACGCTATCAGGAAAATCACACCTCACAAATCTGGATTGACATTAACACGGTACTTTACAATGACGGGATTGAATTTAACTGGAACTGCGTCAAGGGGCATATGGAGACTAAAATGCTGGAAACTATGGTGGAGCTCCAAAAGGGTATCCTGCGGGAGGCGGCCTATAACAGGGAATTTTGGGACCTGCCCGTTGAACTGCCCCTGCCCGCGGAGGAGCGTAAGATCATCGCCCGCGCCAATGATACGGCCCGGAGGATTGAATACCAAAGTTTTGGGAAAGTCATGGCGGACAGTTTCCGGAAAAACGCCGGCCGGACGCTGATTGTCACAGACACCCAGACCTATACCTACGCGGAAATACAGCAGTGGGTGCGGGGAATGCAGTCAAAACTCGTCTCCCTTGGCTTGAAACCGGGAGACATCGCCGGCATCTGTATGGGCAAGAGCGTAGAGCAAATTGTCGCCGTCCTCGCCGTTGTTTCTCTGGGCGCTGTCTATATGCCGGTTGAGTATACTTACCCGGACCGGCTGGTGCTGAACTGCCTGCGCGCGGTCAAAAGCAGGATATTGCTGACCACCCGGCAGAAGGCGGAAGGGTTTAAGGCGGAAGGGATTATGACCCTGGTGCCGACGCTGGAAAAGGAAACCTCTGAAATGACGGGGCCTGAACCGGCCGGAGCGGATGAAGACGCCATCCTGGCGCTGATTCATACCTCCGGATCTACGGGAGTGCCTAAAGCCGTACCCATTAGCCATAAGGGTCTGTTCAATGCCATTCAATTTACGGTAGAGAAGTTTGGCATCGGTGCTGAGGATCAGGTGTTGGCCCTGACCAATCTGGCCCATGACATGTCGATGTTTGATATTTTCGGGATGATATATGCCGGCGGCTCCATCGCCCTTCCCCAGGAAGAAGGGGCCAGGGACCCCGCCCATTGGCAAATGCTCATGGGACGGCAGCGGGTGACGATCTGGAATTCCGTCCCGGCTATGCTGGATATGCTGTTTGAATCCGCCGGAGGAACGATTCCCCACGGGCTTGCTTCTTTGCGGCTGATTATCTCCGGCGGCGATTATTTGCATCTCAAGACGGCCCAAATGATTTTGGAGACCTTGCCCAAGGCCCGGCTGGTCAATGTCGGCGGGCCTACGGAGACGACATTATGGAATATTTATCATGAGGTTGCGGCGGAGGATATCCAAAAGGCCGTGATTCCTTACGGTAAACCTATCCGGAATACGAAGTATTATGTTTTAAATGAAAACCTGGAACAGGTGCCCGTCGGGGTGACCGGCATGATGTATTGCGCGGGCGCCGGCGTTACCAAAGGCTATGCAGCCGACCGGTCTGCTACGGCAGCCAGGTATTTCCGTTATGAAAGGACGGGAGAATGGCTTTATAAAACCGGCGATCTGGGAAAATACGATGCGGGCGGCAATCTTCATTTTATGGGCAGAGAAGATTTTCAGGTTAAAATCCTGGGCAAGCGTATAGAGCTTGAGGGCATCGCCGCGGTTATCAGGGAGGTCGAGGGGGTGATGGTGAGTGCCGCAAAATTGGGGAAAGACAAGCAGAGCATTCTGGCCTACTATGTTTCCCGGGCAGTAGTTCCGGAGGACGTATTGGCTGAGAAAGTGCGGGCCAACCTGCCGGATTATATGCTGCCCCGGCACTTTATCCGGCTGGAAACGATGCCCCTTACGGCTAATGGAAAAATAGACCGCAAAGCACTGCCTGAAGGGTTGGCAGCGCAGCAGTCCGAACCCCTGAAGGTCAAATCCCTGCCCCGGGATGAAATGGAAGGTAAATTGGTGGAGGTATACAGCGAAATGCTGGGCACCGAGGTGGATATTGATGCGGATTTCTTTATGATGGGCGGAAATTCCCTGCTGGCAGTAAAGACCGTTGCCAGGATTCGGGAGGAATGCCGCATTGACATCAGTTTGACTGAGATGTTCACAACCTCTACCATTCGCGAATTATATGATTTAATCAGAGAAAAAATGCCAAAGGCTAAAGAGGGGATAGGTGCCTGAATGCACTACAGAAAGGGATAATGGCAATGGATAAGTTTTATTGGGCGCCTTCGATACTGTGGACTATCCGCGATACGGGAACCCTAATTATCAACGGCGAAGAATACAGTGAAAGTCTGTCCGGTTTATTTCCGAGGTTTTACTTTCTTACCGCAAAAGGTGTGACGCTTTCTCAGCTGCTTAGTGAATTTCAAGGGGAAGATATAATGGCGGTCCGGAAATTTATTAATACCCTCCTTGACAAAAAGGTGTTGGTAAACGGAATTCAGGATTTGTTTGACTTATTTTCGTCACAGACCCTATTGTTTTCCCAATATAACCCCTATACAGGCGCACTTGTTTACAGTGCGGAAGTAAAACGGGAGATAGAGGAACAGGCGCTGAGGAGAGAAATTGTGGAAGCGGATTATATCCTTAGTCTGGACGATGTAACGTTACAGAACAGGTATGAAATCGAAAGGTGCTCCACCCGCAGTTTTAACATGGAGAAAACGGTGAGCTTTCACCAGCTTTCGGCGCTGCTGGCGATTTTGCGCGAACGGGAAAATGAGGGCAGGAGAAAATACTGCTACGCCAGCGGGGGCGGGCTTTATCCCATTGATTTTTATATTTTCGTTAAAAAAGATCGTGTGGAATCCTTGACAGAAGGTTTATACGCTTATGTCCCCTATAGCCATGAACTGCATTTTGTCAGTACAATAAGTCCGGATATTGAGGACAGCCATTATTTTGATAACCGTAATATATTCCGCCAGTCCGCTTTCAGCATCTACTTTGTTTTTAACGCCGCCGCCGCTATGCCCAAATACGGCGGGCTGGCCTGTATGCTGGGGTTGTTGGATTGCGGGGCGGCCATGCACGCCTTAAATATCAGAAGCCTTGAATGCGGTTTGGGAAGCTGCTCCATTGGCGAGATGAATTTCCATAAGATTTCCCGTTATTTTAAGCTTGACGTTAATCAAAAATATTTGCATTGTATGGAATTCGGATTGAGCAAAGCATAGGGGAGGGAATTGAAGGGTGATGACCAAATGGATAAACCATGCCTCCGAAAATAAAGGGGCAAAAATAAATTTATTCTGTTTTCCCCATGCGGGCGGCAGTTCATCTTATTTTGCCAGGTGGAGCCGCAACTTTTCGGAAGCAATCAATATATTTCCGGTAGAATACCCCATGCGTGAGAAGCGGTCGGGGGAAGCGATGCCCGATAGCTTAACAGAATTAGCCCGCCAGATGTCCGTAGAGTGCCGGGATATGTTCAGCGCGCCCTTTGCCTTGTTTGGGCATTGTACAGGGGCCATTATCGCCTACGAGGCAGCCCAGGCTTTATACGAAAAATTTCAAATCGAGCCCCTGTCTTTATTTGTATCGGCCTCCGTATCTCCGCGGTATACAAAAATTCAGTCGGTTCAAGCAATGGGCGATGAAGAATTCATCGCCTTTGTGGGAAAGTATGGAGCCGTAGATCCTGTGTTTTTGGAAAATAAGGAGTTGCTGGATTATTTCCTGCCCATCGTCCGCAAAGACTTTGAACTGCACGAGAATTACAGGCCCGGAATGCATCCCCCGCTGACCTGCCCCATCCATGCCCTCAACGGGAACCATGATTTCAATACATTGGCTTCGGCAGAAGTCGATGATTGGGCAGTCTTTACGACGGCGGCATTTAAAAAAGATGTTTTTCCGGGAGAGCATTTTTACCTGGATAGTCATTTGCAGGAGATATGCCGGCTGCTGGAAACCACATTGCTGGAATTGGGGTAAGAGGAATGGAAAAATTAACGCCTGAAGAAGAGATTATTTTAGGGGTTTGGCAAGGGTGTTTAGGCCGGCCCGGGATCACCCTTGATGAAAACTTTTTTGAAATCGGCGGCGATTCCATAAGGGCCTTGGCGATTATTGAAGGGATACGGGAGAAAGGCTTAACAGTCCCCCTGGCTAAAATTTTCAGCTGCCAGACGGTTCGGGAACTGGCGGCGATAGCTGAAAGAGTCGATGACGAAAAAGCAGAGGATCTGCAAAAACTTAAGGATTTGTTAACACTTTTTGATAAGGGTGAATATCAGGGCACTTTCCCGCCCGCCTATGAGGAATACCTCAATAAAAGCAAGGCAGGCAGTGTGAGGGTCAGGCCTGAATATGACCACATATTAATAACCGGCGGGGCAGGTTTCCTGGCCTGCCATATAGCCGAACAAATACTGCTCAATAGCCGATCGCGGGTTACGCTGCTGGTACGCGCCTCTACGGCAGAGCAGGCCCGGGAGAGGGTGGAGACCTGTTTTAACTGGTATTTTCCCAATAAGCAATATCTCAGCCGCTATGGTTCCAGGATTGGGGCGGTCAAAGGGGATATTACCCGGGATGATTTGGGTTTGGAGCCAAAAGAATACGAAACGTTGGCGCGGGAGTTGGATTGTATCGTCCATGCCGCCGCTACTATCAAACATTATGGCAATTGGGATGATTTTTATCAGATTAATGTAAAAGGGACAGAAAATGTCATCGATTTTGCCTTTGCCGGCCGCAAAAAAAGCCTGCACTATATCTCGACAATCGCCACGGGTTTTACCGTGGAGCAAAGCCGGGAAGCTAGGCCCTTCACCGAATGTGATTTATCGGTGGGGCAAACTTCCCCCAACGTTTATATCCGGTCAAAAATACAGGGGGAAGAAAAGGTAATCGCAGCCCGCAACGTCGGGTTAGACGCGAAGATTTACCGCATGGGATTTCTCGTTCAAGGGTATGAGAGCGGCATCTTTCAATATGGGATCGACCGGCGGAATGTCTATCAGGCAAGCGTAGAACTGCAGTTGATCTCAACCCTGTTAAAGATTAGAAAGATACCGGCGCTTGACAATGGTCTTTTGGATTTCTCTTATGTGGATATTTCGGCAAAAGCGGTTTATTTGCTGATGCATGTTCAAGAGGAGGCCTTTATTTATCATATATTCAACCAGCACAAATTGTCCTTGGTGCAATTCACTGATCTGGCTAATAAATTTAAGCCTCAAATATTGGAATTGCTCCCGTTGGAAGCGTATCAGGCTTATGTTAACTGTCATTATGAGGAACTGAAGGATGAATTGAAAAGAATACTCTTGCTGACGCTGGCCGATGATGAAATCGACCAGGGGTTATCCCTGCGTTTAAAATGCGATCTTACTCTTAATTTCCTTGCGGACAGGGGTTTTCGATGGCCGCAGACAGAGCTTCGCAATATAGGGCATTTAATAAGATTTTTGACCTCGCGCTCCTCTTCAGGGACGCCTAAGAGGATAAGGGCTTGGGAGTAGTAAGCGGGCAGGATATCTTTTTATACTCGATTCACAAAAAATAGACATCAGCGCACTTGCGTAGTACGATAGGCATATTATATGAGTACATTATTGCTATGGGAGAGTTTGATTTTATGATAAATATAAAACCATCTGCTGCAATTCGTAAAAATTATAATGAAATTTCCGAGCTGTGCAGACACACAGGAGAGCCGGTATTCCTTACCAAAAACGGTGAGGGGGATTTGGTGGTAATGGACGTGGAGACCTTTTCCCGGCGCGAAAGTCTCATTAAGCTTAAGGAGAAACTGATGCAATCGGAGATTGATATCCAAAAGGAACGAACCTATTCTGTGGAAGAAACAGCCGCCGCCATGCGTAAGGCTGTAGCAGAGGCTGCAGATGCCCGAAAAGAATAAACCGTACACAGTCAAAATCACCGAAACCGCTTAGGATATGCTTATCGAACATGCGCGCTTTCCGGCAAATGTGAACGCTACGGCTGCAAACAGGTTGGTTGATGGGTTTGTAGAAACGGCGGATAGTCTCGCCGCTATGCCGGAACGGAATCCGTGGCTAGAGAATGATGCGATCCCTTTTCAGAAGTACCGTAAGCTGCTTTTTGAAAAGCATTACCTGTTTCTTTATCAGATTCGAGGAAATATTGTTTACATCAACGCCGTAGTGGACTGCCGACAGAACTACAGTTGGTTATTATAGAAAAAAGATGTCGCCAAAGGGGTACCTGAGGGATGCGGCATCTTTTTTCTATTCTCAAGATCAGAAGTACTTGAAACTTATAGAAGCATGGGCAGCCCGACAGTGGCTGTTCGTTCCTCGGCTACCACTGAAGATTTGCCAAGTGCGAGTTTTGCAGGTCAGCAGGAAACTTATCTTAATATCCAAGGAGAAAGTGCCGTACTTAAAGCTATACAAAAATGCTGGGCTTCACTTTGGTCACCAAGAACGGTGCAGTACCGTTTATTACAAGGATTCGAAGCTGGTGAAGCCGCTCTGGCCGTAGTGATTCAGGAGATGGCCCCCTATGAGGTTTCGGGAGTAGTCTTTACGGTTAACCCCCTTACTCATAACTCCGGTGAGTTGATCATTAATGCGGTGCGCGGTGTAGGAGAGGCCTTGGTTCAAGGAGAAATAATTCCTGATCAATGGCTGGCCAGACGACCCGACGGTGCTGTTCTTAGCTTCACTCCCGCTTTGAAAAAGGAACAATACTCTTCAGCTTTAGTACGTACACAACGCCCTGCCAGAGGCTGTTTAACCTCTCAACAGGTTCGGGAGTTGGCCTGCCTATGTCTCAGGATAGAGGAGCATTTTAAGGGAGTGTCGCAAGATATCGAGTGGAGCTATGGCAGAGGGGAGTTTTACCTGCTGCAAAGTAGGCCCATTACCACACTTATGGAAAAACGATGGGAAAAAGATTTCTATTGATAATCTCTTTGAGGCTACATCAGGCTATGGGACGACCCACGAACGATGCCGTGAACCGCCCGCATACGGCGTCAAACTCGCAATGTAGCGGCGAATTTCTGCAGGGCAAATTTACTTTGCCCAAGGATTTTGATTTAAAAAGTGGGAAAGCAAATCTGCGTTTCGGCACCGAGTTTAATTAAATTTGAAAATGATTGCCCTTTTTATTCCGTATTGCTTTCGGTTCTGCTATCTATGAGCGGCGGTCATTTTTCCAGATGAACAAGAAGGTCGTCCAGAAGCGCTCCTAAAAATTCCGCGGGCTCCTGTTCTTTGCGCGTTTTAATGTCGACCATTTCCAGCAAAGCATTATCCGATAGACAAAGGATCAGCTTTCTCGTTTCTCTCAAGCTCCCCCTTGCCGCCTGCAGCGCATGTTCATCCGCACCCCACCGGGAAATAATGATAGCCACCTTTCGCAGCGCTTTCTCATACAAATACTTTTCCGTTGTATATATTTCCTTTTGGCTGATTTTTTGGCTGTAGTTTTTAAATTCAAACACAATGTATTTGGTGTTGAAATAGTGCTTGATGGTGTCAAAAAAATCTTGATTTGCGCCACTTTTTATCTTGCAGCACAAATCAAAACGGTATAGACCGTCGTTGGCGGGTTCCTGTGGTTCCCAAAGAGTCAAATAGTCGCCCAGCACGTACTTTAAAATCTCGATGCAGGCAGCCTCATACTCCTGAAACTGTTCACGTCCCGGCGCGATGCGCAGTAGCTTCTCCTTCCAGCCGAGTTCTTCCCTTTTTTCCTCCGAAGCGTTTGAAACGCCCTGAAACACATCCGGCATGGGCAGCTTTGGCTCAATATGCTCGACCGCATAGTCCAGGGATGCGATAAATTCATTTTTTATGTCCGCAAATTTGTCAAACAGCCACAACAGGCTTCCGACGTCCCATATGTAAACACCGAGTTGATCCAGGCATTCGGCCTTGACATAATCAGGGACCTCGTTTGCAAGAACCAGAATTGGCACGCCATCCGTCCTGAGAGGTGAAAGCCGTTCACAGACCGCTCTTATCTTGGCGGTCGAAGCAAGTCTGCCATTATAATACTTTACCTCAAAATACAGGGCTTTGCTTCCCTGATAAAGAGCAAAGTCGACCGCCCGGTCTTTTATGCGAAGCTCCTGCGCCAAGGCCTCCTCGCCCGCCAAGCTCACAAGATAGCGTCCAACCAGATTTTCAAACCACATCCCGCGTTCCGCTTGCCTGCTTCGCCACGGATTATCAGTCAGAATGGGATTAACCATATTGGCTATTTGTTTGATTACAAACACGTTGCCCGCATACATGAGCTTTTGATAAAGCCATTGCCTGTTCGTGCCATCAGGCAGGGTGTAATGCGCTGGAAACCCCTTTAAATTAGCGATTTCACGGTGAGTAATTTTGCGGAGCCCCTCTTTGGTGTTGACGAGGGGAACTTGCCTATAATTCCACTGAACAAGGTCTGCTTCTACATAAGCACGGTTCTTCCAACAGTAAAGGCGCGATTCACCCCGATGCCGCAAAATATTGTCCGGCCTGATATGAAAATACCACGGATCGACGGGCTGATTTAACTGTAGGTATTGCTCCAGCTGTTCCTGCGCCAGGGCGCTTTGCGACGGAAGCTCTAAAAGCTTTTCCGTGCTCCTCAGGGTTCCTGCGATGCAAACAGTGCGCTCTTTAATCGGAAGCCCCGTGGCCTGCGCCACATCGATGCTTTTCCATATGCATTCATATCCCATAGTAGCGATTGTATCCAAAAGCTCTTGGAGCCGGTTATTTTTGGCGGAAGCCGCGTTGAGCATCAGGAAAAAGGCACGTGCTTTGCGGACAGACAAAATTTCATACAGTTTATATATAGAGGACTCGCAAGACGGCTGCATTGCGCGCCTGAAGCGGGAAAAAGGGGGCAAATGCAGCCGAGCCGCCAGCAAATCGACCTCTGGAAAGGCGTTGGCATCGATCTCCTCGACCAGAAGCGGGTAAATAGGTGCCTTTAGGTTGGCACTGTGAAGCTCCAGGGCCTTTTTGTCCGCTTCGTAAGCCACGACTACCTTAAACCCTGCCATTTCAAGGCCGAGAGATATATCTCCCAGACCCGCGTTGATGACTGCAGCTGTAACTCGCATACCTGATATCCCTCCCACCCAATGTGTGTAAACACCGTGGTTATCGTATGTTTATTATACTTTTTCGAGCCAAAATCCATATCTTCTTGATATTGCAGTAGGAAAATGAGTTTATAAAATATATTTTGGTTTGCACATGCTTCAACCACAACTCCGCATATTAGGATTCAGCCTTGCTCACATGAGCCGGTGATTCATCCAATTCAGGTTGAAAGCATCTATACCTTTTTACCATCTTCAGCATAACCTCTGGAAATAGCCAAGCCCGAAATGCTTCAGCGATTTCCGGATGAGCCATCGTTCCACCATTCTTGCCTGCTCTGGATTCGATGCCTACTGCCTTGGTAACACTGATCCATATCTTTGGAGTCAGGGTAGCGCTGCTTGTCCGGATGGTTTGAATAAGCTTTTCGCACTCATCATCAAGAAAACTTGGATTAAACCTTTTCTCCCATAGTCTTAAATATTCAATGGAATTGCTGTTGCGCAGCCAACTTTGAATAAGATATCCTGGGGATTTGCTATTCTTTTCTCTTGCGATATCCGTAAGTGAAACATAAGGACTGTGTCCGCGATTTGCGTTGATCATCTTTTCTCCAATAGAGGACAGATGTGAACCGGGGACATCCAACAGATTTAGTTGTTCAAGGAGGTAATCAGACATATAGTTGGCGTGCTCTTGTGTGAAGATTCCTCTCGCAACAAGGCTCTTTAAAACTTTTTCCTGCGATATCCTATAGGTCCAAATTGCTTCAGCCCGCCGTTTTTCAGCTTCAGTCACGCCGCTCACCTCAATTCTACTTATACGGATATTATATCAAGATGAGCGGGGCTTGCATAGCCTTAATATTCCAAACTATACCTCATTTCGTGTTTATACTCTATTTCTAAATCGCCATCATGTCGAATAAGAATTCTTTCAATCGAGCTTTTGATAGCTTCCTCATCCCATTCTGTCATATTAAGTGTTGTGCAAAGCTGTTTCTTAAGGGTATCTTCACTGATTCGCGTATTGGTAGGGCGGACCGCTTTTCTGTTCACAGCTGGACAGCCGGTTTGTTTCCGGTTGATGGGGGTTGGGTGTTTAGGATTCAGCAAATAACGAAGCATAACAAGACCTCCATGCGCTTTTTAATTTCCCCTATAAAAGCGGACGGCAGGCCCGGGTTATGACCCGGAGCCTTGCCTCTGCTTGAGATAGGGGGTATAAATTAGGATGCCGGATTTTGAAACCATGTATTTTCAGCTGGCCGCTAAAGTTGCCGATGTCCTGGATATTCTTTTAAAAGCACAGCAGGAGGGAGAAAGGGAATTCGTGAGTGAAGAGCCGGTACCCGGGCTCAAAGTCCTGCCTATTCGAGATGAAAACCGTGATTCGGAGTAGTTATGAATAGTTCGGATTATGACTGCAACCTGAGGGGAAAAACAGTGCAGGGACAGCGGTGATTCGAATAAATCATTGATGAATCAATGATCTTCGCATCCTTGGCCCCGGGGAAGGTGCGGCTGGTCAACATCTGAACCGCTAAAAGTGTGTGGCCAAAATATGAATTCTATGACGGCATATTTATAAGAAATACTTTTGAAGTTGTATAGAATATGAGAATGATGGAGGTATAATGAAGGTATAACGTTGTGAATGGTGGAGAGAGAGTTAAAATAAATATTAAGGTAGGTTAGACATAAAGAGTTTTGGTACTGTTGGATACTCGGAATTATTTAGTGCGAATGTGAAGTGAACATAAAATCCCTGGGAGGTTCGCACCTCAAAATTTGAAGAAATTTGTTGAAAAGTGTAGAGAATAGTGAAGGAAGAAGTGGTACTTGAAAGAAATGTGTCACAAAATCGGTGAATAGTTTTAAAATGAGATGATTTTAATTAGTTTTTGCTGTCGCTCCCAGCATGGGAGCGTGGATTGAAATATCCAGTGGCCGGCGAAAGTTTACTATGCCGGGACGTCGCTCCCAGCATGGGAGCGTGGATTGAAATATAGCTCTAGGCTTAGACAGCCTAAGCCATTTAGTCGCTCCCAGCATGGGAGCGTGGATTGAAATTTGTCGAAAAGGCGGGTGATGCAATTGGCTAAGTCGCTCCCAGCATGGGAGCGTGGATTGAAATACTAGGTTAGAAGATCCTGACGTATTACCAAATCGTCGCTCCCAGCATGGGAGCGTGGATTGAAATTTCCGGATAACAGCGGACTGAGGGTTTTGTTGGCAGTGCCTGCTTTTATGGCATGCATTGACATTATATGGGAACGTCGATAATATGATCATAGGTGATGAAAATGACAATACAACAGCTTATGCATGACATGCAGATGTCCCGTTATCGGTTATCAAAAATCAGTGGGATTCCATGGACAACTCTTGCAGATATTTATTCCGGAAAAACACATCTGGACCGATGCGGCGCAAGGACGCTTTTCAAGCTGTCCAAAGCACTTGGTCTATCCATCGAGGAACTGTTGGCGCTGGAAACAGAGCCGGAGAAAAGCGCAGCCGATGGAAAACCGAACAGAAAAATGTACTTGGAAACTGAACTGTCGGGGAGTATTCAAAAAGCAATCAAAGAATACTTGCAGGGAGAAAAAGAGCAGGTGCTGCATCTTGACTGCTTGTGGGATGAGTTATATGGAGCCATTAATGCCGACCTTTGGTCAGGCTTAATTACGGAGGAACAGGCAGGCTACCTGCGCGAAAAATATCTTGGTTTAGGCGGAAAGGAGGAGAGTATTCATGATTGACTTTACATCATGTGAAATAAATAGGTTCAGAGCCTACGGCGGAGCGAATGGAAATAAAATCAATATTCTTTATGGGGGCAGCAGCTACATGCTGAAGTTTCTTCCCGTCTCAAGCCGCAATAAAGCAATGAGCTACATCAACGGATGTATCAGCGAATACCTCGCCTGCCATATCTTTGCATCTCTCGGATTTAAGACCCAGGAAACTCTGCTGGGAACCTATACTGATCCGCAAGGGAAGGAAAAGGTGGTAGTAGCCTGCGAAGATTTTACCTATTTTATTATGAAAGTTTCTTCAAGATCTTTAAGGAATTAGCCTATGACCCAGTTTGCCGGGATAAACTCAGGGCTGCATGATATATAAGGAGAAGATCCATGATTTTCTCCACAAGGCGTTGCAAGAGAAGCTGTGATTTCTCCTTGTAAGAGAGAAGGAGTGCATGATTGGCAGGTAAATTTTCGTTATGAACTAGCGCTTGACAAATAAACCCAGCGGGTGTAGTATAACGGTGTTACATAACATTGTTATATAGGCGGTGCTGAGGTGGAGGGCGATGATTTAACTACATTGCAGAAAATAATGGCTGAGGGTAAAAAAGAATTCTTGGAAAAAGGCTTTAAGGATGCTTCCCTGCGAAACATTGTCAAGTGTGCCGGTGTTACGACAGGAGCATTTTACGGCTATTATCCGGATAAGAAAGCGCTCTTTGAGGCCTTAGTGCTGCCTGTTGTGAACGGACTGAGGGCAATGTTTTTAGCGGCCCAGGAGGAATTTGATCACTTGCCGGGAGCTGCTAAAAAGGAAAGTGTCTATGATTATTCATCAGAAGAGGTCAGGAAATTCATGGCCTATATCTATGATCATTTTGATGAATTCAAGCTGCTTATTTCTTGTGCAGAGGGAACGGCTTTCTCAGATTTTATCCATGACATGGTAGAGATTGAGGTAGAGTACACCTTGAAATTTGTGGAATCCACAGGAAACGATGCGCTAGCTTCCGGCCGGGCTACGCCGGAACTGCTGCATATTATTTCAAGTGCCTTTTTGTCCGCGGTATTTGAGGTGGTAAAGCATGACATGTCAAGGGAGGCGGCAGACAGCTATATAGAGAGTCTAAGGCAATTTTTCACGGCAGGCTGGAAGAGCATTTTAAATCCTTAACAATCTTTTGTAAGGCTTTTGTATGCAAAGAAAACAATGAGGTTCTATGAACCTCAAAAAAATTGCCATAAAGTTAGATTAATCTAACTTTATAATAAGACAAGATGACAGAAGAAATCGACTGCAAGGAAAGGCTATCAGTCCGTTTTTGCTGTACTAACAGAAAGTATAAACTTACGTTATATACTTTCTAAGCATAAGGGCAACTAAGGCTGCCGCCGCGCCTGCGGCTTGGTGCCAGCCAAGTTTTCTTTAAGTTTCGGCTGCAATATGGGCGGCGTTAGCGGAAGCAGAGTTATTGACTCATGGGGACAGCCTGTGGTCACTTACTAAAAAAAGGGCAAACCCTATTCGCTAAACGGGCTTTGACGTTAGGCTGGACCCAGACAAGGCCGAAAGGAGATGGTGGTTGAAACAGGGAGAAGTCGGTGTGCTGACAGGAGACATGGATGAGGATATCAGAAAACAGAAGGAGAGAGACAAAAGAGCATAGTGTTAACAAGAGCATGGTGTTAACAAAACCGCTCAGGAAAGGACGTGACAAAGAATGCACCGGAATTTGCAAGGGGTGCCTGAAACTCTCTTGATCCCTTTATGGGCAAGAGCAGCGGAGACAAGGGAGAAAAAGCCGATTATCCGGGATGAAAAGGCTGTTGAAATGGTCGGAAAGATCGACTATGACTTCTCAAAATTCAAGGGTTCCTGGCTAACCCAAACAGGTGTTGCCGTCAGAACAGAAATATTGGACAGGGAGGTGAGAAAATTTATTCAAAAGCATCCGGAGGCGGTGATCGTTAACATAGGCTGTGGTTTGGATACCCGCTATTTAAGAGTGGATAACGGGAGAATCCGGTGGTATGACCTGGACCTTCCCGAGCCTATGGGCATCCGCAAGAACTTTTTCCAGGAAAGCGGCAGGTACAGGATGATCGGCAAATCCGTGTTTGATTATTCCTGGGTGCGGGATGTTCAGGCGGAAGGAGCGCCAATTCTCTTGCTGGCGGAAGGTGTATTTATGTACTTCACGGAGCAAGAGATGAAGGAACTGATGGAGCACCTGACCAAACTGTTTCCCGGTTCCCACCTGCTGTTTGAAATGCTGCCCCGCTTTCTGGTGAAATTCGGCGGCAAGCATGAAACAGTCCGTAAAACGGAAGCCAGGTTTCAATGGGGGATCAGAAGCGGCAAGGATATGGAGGTTTTAAATCCTCAAATCCGCTTTCTTGAAGAATGGAATTTCTTTGATTTGCACCGGAAGAGATGGAAATGGATGGGCTGGCTGGCTTTAATTCCGGCTTTTAAAAATAATTTCAACGATAGAATCGTCCACCTGGTTTTTCTGTAAAATGTCACATTCCGTACTTCAGCATCCCCAGCCCTAGTGATTGGAAAAGGAGGATAGACCTATGCCTGCAGAGAAAAAAGAATTCATTTTAAAAAGGTTCACACCTTATATGGGCAGCAAAAAAACCCTTTTGCCTTTATCCCTGGTATTGTCGGGGCTGTCCGCAGTCCTTAACATTGTACCTTTTGTCCTGGTATGGTATATAACCCGGGATATTTTGTCCTCTACCCAGTCCATGAGTCTGGCCAAGGTCAGCTTTTATGCCTGGCTGGCCTTTGGGAGTGCGGTAGGAGGCGTGGCCGTCTATTTCTTGGCCCTCTTAAGCTCCCATCTTGCCGCCTTTCGCGTCGAAATCGGCATGCAAAAAGTCGGTATGGACAAAATACTCTCTATGCCCCTGGGCTTTTTTGATCAGCATGCCAGCGGAAAAATCCGCAAGATTGTCAATGACGGGGCTGGAACAACCCATAGCTTTTTGGCACACCAGCTTCCGGATATGGCAGGCAGCTTCGTGTCCCCCGCGCTGCTGATCGCGCTGATCCTGATCGTAGACTGGAGAATGGGGCTGGCTTCCCTTGTGCCCATTATTCTGGGCTTTATCACCATGCGCTTTATGATGAGCGCTGAAGGCCAACGATTTCAGAGAATGTATTATGACTCTTTGGAAGAAATGAGTTCCGAATCCGTGGAATATATCCGGGGTATCCCGGTGGTTAAAACCTTCGGCCAAAGTATTTTTTCATTTAAGCGCTTTTATGCCAGCATCATCAAATATAAAGAGATGGTCCACGCTTATACCCTGCTTTGGCGAAAGCCCATGCCCTTTTACAGCGCAGTGATGCAATCCGCCGCCTTCTTCTTAATTCCCATGGCGATTTTTTTAATCGGCAGAGGAGATAACCTCCCCCTTGTCCTGGCCGACTTTACCTTTTATATGCTTGTATCGCCAATCTTTGCCATGCTTTTGATGAAATCCATGTATTTCCGGCAGAATACCCTGATAGCCGAGCAAGCCATTGACAGATTGGATGCTCTGACAGAGTATCCCGGCCTGAGCTATAGGGAGAAAGGCAAAACTATTCCAAACTACAGTCTGGAATTCAGAAATGTGGTGTTTTCCTATGCAGGCAGCGACCATCCCGCCCTGGACAACATCAGCTTTAAATTAAACCCGGGGGAAACTATAGCCCTGGTTGGAGCCTCAGGGGGAGGGAAAACCACCATTGCCCGGCTGGCCGCCCGCTTCTGGGACGCGGATGCCGGTGAAGTTCTGGTTGGGGGAATTAATGTCCGGGATATTCCCAAAAAAGAACTGATGGAGAGCATGGCCCTGGTTTTTCAAAATACGAAGCTATTTAAAGCTTCCTTAAGGGAAAATATTGTTTTTGGCAAAGAAAAGGTCAAAGAGGAAGCAATCCATCAAGCCATTGAATCTTCTCAGTCCGGGGAAATCATTGCCAATCTGCCCGAGGGGCTTGACACTGAGATCGGCTCAAAGGGCACCTATCTTTCCGGGGGAGAACAGCAACGAATTGCCATTGCCAGGGCCATTGTCAAGGATGCCCCCATCGTCCTTTTAGATGAAGCTACAGCCTTTGCCGATCCCGAGAATGAGCATTTGATTCAAAAAGCTCTGAAAGAGCTGAGCCGCGGCAAAACGACCCTCATGATCGCCCATCGCCTGACCAGTGTGCAAAACGCAGATAGGATTCTGGTGATTGAAAACGGGAAAATCGCCGAGGAAGGAACTCAGGAAGAATTGCTGCAGATGGGCGGTATCTACAAAGGGATGTGGGATGAATACCAGAAATCCCTGGCCTGGAAAATAAACGCTAAAGGACAGGAGGATGGAGGTCAAAATGCTTAACTATTTTCAAAACAAGTATGCTATGTCTGAAAAAGGGGCCAAGGATCTTTTGGCCGCCATTATCTGGACCGTCTGCATGGATCTCAGCTTTATGGCTCCGGTAATTCTCGGCTTTATGTTTTTAGAAGAATACCTGGGTTTGCTTTTTAATCCTGCCAACACCCCCCAAAACAGTCTGGTCTACTATGCCGTTATGTCGGCAGCCTTCTTTCTGGTGATGCTGGTGATTGCCTATTTTCAATACAATTCAACCTACACCAGGATTTACGAAGAGAGCGCCAAACGACGGATCAGTCTGGCTGAAACCCTGAGGAAGCTGCCGTTGGCTTTTTTTGGCAAAAAGGATATCGCGGATTTAAGCTCAACCATCATGGAGGATACGACTCAAATAGAAACCCTCTTTTCCCATTCGGTTCCGCAAATTTATGCCGCCGTATCCACGGTTCTGATCATGGGCGTGATGATGTTTTTCTACAACTGGAAGCTGTCCCTGGCCGTATTTTGGGTAGTGCCTGTGGCGGTTCTGGTCTTTTACCTGTCGAGAAAGCTTCAGAAGACGATGCATGCCAGGCTTTATGAGATCAAACGGGAGATTGGGGATAAAATTCAGGAGGGGCTTGATTCCGCCCAGGAAATCAAATCCTATAACCGGGAAGGGGCTTTTTCCAGTCAGTTAAACGCCATGCTGGACAATTTGGAAAGGCTGATGATTAAAGGTGAGCTTTTGATAGGGGCGTTTATCAACCTGTCTTATGTGTTACTAAAGCTCGGCCTGCCCAGTGTTTTGCTGTACGGTGCCTATCTGCTGTCAACTGGAGAGATAAGTGTCTTTACTTACCTGGTGTTCCTGGTGGTGACGGCCCGCATTTACAACCCAATTATGGAGACGATGAATAACCTGGCCTTGCTGCTTTATCTGAACGTACGGATAAACCGGATGAAAGAGATGGATAAAATGCCCAGACAGGAAGGAAGCACTGAATTCAGTCCTAAAAACTACGATATTGAATTCAAGAATGTCGGCTTCTCCTATCAAGAGGGGGTGCAGACCTTGAAGAATGTCAGCTTTACCGCCAGGCAGGGTGACGTGACAGCACTGGTAGGGCCTTCCGGGGGAGGAAAGAGCACCATAGCCAAGCTGGCGGCAAGATTCTGGGATATAGATCAAGGAACCGTCACTTTGGGGGGAGGGGATATCTCTCTGGTTGACCCGGAAACTTTGTTAAATCATTATGCCATTGTTTTTCAGGATGTGACCCTTTTCAATTCCAGTATTATGGATAATATCCGTCTGGGCAGAAAGGATGCAACGGATGAAGAAGTCATCAAGGCCGCTGAGCTGGCCCAATGCGCTGAGTTCGTGAAAAAGCTTCCCCAAGGCTATAACACGTTGATCGGGGAAAACGGGGAACGATTATCCGGCGGAGAAAGACAGCGCATCTCCATAGCGAGGGCCATTCTGAAAGACGCGCCGATTATCCTCCTTGACGAAGCGACGGCTTCTCTTGACGCGGAAAATGAGAGCAAAATCCAAAGGGCGCTGGGGGAGCTGGTCAGGAATAAGACGGTTTTGATTATTGCCCACCGCATGAGAACGGTTTTGGGAGCGGATAAAATTGTGGTGATTAAAGACGGTGTGATTGAAGAAACAGGCACACCTGCGGAATTAACAAGCAAGCAGGGGATTTTTGCGGGGATGTTGAAAACTCAGTATCAGAATTGTTGTTGAGGAGGGTTATACTTAATGCCGTGCCTGTTGATGGATTTCATAAGCGGTCCATCATACGGGCATTTATTTTTTTCTATAATTCTAAAACAACCCTATCCGGGTACTTTATGCCAGCACTGGCTCTTTCAAGTTTTATCAGTGATGACGGATGCCCCCTGGGGGTGGTTGTCCGAGAATCGTACGCGCGTAAGATTCTCGGACAAGCGAGGTAAAATTCAGCAAAAGAATATAAAAAATATCTTATAGACAGCGCCCCGTGCAGTTTTCCCAGATCTGGTGGCATCGGTTCAGCGACTAGGCCTTTGGGATTGCTCATAGCAGAACCAGTTGCTGAAAGCAGGGGAGTATCGTTGTGGTTGACACAGAATCTGTGAGTTATGCAGGGCGGTTTATACAGGGTTTGAAATACAGCTGGTGGATATGTTTGCGTGAACGAGCCATACAGAAACGGTCTGTCTGTTGGAAAGGGCGTAAAGCTTTATAAATAAAGGGTTTTGACGTGTTTAATGTTGTAGATTTAATGAGCTATCTTTGAGAAGGAAAACAGGCTCTTGACAAAAACGATTGTAAATATAACCATTTAGAGTAAGAGTTTTGTAGAAATATCAGCCAAGAATCGAAAGAGGTGTTTGGTATACCCTATGAATTAGGAGGCAGAGCAGATAAAAGTGGAAACAAATTAAAAATCAGATGGGTAATATACCAAATGCTGAAAGTCCTCGACGAAAAATCAGACTATATTAGTTTAGAAGCTATCGGTGGGGATGAAAAAGGAGTAGATATCTGGATTGGGCAAAAGGATGGCAGTCGTGAAAGCCAGCAATGTAAAGGGAGAAACGGAAGTAAAGAGCATTGGAGTTATGGAGATGCAAACGCCAAAGGGATATTTGCTAATTGGAAGTCTCAATTAGACAGGGATGTCTCTGACACCGTTGTTTTAATATCACCTCTGGCGTTTACTTTGTTAGAGGATTTGATAATAGAGCGCATCCCGCCCCCATATCAAGAATTTTATCTTGGATCATGAGAAGAATAGATCACATTTTCAAGGTGATCAGTTGTCGAGATGGCTGCTTAATTTAACAGTTATATGTGCGCTAATTCACTGAGATGTCGAACAGAATATTCAGGAGAGATCAAGTTCAAGTCATGTATTTATAAAAAAGTAATTATTTATCTTGATTTTCAAGAAAGGTAAAGCTTCTACTGTTGTAATTTCTTCTGGCAAGCATACTATGGATGGATTGTATTTTGGTTTAAAATTATTATCTAGAAATAAGGTAAAATTCGTAAATACGTGATTAAGGATCAAAAATCAAAGTAATTTTTATTACCTAAAGACTACATAAAAATGCCGATATGCAAGGGATTTTTAAAATTTACGAAGATGGCATAATCAGAAATGAAGCTGATAAGTACAGATTTTAATTCTTATATTCTGATTTTTCAAGATTATAGAAGAAAAGACTATTCTGGAATGACAGCATGGAGTAAGGTCATAAGTAAGTAAATGGAAGGAATGTTAGATCATTAAATAACTCTGTCATATTTGTCCAAAATATGGCATAATAAAAGAAAATTCTCTATCGCTTATGAAGTAACTTCAAATTATTGGATTGGAGGATTATTATGGCTGTAATATTTCCTAAAATAGTAAAGTTGAGACTTCATGGATTTGATAAAATATTTACAAGTAATGAATTTGAAATTAGCTTTTCAAATAATTTAAGCATTCTTCTTGGAGGGAATGGGTTAGGAAAGACTACATTGCTCCAATGTATTGTCTATGGGCTAACTGGTGGTACTAACAATATAGAAGTTGAGGAAACAAAATTACACAGGTGGGATCATACTTATTTTAAAGGCAGAATAAACGCTGATGCTTATATCTGGATAGATTTTCTATTAGGCGAAAAGTATCTAAAAGTAAAGCGTGGATTTAATTCCCCACGGGTGCTTGAATGTGCTATGATCACTAAAAATAATAGTGAAGATATTATTTTTGATCAGGCTATTATAGAATATGGAAATTATAATAGTGTTAATGATTTTTCTTTTATTATAAATAGATTACTTTATTTACCTGAGAATCGTCGCTCATTATTGTGGGATTATAATGCACAAATTCGAGCACTTATGATAATAAATAATGAATTTGTTGTAGAGCAAGAGTATCGGTCTTTACGGCAATTAATTAAGTTAAAAGATAGTAATAAGCGAAAAATAGGCTGGGATATTGGTCGTATTGAGAAGAGTGCGGCTTTGCAAAACGTAAAGGAAACAAGCAATGATTCAAAAAATAATTCTGACGCGAGTGCTTACATAGAAAATAAAAAGGACTTGTTGACAAAACTTAAAAAATTGACTGATACAAGTAAACAACTTTATACCAAGATAAAATCTGATCAAGAAGCACGCAATAAGTTGGTTCAAAACATTTTAATCATAGGGGATCAGATACGTTCTACCGAATCTGATTACTTACGAGAACATTTACTTGAGCATGATGAAAAAAATGCTTTAGTTTTTAATAAAACGCTAAAAACAGGTTATTGTCCTTCATGTGACCAAAAATCAGATAATCTTAAAAACATAATTCAAGAACGTATTAAAAGGGGAGATTGCCTCGTATGTGGAGAACCTATTTCAAAGCATCAAGCCACAGCAGCTAACTTTAATTCAGATGATTTAAACTCTCAACTAAATGAGAAAATTACGGCAAGGAATACATTGGATATTCAAATATCTCAAAGTAACACTAAGCTGACGCAAATAGAAGAAAAAATTTCAACATTTAGAAATGAATTATCGGAATTAGACTTTGGTTATTCTGATGGCTATACAATTGATGAAAACGATGAAAATGAAAGTATGGATTTTGTAGATGAAGAACTAATAGCCAAAGAATATATAAATCTATGCCAACAAGAGAAAGAGTTTGAGCTAGAAATTGCTCAAATGACAAAACAGGCAGACAAAATGTATGATATATTCATTACTAACTTTCAAACAAGATATGAGCAATTACATAGTATTTACAGTGATCTGGCCTATAAATTTCTAGGTATACCAGTAGAACTCAAGTTTATTAAAAGTAAAGCTAGCTTTGTTAATATGAACTATTTAGTTCCACATTTTAGCAATGTAGATCGCGATTCCTCAGAAACTTGCTCGGAGGCACAAAGGTTTTTTTTAGATATTGCTTTTAGAATGTCGCTGATCGCTTTGAATAAAGCAATCAGCAATATCGATTCTACATTTATATGCGAAACACCTGAGAATGCATTAGATATAAGCTATATTGACAATGTCGTAAAAATGTTTATGACTTTCATGCAAAAGGGTGGAACTATGGTATTAACTAATAATTTGCAATATCTTGGGATTGCTCAGACTTTGATAAAAGAGGCAAAAAAACAAAAAATCAAAATTGATATATTCGACTTGTTAACGTATGGAAAGTTATCAGAAATACAAAGCGCCTCTAAACAATTACTTGAAATACGAGATGCTATTATAAAAGAGGTAGAATAATGAATAATGATTTTTTGTTACGCATCAAAGATGTAACCCTTTGCTTAATAGCGGCAAATAAATACGATATATTATTGGGGAGGCTTGAAATACAGAAAATTATTTACTTAGTAGATAGCATGAGTGCATATTTATTTGTTTTGTCCGGCAAAAACGGTCATCAAACATATTTTTATGGTCCTTATGATAAAAATATTCAGAATGCACTTGATGCTTTAACAATTAGGGATATTACGGAAACAAAAGATATAAAGATTGTTAATAAATCCATAACATGCAATTATTGTTTGACTGAAAGCGGGCTAGCATGGACTAAAAATATGCTGAAAGAATCTGAGTCAATTTGTCATCGAGCTAAAATTGCTGATGGAGTAATTTATAGTCTAGTTAAACGAAATTTATTAAACCAAGTGAAAGAACTTGTATATGCTGAGCCAGTATATCTTAACGCTAAAAGGCATGGTTATTATTATAATTTGAATATCGCTTGTGAAAATATTGGTCATAGTTATCTTTCATTGCTTGAACATTATCTGAGAACTAATGATAATCAAATGGATATAAATTTCGCCACTGATATGTATATTGACTATTTGAGTATGCGCAATGAAATACTTTTAGGCAGTACAGGAGGCAATTTAAATGCTGACAAGAATTGATAATATGATTGCTGCAAAAAAGATAAAATCACTTTTTGCAAATATTGCTGGACAATTAGACTTGCCAGAAATTGATATTCAAGATTGGATACAAAAACTGTTTCCGATCTTGCTTGATTTTCATTCTAAATATGGGAATAGACAGTATGTATTTATACTAAATAAATTATCGTTGCCATCAGAAGAATCTCAGTTACTGAATCCAGAGACTTTATGGAATTTGATTTCGAAAAGAATTGAGTGTTTTAATCTTGATTTAAATATTATGTTTTCTATTTCTGGACTAAATAGCTCAGAAATCGTGGATGTTTGTGATTATTGCTATGATAATGCGATACCGGCATTATATGTTTTTGGAGAGGAAATTTGTTTATATAACAGAGAAGGGCGTTGTGTGGCTTTCTATAACTTTGTTCATCCTGAGGTTACAACCAGAAATCGTATAGGCCTGAATGCTCGAAGCTATAGAGATTATAAGTTAGTGATTGAAGAACAAGGAACTAAACAATTAATAAATAAAATTGATGAAATATGGATTGATAGAAGTAAGCGAATATTAATTGCCAATCGACAAACAGAGAAAATATTACAAAACTTTCTTGCTAAGTGGTTGAATGATAATATTCATGATGCAAGAGTGGTTTCCGAAGTAGGTAAGATATCAGGTGTTGATAGAACGGACATAGAACTTACAAGTATATCGTCAGGAGATCATCTTATAATTGAAGTAAAATGGATGGGGATAAATGCTAGTGGGTCAAGTCATGATATTAGACGCCTTGAGGAAGGAATTCGCCAAGTGTGCACATACCTTGAGAGAGAACCCAGTGCGTTAGAAGGTTGTGTGGTTTGTTATGATGGAAGAAAAGAATCAGAAAAAGCGAATACTTTTACTCTCAATGAACCAATAGCACGACTTGACTATCGAATTGTTTGGCTTGAGTCCAAAAGTGGCAGCGAGATAGGAGCTTGTATTTAATGGTAGACGCGATATGGGAACATGATTACTATGATGACTGTATTCCAAATTTTAGTAATAATTTTAATAAGCCTCGACATAGGTGGTATGAATTTAAAGAAGGATATAGCGATGCATTCGTCTCAAGGGCGATTAGGCACTATGAATCAACTACTAATTTAAATTCTGGGGTTATTCTCGACCCGTTTTCCGGGTCAGGCACGACGTCATTGGTTGGAGTTCAGAATGGGTATAAAGCGTTAGCGTTTGAAGTAAATCCTTTTATGGCATTTATAAGTAGAACAAAGACAAAATCTTTTTCTGAAGATATTGCATTACTCGAAGATGAGCTAAAATCTATACTTTCATGCCGTCCAATGGAGTTAGAAAATATTCTTGAGGGATTTTCTACCTTTTCCCCATCTGAAAAAAATGAAAAATGGTTATTTAATAGAAGTGTGTTGCGTGGCTATGAAGCATTAAGACAGAGTATAGATAATTGTAGTATTGATAATCATCGCGATTTTTTTATTCTTGCCTTATACGCGGCTACTATGGACTGTTGCAACGCCAAGAGAGATGGAAAGTGTTTGCGGTATAAAAAATCTTGGAAAACGCTTGGTTATTCTTCTCTTGAATTAAGAGAGTCGTTTATTCGCTTCTCAAAAATGATCATTGAGGATTTAGTACGTACACCAATTAGAGAAGAGAAAGCTCAAATAATTAATAACGATTCAAGGCTCGGTTTAAAAAGTATTGAAAATAAAGTTGCCAATGTAATCACTTTTTCTCCCCCATACCTGAACTCATTTGATTATAGTGATGTGTACCGGCCAGAATTATTCTTAGGTGGTTTCGTTAATACTAACGACCAATTACGTCATTTACGCTCAAAAACACTGAGATCGCATGTGCAATATGCTTGGAATGATAATACTCCTTGTTCATCGAGTTGGGTTACGGACATTGTCACAAAAATAAGAGATAAAGAAAATTACTTGTGGAATAAAAACATTCCTGCAATGATACACAATTATTTTTCTGATATGCAAGAAATACTTCGTGAATGCTATCGTGTTGCATCAAGTGGAGCAGTAATGTGGTTCATCGTTAGCACTTCGGCTTATGCAGGTATTGAAATTCCTGTTGACCTAATTCTTGCAGACACTGCAACTCAATGTGGTTGGGAACTGGAAAGTGTGAATGCATTGAGGAATCTTAGGACCTCCAGTCAATGTATAGATTCTGATGTACGTAAGGTAAGACTAAGAGAATCAATGGTTGCCTGCCGAAAACGATAGGCAACCATTTTATTTAACTATTATAGGGTAGACCGGCTTAGAAATTCGTAAATGTCAAATAGTAGGCACATTGACTAAAAAATAAAATCCAACCAATTAGGTTGGATCCATTTTAGGCTTTATCTTGTTTGTAACAGTCTGCTGGCAACTCTGTTGACCACGGAACAAATTTTTCGATCAGTTCAGGATGGTTTATGAAATCCGTATTCGGCATTTGTTTCAATACGTACACCAAATAATTATAGGGCTTTAGATTATTGTTTCTGGCTGTTATCAAAACGCTGTAGATCATAGCGCTGGCTGTTGCTCCCCTAGGCGTTTCCATCGTAACCCAGTTTTTGCGCCCGATTGTAAACGGACGAAGACTCCGTTCGGCCAAATTGTTCGAGAGTTCAAGCCTTCCGTCTAAAAGAATATTTTCAAAATATGGCCACTGGTTTAAGCCATAGTTTACCGCTTCATAGAAATGGGTTTTAGGAACAGCATTTTTATTCATCTCTTTAAGCCACGCCAAAAAAGCGTCCATTACCGGTTTTAATAAGGCAAGACGTTTTCGATGACGTTCTTCAATGGAATAGTGTTTTAACCTTTCCTCTATATCAAAAAGAGTATCACAAAATTGAAGTCCCTCATAAGAAGCCGTTGTTTTCTTTTCTTCTTCCGAAAGAGACTGGATGCAATTTGTGAACCGCCGTCGCAGATGAGCTAGGCATCCAACCACTGTTATATCGGAATTTAATTTATGATACACCTCATATCCATCCGTGTGGACCCGGCATTGCCGCCGGGATACCAATCACCAACTGCAAATTGTCCCAGAATTGCTGAATATTAGTAAATGACGGATAAGTTAATCCTCCTCGAAGAATTATATTTCTCGTAAAGTTTTGCTGTCTAGAAAAGATTTGATAAAGGATAAACAAAGAGAGTACTGATGAAGGGGTATGCGGGAACTATCGTGTTTATCATCCATGACCAACAGCTGCTTGACAATGTGGCTGACATGATTTATGAAATTAAAACTGATTTATAGGTTTATAAGATTTGAAAAAGGAGGTTGGTTCACTGAATTTTGTTGATTATGTAAATTAATGATGCCGGGACCAAGCGGATCCCGGCAATTTACGAGAGAAAGCGGCGGTTTATGAAAAAGAGTTCTCATACTCAATCTATGAGAGGAGGGGTAAGCAATGTTGAGCATGATCATAATGGAGGTTTGTGCTGTCCTGCTTCTTGTGCTGGGCTTATTCTTGAAAAAGGGAAAAGGGCTTATGCTTTTGGCGGGATACAACACTATGTCCAAAGAAGAGCGGGATCTGATCGATAAAAGGGAGCTTTCAAAAGCTGCCGGAAACTTAATGTTCAGAGCTGCGCTTGCTTTAGCATTATTAGGTCTCACGATCTATTTCAAATTGAGTTGGGGAACGATTATCCTTATGGTTATTCTCATAGCCGATCCAATTATTTTATCAGTCAGAATGTCCGCCAAAATGCCAAAGACCACTTCCCGAGGCGGTATCATCGTTGCCCTGGTTTTTACTGCTGTGACCTTTATTTTCGTAGGTGGACTGCTTTTTTATGGGGAGAAAGAACCTGTAGTCAAAATTTCGGATAATCAAATCCGAATTGCTGGCATGTATGGCTTGAGTGTTGACTTTTCCGATATTTCTTCCATATCCCTGATCGAGAAAAGTGTGGCAGACCTGGGGGCCGGCCGCCGGACCAATGGCTATGGAGGATTTAGTGAATCCTTGAAAGGCCACTTTGATTCTCCTGATCTTGGGAAGGTTTTGCTTTTTGTTAAATCTGGAGCATCGCCTACCTTATGGATTGAACGGGAGAGCCAAGAAGATATTTATCTTAATTTTAAGGATGGGGAAAAAACGAAGGCTCTGTATCAGGAATTGAAAGGAGTAGTTCCCGTTAAATAACTCTCCAGCCATTTGCCAATGGGGAGCGGGGCAATGGCTGAAGGTGTCAGTCAATTACTCCCTATGAAAGTCCTTCACCCCAATTTCAACTTTGTTTTTTATTTAAACACATTAATCGGTTCTACATAAATTTCTGTTACCAATAATCTCTATGAGAGCCTGTAATGGCAAGGGTCTTGCCCCCTAAGGTACTAAAGGCTGACTACCTTGGTTGTTGCCTGCTTGTCATGTCAAAGATAGGGCTTGTACCAAGAATCTTACGCGCGTAAGATTCTTGGTACAAGCCCGGGAGAAGACGTTTCATCCTTGTGGGGATAATCCCATATTATGTGGATAAATGAAGAGAAAGGATTCGTGAAATAAGATGAGGGATATTATCCCGGAGCGTACGCCGTTTTTAATCGCGGCTGAAAGAGGAAGTCGGCTTTTCCCAGAACCGGGCTGAAAAATTGATGCGCCTTTACGAGGAGTTTGGGAGAGAACAGTCCTAACTTCTGAACATAAATATTTTAGTTCTTTCCTGATAAAAAACAAGCGTTATATCATTAACTTGGGATAAATATTACGCTGCTAAACGCTGTTCGGGAAGTAACCCATTGTAAAATAATGACTGCTTCCGTTTTTTATACTATAATATTCATTGAACTTCAGTCTAATTATAGACGAAAAGTACCGGACAAACAGGAATTTGTAGAGGTAAGGTGTAATTACAATGATTGAAACAGAAAGATTAACAATGCGACCATTTAATGAAGACGATTTGGACATTATTATGAGTCTTTATTCTAATGAAGAAATAATGAGATATATGCCAAATGATGTCATGAATGTAGAGAAAGCTCAAAAGCATTTAAATAAAGTTATATATGATTAGGACGAGAAACCACAAGTGAATTTTGAAATGGCAGTAATTTTGAAATATAATCAGAAAAAAATCGGTCGCTCTAGAATTCACTTAGATTATGAAACTGATACAGCAATGATTGGTTGGTTGCTATTAAAAAAAGAGTGGGGTAAGGGTTATGCAACAGAAATGACACGGGCTTTAATTGATTATAGTTTTGATGTATTAAATGTGCATAGAGTTTGTGCATTATGTCACCCTAAAAATATCGGCTCATGGAGAGCTTTAGAAAAATGCAATATGCGCAGGGAAGCATATTTTATACAAAATTGTAAATATGTTAAGGATGGTAATATAATATGGGAAGATGAATTGGAATATGCCATATTAGAATCAGAAAGATAAATTTCCAATTTATCGAAGTAATAAATCTTCTCGAAAAGCAATAGCTGCATCATAATCCCGTCAAGTTACTTTTTGCAGTGTCTTTGACAAACCCAAATGCGGAATTAACTTTTTTTCACAAAAGTTGGGAAGAGGATTTACAGAAAGGTACGACATCATTTTTGTATTCTCAAGGTATGTGGAGACCGTTTGCCTACTATCCGCAGATATCAAGGGTTCAAGGTTATAAAAAATTCCCACACGGGTTATCTGCCATCTTTTTCGTTGGTTCCATTCTTTTTGCTATAAAAAGCGGCCGGCTAAGGCTGCTGAAATTATTATTTCTATATTATAATTACTGAATACCAAGAGAGTATTCATCTAAGTCAACACCAATGAGACTAACAAAGCCGTTCTCGTATTCATTGGGGATGACATTTTTTATATCTGTAGCTTTAGGCAGTTGTTTGTTGTAACCACGCAGTCTCCCGTCCCGAAGCCGCCCTCCACATACTTGGAGAAGTCAAGCTGGTGTTCAAAAAGCACCGTGGGGCCGGCGCAAGTCTTCTCCGCTGTTTCCATCAGTTTGAGGATGTAGGCAGCATAACTGACGGCGCATTCTTCCACCCCCCCTGGTTAAAAAAGGAAATAAAGACACCATCAAGGCTTTCTCTTTGGTATAATAAGGTATTCCGAGTAACTGAAGGGAGAGTACCAATGAAAAATATCAACATTAACATATCTGTGCCTAATGAGATATTACTGACGCTTCGTGAATCTGACAACGAACTTGCCCTAAATATGAAGCGTTGGGCTGCGTTAAAACTTTTTGAAGACAAAAGGCTTTCAATAGGTCAAAGCGCAGAGCTTGCCGAAATGACCGAAGAGGATTTCGTCAGATATCTTAGTTCCAACAAGGTTTCTGTCTTTCCCTACCGAAACGTCAATGAATTAGTAGAGGATATGGATAATGCATAATCGGATTGTTGTTGTAAAAACCTTTATGGTAAGATAATTATTCCAAAAGCTGTACAAGATGAGGTAATGGCTAAAGAGGATTCTATCACACGGAGGCCATAGCTTTGTTTTGGAAATTGACAGTAATAGATTATTCATGATAACATGACTTGAACTTAGTTACTTAAATTAAAGGAGGACATTTTATCTATGCATTCTATTCGTTTAAGATAAGCTGGCAATAAAGAAGCGGTAAGATCATCCATGGTGGGCTTTTTTGTTGTGCTTATTTTGCGAATTGAGACATAGATAGGGGTGAAGTGTAACCATTTGAGGTTATACCTTTTGGCCAATGTCTCTTTGACGTGATATGCAGACTAAAAGCCCGCACTGCGGATTTTAGTCTGCTTTTTATTGCCCTATATGGAATTGCCGGTTTGGATAGTGTGCAAGTATTTTCATAATATGGAGGAACATTTATGTATTATATATTCATATAATCCTTCCTGCTCAAATCGCAGGGTTTTCCCTGCGAACAGGTCAATGAAAACATGCGATTTTCGACAGGAGGAACGATCATGGAATTAATCGTAAAAGCAAAAGACATTCGTTTGGAATATACAGGCCGCGATGTTTTGGATATTGATGAATTAGAATTATATGATTATGACCGCATTGGTTTGGTGGGAGCAAATGGCGCAGGCAAGAGCTCCTTACTCAAGGTGCTGTTGGGAGAATTAACCCTGCCGGGATGTAAAATCAATCGTCTGGGAAGGTTGGCCTATATCCCTCAGTTAGAGGAAGCCATTTTAGAAGAGGTCAAAGATTTTGCCCTCATCGGTAAACTGGGTGTTAGTCAAATAGAAGTACAGACCATGAGCGGCGGGGAGGAAACAAGGCTTAAAATAGCCCAAGCTCTTTCGGAACAGGTGCATGGCATCTTGGCAGATGAACCAACCAGTCATTTAGACCGTGAAGGGATGGATTTTTTAATCGGACAGCTGAACTATTTCTCCGGCGCCTTACTCGTGATCAGCCATGACCGCTATTTCCTTGATGAGGTGGTTGATAAAATATGGGAACTGAACGACGGAAAAATTACAGAGTACTGGGGTAACTATTCCGATTATCTCCGCCACAAAGAGGAAGAACGCCAAAGCCAGGCTGCGAGATACGAACAATTCGTTGCTGAACGGAACAGATTGGAACGAGCTGCTGAGGAAAAGCGCAAGCAGGCACGTAAAATGGATCGCAAAGCCAAAGGTGCGGCAAAGAAAAATAGTTCTGAAAGCGGCGGACGCCTGGGACATCAGAAAACCATGGGAAGCAAGCAAAAAACACTGTTTAATGCTGCTAAGTCCATGGAACACAGGATTGCAGCTTTAGGGGAGGCGGAAGCTCCGGAGAACATCCGCACCATTCGTTTTCGCCAGAGTAAAACCCTTGAACTTCATAATCCCTATCCAATTATTGGTACAGAAATCAATAAAGGGTTTGGAGATAAGGTATTATTGGAAAAGGCATCTTTCAGTATCCCCCTTGGGGCGAAAGCGGCACTGACAGGAGGTAATGGTTCAGGAAAAACAACCTTAATCCAAATGATATTAAACCGTGAAGAAGGTATCTCAATTTCTCCTAAAGCTGAAATAGGTTACTTTGCCCAAAATGGTTACAAGTACAACCGTAATCAGGAGGTCATGGAATTTATGATGGAGGATTGTGATTACAATATCTCAGAAATCCGTTCCGTTTTGGCCTCAATGGGTTTTGTCCAAAATGATATTGGCAAAAGGTTAGCTGTTTTAAGCGGCGGCGAAATGATCAAATTGCAGCTGGCCAAAATGCTCATGGGCAGGTATAATATTCTGTTAATGGACGAACCCAGCAACTTTCTTGATCTGCCAGGCTTAGAGGCTTTGGAAGTACTGATGAAGGGGTATGCGGGAACTATCGTGTTTATCACCCATGACCAATGGCTGCTTGATAATGTGGCTGATATGATTTATGAAATCAAAAGTAAGAAATTAAACTTAATCCGGTAAACTGATTTATGAGTTTATAAGATTTGAAAAAGGAGGTTGGTTCACTGAATTTTGTTGATTATGTTAAAAAGCAGTCGTTAGGCATGAGCAGATAAATTAATGATGCCGGGATCAAGCAGATCCCGGCAATTTACGAAAGAAAGTGGTGGTTTATGAAAAAGAGTTCTCATACTCAATCTAGGTCTTCTGGGAATTTATGTCCTCATCTTTCTGAGGGTTACTTGGCGTATGATGATGAGCGCATAATATGAAAGGCGGGATAAGCAATGTTGAGCATGATCATAATGGAGGTTTGTGCTGTCCTGCTTCTTGTGCTGGGCTTATTCTTGAAAAAAGGAAAAGGGCTTATGCTTTTGGCGGGATACAACACCATGTCCAAAGAAGAGCGGGATCTGATCGATAAAAGGGAGCTTTCAAAAGCTGCCGGAAACTTAATGTTCAGAGCTGCGCTTGCTTTAGCATTATTAGGTCTCACGATCTATTTCAAATTGAGTTGGGGAACGATTATCCTTATGGTTATTCTCATAGCCGATCCAATTATTTTATCAGTCAGAATGTCCGCCAAAATGCCAAAGACCACTTCCCGAGGCGGTATCATCGTTGCCCTGGTTTTTACTGCAGTGACCTTTATTTTCGTAGGTGGCCTGCTTTTTTATGGGGAGAAAGAACCTGTAGTCAAAATTTCGGATAATCAAATCCGAATTGCTGGCATGTATGGCTTGAGCGTTGACTTTTCCGATATTTCTTCCATATCTCTGATCGAGAAAAGTGTGGCAGACCTGGGGGCCGGCCGCCGGACCAATGGCTATGGAGGATTTAGTGAATCCTTGAAAGGCCACTTTGATTCTCCTGATCTTGGGAAGGTTTTGCTTTTTGTTAAATCTGGAGCATCGCCTACCTTATGGATTGAACGGGAGAGCCAAGAAGATATTTATCTTAGTTTTAAGGATGGGGAAAAAACGAAGTCTCTGTATCAGGAATTGAAAGGAGTAGTTCCCGTTAAATAACTCTCCAGCCATTGCCAATGGGGAGTGGGGCAATGGCTGAAGGTGTCAGTCAATTACTCCCTATGAAAGTCTTGGAACATATCCTGATTGGAAGAAAGAATAAGCATATAACAACAAAGGCTTTCCTGGGATTTATTTCTCCCGGGGAAGCCTTTGTCTCGTTGGAGGTCGGCATAGTAAGAATTTAAATAGTCCTCGACACCTTTTATTACCATCGATTTGCGGAAGTCTAAGCAAGAACTGCAGCAGGATGTTGAGAAAAAGACCATGGAGAATAAGAAGCTGGCGGAAAATTCGAATTTAAAGAGCTACCAAAGGGTGAGCAATCAGCTGGCGGCTGCCCAGATCAAGCTGCTCACGTCTAAAATCGTTTTTTGCTTCGAGAGCTTGGAGAAAGCGTTCAAAGAACTGAGTTATGAGATGGATTTGCTGGCCAAGGTTGATGCCCAAGTGCATGAGGAGTATGCGAAGAAGCTGAATGGGTTTTTGATTAAGACGATGGAGGAGAGGATGGGGAAGTAGAAAGGGGGGAGTCAAGATTAAACTCGCTAAGTTTTATAAAACCAGCATTGACTATTTGGTCGGGCTTACAGAAAATAAGAAACCATATCGCTGAAGTTCGGGAAATCGACGCTGTGCGACTAATCCACAGAGCAATTTTAGTTGATTTTCAAATAGCTCCTAGGATGATTATCCCTGCGATGAAGGGTCAGGGTGTCAAATTAGTAGGACGCTCTAATGTCAATGCTCGGATACATAGCTGGACCACACATCATGCCGTTAGACGAAAAGACAGGATTCACATAGGATGCAGGTTTGTTTTATTATGGTTTCAGAATGACCTTGGTACATTCATCCTCATGGTCATTAAATATCCGATAGGCTTCGCTCGCCTGATCCAACGGGATTTGGTGGCTAATAATTCGGGTTGGATCGAGTTCTCCCGATATGATTTTCTCAAATAGCATTGGCATGAGATGGATGACAGGCGCTTGACCCATTTTTAGATTGATATTTCGCTCCCAAATGCCTCCAAGCGGAAACTGATTGTACTTTGCGCCATAAACGCCTGTAATCTGGATAGTGCCGCATTTGCGGACGGCATCAGAGGCGATTTTGAGCGGACTTAATGTGCCGCCAATCAACTTTATACTTTGTTCAACAGCTTCAAGGGGTGTTTTTTTGCCATCCATGCCTACACAATCAATGACTACATCCGCTCCGCCGCTTGTTAGTTCATGGATATGGTGTCCGGTATCGGCAATTTCTTCAAAGTTAATCGTTTCTACATTGTTGATTTGTTTTGCTTTTTGTAGTCTGTAGGGTAGGCTGTCAACGGCAATAACCCGTTTAGCTCCATTCATCCAAGCGAATTTTTGTGCCATTAAACCGATTGGGCCGCAGCCGAGAACGACGACCGTATCATCCTTTTTTACTCCGCCATGGATAACGCTCCAATAAGCTGTTGGTAGTACGTCGGATAGAAAAAGTACCGACTCGTCGGGCAGTTCGCATGATTCCGGGATGAGGAAAGGAATGTTATTCCCATACGGCACACGCAGTAATTCGGCCTGGCCGCCGAGATAGTCGCCGTAACGGTCTGTAAAACCAAAGTAACCGCCCGTATCTATTTTATGCGGATTAGGATACGTATTGGCATTGTCACATTGGCTTTCCATGTCATGTTGGCAGTAGTGGCAATGACCGCAGGCAACATTGAAAGGCAATACGACTCTGTCGCCTTTTTTGACACGCGTGACCTCCGGGCCTACCTCTTCGACAATTCCCATTGGCTCATGGCCGACTACATAGTCTTTTTGAGCTGGCAATGCACCCTGATAAATATGGAGATCGGAACCACAAATCGCAGTGGATGTGATTCTTACAATAATATCATCGTTCTTTATCAAAACAGGATCTGCTACATTTTTGACCTGCATATCTCTTTTGCCTTGGTACGTAACTGCTTTCATTTTTATGACCATTCCTTTCAGCGAGAGGCATAAAATGGGATGAAACCGTCGGTCTCCGTCTGTCGTTTGTTGTACAATATCAACGAAGATACCGGCACACGACAGAACATGGGGAGGTGAGTGGGCCCAGGGTTTCGCTGACCGAATTTTATGTCCTGCGTTGGACTTGCATATTGTAAGTGTCTCCAGCATCAAAAGAGATATTCAAAAACAATTTTATTTGCCGAAACTGCGGGACTTTCTCAAAACTAACTTTGCGGTCGATATATGATTGCATTGGCTGCCCTTCAGCACAGGAGAAAAGAGATTTATCACGGTTTCTGTTCCGTAACGCGGCCAGCCTAAAAAATGAAAACTGATCACGGACCGTCATTCAGCGATTACGAGGGAGGGATTTCCAGAGAGGAGTTGAGCCACATCTTCGACCGCTATTTCAATGATTGTGATTGAACTGGCTGATTTGATAAAAAAGTACGTAGTCTGAACGGATTGCTGCCGGCGAATTTGTATGTCAGCCGGCTTTGGCGAAACGTATAGGGATTTCATGGTTGGTTCATCCTATACAAAGTACTTAGAGCTGATCCCCTATGCCTGAAGCCATTTGTAGAGGAAGTGTATGCTTATGAAGGTGCTTTCAATGATTCAACCTTGGGCAAGCCTTTTCTTATTTAACCTGCGTTCACAAAGAATTCTCCCACCTCGTTAGGTGGGGGATGAATTTGTGATATCTTCTTGTTATTTGTTGTACCTATTATATAATTATAATCAGTAGCAATTTCTGGAAGGCTGATAGTTTGAGGGAAGAAGGAATTTCCCTCCTAAGAAAACAGTTGTGGAAGGAATACGTTGGGTCAAGAAGTTTCTGCTTAGTGACAACGGGTGGAGTTCCCATTGAAGTGATTAAGAGATATATTGAAAATCAAGGAGGTGAAAAGGTATGAACAAGGCTTACAATTTTAGATTGATGCCAACCAAAGAGCAGGAACTATTATTTGCCAAAACATTTGGTTGTGTAAGGTTCGTCTACAACAAAATGTTAGAGGAACGAATTGAGCTATACGAGCAATTCAAAGACAATGAAGCTGAATTGAAGAAGTATAAGTCACCGACTCCTGCTAAATATAAGGCTGAATTTGTTTGGCTAAAAGAAGTTGATTCCCTAGCCTTGGCAAATGCGCAGATGAATTTGCAAACTGCCTACAACAACTTCTTTAGAGATAAACGGATTGGATTTCCAAAGTTCAAGGCTAAACATCGAGATAAGAATTCTTATACAACCAATAACGTCAACAACAATATTAGGCTTGGAGATAAGCAAATCAAACTTCCAAAGCTTGGTTTTGTTAAGTTGAAACAACACCGCGAAATACCCGGCAATCAAATTATTAAGTCTTGTACTATATCCAAATCATCCTCTGGCAACTATTTTGTGAGCATCCTGGTTGAATATTTTCAAGATGTACAACCAATCTCTCCAACAAGGGAAAATGTTTTGGGGTTAGACTTTGATATGAAAAACCTTTATACAGATAGCCAATGTGTGAGGGCAGAGTATCCAGGATTCTACCGTAAAGCAATTGAGAAACTTGCAAGAGAGCAACGTAAGTTAGCAAAGTGTACCAAGGGAAGCAACAACCGACGTAAGCAAAGGGTCAGAGTTGCCAAGGTGCATGAAAAGGTTGCCAATTGCAGAAAGGATTTCCTCCATAAGAGGTCAAGAGAATTAGTGGATAGCTATGATGCAATAGTGATCGAAGACTTGAATATGAAAGAAATGAGCCAATGTCTGAATTTCGGAAAATCAGTCAGTGACAATGCTTGGGGAATGTTCACGACATTCCTAAAATACAAGCTAGAGAATGAAGGAAAATTATTAGTCAAAGTTAATAAATGGTTTCCTTCCTCCAAAACCTGTCATTACTGCGGTGGGATTAACAAGGAGTTGGAACTTTCCGATAAAGAGTGGATTTGTTCCTCCTGTGGATGCACCGTTGATCGAGACTATAATGCTTCTAAAAATATCAGAGATGAAGGGTTGAGACTACTTGCCTTGATAGCATAAGATAGCACCCAAAGAACCGTAGGGATTACGGGGTTAGCCTGTTGATACTCCTAGCAATAGCTAGGTTGAGCAGGAAGCACCCACCTCTTAGGTGGTGTGTAGTTCACTGAGGCACACTATGAATCAAGGACGTGGAAAACGAACTACCGCGGTTCATTGGCGATTCATACAAGTAAAAAGATAGATCGTCAATTTTGTAGCCATAAGACCGTCCAGGATTTGCTCGACAGATACGGATTAACCCCCAAAAATCTGCCGACAGGTGCAATTATTGGTGTATGCAACTTGGTAAATTGTTTAAGGGTAATAGAAGACAATCAAGAGAGTGCAGTCTTGGAAGATGGGCGCATCGTCTCGGGGAATGATTATTTTTTAGGGAATTATAAAGTAGGAAATTACGCTTGGGAAGTGAGCGTCAAATAGCCCCCACCTAACGGACTGAAAAGCTGCGGCAACTGCTCGCCGAGTAGGCTCTATGACACCGAATACAACGAATTTGCTTTATGCAAGTTCGACGTTCACCACCTTCTTCGACTATGTAGCTCTCGTATTTCCCTTACTTATGAAATTTACCGCATCCGCTTTTTTGTGGCAATCGTGCTAAAAAACCTCCTCTGTATTAAGCTTTATACTAAGTGGTTTGTATTTCTTTTTTAGTTTTTCGGATTCATGGCGTACGTATATTGATTTCTTCTATATCCTTGATCGGGAAAAGTGTGGTAGACCTGGGGGCCGGCCGCCGGACCAATGGCTATGGAGGATTTAGTGAATCCCTGAAAGGCCACTTTGATTCTCCTGATCTTGGGAAGGTTTTGCTTTTTGTTAAATCTGGAGCATCGCCTACCTTATGGATTGAACGGGAGAGCCAAGAAGATATTTATCTTAGTTTTAAGGATGGGGAAAAAACGAAGTCTCTGTATCAGGAATTGAAAGGAGTAGTTCCCGTTAGTTTGATTTATAGTATCACTAATCATAATCAGGTTCAAAGGAATGGGCTTTGTTTTAGGTTTAGGGATTCTGAAGAAGGTAATTCTGAAGAATTCTAAAGATTCGCCAAAATAGATTGAAATTGGACAAGAAATTTCTTATTATATCTATAATTTCATATGGGGATGAGTGCGATTTTTCATAGGAAAAATCTTAAGGGAAGTCAGTCGAAGCTGACGCGGTGCCCGCCACTGTAGAAGGAAGTTAACTCACCATAATGTCACTGGAAAGCTATATCCGGGAAGACGGGAGTTAATGAGGAACTTAAGCCAGGAGACCTGCTCATGTCCCAGATTCGAGATAACCTACGGGATGTTAGGGAGGTGGATAGTGTGTTCAGAACACTATTATTAAACACAGGATAGAACCCCTTTCCGTTTGGAAAAGGGTTTTTTGTTTTTTAATGATTCTGAAGAATTCTAAAGATTAGCTGAAAGAAATTGAAATTGGACAAGAGGTTTTTATAGTTAGAGGCAGCTAACTTACTTGAGCAGACCTAAATTGCCGGGAGGAATAGGAGTTTACCCGATCATCGGCAAAGGTGCAGGTAAGTACTTAAACAATTTTTATGGAGGTCGAAAAGATGAACAAGCCCAAGTTATATTTGCTTCGGAAGCGGTTCGCCCCCCTGCTGATTCTTCTGGTTGTCGTTCTTTTGGCTGGTCTGCCCGGGTGCGGTCCCTCCCCGACGACTGCAAAGGCGCCGGAGGAAGGGAAGAAGGACGAACTGGTCCTGGCTGTGGGAATGGCCGATTATGGGATGTTCGATCCTAAAAAGACATGGGGTGCCATCGGGCAAATCCGGCTAACCCACAGTTCGCTGCTTAAGCCCACGAAGGACTTAACCTTTGTCGGCGATCTTGCCAAATCCTTTGAGACGAGTAAAGACGGATATACCTGGACCTTTAAAATCCGCAATGATGCGAAATTTTCCAACGGTGACCCGGTTACTATAGAGGATGTCCTGTTTACCTATGAAATGCTGAAGGAGGACGGAATCGCCTTTGACCTTTCCTTTGTCGATAAAATTGAGATTAACGGTAGTGACACCATTATTTTCACCTTGAAAGAAGCGCGTTCCACATTTGTCAGCCAGCTTTCTGAAATCGGCATTGTGCCCAAACATAGTTACGATGACAACTATTCAAAAAATCCAATTGGCTCCGGACCCTATCAGGTAACGCAGTATGATAATGGCGAACAGATCATTATGGACTATAATCCCTATTGGTACGGTGACGAGCCCCAATTTAAGAAACTCACCTTCCTGCTGCTGGGGGAAGATGCCGCTTTTGCAGCGGCGAAGGCCGGACAAGTTGATATTTGTTACATTCCCCCTAAATTTGCGGGACAGACCCTCCAAGGAATGACCTTACATGTTCTGGAGAGCGTTGATTCCAGAGGCGTTACCCTTCCGGTTCTGCCCAGCGGCGAAACCGGGTACATTAACAGCAACGAAGTCAAAGTCGGCCATGACATTACCTCTTACCTGGCCATCCGTCAGGCGCTGAACATCGGGTTAAGCCGTCAGGGAATTATTGATATCACCATGAACGGATACGGAAAAGCCGCCTACTCTATTGTTGACGGCACACCCTGGTTTAATGAAAAAACGGTCATTGAGGACGGCCGGGTTGAAGATGCTAAACAATTGCTGGCAGAGGCCGGATGGGTGGATACCAACGGAGATGGCATTGTCGAGAAGGATGGGCTGAAAGCGGAATTTGCTTTGTATTTTCCTTCCAGTGACCAGCTGCGCGGCGACATCGCCTTGGCTGTTGCCGATCAAGCCCTTGGCCTGGGGATCAAGATCAATATCACCGGCGCCACCTGGGATGAAATATTTGTTCAGGGCAAGGCCAATGCTTGCTTGTGGGGGGGAGGCCGGCTTCATCCCCATCAATTGTATACCATGTATTCTTCGAAGGTATTTAATCACGGTTATAATAATTTGACTCACTATATAAATCCTGCGGTGGACGATTATCTGGACAAAGCCATGCATGCCTCTACCCAGGAAGAAGCCAATAAGTATTGGAAGCTGGCCCAATGGGATGGGAAAACCGGTTTCAGCCCCCTTGGTGACGTTCCCATCGTTTGGCTGGCCCGGGTCGACCATTTGTACCTGGTGAATGATAAGGTGGATATCGGCAACCAGCTCATGCATACCCATGGCTATGAATTTGGGCTGTTTGGCAATATCACTGAGTGGTCCAGCAAGGAATAACACTGGATACCCGATCAGAACAGGTGCGTCTAAAACGCTTGACCAAAGCATTGGCGTTTTGAACGCACCTGTTTGAACAGGATCCCTATCGACAACAGGAGGTGCCGTGTTCATGTCTCAAAAAATCCTCATGCGCTTTCTGCGCATGATTACGCTGATGTTGGGCTTATCCATCCTGACATTTTGGTTAATCCATTTGTCTCCTATTGACCCTGTTAATGCCTATGCGGTAAGTGATACTTCGATGTCACAGGAACAACTGGAAAAACTGAAGGAATACTGGGGGGTTGACAAATCTCCTGTGGAACAATATTTTTCCTGGGCAGGTGCTTTGCTGCACGGCGATTTTGGCATGTCCAAGCTGTATAGAGTCCCCGTTATGGACATTATTAAAAGCAGGGCTATGACCTCCTTCGCCCTCATGGGCACAGCATGGCTGCTGTCCGGTGTTTTCGGTTATATACTGGGAGCGGTGGCCGCCATCAAACGGGGCAAGCTGCTGGACCGTTTCATTAAATGGTACAGTTATGTTCTGGTTTCTATTCCCACCTTTTTGCTGGCTTTAATTTTACTGCTGGTTTTTGCAGTCTGGTTGGAAATGTTTCCAATCGGCTTGACAAAACCCATTGGCTTAGTGGATGCCGACGTTACCTGGGCGGACCGCCTCCGCCATTTCATTCTCCCTGCCTTGACTTTAAGCCTTTTAGGCGTTGCCAATATCGCCATGCATACCAGGGAAAAAATGATCGATATCCTCAATACGGAATACGTTACCTTTGCCAGAGCACGAGGAGAAACAACCTGGGAAATTTTTAAAAACCATGGTTTCCGCAACTCCATTATCCCGGCTATTTCCATTCAGTTTGCTTATTTCAGTGAATTATTCGGCGGTTCCGTTTTGGCGGAGCAGGTATTTGCTTACCCGGGATTGGGCAGCACCCTGACCACCGCCGGCTTAAAAGGAGATCTTCCTCTGCTGCTGGGAATTATTTTAATTGCTTCCGTGTTTGTGTTTGTTGGCAATTTTATTGCGGACATCTTAAATACCATTGTCGACCCGCGGATTAAAAGGGGGGATATAAGATGCTAGAGCAATTAGGAAGGAAAGAGGATGTTCTTCTTGACACAGGAAAAACAGGCAATGCCCGCAAAAAGATCCTTTGGATGATTGGCTTTTCCGTCTGCCTGATCGGTTTTATCCTTATTCTCAGCTTTATTTTAAGCAATGACAATCTTCGTGTAAACAATACCAGCAAGAATCTTATGCCAAGCTTGCAACATTTGTTTGGCACGGATTGGCTGGGCCGGGATATGTTTACCCGAACGATGAAAGGGCTGCGGCTGTCCCTGGCCGTTGGAATTTTTGCTACGGTCATCAGTGTTGCTGTGGCCACCCTTCTCGGAACTGCGGCAGCCATATTCGGTAAAAAAATAGATGAAGTGATTTCCTGGCTCATTGACCTCTTCATCGGTATGCCTCACCTGATCTTCATGATTTTAATCTGTTATATCGTGGGCGGGGGGATACGGGGCATCGTCATCGGCGTAGCCATGACCCACTGGACCTCACTGGCCAGGGTGGTACGGGCCGAAGTCCTGCAGATAAAAAGTGCGGAATACATCCAACTATCCCAAAGCTATGGTAAGTCTGCCTGGTATATTGCCAGAAAACATGTCATGCCTTCTGTGTTTCCACAAATCATGATTGGATCGTTCTTAATGTTTCCTCATGTCATCCTGCATGAGGCTGCTCTCACTTTTTTAGGCTTTGGGCTGTCGCCGCAAACGCCGGCTGTGGGGATTATTCTGTCCGAAGCCATGAGCCATCTTTCTACAGGCCAATGGTGGCTGATCCTGTTCCCGGGAATTCTGTTGATTCTTGTGGCCAAGAGCTTTGATAATATTGGCGAACAACTAAGAATTTTGCTGGACCCGGCCAGCTCCAACGAATAGGAGGTAGGAATCATGCTTAAAACAGCGCAACCGTTATTGAAAGTGGAAAACTTGTCCATTGGGTTTTCCCAATACTTTAGAGGAACTCAAAAACGTGTCATTCAGCCCATTTCCAATCTTCAGGTGGATATTGAGGCGGGGGAGATCGTTGCGGTTCTGGGGGCCAGCGGCTCAGGGAAAAGCCTGCTGGCCCATGCCATCCTGGGCATTCTCCCTACCAATGCCATCTGCTCCGGCAGTATTATATATCGTGGGGAAGAGTTAACTGAAAAGCGCAAAGCGGGACTGCGGGGCCGGGAAATTTCGTTTATCCCTCAGTCGGTGAATTATCTGGATCCCCTGATGCCCATGGGAAGGCAGGTTCAGATCGGATTGGATAAACAAAGTGCCCAGGAAAAGCAGCAAAGGCTGTTTGCCCATTACGGATTAAAGGAAAGCGACGGCAAACTATATCCCCATGAATTATCCGGAGGGATGCTGCGCAGGGTGTTGTTTGCCACCAGTGTCAGAGAGGGGGTAAAGCTGGTCATAGCCGATGAGCCAACTCCCGGCATCCATCCCCAGGCCCTGGCAGAAATTCTCAAGCAGCTGCGGCAGTTTGCCCGGGAGGGTGCCGGGGTCATGCTCATCACCCATGACATCATGTCCGCGGTTAAAATTGCGGATCGCGTTGCTGTGATTAACGACGGGCAGACCATAGAGGTCTCCCAGGTATCCGCCTTTTCCGGAACGGGGGAACAGTTGAAAACAGACTATGCCAGAAGATTATGGCGGGCCTTGCCGCAAAATGGTTTTACGTACCGGGAATTGGGGTGGGAAGCATAATGGCTTTGAGGGGAGAGAACCTGGGGGTTTATTATAAAAAGGATCAGTGGATTTTTAAGAACATGAACATCAAGGTATCACCTGGTCAAGTCCTTGGTTTATCCGGATACAGCGGCTGCGGGAAAACGACGCTGGCCAGAATTTTAGCCGGATATATAGTACCTCAGACCGGCAGGGTGAGCGTGGATTCTAAGCCTTTGGCCTCAAAAGGTTTTCGCCCGGTCCAATTAATCTATCAGCACCCGGAAAAGGCCATCAATCCCCGCTGGAAAATGGACGATGTACTAACCGAAACCTATTCCCCTTCCCAGGATATTTTGGATGCTTTCGGTATCCGGGAGGATTGGCGGAAGCGATGGCCCATTGAGCTCTCCGGCGGAGAGCTGCAGAGGTTTTGTATTGTGCGTGCTTTGAACCCAAACACGCGCTATATTATTGCCGACGAAATGACTACTATGCTGGATGCTATTACCCAGGCCAGGATCTGGCATGTTTTTCTCGATATTTGCCAAAGCAGAAAGATCGGTCTTATTGTGGTCAGCCATGAGATCAGCCTTCTGAACCGCCTGTGTGACCAGGTGGTTCAAGTGGGGAATAGGTGAGATAACCTTTGGACGAGGATGCTTGGTAAAGAGGGTGGCCTGATTTCAGGCCACCCTCTTTATGCAGTGCTTAGATGAGCGGAAAAGCAAGTTGAATTGTGAATCGATGATCTTTTTGCTCATAACTAAACCGCCCCTGATGCAGAAGCATGATTTTTTGACAATTATTTAAGCCAAGCCCTGCTTGGGGAGCAGGTTCCAGGGAATTCCGGATATGATTTTCAAAAACGAAAACCAGCTCGCCGGGGCCAATTGTACTATGCAGCCGAACGGGATGGGCAGGGTCAGCGTACTTTTGAACGTTGGAGAGCATATTGTCAAATATTCTCTGAATCATGCCGGCGTCCACTTTGATCGTCCCCCCAGGCAGTTCAATAGCAGGGGAAACAGTAAAGCCGCTCTGTTCCAATAAATAGATATACTCATGGATTATCTCACTCAAGGCTTTGGGAGCAGGGTAATGTTTTAATTCAATTTCCTTATAATCGTTGGTGGATATGAAAAAATAGTCAAACAGATGGTTAATTAAGTCTTTAATTTGCAGGGCCCGCTGTTTACATTTGAGAAGGAAAGGACTCTCCTTAGCAGGGATGCCTTCACCCTCCAGTACCTCCAGATAACCGATTAAGGCCGTAAGAGGAGTGCGGAGATCATGAGAAACACCGGCCATCAATGTGTTGGTGGCCACTCTGACCCGTTCAGCGTAGTCTTCCCGCGCGATGACCGCTTTGCGCATTTCATCAATTTCCTGTGCCAGAGAGGCCAGCTCATCGTTGCCCTTGATGGTAATCGGGTAATGGAGATCGCCGCCTTCTAAAATTCTTATTTCCTTTTCCAAGGTATTGATATAAGATACCTTTTTATGGATGAAAAAGACCATGATGGAAATAAAAGTGAGGAAGAAGAGCAGCAAATTGAAGTAAGTCGTATAGTCTAGATAACGGTGTTCAAAAAAATCCTTGATATAAACTTCCGCGGTTCCCTCCGGGAAAATCAATACATATTTGTTATGCCATAGATAAAAGTCGGGAAACTTGGGCTGGCTGGGAAAGGTAAAGCTGGGTGACAGGGTATGGGAACTATAGACCAGCATAGAGTCGTGATAAATCACGATCTCCGTTAATTCATTTCCCCGCATCCAGTGATCCAGCTCGGAGAGTTCCGACAAAGAGATGTTGTTGTCTTGGATATACTGCCGCAGGCTGTTTATTTTTTTCTCAATGTGAGCGGAAATCACCTCCGGCTTTTTACAATAATCATAGATGAGGCCCCGGGATAGGTACTGCAGACCGATAAAAAGCAAAGCAGAAGCAAGACATGCCAAAACAGCCGTTATCATCAAGGTTCGGGACAGCTTATATTCACGGTTTACTTTATTCAATATAATACCCCTTTCCCCAAACAGTACGAATATATTGGGGATGGACTAAATCCTTCTCTAATTTTCTTCTCAGGTTTTTAATATGGACCATGATCGTGTTGTTGGAAAGAGGAAGAAAGGGCTCCTGCCATATGTGTTCGTATATTTCTTTAGCAGCAAAAACCTTGCGGCGATTGAGCAATAAGAGTCGGAACACCTGATATTCCATGCTGGTCAGGGCAATTATTTCTCCTGAACGGGAGACGGCTCCCGTATCCAAATCCAGACATAAATCCCGGAGCCTGATTTCTTTTTTAGCGGCAGGCGCTTGCTTTTGATAGATTAGATATCGGCGCAGAAGGGCCTTTACCCTGGAAATTAGTTCGATTGAAGAAAAAGGTTTGACAAGATAATCGTCGCCACCGCAGGAAAATCCCTCGGCTTTATCCGCATCCTGGTTTTTGGCGGTCAGGAATAAAATGGGGATGGTGGTGACTTTCCGGATTTCCGAACACAGCTCAAATCCGGATTTTTCCGGCAGCATAATATCCAGAATAGCTAAATCAACCGCAGGTGTAAGCCTTGCCAATGCGGTGTCTGCGTCGGCAGCTTCCTGCACCGCAAAGCCTTCTCTTTGCAGTAATATATGAATAATTTCCCGTATTTCAGGATCGTCGTCCACCACAAGAACGGTTGAGTTTTCCGGCATAGTACCCTCCTCCTGAAAGATATCCTTGTACTCTTTCTACATTGCTGTTCCTTGCCAACTCATCCACCAGCTTATCCAGGTAACAACGGATGATTTCATTAACTTCTGCTTTCGTACGTTCTTTTTTCTCCGCTTTTGCAACATAAAGGGGATAGACGTTTGCGACACTCATGGCATAGATTCGCTGTTTGGTCATGACCAATCCCTCGCTTTTGATTTATAGTATCACTAATCATCATCAGGTTCAAAGAAATGGGCTGTGCGAAAATAATGCAGATTTCTAAAGTGACAGAGCCACAAACATTTGAAGAAAGCAGCAACTAGCAAGCCGGAACTGGACCTGGCCAGGCAGCGGATCAAGTGGCAGGCTCAGTGGCTGGGGGAACTTTAGAACAATATCCTGATGGGGAGGAAGAATAAGCATATAACGCCGTAGACTGCGACAGCGCCCTTGTTGTTCCCCATGACGAGAAGTGGATAGAAAGGCAGCTTTAAGAGCTGCCTTTTCCCATACTTGGGACAGAATCTCTCAAAACTGTGATAATTTATTTGGTGATTGAGACAATTGCGAGACATTGTAACCAAGCTGAAAGGTGATTTTCCTCTCAGCTTGGGTTGCTTTTGTCAATTTTAAGGCTCCCTGTCTCTATTGCTGGCTAAGGGTTTTTTACTTTTTTTCAATGTCCTGGAAGGAAATAAGGAATTCAGGTGGAAAAACTAAAGGTTAACTCGAAAAAAAGAATAAAAGGATGATTATGCTTATGATGAGAGAAATTTCATACAACGCTGTAAAAGACAGCCTCAAAACCGGGGATCTGATTTTATTCCATGGCGTTCAAACCACAAGTAAGCTGATCGAATTGATTGAATGGTCATACTGGTCACACGTAGGTATGGTTGTTTTACCCCAGGACATCGGTCTGACGGTTGAAGGTCCTCTGTTTTGGGAGTCAACAGCCTCCGGTGACGGCCTGACGGATTACCTGACAGGCCAACCTAAAGTAAACGGCCCCATGCTCGTAGCACTGCAAGATCGGATCGGCGTGGATGTCAAGCAACATTACGATACGCATTTTCTGGTCAAATATCTGAACCGCTCGCTACAGCAACGGGAGCTGGCAGCACTGAAGGATTTCATGAATAAAGTTCATGACCGGGGCTTTCCATCGGCTGAAAACGCCTTGAAATACTACATAGACGGCAGATCTTTTAATAAACCGGCTCCCGATACGGAAGTGTTCTGCAGTGAATTAACGGCAGAGACCTTCATGGCGTTGGGCTTCATCTCTCAGGACTACGTACCTAACGGGTATTGCCCCGATGACTTTAACAAAGGCGATAACATACCTGTCTTGCAGCCTTTTTACTTTACTAACGGGGCCAGACTGAATAAGTAGAGATGGATAGTATGAAAAAGAAAATCGCAGCGCTCTGCGCAATTCTGGCGCTGATTATCCTTTTACCTGCGGCGTTGTTTTTCAAGACAGCAACTGCCGTCCAGCCACCCAAGCCCAGCAACGGTGTGCTAGACTTAAGCAATTGGTCTTTCGAGAAGGATGGAGTTGTCAGTTTAGCCGGTACCTGGTCCTTTTACTTCAATCGGTTTCTGACCCACGAAGACTTTGTGCAGGGCCATGACCTTCTGTCGACTCCAACCCCTCTTCAAATACCCAGCACCGTAAAGAGTATGGAGGGCGTCAAGCCATTTGCGGACAACAAATTCTACGGCACTCTGAGGCTGGTTATAAAACTGCCTGAAGGCAAGCAAACCTATGGCCTGAGAACAGATATCATCCTGACATCCTTTAAACTTTACATTGACGGCAACCTGCAGGGTGAAGTGGGCAAAGTCGGAACCAGCGGGGAGAATAGCCTTCCTTATTACAATATCCTCACCACCTATTTTAATCCGGAAAGTAATGAAGTGGAGCTCATTTATCATACAGCGGATTTTACAGCCCAAGATTGTACCATGGTGGCACCCAAAATCGGCTTGGCTGCCCAGATTTCCCGGGAAGGACAGTTGGGCTTAGGCCGGGATCTGTTCCTCTTTGGTATGCTGCTCATCATGGCCATCTATCATTTTGGCCTGTACATTATGCGGACAAAGGATCGGGCACCCTTGTTTTTCGGAGTTTTTTGTCTCTTGTTTGCACTCCGCATGTTATTGGTGGGAGAGCGGTTTTTGCCAAGTCATTGGCAGCTGAGTTTTTTTGTATACGGGCGGATGGCTTATTTATCTGTGTTTATTGGTTTCTCAGCTTTGTGCGGATTCTTGCATTATGCTTTGGCCGGCCTGCTGGCCCGATGGTTCGTGAGAATCAGTATTGCTCTGGGATTGCTGTCCGCTGTTTTCATCCTCTGGGTTCCTTACAGTTCTGCCGACAGGCTATTGATGATTTATGCTGTCCCGGCAATTGTCTTATTAGGCTATGCCATGATGCGTTTGGTTATTGGCACCTGGCAGGGGGTTCCGTTCGCCAGAATCGTCTTGCTGGGTTTCGCTGTTTTAGGGGCTACCTTTATCAATGATTTTATTTACCAAATCACCCTGGCCAATACTCCTTCCCTGATTCCCCTCGGTGTGGCAGTCTTTACCTTTACCCAGGCTTATACCTTGTCGGCCAGATTTTCCGGTGCCTTTACCAGGGCTGAGCAGCTCACTGTGGAGAATAAAGCTATTTTGGCAGATCTTAAGTATATGAACACTAAGCTTGAATCCCTGGTTCAGGAACGGACTGCCGATTTAGAGAATGCTCTGAAGGAAATGGAAGTCATGTCTAAAACAGATTATCTGACCAAATTACCGAACAGACGGTCGGCCTTTACCAAAATCAAGGAGCTTATTGAACAGAAAAGGGACTTTTACATTTGCCTGGCGGATATTGATCATTTTAAAGAGATTAACGATCAGTACGGGCATGTTAAAGGGGACGAAATCCTGGTGCTGTTATCAGGAATACTAAGCACAGCCATTGGCGACTGTGGTTTTGTCGGCCGCTGGGGCGGCGAGGAATTCCTGATAGTCTTGGAGACGGCGCAATTGGATTCAATTCCGGACAAGTTTAATGAGATTCGCAGAGCTGTGGAGGAATACCGGTACCCAGACATCGGCAAAGAAATTACTATGACCTTTGGCTTATGCCAATACCGGGAAAACTCTTCCTTGGACATTCTGATCGCCAAGTCCGATGAGGCTCTCTATCGGGGTAAAATGGCCGGAAGAAACCGGTGTATTATTGCTGTGTAAGGCTGGTTTCACAACCTCAGATGATTGTGTAGAAATGGATAAGTCACAAAGCAGGGGAGGAGGGGGCAGAGCATTGCTGAAAGCCAAACTGATGCTGGTTACCGCCTCCGCCGGCTATGGAAAAACCACTGACGTCCTGAAACATATCCTGATTGGGAGAAAGAATAGGCATATAACAACAAAGGCTTTCCCGAGATTTATTTCTCCCGGGGAAGCCTTTGTCTCATTGGAGGTCGGCATAGTAAGAATTTAAATAGTCAGTTTTTCGGGCATGTACCAAGAATCTTACGCGCGTAAGATTCTTGGTACATGCCAGGAGAAGGTTGTCACTCTTGCCAGGTTAATTCAGTTGTATGACAGCTATTTTATTTCTTGCTCCAGATCAGAAAACAAATCGGAGTCAAAAAATTCCCGTACACTGATTCCGAATCCGTCGCATAGTTTCTTAATAGTTACAATTCCCGCATTGTAAATAAATTAATGGCGGGGCAGAAGGAGATTTTAGCATGGGAAAAATATCTCTGGATGAAAGGCTGAGAAGAGAAACAGAAAAGCTGCACAAGCTTGTTGAGGAAGCCATAAAAAAGGCATCCCGATCATACAGGATGAGGCAGTTATGACACAGAACCGCAAAGTTGATGCCTTGGTGGTCAGAATACAAAGAGAGCTGGGGCATCCCATGAGCAGGAAGTAAGATATCGAAATGAATAGCTTATTTTTTTCATGAAACAGCGATTTGCGGAAATCCCGGCAGGAACTGTGGTTGGATGTTGAGAAAAAGACCCTTTATCGTGAAGAAAACTGCCGGCAGCTATGACCCTGCCGGCAGTTTCTTTTCCCTTTGAACAGTTAAGCCTGGGGAGGGTCGTAAAGGTCATTCGTTGTCGTATCGATGACCTTTATATCCCGTATTCCCGTCAGGGCCCCACTGGGTGTTAAGAATATATCGCTGTCAATAAGGGAATTCATAGCAGCCATAACCTCAGCCGGCTGCAGGTCCTCCTTTGGATTATCAATAGTAATGGCAAAGGTCTTGCCCCCTGCGGTACTAAAGGTTAATCTGACAACCTTGGTTGATGATAGGGCCATTTTGTCCCTACCTCCTCTTTCATAGATTTAGTTTCTGAGGTTTATTCCTCAGTGAGTTCAACAGTCTTCCGGTTGAGTACGTCCAGCACCGGATTCTGGGACAGGCCGAATAAAGTATAAGCCGCATCGTAAAGAGCCTGTTCCGAGGCGTCGAACCTCAGGTAATTCAGGCTTTTTTGTTTCTTGATTGGTGCGCCCAGAGCGGTGAGTCCGGCCTGGTAGACAACGACCAGGGCCGAATTCAAAGGAGTAGCTTGCACAGCCATTACCCTCTCCTCCTTTCTCAGGATTGATAGGATGTTTGAAGTATGACCGTCTGTATAATGTATGAGTTGTCCTCTCAAAAGGTTACACAAGCTTCCTGCTTGTCATGACATAGATTAGGGCTTGTACCAAGAATCTTACGCGCGTAAGATTCTTGGTACAAGCCCGGGAGAAGACGTTTCACCCTTGCCGGGATAATCCCATATGATGTGGATAAATGAAGAGAAAGGATCCGTGAAATCATATGGGGGATATTATCCCGGAGCGTACGCCGTTTTTAATCGCGGCTGAAATTAATATCATCAAACACCAGACCGAGAAAATGGTGCTTAACAACTTTATCGAAATCGGCCGGCGGCTGGCAGAAGCTAAGGGTCTGATCAAGTATGGGGAATGGGGCAAGTGGCTGAAAGAGGAAGTCGGCTTTTCCCAGAACCGGGCTGAAAAATTGATGCGCCTCTACGAGGAGTTTGGGAGAGAACAGTCCCCTTTAGGCGACGCCGGAGTCTTGGGCCGGGAACTGCCTAATTTGAGCTATACTCACGCCCTTATTCTTCTGGGGGTGCCGGAAGAGGACCGGGCGCAATTTATCCGTGACATAGATATTGAAAGTATGACCACCCGTGAGCTGGAGCAGGCAGTTAATGAGATGAAACAGTTCCAAAAGGAAAAGGCAGGTCTCAAGGAAGCCCTGGCTGAGGAAAAGGAGAAAAACACCCGGCTGGCCCAGGAGCGGGACAACCTGAAAAAAGAAACCGGTGAATTGCGGAAGTCTAAGGAAGAGCTACAGCAGGATGTTGAGAAAAAGACCATGGAGAATAAGAAGCTGGTGGAAAATTCGAATTTAAAGAGCTACCAAAGGGTGAGCAATCAGCTGGCGGCTGCCCAGATCAAGCTGCTCACGTCTAAAATCGCTTTTTGCTTCGAGAGCTTGGAGAAAGCGTTCAAGGAACTGAGTTATGAGATGGATTTGCTGGCAAAGGTTGATGCCCAGGTGCATGGGGAGTATGCGAAAATGCTGAATGGGTTTTTGATTAAGACCATGGAGGAGAGGATGGGGAAGTAGAAGGGGGGGAGTTGTAAAGGTTTGACCGGCATGAATTGAGCGTGATCCTCTGCGGATGTCACAAATACTATACTGCAGGCTGACGTTGACTTAGATAGCCGTATTTGTCTGGCGGTTTCAAGACCGCTCAGCTTTTTCATGCTGTTATTAAGAAAGAGGAGGTCAAAAGCCAATCCCTGCTTTTCAATTTCTGCGAGAAGCTCCTCGCCGCTGCTGAATTCGTAGATATTAAATAAAACATCCTTTTCTTCTTCGTATAGATGAATTAATGCTTCCAATAAGCGACGGGACAAAGGCCTGTCATCGCAAATGCCGATGGTAAACAAAATATCTCCTCCAACATCAGGGGTTTTGAGTCATTTTAGGACAAATAGTCCAATATGTCAATAGGACTAAGCGTCCTAAGATATACTTGCTTTGGTGATGATAATGCGCTTAAAAATACGTGATGTTCGAGAAGATCATGATCTAACCCAGCAGCAAGTTGCACAATACCTGATGTGTGATCAATCTTTGTATTCTAAATATGAGCGAGGAGAGCGTGATGTTCCGCTGAATATCATGATTAAACTCGCCCAGTTTTATAAAACCAACATTGACTATTTGGTTGGGCTTACTGAAAATAAGAAACCTTATCGCTGAGTGTACGCCTTTGATGAGTATAGTAGAAATTCCAACCCTACTTATTATCTTCGTGAAGGAATATAATACAGTTTGTCAAGTCACAGCATAAAAGTGTGCTTTTGTTTAGATGATAAGGATATTATTTCCAACATGCATTGAAACGAGAACAAATGTTTGGTACAATGTGTATAATATTTAATTAAACCTATCGAATTCGATAGGTTTAATTGTTGCTGGTGATGAGGATCTGAGTGGATAAACCAGGCTTGTGTCGGAGCGTAAAGTATGAGATTTCCTACGTTGAGGAAACTAAAAATATTAAAGCAAAAAAGGATTATTGTGGAGCCATAGAGAAATTCACCAAGATATAACAAGCATGAAAATGTATCCAATATCCCTGCCGCTATTAGAGAACGGGGGAAGATAACATGCCGAAGGATAACAAGGATTTCTTCAAAACAAAAAATCACTGGTCTGAAATTAAAGACCAGCTTCTTGGCTGTTATCTGACACCGTATTTCCAGAAGGTGCTAAAGACAGGTCAGCCTATCTTCTATGTCGACTGCTTTGCCGGAAAAGGAAAATTCGAGGACGGCAACCCTGGTTCACCTATTATTGCTTTGCAAGCGCGGGATGATTGCCTGAGCAGGACAAAGGTGCAAAGCGGCAAGATTGATACTTGCTTTATAGACCTCAACCACGCCCAAGAATTGAGAGCGAATATTGCCGGCTTTAACAATCGCTACGGGAATCCAAATATCGTTTCAGGGAAATACGAAGATAAGATTGAGGGACTTCTATCAAACAAGCGAGGGGTCAACGTATTCTTATACATAGACCCCTATGGGATTAAGGCATTGGACTCCGCTCTGTTTGATAAGTTCAAGATCCTCGGCCTTGGCACTTTAGAGATGTTGATTAACTTCAACTCGTTTGGGTTCTTCCGCGATGCCTGCCGGGTAATGAGTGTTGACTATCAGAGCGATGAGGCTGTCCGCGATTTAGATGACCTTGTAGAATATGAGCCTACCCCTGTAAACGCATCAAAGCAATCTGAGGAATTGCTGACCAGTATTGCCGGCGGAGATTACTGGAGAGCCATCGTGCTGGATTATCAGGCGGGAAAGATAAACGGATATCAAGCTGAAAGACGGCTATCGACTGAATACAAGCAGCGTTTGCGGCAGAGATATGGGTATGTTCTCGACATGCCAATTCGATTGAAAGCTGGTCAGCGTCCAAAGTATCGTATGATTCATGTTTGTGACCACGAGGATGGCTGCTTCCTTATGGCGCAGAATATGCAGAAGAGAAAAGACGAATTGTTCATCAATGTACAGCAGGATGGGCAATTGACGCTTTTTGATATCGACCCGACAGTATCGTCTACTGTGGAAAATGAACTCATGACAGTAGATCAAATCAAGGTAAAGTTAAAGGAACACCTGTCCCGGCTTCCAGGTGATATAGGTCTTACGAAACTTCTTTCCGCTTTTGTTAATGACTATGGCATGTTGTGTGAGTTTAAAATGATATACACCATGCTGGAAGAATTAAAGGTAAGCCGAGATATTGACATTGTGAGAACTCCGGCTTTTACTGAGAGGGGAAGACCGTCTGCGTTTTGGGAGGAAAGTAAAGACAAAAAAATTATTATAAGGAGGCGCAAACCATGAAAGTGGTAAAAGGATACATAGAACGCAAATCTATGCTCTACGTAACCGGCGTGGAATATGGAGACTACACCATGAACCACGTTCTTGGCTGCGCTCATGGCTGTAAGTATCCCTGCTATGCATTTTTACAAAAGAAACGTTTCGGGCAGGTGGCTTCATACGAGGAATGGCTGGAGCCGTATCTGGTAAGTAATACGCTGGAAATCCTTGACCGGGAAATCCCGCGGCTGAAATCCAAAATCAAGTCCGTACAGCTTTGCTTCACCACTGATCCGTTCATGTACGGGTACGATGAGATAGAAAAGATGAGCCTTGATGCAATCAAGAGACTAAATGAAGCAGGCATTAAGTGTACCGTTCTTACAAAGGGACTATTACCCGCTGTCCTGGACGACTATTCCCAAGAGAACGAGTATGGTATCACATTTATTTCCCTTGACGAGACATACCGTGAACGGATCGAACCGGGAGCGGCTTCCTACCAGGATCGCCTTGCCGCTCTAAGAGCCCTGCATGACAAGGGTTGTAAAACCTGGGTCAGTGTTGAGCCGTACCCGACACCGAATCTGATGGAGCAGGATTTAAGCGGAATTTTAGAGGAGATTGCTTTCACCGATAAAATAATCTTCGGTCGCACGAACTACAGTAAGGAAATCAGCGCATACACGGCACACCGTGCTTTCTACAATGAACAGGCTGAGAAAGTCATCGCTTTTTGTCAAGAACGCAATATTCAGTTCCATATTAAGGATGGAACGATCAGAAAGTAGAAAGAAACAACGAGAAGTAATGGCAAGGAAAACCTGACTGACCTGCCAATGAAATCAACTAATATCCTGGTCAAGAAAAGGTGTGTTAAATATGGCAAGAGCAGATCTGCTCTATGAATTAATCAAATATGGTCTTAGCAACGACAACTTGAATTTTCGAAAAGTAGCGGAGACTATTTGTGCGGAAGAACGCGCAAAGCAACATGGAGTGTTGGCCAATAAGATTGAAGAGATACTTAAGACGTCAAATAGATCCTTGGCCCGGGATAGTTCAGTTCCTTTCGTCAGAAATGGCAATGGGGGACAGAATCTTTTCATAGAGAAAATCCCTGAAAGAAAATTGGATCAATTGCTGCTCCCACAGTCAGTATTGGTCAGCTGCCGGGACTTAATCGAAGAGCAATCAAGAGCTGATTTGCTGCATTCGTATGGCTTAGAGCCCCGCAATAAAATTCTCCTGGTGGGGCCTCCCGGAAATGGGAAAACATCATTGGCTGAAGCATTGGCCGAAGAGCTGATGCTTCCTTTCCTGACGGTAAAGTATGAAAGCATTGTTGGCGCTTATCTCGGAGAGACGGCTTCACGGCTTGGGAAGCTGTTTGATTACGCTAAGACAAGACAATGCGTCTTGTTCTTTGATGAGTTTGAAACTCTCGGCAAAGAGCGTGGCGATACCCATGAAACCGGGGAAATAAAAAGGGTCGTTAGTTCTTTACTGCTGCAAATTGACGCTTTGCCAAGTTATGTCATCGTTATTGCGGCAACGAATCACGATGCGCTGCTGGACAGAGCCGCTTGGAGGCGTTTTCAACTGCGCTTATCCCTGCCCAAGCCTTCCCGCCGGGAGCTGGAAATGTGGTTTGCCCAGTTTAAAAAACGTACCGGCTTTGATTTTGGCTTAGAACCTTCTACCTTAGCCAAAAAATTTCTGGGCAAAAGTTATGCTGAAGCTGAGGAATTCGCTTTATCTGTTTACCGAAGGTATATTCTCAGAAGTCCGGATGGCAATGCCAAAGATATTACTCGGGCTGAACTAAAGCTTTATTTATCAGGACTCCAGGAAAATAGAGATAATAGCCAGGGAGGAGAAGGTGATGAATAATGACCGGAAGACCGGAAAGACCGATTATTTTATTTGGAACACCCAACCCAGCCAATAGAAACAACAAAGGTGGCGGTGCGCCTAAAATAAACTTTCCCTCACATTCCCAGACAGGTTGTCCGTCTTGAACCCAAACTGGCGGCTCTCCAAGATGCAATCGATCATAATAGAATCCTGATTCAGCAGTCACCCACAGGAATTCAGCCGGAGAAGACCCTTGTCTTTGAAGTTTCCGGCGATTTAAAGTCTTTTTATACAGCCGTTAAAAATCTTGGTGATGATGTAGAGTGGATATTTGATTCGTCGGCGGATATAGCTGTTTCGGATGATTTTTTTGTCTATAAGGAAGATAAAAAGACAAAGAAGAGTTCCAGAGATGAAAGGAAAACCGCGTTTTCCGGCAAGGTATATTGTGTATTGGCCAATAACCGCGCCCTTGAGGAAATTTTATCATTATGGAAGCAATTTGCCAGAAATCCCAATATGAGTTTCCCTAAAGGTAAAACTGGTTTTAAGGATGTTTTTAAGCAGCTGATCGATATCCACTTTTGGGGTTATAAAGAGCGTATCGAAGAAACCGGAATTTTAGAAGCCTGGCAAGATGATTTGCAGTTAGAGCCTGAATTAAGCACAGTAAAATGTGAAATTGAACTGTTTTACCGAAAATCAAAGGAAATTCAGATACAACGCGAAGATAATTTAACGGCACTAATCCGTGAAGCAGGTGGCAGTATATTGGGGCGTAGTGTGATTGACAAGATTCATTATCATGCACTATTGGCATCACTGCCGCGGCAAATCGTTGAAGACATTATTGCCAGGCGTGAGGTGGCGGTTGCTGCCGCCGAACAAATCATGTTTTTTCAGTCTGTCGGACAAAGTGTGATTATTTCAGACGATAATATTGGGGACAGTACTCTGCAGGTTAACATGCCTGTCACGATTAATGATGAACCGATTATTGCCTTATTTGACGGATTGCCTCAAGAAAACCATCCTTACCTGAACGGCTTATTGAACGTTGACGATCCTGACAATTTTGCTGTCCATTATACTGTACCGGCCCGAAAACACGGAACCTCTATGGCTTCTCTGATTGCCCATGGGGATCTGAATAATATAATGCATCAAGTCACCCATAAGATTTATGTTCGTCCCATTATGAAATCCGTTAATGTGGGTGGCAGAATTTGGGAAGAAATCCCCGGCGATATTTTAATCGTAGATAAAATTCATGAAGCCGTACGCAGGCTTTTTGAACCACTTGCAGGGCGTGTCGCTCCCAGCGTGAGGGTTATCAATCTTTCCATTGGTTTTCCGAGCAAAATATTTGACAGATTAATGAGCCCTTTAGCTCGTCTGCTGGACTGGTTAAGCTATCAATACAGAGTCCTGTTTATCGTCAGCGCAGGAAATCATTTAGAGGACATCGATGTTGCAATGTCCTTTGCTGATTTTTCCGGCCTTACAGAGGAAGAGCGGGATGTTGTTATCGTTCGGCATTTAAATGACAACGCTCGCATACGCCGCTTGCTGGCACCAGCAGAAAGCGTCAATGCTTTAACTGTGGGAGCGGCCTTTTCTGATGAATCGTCTTTCACACCGCTTGCGCGGCAAGTTCTTCCTTGCTCAGCCGGGATGGTCAGTCCGATCAGCGCCCTAGGCCGTGGTTTGAATAATTCCATTAAGCCTGACATCATTTTTGATGGGGGCAGAAATACCTTGATGCAACATCCGCTAGACGGAACAAAACTGCCTTGGCGGGTCTCGTTAACGAGAGCGCCGGGCACTGTTTCGGCAGCTCCCTTTAATATAGCAGGAGGCTCTGAAAAAATTATGTATTCCTATGGGACAAGCAATGCTGCCGCACTGACCTCTCATGAATCATCCCGCTGTTACGATACATTAGTGGATGTTTTTGATGGAGCGGGCGAATCATTGCCTCATGATTATGCCGCATTGCTAATCAATGCCATGTTGGTGCATGGAGCGGAGTGGGGGGAGTTATTCGAGAAATTCAATCCGGCTCTCGGCAACCCTCCCAGAGCTACGGATTATATGTACAGATTTTTTGGGTACGGAAAACCGAATATTGAAAAGGCAGTTGAGTGTGCCAGGAATCGTATCACTTTAATCGGCTATGGCGAATTAAAGGATGGGCAGGCTCACCTTTTCGATTTACCGCTGCCATTCGAAGAATTCAGCCGCGAAAAAATATTGCGCCGCTTGACGGCGACAATGGCGAGTTTTTGTCCAATCACGCCTGCGCGTCAATCCTATCGCTCCGCCCATTTGTGGTTTTCAATAGAAGGTGCAAAAAAGCACTTGATTGACAAACGCATAAATGCTGATTGGACAGCGGTAAGAAGAGGAAGTTTACAGCATGAGATTTTTGAAAATAATCAGATCGTTGTTTGGGGCGATGACGATGGAATTCAGCTTAAAGTGAATTGCGCCAATGTTGCTGATGATAATTTCGCAGGTTCTGTTCCCTATGGATTGATGGTTTCCTTTGAAATTGACAGTGCTGTTGATATTGATGTTTATACTCGGGTTGCGACAAGGATTAGTCCAAAGATTACTCTATAATTAGGGCTTGCTAACGAGTGCTAAACGCCAGGGAAAAACCTGATTTTACAAGGGTTTTTGGGCATTTACGTCGAATCTTTAGTGCAAGGAAATATGAATTTAGATTAAAAAAACCGTGCACTTGGAGGTTGAAAATGTACCGTAAACCGAGTCCCCAGCTAACCATAGATGATTTCATCCTGCCTTTTTCGGGGAAACTGGATCCCGAAAATCGTTGGGTTCAATTAGCTAATATAATTCCTTGGGATGAGTATGAAAAAGAATACGCCCATATGTTTCCGAGTGATCGTGGCAATGTGGCCAAACCGGTCCGTATGGCACTCGGTACGTTAATCATCCAAGCTCGCTGCGGTTATACTGACCGTGAAACGGTTCAGCAGATTACGGAGAATCCTTATCTCCAATGGTTCATAGGCCTCAAGGAGTTTCAATTGACTCGTCCTTTGACTCCAGTCGCCCTGGTGAAATTTCGCAAGCGCTTTAAGAAAGACCGCATGGCTAAAATCAACGAGCGCATTGCTTTAGCTGAGCGGGCGGCAAAAACAACTGAAAAGGAAGCCGAGAAGAACGATGATGATCAACAAGGACCTAATCTTCCGGATGCGGATAAGGAAGAGAAGAAAACCCCTGCTGACTCTGATTCGGAGGAATCCAAACCGAATCAAGGTATGTTGATCCTTGATGCCACCTGCACACCGGCCGATATAAAATATCCGACAGACCTCGGACTGCTTAACGAATCCCGCGAGAAACTGGATGAGATCATTGATACGCTTCATAAAGCGAAGGGTAAAGCAACCAAACGGCCGAGAACTTACCGTGAAAAAGCGAGAAAAGCTTATCTGAGTGTGTCTAAACAGCGGAGTCCGAGAAAGAAGCAACTTAGAAAAGGCATCAAGCAGCAATTGCAATATTGTAAAAGAAACCTTCGCCACGTTGACCAAATGCTGAAAGAAATTCCCTCAGGCTTTGAAGCCTTAAGCAACCGACAAGTCAAGTTATTGGAAACCATTCGAACCGTAATTGAGCAGCAGGAAACAATGTATAAGACAAAACAACATCAGATACCGGATCGAATCGTCAACCTCTATCAGGATCATGTCCGACCGATTGTACGCGGCAAAGCCAGTGCCAAAGTAGAATTCGGGGCTAAGGTAGCCATAAGCATCGAGAAGGGATTCTGCCGCATCGAAAAATTGTCTTGGGACGCGTTTAATGAAGCAGAAACATTGATAGATAGCGTAGAGCGTTACAGAGCCCGTACTGGATGCTATCCTGAGGCGGTGCTGGCCGACAAGATATACCGTAACCGCAAAAATCTGGCGTATTGCAAAAACCACAACATCCGGCTCAGCGGTCCCAAACTAGGCAGGCCCTCAGGAGATGCCCTGAAAAAAGTAGAGAAGGCCATTGAACGGATGGATGCCAAGATGCGTAATGCGGTAGAAGGCAAGTTTGGCGAAGGTAAAAGGAAATATGGCCTTGATCGTGTTTATGCTAAGTTGAAAGAAACAGCAGAGTGCATGATTAGCATGCAATTCTTTGTCATGAACTTGGAGCATAAGCTCAGAGTTCTTTTTGTCCAAATTTTGAAGAGGTATTTTCAAATTACAGATATTGGTGTATTTGCGTAATCGAACGAATAAAAAGGATTCGGTTAGCAAGCCCTAATTAGGCGTTAAGAAAGGATCAGAATGGTAAAAGCAAAAAAGAAGGTTGAAATCAGTCAAGAAGGTTTAGTTGAATAAATTCGAGTAATTCTATTATTTTGTCTGAGCTTATTGCATGTTTGGGTAGACGATATAACAGAGTTTATATTAGGATAAAAAGTAGATGTTTATTTGTCAAGATAACAGGAAAAAATTCAAAAAGATAAAACTCAGATGGGGAGGGAATGGGGTGGCCCCGCTTGAAAGAATAACCGTTGGCAGCACGAAAGACATTAAGGGATTACCTTTGTACCTATTGTTATCTCCCGCGTCTTTCTTCCTATGCAGTTTTGGAAGAAGCGGTACGCAGCGGACTGAACTCAATGGAATATTTTGCACTAGCCGAAGGGGTAAGTGAGGGACGCTATTTGGACCTTAAATTCAATCAGTATATTGGCGTAATTGATCGTAATTGTTTATTGGTCAAAGTAGCAATTGCAGAAGCGCAGATTGAACAGGAAGCAAAAGAAAGAACTAAAGCAGAAATCCAAGTCGGTGCAATCCCAGTGACTACCTATGGAAGCTCAACCGTGCCGGTTCAACCGGATGGTAAAGAGACAGCTCCCTGAGTACCGTACTGAGACTCAAGTGATTACCTCGGGAACGCAACCCACACCGGTCCGACCCAAAAACAAACGCTTCTATATGTCGGCAACGCTTGATAATACGCGGATTAATCGTGAGGTCAGTAGGCTTGTTGACGAAGTTATAAGCCATTTGACTGCTATTAATGGAAGCAAGGTTGAGATTACGCTAGAGGTTAATACGGAAATTAAAGACGGTGTTTCAACCCCGACGGTTAGAACTGTTACAGAGAACTGCCGGACGCTAAAGGTTTAAAATTATGGATTTGAGGAATAGGTTTGTACTTTATCTATATAGTTTTTATATTTTGCACAACTTTTATTAAATCGCCAAGATTTCTTATGGGTAATAGAGGAAGGTTTTATATTTTTGCAGGAAATTTCAAAGAATGTGGAATAGTTTAGGGAAGTTAAGAAATTTTGAGCTCTATATTATTATTAAGGACGGAGTATTATCGATTTATGCGAAACCCTAATTTGGATAGAATGGAGAACAAATATTTTATCAGACAAGCATTTTATCATATAATTTCGAATTTTATTTTAATAATTATGGTTTATTTTATTGGCAAAGAGTTTTTTCCTAAATTAAGTGAAATTATTTTTACAAGTTATTGTTGGACTATCTATTTTTTAATTGTTCTTTATCTCGGCTACAGAAGATATAGGGAGCTAAAAGATTTTTCAAATCACTTTGATTTTATTTATAGTGAAGAACAATCTTATGCTAAAATGGAACAACTTGCTATTTGGGCAGAGACCTTGACTGAAATTCAAAAAACAAAATTAGATTTATTAAAATATTTTTCTCCCATTCCTTTACTTATTTTTATTTTAGGAGTTTATGTTAATAATAATTCTTCGATTAATAATAATATTAATATGTTTTCAATTGAATTACAATGTGGAGACGTTCTAATGTATTTAGGTATTGGGGTTCCAATATTTTATTATTCCTTTCTATATTCCACTTTTCAATCATACAGAAAAAGCGCAAGAAAAATGATGGATTATAAAGGGCAGTCAGTTATTTTAAAAGATAAGGGCTTGAATTAATAACCCGGAGTATATTCACTAAATGAGTCAATTTTTAAACTGGAGGCTCGTGAATGTTTGTTATTTGCTTTTTGTCCAATTGATTTTGTAATTCAAGCGTAAGCCTGAGAGCCACATCTGCACGGTAAAGTAGCCACCATGCCGGAGCAAGAGCCACACCTCCAAGGACGAGCCGTACTCCGAACTCAGTCTGCCGGAAGATGGGAGCACCCTCCGACAGACCGTAAATGTTTTATAAGCAGATCGTTAGCCCAGTGTGCAATGATCTTTCTTGACTGCTCATAGATGTCCTGTCTGTCCAACAATGCAGCTCATCCGGTTCTTCAGAGAATAAGCCAGGATTTCCTGTTTCGCCTGCTCTGCATGATGAGAGCCTCGGAACTACTCAGCATAAGTGCTATCTAAATCAGCTCTGGAAATCATCATGGAGTAGCCTCCACAATTTCCAATAGATCATAGGACTCCTGCGGGGTGAGGCAGCGAATGAGCCATTCATCCAGAATCAGATCTTTAGCAGGATTTTTTCCGGAATCACCAGCAGCTTAAATGAGTTGATTAAAAAATCGGCGGTTTTGAGGTCTGACTAATATTTTAGTCATCTCAAAATCGTCGATTTTTTAAACTGGAGACTGTGTAGAGGTCTGTTGACCTAAAGTAATGAGGCCAACGATGTTATAAGACTACTTTTTTAACCCTTTGATTAGCTCGTGAATGTTCGTTATTTGCTTTTCGTCCAATCGATTTAAGTCGTCAATGACCGCTTTTATTAAAGGAGGATTGCTTGTCCCCTCATCAAAGAATTCCTTAGGGGAGATGTTGAAGTACTCACAGATATAAAAGAATACTTGCATAGAGGGCATGGATTTCCCATTCTCAATATGATTAATATAATTCTCATTTTGTCCAATGGAAAGACTCATATCACGAGCGGAAACTTTTTTCATTGTTCTCAGTTTTGCAATTCGCTCGGATAAATATTTCTCATACATATTGGTGATCACCGCCTTGTATACAATATTGTACATTTTAATAACTTGTTATTCGCAACATCTAAAGTCTTATTTTGGTTGACATACAATTTATGAAGTTGCAAAATAAAAGAAGTACAATGTTAAATGGTGTGAAAGGTGGTAAGCTAACATGAATATGAGAAATATATATCGAAAAATTGCCAAAGAGCATGGCGTAACTGTTGCTGAAGTTAAAAGAGAAATGCAAGCGGCTATTGACCATGTCTACAAAAAAATTGATAAATCAGAGAGTGAAAAGATTATTCAGGAAAGTATATCGAGTAAGGCTGGAATCCCTACTACAGAAGAGTTTATAAAATCATTAGCCCATAAAATAAAAAGATAGGTATTATGAAGACCTGGCATACTGGTGATGAGATGGCATTGGAAGAGTGGGCCGGCTCGGGCAATGCAGAGTTCGGTGCTCAGGAATTCCCATCCTGGAGTGCCGAATCCTTTTCAGAGAAGGTTTTGGTCCGCGGCCGTGACATACGTTTAGCTTTTGCGGGGAGCCTAGCCCGGCCTGTCCGAGATTTGTACGCGCGTATGATTCTCGGATAAGCAGGATAGAGGGACTTCTCGCCTTCGCCGGATACCGGAGCGTACGCTGCATTTAGGAAAGTTCAAATTGAAGAGCTGCCAAAAGGGGGAGCAATGAATCGGCGGCCGCCCGACTTAAGCTGCTTACTTGACATCATGTGTCGCTAAAATTACTATATACAATATGAAAAATCAGGAAGAGAGGAATATGCTAAGATTCAAACTTCTGCTTAAACTTGTGCAGGCAGAATTAAAATCCAATTATACGGAGGTACTGAAAATTGCTAATCCAAAATGGAACCATTATTACAGACAAATCTTCAATAAAAGCTGATTTGCGAATTAAGGACGGCATTATTACAGAAATAGCAGCCAATCTTATACCGGAAAGCAACGAGGAAATTGTTAACGCCGGGGGCATGCTGGTCATGCCCGGCGGAATTGATGTGCACACGCACATGGATTTAGATGTGGGAATCGCACGGGCTACCGATGATTTTTATACCGGAACAGTGGCGGCCGCATGCGGCGGCACCACAACCATTGTTGACCACTTGGCCTTTGGCCCTGAAGGCTGCAGTATCCGGCATCAATTGGACCATTATCACACCCTTGCCGAAGGTAAAGCGGTCATTGACTATTCATTCCATGGGGTCATTGGACATGTGGATGACGCTATTTTGAAGGAAGTAGAGGAGCTTGTTGGCGAAGGGATTACCAGCCACAAGTTTTACCTTACCTACGGGCAGAAACTAACGGACCGGGAATTTTTCCTGCTCATGAGAAAAGCAAAAGAATTGGGAATTATGCTGACGGTTCATCCTGAAAACCATGATATGGTGGGTTGTCTGAAAGAGTTATTAATCGAACAGGGAAAAACTTCACCAATCTACCATGCGGTAAGCCATCCGGTAGAAAGTGAGGCGGAAGCAATAAACCGTCTGATTCTTTTTGCTCATGTGGCGGACGACGCGCCGCTGTACATTGTACATTTGTCTTGTGAAATGGGCTTGGATTATATCCGTCAGGCACGGCAGAGGGGGCAGAAAAACCTTTTTGCCGAAACCTGCCCTCAATATCTAGTCTTAGATGAAAGCCGCTACCGCGAACCCGGCGATGCCGGTCTGAAATATATTATGAGTCCCCCGCTCCGCACGACGAAGGACAACCAGGCTCTGTGGCTGGGTCTGCAGGATGGCAGCATTCAAACCGTTGCAACGGACCACTGCCCATTTTTCCTGAAAGGTGAAAAACAATTAGGAAAGGACAATTTTGCCAAGACACCTAACGGGGCACCTGGAGTCGAGCCGCGCATGGCACTTTTGTTCTCGGAAGGTGTGTCGGCGGGAAGAATTGATGCGCAGCGCTATGTAGAGATCACGTCAACAAATCCGGCGAAATTATTCGGGTTATATCCCCGTAAAGGAACCTTGGAAAAAGGCAGTGACGGCGATATTTTGATTGTTGATCCCTCAGTCGAACTGACTCTTACCCACGGCATGCTGCATGAAAATGTTGATTATACCCCTTATGAGGGTATCTCTCTACGAGGCTATCCATATATGACAATATCCCGTGGAAAAATCGTCGCCAAGGAAGGATGCTTTTTAGGGGAAAAAGGATCGGGAAAATTCATCAAACGAAACCTGCCTATACTCAGAAATATAAGATAGACATTCAATTAGCCCAACTTCCTAAAGAATGCAGGTATATATGTGACGTTATGCTGGCTAACTGTAAGGCACAATCCGGATATTTACAAATCCATCGCGTTGTTAGGAAAAAATTAAAAGTGTTTTTGTTCCTGTTGTGTTTTGTTAGTTTACGTTATAGAATGGTGCAAAAGTTTATGATATAGTATTTATATAGGTCTATGTTTCATGATGTTTATAAGTCTATGTTACGATGTTTATAAGTCTATGTTACATAGTAGTTACAAACAACATAGTTACTCCAAGCCGGGATGGTCCTAAAGGTTTCGCCCATGGACACCGGCCAGAACAGATAATGTTCTCAGGGTATGTTTGGAAACGAATATGCCTTCCGACTTTGAAAAGGAGTGAACGTGGGGGTTTATTTCGTATGAAAAAAAACTTCACTGCTTTTCAGTGAAGTTTTTTTTATTTTTATTATCACTTTGCGTCAGAAAGGAGTTTTAGGTTCTTCATGGAAAAAAGTGTAATCATACCACCCAAACCCTGCACAGAGGTATGCAACGACTGCTCCTGTCATTGCGTAAAAAAGATCGTTCCTGTGCCTACGGTAGACGAAGCACTGGAACTTTGGCTGGGGAAAATACCCCTGCGCGGAGAGAAGGCGGAGTGCATCCCTCTGGCGCAGGGATTGGGCCGGGTGCTGGCCGAAGATGTTTTCGCCAAAGTGGGTGTACCAGTGGCCACTTGCGCCGCGCATGATGGTATTGCGATCCATTTTGAAAAGAGCAAAGCTGCCTTTGAGACGGGAAGGCGAATTTTACAGCCCGGGGATTTTCACCACTGCCCCATGGGGTCCGCCCTACCGGAGGAATTTGACTCTATTGTCCATGGAGAGCAGTGCAAAATCAACTCCGACGGAACGGCCACCTTGCTGGAACTTCCGGTGCAGTATCAAAGTGTCAAAATCAAGGGTACCTATGTGGGGCAGGGGGAACAACTGGCCGGTGCCGGCGAAAAGCTGTCCCCCTCTCATCTGGCCCTCATGCAGTACACCGGCCACACCTTGGTTTCCGTGAAATGCCGGCCTAAAATTTCCATTATTCCCATAGGGGATGATCTGGTGCCGCCGGGCACCGTACCTGCGGCGGGTCAGTGCATTGAGAGTGACAGCGTCTATATCCAAGCCATCGCTGCCCAGTGCGGCGTCCAAAGCACGGTTTTCCCCATTGTGGCCGATGGGGGAGAAGCTATCGAGGCGGCCATTCAAAAGGCGCTGCCGGGCTGCGACATTTTAGTGGTAATCGGGGGCGTTGGTAAAGGGGAAGCCAACTACGAAGACTACACTCTTGAGGCCGTACGGAAAATGGGACAAATTGCCTGTCATGGGGTGCAGCTTAGTCCCGGCGGCAAAAATCTGCTCTTGGCACAAATTGAGGGGAAACCGCTGCTGGGCATTCCCGGCCCGCCTCACGCTGCTATCATTATGACGGAATATTTCCTGCCGCCGGTTATTGAATGGTACATGGGCTGCCTTTTGTATGAACGGCCGGTGATAGAGGCGGTTTTGGAGGATGATTTTCCCCCGCGGGGCGGCGGGTCCAGTATTTGGGAGCCGCGCGTTCATGTGCGCGGGACCCCTGGCGGATACAGCGCAGGGCTGGTAGGACGTATGGACGAGACGGTTGAAAACTTTATCGGGGCCAATGCCTCGGTCTCCGTTACAGGCGATCTGGATCAGTACCGGAAAGGCAGGAGGATCAAAGCTAAATTGCTTGTCAATGAGCGGACGATTCCTTCTAATACTTAGTGATTTGCCGCCGAAAACGATTTTTTCCCAAAATTGCCGATCCTCTGGAAAAGGTAAGAAATAATGATGAGATCGTTACTGACGAAATATTAAATAGGATTACGAGTTTGAAGGAGAAGTTAGATTGATAGGTAAGCGTGTGGAGCCCAAAAAGCAGGCCAAGCAGCCGCTGATTTTGCTGGGTATGGGCGTCGTCTTGTTCCTTATTATTGTGTTTTCCTTTACTTTAGGCCGGTATACCTTGAGCCTCCAAGAAGTCATCACCACCTTTTTTTCTCCCATTACCGGGTCGACGGTGGATGTGACCTTAAAAAATGTGGTTTTTCAGGCGCGGCTGCCGCGTATTCTGGTAGCGGTGCTGATCGGCAGCGGGCTGTCTGTAGCCGGCGCTGCCTATCAGGGTATTTTCCGCAACCCCATGGTGTCGCCGGATCTGCTGGGAGCCTCGGCCGGGGCGGGTTTCGGCGCGGCGGTTGCCATCCTGTTTTCCTTCAGCTATTTTGAAATTCAAGTCACCTCATTTTTCTTCGGCATCATCGCAGTGTTTTTGTCTTTCGGCATTTCTTCCGTTATCAGCCGCGACAGCAATAACGTTCTGTCGCTGGTCCTGACGGGAATGGTGGTCAGTTCCCTGTTCCAGGCCTTTATTTCCCTGATTAAGTACCTGGCCGATCCCAATAATACCTTGCCTGCCATTACGTTTTGGCTGATGGGCGGCCTTTCCTCCGTGGTTGTTTCGAAAATCCCGCTGCTTTTAGTGCCGATTCTCATTGGCGGGATTCCGCTGTTTTTGCTGCGCTGGCGGATAAATACCCTGTCCTTTGGCGATGAGGAAGCCCGGATGTTGGGGATCAACCCGAAACGCCTGCGGATTATTATCATCCTGTGCGCCACGATGATCACGGCGGCCTGCGTCGCCACCGGCGGCATGATCAGCTGGGTCGGCCTGGTTATCCCCCATTTGGCGCGAATGATCGTCGGCCCTAATTATAAGCGCCTGATTCCGGCATCCTGCCTGCTGGGGGGAGCCTTTCTGCTGGTGGTGGACGACATTGCCCGGAGCCTGATTACCTCGGAAATTCCCCTGAGCATTTTGACCTCGGTCATTGGCGCTCCGTTTTTTCTCTATCTTCTGCTGCGGGGGAGGAAAGGATGGCTATGATGTTAGAAGTAAAAAACCTATCCTGCGGCTATGGCCAAAAGCAGGTGCTGGAAAATGTCAGCTTCTCGGCGGACAGCGGCCAGATCTTATGCCTGCTCGGACCGAACGGGGTCGGCAAAACAACGCTGTTCAAGGCGATTTTAGGAATCATCAAGCTTCAGTCCGGACGGATATTGCTGGACGGACGGCCGCAGGATAAGCTGTCCATCGGCGAGATTGCCCGGCTGGTAGCCTATGTTCCCCAGTATCATACGCCCCCGTTTCCTTTCACGGTCCGGGAGGTGGTGTCAACGGGCAGGACGGCGCATATCGGACGCTTTTCCTCGCCGGGAAAACGGGATGAGGCCATCGTGGATCAGGCCCTGGAAGCGCTGCATATCACTGACCTGGCCGATCAGATCTATACCCAGATCAGCGGCGGGGAGCGGCAAATGGTGATGATTGCCCGCGCCCTGGCCCAGCAGCCCAAGATTATGGTTTTGGATGAACCCACCTCCAACCTGGACTTCGGCAATCAAATCAAGGTGCTGGAAGAGATCAAACGCTTGGCCGGGCAAGGACTTTGTATTGTGATGACCACCCATTTTCCCAATCATGCCTTTATTTGCCAGGCCACAGTCTTATTGATCCAACGGAACCGGGAAATCCGGATTGGCAGCAGCGACGAAATTATTACCGAACAAAATATCAAGGATGCTTACGGCGTTGATTCGCGCATCACTTCTGTTTTGGATAACCGGGGTAATCCGGTCAAAGACTGCGTCCCCTTGGCCAATGCCTAAAATGAGAGCAAACAATAAAAAGTGAGGAGATTGAAAATGAAAACAACCAAGAGAAAATTGACCGTCGTCCTGGTGCTCTGTATGTGTCTGCTGCTGTCCCTGGCCGGATGCGGCGAGACCCCTAAGACGACTTCTCAGGACGCCCCGGCGGCGACGCGGACGGTGGTGGACAGTTTCGGACGCGAGGTAAAATTGCCGGCTGAGATCAAAAGCGTCGCCCTGACCAGTTCGTTCCCGGTTTATTTAAGCTTTGTTTCGGCCTTCGGGGAACAGAGCAAGGTGTGTAACGGTTTGCCCGCCGGTTTTGCCCCGGAAACGTATAAATTCGATTTTGTGTTTGCCCCGCAGGTTAAAGAGGCCCCGACAGTGATGAGCAATGCCAGCGGTGATGTCAATGCGGAGCAGTTAATGGCCTTGAAACCGGATGTGTGTTTTGTCAATTCCGAGGATATGGCCAAGGTTCTGGCCGATAAGGGGCTGACCGTGGTCGGCATTAAGCTGACCGATTTTAATTCTTTCCGTGATATTTACAGAATTATGGGCGAGGTGTTTGACAAGAAGGATGTGGCCGCGCAGTACCTGAACTACCTGGATGACACCCTTAAACTGGTTCAGGACAGAGTTGCCGCGATACCACAGGATAAAAGAACCCGGGTTCTGTACTTTGACAAAGCGCGGATGCTGAGGCCCAATACGGTCAGTGAGTGGTGGATTCCGGCTGCCGGCGGTGTCAGCTGTACGGCGGATCAGGCGACCCTGTCCCAGGTGGGGATGGATATGGAGGCCGTGTGGAAGGCCAATCCCGACGTTATCATCGAAATGCTCGCTGCCAACGTACCTGCGATCTACGCTGACCCGCTGTGGGCTGATGTGAAAGCGGTAAAGAACAAGCAGGTCTTTAACACGCCGGTCGGCTGCCATCTCATGGGCAACTGGACCTCCGAACAGCCTCTGCTCATTTTGTGGGCTGCCCAAAAGTTCTATCCGGATGAGTTTGCCGACATTAATCTGGTTCAGCGTTTCGGTGATTTTTATCGCACCTTCTACCATGTGAATTTGACCGAGGAGCAGATCAAGGATATTATTGACGGCTAATGGCGGGCGGTAAGGTCAGGTGCCAAGGGATTTGACGGTATAACTTTTAAAGAACGGTAAAATTATTGCTGGTGCGGCTTGGATAGCGAGGAATAATGCTGCAAATTGAACAGACAGCAAACCGGCGGAATAGGCACTTGATGTGCCGCACTTGCTCAGGTAATTATTATAGTGATTATAGAGACTCTGGATATTACAGGGCCTCTTTTCATATCAGTGATAATCCTACATGGCGGTTATTCGCAATTTCTTGACATCCAACTAAAAAAAGAGTAATCGAGTATCTCGAAATCGAGATTGGTGATGGTAAAAGCCTGCCCAGCTGGATGATCACTGCGGAAGAGGGTGGCGATGTCCACTGCGGCCTGAATAATCCGGCCCTCAAGGCTCAGATCGTGTTCGACTGGCTTCGAGGACGTGTTTGGCGTCACAAAGCGTCTATGACGAAGCTAAATAGCGTTTTCAAGTAAGGTCAGATATAGGTGAGCAATGAACTGAGGACCAGATTTGTCATCGTAAACAGGCAAAACTTGAGAAGGACGCCACTTCTAGAGAGGAATTCAGAGCCTCGAAAGAGAACTGATTGGGTAACAAATCTGAATTTCCAAAAACTAAACATTTTGTTGGGTGAACGCAAGTGCAGATTAATCGCTTATTTGAAATCCTCTATATCCTGCTTGACAAAAAAACGGCAACGTCTAAGGAACTGGCAGAGCGTTTTGAAGTTTCGCCCAGAACCATCTATCGCGATGTCGAGATCCTGTCCGCCGCAGGTATTCCGGTTTATATGCGCAAAGGGAAAGGCGGGGGAATTTTCTTGCTTCCCGGTTTTATACTCAATAAAACGGTTTTAACCGAGCGGGAAAAAGAAGATATCTTGTCTTCATTAAGAGCTTTAAAAGCCGTAAGCTTAACTGAAACAAACACTGCCTTAAATAAACTCGGCAGCTTGTTCGGCGAATCGAGCAGCGATTGGATTGAGGTGGATTTTTCTACTTGGGCCAACCCCAGGGAAGAAACTCAAACCTTCAATACCTTAAAGTTCGCCATATTAGCCAAAAAAATCGTTTCCTTTACTTATGCCAATGCCCAAGGACAGGAATCGGCGCGTGAGGCCGAGCCTTTAAAGTTATGCTTTAGGGGCAGCGCCTGGTACTTGTATGCCTACTGCAGGACAAAACGCGACGTTCGTTTTTTTAAATTAAAACGGATAAAAAAGCTTCATATTGAGGAAGAAAATTTCCAGCGCCATTCTCCGGCCAGAGTTTTTGAGGAAAAGAATCCCTTTCCCCAAGAAACTGTGACCATAAAACTCAAACTTTCGTCTCAAGTTGCCTACAGGGTATACGATGAGTTTGATCAGTTTGAGCGGCAGCCGGACGGAAGCTTTAGGGCAGAAATCACCTGTCCCAAAAACGAATGGATCTTTTATTACATTGCTACCTTCGGCAGTCATTGCGTGGTTCTGGAACCGGAGGATATTCGCAATCAAGTCAAGGCGCAGCTTGAAAAAGCCTTGGACAATTATTATTAAATATGACATACAGTTGTCTTATTATCTAAGCTATAATTGCCTCATTAAGGGATGGGGAGGTTATCCGATGGATTATACAATGGTCCATTTAGCACAAAAAATTGTAGTAGGGGTCAAGGCAGTCACCGGTAACGACGACCCTAAAATGAACGAAGTTATAGGAGGGCTCTGGGAAAAACTTTATCAAGGCGGCGTGAGCGCCTCAATCAAAAATAAGCTCAACGAGTATGCCATTGGGCTCTACTCCGATTATTCAAACAACGGATAGTGCGTAACAGCAGGCCATGAGGTATCCCAAGCAGAGAACGAAGGGCTGGCCGTAAAGATCATTCCGGCCGGAAGATATGCCAAATTTTCCGTACATGGGAACATGGTCAAGGCTGTCGCCGACGCTTGGGGAGAAACTTGGAAAATGGACCTGGACAGAAGCTATGCCGCAGATTTTGAAGAATACCTCAACAGCGACTGGGAGAATGCGGACATTGATATTTACATCGCTCTGAATTAAACAACAACACACCTGCTGAAGCAGGTGTGTTGTTGTTTAATTTTCATAAAAATCCCCTTCATTTTTCCCTTTTTCGCGTATTAGATTTTTGCTGCTATTCTCCTTTCTTGACTTCATAATAGTTTCATAGTACTCTATAATAGTCCCGTTTAGGACTATATTGAAACGGGACTAAATAAGGAGAACAGCTATGACTAAATCAGAAACGGATGCGAATGAGTATTTGCGCATTTACTTTAAACTCAATGCCCAATATGAAGCGTATGCGAAAAGTCTTGGAGTTTCTTACAGTACATTATCGGCACTCCGAATTATCTTTGAACACGATGGGAATTGTACGCAAAGGACCATTTGTGAATACACCTTTCTTCCCAAACAGACGGTCAACGCTATCGTGACAGGTTTGCTGCATCACGGGGCAATTAGAATGGTCGAGCTTGATTCCGACAGGAGGCAAAAGGTTATTCATTTTACAGACAAAGGCCGGGCCTTTGCCTTTGAAGTGATTCAAACGATTAAAAATGCCGAGAGCAAAGCAATGGAAAGTTTGGATGAAAACCAGAGTACAGCTATGCTTGCGGCTGCAAAATTATATGTGGAGCGTTTGCGCAGCTATTTATTGGAATAGTTTTAATAAATCTATCGCAATACTGCCAATTCGGAACTGAAAGGAATCAATACAATATGGAAAAAGAACAAAAAGCCACAGTCATTGTCTTGATCTGTGGCGCTTTTTTATCGGTGCTGAACCAAACGCTGATGAATCCGGCTATCCCCTCAGTTATGGCTGAACTGAAGATAAACGCGACCACTGCGCAGTGGCTCGTTTCCGGCTTTACTTTGGTAAACGCCATTGTCGTGGCTGTTTCAGCGTTTTTAATGGATAGATTTTCTACAAGGAAACTATTCATCGCCGTTTTCGGTTTATTTTTTGCCGGCAGCCTGCTTGCGGCTTGGGGGATCAACTTTCCTGTTCTGCTGGCCGGACGGATATTGCAAGCCATATGTGCGGGCGTTATGCTGCCAATGTCAATGACTGTGCTGCTCCTCATTTTTCCCCACGGAAAGCGCGGCAGCGCAATGGGAATGTATAACTTTGTGATAATGTTCGCGCCCGCCATGGGTCCCGCAATTTCGGGCATTCTTACAGATATGGCAGGCTGGCACGTTATGTTTCTAATTATGGCGGTGTTAGCGGCAATCATCATACTTATTGCGGCATTTGCGATGAAAAATTTCGGCAAGACAAAACAGGTTTCTCTTGATAAACTATCAGTCACGGAGTCGTCATTAGGGCTTTTTTGTCTGCTTTACGGCTTTACTATGTTCGGTAAGGTTGAAACACTGCCTGCCGCAGTCGTGCTGATTGCCCTGGGTGCCGGGATACTTCTTGTTTTTGCCCGCCGTCAGCTTAAACTTACAGAGCCATTTTTAGAGCTTCGGGTGCTTTTTGACAAACAGTTCCTCTATGGAATTGTGATTTCTATGCTAATATCAGCGTCCCTTGCGGCAGTGTCCCTCACCCTTCCTATCTATGTTCAAACTGTACGTGGGTTTTCGGCTACAATTTCAGGATTGATTATGGTTCCCGGTTCAATCTTAGGCGCAATTGGGGGATATTTTGCGGGTAATTTACACGATAAATTCGGGGCGCGCTACCTTTCGATTGCAGGAGTAGCCTTGTTGTCACTCGGTTCCCTGGGAATGGCAATGTGGGGGCTGGAAACTCCAATTATAATAATGATTATTGTTTACTGTGCCCGTTCTTTTGGGTTGATGATTGCCAATACGCCGATTAACATTTGGTCAATCAGCAATCTGCCGGATGAGATTCTGCATCACGGAAACGCGGTGTCAAGCGCTATGCGTCAAGTTGCTTCCACTTTTGGTGTTGCCCTTATGGTATCGACCATGTCACTTGCCACAAATTTGTACGCTGTTGATAATTCTGCAAGGTCGCAGTTAATCGGAATTCATGCCGCGTTTTATCTCAGCATTGCCATTGCTGTTATCGGTCTTGTGCTGGTTATTGTTAAGGTAAAAGACCGCAAGAAGACCCAGGTTATTTCTGAAAGCGAAACTGCATCAGAGCTTGATGCGGCGATGCACTCGAACCCTTACACGCTATCGTCCGGCGATTCAATTGAACGGGTGATCGAAAAATTCATCGAATACCGCACAAGCGGGTTGCCTGTCATCGACAATAGCAGGCACATTATCGGCTATGTGTCGGATGGGGATGTTCTGCGCTATATGGCAAAACAAGATGTGCATGTTGTCGGAGAATCATTTTCTCTTGTGTTACCGGACAATGAAGAGTTTATGTCCAAAGCCAGGGAGCTTTTGCAAAGAAACGTACTGGAAATCGCAACAAAGCACACGATAACGGTGGAACTCAGTACCTCCTTAGCGGAGGTCTGCCGGCTATTTTACGAACACAAGCTGAGGAAAATACCCGTAACGCAAAATGATGTTCTTGTGGGAACAATCAGCAGGGGCGATACCATGCGTTACTTGATGAAACGGCTGCCATTTAACACTGAGCACAAAACAGGCTGAGGAGATTGTTTTAATTTGTCCTTTTGTTAAATGAATACAGATCTTACAAGTGGGTAAAGCAAAGATCTTAAAAATGGGTAAAACACAAAGAACATACCGGCGAATGCGATGACCATATAAAACCATGCCTCTTTACGAAGGAGCAAGGGAAATTTTTCAATTTTGGTACTTTGGACGGAAACCTTGACCTGTAATTTTGCTAAATGGTCTTTCAGCAGCCTGAAAATCACCCAGCCCATTAACGCTCCGAGAGTATTCATCAGTAAATCATCAATATCCGTTATTCTTCGATTGAATAATTGACTCAATTCTATGATAAGAGAGAAGGTAATACCGGATAATGCTGTTTGCCATAACCCTTCATACCTTTTCCAAATACATGGAAGCATAAAGCCAAGCGGGATAAAAAGCAGGATATTTTCTATATAGGGGCGAACACCCTCTGTAAGCCAGCGAAATAGAATCAGATTAATCTCATCCGGTGGAAAATTCAACCCTTTTGGTGTTATTATTCCAAAGCTGTTATGAACAATATCCATTATGGAAGGAATGCCGGTAAAACTTAGCACACCGGTAAGGTAGTACACAAAGACATATACGGCTAGAATATGTTCAATTGACAGTTTATAGCCAATCTTTTTGCTTTGAGAGGTCAGTAGTATATGGTAGGGAATCAAGAATGGCAAAGCACTAATAAACCATGTAATTGTCACTATAATAAACCTTAAAATCATAATGATCACTAAATTCACCTCCGTTGTCATTAACTTATTTATTATAGGATATTTAAAAAAGAAATGTCTTAATTAAACCTTAAGATATGGTTAAGATGCAGTAGTGTCTCAAGGAATATGATGGAATTCCAAGGTTGAGAAAAGGGGGATGAAAGTGGAAAACAAAAATGTTGAATTGGCAATCGAATTTATTAAGGCAGTAAGTGAAGGAAAAACAGGAGAGGAACTTAATAATTTTTATGATGAATCCGCAAATCAAATTGAGTATCCTAATTTATTAACAAAAAAGATTGTTGAGAGAAACCTGGATGCTATAAAAGATGCATCAATAAAAGGACAGCAGGTTATTTCATTTCAAAATTACGAGATTATAAAAGCATATTCTTGTGGAGATACAGTTGTTATTGAAGCGATTTGGACTGGCAGGTTAGCAATTCCATTAGGAAAGCTGAAAGCCGGTGATGAAATGAAAGCATATTTTGCCCAATTTTTTGAGTTCAGAGATAGTAAAATTGTAGAGCAACGAAATTATGATTGCTTCGAAAACTTTCTTTAATGGAGGGTTCAATGATTCACAGCCCGTGGATCAACGAAGGCGGGAAATTCGCGGAGGAAGTGATTGCCTGTTTTTTATTGAGGTCATAGCGCAGTTAGCAAATGTTGTGAAATTTGTTGAGGAATTAAATAAATTTTAATTGATTTAAACTGGAAATAATTATAAAATATCTAAAAGCACTTTTTTTAATAATCTATTACAAGAGGGAGGATATCTTATGGAGGAGTTTAGTTCAAAAACGGAAAAAAATTTATGGGAAGCTTTTATAGGAGAATCTCAAGCCCGCAATAAGTATACCTACTTTGCATCCGTAGCCAAAAAAGAAGGGTATGAGCAAATTAGTTCATTTTTCTTGGAAACGGCTGAAAATGAGAAGGAACATGCTAAAATTTGGTTCAGAGAACTTGGCGGTATTTCAAATACTATTGAAAATATGAAAGCGGCGGCAGCCGGAGAAAACAGCGAATGGACTGAGATGTATCCGAGAATGGCTGCTGAAGCCCGGGAGGAAGGGTTAGAGCATATTGCCAAGTTATTTGAACACGTGGCAAAAATCGAAAAAGAACACGAGGAACGTTATAAGCAGCTTTTAGAGAACCTGGAAGAGGGCAAAGTCTTTAAAAAAGATGGCAAGGTTTATTGGAAATGCAGAAACTGCGGTCATATTCACGAGGGAAGAGAAGCACCTGAGATATGTCCGGTCTGTGAACATCTCAGAGCATATTTTGAGGTTCGAGGAGAAAACTATTAGGATGAGTGACGCCCCTACAGGGGCGTTTTTTTATTTTTTAAACTATAAAGGTAATTTTCATTCTTAAGAAGAAATATTTATGGTGGAACAAATATTGCGGTAAAGAGAACTGTGAAGTTAGCTGCTCATAAGAAAAGAGGATGTCTAGTGTTGAGCAAAGTTGATGGGGATTCAATGGCACGTTGGTTGTTGTTTAAAGGAAATAAAATTCTCATTTCAGAAGATAAAGTGCTGGAATTTACGTTACCAGATATTGATTTTTATAAATTAAGCAAGAAGCTGGTCCGTAGTCAATTCCTGGGCCAGGTGGAGGGGCGTTCTTATTATGCCGCGGAACTTACCCCGGAGATTGCTGCTCCGGAAACTATGGTATTTTGCGACTTGCGTCGTTTACTTGGCAAGATCCCGGATGCTTTGTTTTTCTTAGCAGGTAAAGCCTGTCAAATTTTACATTGGGATCGTACCCATCAGTACTGCAGCCGGTGCGGAGCCCGGACAGAAAATAAAATCGATGAAAGGGCTAAGCTTTGTCCAGCATGTGGGCTTGTAAACTATCCAAGGATTTCTCCGGCAATTATAGTGGCGATTACAAAAGACCGCAAACTATTATTAGCGAAGGGGAGTGGCTTTCAAGCCGACTTCTATAGCGTCTTGGCTGGGTTTGTAGAACCGGGGGAAACATTTGAAGAGTGTGTGCAAAGAGAAGTCAGAGAAGAAGTGGGCCTGGAAGTTGAGAATATTGGATATTTTGGCAGCCAGCCTTGGCCCTTCCCAGATTCTCTGATGGTTGGTTTTACAGCCGAATATGCCGGTGGGGACATAACTATTGATGAAAAGGAAATCTTGAATGCCGGATGGTTTGACGCCGATCAGCTTCCGCTGATACCTAGAACCGGAAGCATAGCCCGGAGCTTAATCGATTGGTTTATAGAAAGGGTGAAAAGTGAGGAGACAAGCTCTATATGATAAAAACAAGTAGGGGCTATACTCTCATACTATTGTTCATATAAACTTTATGGACAAAAATAAGGATCTTTTTTGATACCATTTGATAACCAGGCATTTGTCAATACAATGTGCTCCAATTGTTGTTGGGAATAAAGATCAGTCTATAGAAAAATTGTTCAGTACTTTTTCATTTATTTTAAACTTATGTGATAGAGCAAGATCAGACTACTAACTAGCGTCTAACAAGTTGAGGTGATTTTAAGATGAAGAAGTATTCTTGTTTGTTATCATGCATAGTGGCTATAGGCTTAACCCTCTTGTCAGGATGCGAAAGCTCTAATGGAACCTTAACCGAAGGGACAAATAATACTGTAATCAAAACTGATTCCGGTCAATCTTTTGAAACAACTGACTGGGAGACTACCGCCTATGAAATCGTCAACAACTTAGATGGTGTAACAATGAGAGTAAAGGAAGGGACCGAATTTTCTACTGGCTTGACTTTAACCTTTGCGAATAGTTCAGACAAGCAGTGTATCTACGGGGATTATTTCTTACTGGAGAAGAAAGTCAACGAAAGATGGTATCAGGTTCCAGCCATTATTGATAACTACGGATTTCATAGTATTGGTTATGATTTGGCTGCAGGTGGGAATGGGGAATGGAAAGTTGATTGGAGCTGGCTCTATGGGAAGCCGGATCATGGTGAATATCGCATAGTAAAGGATATATTGGATTTTCGAGGTACGGGAGATTATGAAAAATACTATTTGGCAGCGGAGTTTTCAGTTGATGAGCGGACGGAATTAGCTGACTTAGTCCCAATGGTAATGATTAAAGGGAAGCTATATTTAGATACCGGCAAAGAAAGTGATATCAAAGCAAGGTGCGGGGTCATGGATGGGAAAGTAACGTCAACAGTAGAGCCTTTTGAAAAACCTACTCAAGATAATCAATCTAATTTTGGCAGTGAGTATGGATACCAGTTTGTTGATGAACGTAGTATTGATATCTATATGAATGAAAAATGGATTAGATTTGAGCTTGGTAATATTTAGGATTTGAAAGAGACTAAAAGGGTCCATCGTTGATAAAAACCTTTTGATCAGAAGAATCAATATCACAGCGAATTATGTCGTTTATGAGCTAACCGTTCAAAAGACGGACAACTATGAACAGCTTGATCTCTTTACGGATTACGCAGCTGAACGGGCGAAAAAAGAGGATGATTGCTATCAAATAGCAAAGGTTAATAAAAAGAATCAAAAATATCAAATAGACTCAAATAAAAGCCTGTGTCTATAAGACTAAATTTGGACTATAATATTTAAAGAAAGGCAGACAGCAGATATAGCTGTCTGCCTTCATGGTGGTTAAACAGCTATTTTACAGGATCTTTACGTAAATGCACCGAGGGTGGATAAGGTCACTTTTAAAAAAGATAGGCTTACCCACCGGCAACCTTGACAAGAAAAATTAACAAAAGTAAAAAGATAACAAGTATTGAACATCATTTAGCATGGCTTAATCTCAAAAGAAACAGGGGTAGAACTGTCATCACCATCTTATCCTTGTTCATGAGTATTGTAGAGAGTATAGATATTATTGACTAACTTTACTGGCTAAAATTTTAGGTACATGTTCATTTAGGCGTATACATTTACTATTACTTAATCGTTGTATAAGTAGAGGGAGGATAAATGATGAAAAAGGAAAATATCCTAGCCTCCTACCTTATCAATTTGGGGGAGGAGGTGTTTCGGCTATTACTGGCCAAAGGAGCCAAAAAGGAAGACGCAGAAGATATAATTCAAAACACCTTTTACAAAGTGTATACTCTGTTAGATGATCTAACAGAGAACAATATACGCCCGTGGTTTTTTAGAGTAGCACTCAATGAATACATTGACTTGAAAAGGAAAAAAGAGCAGCAGAACATCTACTTAACCGAGGAAATTTATTCTAAGCTGCAACAGTCAGACCACGAGTTTGAGGCCATTTTAAATAAGGATGAGATTTTTTGCTTGTTAAAAGACATCAAAAAAGAATACAAAGAAATTTTCTTTTTAAAGTACTACTATGATTTTTCTCATGAAGAAATTGCGTCTATTTTAGAGATTAAGGTTAACAGTGTAAAGCAAAAATTATATCGTGCACGTTTGTTTATTCATTCAAAAATAGGAGGAAACGTTAATGGAGACTTCGTTAAAAGATTCTTTGCAAAAAGCTAAACTAAAACAATTACTAAAAACCGTTATTATTGCAATTATCGTTGTACTTGTTCTTTTACCGATCCTTTATAAAACTGGCAATTACTTTGCAGCGAAAAGTTCGACAAGACTTCATGAGCAGTTGTTTCTACACAACGCTATTGCTGAACCCAATATTCAAATTGATTCTCAAGTAATAAGTAATTCATCTATGTTTGGCGGCAACATTGTGACGAATCGTTCTAAAAATATTAATGGCTATTTAGTACAATGGAGCACACTTACAAGTTCGTATGATTGGCTTGGCACCCGTATTGATCACAACGAGTTAATACCGGGATCTTATTGGTCTGATACGGAGTTCTATGAGTATGATAAACAAACAAAGAATAAAGTAGCAACATTTTATCATCCATCTATTCAAGAGTACCACAATGGTGTACAAAATGAACTAGGGGAAATTTCACAAATGGAAAATCACGTTGCAGAAGTGGCGATTTCTTTCGATCAGCCTTATACATTGCAAGAAATTCAAGCAAGAATTCCCGATAATTTAAACATCGTATGGTTGTATATGGCATCACCAGTTGTAGATGAAAGTAAGGGACCTACTGGCATGCAAGTTTATGGGTTTGACTCATCTGATTCACCGAAAGAAGCATATGACAGTTTTATTGCGGCACTTGAAAAATATGATGAACATGGTTATAACGAAACAATCCAGGAGTTTTTAAATCTAAATAAAAATAAACCGTTTGATGAAGTGAAAATTTTAGGAGCAATGCTCACCGGCCAAACCGAAAATTTTAAAGCCTTAGAAAATCAGGAGTTTATTCGGGGGGCCTCTGTAGGTGCTACTGCACAAATTGTCCCTTATATTAAGCCGGATAAATAATTAAACAAGAGACCGGATTAATTTTTGGTCTCCTTGCTTCCTTACGGCGAAATGTGGGGAGATAAAAGCGGTGTATATTCTCGGAGTATAACCACCCGTTATTATAAACTGACCTTTGGAAGCATGGCGGATAATCTTACGTTAATTATCCTGAGGATTTTGAGTGGTAAAGTCATAGCTATATGGAAATTTTTGTGACATCATTAAACAAAAACCTAGTCCCGAAAGCTAATTGGAGGTGCATATATGGCATCGGGTTCACACTGGCCCCGAGGACAGAAACAGGCAGCGTGGTGTTTACTGCATGATCAAGGACCTCGATTCCCGTATTGATTTGCGGGGTCTGGGCATACAGAATTTTTTTTCGAATTCACGGTTTGTATTGCGGATTGCTCATGGAGAATTTAATTACACCTTGTGAATTGGTAAGTGTGGCTTCGGTAATATCATTGTTCTTTAAATGCTTAAACAGGTTATCATACAGCAGGCTGCGAATATCTTCATAGTCATGCTTAAAGATATTGTCCGCAAGACCTGGAATTTCTTTACCTGACGTCGGCATTGTGCAAAAGTTCCTGATGGATGGACCAAATTCCGAGCCATCTCTTGCTTGCTCGTATTTCTCCAGGATATACTTGCCGCTATCATCTTTGCGGTAGGTGATTGCCGCCGGGATAATGCTGCCTCCTTCTTCTGATAAAGCGTTGCCAAAAAGCTTATACCTCGCACTATAAGTGGTTACAAAGACCTTTAGCAGATCTTTTTCCTCATAGCTTCCAAAAAGTTTCGGCGCGACAACCATGAACCCTCCTCTTTTAGAATCTGAATTTTTCTCGATTTCCGTAGCATAGACAAGTTTTTCAATTGGATTCTCACCATCATACTTATAATTTGGAAGCATGATCTCCTGGCGGATGGACAGGGCATCGTACCATTCCTGTGGAGACAGGGATTTGTCGCTAACGTTATTTTGCTTCCCCAAAAGTTCCTTGCACAGCTGCATCATAATCTGCCCGCGCAGTCCTTCGGCATTGCCGGCTTCAAACTGGGTCAGCATGTATTGCAGGGTATCTTCTCCGCCATATTTCATGAAGTTTTCATACTCATTTTTATGAGCATTAATATAATCCTGGGGATTTGAAGAAGTCTTTGGCGACGACATAATGATAGCCAAATTACTTGCAACATCAAAACCGGTCTGATGTTGCGGAGTGTTTCCGGCATCTGTAAAGATAGTGATGATTTCTTGCACAGTGGTAAAGTCGATTTTGTTGATATGGTCATAGGGCCTATCTATGTAGTAATTTTTTTCATCCTCCGTGTAGAGAAAATAGGAATGGTATGTTTCATCCCCACTCATTTTAATCCGAATATAATCAGGTACAGGAGGAATGTCGTTCTGAGTTGAATCGAAAAACAGGGATGGGTTATACTTCTCGCCGCTTTGCATAAGAACGGCCATCCGCATGATCGCTTTGCTGTCGGTAATAGTGACTGATGCGGCATCATTGCCATTCTCATGCTCGGTAAATATTATACTTCGAATCTGGGGATAGCCTGATCCAGCTATCTCTTTCATAGAAACATAATCCTCCTCTGGAATTATGTAATATCTGAATTTATCTTGATATACTATCATTGCAAGGGTAGGCTCAGATTCGAAAAAACGAATTTCATTGATTGTTTCATCCTTCACATGAATAGTAATAGATGGCGAAAGCTCATAAGGTGAGGAAACATTTTTTCTTTTCCAGTCATTTTCAGCAATATCCAGCCATTTTCCAAGCTCTCTGCCTGCAACAAAAGTATTGCCATAATCGGATGATTCAATTTTTATCTGTTCATGTTCGCCTATCCAGGACAGCATACTATTAGGATTAAGAAAGGATAAATCCGGTTCATTGTCAGAGGGATTTGATAGCAGTGCTATACCGGCACCTATTAAGACAATGGTCGAAGCAATCACCACCCAAAATACAGGTTTTTTATAATTCAATACATTCTTAATCCTTGCCTTTACATGGCTTTCACCAAAGGCTAGAGGATTGGCTGCAAAAAGTCCGTTTCTTTTTACCGAAAGTGAAAGTAGGGAATTGGAGTAACCGCCCTTGGCATCCTGGTTCATCTTTTGCAGAACGCTTTCATCACAAGACATTTCCATATCCCGGCTCATGAATGCGAAGGACAACCACATAAGCGGATTAAACCAGTGGAGAATAAGGGCGAGAAAAGCAAGGGGTTTAATGAGATAGTCCCGTCTTTGGATGTGTGTGCGTTCGTGTTCCAGTATGTAGGAAAGGTCAGCGTCTCTAACACTTACAGGCACATATATTTTGGGATGAATAAACCCGCAGACAAAGGCTGTACCGATCTGATCAGACTCATAAATATTGTCTTTAACCAGAGTAGCGGTCAGAAGCTGTCTCTTTATTTTTATGTACGAGAGCACACTGTAGGAAAGCAGCACAATAATACCTGCAAGCCAGATAAGGCTAAAAACATCCATCCACATCTGCAGAGGGTTTACGCTTGCGATTGGTGCAGTCTGGGGCAAGGATGAGTTCACTGTGCTGTCTAAGCTGCCTATATCGGATTGAAGTGCAGGTGCTGGCATAGAACCAATATCAGGGGGCACATATTCCAGCACACCCGCTTTGTTCTGTGAATTCACATTCAGCAGTCCTAAAAAACTAAAGGCTGTAGTGAAGGAGAAAGGGAAAATGAGCCGAAACAGCACCACTGCCCATAAGGCATAAGAGAAAATCTTGGGGGCTTTTCTTAAAAGCATTCGAACAAGAATAACGCCGCCAGCCACATAGGACGCGGTGATGCTCATGTTCAGAACGGTTGTGAACATTCCTTGTATGTTGCTCATTTGACCGCCTCCTCAATAATCTGCTTCAGCTCCTTAGCCTCCTGTTCGGTAATCTTTCGCTCGCCAAGAAAAGCGGTTAGAAATTTCGGAAGAGAGCCATCAAAGGATTTTTCGACCACTGCATTACTCTCGTACTTTTGCACATCTTCCCGTTTGACAAGTGAGGTTACAAGCGCATCTTGATTTTGCAGGATTCCGCGATCGCAGAGCTTTTTCAAAACTGTGTAGGTGGTGGATTTCTTCCATCCGAGTTTGTCTGCACACAGTCGGACAAGTTCAGTCGAATTGATGGGTTCGTTGTCCCAGATAATACTTGTGAATTTATACTCGGCATCAAAAAGCTTGAATTTTTCCATATACGCCAACCTCCTTGAGTCTATCGCGATAGATCTTGTTTGAGTTTATTGCAATAGACCTTGTGTGTCAATAGCCTGTTCCAATCGAAGTCTAATAAGAAAAGGTCAACACGGAAAACGTCCTGGCTTCATGCGGCTACTTGAGTTTTTTGCAATATTAGCTCAGACAAACAGAAATTCGATGAAAGGGTAAGAAAATGATTGAATATAAACGTGTAAAAGACTTTACAGAAGAACAACTTGAAGATTTGTTCTTATCAGTTGATTGGTTTTCAGGAAAATTCCCTGCGAAATTGAGAATAGCATTTCAAAATTCCAGCAAAGTTGTTTCGGCATGGGATGACATTAAGCTTGTTGGGCTTATTCGAGGTTTAGACGATAGTGTATGGCAGGCAACGATTGATTGTTTACTGGTGAATCCACAATATCAAGGTTATGGAATTGCTTCAACATTAGTGAATTCTTTATTGCAGGACTACAAAGATTTTCTTTACGTTGAAGTAGTACCTGATGAAAAGAAAAATGTAAGTTTCTATCAGAAGCATGGGTTTGAAATAATGGATGAAGGAACACCTTTGCAATTTAAAGGTAGTGGATGGAAATGAGATGAATTCCAATTTGTTGTGTATGCCAATATAATAGTCTCCAAAGGATAATTTACATTGGGAGCGTACCCATCAGTACTGCAGCTGGTGCGGAGCTCGGACAGAAAACAAACTAGATGATAGTGGCGATTACAAGAGACCGCAAACTATTATTAGCGAAAGGGAGTGGCTTTCAAGGCGACTTCTATAGCGTTTTGGCCGGTTTTGTAGAACCAGGGGAAACATTTGAAGAGTGTGTGCAAAGAGAAGTCAGAGAAGAAGTTGGCCTGGAAGTTGAGGGTAATTCCGCTGCGCACTTGAAAACAAGCACTGTAGGGGCATCCCAAACGGTCATTGTTCATCAGGGAACATTGCTCTTAGGCCGTTGGCAGGGCATTTATTTTTGTGAATTTGACGGTCCGCGAGAACGTACTTGTTATGTAAAGATCCTTATGTGAAATTTGTTTGGAGAAAGACTATAAAAATCCTGAAGACCTGGAGAAAATGCATATGAAGATAAACAAAGAGAATAAATGGAAGCGTGATTTCCTTACGATAGCCGGCGGACAGACGGTATCGCTCATAGGCAGCGCCGCCGTGCAGTTTTCCCTGATCTGGTGGCTGGCCACTGAAACGGGGTCTCCTATCATGATGTCAATCGCGGGCCTATTCGCCTTTTTACCCCAGTTGGTTCTCGGCCCCTTTGCAGGGGTGTGGGTCGACCGCCTCAAGCGAAAAACCGTCATTATAGCGGCAGACCTTTTTATAGGACTGGCGGCCCTTGTTTTCGCCTTTTTCTTCCTGTTTGGCAATCCGCCCTATTGGTCGGTTTGCTTGGTGTTGGGCATCAGGGGGCTGGGCAATGTGTTTCACACTCCGGCCATTCAAGCCGCGGTACCCATGCTGGTGCCGCAGCAGGAGCTGGTGCGCGCCAACGGCTGGAGCCAGTTCATGCAGTCGGGCGCCTTTCTGTTGGGGCCCGTATTGGGTGCGGCTATGTATGCCGCCCTGCCCCTTTGGATCATATTGCTGTCCGATTTTGCGGGTGCCCTTGTGGCCAGCGCCACGGTGGCAGTTGTTAAAATACCCGACCCGGAGCGGCAGATAAAACAAAGGCCGCGATTTTTCCATGAAATGAAGGAAGGCGCGGCGGCTATCTGCCAGGACAGAAAGCTGTTTATCGTGACGGCGGCCACGCTGCTCGGCATGGTTTTTTACGCGCCTCTGTCCACTTATTATCCGCTCATGACCAGTGACTATTTCCGAGCCGATGCTTGGCATGCCAGCATGGTCAACTTTGGTTATGCGGCGGGCATGATGCTCTGCGCCGTATTATTAGGAAAGTTCGGCACCATCAAAAACAAGTTTCCGGTTATCCATCTGGGACTTTTGGGCATGGGAACATCTTCATTGCTCTGCGGTCTGCTGCCTGCGGAGATGGTCTGGTTCTGGGTGTTCGCGGCATTGTGCGCCCTGCTGGGAGCCAGCAGCAACCTGTATAACATTCCCTATATCGCTTATTTGCAGGAAACCATCGCCCCAGAGCGGATGGGGCGTGCTTTTTCCCTGATCGGAAGCCTTAGTTCAGCGACTATGCCTTTGGGATTACTCATAGCAGGCCCAGTTGCTGAAAGCAGGGGAGTATCGTTGTGGTTTTTGGTTTCCGGGATCGCACTCCTGCTGCTTACGCTGGTCAGCGCCCTGCTCGTCCTCCCGCAAAAGGCGGATAATTAAAAAACATTGCATTCCTGAAAGAGCATTTTTCGGAGCCATTTCCTGGGGCATAACGGGAATTTATTAGGAGACACTTATAATAAAGGCAACCATTATTGAGAGAGCGAGGCGAATGCATTATGTGGCAATGTCCTAAATGCGGACGGGAGTTCAAGAACACAAACCAAGACCATTACTGCGGCGAACCGCCGAAAACGATTGATTCCTATATTGCCGCCCAACCGGAGGACGTTCGGCCGTACTTAAATCAAGTGCGGGATACGCTCCGTGATGCGCTTCCAGACGCGGAGGAGCGTATCTCATGGAGTATGCCGACTTATTGGCGCAAACAAAATATAGTTCATTTTGCGGCATTCAAAAAGCACATCGGACTATACCCCGGCGATAAGGCTGTAGAGCATTTCCTTGAAAGGCTCACGGAATACAAGACAAGCAAAGGCGCAGTGCAGTTTCCATACCGCATGCCGTTGCCACTCCCGCTTATCGCTGAAATAGCGAAATGGTGTTACGATACCGGAAATTATCACTAATGAGGTAGGGTATTGATGGAAGGCCCATTGAAGCTTATTGCATATAGGTTGGGTAGGTTTCATTAGGCACACTACCATCAATATAACTAGGTGTAACTGATGGCGATTCTTCCTTTGCAATAATAGGGATTCTTTCGTTGAAAAGTGATTTATCACCAAACGTAACTATGCTCCAAGAGGCAACTAATCCAGAAATAATATGTGTTAAAGCATAGGATAGGTTGCTGGTGCCGTCTTTAGGTGAAACCTTGTTGTTGTCAAAACCACTTAATAAGGCATTTACAGCTGAACCAAAAGCAGAAGCAGTAACCATACCTTTTATTGCCCATTTATTTAATCCAGCTTGAGTAAACATCCAAACCATAAATATTCCGTTTAATACATTTAATCCAAAGGTCATCCAACCACCTAATAATTGCCCATCCCATTTTTGTGCCTGCCTGCGGCTATTTACCCAAACACCTGCGGCAGTTGTCCAATACGAGCGTTTAGAAATACCTTGACGAGCAGATGTGTAATCAAAAAGAGATTGGATAACAAACGTTATACCACCTGCTAAAATGCCTAATAACATACGGTCTTTAGTTTTAGGAAGCTTCATAGTCTATGACATCTCCTTTCCGTGTTAGTCTGCTCAATAATTCTCTGTTTTCACATGAAATGTTTTCCGTTATATCCATCAATTAGGGGATGCCTTGAGTCTTTATTCTGGGATTCTGTAACTGAGATGAATAGCTATTGTATACTCTAAGACAAGACTGATTTTACAAAAATTTATATTTAAAATACGCTGTTTTCGTAAATATTGTTGCTTATTAAAGGTTTCTGTAAAATGGGATCAGGTGATAATTCAACATTTTTAGATGAAGATATTTCGAATTGGAGGAATTGAAAATGGATAGATGGGAATACAAAACTGTTACTTTTGATGCTAAGGGGTTGTTTAAATCAAAGTTTGAATTTGATGAATTTGATGTAGAGTTGAGTAAACTCGGCAACGAAGGTTGGGAACTTGTAACTATGGTAACCCCTATATCTGCTAGTGGATATACAGTTAAACTAGTAGCTACCTTTAAGCGTAAAAAATAAGTAGGGTACTGTATCGACACGGTTCTGGAATAAGCTTCTTCGGACATTATTTTTGTATCCTCAAGGCATGTTGAGTGCGTAATAATGATGACATATTGTGGTTCCAAAGGCGGAAGATATTAAAACGGCCGGTTTTTCATCAGAGCTGACTCGCATTGCTCTGATAAAAGACCGGCCGTTTTTCTGCTCTTTTATCATCTGAAGGAAGCCGGGCGGCAAAGTTCCGACCCGGGGAACACGAACACCATTACTCCTCCAAAGCCTCTCCTCGAAAGGCTTTTATATAACCCCGGGCAAAACGGTCTTTGCCCAGAAGCAGATTTGCCGCCGTTATCGCGGTAGTTAATTTGCAGTCCGTCGGGTCCATAATTGCGGCGTCCATTCCGTTAACCATACAAGCCGTTAAGAAATAGCGATTGATTATTTTGCGCTTTGGTAAGTCGTGAGATACATTACTTAAGCCGGATATAGTCTTGACGTTATAGACTTTTTTGATTTCTTCAAGACAGCGAAAAAAGATCACGCCATTTTCACTATTAACCGCCAAGGGAAGTACTAAAGGATCGATATAGACATCTTCCTCTATATTCACCTTAGCCCGCCTTAATTCATCAACGAGCTGCCCGGCAATTGCTATGCGCTCTTCCGCGGTCTTAGGGATACCGCTGTCATTTAAAGTCAAACCCACGACTGCACAGCTGAATTCACTGATCAGCGGGAGCATTCCATTTAGACGGCTGGTTTCCATACTAATAGAGTTAAGCATTGCTTTGCCACGGTGCAGCTTTAACCCTGCTCTAATGACCTCGGGATCCGTTGCATCAATGCAGAGAGGAACATCCACGACCTCTTGTAAAACCTTCACGGCCCATTCCATGTCGTCTAATTCGTTGTTTCCCTGGGCTGTATTAAGATCCAAATAGCTGGCGCCCCCGGCAACCTGACGGCGGGCCAGGTCCTGAACAAACTCCACATTTCTGGTCTTAATGGCTTCCCTCACCGACGGAATCGTACTATTGAGTTTCTCACCGACGATTAACATTCTAATTTACCTCCAATGGATCAAATATTGTCTCCGGCCTAAGGGTCTATGTCATCTCCTTTTTCCGGCTCACCGCGGCAAACCCTAAGGAAGCCGCAATCGCTGCGGTTAGAAGAATAGCGATGGGGATGGACGCAGTTCCCCAATTGCCTTGGGCATTATTGACAACGAACCCCACAACCGGGGGACCAAGCATAAAACCTGCATTGAATAGAAGATTCAAGATTGCCATAGCTAAACCGGCTAACCGGGGTGAGCATACAGCCTCCGGAGCTAGGGTAAAGGTAGCTGTCGGGTAAAATCCTACTATCAAACCTGTGAGAATCATCCAGGGTAAAATTAAACTCGCTGAGCCTATCAAAAAGGCATAACCATAAAAAATCAGAGTAAAGACCGCGCTGATCAGCAGAATAGCCTTAGGCTTTTTGAAATAGTCAATGGCCCAGCCGGCCAGTACAGTGGTTAAGATGCTGCACATAGGACTTATACTAGTGTAAAAATTGGCGGTTCCGGGGGGGATTCCATGGACATCCGTAAAAAAACGCGGAGCCCAAGTCGTAAATCCGGCATTGGCAAAACCAAAAGCGCCAAAGCCAAGAGCCAAAAGCCAAATAGCGGGGCTTTTGAACCCGGCCGCATAGGATACCTGCGGGTTTTCTTCCACTGCCTTTTGTGTATCTGCCTTACTATCCCCGGGACTTGTCACTACGCCCCAATAAACAACTAAAGCAACCAGCGCCGCCAAAGAACCAAACCACCAAACCCCCTGCCAATTGTAGGCTGATTTTAACGGGTTAGCCAGGTTAAAGATTAGAAAACTGCCAAGCGGTACCCATGACGCCCAAATTCCCATAGGCAGACCTCTTTGGGCCGGGGGAAACCACATGGCGATGACAGCGGGGGCCACAACAGCGATGAGCCCTAAGCCAATCCCCTCGATGGTCCTCCCCAATAGCAACATGGCAGCGCTTTCGGCAACCGCCCCCAGCGTTGAACCGATAATGGTGCAAATCAAGGCGATCATTCCGCCGCTCTTTGGTCCAAGCCGGTCCAGAATAAGAGCTGCCGGCAGGGAGAGAACCACCCCTGCCACGGCAAAAACCGACATTAGCCATCCCCCTAAAGTCAAGTCAATCTGCAACTGATCAAGCAGCATATCCATGACGGGGGGAACTTTAAATTGATTGATTACCACTGCAACACTAGCTAAGTAGACCGCCCACATAACCGCCCAAGCCTTCCGCATCATCATACTCCTTTACCAGACATATTCAACTTTAAAATGCCTGCCTTGGCGCTAACCCGCAAAAACTTGATTGGCGTACTTGACGGCATCGCTGGCTCCGACCCCGATAAAATCGGCTCCGACATTGTTTTTAACGATTTCGTCCACGTAGTTTCCACCGATGATAACTTTAGTTTGCAAACCGGCATTTCTAATCGCTGTGATCGTATCCTTCATGGCAGGCTGGCAACCCGTCAAAAGGACGCTCATTCCTACCAAAGGGGCATTGTGTTCCTTAATTGCGTCGACAAACTTGTCCGCAGGAACGTCTACCCCGAGATCGATAACATTATAGCCCGCTCCCTTGAGCAGCATAACCACAATGTTTTTCCCCAGGTCGTGCACATCCCCATGAACCGTCCCGATGACAACATCGCCGCGATGTTCCTGATTCACGCCGCCTAAGTGCGGCTCTAAAAGGTCCATGGCACCTTTCATGGCTTCACCGGCCAAAATAAGTTCGCTTAAAAAATAGTCGCCCGCTTCAAAGCGGCTTCCTACCTCACTCATGCCTTCCTGTAAGGATCTTACGATCTCCAAGGGTTTGGTTCCGCCGTCCAAACGCTGTTTAACTAATTCAATCGCTTTATCATCTTCTAATTCGGCAATAGCACTTGCCAGTGGTTCCGATAATTTTGCCATTTATTAAACCCTCCAATCGCATTTACTTGCCACCTTATTGGCTTTAGCGGTGTACCCAAAACCAAAGATAAGCGTAAGCCATCGCATCAAGCTGTTCCCATTCCTTTTTGACTATCTCTTTATTGCCTAAAATCTCGCCGAACTCTTTAGCCTTTTGATCCCAGGGGACACATACGCCGGGTCCCATGCCTTTGGTATTAACTTTATTCGTGTCTGTCATCAAGCTTACCTCCCCTTTTAGTACACCCCGTACTTCCTAGTCGCTTCTATTAAAGCTTCCATGTTTTCGGCCTTTACATCCATCTGCATAACCCCGCCGGTATCCATGATAAAGCCGCCGTCCTGGGCGTATTCGTCAATTAAGCGTTTACAGTACTCACTGACCTCTTCCGGTTTTCCGTAAGCCATCAAGGTGTTGGGAACATTGCCGCTCAGGCAGAATCTTCCGCCCAGGATTTCTTTGGCCTTAGCCATATCCGTAGTATCGACATGAAAAACAATGCTTTTATCCGGCAACTCGGCGATTTTTTCCAGATAGGGCGTCCAGTTGCCTTCGGCATAAAAGAGCACCCGTTTTCCCTGGTTCCACAGTTCCTCAATCACTGCTTTGAGACTCGGCCAATAGAAAGTATCCCATTGTTTAGGATTAAGGAAAGGATAACTGCCGCGGTGAAGGGGGAAGAAGGCTGGTAAAACCGTATCTCCTCCTGCTGTGGCCATTGCAAAATAAGCATTATGGGAAATTAACATGTCCATAGCTGCTGTTACTTTATCCGGCTGTTTACGCATGTCCAGCATAACTCCCGTCAAACCGCGCAGGGTATCCCCTAAGGTATCAAAGGGTGCTTTGCCAATTCCGGATATAGCCGAAGTGACCCCAAATTCCTGGGCCCAGGAAGCTCCGCCCTGCTGCATAGCCCCATTATTCAGCATGAAACCGATGGCGCCTTTGATTAAAGCAATATTGGCACGGTAGGAACCGGGTTCTGCGAACTCCTCATGAATTCGCGGCAGAAAATTATTCAGAATCCATTTGGTTGGGTCAGCAATAAAATCGTCATAGTCATTGGCTTCCATGTACTCGCCTTCAACATATTGGAATTGACGGTTTTCTTCCAATTGTCTGCCGGCAAAGCGGTAATAAACCGCTCCCACCGCATCATGCATCGAAGCCCACCATAGGCTGGGAGGGCTGAGAATAGCATCAATATCAAAATCTTTCAGGAACTTGTTAACAGATCCCATGTTTTTGTCCAATTCGTAATAGATTTCCTGAGGGCTTAAACCAACATGTTTAGCGACAAATTCACTGGGGTTGAGCCGAATTGGAACCTTATCCGGTTTTCCCATGTCCATAGCCGTGGTATATCGTTTGAGCTTTGCTTGGTGCTGTCCGTCTTTTTCCGCTGGCATTTATGTAACCTCCTGTCATTAGGTCAATATGGTTGAACCATAACAAAGTTTATTATGCGCAAAAGCCATATTTATAAACTCGAAAGGAAAATGCCTGCAAAGGAATTCGTTATCTTATCTTTGAGTAAGCAAAGATTGTTCCGGGTATTTTATGTATAAATTAATGAACAGTTTAGAATTAAAAGTTAGTATAAAAGGATTCCTAATGACGAATTGTCCGCCGTAAGGCTATAGAAAGGGGAAAATAACCATGGTTGACGTTACTTTTTTACCCTCCAGTCAAAAGGTTAGTGTTCCGCAAGGAAGCACAATTTTACAGGCGGCTATTGAAGCCGGGGTTCGCGTAGAAAGTACCTGCGGCGGAAAAGGAACCTGCGGCAAATGTAAAGTTCAACTATCAATGAAACATCTCTCACCTATTTCCAAAGTCGAAACAAGGTTTTTAAGTGCAATGGAACTGGAAGAGGGCTTTGTGTTAGCCTGTCAACGTGAACTACACACGAATACCGTTGTTAAGGTGCAAGAACAAAAAGAGGTTTTAAGCAGAAAAACGGATTTAAAATCAACCAAGGAAAAAGTCGCTTTAGCCCTAAGTTTAAGCAAGCATTTTCTTTCGCTTACACCTCCCGGTGTTGAGGACCAAACCCCGGATTGGGAGCGGGTTACAAATGCTTTACCATTCCGGGATATTCCATTTGATCGATCCCTGGCAGCGACGCTGCCCTCCGTATTGCGCCGGGAAAATTTTCGTGTAACTGTGGTTCTTGATCACCGGGAGATTGTTTCCATCGAGCCGGGGGATACCCGCAGCCGCTCTTTTGGCCTGGCAATCGATATTGGGACGACAACAGTAGTAGCCTACCTTCTGGATCTTAATCAAGGTATCGTACTCGGGAATGCTGCTGTGACAAATCCGCAAGCCGTTTTCGGGGCAGATGTTATCTCACGGATTACTCACGCCGCCAGTAATCCCAATGGACTTTTACAACTGCAGGAAAAAGTAATCGGCGGCCTTAACCACCTAATTGGGGATCTATGTCAAAAGTATGGGGTAAAAGCGGAAGAAATTTATCAGGCGACGGTGGTGGGCAATACCACGATGAGCCACCTGTTTTTAGGCATAGATCCGACTTATCTGGCCCCCGCACCCTTTATTCCGGTTTTCTGTCAACCGGTTGAGATAAAGGCCAAAGAATTGGGGCTCAAGATTCTGGCTGCCGGCAAGGTATTTGTTTTACCGAATGTAGCCGGTTATGTGGGCTCGGATACCATAGGGGCCGCTCTGGCCGTAAAGATCGATCAGTTATCGGGGATAACCCTGGTTATTGATATCGGCACGAACGGAGAAATGATTCTAGCGGGCAAGGGTAAGCTATTTACTTGCTCGACTGCGGCCGGTCCGGCCTTTGAAGGTGCCGAGATTAAATTTGGCATGCGTGCAGCCGAGGGAGCCATTGAAGGAGTTAGGATCCGGGAAGATGTAGAACTTAAGATTATAGCGGACGCCAGGCCTAGAGGAATTTGCGGTTCGGGACTTATTGACGCCATAGCTGAGATGGCCCGGGTTGGCATTTTAGACAAATCCGGGCGCATGGCCGGAACTCCAACCGTGTTAGAACAGCTCTCTCCCAAATTACGAGCGCGAATACGCGGAAAAGAATTTGTCCTTGTCTGGGCCGGTGAAACGGAAATGGGTGAGGACATTGTTTTAACTCAAAAGGATATAAGAGAACTGCAGTTAGCTAAGGCCGCGATTATGGCAGGAGTCAGGATCTTGTTAAAGGAAATGGATGTTGAAATGAACGAAATCCAGCAAGTCCTCTTAGCCGGGGCCTTTGGCAACTTTATTAAAAAGGAAAGTGCTTTAGGTATCGGCTTGCTGCCGAAACTGCCCCCTGAGCGGATATCGGCAATCGGTAATGCCGCCGGCGATGGGGCAAAGATGGCCTTACTGTCCGTTGAAGAAAGAGAAAGAGCCAAAAAAATCGCCCTCCAGGCGGAACACATTGAGCTTTCCAATAAGAAGGAATTTCAGGATCAATTTATTAAGTCGCTGGGATTTTGACCTTTCTTCTAAATTCTGATATTAAATAAAAACACTTCCTTTTTGGAAGTGCGGAGGAAACGTTTTTTATTCTATAATTGTCACAATGTCACAAGTTACTATTCATGTACATCACACCGGAAGAACTCCGCTGGCTAGCGCCATTGAAGCCAACCCCTCATCCTCCTCGATGTCCCGGAAGAACTGCGTGAGGACTTTATCGCCCACAACGATGTCGGAAACATGTCAAATTGATAGGTAACCTACATACGTTCAATCTTGATGATTGCCTTCCTTAAGACCTAACTCCAAATATTCGGCGCCGAATTTATGCATCATTTCAAGTATTGGGATAATATTTTTCCCTAATTCAGTTAACCAGAGCCAATGGACAAGAATCATACTTCAAACATTTATCGTTCATAAAACAGTCATCGTGTTTCTTAAAATCATTTGAGTGCCTTATGAAAAACATTCCTCAAGGGATTCATCCGGAGCCATGGGCCGGTTTTTTATCGCCCATCTTTCATGATAGAATAGTATCGTGAAAAGGGAGGACTGTTCATGCATAAGATCCTGATTGTCGAAGACGATTCCGTCATTGCCAGAGCGATTAAAAACCATATGGGGACATGGGGGTGGGAAGGGGAATGTGTGACCGACTTCGAGCGGGTGATGTCTCTGTTTGTCTCCTACAATCCCCAGCTTGTGCTCCTGGACATCTCGCTGCCTTTTTACAATGGCTACCACTGGTGCAGCGAGATCCGCAAGGTGTCCAAGGTACCGATCATCTTTATCTCCTCCGCTGCCGATAATATGAACATCGTCATGGCGGTTAATATGGGCGGTGACGATTTTATTGCCAAGCCTTTTAACCTGAGTGTCCTGACGGCCAAGGTGCAGGCCATGCTGCGCCGGACCTATGATTTTGCCGGACAGACCGATTTGTTGGAGCACCGGGGAGCCATCCTCAATACCGGCGATGCATCCTTAACCTATAACGACATCAAGGTTGAGCTGAGCAAGAACGATTATAAGATCCTGAAAATGCTGCTGGAGAATAAAGGGAAGGCAGTCGGCCGTGAAGCAATCATGGCCCGCCTGTGGGAAACGGACAGTTATATTGACGAAAACACCCTGACGGTCAACATGACCCGGCTGCGCAAAAAACTGGAGAGGGCAGGGCTGGCCGGCTTTATTGTAACCAAAAAAGGGATAGGGTATATGGTGACGTGATATGAAAGAAATCAGTCTATGGGCAGCGGGGAGGCAGTACCTCCGGGGGCATAGCAAGGGCGTCCTTTTGTACTGTATCTTTGCCGGTGTCTTTGCCTTGGTGTTTTATCTGTATCAGCTTCCGGCGGAAGCGGTGCTCTATGCAGCTTTGCTCTGTGCCGTTCTGGGCCTCCTGGTCCTGACGGCGGATTTTCACGGCTATTATCAGCGCTGCAGAGTGCTCCGGGATTTGCGGAAACAGATCATGTTCAGCCTGGAAGGGCTTCCTGAGGCTAAGGGCTTATTGGAAGAGGAGTATCAGGAACTGATCGCCGCCCTATACCGGGATAAAATCAGGCTGGTTTCCCGGGCCGATAATGAGCGGAGCGATCTGGTGGATTATTATACCCTGTGGGCCCATCAGATCAAAACTCCTATCGCCGCCATGGGCCTCCTTCTCCAGTCCCTCCCCTTGGCGGAGGACCGGAGTACTGCTCAGAGTATGGAGCAGAATAGCGAGCTGGCCATGGAGCTGTTCAAAATTGAACAGTATGTGGAAATGGTGCTCCAATACCTGCGGCTGGAGAGTCCTTCCTCCGATTTTGTGCTGAAACGCTATGCTCTGGACGATATCGTCCGGCAGGCGGTGCGCAAATATGCCAAGATGTTTATCCGCAAGAAAATCATCCTGGATTTCTCCCAGTTGAACTGTGACGTACTGACCGATGAAAAGTGGCTGGTGTTTGTGATTGAGCAGATCTTGTCCAATGCTTTGAAGTACACCCAGGAGGGGAAGATCTCCATTTATATGGCAAGAGACGGCACCAAAACCCTGGTGATCGCCGATACAGGGATAGGCATTGCCGGGGAAGACCTGCCCCGGGTCTTTGAAAAAGGCTTTACCGGTTATAACGGCAGAAGGGATAAAAAGTCTACAGGGATCGGTCTCTATCTGTGTAAGCGGATTCTGACCAAGCTGTCCCATACCATTGTGATTGAAGGGGAGCCGGGCAAAGGCACGAAAGTCAAGCTCGGCCTGGATACGGTGGATACAGTGCTGGAGTGAACGCCCAAAGTGCATTATCAGATAATTACCTTTAGCCTACGTATGTAAAGGAGAAAAACAAATGGAAAGAAAAATCAGTCAACAGGTTAGAGGCTATAGAACAAAGGACGGAGCCGGAGTGAGTTTGGTCAGGGTATTGGGAAACGGAACGGTTCAGGAATATGATCCGATTTTGATGCTCGATTCCTTTGATAGCACAAATCCGGATGACTACACTGCGGGATTTCCAATGCATCCCCACAGAGGTATTGAAACAATTAGTTATGTGTATCGTGGATTTATGACTCATAGGGACAGCTTAGGAAATGAGGATACAATAGGTGATGGAGAAGTACAATGGATGACAGCGGGTTCTGGTATTATGCATGAAGAAAAATTGCCGGCTGCCAAGCGGATGCTTGGTGTGCAGCTTTGGCTGAACCTTCCCGCAAAGGACAAAATGGCTCCTCCGGCCTATCACAGTATCAAAAACTCGGAAATTGAGGAAATAAAGTTTGATGGGGGCAAACTTAGACTGTTGGCGGGCGAATTTGAGGGAAGAAAAGGATATATGAGCAAATATCTTCCGCTTAACTATTACGATTTGCACCTCAACTCCAAGGCCTCGATTGTTTTGAATACAGAAAATGAGCGCTCTGTCATGGTGTTTACCCTTTTGGGGGACGCGTATATCGGGGGTAATCTGGTAAAGGAAAAGACGGCAGTAAAACTTACCTCTGGAGACGAGGCAGAGATAAGGGCTACCGATGAAAAAGCCCAAGTTTTATTCATAAGTTCAAAGCGACTGGCTGAACCGGTGGCTTGGGGCGGTCCTATCGTAATGAACACAAAAGAAGAATTGAATACAGCGTTTGATGAATTACAAAAAGGCACATTTATACAAAATAAAATCTCTTACTGAGAGTGTCAAATAGTCTTAGCTAGTTCAAAGAAGCCGGATTTATAAACTGAAAGCTGTGTAAAAAGGTCTGTTGACGGAAATGCTGAGGCTAACGCTGGGCCGTACCTGCTTTGTTGTCTTATACAAAAGGGAAGGAAATTAATGTGCCGTACTCTTTAAATTAAGCAGTGCAACACCGATAATAATTAATACTATACCTACGCCATTATATATATTGAGTTGTTCTTTCCAATATAGAATTCCAATCACTGCCGTTAACGCAGTTCCTACGCCTGCCCAAATCGCGTAAGCTATACTCAAAAGCACGTAGCCGTTCACTATTTTTCCTCCTCAGTTAACGAAAGTAAGTAGTTTAAAACTTGATCACGTACATCTTCCCTTAGATTCAATCTGGTCATTTTCAATATAATTTTGAAGTACTCTCAAATCCCTGGCCATGGACTTAACTAGGTCCGGCCAAACAATAAGGGCTTGTACCAAGAATCTTACGCGCGTAAGATTCTTGGTACAAGCCCGGGAGGAGGCTCTCATTTTTATGATGAAGAATTATGAACTATTTTGCTTTCGTCTTTGCTGTTTTTCGCTTGAAAAAAGACGCAGGGAATACATATATACGAAGGTAGGCAGAGATCAGAAAAGTATCCGCAATGGCAGATACCTCTGCTAAAGAGTTTGTTTGAGCCAGCAATCCAGGTCAAGAATTACTTCTCCTTTTGGTTTATGCTATAGCTCGGGAGGTGAGAAAATGAATCAGGTTGAAGGAATCAGGGCAGTGCAAAGAATGCAGGATTATATTGAGGACCATATATCCGAAGAGATTACCCTTAAGCAACTCGCCAATGCTGCCGGTTATTCTCCCTGGCACTCAGGGAGAATTTTTAAAGAGATAACTGGGAGAACCCCCTTTGACTATATTCGTGCATTAAGATTAACCGGAGCAGCTCTGGTTCTTCGTGATGAGGAACGAAAAGTAATCGATGTTGCCTTGGATTTTGTTTTTGACTCTCACGAAGGCTTTACCCGTGCTTTTGCCAAAGAATTTGGCTTACCCCCTAAAAGATATAGTCAAAACACTCCGCCCATTCAGCTTTTTATGCCTGAAAAAGTTTTCGATACCTTCCGAGCATTGCATAAAGGAGGAATGACTATGAGTGAGAAGAAAACAACCAAAACCGTATTTGTGCAAATTATTGAACGTCCGTCCAGAAAGGTACTTCTAAAGCGGGGAATCAAAGCAAGGGATTATTTTGGCTATTGCGAGGAAGTCGGCTGTGATGTGTGGTCAATGCTTTCAAGTGTTAAAGAAGCAATTTATGAACCCATTGGAATGTGGCTGCCGGAAAGCCTGATCAAAGATGGTACTTCCCAATATGTACAGGGAGTGGAGGTGCCCCTTGCCTACAACAATGCTGTTCCGGACGGATATGATCTGATTGAGCTGCCGCCATGCCAGATGATGGTATTTCAGGGAGAACCTTATAACGATGATGACTTTATGGACGAAATCGGCGAAATATGGCAGCACATTGAAAAATTCGACCCCAAAATTTACGGATTTAACTGGGAACCTGAAGCAGCACCGAGATTTCAGCTTGCCCCGATGGGGTATAGAGGGTATATTGAGGCCCGGCCTGTTGTTGCTGTGAATTAACTCCCCCAAAACCCCGGCAATCGTTTAGAGTGCCGGGGTTTTTTCCGAAATCTTAGCCTATGATGATTTGTATGTAAAAAGTGGGGGGCAGCCGAGTGAAAAATCAATCAGCAGTTGTCTCTGCCGCCGGGGACGGTTCAGCTGCTGGTTGATTTTTTTTATCCTAAGTAGGTTTTTTCTGGAATTTTAGCGAATATAGAGGAGTACTAAAGTCAAGTTAAGTAACTGTTTTTCTAAAACTCTATGTTAGCTATACGCAAAGAAGAGAAAGAGATTGTTTTGGCGAGAAGAAAGGATCGTTCCCAATACTGAAAACCAACAATTCGCCCGGCTGTCAGTGCCATGATGTCTTCAGGTTTGGCAGGGTTTAAGAACTTCTTTGCAGAAGGAATGTTATGAATATTTAAATTTCAGTTTAAAATTGAGCTGTTTTAGAATTGAACAGGGATTCCAGACTTTACGATTGGGGGAACCTTTAATGGGCTATGAAAGTACAGAGAGCGAGAAGCCAGGAATGCTTAGCAATGAACTTCGAGCTGTGCTTGACTCAGTCTACAATGGAATTATCGCTGTTGATATCAATGGCAAAATAACCTATATCAACGAAACTGCCAGGAAGTTTATGGAAGGCGGAGAAGAAATTATCGGGCGTGATGTCAATGAACTTATTCCTTTGTCTGAGATCAAGGATGTTTTACATAGTGCAGAGCCCCAATATGGAGTTAAGCTGCAGATTGGGGATAGAACCGTATTAACCAATCGCACGCCCATAATAATTAATGGGCAAATAACCGGAGCGGTAAGTTCTTTTATAGATATTACCGACCTGGAATTGGTCTCTCACCAAATCCATTCTGTTCAGGAACTGAATAGCGAACTCAGCGCCTTGATCGATTCTTCGGCTGACGGTTTAGTCATTTCAGATGGTAAAGGCTGCATAATCCGCATGAACAAGGCCTACCGCTTAATGCTTGGCATCCCCCTTGAGGAGAATTTTACAGGACAACCTGTCACAGAACTTGTCACAAGAGGTTACTTATCAGAACTTGTCACAGCTAAAGTACTCCAAACCCTTAACTCCGCTACGATGATTCAGGAAATTAAGGGTAGGGAAATTCTCTTTACAGGGACCCCTGTTTTCAATACCAAGGGCGAGGTAGTACGTGTCATTGCCAATATACGGGACCTCACTGAACTAAATTCCCTGCGGCGGAATCTTCATAAATTTTCTCAAGAGATGGATAGCTATCGCTCTGAACTATCCCGCTTAAAGATAAAAGCCTTTGAGGAGGGCTTTATCTTTAATAGCCCTGAAATCCGAAAAATTGTGGAATTATCCATTCGTGTGGCGCCGGTGGATACCAATGTGCTGATCACCGGGGAATCCGGCGTAGGCAAGGAAATTATAACCCGGATGATTCGGGAAGCAAGCAAGCGATCCGCCGGACCTTTTATTAAAATTAATTGCGGAGCTCTCTCCCCAGGTCTGATCGAGTCGGAACTGTTCGGTTATGAGGAAGGAGCCTTTACAGGGGCCTCCAAGAAGGGCAAACCCGGAATCTTTGAGCTTGCTTTCAATGGAACCTTATTCCTCGATGAAGTGGGTGAACTTCCCCTTGACCTTCAAGTCAAGTTACTGAGAGTGATTCAGGAAAAGGAGATTACCCGCCTGGGCGGGACCCAAAGTATTCCTGTTGACGTGCGCTTGATTACAGCGACAAACCGCAATTTAGAGCAAATGGTTAAAGAGGGGACGTTCCGCCAGGATCTTTATTATCGCTTAAATGTTGTCAATATTTATGTCCCGCCTCTCCGCGAACGCGTAACCGATATTCCTATGTTGGCGGAATACTTTATGCGTAAATTCTCGAAGCAATATAATCTTAACCGCAAGATTTCTCCGGAACTCATGCAGGCTTTTACGGAACATGATTGGCCGGGAAACATTCGTGAACTTGAAAATACCATTGAACGAATGGTAATTTTAAGCCCTGATGAAGGGATCGATCCTTCTTTATTTAATGGCTCTAAAGAAATAACTGCCGCAGATCCGCTTCCCCTCAGTCTTTTGAAAGATGCCTTAGCCGAAACCGAGAAGAAAATGATCTTACAAGCCTATCATTTGAGCAAAAGTACCAGGAAAGCCGCTGCAATGTTAGGCATTAATCAATCTACCGTAGTACGCAAGCTGAAGCTTTATAGAAAAGAAAGTTTGGTGATGCCGGGAAACATCACTGATTAGCTGGCGCATCAGAGATTGCCGGTAAAATGACCTGAAGCGATGCAATAGAGCATCGCGTATTTTTTTGCTTAATTTCTGTGTCTGAAAATTCGAACAAAAGGCTGGCGATGCGTTGCCTGAATATTGAAAATATGATGGCATATTTTTTGCATTACATTTAGATGAGCGCGCCCTAAAGGGTTAAAGGAACAGGCAGGTTCGTACCAGCAAGCGGCCGTTGAAAATCCGCGGGCAGAGATAATTTAAAGATCAGGACGAAAGGATGGTAAGCCATGAAAATTAAAGACAGAGTTGCCCTGGTAACAGGCAGCGGTCAGGGATTAGGAAAAGCAATTGCTTTCGCCTTAGCCAATGAAGGGGCTGACCTGGCAATTAACGATATCTCCCTGAATGAAGTAAAAGCCCGGGAGACCGTTTGGGAACTTCGTAAAATAGGAACCGACGCTGAGGTTTTTCTCGCGGACGTGACTCAGGAACGTGAAGTCCAGCAGATGGTTGAGGAAATCATAGCCCGTTTCGGACGTATCGATATCCTGGTTAATAATGCCGGTATTAATCGTGACGGTTTGATCCATAAAGGCAATTTACAGAATTGGCAGGCCGTAATGGATGTCAATCTTACCGGGCCTTTTATCTGTACAAAAGCCGTCTTGCCTGGTATGAGACAAAATAATTATGGCCGGATTGTCAATATCTCATCTCTTACGGCCAGACTGGGTATCCCGGGGACGGGGTATTATGCGTCAACAAAATCGGGGTTAATCGCCTTAACTAAAGTTACGGCTGCTGAGAATATGTCCAAAGGAATTACCTGTAATGCCCTGGCCCCCGGTTATATTAAAACGGATATGATGATGAACTATCCTGAAGAACAACTTCAGGCACTCATTGCCAGGATTCCAGCCGGCCGTTTAGCGGAACCGGCTGAAATCGCCGATGTGGTTGCCTTTGTCGCGGCTGATTCTGCAGCCTACATGACAGGTGCGGTGATCGATATCAATGGAGGGTATTTTATTTAGAGATCACTCAAAACGCCTATTGACAAAGTTTGCTATGGGAGATGCGGAGATGGAAAAACTTATTGAAGGCTTCATCCAAAAAGACCGAATGGCTCTTAGTAAGCTGATCACGCTGGTCGAGAACGATAGCCCTGAATCCCTGGATATTATGAAGGCAATCTATCCCCTGACAGGTAAAGCGTATGTTCTCGGGGTTACCGGTCCTCCCGGCGCTGGAAAAAGTACCTTAGTTGATAAGTTAATTCGTAATTTCAGAAGTAAGGCTGATGGTGTCGGTGTGCTCTGTATAGACCCCAGCAGTATTTTCGGCGGGGGGGCTTTTCTTGGTGACCGGGTGCGAATGGAGTGGGCTTACCAAGATGACGGTGTCTACTTGCGGAGTCTGGCCACCCGTGGTGCTCTGGGCGGTTTGGCTCCCCGGGTAAGTGAAATTATTAAACTGATGGACGCCTTTGGGAAAGAGGTTATCATTGTCGAAACCGTAGGAGTGGGTCAAATGGAAGCCGATATCCTTCGTTATGCCGACACCAAGATTGTTGTTTCCGTTCCGGGACTGGGCGATCAGATGCAGGCCTTAAAGGCCGGAATCTTAGAAATTGCCGATGTCTTAGTTGTCAATAAAGCGGATCTCCCCGGTGCCCGGGATGTGGTCGACGACCTGCAAATGATGCTCTATTTGAGGAAAGACAGTGACTGGACCCCGGAAATTATCCTGACGGAAGCCCTCCATGACCGGGGGATCTCAGACCTGGATGCAGCCCTGGAAAGACACAGAACATTTTTAGGGCAATCGGGATTAAAAGAACGACAGACCCGTCTGCAGCGTGAACATGCCTGCTATAGGGCTGTAGAAGAAGGATTAAAAAACTACCTGCGTGAAAGCTTTTTAGAAGCTGAGGAAGTTAAAGATATTTTCAGGAGAGTTCAGGAGGAAGGCTTAAATCCCTATCAGGCCGCCGCTGAAATTCTGCAATTGCTTTTTAGCAAGACATGTAGAGGAAGGTGAATAATTATGCCAAGTGAACAGCCGAAAACAACGGCAGAGATACTTGAAGAGACCGGTAAGAAAACTGAAAATTGTCAGGTCTATGACCCGGCGTATCTGGCCAAAGTTCAGGATGGTCTGAAGGAATGGAAAAAAGAAAAGGTTAAAGCCCAGGATCTCGCCAATTGGGAAAGTATTCCTCTAACCGTTCTGGGTTCTGAAATTCCCCGGGAACTGATCTATACTCCCTTGAATACTGCCGGTACGGATTACTGTGCTCAACTGGGAAATCCGGGCGAAGCCCCCTTCACCCGGGGAATTCATAGTAATATGTATCGCGGCCGTACCTTTACCCAGCGTCAATTGGTCGGTTTTGGCGGTCCGGAGGACACGAACCTGCGCATAAAGTATTTGCTGAATCACGGAGCGACAGGAATTAATCTCCTTTTTGATATGCCGACGATTCAAATGTATGACTGTGACGACCCAATGGCCCAAGGTTCCGTGGGGTCCTGCGGAGTCAGTGTCAACCATGTTCAGGACTGGGAATTGCTTTATGAAGGGATTGATATTGCTAAAGAAACCTCCTCCATCGTTACCCACTACCCTTCCAATACGGCCTGCCTATTCCCTATGTATCTGGTCATGGCCGAAAGAAGAGGGGTGCCTTGGGAGCAGCTGCAAGGCAGTTCCCAAAATGATATGACCCTTGAAGAACTGGTGCGCAATTCTTCTGAATACATCCCACCTAAAGATTGTTTCCGGATTGAGTGTGACAATATTGAATTCATCCGCCGGAATGTGCCGAAGTGGAATTTCATTACTCTTAATGGCTATAATTTCCGGGAATTCGGGACATCCGGCGTTACGGAGATGGCGGTAGCGGCAACTCACGGGATGGCCATCCTGGATGAAATGATCCGCCGCGGTTACGAAGTGGATTGGGTAGCTGAGAGATTAGCCTTCTTCTGGTCCGGAGGGATGGATATTTTCGAGGAGGTCGCCAGACTGCGGGCCATGAGGAGACTTTGGTACAGAATCCTTAAGTATAAGTATCAGGCGAAGAAGGACCGGTCAACCTGGATGAGATGTCATCTCCAGACTTCCGGGATCAGCTTGGTCAGGGAAGAGCCCTATAACAATGCCATTCGCTCGGCTTTTGAGGCCTTGGCTGCCGTTCTTGGCGGGGTCCAGTCTTTGCATGTCGATTCCTATGACGAGGCAATTTCCGTTCCTTCTGAGGAAGCGTCCCTGCTTTCGTTACGGACCCAGCAAATTATTGAACATGAAACAGGAGTTACCGCTGTCGTTGATCCCTTGGGAGGTTCTTATTACGTAGAGGCTCTGACTAATCAGATGGAAGAGAAGATCTTAGCCGAGATCACAGAGATTGAGAACCAGGGGGGCTATGTGGAAGCTATTGCCAACGGCTATCTCAGCCGGAAAATATACCATTATATGTATAAAGAACAAATGCGGATTGAAAAGGGTGAGATTAAAATTGTCGGTCATAATTACCAAAAAAGCAGTGCGGGGGAAGACTTTGAAGCCTTCCGTTATCCTGAGGAATGTGAGGCCAGACAATTACAGCGCCTTGAGGCTCACAGAAAGAAGAGAAATAGTGCCGGGGTTGAAAAAGCCCTTCATGACTTAAAGATAGCCTGCAGAGAGGGTAAGAACGTCATGGAATATACGGTGAATTGTGCCCGGGCAGGTTGTACGGTTGGTGAACAATGGAAGATTTTTAAAGAAGTTTTTGGCCTTTGGAAACGGCCCGGTGTATTTTAAAGGAAAGGGGTGGACAGCTTGGAAGATACAAGAATTAAGGTTTTAATGTGTTGTCTCGGACCCGAGACACATAATCGCGGCATCATTGTGGTGAGTACCATTTTAAAAGAAGAAGGTATGGAAGTTGTCTATATGGGCAACACCACTGCAGAAAATGCCCTGAAAGCAGCCCTGGAAGAAGATGCCCAAATTATTGGGGTCAGCTCACTATCGGGAGCTCATCTGCGGACAGGCAAACATCTTTTGGAATTAGCCAGACAAAAAGGCCTTGAGCAAAGTATGGCCTTTGTCATTGGTGGAGTCATTCCGCCCCAGGATGTTAAAATTCTCAAGGACATGGGTTTTTATGATGTTTGCGTTAGCGGCACGAAAAGGGATGACTTAGTAACTGTAGTAAAAAGTGCCGCTCATACGGTTAGTAAGGTTTACTGATTTAGAGAATAAAGGGAGGAGTTTTGTGAACTCCTCCCCTACAGATATAGCATAAGATATTCGGGGAAAGGAGCGCCGGAAAAGCCGCAGAATTGAAATAGTGTGTTCTGGATTGAAGTCTGTTAAATGAAGCGCTTTAAAAATCGGGCGTTTTGAGGCAGACTAATCTAGATTAGTCTGAAGGCTATGGGCAGCTCTCCTTGACGGGTAGCGCAGCCAATCACTTTTAACCTTCGTATCTCAAATCCCGGGGTTTCCCTGCGGACCGGCAAATGGAATCAATAGTAAAGGCCAGTTGGTTCCCCGATTTGGAAATTGCAGGGGACGCAGTTTTCCGCAAATCCTGTTATAATAATGTTCGGTTCTCACCGGCCTGACTTTTTTTATGCGTCAGGTCGGCAGCTTTTTTTACGTCATAATTATAAGGAAAAGAATGCCAATCAGTATTTGGCGGGGAGTAAATTTTAATTGGCTGGCAAGTCTTAAGTGTTAAAGAAATAACGCAAAAACTCTGAGAAAAATTACTTGGAGTTTTTGCGTTAACTGTTATTGGGATAGTGCCGGGGCAGAGATGTAAGTAATGTGGCTGCCTTCGTCTGAAAGGATTGGCACCGGCACAATTGTCAAAATCGGTGTTGAATTCACTGTACACCAACTCTATAGTAATTTTCTTCAAGTAAGGCTTGAATGGCTTGAACATGGGCAACATCCATCTCCGGGAGTTTTTACAGCAATCCCGTCAGCCACACTGGGGACTCCCTTAATGGTCGTTAGCTGTTGTTTGGCAAATCTTTCTCCCGAACATCTGAAGTTGGTGGAGTTGGGCGCCAACGGCTACCTGAATCAAGCTCTGGACTGGCAGCCCTTGACCGCCTGTACGAAAGCGTAGAGGCCGGAACCTATACAAAGCTCTACCATCTTGGTGTGGAGTTTAAACGTGCTCAATATTTTATTCTTTGCAAAGGAAAAGCCTTGGCGGGGCTTAAGGTAATCCCCCGCAATGTGATGCGGGCCCTGGTGGCTGTAATTGAACCGGAAAATTTCGTCTTGCCCTTGCTGGCCTATCATTTCTCAAACCGTTACCCCGACGAAGGCTTGATGATTTTTGACAAAACCCATAAGTCGGCCCTCATTCACCAGGCAGGCCGGTTGGACATCGTGGATGTGGTAGGGTGGGAACTGCCGGAGCCGGAGGAGGAAGAGATGGAATATCGTCGCCTCTGGCAGCAATTCTACAAAACCATTGCCATTGCCAGCAGGGATAATCCCCGCTGCCGTATGAATTTTATGCCGAAACGTTTTTGGAAGCACCTGACGAGGTTTTATCCTGAGCAGAAAGGGACAACCCCCAGCCATAGAGCACAGATAATGCTCCCCGGCCATCGTCAGCCCGAGGGTCAAATTATTAATTTAAGGGAGGAATTGGAGAAGTTATAACGAAATAATACCGTAATATGGGATTAAAAGAAGATTAAAGGAGAGATTGTATGAAGAGCAAAAAAGGTCTATTCCATTCGTTTTACTCGTATCACACTTTCAAGTAACGGTCGAAATGATGGCTTTACAGGTACTCGCAAGTGGATTAGCAATTATGTGCATACTTGGGGAGAGACTGTTCCTACGTTTGCTATTACTACTGGGGATATAGGGGTATACTTAACGAATGATACAATTTCGTGGAAGATTGCTAGTGCTGTTGTTTACTAAAATAACCGAATGATATGCCATACGTGGGCTGCATTATGTAGTCCACGTATGGCTAAATCAATATATTGGTGATAATACAAGGATTCGCATGTTGGTGTCTTTCGTAGAAAGGAATGGTCTTTAACATGAAGAATCGTTTTACTTTCAAACTCATTGCTTTGGGTGTGCTTGCTGTCGCATTGATAAGCTTAGCCGTTTTTATGAAACCTATGCCAAAGGTAGAGCCGGAGCAATATGTCAAAGAAAAATACTCGGATAACTCAGAATACAGCAATGTTTTACATACGAAGAATGGGTCGTATGAAGCAATACTTGGGGAAGATCAAGAAAAAGTTTATATGGAACTGTTTCGAGATGGTGAATATTTTGGCGGCAAGACTATTGTGAAGGATACACAGTATTCCGTGGATGTATACCAATTTCAACAATATGAAGTACTTCAGGTCGTATGTGGCTATAATCAGGATGCCAAGTTCGCGTCCTATAAGCTGAAGCTGAGCGGTACCAGTGCGGCCGGTGGATCTGTATGTATTCAAAAAGAAATAAAAGAGGATAAATACATTTTAGATATATACTCGCTTGATACAAGGTATATCTTTACGGGAGACCTTGAGCTCATAAAATCCTGAGCTGAGTTAAGCTGCTTTCCATGCTTCCAGACTGTCGAATTTGAGCTGAACTATTGTGGCGAAGGGAACTCATGCCGAACTTTTGGCTCAAGAAGGGTTATATTATAAGATGTTTATGCTCCAGCATGGGAGCAAAGAAAAAGAATAGGACCAGAGTGCTTGCCGTAAGGCGGGATCTGACATTTTGGACACTATAATCTACCTTACAAAAGGGTAAGCTTAAACTGGAAAATGTAAGCCAAAGTTATGGCAGGGCATTTTCCAGTTTTGCTATACTGAACCTACTCAGCAAAGGAGGTTCTTCTTGATGACCATTTTAGAGGTGAATAATCTTAAAAAAGTCTATACCACCCGCTTCGGCGGCAGCCCTGTTCAGGCCTTAGCCAATGTGTCCTTCTCCGTGGAAGAGGGTGAATATGTGGCGATCATGGGTGAATCGGGATCAGGCAAAACGACCCTGCTCAATATTCTGGCCTCTCTGGACAAACCCACCAGCGGTGAGGTTCTGCTCAAGGGGAAAGCGCTCGGCACCATTAAGGAAAAGGAGATTTCCGCCTTCCGCCGGGAAAATCTCGGCTTTGTGTTTCAGGATTTTAATTTGCTGGATACCTTCTCCTTGCAGGATAACATTTTCCTGCCCCTGGTGCTGTCCGGCAAGTCCTATGAGGAGATGAGCCGGCGCTTGGAGCCCATTGCCCGCAAGCTGGGAATCAGCGATATCCTGGCCAACTATCCTTATGAAGTGTCGGGAGGGCAGAAGCAGCGCTGTGCCGTAGCCCGCGCTCTGATTACCAAACCCCAGCTGATTCTGGCGGACGAACCCACCGGCTCTCTGGACTCTCAGTCCGCTGAGGGTTTGCTCCGCCTGTTTAAAGAAATCAACCGTGACGGTCAGACCCTGCTGCTGGTGACCCACAGCGTGAAAGCGGCCAGCCATGCCAAACGGGTACTGTTTATTAAGGATGGGGAGGTCTTCCACCAGCTGTATAAAGCCGGAATGACAGATGAAGCCATGTACCAGAAGATCTCCGCTACCCTGACCACCATGGCCACAGGCGGTGCGCGCCATGAGTAGATTTTTTTATGCCAAGCTGGCCGCCACCAATCTGAAAAAGAATGCCCAAACCTATCTGCCCTACATCCTGACCTGCATCGGCACGGTGATGATGTATTACATCATGTTTTTTCTGGCTGAAAATGAGGGCTTGGGAAAAATGGCCGGCGGTTCCCAAGTGCAAATGATCCTCTCCCTGGGCTCCTATGTGATTGCTATTTTCGCGGCAATTTTTCTCTTCTATACCCACAGTTTTCTGATTAAACGGCGCAAAAAGGAATTCGGCCTTTTTAATATCCTGGGTATGGAGAAGAAGCATATCGCCAAAGTCCTGGCCTTCGAAACCCTGTATGTGGCGGTGATCAGCCTGGGGGCGGGCCTGCTGGGCGGGATACTTTTCTCCAAGCTGATCTTTATGGTCCTGCTGAAAATCCTCAACTTTGCGGTGCCCCTGGGCTTCAACGTGTCCGGACCCGCTCTGGCTGCTGTGCTGTTCCTCTTCGCCGGAATTTTCCTGCTGACCCTGCTCAATACCTTGCGCCAAATCCATCTGGCTAAGCCGGTAGAACTCCTGCAGGGCGGTCAGACCGGGGAGAAGGAGCCGAAAACAAAATGGCCTTTGGTAGTCATCGGGACGCTGAGCCTGGGCGGGGGGTATTATATCTCCCTCACCACTCAATCTCCTCTGGACGCCCTGACCCAATTTTTCTTTGCCGTCCTTCTGGTGATGACCGGCACCTATTGTTTATTTACGGCGGGCAGCATTGCAGTGCTCAAACTGCTGCGCCGGAACAAGGAGTATTATTATCAGACCCGGCATTTCACCGCTGTAGCGGGGATGATGTACCGGATGAAGCAAAACGCCGCGGGGCTGGCCAATATTTGCATCATGGCCACTGCCGTGCTGGTGATGGTGTCCACCACCGTGTCCTTGTACATTGGGATGGAGGACGTGTTGCGCACCCGGTTTCCCCAAAATATTATGATTTCCGCCCCCGTGCCTGCCGGTCAATCCGTCGAGGGGTTGCAGACGTCGGTTAAGGAAGTCTTGGCGAAGCACAGGCTGGAGGGGAAGGATAGGCTGGACTACAGGTATGTGGCCTTTGTCGGCAATCAAGAGGGTGACAGGTTGATCACAGATATGAGCAACATGTCCAACGCCTCTTCTTCGGTCAGGGAATTCTATCTGATTCCTCTGGAGGATTATAACCGGCTGGCCAAGAAAACAGCCAGCTTGGGGGATGATGAGATTCTGATTTATTCCAGCCGCAGTAAGTATGAAGAAGATGCCCTGACGGTATTAAACCGGACATTGACAGTTAAGGAAAGGCTGGACTCGTTTTTTGAAAATAGCCTGAATAGGGTATCGATCTCGGGCAGCTATTATATCGTGGTCAAAGATATGGATGCGATCAAAGCCCTAGAGGAGGCCCGGGCTGAAGAAAACGGGGATGATCCGTCAGGGTATCGATATTATCTGGGCTTTGACCTGGAGGCCGCTGAGGCTGACATCTCGGCTGTTTACCAGGACATCCGCACTGCCGTGGGCAGCGATTATCCCGGCAGCAGCATCGAATCCCCGGTGGCAGCCAAGGAATCCTTTTTCGCTGTTTATGGAGGCTTGTTCTTCCTGGGCATTTTCCTGGGGGCCCTGTTTATCATGGCTACCGTGCTGATCATCTATTACAAGCAGGTCTCCGAGGGGTATGACGATAAGGCCCGCTTTGCAATCATGCAGAAGGTGGGAATGAGCCGTGAGGAGGTCAGAGGCTCGATCCGCAGTCAGGTCCTGACCGTATTTTTCCTGCCCCTGGTTGCCGCCGGGATTCATATTGCCTTCGCTTTTCCCATCATTACTAAATTGCTGGCCGTACTGAATCTCACCAATGTGGGTTTGTTTGCCTGGTGCACAGTGGGTACTATCTTGGTTTTTGCCCTGTTTTATGCCCTTGTCTACGGGCTGACGGCCAAAGTGTATTACCGGATCGTCAGTTGGGGGACGTCTGTATAAGCGGCTGCCTGAGCGGGAGCCTCAGGTCAGCGGCTATGCCTTGGGGATTGCTCAGAGCAGGCCCGGCTGCGGAAAGCAGGGGAGTATGGTGGCCGACAAGCAGATGCTTGAAGCAAGTGATGTTTCTTACTTGTGTGATTATGTTAAAACGAATGAGATTTTAATGGCATAGCTTGTGGGCCATTTCATAGAGCAGTGTTACCTCGTGAAAAGGCCGGTCAGGGTATTCTGCACAAAGGTTAATCCCGCGGTATTTCTCGTCCTCCGGGGATACGGTGATCACCGGGCGTATAAGCTCGTTATTGTAGAAATGCGCATTGAACAGGTCTTTTAGGGTGAATATCATTGACAAAAAAACGCCGGCCGGGAATTGCCTCGGCTGGCGTATACTATTTCAGACAGGATAAAGCTTCGCATTATGAGTCATAATCAAACCAGTAAATTGGAATTGTCGGTTACTTATAGGCAGCTTATTTGGCAAGCAGAATCAGACCGACTACACATACTCCCATTCCCAGTATTTGATGCAAGCTAAGCACTTCCTTGTATAAGAGAAATCCAACGATTAACAAAACACAAGCCAAGGTTATACTGGCAAATAAATATGCTGTGCTTATTTTCCATCCAGCACGATAAACACATATAAACCCAAATTCCAAGCCAACGATTGCTACTCCGAGGGCATAGGTCGTCCAATTCGTTTTTGATAATTCTTGTAAAAGGTTTTTGTTTTCACTGGTAACGAAATACATAATTACTGAACAAATCATAGCTATTAGGTAAGTAACAGAAAGGGAAGCAAATGAATTAATATTTGCCGGTGTTGATTTTGCACTGATGTTGTAAATTGTATTTGCAGCAACAACAATCAGAATTGGCCATAGCATATTCCACATAACATAGACCTCCCGAAGAAAATAAAAAGCCGTATGCAAGTTAGCCTCGCATACGGCAGGTGCTCATCCGATGATATATAACATCATGTAAATCATGATACATTAAAAGACTGTGGATTGCAACAACAATTCCCGGAAAGCAAGTAAAGCGACAGGCAGTCGCCTCGCCTCCTATAACGGGGAAACTCTGTGGATTAAGAACAGCGGTTACGTTACCTAGGTAAGAACGAACCCAGAGTACAATGTCTATATATCAGCCTGTTATTATTTTTAAGATGTTGAAGATATGATATGATCATCTTTAAACTAGTTGTTATAGCTGTTTATTGAGGATTTATAGAATGAATAGAGAATTAAGGCATAAAGGAAAGAAAAGAATGTGTATTGCTATCCTTACAGTGTTATTGTGTATCGCATTTTTGGTTTGTATCATATTGCCCCCTAGTTTGGGGAAAACAAAACCATTCATTGATGATAAGGGAAATACCATTGACGGAAGCATCTCAGAAAAAATACATGTGGATATCAATGGCACATCACTTGGAATGTTTATCATGGCAAAAGACGACAGCAAACCTGTCCTGCTCTTTCTTGGTGGAGGTCCCGGCATACCGGAGTATTTTTTGGAACAGAATTATCCCACCGGGCTTGAAAATGAATTTGTCGTTTGTTACATGGATTACCGTGGAACAGCTCTTTCCTACAATCCTGCTATTTCAATAGAAACCATGACATCAGAGCAATATATCGCAGATGTTATCGGCGTGACAAATTACCTGCTCAATCGATTTAATCAAAATAAAATCTATTTGATCGGTCATTCTTTTGGCACATATATTGGTATCCGGGCTGCATCGCAAAATCCAGAATTATATCAGGCCTACATCGCAATTGCACAAATTACCAATCAAAACAAATCTGAAAAAATAGCCTATAACTATATGTTGGAACAATATCGGTCTGCTGAAAACTTGAAAATGGTGAAAAAATTTGAGGGCTATTCGATTTTAACCTCTGATAAAGCATACGAGCAGTATTTTACATCTTCCCTGCGCGATACCGCAATGCATGAACTTGGGGTTGGTACAATGCACCATATGAACTCTGTTATAAGCGGCATTTTCTTTCCGAGTTTACGTTGTACCGTTTACACACCGGCAGAACGCATAAATATTTGGCGAGGCAAAGCATTGGCACAGGCGACTTCTGTTGTAACAGACAGCGCACAATTTAATGCTTTTAAGGACGTTCCCGCTCTCGATATTCCCATTTACTTTCTGGCAGGAATTTATGATTATACTTGCAACTATTCTTTGCAAAAAGAATACTGCGAGCAGATTCAAGCACCGTTAAAAGGGTTTTACACCTTTGAAAACTCCGCGCATAGTCCGTTGTTCGAAGAACCTAAAAAAGCACTTTCTATCTTGTTGGAGGATATTGTAACGGGAAGAAATACATTATCTGATTAAACGCACTTTTTTATGTTTGAATGTACTTGCTGCGGTACTAACAGCCAACCGGAGCCGCATCAATTAATATACAAGAACAATTATTAGGCAATAAACTACGGCGAACGGCAGATATAAGCGGCATTGCCAGAGTAGTTTTGGAACTTTCTGAATATTGGTTATTATATGGGTTTATTGAGAACTCCAGACTATCAACGTCTGGAGTTTGATGCTGGAAGGGTATTGGACTAAAGTACAATATCCAAATTTACTCACTCTTGTTATAATTCAGAAATAACCCTGCGAAACTCATATCAGACTTCTTTTGGAGCAGACGCTGGAGGAACTGGAAGATGACGGAGTCGGCTTGATTATCACCGAAAACGGTCAGGAGGCCCTGGAGAGCATTACATTGAGTATTTTAAAGATATTATCCCGGGCGTAAAGTTTCATTATGAACGTTACGATGGTAAAGGCTATTCTGACGGGCTGAAGTCATCATTGTTTAAGCTGGGGAGGGCGTGATGTCTGTGCTTCAATCACATATTTTGACAGATAATAATAAGTGCCAGGGATGCAATAAATGCATAAGGGCTTGCCCGGTGGGGGCTAATTCAGCCTACCTTCTCGACGGTGAAGTTAAAGTGAGAATCAATAACGAGCGATGTATTGAGTGTGGTCGATGTATTGCGGTCTGTGACCACGCGGCCAGGTCCTATATCGACGATACGGAAGTACTTTTCAGAGATATCAGGCAAGGACGCAAAATCACCATTTTGGCTGCACCGTCTGTGCAGAAAAGCACAGTGGACTTAATGCCCTCTGTGCTTTTCCTTACGTTTTTCTTGTTGCAATTGAAATTGACGATCTTTGTTCTCCCGTTTTCCTTGCTCCTGCTGAAGTTTTAACGCTTGCTGTGTTTTCGTTCCAACCCCTGTGTTCTGGAGCTGCTACCAACCGGAACTGTGTTTTTATCTTTGCGATTTTAGTTTAACGCTATGCCTGCATAAGGTCAATATTGTGGTACAATACCAATTGACTGTGGAATCCAATAAACAGGAAAATTTGTCGAGCAGATAATTTTTAAGGAGGCGACCGGAGACTATGAAGAATAGAACCTATATCGCAATCGATTTGAAATCCTTTTACGCTTCGGTCGAGTGTATGGAACGAGGGCTTGATCCGCTGACCACTAACCTTGTTGTCGCTGATGCAAGCCGCACCGAAAAAACCATCTGTCTCGCCGTCTCTCCCTCCCTTAAAGAATACGGCATTCCCGGCAGAGCAAGGTTGTTTGAGGTCGTGCAGAAGGTCAAGGAAGTGAATGGGGCACGGCTAAGCAAAACACCGGGACGAGCCTTTACGGGCGCTTCCTTCAGCGATACTGAATTAAAATCCTCAGCGAGTCTCTCACTGGACTATATTGTTGCCCCACCGCGAATGGCGCATTATATGGAGTATAGCACGCGGATTTACAATATCTATTTGAAGTATATCGCGCCCGAAGATATTCATGTCTACTCAATCGACGAGGTATTCATCGACGCCACCGACTATTTAAAAGCCTACAGTCTCACAGCCCGTGAGCTTGCGGCCGAAATAATTCTGGATGTTCTTAAAACGACCGGCGTTACGGCAACTGCGGGAATCGGCACAAACCTGTACCTTTGCAAGATCGCTATGGATATTCAGGCAAAGCATATCCCGGCAGACCAAAATGGCGTGAAGATTGCTGAATTGGACGAAATGAGCTACCGGTGCCTGCTGTGGTCACACCGGCCTCTAACTGACTTTTGGCGCGTTGGCAGAGGTTATGCCAAGAAGCTGGAGGAACATGGGCTCTTCACTATGGGTGATATTGCAAGATGCTCTCTCGGTAAACCTGCCGATTACTATAACGAGGATTTACTATATAAGCTGTTCGGCGTCAACGCAGAGCTGCTGATCGACCATGCGTGGGGCTGGGAGCCGTGTACGATTGCCGATATTAAAGCGTATAAGCCAACCACAAACAGTCTTGGATCGGGGCAGGTGCTGCAATACGCTTATACCTTTGACAAAGCGAAGCTGATCGTGCGGGAAATGACCGATCTGCTGGTACTTGATCTGGTAGATAAAAGGCTTGTGACGGATCAGCTTGTTTTAACGGTCGGATATGATATTGAAAATCTGGCAAACCCGGAGATAAAGAAATTATATCACGGGGCGATCACCATTGACCACTACGGGCGCAACCTTCCGAAGTCGACGCATGGCTCGATAAATCTTGGCAGGCAGACCTCCTCTACAAAGCTGATTCTGGATGCCGTCACAGGGCTGTTCGAGCGCATCGTTGACGAAAACCTCCTGGTCAGAAGAATCGGCATCACAGCTAATCATGTTGTTGATGAGGCAACCGTTCAAAAGACGGACAACCTTGAACAACTTGATCTCTTTACGGATTACGCGGCTGAGCGGGCAAAGAAAGAGGCCGAAGAAGCTGAGCTCGCACGGGAAAAAAGGATGCAGAAAGCAATACTGGATATAAAAAAGAAACACGGCAAGAACGCCATTCTAAAAGGTATGAACCTGGAGGAAGGCGCCACCACAGTAGACCGGAATAGGCAGATTGGGGGGCATAAGGCATGACGAGGGCATATGACGACATCATCAATCTACCGCACCATATCTCTGCAACACGCCCTCATATGACAGCGATTGACCGGGCGGCTCAGTTTTCCCCCTTCGCGGCGCTGACCGGCTATGATGCCGCCGTCAAAGAAACCGCAAGGCTGACTGATGAGAGAATAGAATTGGATGAATACATGAAGGAGGTTTTAAGCCATAGGCTGCAAATCATAGCAGGCCGGATTAAAGAGCATCCCGAAATCGCAATCACCTGCTTTCAGCCGGATGAAAAGAAGAATGGTGGCGCTTATGTTACCATTATCAGTACGGTTAAAAAGATAGACGAATATGAAAGGGTTGTGATTATGGACGATGGCACGGCAATTCCCATCGATGAAATCATCAGCATAGATGGGCAGATGTTTGCCTGAATAGCATTATGGAGAGTATAACAAACAAAAGAATTATGGTTTACTCTTGCTCTTGCTCTTGCTATTGCATTGGCTGTATCCATTTTATTAGGCTGTATTTTATAATTATTCTATTATTTCAGGTCAAACAAGTTGCCAAAACCCAGAACAAAGGAGAGGAAGCTATGATTACACCTTACCTTACATTCAACGGGAACTGCAAAGACGCGCTGAACTTCTACCGCACCGTCTTCCATTGCGGCGAGCCAAACGTCCTGCCCTACGGTGACTATATGCCGGAGGGGTCAAAGACGCCGCCTGAGCTGCTGCGGACTTGGGTTATGCACGCCGAGATGGTCATCTCTGGTACAAACGTCTGGTTTGCCGATGAAGCTGCGCCGCCCCAGAACGGCGACAACATCAAACTAACTGCCACGGTACCTACGGGCGGGGAAGCGACGGCTATCTTTGACGCGCTTTGCGCAGGTGGCGAGGTGACGCTCCCGCCGACGGAGACCTTCTACAGTGTGTTCCACGCCGCAGTAAGAGACAAGTTCGGTGTGAACTGGAATGTCGTCGCTGAAGAAGCGCCGCAGCAAGTGGAGGGATAAAGCGTGAGTAACGAACGTGTATACAAAATGAAAATCTCCGGCGTCTACCCTCTGTATATTCAAAAGGTTGAGCGTAAAGGACGCACGAAAGCGGAGCTGGATACCGTCATAGAGTGGCTGACAGGCTATGATGAACAGGGATTGCAGTCTCAAATTAATCGGGAAGTGAACTTTGAGACGTTCTTTGCCGAAGCCCCTCAAATCAATCCGAAGGCTTCCCAAATCACCGGAGTAATCTGCGGAGTTCGCGTCGAGCAAATTGAAGACCCGCTTATCCAGAAGATACGCTGGTTAGACAAGTTGGTGGACGAACTGGCAAAAGGTAAACCGATGGAGAAGGTGTTGAGAAGCAAATGAAAGCAATAAAATTGCTGCAATATAACAATGGGTAACTCAAATGCGCAACATAGAAAATGAACCCAAGTGCTGGCATCCTGCAACAGGGTTTTAGTCACACAGAGGGGCCTGGTTCATCGAACCAGGCCCCTCTGTATGTGAAAACTACCGGGCTTACGGCAAAGCTGCAACAACCATAACTGACCAATAGTGCTGCAGTAATACAACATTGACTTAAAAAGAGTCGTAATTCTTAATAAAAGAATATCCAGGTATATAGCTGTTTAAGCATAGTTGTTAACAATAAATAAAGTAATGGCACAAATTTTGCATGTGATATAGGATAATTGCTTAATGGAAAAATAATGAAGAAGGGAGGAAATATGTAAAAATCGTTGGTCAACCATCTTATTAAAATTTAGAATGGAGTTGATAAAATGGCAACGACAATAAGTGTTACAATTGATGATTTTGGTCAAATCCTGCTCCCCCTGGAGGTTAACAAACAACTTAATTTAACCAATGGCGATTATCTTAAAGTAAGTATTCAATCAAATCAGATAGTAATAGCCCCTTTTAAATCCTGGTTTGATGAGGAGTTGAATGAGGGATTGCTTAAGGCTCTTCTTCATGAAGGTATCTTAATAGACGTCGAATAGCTTGTCGGAATAATGGTTATAAAGTAGTACGCTGGCAGCCTGCCGATAATTTTGTTCAAAACTTTAACGTTTGCAGTAATAGCAGCTATTGCCAGAGGGAGTAGAGGGCTTAAAATTTACTGAATATTTTAAATATTAAATGATTGAGGAGTTTAGTATTTGTGACTGCAATAGCTTACGCATCGAATTCAAAAGCTTAGGGATGGCTGATTTTCGGCTTAAGTAACAGGTTGTTTTGAAGAAATAGTCAAAAGGGGGTGTTCCATAAATCGGTAAGATAAATAAAATTACACTTCAAGAAGCCGCTGAAGTTGACCCGGAAGGAGTTTCGGTTGATACGTTCATAATCCGTTGCAATACAGCAACGGACCACTCAAATATGCAACACAGAGCTTAAAACAAGTCTGCAGCGCTATTGCAACGGGGTGGCGGGGTAAACTATGGCGGTTGCAACGGGCAATAGCAGTTTTTGCGTTGCGGCAGCGCAACAATTGTTAGAAATTTTTTTATTTATGAAACATTCAAACATAGGCATTTAGCCATAATTCAGAATTATTTGATATTGGCATTATTCTTGCTTATAAATTGAGTAAGAGATGCGAAATTAATGATAAGTGGACCTCCCCTACCTTAAGGTGCCCTTTACTTGACGGGGAAGAGTGAAGAAAGAGGTGAATACATTGAGTGTGATGCAGTCCACGGCGAGCATAGCCAAGCGTGGTTTGGTGATGGTGATTACGGGTAACGGCAAGGGTAAGACAACGTCCTTCTTTGGTCAGGCCTTACGGGCTATTGGCCAGGGCTACAAGGTATGTGTTATTCAGTTTATGAAGGGACGTAAATACGGAGAGGTGATTGCCGCGGAAAAGTACCTTCCGGACTTGCAAATCTATCAATTCGGACTGGATAGTTTTGTCATGCGCAACAATCCTGCGCCGGTAGACGTGGAGATGGCCCGGCAAGGTCTGGAAAAAGCTAAAGAGATTATTGCCGGTGGTAAATTTGACATGGTCATCCTGGATGAGATTAATGTGGCTGTTGACTTTAAGCTCATTCCGGAGGAAGACGTGCTGGAGATGATTAAAAATAAGCCGGCGGAATTGGATTTATTGTTAAGCGGCCGGTATGCTTCCGATAAGTTGAGAGAAATAGCTGATTTGGTAAGTGAAGTTACCGAGATAAAACATCACTATAACGCGGGTATTAAAGATAGGGCAGGGATTGAGTACTAAACCATAAGCATTAGGGGGGAATAACGTTTGATTACTGAAGAATTAGCCAATAAGTCAAGCGCATTAAGGCAAAAATGGGAAGATGAAGTTAAAAAAATAGTGGCCAAACACCCTGACCAAAAAGAAAGCTGGACCACGGTTTCTGATTTGGATATTAAGAGAATATACGGCCCTGAGGACATTAAAGATATGGATTTTGAGCGGGATATAGCTTATCCGGGACAATATCCCTATTTGAGAGGCTGCCAGCCGTCCGGTTACCGCGGAAAATACTGGACCTTCAGAATGTTCTCTGGTATGGGTACGGCTGTTGAAACCAACAAGCGCTGGAAATACCTGTTAGCCACCGGCCAGACCGGCCTGAGTACGGCCTTTGATTTCCCGACCCTGATGGGTTATGATACTGATTCCCCCAAAGCCAGGGGTGAGTGTGGAAAAGTAGGGGTGGCGATTGATAGCATCGCAGATTTCAGAGACCTGATCGCAGGGATTCCACTGGATAAGATAACCACCTCTATGACCATTAACCCGCCGGCAACTATCTTATGGGCTATGTATATTGCCTGTGCCCAGGAACAGGGAATTCCTCTGAACAAAATCGGCGGTACCATTCAGAATGATATGTTAAAAGAATTTATTGCCCAGAAAACCTTTATGTGCCCGCCCGAGCCGTCCGTAAAATTAGTCAGTGATACCATAGAGTTTGGGACCAAATATGTACCCAAGTGGAATACCGTCAGTATCAGCGGTTATCACATCAGAGAAGCCGGCTCAACCGCTGTACAGGAACTGGCCTTCACTTTAAGAGACGGTATGGAATATGTAGAAGACGTGATCAAACGTAAAGGGTTACAGGTTGATGAATTTGCTCCCAGATTATCCTTCTTCTTTAACGCGCATATCGATTTCTTTGAAGAAATTGCTAAATTAAGAGCCGCCCGCCGGATCTGGGCTAAAGCAATGCGTGAGCGTTATGGCGCCAAGGACCCGCGTTCCTTATGGATGAGATTCCATACCCAGACTGCCGGATGCTCGCTTACTGCCCAGCAGCCCTACAATAACGTGGTGCGGACGGCTATTGAAGCTCTGGCCGGTGTTCTCGGCGGCACCCAGTCCCTGCACACCAACTCACTGGACGAAGTTCTGTGCCTGCCTTCAGACCATGCCGTGCAAATTGCCCTGCGGACTCAGCAGATTATCGCTGAAGAAACCGGTGTGGCCAGCACGATTGACCCGCTGGCCGGTTCATATTTTGTGGAAGCGCTGACCAATGAAATGGAAGAAAAAACTTGGGATTATATTCATAAGATCGACGATATGGGAGGTATGATTGCCGCTATCGAGAAGGGCTTCCCGCAGCTGGAAATTTCCGATGCTTCTTATAAATTCCAAAAGCAAATTGATGCTCAGGAAAAAGTCATGATCGGTGTGAACAAGTATGTTCAGGAAGATGAACAGGTTGACATTCCGATCGTAGAAATAGATGACTCTGTGGAAGCGGAACAGCTCAATCGTCTGGCTGAAGTTAAGAGAAAGCGCGACGGACGTAAAGTGGCGGAAACCCTTAAAGATATCGAGGCTGCTTGTAAGAAAGGCGAAAATGTGATGCCTTATTGTATTGAGGCGGTTAAGAGCTATGCCACTGTTCAGGAAATCTGCGATGTTTACAGGGGAGTTTATGGTGAGTACCGCGACCCCGGCATTTACTAAGATTGAGTTCAGAATTAAAGGAGGCAAGTGTGATGGCAGAAAGAAGAATTCGTATACTGTTGTCTAAACCCGGCTTAGACGGCCATGATCGCGGGGCTAAGGTGTTAGCCAGGTGCTTCAGGGATGCCGGTTTTGAGGTGATTTATACCGGATGTCACCAGACTCCGGAGCAAATAGCTGCCGCCGCTATTCAGGAAGATGTTGATCTTGTGGGCTTAAGCTGTTTATCAGGTGCGCACAAGTACTTGTTCCCGCAAGTCGTTAATCTTTTGAAGGAGGAAGGTGCCGATGATATCTGCGTTATCGGCGGGGGGATTATTCCCGAGCAGGATATGCAGCCTCTTTATGACGCGGGACTGAAAGCATTATTTACTCCGGGAGCCAAACTTGATTCACTGGTGGAGTGGATTAATACAAATGTAACTCCAAGGGCGTGAGTGCGATGAAAGAATTAGGACAAAAAGTATTGGCGGGAGATGTGCGTTCAGCCTCTCGCCTCATCAGAAACCTGGAAGATCAAATACCCGGCACCCATGTTGCTATGCAGCAAATTTTTACTAAAACCGGTAATGCCCATGTCATAGGCATTACCGGTGCCCCGGGGGCCGGTAAAAGTACCTTGACAGATGAACTGGTTTTTTCCTGGCGTCAGAGAAACAAGACGGTCGGTGTTCTGGCAGTAGACCCCACCAGTCCCTTTACCGGGGGAGCGCTTTTGGGAGACAGAATCCGTATGCTGCGGCATGCTGAGGATAAAGGGGTATTCTTGCGCAGCCTGGCTACCAGGGGTTCTATGGGCGGCATATCCAAGGCTGTGGGAGAAGCCATCCATGTTATGGATGCTATGGGCAAAGACTCCATAATAATCGAAACTGTCGGGGTGGGGCAGCAAGAGGTAGAAATCATTAATCATGCTCATACTGTAATCGTTGTTCTGGTGCCCGGTATGGGGGATGAAATACAGGCTCTTAAAGCCGGCTTAATGGAGATAGCGGATATCTTTATCATTAATAAGGCAGACCGTGACGGTGCCGCGAACTTGTATAAGGAAGTCTCGAACATGATTCATATGTCTGTTGCCAAAGGTGGTTGGGAAATACCTGTATTACTGGTGGAAAGCGTACAGGAACCTAAAAAATTCGCCGAGAGTGTGTCGGTTGTATGCGATAAGATAGAAGATCATTACCGCTTCCTGGTGGACAATAACCTTTTGTCTGAGCGTTTGCGCCGTAAGACTGCTGCCGAATTTAATGAAGCTTTGTGGGGAGCAATCCTGCAGCCGGTATTAGATGACCTGGATGAAGGCGGAGAAATGGAAAAAATGATTGATACGTTATTGAAAAAAGAAACAGATCCCTATACTCTGGCAGAGGAAGTAGCCGTCAGGTATAAAAACAGGGTTTAAAGGTACAGATCAGAAGGGCGGTGCTTTCTTATCTTTAGCGTTTATTAACACTGGCTTTGAAGGATGTTAGAGCATGAATAAGCGAACAATAAAGGTTCTGCTGGCTAAGGCCGGGATGGATAATCAGAATAAGGAAATCCGCGTTCTGGCTCGTGGTTTAAGAGAACAGGGCGGCATGGATGTTATTTATACAGGTTTGTATTGTTCACTTGAGGAAATAGCTGAAACAGTACTGCGGGAGGCTGTTGATCTGGTGGGGTTATTTGTGCATAACGGTTCCCACCTGGATTTATACCCGCGCTTGCATGATCTGCTGGCTGCCCAAAATACCGGGCATGTTCCGGTTTTCGGAGGGGGCTTGATACCCGAGCGGCACCGGCAGGAGCTTAAAGCTCAAGGGATGGCAGCTGAGATATTCGGGCCAGGCACCTCCACCCGCAGTATAATTGCCTGGATTAATCAGGTGCCGGCTGCCGGTGAGGAAGGAGAAACAGTATGAGAATATTAAAAGAAGATGTTATCATTCCGCTGGGCCGCATGTATTTTATCCCTAAAGAAGACGGCCTGAAAGCGGAGGATTTAATCTTTGAAACAGCCGGCAAATACAGAGTCATTGATAAGCCCGACTGTATTGCCGTGCATAATGACGACTGCTGCAAGAGTATTAAGGTTACTATAAAAATTAAAGATTAAAGATGATAGGATGATTACTCCTGACCCCTGGCATCCCTGTGTTGGTTACCGTTACCTGTTAGGTTCTAAGGTGACCGGATAAAGGTTATGTATGCCGGGGGTTCTTTTATGATTGGTTTTGGATTAGACTTAAGAGTCAAAGGTTCACTATCCGGGACAGAGCTTTTGACTCTTAAGTTTGAGCGGCAGTTGAGAGATTGAACTGAAGGATAAATTCAAATGATATCGAATTATTAAACAGCGAAATAATAGTTGAAGGACAATGGACAAATATAATCAGATAGGAAGTGAAATTAATTGAAAGTTCGGGAAATTATGACCCCTGATCCTTTAACCATAAGTCCCAATCATAAGGTTTGCGAGGTCGTCAATATTTTTATAGCCAATAAGATAGACGGTGCCCCGGTGTTAGACGAAAAGGGTAAATTGGTAGGCCTTTTTACCAAGAGTCATATTTACCGCGCCATAAGCAGGGGCCTGGATATGAATACGAAGGTGGAAGACTTAATGACCCGGAAGATTCTTACGGGTCATCCTGAGGATGAGTTTGGGGACGTACTTAATGCTACGGTGCCCCGGCTGCCCGTTGTGAATGAAAACGGGCAGGTAGTGGGGATCATTACCCGCGGCGATATTGCCAAAGCTTTCTTTAATTCTTATCGCAATATGTCCCTTGAACTTGATACGATTATAAATTCAACTCATAATGCAATTATTTCCGTGGATGAAAAAGGCATAATTAATGTCTGGAATTTGTCGGCCGCCAAGCTGCTGGGTATTGAGGCAGAGGATGCTGCCGGGAAAAGTATACGGGAGGTACTTCCTACCGCTAAACTGATGGATGTAATTCAGACCGGAAAAGTCGAAACTCTTAAGAAAGTAAAACTCAATGACCGTTACTTTATGTCCAATCGTTCTCCGATTAAAAAGGACGGCAAGATTATCGGTGCCGTTGCGGTGCTCCAGGATATCTCCGAGCTGGATAAGATGTCCAAGGAACTGTTCTATGTGAAGGAATTAAATGAGGAGTTGGATGCCATAGTGGAATCATCCTTTGACGGGTTATTTATAACTGACGGCAAAGGAAAAATCCTGCGCTATAATAAGGCTTTTGAACAGCTGACGGGCATCAATGCCCATGAATACCTGGGACTAAGTGTGGAGGACATCAGAAGAGACGGCATTATTTCTGAACCTGTAACCTGCCATGTCTTGGAGAAGAAGAAATCCATCACGATTATGCAGACAAGTAAAACCGGCAAACTTACGCTGACTACGGGAAACCCGGTCATAGATGCAAGCGGCGAAATAATCAGGGTTGTCTGCAATGTCAGAGATATCACTGAATTAAATCTCTTGAAACACCAGCTGAAAAAAGCCCAGGGGCTAAGCCAGCACTATGAAAACCAGCTTCGCACCTTGAGGCTGCGCTATGATAATACCGAAAGCCTGGTGGTTAGCTCGGCTAAGATGAGGCAGCTGTTGGATATGGTGATCAGGCTGGCCTCAGTTGATTCTACTATTTTAATCATGGGTGAATCAGGTACCGGTAAGGAACTGATAGCCGAGACAATTCACAGCAACAGCTCACGCCGGGATAAACCGTTTATTAAGGTGAACTGCGGTGCTATCCCTGAAAATTTATTGGAATCGGAATTATTCGGCTATGATGGCGGGGCCTTTACCGGGGCCAAACGGGAAGGTAAATCAGGATATATTGAACTGGCTTCCGGAGGGACTTTATTCCTGGATGAAATTGGTGAAATGCCGCTGAATTTACAGGTTAAGGTGCTGCGGTTCTTGCAAAACAAAGAAATTATCCGGGTCGGGGGATCAAGTGTTATTAATGTGGATGTGCGCATTGTCGCCGCTACAAACAGGGATCTGTTGGAAATGGTGCAGCATAAGCAGTTTCGCGAGGATCTTTATTACCGGTTAAATGTAGTGCCTGTGTGTGTCCCGCCCCTGCGCGGCCGCAAAGATGATATCCCCCCGCTGGCGGCACATTTCGTAGAGGTATTTAACTACAAATATAAAAAGAATAAAAAGATATCACAGAGTGTGGTTGATATTCTGATGCAGTATGACTGGCCCGGCAATATCAGAGAATTGGAAAACCTGATTGAGAGAATGGTTGTTACGACCATAGATGATAACATCACCGGCGAGGATTTGCCTTCCTTCCTGCGGGATAAAGTTGGGAGCAGTTCCTCATATATTATTGTTTCGGGGATAGTGCCCTTAAGGGATGCTGTAGAAAGTGTGGAGAAGCAGCTGTTGGAAAGAGTTTATGCCAACTATCGAACGACCAGGCAGATGGCTAAGGAATTAAAAGTTGATGCCTCTACTGTGGTCAGAAAGGCAGCAAAGTATTGTATTATCAGGGATTCCTGACTATGATGCGGATCTTAATTTTATGGAAATCGAGGGATTTAAAAATGAGGCTGGGTTAAACCGCTTTATATTGTCACGATCTGCTGCCAAGGGGATACCGGAGGGGTGCAACATCTTTTTTGTACACTCAAGGCATGTGGAATCTATTTCAGCAGAGCAGGCACCGGCAGAAAAAGGCCGGTGCTTGCTCTGTAGTTTGAGTATGGCGGGCAGATGGTTTATAATGGAAATTAATTAAAGTGAAGAGAAAGAGGTTTGTCAATGAACATTGAGCCGGTAATCACCATAAGAGATCTTAAAATGCGATTTGGTTCGAAAGAAGTACTAAAGGGGATTAACCTGGAGGTATTCAGGGGCCAGATTATCGGATATATTGGGCCGAATGGGGCGGGAAAGAGCACCACTGTTAAAATCCTGATGGGTTTGGCAGATGGGTACGACGGTGAAATAAGAATTTTTGGAGAGAATATCTCTGAGGGTAAGGTGGAATATAAACGAAAAATAGGTTACGTGCCTGAGACGGTGGAGATCTTCGAAAACCTGACAGCCTATGAATACCTTACATTTATTGGAGAGGTTTACGGGCTTGGTTTGGAACAGGTAAATAATAAGGCCAAAAAGCTCATGGCTTTACTTGGTATAGAAGAAGTCTATCATACAAGAATATCGGCGTACTCAAAAGGTATGAAGCAAAAGCTTCTGATTATCTCCAGTATTATTCATAATCCGGATATTTTGTTTCTGGATGAACCATTAAGCGGGCTGGATGCAAATAGTGTGATGATTGTAAAAGAGATTCTGGCCGAACTGGCGGCTTTGGGTAAAACTATATTCTATTCTTCACATATTATGGACGTTGTGGAGAAGATTAGCAGCAGAATAATCTTAATCAATGAGGGACAAATAGTTGCGGACGGAAGCTTTGACGAACTTAAAGAACAGAGCAGTCAAGGCTCGCTTGAACAGATATTTAACCAATTGACCGGCTTTAATAGGCATAAGGAGATTGCCTATGAATTCATCAAAGAATTACAGGGAGTTTAACTGATGAAGGATTTTTGGATTTTAAAGGTCCTGGATTTTTTTAGTTTTTTCTACAGAGTCATGGGAATCGATTATGGGGTAATGAGAAAAATATTGCAAATTAAGCTGATCATGGACCAGAGACGGGCACCTTCGATACTGATCGGTTCTAAACATAAAGATCAAGAAAACACTTTCAAGAAGTCACTAATAATGTATGGATTTATGGGCGTCATTCTTGTCCTGATTCTCCTGCCCCCCTTACCCCTTTTCTTAAAAATGAACCTAATCATTGGAATACTGATAGTTATGGTTATGATGACTATGGTGTCAGACTTTTCATCGATATTGCTGGAGACAAGAGACAAGGATATCCTGTTATCAAAACCTATAAAGTCTCAGACTGTAAACGCGGCAAAAATAACCCATATCTTAATCAATTTGTTGACGGTCACGTTTGTCATGGCTGGACCGTCGTTAATAGCAGGAGGCTATAAATATGGCTTGCTGTTTATGAGCATCTATTTTTTTGATTTGTTACTTATCTCGGGACTGATTCTTTTTTTGACCTCAGTGCTTTATTTCCTGATGCTTCTGTTTTTTGACGGGGATAAGCTTAAGGATGTTATTAATTACTTTCAAATCATCTTATCCTTAATGATGATGATTGGATATCAGTTTACGGGTCACGTCTTCAGATATATCGGCCATGATATGGTTTTTAATTTCAAATGGTGGATGTATCTGCTTCCTTCGGCGTGGTTTGCGGCACCGTTCAGTTGGATATCGGAGAACAGCGTGGAGAATCATTTTGTCTATTTAAGCGTTATAGGAGTAATAGTTCCATCGTTACTTTTAATGTTATATTTCGGAGTAGTTATTAAATATTTTGAGAGAAGCCTATATAAACTCGATACGGTTAGAGCAAAGAAGCGTATAACTGTGGAAAAAAGAGCAATAATCTATAGAAAAATCAGTTCAGCTCTTATTCCGAACAACCTTGAAAATAGTGTTTGCAGGTTTTCTCAAAACATGATTTCCAGCGAAAGGAGTATAAGGCTGCGTCTGTATCCTAATCTGGGATTGGCCATATTTCTGCCTGTTTTGATTATGGTTAATCCGCTAATAGGAAATAACTCACTGCAGGAAGCGATGACAGATATTTCACAAGGAGCTTATTACCTGTTTATATATCTTTCGGTCTCTATGCTTTCATCAACGGCTGTCACAATAAATTCAAGCGAAAATTACAAAGGCGCATGGATCTACAAGGCTTTGCCAATTGAGCTGCCGGGTGTAATTCTCATAGGAGCGTTAAAAGGTTTCATCTTGAAGTATGTTATCCCGGCATACTTGTTTGTAAGTCTGATCTTTGCTGTACCTTACGGAGTCCGGATCATACCCCATCTGATCATAATATTCTTAAACATGCTGTTGTTAATTATATTGCTTTTCAAGCTGTCACCCAATGAGCTGCCCTTCGGCAAAAAGTTTCAAGGCGGGGAAAATAACGTGCAGTCAGCACTGGGTTCCCTTGCATTCTGCGGTATTTCTGCTTTTCTGCATTATGCCTTGCAAGATATTCAGGTTGGATTATTTATATATGGTATTGCAGTGCTTCTTGTGTCTGCTTATTTATGGAAAACCAGTGCTAAGATTACTTGGAAAGATCTCTAGGGGAGCAGCGAGTCTCTTGTGGCATTCTTAATGCCGGAATCCGGGGATAAGTTTTGCGTACATCAAGGGCTGACAATTATCGCAACATTGTATAATGGGATTATATTGAATTAATGAGGTGATCTATTTAATGAAATGGGAGGAAGTTAGAAGAATATATCCTGACAGATTTGTAAAAATTCAGATACTAAAGGCTCATATTGAAGATAATGTACGATACATTGATGATCTGGCAGTAGTGAAGGCTTTTGATGACGAAAGGGAAGCAACAAGAGAGTTAGTACGCACAAAAGACGATGAACTAGTTTATCACACTGGAAAAGAAAAGCTTGAGGTTCAGATTAAACAAATATTTGGATTTAGAGGAGCAATCTAATGAATATGAAGTTTCAGGATGGGCTTTTGTTTACCTCTATCCAAATATCTAACATTAGATGCATATAGCTAAGGAGATATTTGAGGAGCCGCCGTTCATGGCGGCTTCTGGTTTAACGGTTTGGTGAAGAGGAGACTGCCGACAGTCGGTTTTTCAGTTGATCATTTGCCTTTGGGATTGCTCATAGCTGACTCGTAACCGGCCGGGCTTGTACCAAGAATCTTACGCGCGTAAGATTCTTGGTACAAGCCCGCGGAACTAGGGTCACAAAAAGAACCAGAGCTATGGCATTGAGACAGATGTTTAGATGACGAGAGATTAGGGTACTGGTTCTCATTAAAAGCACTATCAACCTAGATAAAATCAGTATAGAGATGTCTATTTAACAATTTCAAAAACAGTGCCTTGGTTAAAATCAGTCACTTTCATAGAGCCATAAACCCCTAAATATAATCTGCTCTGATCCAGATTCGTTCCCAAACTAACATAAAAGGCTGATTGAGGGCCAAAATTATAACCGATTTCGATAACCCTGAAATCAGTTGGATTACAATCTGTTCTTACCCGAGTATAAGCTAAGACCCCTCTGACTGGCGGCAGGGATTTATCATCCCGAGCCAGGTCGGTAAAGACAACGCTTCCCGTTAAAGCGGGAATTTCATTCCCCATATAGGGCTGAACTCCGGTAAGCGCGGTTCCTCCAAACTTAGCGGGGCGGGGGTCTTTATGGAAATAACTAATTAGAGGCTGCAGACGCCGCGCTGAAGTTTTGATTGCTTCATTGTAATAAGCAATGGTTTTTTCGTTTAAGGTTGGATTACCAGAGCAGGCTCTTATTATCGAAGTAGGAAAAGCACCCTCCCACCCCCGCCAGCCAAGGTTAATAAATCCTTCCTGGTCAGGTTCGGATCTCAGCATAGCAGCTTGAATTAGCTCTGTAACCGGTATTGGTTTATAATCAACAAATGAAAAAATTGACTCTACCAGATCCTGTCCGACATTGCCAATATATTTGATACACTGGTTATAGAACCATTGAAATGAAATGCCTGATATATTGCGAACCCCTTTAGCAATGACCGTCAGGGTTTCCTGAATAGAGGCAGGAAGTTCATTAAAACGTGTGACTGCAGGCGGATTATTGACAAAGGTATTCTTAAGTACATCGATTTCAATTATTTTACCGGCGATTTCCAGATCATTCTGGCTTAAATTAAAGGGATCATACCCTGATCCGCCGTCCCCGGTTGTTAAAACAAGGTTTCCGGTTTCAGGTGAAAAGTTTAAACTGTTGACTCCATTATGATTAAAAAAAGGCCTTCTTAAGTTAAGCAATGTTCGTCGTTTGCGGGGCTGACCATTCGCTTGTAAAATCCATTCTTCAACTGTATCAATATGATCATATTGAATTTCCCGATTTATCCACCTTAAGTTTAAGGTGCCGGGGACACATGGGTTAGGCTGGAAAGATTCAGGAAGAGCGCCCGGACCTTGTGTTCCGGCCATGGAATAATGAAGATAAAACAGGCCGTTATAATAAAATTCGGGATGAAACGCCAGACCCAGCAATCCCCGTTCATCATATCCGCGGCCAGCAACGCCTAGTTTTATGATTTGCGGGCGAATATCTAAAAAAGTCCTGATAACTCCATTGCCAAGGTAAAAGATCTCTCCTGTCTGAGTTGCGACAAATAATCGTTCAATTGAGTCGCCCGGAAGGATCGTTGTTTTTAAAACGGTGGGTAAATTTATCTTGGTGAGGATGGGCCGTAAACTAACTTTTATCAACTAACTAATACTCCTCCTTAGTGTTATTTTTCATAAGATATGATTGGAGGTATTCCGTTAGTACTTAATTAGAACCAGGGTATTATGGCCTATAACTACATTGAATTGACGAGGATAGGAAGAATCGAATTCCCAAGCTGAGGGCCTGGGAATTCGATTCTTCACGTTATCATTCAGATGCAATTTATAACACGATTTGGCATTTGTAGTCTTAGCACCAAGAATCTTACTTGCGTAAGATTCTTGGTGAAAGCCCGAGAGAAGGTTGTCACTCTTGCCGGGTTAATTCAGTTGTATGACGGCTATTTTATTTCCTGCTCCAGGTCAGAAAACAAATCGGAGTCAAAAAATTCCCGTACACTGATTCCGAATCCATCGCACAGTTTCTTGATAGTTACAATTCCCGCATTGTAGGTTATGCCGTTCACGATATCATTCACCGTTGACTGAGTTACGCCTGAAGCATTGCAAAGTGCATTGACTGTCAGCTTATGTTCTTTGCACAGCATTTTAATACGTTTGACTACTGCTTGAGAAATATTCATTTGATCACCTCTAACCGTTATTCCGTTAAATCTAAGATAGCAGTATGCATTAAAAATAATTAACGGAATACCGTTGAAAATAAAATAGAGATGATTTATACTGTACATGCTTTAAATAAATTAATGGGTGGGGCAGAAGGAGATTTCAGCATGGGAAAAATATCTCTCGATGAAAGGCTGAAAAGAGAAAAGGAAAAGCTGCATAGACTTGTTGAAGAAGCCATAAAAAATGGGATTCCGATCATACAGGATGAGGCAGTTATGACACAGAACCGCAAAGTTGATGACTTGGTGGTCAAAATACAAAAGGAACTGGGGCATTATATGAGAAGGAAATGAGATATTTGTTTTAAGGGGAAATAATCAAATCCCATACTCGAATCTTTCATTAGCACAAAATGGAGATAATGAGAGGAATTTAAAGCAATAATATGATATTTTAATACCATAGGAAATTAGCAATTCTAATGGTCAGAAAAGGTCAAAGATGATATTTGAAACTTCAGTTTACATAGTGTATAAATATATTAAAGGTCAGTGATGGTCAGAAAACAAAAAGTAGGGGGTGCTCTTGATGTAATAAGTTATTTAGTGGACTCGGCATATTGAACCTATTGAAGTGTTACTAAACAAGAACAACAGCGGAGGTGTTTGTTAATGTTTGATATAGTACCATTTGCAAGAAGAAGTTCCGGAATTCAAAAATACAATAATTTGTTTGATCTTGAGGGAATTTTCGAAGGTTTCTTTAATGATAGACATTTTCCCTCCCTTTACAAAAATAGTGCTCAAATGAAGGTTGATGTAAAGGAAAACGAGAATGAATTTATTCTTGAGGCTGAACTCCCTGGGATCAAGAAAGAAGATGTTAATCTTCAAATTGATGATGACAGACTCACAATATCTGTCCAGAAAAATGAGCAAACGGAAGAGGAAAAGGACAATTATATACGTAGAGAGAGAAACTATAGTTCTATGACCAGATCGTTTGTAATTCCTAATGTTGAAACCGATAATGTGAATGCCAAATTTGAAAATGGACTGCTTTTCATAACACTGCCCAAAAAACAGGAAAAAGCTATTAAAGGAAAACAAATTGAAATAGATTAAATTTTTTAAGAGCATCGAAAGGTGCTCTTTTCTTCTATATTCATGAAGAAAAACCCTACATTTAACTTGATCTAATGTACAATAAGAGTGATTGGGAGGTATCATGATGAAGGATCAGACTCTGGAAAAACTGGCGCAGTCACTTACAGGTGATAGTACCGACATTATCCCGTTTCTTCCCTACTTGCTGCAGGATTTATGGGAGCTGGGAAGCTCTCCCGAAGAAATGCTCAGCATGATAAAGAACCATATCCTGCTGAAGGAAGATGCCCGGGTTTTGGATTTAGGCTGCGGAAAGGGTGCGGTATCCATCCGCCTTGCCAGGGAGCTTGGCTGCCGTTGCAAAGGCATTGACCTGCTTCCGGACTTTGTTCAGTATGCAAGGGAAAAGGCAGCAGAATACGGTGTCGAGGGTCTTTGCGAATTTACGGTAGGAGATATTACCGAGACTGTCCAAGCGGAACGCGGTTATGATCTGGTGATCTATGGAGCGGTTGGCAATGTCCTGGGCAGTCAATATGAAATTTTAAAGGCGCTGGCAGGTACGGTCAGGTCTGGAGGACATATTCTCCTGGACGATGCTTATTTGGCGGAGGGGAACGAGAGCACGCTGCTTTTCTACGGTGAGTATCTTAGGCTTCCTGAATGGAAATCCCTTATCGGGGAAGCGGGGCTGAAGCTTGCCGCCATCCACGCTTTAGACGAAGAAAAGCCCAGCTATGCAGAGGACTTCAGCAATATCAAGCGCCGCGCGGAAGAACTAAGCAAGGCTTATCCGGCCAAGAGAGAGTTGTTTGCCCAATATGTGCGGAATCAGCAAGACGAACTTGCCGATCTGGAAAGCCGTCTTGTGGGGGCGGTGTTTTTATTGGGCAACGCCTTAAAGTATCCGGCGGAATGAACCTTTAAAGAAGATGAATTACAAGGGAGAAGGTGAGGGAATCGTTCATGCCTTCTGGTTTAAATAAGTTGGTGCGAACAAGCGCAGGAGTACTCTTTCTTATATATTTTGCCTATTTGCTCTATCGGCTTTTCTTTTTTGCTTACAGTCAGTATTTTAGGTTTTCCGGGGACGTTCTGAGCTTTAACTTGATCCCATTCAAAACGATCACTGCTTATCTGAGCTGGATCGGTGATGAGAATATTGATGTTTGGTTTTTCAACTTGTTTGGGAATGTATTGGCTTTTATGCCCATGGGCTTTCTGCTGCCCCTTGTTTTTAAAAAGCTCAAAAGTCCCGGAGCTATTGTACTTGCTGTCTTGATAACGAGTTCTGTTCTGGAAATAATACAGCTCGTCGCCAAACTGGGGATAGCGGATATCGACGATGTTATTTTAAATACTTTAGGCGGGTTTTTGGGCTACCTTGCGCTGATTATAGTCCTGAGGCTGCTTGCAAAAGCAGTGCGTTTGGAAAAGGGTTAGGCTCCTGTTCTCGGCGTTCTATCCATTTTGAGTTTTATTCCAGCATAGTTTTGAGAGGAGTGGGCAAAACGGTAAAAATTGCGGTAAGGCCTGCTGAAGACTGTGAAAATGATATTTTAACCAATCTCTCATTTGCGGCAAAGAGATACTGGAATTATCCCGAAGCATATTTCGATATCTGGAAAACAGAGTTAACCATTACGTCTAATTACATAAAGGACAATTATGTTTATGTGGCGGAGGTTGCAGGTCAAATAGTTGGATATTTCTCCATGGTGGAAGTTCAAGAGGATTTCCTGGTCGGGGAGATACTGCTCAGAAAGGGTTTTTGGCTGGAGCATATTTTTATCCTGCCGGAGTTTATTGGTCTGGGAATTGGAACCCAGTTAATTGGTGCGGCAAAAAACATCTGCGTTAAGGAGAATATCCACTGCTTATCCATATTGTCCGATCCTTATGCAACAGGATTCTATAAAAAAGTGGGCGCAAAATATAGGAATGAAATACTATCCAACATTAAAGGAAGAACCGTCTCATTATTTGAATTAAAAATCTGAAAGACTTGTATGGTTTGCAGTTACAAACGATGTTGGATGAACAAGTTTGCATACTAATGCAATCCCACATTTAGCAAAACCATAGAGAGGAACCGGATGAGGGAAATTCACACGTCCGGACCTGTAATAGCGGCATGGGCGGCTACTACTCTACTCTGAAAAATCAAACACCCACAAAAAACATGCAGAAGAATTCCTAGGCCCGCAAGCAGGGCAGCTTCGTCCACAGAAGCGAACCCATTGCATGGAGAGGCGGTAAAAGCCCACAAGACGGTGCGAGCCTCGGAATGCTGCGGTACACGCAGACACTGTCTTCGCACGAATTAACTAATCTTGCACGGATGTGGCGAAGCTGCCAGACCCGAGAGCACTCTCATTTACAGGGGCTGTGCGAAACTATTAATAGTTTTCGCACAGCCCCTTTGAAAATTCATAGAAGCAGACCGGAACTTATTCCGACTTGTCAGTGACAGGGTTCCCCGCCAGACCATATAGCATTAAATCATATAATTCTTTCAGCAAATCTTTGTTGCTGTTCCTTAACATTTCAGGTTTTTGAACTACCTCTTGATACATTTTGAGATAAACCATGGCCGCTTCAATCGAGATTTCCCTGTGGATATAGCCTTCTCTTCGACCCTTCTCCAGAAATTGACCAACGATGTAGGGGTATTCGTGTGTATCAAAATCATCTGCCAGCTTCTTTATCTCCGGATCGGCATTAAGCAATGCTTTCAGAGTCTCTAGGTTAATCTGATCAATGAAATCGTCTTTCATAGATATGGCACGTTTTAATAATTCAGGAAAAGGCAGGTCAGTTTCCCACAACTCTTTTCTCGCTTTCCAGCCGCTTTTCAGTAGGTTTATAATCGTATCCTTCATTAGGCCTTCTTTGCTTCCAAAATAATTGTAAATACTGGCCGGTGCGACTCCTGCCTTTTGAGCGATCTCATTGATACTGGTTTTATCTGTTCCATACATGCAAAAAAGCCCTAAGGCGGCAGTGCGTATTTTATCTTTTTTTAGTTCTGTTCTGCGCTCGTATCCATTCAAGTTTGTCACCTCACCATAATGGTACTAAAAGTTTTATAATGAGTCAATATAAAATATATAAAACTTATTGACAAGAATTGTAACGGCGAATATTATGGAGATAATATAACATGTTATTATAAAACATATAAAGAGGAGGGTTGAATATGAATGTCATTCATATTCAAAAGCTGAGCAAATCCTTTGGCAAGACCCAGGCTTTAAAGGGAATTGATCTCACAGTGGAGCAAGGGGAAATACATGGATTTATTGGCCCTAACGGTGCCGGGAAGTCTACGACTATCCGCATCCTGCTGGGAATTTTGAAAAAAAGTTCAGGAGAAATCCGATTGCTTGGCGGAGATCCCTGGCGGGATGCCGTGGAATTACATCGACGTTTAGTTTACGTCCCCGGAGATGTTACCCTATGGCCTGACCTATCCGGAGGGGAGATTATTGATTTTCTGGGCCGGCTGCACGGAGGGCTTAACCTTTCTCGGAAAAGACAATTGCTGGAACGCTTTCAGCTTGACCCAACTAAAAAGAGCGGAACCTATTCTAAAGGAAACCGGCAGAAGGTGGCTTTGGTATCTGCCTTTTCCTGTGAAGCGGAATTGTATCTTTTGGATGAGCCTACTTCGGGGCTTGATCCTTTGATGGAAGCGGTTTTTCAAGAATGTGTGGCAGACGTAAAAAAAGCCGGAAAAACCGTGCTTCTGTCCAGCCATATCCTATCGGAAGTTGAGGCTCTTTGTAACCGGGTGAGCATTATCCGGCAAGGGCAAATTGTCGAATCGGGAACATTGTCCCAGCTTAGACATCTTACCCGCACAACCGTCAATGTTGAGACGGGCCGCAGTGCCGTGGAATTGGAGAAATTGTCAGGAGTTCATGATGTGTCGCGAGAAGGGCTAAAGTACCGTTTTTCTGTGGATTCTAAGGCCATGACAGAGGTGATGGGGGCGCTGCTGCCGCTGGGGATAAAATCGTTGACGGTTGAACCGCCCAGTTTGGAGGAACTGTTCATGCGCCATTATGGCGATGATCTTCATGAAAAAGGAGGAGCCTGGTTTGAAAAAAATTGATTTTACGGGTACCGGTACACTTTTCAGATTATTTCTGCGCCGGGACCGTTTTCTGCTGCCTCTCTGGATCTTCTTGCCGGTGATTCTGGGTTTAATCGTGGCAGCTACGTTCAGTGCCATGTCCGGCCAGGGATTAGAAAAGGTATTGTATGATTTTGATAAGGATTCGTTAATTTCGGCACTACTTGGTCCCGTCATGTCCTTTGACCTTCCGGGTGCCATTGTGTGGCGGGGGGTTTCCCAAATCACTCTGGTCCTGGGTGTCGGCAGTCTGCTTACAGTGGTCCGGCACACCCGTGGGGATGAAGAAACGGGTCGCAGCGAGCTGTTTCGTTCCTATGTAATAGGCCGCCATGCCAACCTGACTGCTGTGCTGATGCTGACCGGTATGGGAAACCTGGCAGCGGGATTGCTGATTGCCTTGAGTATTATTTTTCTTGGCGGTCCGGCAGGAGGCTCTTTTCTGTTTGGAGGGACTATGGCGATAAGTGGATGCTTCTTTGCCGGAATCGGGGCCTTAGGGGTTCAACTCAGGGAAAACAGCGGGACTGCCCGGGGGATCGGGCTGGCAGCTTTGGGAGCGGGACTGGTGATGGGGATTTTGAATAACTTTGGCGGTGGCGATACTTTATTAAAATGGCTTACACCTATGGCCTGGCAGCGGATAACTCAGCCCTTTGCCGGGAATTCCAGCTGGGGTCTGCTCTATTGTGCGGCCTTGGCAGCTGTACCTGCCGTAATTGCCTATGTACTTTCTGCTCGCAGAGATCTGGGGGCAGGTGTTTTTTTAGCCCGTTCCGGCCCGCCGGAAGCAGCTCCCTATTTTTCCGGTCCCTTAGCGTTGGCCTGGAGGCTGCAAAGGAGAAGTTTTTACGGTTGGCTGTTGGGGACAGTGTTGTATATTGCGGTATTTGCAGCTATTTCTCCCGGTCTATCCGCAGCCGGCGGAATGAGTGACTGGCTGTCAAATCTGGGCGGGACAAGCTGGTCTGATGAGGTGGGTTTGGGTAATGTCTTTATCAGTATCAGTTTCTATTTGATTTCTCTTTTTGTAGCTGTCTATGCCATGACTGCTGTACTGCGCCTTAAAAAAGAAGAAAGTGAAGGGAGAGCAGAGATGCTGGTAGATAAGCAGGTCAGCAGGATTCGCTGGATGAGCAGTCATTTAATCATAGCATCTTTGGGCTCTGCTGCACTGCTGGTGGTTATAGGCATTGTCGGGGGATTGGTTTATGGGGGTGCAGCCGGTAATTTAAGCAATGAGTTTTGGTATATTTTTGTCATGAGTGTTTCTAAAATACCGCCTGTATGGCTATTGTTGGCAATAACAGCTTTATTGTATGGCTTATGTCCTCGGATAACTGCACTGGGGTGGGGAATCTGGCTGTCCTTCAGTATGCTGGAGCTTGCCTGGGAAGCCCGGATCATTGATTGGTCAATGATGCGTATTTCTCCATTCTCTTATAGTCACTATACCATTGATATTAATAATTTGCCGCTGCTTCCGTTGTTCGGGCTGCTTTGCCTTTCGGTTATACTGACAGGGGCCGGATTGTTTGGCTTTAGAAATAGAGATGTTCTGACAAAAGCATAATTCTCTGCTTCCAGCTTGCTCAAACTCAAAATTAGATTTTACTAATTTAGAGGAATATTCCAAAGAAATACAGAATTAGAATTAAGATCGGAGTTTTCGGCTAAAAGCTCCGATCTGATGGAACTGAGAACTGCGGAGGGGCAAGATTGGATTAAGGGGGTGAGCTGTATTATGAATGATATTCATTTTGGAGAACCTGGTGTAATGAGTTTGGGCCTTGGATTAATGAGCAGTGTGTTCTCAATGCTGCTTTTGGGGATTGTCTTCCTGTTTATAGTTAGCGGTGTTCTAATGTGGCTGTGGAATATAACAATAACCCGGATTTTTAACATCAGGGAAATTACATACTGGGAAGCGCTGCGCCTGCTAATCATCTCCGCTATTCTGTTTGGCAGGCCGCTGGGAAATGGGTGATTGAGCCGCCGGGGTTCCCGCAAAATAGTGGGTTCCTACATAATGTCTTAGGCACTGCAGCGTTCTTCTTCCAACAAAGCTTTAGCTTTACGGCAGTGATTTGGCGGGCACAGCAAAAGTACTGTGCCCGCCAAGAACTTGTTATTGTTTTGGGAAGAATAGGACCACTCTGGAGTAGGAGGAGAGCCTTGAATATAGTCCAGATCATTGTTACGGCAATTCTTATTTTGGGACTCATTTATATCTACACGCGAAGTGATAGGTCTGAGGATTTTCTTTTATTGAAATTGTTTGGATATTACATATTAGGGAGTTTCCGATTCAATTTTAATAAGATTGCCATTCCATTAGGATTTCTCATCTATTTACTATTTCTACATCCCAAAATGAACATAAGAAATAAACGATGGGCTGCACTTTTAGGATTAGTGATCTTCATTGTGGGCTTAGCCCAACCCGCAGTTGAGAACTATCTGTATCAGCTTCCCATAAAGGTGAAAGCAGAATCGGTAAACCTGTACGATTTTGACTATTTGAATGATTGGGAATCCATGTGCCAAAAACTTGAGCTTCCAGATCAAGCTAAGATAGAGGATTTCCAAGCAGATTTTGAAGCTGATGGTGAAATCAGGGAACTGCGTTATCAACTAATCAGCCGAAAGGATGGAGACCTGGTTCATTACAATGTCAATTTCCAAAAGCAACGTATGGAGTATATAATTCGCAGGATTAAGATCGATCAATGGTTACAATACGATCGCTTGGTAACTGCTCAGAGGTTTTTTGAAGTAGTTTCTGAATTAGATATCAACAAACTTAAACCGGAAGAGGAGTATGTTTGGTATTGCATAGCCAGTCGCGGGGAGCTTGGTTCATACGGTATGAGAGATAGAGATAATTTCATTCTTGGCAGCAAAGGTGATATAGTGGCCGTGGATAGCGGGCAGTTGCCTCTTAAAGGTTATTATATATCCTTATATGGAATGTATAGATTGAATGAAGTTACATGCGAGGGTCGAGGATATAAGGATTATCTTTTTGATATTATACAGAACTAGGGTCAGCTATTTCACATAACAGCGTGTTTTTAGTAATATGTACTTCTTTAATATGGGATGCTATCAAAAAAGTAAAATCCTCCCGATAATGATAAGACGACTTGGAAAGTATAGAAGTATGCGGGATCAATTATTTGGTACTGGACAGTAAAAGTACTGCGGCCGTAATCCGCAAAGGATTACGGCCTGGGGAGGGCGATTGAATGACAAACAGTGAATTGATGGGAATATTAAAGAAACGTTTTGAGGAAAACATGCACCGGCATAACGGTCTTGAATGGGCTAAAGTGCAAGCCAGGCTGGAAGATCGGGCGGAGAAACTTTCCTCACTTAATGAAATGGAAAGAACCGGCGGCGAACCTGATGTGGTTGCTTGGGATGAGGCGACGGGTGAGTATATTTTTTATGATTGTTCAGCAGAAACTCCGCTAGGGCGCAGAAATAGTTGTTATGACGGTAAAGGCCAGGAGGAGAGAAACAAGAAAGGAATATTTCCGCAGGGCAATGCAGTGGATATGGCGGCGGCCATGGGTATCGAGCTTCTGACAGAAGAGCAATACAGAGAACTGCAGAAACTGGGAAATTTCGATCTGAAGACCTCAAGCTGGCTGAAGACACCTTCCGACATCAGAAAACTCGGCGGAGCTATTTTTGCGGACCGTCGCTACGGCCAAGTATTCATTTATCATAACAGTGCCCCTTCGTTCTATAGCAGCAGGGCGTTCCGTGGTTCCTTGAGGGTATGAATTGTTCATTTAGTGTTCTTATTTTTTTCGAACTGGGATCCAAACTTCACTATAAGCGTAATCTTTTTTGTGTTCATTCATTTTAGTAAAAGAGAAAGCGGGGGTATTGATTACTTCGTAATATATTTTTGCCATTGTTGGAATGTTAAAAATGACTTGCGGCCTGCCCCGTTGCCTCCTGGTTTGCTCCAGAAGGCAACGGGGTTTTTGAAATTGGGGGTTCAAGCTATTTTTAATATCTTGACAATATCGATATTCGATGTTATTATGCAAACAAATTATATCGATATTCGATATTCGCGAAGGAATGATTACATGGCCAGAGAAAAATATCAAACATTAACAGAGCAAATGTTTTACATCCTTATTTGCCTAAGAAATGAGGCCTGTGGTGTTGATATTATGAAAATGGTAGCAGAGCTTACCGATGGCAGAGTGCTCATTGGCCCTGGAACCCTATACAGCTTATTGGATAACTTTGTCAAGGAAAAAATGATTATAGAGACTAAAACGGAAAATCGAAAAAAAAGCTATATTATTACAAAGCTTGGTGATGAAATGCTTGAAAAAGAATATCACCGGCTAACAAAGCAGAAAAATGATTACGAAGCACTGGTAAAAGGTGGTGGGCAGTGATGAACCATAAAGTTAAAAAGGTGATAAATTTTAGATTTGACCGTTATAAGGATATAGAAGTCAAATTGGAGAAACTGGCGGCAAAGGGATTATTTCTTGAGGAGTGCGACGCCTTTTTATGGACATTTCGAAAAGGAGAGCCGAAGAAGTTAAAATACACAGTTACATATTTTTCCGAGGGGTCAGTATTTAATCCCGATATTACGGATAATCAGCAAACCTATTTCGATTATGCCAAGGCTGCCGGTTGGGATTTCGTAACACAATTCAACCAAATGCAGATTTTTTGCAGCGAAGCTGACAACCCCATACCATTTGAGACGGATGAAAAAGAGAAATTTGAGAATATCAAAAGATGTATGAGAAAGAGCTTTCTTCCATCTATAATAGTTATGATTCTGGTTTTAATGCTTAATTTGGTTGTGCAGTTCAATTCATTTCAATTGGATCCAATCGATTTTCTGTCGGATCCCAGTCGATTGTTTTCTGTTGCCATGATTTTGGCGGTTGTCATTTATGAAGTGTATTCCTTGCTTGATTACTTCATTTGGTGTAAACGCTCAGAGCGCTCGATTGCCGGTGGCGGGGAATGTGCTGAAAATATCAGCATGGTGCGCAGAATTGTCCATATCATCTTTATGAGTTTTATTTTTGCTGGCTTTGGTTACTTACTGAACTATCTCGTTTTTAAAATAAGCTGGTTCGGTGCATTTCTATGCATCATACAAATGCCCATTCTGCTGACAGTATTTTGGTTGTCAATCAAGTATTTGAAAAAGAAAAAAGCATCGGCTGCGATAAATAAAGTAATATCCTTTACTGTGCTTATCCTTGCTGCTTTTGCATATCTGGCCTTCATTGTATGGTTCACCATTAAATTTGGCTTTAATGTAGGTGCTGACTCGGATTATCGCACCGTTGCTTGGCCGGTTACCGCAACAACCAGTCATGAGTACAGGCTATATAGGGATGATATCCCCCTCACCTGTGAAGATTTATACGGTGACATTGATTATGACTATTATTCGTATGAAAAAAAGATAAATAGCACATTGTTCCTTACCAAAAGCAATTACCGGCAAGATTCATTGCCTGCAAAAGACGCACCTCCGCGGCTCGAATACGATATCTTAGAACCGCAATTTAAGTTTGTTTATCATCTCGCCAAGAAGCATCTGCTTGAGATACCCCAGTGGCGAGATAATGTAAGCTTTGAGTCTATCGACAATAAAATTTTCGGCACGGTTGAAGCTTATCAGCGGTATTATGATGATACACCAACAGGGAAATACATTTTGCTTTTTGAGAATAAGATGATTGAACTAACTATGGAAGAACCACCATCCAGGAAACAAATTTCCATCATTAAAGAAAAATTAAGAGTTTAACGTTTTGCCATATAACTCAACATAATGAACCACAAGGCCCAAAACCTTGTGGTTTTTCACACAACCAAGACCTATTTATGATACTTCCCGGTACATTCCTTAACCTGCAGTTCAATCACGGCAGTGCCTTTCACCATATTTTCCGGAAGCTCCTTACCGGCAAACTGCGGTGTATATTTTTCAACCAATCTGTTCAGAACCTCACGTTTTGAGGGGATGTCTTCCAGAATATGTGCCCTTCCCAGCACAACCACGCTGTTGTAAATAGCCTCTGTATCACAGGCCGCCGCTTCACCCGGCTGCAATCCCAACAACTCATCCACTTCAAAGCAAGCTCTCGGATTCCCCTTTACATTGTCAATCTTTAAACCCTTGGGCAGCCCGTGCATATAAATTGTTCCATTATAGTAGACAAAATGCATGGGGATGGCATAAGGATATCCGTCCTCGCGAACTGTTCCGAATCGTCCAATATCCGCTCTTTCCAGGAGGGCGTCAATCTCCTCTTTTGTTAATTGAAAGTGTTTCATCCTGTTTTGCATAGATCATTCCTCCTAAGTTTCATCATAAGATGTCTCGGATTTTTCCGATTGCTAACCATGTGCTTTTATTATATGCTGAGGGTGTACCTGTTAAAAGATGCACTTTCAGCATATAATTATGGGTACACTGGATGAGGGATGAATAATGATTTATATTGATAAAGAAGTTGACACACCTTTATATGAACAGATTTACAGGCAAATACAGGAGGACATTATTTCCGGAAATCTTGCGCCGGGAACGCTGCTGCCCGGAATCCGGACTTTAGCAAAGACGTTGGGTGTCGCGCGTAATACGGTGGACAAGGCCTATACACAACTGGCGGTGGAGGGATATATTTGCCCTCGCAAAGGTGCGGGTTTTGCCGTAGAGAGCATCAGAGATTCTAAAAGGAGCGGTGAATTTCAAAGTTTGTCTTGTAGGGTGTCTGCTAATCCGGGCAGGAAAGAAGAGCAAAAGCTTCCCTATGATTTTCAATACGGAAGCTTTCCTGACGAGTGTTTTCCTAAATCTGCCTGGAAAAAGCATCTGCTGGAGGTGTTGGCGTCACCCTATTCGTCGGCTCATATGACCCGGTATCAGGATAAACAGGGGAACCTCTCCCTGCGCTGTGAACTTCGAAACTATTTGTACCGGACCCGCGGGGTGGTGTGTACGGAAGCTCAGATCCTCATTGGCTGTGGTCTGCATTATTCGCTGGATAGTTTATGCAAGCTGTTTGCAAGCCATAAGCGGATTGCCATGGAGGAACCGGGATATAACGGAGCCAAAGAGGTATTTCAAAACAACGGGTTTTTGATACGCCACATTCCATCGACAGAATACGGACTTGACTTCTCACAGCTAAAAGCATTGGATGTTCCTGCTGTTTATGTAACACCGTCCCATCAGTTTCCTTATGGAACCGTCCTGCCGATTTCCAAACGACGGGAGTTGCTGGAATGGGCGGCGGAAGAAAAGGCTTACATCATTGAAGACGATTATGACAGTGAATACAGGTATGATGCCAATCCGGTGCCGTCCCTGCAGTCCATCGACGGCCATGAGCGTGTTATCTATATCGGCACCTTTTCCAAATCTCTTTCCCCATCATTGCGCGTCAATTACATGGTACTTCCCCAGCCATTGCTTCCGGCCTACCATCAGATGTTTTCTTCTTACAGCAGCCCCGTTGCTTGGCTGACCCAGGAAGTGCTGGCCGACTTGCTTCGTTCCGGAGACTATACCCGGCATGTGCGCCGGATGTGTGCGGCTTATCGAAAACGGCATGACGCTTTTGTCCAGCAGGTGTCGAAACAATTCGGGTCCAAAATCCTGCTGCACGGGCAAGGAGCGGGGCTGCATTTTTTGTGGGAGTTTTCGGAGGGAGTGCGTGCCGAGCGGTTGATTCAGATCGCCGAGAAAGCAGGAGTCAGGGTATACCCGGTAACCCCGTTCTGGAGTGTTTCAGAAGCCTGTCCTCCCAATCTGCTTTTTGCAGGGTACAGCCTGCTGAATGAGGAGCAGATACAAGAGGGCATCCGCCTTTTGAGACAAGCGTGGGCTCCAGTACTCTGTAACACCTAATTTCTCACATTTTTGGAGGTTAAATTGCAGGAAGGGCTGACAAATGAACTCAGGTGGTGGAACATGATTATTAGTGCGAGCCGGAGAACGGATATTCCGGCATTTTATTCACAGTGGTTCATGAACAGGCTGAAAGAGGGCTATGCCCTAATCCCCAATCCCCGCAATCCAGGCCGTTTGGGACGAGTGGAGCTTTCCGCCGATCATGTGGACTGCATTGTATTTTGGACCAAAAATTCTATACCCATGCTGGACAAACTGGAACAACTTGAGGCAATGGGGTATGCCTTCTATACTCACTTTACCTTAACTCCTTACGGCCAAGAGATGGAGAGCTGCCTGCCTCCAAAACCCAAGCTTCTGCAGGCATTTATAAAATTGTCCAAACAGACAAGCTCTCAGCGTGTCGTGTGGCGATATGATCCAATTATTGTCGATGCCGACCACTCAATATCCTGGCATATTGAGCAGTTCACCAGGATGTGCGGAGAGCTGCATCCTTACACAAAACGTTGTATTTTAAGTTTCATCGATCCGTATAAAAGTATCAGCGATAAATTCAGAGCAATGACCCGGGATGAAATGCTGGCGATTGCTTCCGGCTTCTCTGAGGCGGCTCAAAAATACGATATGGCACTTTACACCTGTGCGGAAGAAATAGAGCTTGCTGAATACGGCATTGGTCATGCTGCTTGCATCGATCGGAAATGGGTAGAAGAGATTATCGGGTGCCGCATTACAGCGAAAAAGGACGCAAACCAACGCGCGGCATGTGGCTGTATCGAAAGTGTGGATATTGGTGTATATGACACCTGCACACACGGCTGCCTTTATTGTTATGCTACGTCCGACCGAAAGACAGCGCTCGGGCGCTTGAGGGCGCATGATACCCGCGCCCCTATGATTAACGGCTATCCTAAGGGCAACGAAATTGTTACCGACCGCACTGCATCATCAAAAAAAATAAAGCAAATAAGTATGTTTCAGGAGGAATTTTGATGTTTAGGAGACCAGGATCAGATTAATCTCATCTAGTATAACGGTTTAAGAAAAGAATAAGTGCTTCGAAAGCACTTCTTAAGGTTTTGCTAAGTTAAAATTTCAACATCGCCTGTCTGATTTCGCTAAGATGACATTGTCGAATCAGACAGGCTTTTATGCGCTAAAAGCAAAGCAGAATGCAGTTTGAGAGGATAAGTCGTTGACACTGAAAGGAGAAAGACGATGAAAAATGATTTTGTCTTTGTAGACGAGTTTGTATCCGGAATACGCTGGGATGCTAAATACGCCACCTGGGATAATTTTACCGGCAAACCGGTGGACGGATATGCAGCCAATCGAATTGTCGGTACCAGAGCTTTGTGCTTAAGCCTAGAAAAAGCACGGGAAAACGCCGCATCCTTTGGCTTTGGCTTGCTTCTTTGGGATGGTTATCGCCCTCAAAGCGCCGTAGATTGTTTTCTGCGCTGGTCAAAACAGCCGGAAGACGGCCGGACGAAACTGAAACACTATCCGAATATTGACAGATCTGAGATAGTAGCAAAAGGATATGTGGCCGCTAAGTCGGGCCACACCCGGGGCAGCGCCATTGATTTAACCCTTTATTATTTAGCTGACGGTACACTTGTGCCTATGGGCGGCGGCTTTGATTTAATGGATTCAGTTTCACATCACGGAGCAAAGGGAATCACCCAAGCGGAAGGGAGGAACCGTCAATACCTTTGTTCTATTATGGAGGCCAGCGGTTTTGTTGCCTATGCTTGTGAGTGGTGGCATTACACATTGAAACACGAACCTTATCCCAACACTTATTTTGATTTTCTCATCGCCTAGCTGAGCTGAAATAACGCTCAGGCCGCAGCGGAGTTGAAATCCTTAAAACGGCCGCTGGGGCGGTGAAACCATATTCCTGAAAAGGGGTCTCAGACATGAAACGAAAAAGAATGACTCAGTTGTTTCCACTCTTATTGCCGTTGCGCAGGACACAAAGAAGATTATTCTTCTATGCCGAAATGTACTTTGACCGGAACCGCTATGCAAAGGCAAAGGCTCCGGAGTTTTTGCCTTTTTGCCTCTATGAAACCAAGTCGAAGCTTGTCAATGAAAATACGGGCTTTGATCTGAAATATCAGGAAAACAAGGTGTTTAATCTGCGCCTTGCCGCAGAGACTGTCAATGGCCTGATCATACGCCCTGGTGAAACATTTTCATTTTGGCAGCGTGTGAGATACGCCGAGAAAAATCAGCGGTATAAGGACGGTTTGTGCGTGGTGAACGGCGAATTGGTCACGGTACCGGGAGGCGGTTCGTGTCATCTCAGCAATTTGCTGTTCTGGCTGTTTCTGCATACTCCCCTCACCATTGTAGAACGGCATCCTCATCAGCTTAAGGATTTTCCTTCGCCTGATGAGGACGAACCTGATGGTGTGGACGCTACGGTCAGCGAAGGGTGGCTGGATTTAAAGGTCAAAAACAACACCAATCTTACCTTCCAGATTAAAATAGCCTTCAATGAACCTTACATTTATGGCTCTATTTTTATCGATCAGGCCATAGGGCATCGTTACGAGATTATTAATCGCGATAAGAGCTATTTCCGAAAAGAAGGGAAAACCTTTGAGCGGGTTTCTGTCTGCCGGCAGAGGATAGACAGCAAATCTAAACAAGTTGTCTCAGAAAACATTCTTTATACAGATGTATGTGAAATTGGCTATTTGCTTCCGGAAGGAACGGCCATCACGGAAGAAAAGGAATTATTCGAACTTTGAAAGGGGAAAGCGGCATGGATAAGTTGAAAATCGCAATTATCTTCGGAGGCTGTTCCGAAGAACATCCCATCTCCGTTAAATCTGCGCAAGAGGTCGCTAAAAACCTTGATCTGGAAAAGTATGAACCTTTCTATATCGGGATTACGAAAAATGGTGTTTGGAAGCTTTGTCCCCGCCCTGAGGCCAATTGGGAAAAGGGCAGCTGCCGTTCGGTTATGCTGTCACCGGACAGAAGCGTCCACGGCTTGCTTGTTCTGGAGCAGGGACAATACAAAACGATCCCTTTGGATATGGTGTTTCCCGTTCTGCATGGCAAACTTGGGGAGGATGGTGCAATGCAAGGTTTGTTGGAGCTTTCCGGCATCCCCTATGCAGGCTGCGATGTCCAAAGTTCTGCTCTGTGTATGGACAAATCCCTTGCTTATATCGTCGCTGGCAAGGCGGGAATTGCTACGCCAAATTTCCGGACTGTCACGGCCAAGGGGACTATTGATGCCGACGGGCTTACTTATCCTGTTTTTGTCAAGCCGGCCCGTTCCGGTTCATCCTTCGGCGTCAGTAAGGTATGCCGAAAAGAAGAATTGCTGAGTGCGGTGGCAATCGCAAGACAATATGACTCCAAGGTGTTGATTGAAGAGGCTGTCGCCGGCAGCGAGGTGGGATGTGCCATATTAGGGAACGATCCGGATTTAATGGCAGGCGAGGTCGATCAAATTTCTCTGTCCTATGGTTTTTTCAGAATCCATCAGGAGAATGAGCCTGAAAAGGGTTCTGAAAACTCAACATTTATCGTTCCCGCCGACATTTCGGCAGAGGCGCGCCTGCAGGTTCAGGAGACAGCAAAAGCCGTCTATCGCGCCTTGGGATGCAGGGGACTGGCGCGGGTGGATATGTTCCTGAAGGAAGATGGAAAAGTAATCCTTAACGAGGTTAATACCTTGCCCGGCATGACCTCATACAGCCGTTATCCGAGAATGGTGGCGGCCGCAGGGTTAAGCTTTGCCGAAGTGATCGATCGGATTGTGGCGTTGACATTGCAAGGAAAATAATGCTTCAGGTTTAAGGTTAAGGGACAGTTTGCCGATAGGGCAGACTGTCCCTTGAAGTCTCTAAAAAATCAGGGAATTGATGCTTAAAACTCTTGCTATTGACAAACTTGATATTTATATTAGTGTGTGAAAGACTATCGGTAGTGCGATATTCAGAAAGTCTTAAGGTTTCCATAAGTAAAAAGCCATAAAATGAAATTATTGCTCCGCGGTATAATAATCAGGGGAGTATATGCTTTAGAGAAAGAAGATGACGCTTTTGGCTGCCAATATTTTAATCGTTGATGATGAACAAGCGATTGCCGATTTGGTTGAAGTTTATCTGAACAATGAAAACTATCATATCTTCAAATTTTATAACGGCCAGGATGCCCTTCGTTGTATTGAAAATGAAAAACTGGACCTCGCCATTTTGGATGTCATGCTTCCTGATGTAGACGGTTTTTCAATCTGCCGGCAAATCCGGGAAAAGCATAATTTTCCGGTGATCATGCTGACAGCCAAAGAAGAAGAAATCGATAAGATCACCGGGCTGACCTTAGGTGCGGACGACTATATCACCAAGCCCTTCCGTCCCCTGGAGCTGATTGCCCGTGTCAAGGCGCAGCTGCGGAGATTTACCAAATATAATTCTGCGGAGCCCAATCAGGAAGAGCATTTAATAGCCTTTTCCGGCCTGGTCTTGGACATAGAAACTCATGAATGTACCTTGAATGAAAAAAAGCTGTCGCTCACGCCTACGGAATTCTCCATTCTTTGGGTCCTTTGTTCCAATCGCGGCCGGGTGGTCAGTTCGGAAGAATTGTTCCATGAGGTATGGGGAGATAAGTACTTCGCCAACAGTAATAATACGGTCATGGTTCATATCCGGCATTTAAGGGAAAAAATGCAGGACAGCGCCGAACATCCTAAATATATCAAAACGGTCTGGGGGGTTGGCTATAAAATTGAAAAGTGAGAAGGACAAACGCAGGAATGATTATTCAAAATTAAAAAGGAAAGTACTTGGGCAAATGTTTCTGATTACAGTTGCCGCCGCTGTGACTGTTTTTCTGTTGCGCAATATCCTGCGCGGACAGATCGGAGATCGTATCGTTCAATTTTTAGTCCACGCTTATCATTTTAGAAATTCGGACGCACAGATGATCTATCAGTTGGTGATTCGCAACAATATGTCCACGATCCTTTTTGGTGTTATTATAATATGTTTAGTTATTTTTTCAGTTTCCTGGTTCACTAAATATTTTGATGAAATCAGCGCCGGAATGGATAAACTTGCTGAGGAATCCGATGCTGAAATCACCTTAGCACCGGAATTGGATTTTATGGAAAATAAGCTGAATCAGCTAAAAAACAACTTGGAAAAACAAAAGAAAGCCGCCCTTGCGGCCGAGCAGCGCAAGAATGATTTGGTAGTTTACTTAGCTCATGATATCAAGACCCCTCTGACCTCTGTTATAGGATACTTAAGTCTTCTCGATGAAGCCCCTGATATGCCTTCTGAACAGAAGGCAAAATATGTGGGTATTACCTTGGAAAAGGCTTATCGCTTAGAGCAGCTGATCAATGAGTTTTTTGAGATTACCAGATTTAATCTGCAAAGAATTGTTTTGAATAAAGAAAAAATCAATTTACAGTTCATGCTCCAGCAGATGGCCGATGAATTCTATCCCATGTTGGCTCCCCAGGCCAAGCAGGTGGCCGTCAATGTGCCTGACGGCTTAACACTGTGGGGAGATGCGGACAAACTAGCCCGTGTCTTCAATAACATTCTGAAAAATGCCCTGGCCTATAGCTATGAAAACAGCGTCATTGACATTGCTGCCGGTCAGCAGGACAAAAATGTCGTTATAACCTTTACGAATCAGGGAAATCCCATCCCCCAGGCCAAGCTGGAAACTATTTTTGAAAAGTTTTACCGCTTAGATTCGTCACGTTCCACAGACACCGGCGGAGCAGGGCTGGGTTTGGCAATCGCCCGGGAAATTGTCACGACTCACGCCGGCACAATCTCTGTGGAAAGCAACCCGGAAACTACGACATTTACAGTAAAGCTTCCGTTATAAGGAAATCTTAAGAAGTTCATAAGCTGGAATTCCAACATAGCTCTTTGTTCTGTGCTTGAATAATATCAGTACAGAATAAGGAGTTGTTTTGTTATGGTACGAAAAGTAAAAAGGAAAAAGTCAGGCATACTCAGATTTGCAGTACTTCTCTTGAAGGTTGGAATGGCTGCTTTTGTTTATAAATCCATCATTATGCCAGGATACCAGCACATCTTTGCCCAGGAATATGAGGATAAAACCATGACGGCTTCAGCGTTGAAACCAGAATCCGAACCCTCTGTTTCCATATCTTCCGATCAACTGAACAGTTCTAATGCGATTCTGATCAATTTAAAAGATCATAACATTCTGATGCAGAAAAACAGTGAAGAAAAAATCTATCCCGCTTCCTTAACGAAGATGATGACAGTCATTGTCGCCATAGAAAACCTGCCTGATTTCAAGAAAGAAATCACCCTTACCAATTCTGTGTTTCAGGGCCTGTCAGAAGCAGATGCATCTATGTCGGGTTTCCAGCCGGGTGAGAAGGTAAGGGTGATTGACCTTTTATATGGGGCTCTGCTTCCCAGCGGGGCAGAGTCTTGTGTCGGGCTTGCTGATTACATTGCAGGGTCGGAGAAGGACTTTGCCGGGATGATGAATCAAAAAGCGGCAGGTCTGGGCATGCGCACCACACATTTTGAGAACTCAACCGGACTTCAGAATAAAAACCATTACACAACAGTCAAAGATCTGGCTGTTCTGCTCAGCTATGCTTTGCAAAATGATACGTTCCGGGAGATTTTTACTTCATCCCGTCATTCCATACAACCTACGAATAAGCATCCTGGCGGGATAACCTTTTACAGTACCATGTTTGAAGAACTCAACAATCAAAGCATTGCCGGCGGGAAAATCTTAGGAGGGAAGACCGGCTATACCCGTGAAGCCGGTCTATGTCTGGCGAGTCTCGCCAAAGTGGGCAACCAGGAATATATTCTGATTTCAGCCGGCGCCAAAGGAAATCATCAGTCGGAACAGTATAATATTAGCGATGCCTTAGCTGTATATAATAGTATAGGAAAGGATGATTATAACGTTAACTCAACAAAGGTACCCGGAGATGTTCAACACGATAAAAGGCGGTTGAACAATCCGCCTTTGAAGTTCAAGTAAAATCAATCAACAACGGGCCGCATTTTCGGCCCGTTGTTGATTTCACCGGTTGTGTTATTTTAAGATCATTTTCTGCAGCGCCTGTTTTTGTGCCTCATTAATGAGGGGCAGCATTTTTTTTAGCTTTGACTTTTTTTCTTCCGGAAGGTCTTTGAGGAAAGCTCTCATTTTTCCGGCCAGCTCGGGTGTTATATAATGACGTTCATTCATGCGGATCAACTCCATTATTTTTATTAATTGGTCTGAACTTATAGTTTGGTTAAATGACAGCAGTGTTTGCAGTTGTTCAAGCTCAGAGCGCAGCTTTTCCTTTATCTTTATCTGTTCCTTGACGATTTCCAGTTGAGCTTGAACGACGAGGAGAGGATTGAAATCAGGATTTTCCATAAAGTTATGGATTTCTTCTAAGGAAAAGCCCAGTTGTTTCAGAGATAATATCTGCTGAAGTTTTAAGGCATCGGCCTTAGTGTAAAGCCGGTGGCCGGCTTCGGTAGTTTCGGAGGGGACTAATAGGCCTATTTGGTGATAATGGTGCAGTGTTCTGACTGTAATTCCACACTGGCTTGCAAGCTCACCGATTTTCCAAATAGTTTTTGGCATTCTTTCACCTCGTTTCCGCAGGATTTTTGTCGACGAGTAAATTATACAACCTGACGCTGCGTCAGGTGCAAGAGGTTTTTAAATATGGATGAAATTGGTATATTTAAATTTTATTAACCGGTGTAATATTTTTTAACTTAATGTGACTCATTATATGAGAGGGGGGTATCAATGAAGGAAATTGAAAAAGTGTATTTTGAATATAAGCAGGATATCTATCATTATTTGTTAAGCCTGACTCATGATCCTGCCCTTTCGGAGGATTTGCTCTCAGAAACCTTTGTTAAGGCCATATTCTCTCTTCGTAATTTTAAAGGCAATTCCTCAATCAAAACCTGGCTGTTGGGGATTGCCCGCCATCTATGGCTGCAAAACCTGCGTAAAGTCAGACCCACGGTGGAATACAGCGATCTTTTAGATGTCTATGTGACAGACGGAACCATGGATAGGGTGATTGCCAAGCAAATAGCCGGTAGGGTCCGTGAGCTGCTGAAAACCAAAGATCAGCGCACCCAAAAGATAATCAGTATGCGTGTCAATGGGATAAGTTACTATGAAATCTCAGAGAAAATAGGTGTGTCGGAAAACTCCGCAAGAGTCATAGATTTCAGGACCAAAAAATGGCTTAGATCCGTTTTGGAAAGGGAGGAATTGATTTGAAGGTGCCTTGTGAGATAATCCTGGATTTGATACCCCTTGTGAAGGACAATGTTGCCAGCGAAGGCAGTATTAACTTGGTTTCGGAACATTTGAAGAGCTGTGCAAGCTGCAAGCTTGAGTTTGGCAAGGACGCCTTGCCAATCCCCAAAGAGGTTGATGATAGAAAAGTATTGTCTTTAATTAAGAAGAAACTTTTTCTTATCACCTCAGCACTATTATGCCTCGGAGCGATTATTGGCATGACAGTAAACCAAAGCACATCTCCAAACTTTATGCCGGTCATAATGATCGTCCTAAGCCTTGTTGTTATGGGGATACTAATCTTCAAATCCGACTGGAAAGGGGATGAAGGTGTGAGCAGATTTTTTCTGGGAAAAGCGATTGGGACAATGATTGTCTTTGCAATATTGGGAATTTACCTCTTGCTAAAATACGGACTTCATCTCTTTTAAAGAATTTGCTGAAATGTCATTTGCTGAACTGACGTATTCAAGAGCACGCCGTATACGACAGCATAAGAAAATAATCAGTGCTTCATAAGAATTTCTTAAGATTTTGCTAAGTTAAAATTACAACCTAGCCTGCCTGATTTCGGTAAGATGAAATTACCGAATCGGGCGGGCTTTTATATTGCCGAAAGGAGGCGCGGACATGTTGCTTGGCCCATCACGCTTAGGGTGGTAACGATGAGAACCGGAAAATTAACAACGAATAACGGCTGCCTGGCCTGGCTTTTCCTCGGGCCCAGCCTGCTGGGTTTTGCTCTTTTTTATTTGCTCCCCTTTGTCACCGGCTTTTACTATTCCCTGGTAGACAGTCCCCTTCACGGCACCTTTGTCGGCTTACATAATTACGGCGCTTTGTTAAAAAACCCGAGCTTTCTATTAGCTCTGGGGAATACAGCCAAGTTCACTTTGATCTGTGTACCTCTTAATCTGATTCTCTCCCTGGGAGTGGCCTTGTTATTGAATAAAAAGTTACCGGGCCGGAACCTGTTTCGCACCATCATGATCACTCCTTTGGTAGTACCCGTAGCCTCGGTTGTTTTGGTCTGGCAGGCTTTCTTTGATTTAAACGGCGTTTTAAATTCCCTGCTCCAGGCTCTGGGTTACCCGCCGGTGGACTGGATGAAAACCAACTGGTCCAGGATGGTGGTCCTGGCAGTTTATCTGTGGAAAAACATGGGTTACAGTGTCATCCTGTTTCTGGCCGGATTGCAGAATATACCGGCTGAATACTACGAAGCGGCCAGGATCGACGGGGCCGGCCGCTGGCAGGAGTTTTTCCGGATAACCCTGATTTACCTGACTCCCACTACTTTTTTTGTGTTTATTATCTCGATTATCAATTCCTTTAAAGTGTTCCGGGAGACCTATCTTATCTCCGGAGACTATCCCCATAACAGCATCTATATGCTCCAGCACTACATGAACAATATGTTCATGGCTCTGGATTATCAAAAACTGACGTCCGCGGCCTTCATTATGGCTGCCTTTATCGTGACCGTCGTTTTACTGCTTTTTATCGTGGAGAGAAAGATCACCAACCTGATTAATTAGAATCTCAGTCAGAAGCCGGGGATCAGGAGTCGGGCGTCAGGAGTGTAAAGAACAAAGAAAATTGTACAGCACACGGAGGAAACCACCGGAGCGCCGGATACAAGTAACTTAAAAACTTTTTTATGGGTAGTAAGAAATTGAGAACCGGGGAGAGGAATGAGCGCATTGAATCGGAACCGTCTGATAACAAAAGTACTTCAGACGACAGTATTGCTGGTACTGGCTGTCAGCTTCATTTTTCCTCTGGCTGTAACCATCACCAATTCATTGATGAGTGAACAGGCAATCGCCGATAATTATGGTCCGGTGACGGACAAAAATTTAAGCAGCTATAAGGAAGATACTGCACATCACTTTGCCCGGTTCCAGCTGATCCCTGATGTGGTGGTGCTTAAACAGTATTACAACGTGCTCATTAAAAAGACCCAGTTTCTTTTCATGTTCTGGAATTCCGTGCTGATTACCTGCCCTATCGTCATTGGGCAAACGATAGTGGCAACCCTGGCGGCCTATGCCTTTGCCAAGCTGAAGTTCAGAGGCAGAAACCTTTTGTTTTTTTTGTATATCATTGTGATGCTGATGCCCTTCCAGGTAACTCTGGTGCCCAATTATTTAATGGCCGGCTGGCTGGGCCTGCTGGGTAGCCGCTGGTCCATTATCTGGCCTGGCATCTTCAGCACCTTTGGCGTATTTCTTTTAAAACAGTACATGGAGCAAATACCGGACTCCTATCTTGAAGCGGCCCGGGTGGACGGAGCCAACCAGCTCCAGATTTTTCTCAAAATCATTCTGCCCATGTCCAGGGCCGGCATAGCAGCCATGGCTATCCTTGTGTTTATCGATAACTGGAACATGGTGGAACAGCCGTTGATTTTTTTACAGGACGCGGCCCAACAGCCGCTTTCCCTCTATCTTTCCCGAATCATCGACGGTGAAAAAGGCTTGGCCTTTGCCGCCTCCGTTCTATATATGCTGCCGGCGTTGCTGAACTTCCTTTACGCCGAAAAATACTTGCTGGAAGGGATCCGGCTTTCCGGAATCAAAGGCTGAGCAACTGGTGACTTGTTATATAAATTCTTGCCCACCTACTTTACAAGGGCTATTGTATCGCTGCACTAGTTCAGGAAGGGAGACAGAAAATTGGGGAATGAAGCCATTGCAGGTGATGTGCAAAGAAAAAAGTTGATCGGAAAGTTGGGCCTGCTGTTCCTGATGACGATGATCGGGTTAACTTTCTTCTCCAATACCATCAATAACTTTGCTCTGCCCAGGGTCCAAACGGTCCGGCCGGGGAGCGGGGCGTTAATAAAAGAAATATTCGGTGAAGGGACGGTGGAGGTCAAATCAACCCGGGAGGAATACGCAGCTGCCAATTTGCGGGTCAAGGAGGTCATGGTGGAGCAGGGGGACAGGGTCAGTAAAGGCCAGCCCATCCTGAGCTTGGACGTAGACAGCCTTAACCTGGAGGTAGAGACCCTTAGACTGGAGGCGGACATCCAACAGTCCAATTATCTGGATGAACAGGCCCGCTACCAGCAGCTGCAGCTTTCCCTGGTGGGGGCCTTGAAGGATCAGGAGCAAAAACAACGGGATTACAACAACCTGAAAGCGCTGTTTGAGAAGGGTGCTGAAACGGCAGTAAACCTGCAGAATGCTGAAAGGGACTTGGCGGAGGAGGAAAGCAACTGTCAGACTATCCGGCTTAATCTGGAAATACAAGCCAGAAAGGTGGAAAACCTGGCTAAACAGGTGGCCAACACGATCAGAAAGGCGGATGCCCTGGCCAAAGAGGCGGCCAACAAGGGCGTCTATACAGCGCCCGTGGACGGCCTGATCACAGAGCTGAATTTCCCCGCGGGGTCGATGACCAATAACTCCCTGCCCCTGTATAAATTGGCCGATCTGGGGCAGGGGTTCCGGCTGATCGTGCCCATTGACAATGATGTGGTTGATTACGTCAAACCCGGAGATACGGTGAGTGTTAATATTCTCTCCCTGGGGGATAAAAGGACCGAGGGGAAAATTGACAAGATCGTGGAAAACAGCCGGCACAACGGGGATAAAAAGGATTTGTGGATCGACGTCTCTTTGGAAGGCCTGACCGGCGGCGAGAAGGGAGAAATATATTTAAGCAAAAAAACCAAGCCTTACGCTACCCTCATACCGAACAGCGCCGTTTATGACGACAGCAGCGGCTCCTATGTCTTCGTTCTGGAATCAAGAAAAGGGCCTTTAGGTGCGGAGAACTATTTGCAAAAGGTGGACGTCAATGTGGAAGACAGCGATAATAATAAGTCTGCGCTCACAGATATGGTGATGGGCGAAGTGGTGATGCAAAGCAATAAACCGCTGGAGGACGGGGACAGAGTTCTGAAGGAGGCGGCAAATTGAAACCGGCCCACTTGAAACCGGCTAAATCAGCCTATCCGGCCTATCTTGTTCTGGCCCTGGGCCTGTTGGTTTTAACCTGGAGCACCCTCCTGGGGTCATCCCTGCCCGCTAAGTTGGCGGATCTGGGCGGCCTGCACAAAACCGATAAAATCACCGCCACCTGGCTGGGCAATTTCCATCAGCCGGAGGCTGCCTCTTTTACCCTGAAAGATATGAGGCAGCTAAGCCAATACAACCTCCGGGATTATGATCTGGCTTACGCCGTGGAGGCTTCAACGTCTGCCGCCTATCAAAAGAACCAGAACCCAGCCCAAGTGCTGGGGGTGAATGACAGGTATGATCAATTCCAGCAAATAAACTTGAAAGCGGGCGGTTTTTTAACCGTCGAACAGGAAAACCAGCAGGTCGCCGTCATCGATGAGGACCTGGCGCAGGCTCTTTTTCAGAACCGCAATGTAGTGGGCCTGGAGATAGAACTATATGGCCGGAAATTCAGAATAGTTGGGGTGGCCGGAGCTGACCATTCCCTGATTGGGACACTGACGGACAGGGGCTACGGCACAGTGTACATACCGGCGAAAATATTGTTGGAACTGGAAGCGGATTCCCGAATAACCTTCTTGGCAGTTGAAACCAAGGATGCCGGCACCACGGGCCGCAATACCGCTGTTTTGACAACGGCCCTGACCTCTATCGGTCAGGACCCCGCCAACTACAAAATCATCGATTATAACCTGGCGGGCCTCCTGATGGAACAAGGGAACCTGCTCCGCAATTTCCTGGCGGGGGCAGTAGCCATGGTGATGCTTTTCGCTTTGCTCAGGGGAAAAATAAGGGGCCTTGATCATTTCTGCCGCCAGAGACTCCGGGATAACTATTGGCGGGAGATGATTAAGGAGGATGCCGTCAGGCTGATGCTTGATATGGCGGTAATCTTAGCGCTTGTTGCAGTGATGCTTTTAGTGTGGAAATTAATCAGATTCAGCTTATATATTCCGCCGGAAAACATACCCGATGAACTGATTGATATTTCGTTTTGGGTTGACCTCATTCAAAGGGGGATTCAAACCAGGATGCAAAGCGCCGGCGATGCAGCACCGCCGGGAGAAGTTCAATTGAATGTTCTTAATACCATCCGGAACTGGAACTTGTTTTTAAATATCTTTCTTGGTTGGCCGCTGTTCTGGCTGGGACTTTATCAGACCCGGCTGTTGGGGGAAAAACTGCTCAAAGTTGAAGTGTTCTGCAGCGTTTTCCTACTGGCCGCCTTAAGTCTGGGCACCGCCTTGCTGTGGATCATAAAAATGACTCCTGTCATCGGGACCGGGGAGGCGTTGCTGGTATTCAGCTCTGTATTTTTAACCGCACTGACAAAAATAGGGCAAATGATCAGAGGTCACACCTGCTGAAGTCTTGGTATTTCAAAAGAGGTCAGGGGACACACCTGCTAAAGCCTTAGTATTTCTTTGTAGAAAGGAATGTCCCCAATAATAAGAATGTCCCTAATTAGCAGGAATGTCTCAAACGAATAGGAGGGCAGCGGATGGCGAGTTTACATCTGAAAAATCTAGCTAAGACCTACCCAGGCGGAGTTACGGCGGTCAGGGATTTCTCTCTGGAAATAAGGGATCAGGAATTCTTAATCCTGGTAGGTCCTTCCGGCTGTGGCAAAACAACCGTATTGAGGATGATTGCCGGCCTGGAGGAAATTTCAGCCGGTGAATTATATATTGATGACCGGCTGGTTAATGGCATGGCTGCCAAAGACCGGGATATCGCCATGGTTTTTCAAAATTATGCCCTTTATCCCCATCTGTCGGTCTATGACAACATGGCTTTCGGACTTAAGTTGAGAAAGCTGCCCAAGGCTGAAATCAGGCAAAATGTCCAGGAAGCGGCCAGGATTCTGGGACTTGAAGATCTTCTCAAACGCAAACCCAAGGAACTTTCCGGCGGGCAAAGGCAAAGGGTGGCCCTGGGTCGGGCCATTGTCAGAAAAGCTAAGGTTTTCCTGATGGATGAGCCTCTGTCCAACCTGGATGCCCAGTTGAGAACCCAGATGAGAATAGAAATTGCCAGGCTCCATAAAGATCTGCAGACAACCTTTGTTTATGTAACCCATGATCAAACCGAAGCCATGACCATGGGTACCAGAATCGTGGTGATGAAGGATGGCCTGATCCAGCAAATCGACAGCCCGCAAGCCATCTATGACCACCCGGTCAATATGTTTGTGGCCGGTTTTCTCGGCAGCCCGGGGATGAACTTTCTGGAAGTTTTAATTATCGAGGAAAAGGGCTGTATTTTTGCCAAACTGGCCGACGCTCTGCTGCCTGTTCCCGCTGCCGGGGGACAAAGGTTAAAAGAGCAGGGGTATCTGGATCGGAAAGTGGTCCTGGGGATTAGAGCGGAGCACCTCTGCGGCAGCGGAGATTTTTTGAATGGCCATCCCGGGTGTGCTTTGTGCGGGAGGCTGGAGTTCAGCGAATTGAGAGGGGCTGAAACTTACCATTACGTGAGGATAGCCGGCAGGGAGGTGGTTGTCAGGGTGAGTCCGGAGCTGCGCGCCGAAACAGGACAGGAAGTCAGGGTGGGTTTTAATATGGCCAAGGCCCATTTTTTCGATCAGGAAAGTGGGGTGAACGTCATTAGACAGTAGTTAAGTCAGAATATCTTTTAGGGTTTAAATCCCTACTGAATCCTTGTGACTATTCAGGGTCTTGGGGAATTCTGAACGGGGAAACCACAGATTACCCATGAAAAAAACGATAAGAGAAACCACAGATTAACACAGATTTCACAGATTAAGAAGGATGAAGTATAGAAAAATGGCGAAGATGGGAGTCAATGAAGAACGATAATTATCAATTATCTGAAAACCACAGGATTAAATCGGCCTTTTATCAACTTTGGCGAATATCAATTGCGTTACAAGCGATTTGTAGTTTAGAACTAAAAATGTATTTTTTAAATCTGTGTTAATCTGTGTAATCTGTGGTTGATTAACTGAGTACCTGAATAGTCACGAATACTTAAAGAAAAAGGGGTGCTTTGATGAGAAAGAACAAATGCGGAGTTGTCCTAAGCCTGGCTCTGGTCCTCGGCCTGGGAGTATTAATCGCGGGTTGCGATACCCAGGCCGTCGGGGAAGCTAATAAATCTAATTCTCTGACCATTGCGGTAGTGAGCAAAGACATGTACCTGGATGCGGCAGTGAAAAAGTTTGAGGAACTTCATCCCGGCGTCAGTGTGGAAGTAAAAGAATACACCTCCAGTACCTCGGAAAAAGGGGAAGGTGTCAGAGGGACGGAGCCCGGCGATATTGAAAAATATGTCACGACCATGAATACCCAGCTCATGTCCGGTCAGGGCAGCGATATCATTTTATTAAACAACCTGCCCTATCAGACCTATGGGGATAAGAATCTTTTAGTTGACTTGGACGGGCTGATGCAGGCGGATCAAAGCTTCGACAACAGCAAATACTACCAAAATATTTTCCAGGCTTTAGAATATAAAGATAAACTCTATGGGCTGCCGGTTAATATCAGTATCGATATGATTGCCGCCGATAAAACTTTACTGGCTGATTCCCAGGCGCCAATCGACGATAGCAGCTGGGATTGGCAGGATTTTGTCAAGACGGCGGAAAAGGTCGTTAAAGACAAGCAAAACGGGGGAACCCAGGAGATGTATGCCTTGGCCGGGATGGATGAAAAAAAACTGATTGCGACTCTGGTTAAAGAAAACTATGCCAGCTTAGTGGATCAGGAGAAGAAAACAGCCAATTTTACCGGCCGGGAATTTCTTGATTTACTGGATTTGAGTAAATATCTGCTTGACCACAAACTGGTTAATACGGATATCGACCAGACCAACATGATGGATATGGCTTCCCGGGGTAACCTGGTTTTTAATTTCACTTCCCTTGGAGGGTTTTGGGACCTGCAAGTGGCCAAGGCGATTTTCAGCGAGGGTGTTCAGCTTTTAAAGCCTCCCGGAAACCTGTTTTTTTCCACGGACTCTATGTATGGGATCAGCAGTAAATCAGCCCATCAAGAACTGGCCTGGGAATTTTTAAAATTTATGCTCTCTGATGAAATGATGACTCAGGGAGGAATGCCGGTTAATAAAAGTGTACTTCCCCAGATTGCCCGGAATTTCAGCCAGGCTATCCAAAAAAATGGCGGGAAAATGAGAATTAAGGACGACGGAATTCCAGATCAAACGATAACACTGCAGCCCCCCACCCGGGAGGATGTGGATTATATGGAAAACCTGCTCAGTCAAGCGAAGGTCTATATCGGAACGGACCAGAAGATTCTTGCCATTGTTCAGGAGGAAACCGCGGCCTTCTTTACAGGACAGAAGACAGCGGAGGCGACTGCCCAATTGATTCAGGACAGGGTGAGCACATACTTAAATGAATAAGCGCAAAGGTTTTTTGGACTCCGCTGTTTATTGCTTACTGGAACACAAAAAGAAGGAACGCTCCGTGAATTCTCATGGTTGAGCGTTAATATTAAATACTAAAGCCGGTTTCTCTATTTAAATGAAGAGAAACCGGCTTTTCGCTGTTCAGAATTTATCAAATTCTAAAAAGGATTTGAATACAACAATCTAGAAATAACTGTAAGGCCAATGGTTTTCAAGCATACAAAGAAGTCTTTGCCAAGGAGAGCTGGATTTTAGGTTTTTCTGCATTTGCCATTGGGAAAAACGATGAGTTCAAGAATTATTATCCAACTGATCAAAGTATCAGTGTTATAAACAGTTGGTACCGGTGATATTAGACATATTTCTATAATGGCGGAATGCTGTCTAAGCGAATGCTTTAAAAGCATGAAATTAATGGGGTGATTTAATGTTGGTTGATAATGGCCTATCGGGTTTAATGTTTAATGTAATGCCGGGGTTTATGATGATATTTTTTGTCCTGGTATCCGGCATTGTTATATTTGGAATAATGAAGGGAATCGGACAATGGAAATACAACAACTCACAGCCGATATTAGATGTTACGGTCAAGGTTACAGGGAAGAGAACGAATACTACGGGCAGTTTTCACGGCGGAACGGGAGAATCCGGGGCGCATCATAGTCATTCCAGTACGACCTATTATGTTACTTTTGAGGTTGAAAGCGGGGATCGCCTGGAATTTACGGTTAATGGCCGCGAATATGGGCTGATTGCCGATAATGACACGGGAATCCTTAGATTTCAAGGGACAAGGTTCTTAGGGTTTACCCGGAGCAAATCTTCCGCCTTATAGCCTAAAAAGTATTGCAAAGAGTTGTCATTTGAGAAATTTGAACCATGCCAGGGCAATTAGTAGAATTTAAAATTCAGTTTGAGAAGCAGCCTTTTGTGGTAGTGCCTTATAATCAAAACCATTGGGTAGCGATTCAGGATTATCAAGGCATGCCTCTGGATGAGATTATTTCTCTCTGGACGGTATTTAATAGACATCTCCTCAGAGGTATCGGCAGGATACCGGAAGAGAAACTGGGGTATGTGTGTGATATAGGTGATAATCAATTCTGTACTTTCTGGGAATTGATTCAGGATTACCTGAGGCACATGGAGCATCACTTGAAGCAGATCTTTGGCAGATCAGAATTTTAAGAGAGAAGAAAGTTTTGCTGCGTTTTGATATTTATAGAAAGTGCCTAAATCTTCAGGGGTATAAGTCAATCAAATGATGGGACTTGAGGATTGTCGGAACACATATGCCTGTGAAAATAATAAGAATGAAAAGATAAGGAAAATACTTCTATGGAATACGTGAGAAACAAAGGATATGTTCTGAACCTATCTTGGCGGTTCGGGACCGGTCTATATTGTAAGGGTTGAATCCTCACCGGATGATACAACAGCAATTATATATTGGTATAATAAGGAAGGCGACAATGGTTTATTTAAGTATTTTTACATTTCCGGATGCGGAGAGGGAAACTAGCTTTTTCATGGATTTAAAGAGAACTTGCTATGATGTGTTCTATCCATTCAGGGTTTTATCCAGGCACGGTTTTGAGAGAATTGATTTTGAGCCGGTGACGATTCTATATGGGGGAAACGGTTCGGGAAAATCCACGGCCTTAAATGTGATTGCCGAAAAAACAGGTATACAGCGGGATTCCATTTACAATAAATCGAATTTCTATCCTGACTATATTAAGCGGTGCGGGATGCACCTGGAGGCCGACATCCCTGAAAACAGCAGAATTATCACCAGTGATGATGTCTTTGACTATATATTAAATGTCCGAAATCTTAACGAAGGAATTGATCAGAAACGGGATAAACTGTTCGAAGAATATCTGGATGCCAAGTATTCACAGTTTCAGATGAAGTCTCTGGCCGATTATGAGCAGCTTAAAACAGTCAATTTGGCCAGAAGCAAATCTCAGTCCCGGTTTGTGAGAAAGAAATTGATGGCCAATGTGCGGGAGTACTCCAATGGGGAAAGTGCATTCCTTTACTTCACGGAGAAAATCGATGAAAAGGGTGTGTATATTTTGGATGAGCCTGAAAACAGCCTGGCTCCCAAACGGCAGATGGAATTAATGAAATTTATTGAGGATGCCGCACGGTTTTGGAATTGCCAGTTTATTATCTCGACTCATTCTCCCTTTTTACTGGCCTTGCGGGGAGCCAAAATATATGATTTGGATGAGAATCCCGTAGATGTCAAGCGATGGACGAAATTGGATAATGTACGCACATACTATGAATTTTTCAAACGATATGAAAAAGACTTTATATAAATACTGGATTGAGCCGGGTGGTGAAGTATGGGGTATAGCTCATGTATTATATATTTCCTGACTGGGACAGGAAATTCTTATCGAGCGGCTACGTGGATGGCGGAAACATTTAAAGACAAAGGGATCAACACTAAGCTGTTTCAGATTACAAAATGTTATGGGGAAGCTGATTATGGGGAAAATGGAAAGGACTTAGTGGGATTGGTTTATCCAACCCATGGTTTCACAGCACCTTGGCAGGTGATTAGGCATACATTGCGTTTACCGCGGGGAAAGGGAAGGCCTGCTTTTGTGGTGGCGACAAGAGCAGGCACCAGAATTGCTTCTCTGTCCTTTCCGGGTTTGGAAGGTACGGCAGGTTACCTGGTCGCACTTCTGCTTATGCTGAAGGGTTACATAATCCGCGGAGTCATGGGGCTGGATATGCCGTCCAACTGGATGTCATTACACTGGGGTTTAAATCCTGCAAACTCCAGGTTTATTATTGAGAGGGCAAAGATCAAAACAGATTTTTTTGTGGAACGTATTTGGGAAGGAAACAGAGTGTTCAGGGGAATTTTTTCCGTGTTTTTAGGTTTGCTTCTGAGCCCCTTTTCTTTAGCATATCTGGTTATCGGCCGGTTTTTCTTGGCAAAGTTGTTTTTTGCTTCTGAAAACTGTACCGGCTGCGGCATATGCGCTGAATCTTGTCCCCTTGAAGCCATCAAAATGAGAGGAAGCAAAAAGCCTCGCCCTTATTGGACATTTTCTTGTGAAAGCTGTATGAGATGTATGGGCTATTGCCCTAATAAAGCAGTTGAAGCAAGTCATTCACTGGCGGTTTTTTTCTATTTCCTTACGATGCTGCCGGTCTCATATTATGTTCTGAATGAATTGAACAAGCTTATGCCGGTAGGACAGGATCATTTTCTTTTAAATAGCCTGATTGATTATTGCGGCACACTGCTGATAATTTTTGCAGTCTATTTTTTGTTTTATTGGCTTATCAAGATTCCTCTGCTCAACAAGCTCTTTACCTACACAACCTTGACTCACTTATATCGCCGGTATCATGAGCCGGATACAAGGCTGAAGGATATTAAGGCAGAAAGGAAAAAGTATCAGGATCAAATCTTCTAGGTTTGAAAGGAGTGAGTAAAACGGTAAAGGTAGCGATAAAAAGGACAATTATGTATATGTCGCTGAACTTGATGACCAAGTTGTTGGGTATTTCTCAATTGCATAAACAAAAGTTTCCATAAGTATCGGAAAGCTATTAATAACTCTGTGAGAGGTTAATTATGCAGCAGCCTATATTTTGGGATATTGCAGGTCCCATTTCATTATTTCTTTTGGGAATCAGCTTTATCCTGTCTATATTTTTTTTTATTAAAAAAAGAGTAAAGTTTATTATTTTATGTAGTATAGTTTCGCTAATAGTGGCGTTTATAACCTTATGGTCAATAGGTTATTATGTACTAATTTTAGCTATAGTTCAATTTGGGGCAGCCGTCTATCTGTCTGTAAAAATAAATTGAAAGTAAAATCGTCGTCAGTAGCGTAGAGGAAAATTAATTTTATAAACTATGTCATACTTCGAATAGTTTGTTGTCTGAACGCAGATCAATTCTCGAATGGCATGATAGCTCAATTATTTTTTCCGGGTTTCAAGGAATCATTACTTGAGAGATGGGCATTAAATGCAATTTAGGGCATAATGAAATGAGGTGGTTTTCGGTGAGAGATTTAGAAAAACTAATTGATGAGGTTAACGGCTCTATGGCGATGGAAGGGATGCCACTTACGCAGTCTGATAAGGATAGAATCAGATATTGCGCAGGAAATAATAAATTGGTTGAGAAAACAATAGCTGAGCTTGTCAAAAAACATACAGCTGCCTACGACTACGACCATGAACAACAATTATGAGTTCCACTTCGTTTGGCGTTCTACCTTAGTGAGATTAATGCCCTGCACCCCTTTTAGGGAAGGTAACGGCAGGGTGTAAAGACTCTTTAGCGAATATTTGGCTGAAAATGCAGGCTATCGGGTAGACTTTTCTCAAGTGACCGACAAGCAGATGATTGAAGCAGGCACAATCCTGTATTTTTAGGGTGCGTTGAGCATGGACCGGGAGAGCGCTTGCTTCGCATTTAAAGGCCGGGGATTCGAATCCCCTTATCTCTACCAAGTTAAAAGCTACATTTTCTTGTGAAAAGCGCACAAGAAAATGTAGTTTATTTATAATGGGAGGCAGCATCATGAATAAGATTACCTGTATTTGTTTAGGTGTAAGAAGCATGGAAAAGTCTATTAAGTTTTACCGAGATAAGTTGGGGTTTCAGACAGAGGAAAAGGGCAATAATCCCCCGGTGATATTCTTCAATACGCCCGGCACCAAGTTTGAGCTTTTTCCCTTGGATTTACTGGCAGAAGATATTAACAAAGAGAACCCGCCGAAAATAGCAAACGGCTTTGGCGGTATCACTTTGGCCTATAATGTTGAGCATAAAGAAGATGTTAAAAAAATAATTGAACTTGCTCGAAGTGCCGGAGCAAAAATCGTCAAAGAGCCACAGGATGTTTTCTGGGGCGGGTATCACGCATATTTTGCTGACTTGGACGGCTATTATTGGGAAGTCGCTTGGGGCCCTGATTTTAAGTTCGATGATAAGGGTATGCTAGTATTTTAAGAAGCAAATCCCAATAAACACAGATTGATTATTCCTCATTCGCCTTCTCCGTGACTTTGCAGAGTTATCGTGCAGGGCTTATTAAGATGTATGCTTTAGTAGATGCCGGAGATTATCAAAAAGTTACAACGGGTATTACTATCGAAGAAACGGTTGAAAAGTTCACGAATAGAGGAACCGCAACAACAGAGAAAGAGACACAAGAACCTAGAGAAGAGTTTGAATTAACAGCTAAGATTACAGACATTCAAAATCTTGTTCTCGAAGGGAACACTTATTACGATATCCTGTTGGAAGGACAGGAGGATGTGGATTAAAAAAAGAGAATTACTAAACAGCTGTCAATCCGAACCCTTGATTTTTGGGGTTCGGGTTTTGTTTTCCCACCCCCTAGCTTATCTCCAGCTGACCTCGATTGCCTTCCGGGAAAATTCCAGGGGAAAAGGGATGCTGATTCCGGACTCCCCGCAGGATGCATCTTTAGCGGCTGCCTCTCTGCCAGTTGCTCAGAGGTTTTACCGCGGGGAAGCAATATCAACCCAAAACAGTACGCCACCGTCGGCGTTCTCGATGGCGAAGGGGAACCCTTGCAGCTGGAGAGCTTTTTGCACAATCGTCAGCCCCAAACCACTGCGTCCGCAGCCCGCCGTCCGCGCTTCGTCGGCACGGTAAAACGGCTCATAGAGACGGGAGAGTGCTGCTTTCGGAATGTGCGCGTTGCCGTTCCAAACGGAAAGCCGAACACTGCCCACCCCCTCCGTGGCCCAAACCCGGATTTCCGAGTTTTCAGGCGAGTTTTGCGCCGCGTTGAGGATTACGTTGGACAGAGTCTTGGCAAACAGCCCGGTATCAAGTGTACAAGGGATGTCCTTGGCGATTTCAACAGTCAGTTGTTGCCCTTTGGCCTCAATAATGGGAATTAGCGGAGGCAGGACATGGTTGACGCAATCCCTAAGGTTTACCACCGCTTGCTCCCGTTTGTCGATATTGCCCAGCTTTACTATCTCAAGTATCTCCGACACAAGCCGGGTTTGCTCCTTATTCAGTTTCAGACACTCGCGCAGATACGCCGGATATTCCTCCGGAGCAATAACATCTCCCAGCAAACCCTCCAAAATTGCGCTTGTTGCAGCTATTGGTGTTTTCAGTTCGTGGGAAGCGGCAGAAAAGAAATAGCGTTGCTTTTCTTCAATCTCCTTAACGTGTTCCATCTCAGCTTCGAGTTTGCGAATAGTGGATTTCAGCTCCTCGTACATCGAATAAACATCTTCGGCAAGCTGCCCGATTTCGTCACCCCGCGGGAGGGGCGGGGCAACGTCGCGTAATTGCGCCATACTGCGCGCATCCGCCGCGATACGTCGTACCGGGCTGGCGATGAGCCAGGCGAATAAGGCAGCGGTTAAGAAGCTCAACACGAGAATCAGCCCGAAGGTCCACGCCGCTTTAGCAAGTATTCCATCGTAAACGGTTCTGCCTGTAAATGGCGTGATAATGGATAGCTTTAGGCCGTTCTCTGCCGACAGAAACACTACACGTTCCGGAATGCCGCCTGTCGGGCCGGTGGCAAACCCATTGACGAATAGGTCGTTTTTTCGGGTAATGACCTTTCCCAAGGCAGAAAATTTTTTGTCAAAATCCGGCGGTATCTCAAAACCTGACGGCATTTCAAAATCCTCTGTTTCAAATAAAATCTCCCCGTCCGCATTCTGAAAACGAAACTTAAAGGAGCGGTTTTCTTCGTGGAACTTCTGCGCAAACTCGGTGATTTCCTCATTGGTTTTCCCCTTCAACTGCGTCATCAGGGGCAGAAAGTCCTCTGCGGCTTGCTTTTGCTGGGTCAAGGTGACGGCGGCTTTGATCTGGTTGGAAAAAAACGCGAACATACCGCCGGTGACAATGAGCAGAATCAGCATAGTGTAAAGCAACACTTTGCCGAATATACCGAAAAACCTCTTTTTACTCTTCACTGTCGTCAGCCTCCAAATAATAACCTACGCCCTTGATTGTGCGAATTAGTTTCTCCGGCAATTTATCCCGCAGTTTTTTCATACTGGCGTGAATAATGCCTTCGTTACCCTCGAAATCATATCCCCAAATGCGGGTCAGAAGGGTTTCGTGGGCAAGGATTTTCCCGGCGTTGCGGACGAACAGCTCCAAAATTTCAAACTCTTTTGGTGTAAGTGGGATTTTCTTGCCGTCATATTCCGCGCCGTAGGTCTCCGGGTACAAAGTCACCTTGCCCGCTTGAATTTCCTTTTTCAGAACGCCGCTGCGCCGCAAAAGGGCCTCCGTCCGCTTAACGAGAATCGGCATGGAAAAGGGCTTGGTTACATAATCGTCTGTTTGTCCCTCGAAAGCCCGCAATTGATTGTCATCGTCCGACAGCGCCGTCATCATCAGCACCGGGGTGTCGTAATTTTTCCGCAGTTCGCGAAGCAATTCCTGTCCGTTGATACCAGGCAACATAATGTCGAGTATGATGAGGTCATATTTTTGGACATAAAAACGTTCAAGTGCCGAATCGCCATCACTGCAGGCATCGACAAGCCAGCCCTCTTTGCGGAGAAACTTGCAGACCATATCCTGCAAACGGGCGTCGTCCTCAACGACAAGAATCTGTATACCCACAGTCATCACCTCCGACTCCATTGTAATATGCCAATCTAACTTTAATCTAATTTGACTCCATTGCCGCACCAATAATGGCGTAGGTCTGTGAATCCCGTTCCACATTCTCCATCGCCTTTATCCTTTGCCTGTTGTTCTAAAATTATATAACCACAGATTACACAGATTAACACAGATTTAAGAAATAAATTTTTAGATCCAAACTATCAATCCCTTGTAACGCAATTGATAGTCGCCAAAGCTGATAAAAGGCCGATTTAATCCTGTCGCTTTGAGATAATTAATAATTATCCTTTGCATTGACGCCCATCTTCGCCATTTTTTATACTTACCTTCTTAATCTGTGAAATCTGTGTTAATCTGTGGTTTCTCTTATCGTTCTTTTCATGGGTAATCTGTAGTTCTCATGGGCAATCGGTAGTTCCCCGTTCAAAAGTTAGATTGAAGTTAGATTAGCCTGCTAGAATAAGGCCGCAAGACAAAAGTTGCTACTATTCAGGCCTAGGAGGTTATAACTATGAGGAAAAAACTTGTCAGCAGTCTGTTGGTCACCGCCCTTGCCTTAACCACTCTTACCGGTTGCGGCACTAAAACGGCGACAGACTACCAAAAAATTATGGCAAGCGCTGTATCAGGTGAAATAACGGTTTCTTGTTATGACAGCACAACCTACAAAAGTTACTTAGAGCAAGGGGCAAAATTATTCGAGGAAAAATATCCGGGTACAAAGGTTAATGTGGAGAGCGTAGGCGCTATGCCCCAAGTGAAAACCCAGCAAGACGGCGGTAAAACTTTGGCGGTTGTAACAGCCGGCGGCAATGACCAACAAGCGAAAGACGATTATGTCAGCAGGGTAAACACAGAAATTATGAGCGGCGGCGGAGCCGACATTCTTGCTCTGGATGTACTGCCCTATTATAAATATGCCGATAATGGTCAACTCGAAGATTTGAACAACTTCATCCAAAACGACCCCGGCTATAATAAAGCCGCTTACACGGAAAATATTATAGCTGCCACGGCCTACAAAGGCGGACAGTATATTTTCCCAATGGACTATACCTTTAACTATTTCGCTTATGATAGTTCGCTGATGGCTGACTTCCCGGCTCAGGATAAACTTACCTATCAAGATGTGATCAAGGCCGCAAAGGATGCCTCGGCAAGCACGGGCAACAAAATTTTCGGCCAAAGTGCCTACTCTGTTCAAAAAGGAACCAGTTTCTTTGAAAAGGCATATGCACTGGACTATACAACCTTTGTAGACATTAGCAATAAAAAGGTGGATTTCACGGGCGGCGAGTTTGCGGAATTGCTGGAAACCGTTAAAAACTATGCCGACAGCGGTTCCATTAACCCGGCAAATGTGATAGCGGCGGAGACGTCCCGTGAAACTAGTTTGGATAAATTCGCAGCGGACAATGCCGAAAAATACTATGCCAAGTTTAACTCCAGTCTTAATCTGGTTAATCAATTTACACGAAATTTAGGCACAAAAACCAACGTTATCCGGCAAGCCGGCAGCGGCGGCAGTTCTGAACATGATGAAATAGCTGGGTTGGTAGCCAATGATCAAGGTGAGGTTGATTTCTCATACACTCAAGGCTATGGCATAAATTCAAATTCAAAGAACAAACGCACAGCCTGGGAGTTTATAAAATTTTTAGCAAGTGAGGAAATGCAGTCAAGTGGCTTGGGTTCTCCCAATAGTATCCCCATCAATAATCAGGCCAAAGAAAAAACAGCCTCCATGCTGATAACAGGCGAGGTTATACAAAATCGTGCCGCAGCAATGGGCGTGTCCGACGGACCGGCAGGCAATGGGCAGGAAGCGGCGAAAGAATTGACGCCTGAGCAGCAGCAGGCCCTGGCTAATTACCTGGCAACCCTGGACAGATTGACGAAATTGCTGAACAACTATGATCTGCACGATGAAAAGATAGACAATATGGTAACAACAGAGGTGAAAAACTTCTTCACGGGGGAAAAAACTGCCGCAGAGGTTGCCAAGGCACTGCAAAGCAAAGTGGAATTATATTTGAACGAATAGAGGTGCATAAGGGCTTATGAAGAAAGCCAAAGAGCAAGCAATCTGGTTTATACTTCCCAGCGCCCTAGGCTTTATCATCTTCTTCATCTTCCCTTTTATGATCTCACTAGGCTATGCATTTTTGGATAAGCCGGTAGGCGGGCAGTTCGTAGGGCTGAAAAATTTTATCGACTTATGCCAAAACTCTTCCTATCAAAAGGCACTCCGGAACACGGCGATTTTCATGGGGCTCTGCGTTCCGCTGAACATACTATGTTCCCTGGCAATCAGTATGCTGATCAACACTGTGAAACGGTCTAAGCAGTTATTCACCCTGGTGTTCCTGATCCCCCTTGTCATACCCTCGGGATCTATGGTGTTCTTTTGGAAAATGATGTTTGCCAACGATGGCTTTATCAATGGGATCATCGTGAAGTTTGGCGGACCGGCCATCCATTGGCTGGAAACGGGCTGGGCCTTAGGCGTGATCGTTCTGATTTTTATCTGGAAGAACCTGGGGTATAATATTGTGTTATTGCTTGCCGGACTCAGTGCCATCCCTAAAGATTATTACGAAGCGGCCAGCATGGACGGCGCGGGCAAGTGGCAGAGTTTTAAGTACATTACCCTTCCTTATCTCGTGCCCACCTTCGTTCTGACCACCTTGATGTCGGTCATTAACTCCTTTAAGGTGTTTAAGGAAATCTATTTAATTACCGGCGACTATCCCCAGCATAGCATTTATATGCTGCAGCACTTTATGAACAATATGTTCAGCTCCCTGAATTATCAGAAGCTCACCACGGCAACGACAGTGCTGGTGCTAGGGATAACCTTGATAACCATGGGATTATTTAAGATCGAGCGGAGGGTTGCCGAATGAGGAAGAGCTATGCAATTTTAATCGCTTTAAGCCTTATATTCATGCTGCCTCTGCTGATCACCATGACCAACTCGTTGATGAGTGAAGCGGAAATCGGGCTGAACTATACCACGAAGTTATCAATTTTTGATGCGGTAGAGGGCATCACCCAAAAATTCGTTCAATTTGTGCTGATTCCCGAAAGTGTTACCCTTAGCCAATATGCAGCCGTTTTATTTAAGCAGCCTGCCTTTATTGTTTTGCTCATGAATTCCCTGAAGATCACTCTGCCCGTTGTCTTAGGCAATACGGCGGTATCCCTGCTTTGCGCCTATGCCTTCACAATTTGGCAGTGGAAACACAAAGAGAAACTATTTTTTATTTATATCATTGTGATGCTGATGCCCCTCCAGGCTGTTTTAGTCCCCAATTACATCATTGCGGATTGGCTGCATATCAAAACCAGTTACCTGGCGATCATCCTGCCCGGAATTTTTTCTCCCTTTGGAGTTTTCCTGCTTAGGCAGAGCATGAAAGGGATACCCAAAGAATACTTCGAGGCGGCAAAAATTGACGGAGCCAGCGATTGGTATATATTCCTTCACATCGTCCTGCCCCAGATGAAATCGGGTATCGCCGCACTTAGTATGCTGGTCTTCATCGAATATTGGAATTTGGTTGAACAAGTTATTGTCTTTATCAAAGACTATTTTAAAGAACCCCTTTCGGTGTTTTTATCCAGAATTGCCGATGGACAAATAGGACTGATTTTTGCGGCAAGCTGCGTGTTTATGTTTCTGCCCCTGTGGTTTTTAGCAATCGGGCAGCGGAATTTAGAAAAAGGCATAGAACTTTCAGGAGTAAAATAAATGAGTAACTATCTGAACCTTAAAACAATCGGAATGACCATTTTGACAATTTTAGTGCTATGTCTGTTTTTGTCCAAAACAATCTATGCCTTTAACATGCCGCAAATCACGGCCACGATCCCTTTTAACGGGAAACTGAGCAAAACGGAAACGGCTAATGGGATGGCAGATTGGTCTGAAAAAGAGGCTGTTAGCAGTGAAGTTGGGGGAAAAATTGAGGAAGTGTTCGTTAAAGAAGGGGAAACCGTTGACAAAGGGCAGGAGCTTATGCGTCTATCCCTTAATAACGAGGATATGACTAAAATCGAAGAATTAAAGACTGCCCGGGCCAAACTGGAGCTGGAGATTGAAACTATTAATCTGAAAATCGAAAAAGCCAAAGCGGACCTGACAGCCTTGGCAGCAGAGCAGGCAGACGAGATAAAAAAAGCCCAGGACAATTACGACCGCCTGAACAGTTTGTATCGGGCAGGGGCAATAGCGCAGGTGGAATGGGAAACGGCGGACTATAATCTGAAATCCAACATAAGCAAGTATGACAAGCAAGTTGCGGATTTGAAAAACCTGATGCTGACCTATGATCAAGACATTAAAGGCAGGCAATTAGACCTCAAAAACAATGACCTTCAGCTGGCGCGCTATAGTGACATTTTATCAGCCAACGGGAGCATCAAAGCGGAAACCGCCGGAACAGTAGGCGGAATTGCCATTAGCAAAGGCGATCTTGTCACGGCAAACCAGTCGGTTATGACCATAGGTATCGGTGAAAAATTCACCATTACATGCAGTATACCCCTTGAAAACAGTTTTGTGGCCAGCGGCGACACTTGCCAACTCACCAACTCCACCCACTCCTTTGAGGGGATCGTTGACAAAATTGTTGCCGATGAAAAAGCCAAGACGGTTAGTATCACGGTTAGGGATGGGAAGATCACGCCCAACGAGAGCTTTTCCATAACCTTCTCCAAAGAGGGCGAACAAACAGAAAAACTGGTGCCTAACGGAGCAATTCAGCAGGATAGCTCGGGGTACTTCCTTTACAAAATCAGCCGCCGGGAAGGTGTGCTGGGCGATGAGTATTATACGGAAAGATTGCCCATCTACATCGGTGATTCAGACAACACGAACACAGTTATCTTGAATGATATAGGCTTTTTTGAGCCGGTCGTTCTGTCGGGCAATAAACCGTTTAGTGAGGGGGAGACGGTAGTTCTTAAAAACGGTGGTGATTTCTTTGCCAAGGATTAACCTGGCTGTCGTCGCCTTAACGATTTGCGGGGCAGCGCTGCTGGCCCTGTTTGTTTTAGGGAGGGGTGCGCAAGGGAACGAGAATTTGTTTTTTGCCTGCCCGAAGGTGAATGAGGCTGTTGCCCTTGAAAAAGCGGATGAAACAGACGCGAAATTAACCTATGAAATAGTGGATACGGTTCGGGTTAAGTCTGCCGTCAACCTTGAGGCCAGACAAGTGGGAACGAACCATTTTTATCAGGAGATTATGGGTTACGCCATGACGACGGGCAGCTTTTTTACCCTGAATGCCCAGCAGGAAAAACGCAAAGTAGCTGTGTTAAATGAAAGATTAGCCTTTGAAGCTTTTGGGAGTTTTGATATCGTTGGCATGCAAATAAGCCTGAAGGATGAAAGTTATGTCATTCTGGGGGTTATCGAGGACAATCAAGAGGAAAGCGCAGTTTATGTGCCGTCGATTTTGACCAAGACCAGTGTAGCCAATTTTATAGAAGTTATGGCAACGGAAGAGGCGGCGCTGGCCAATCTGAAGAGTTTAGGAGTTAGTGAGGATCGTTTTTATTTAGCTAATTTAGGCGAGTTCGCCAAAGTTATTAAAGCAAAATTCGCCCTGGCCTGGTGGCTGATAGCCTTAGTAGTCTCAAGTTTTCTATCTGTACAAGGGGTAAAAGTTATCAGGAAATCAGTGCCTAAGGTCAAAAGACTAGCCAAAGACGAATATTTGAGGGAAGTTATAAAATCCCGTGAGGTACGGAGGATCATGCTAGTGGCCATGGCTGTTTTAACGGCAATTAGTATAGGAATTTATGCATTGCTGCAAGCAGCGCAAATATTGCTGTATTGGAGTCAGTATGCCAATGGGCTGGCAGGCATAGCGACCTTGGCATTCGGCGGAAAAATCAGCGTCCTGCAGAAACTTGCGCTCTATTCAAATTCAGCTTTGGCATTTTTTATGGGGGGTGTGGGCATTGGCATCATTGGAGCTTTCAGGCCTAAACAAAACCTATGATAACGGGTTTGTTGCCGTTCGTGATTTTAATTTAGCAATCCAAGACAAAGAGTTCGTTGTTTTTGTTGGGCCGTCCGGCTGCGGAAAATCCACAACACTCCGTATGATAGCGGGGTTGGAGGGCATAAGCGCAGGTGAGCTTTATATCGGTGGGGAAAAGATGAACGATGTACCCTCTGCAGAGCGGGACATCGCCATGGTTTTTCAAAGTTACGCCTTATATCCCCATATGACGGTTTACAACAACATTGCTTTTGGCTTGCACGTGCGCAAAGTGCCTAAAGGGGAAATACGAAAAAAAGTCCTGGAAGTCAGTAGAATTTTAGAGCTGGAGGAGCTTTTGGAGCGCAAACCCAAAGCACTTTCGGGAGGGCAGAAACAACGTGTGGCCATGGGACGGGCTATCGTGCGCGAACCTAAAGTTTTTCTGATGGATGAACCCCTTTCCAATCTGGATGCTAAACTTCGTGTGCAAATGCGAGCTGAAATTGCCAAATTGCATCAGCGCCTGCAAGCAACCTTCATCTATGTTACCCATGATCAAACGGAAGCGATGACCTTGGGTGACAGAATTGTGGTTATGAAAGATGGGGTTATAAGGCAAGCGGACACGCCGGAGAACTTGTATAATAACCCTGCCGATAGGTTTGTTGCCGGGTTTATCGGCACGCCGGCGATGAGTTTTATTGAGGTTGAAATCCAGGGGAATACCCTAAAATGGGGTGATTGTGAGATTGTTGTGCCTGATTTGCAGGTCAATGCACGAACTGCTGTTATGGGCGTGCGCAGCGAGGATGTCCGGATTACCAATAACCTGAACGGTAATTACGCAACGGTGGAGGCAGTGGAAATGCACGGCGCAGATTCTTTCGTCTCGCTTAATTGCGGACAACAAAGCCTGCTTGCGCGAATGGAGAGTTCAAGAGCAAAAAATATAGCCGGGCAAGTGCCTGTTTCTATAGACATAGATAAAATCCATTTATTTGATAAAGAAAGCGGAAAGGCCATGGGCTTAACAAAAGGCGGAGAAACTTAAAAATAACTAATGAATGAGATTTTCGGCGGGCGATTGCCAATATTGGCGCTATTGTGGAAGCGCCGTCCTTTTACGGTTATCTATCCGGTTACGATAATCTTAAGCTCATGGCTAATTTGCTGCCGCTGAAGACCAAGTATGAGGATACGAAGGAATTTAAAGCGATTGACCGGTTGATGCGAGAGAATCACGGGGTGCACATAAAATAAGCAGCCGGGTTAGGGCTGCTGTAATTATTATATTCTATTGGTTTGAATTCCCAAGTGTTCTTTTAAAGCCTCCTGAAGAATAGCTGAGAAATTCACGTTTTGAGCTTCCGCCTCTTCATTAAGCCAGGAGGGAATCGATAATGTTTTTTTTACAGCCTTTGAACTCTTATGCCGGCGATAGGCTGTCATATCGATGTCAATCATTGTCGTAAATTGTCCGTCATCTAAAGGAATATCCTTTGCCCTCGATGGAGTTGGGATGACCTCCTTTTCGTCTATAAGATAATCTAACCATGTTGCTAAAGCATCACGCGCCATATAAATAGCGTTTGCAAGATCGTTGCCCTGGCTATTGGTACCAGGTAAATCAGGGAATCGTATGGCATATCCATTTTCGACGGGTGTAAATATCGCAGGGAAAACATAGATCATGATTTTGCCTCCTTTATTATTATTTTCTTAGCTATTTATGATTATGAATCCTTTGAGTGGGGTCTATTTCAGCCCCGCATCTTTTAGGATTTGCTTTGCTGTCACTTCGTTGATTTCTCGATGACTTGGACTTGAACGGCTCTCATATTAGGGGCTTTGTAGATGGTGTGATCTCCGTGGTCTCTTATTTTACTGAAGCCGTTTGATTCAAGTTTTTTAACCAAGTCCCGTCGTTTCCTTTGTATCACCTACCTTCTGATATAATCATGTTACGTATTTTACGTAATGTCAATAAAAATTATACGTAATTTATGTATTTGATAAGAAAGGTTGCATAGCCGATTGGGGGGGCATTTTTATTTTGGTTTATGTCGGTGAATGTAAATGCTTCTTTAGGAACGGTTTGTATGTGATTATGAATGTTTCGTACAGAAATGAGAAATGCCCCCCGGCATAGGGAGACTACACGTGGTGGTCGCGTGGGGGAAGGGGCTATATCTTTCCACCAGAAACAGGAATAATAAGATCAATTGCCAAAACAATGGCTTAGCCCTGCCGGAAAGCTTAGTTTGAAAGAACCCGGAAATATGATCGCATTTAAAAAAGGTCATAACAAAATAAGCCTGCTAAATAGCGGCTTTCAAAAAAATTTGTTTGTAAGGTTTTAAGTTGTATTAGGCATATCGGGTATTTGGTAGCCTAAAGTTTGCAGGTAGCGAATAGCCATTTCCTCAGTGATCTGCGATGCATAAGTTTGTTTTGGTTTGGAGTCGATTTTGTATAGTTCAAAATTAAACGTCTCACCCTTATCTAGCATATGGTAGATACATTTTAGCAGTGTATGTGCAATAGCAATAATGGCCTTTTTGTGACCTCGACGTTTCTTAATCTGGTCATATCGGTTTTTGAAATACGGACACTTTTTACTCTTAATTGCAGCATTTGCACATTGAACTAGTAATGGCTTGATATATACACCAGCTCGTGAAATACGAACAGATTTCTTCTTGCCAGCACTTTCATTGTTTTGAGGAGTAACTCCAGCCCATGAGCATAGATGCTTGGAGGAATTAAAAACTGCCATATCGCTACCGATCTCACCGATTATAGCGATGGCAGTAAAAACATCCTTGATACTTGGCAATGATAAAATTATCTCTATTTGTGGCAAATAGGGCTGAGCTAAGCCTAAAACAACCCGTTCGATATCAGTTATATGTTTCTCGATGTTCTCAAGATGATGCAGACAAACACGCATTTTATCTGCTTGAGGCTTAGTTAAATTCCCATTGATTGATTTTGTAATTGTTTCTGCTTTATCTTGCATTCTTCCGTGTAACATTGATGAAACCTCGAAATCCATATCATCCGGATTATCAAGTATGTGATTAATGATTCTCATCGAGCTTACGCCAAAAGTATCAGAAACAACACTAGAAATCATAATATTTGAAACAGTTAGAGAGTTTTGGATGCGGTTTTTCTCGCTTGACTTAACATTGATGAGCTTAAACCGATACCGCATTAAATCACGAATTTGACGAATTGGTAAGGGTGGTATAAAGCTACTGGGAACTAAACCGTGCTTATGTAAATCGCAAAGCCAAATAGAATCTTTCTTATCGGTTTTCTTGCCTCGAATACCTTTAACATACTTTGGATTAGCAACGACAACATCACAGTAATCTTCCAAAATGTTAAAAACAGGGTGCCAGTACTTGCCTGTAGACTCCATACAGACATGAACGCAAGAGTGAGCTTTCAACCAATCCAAAAGTTGAAGCAAACTCTGGGTAAAGGTTGAAAATTGCCTCGTTTGGTAATCCGTAACCCCCGATTTGTTAGTAGTACCAACCGTTGCAACAACAAACTTCTTGTGGACATCAATTCCACAGCAAATAGGAAAAACAATTTTGAGCATAAACACATCCCCGCATAAGTTTATAGTGGATAAAGCAGACATTGACTGTTTGCTACATAATAAACGGGAATTGTTTATACAAGGATTAGTTTACGTGCTCTATGGCACACTTATTTGTACTTGAAAATAGCAAACGGCACATCTTAAAATGCGGGCAGGGTGCTAAACCCTGGACCACTCACCTCCCCGTGCTCTGTAGTGTATCTGCTTATCCAATTGGATTATATCCACTAGGAGACACTTTCATAAATTTTTGTGCCTTGAGCACAGCGAAAGGAATGGAACTTAAAATGAGAATAGCAGATAATAAAATTGACGTGACCCGGTTTTAATGTTAACATCAATACATACCGAATGGTCGGTTTGAAAAAGGAGATAAATTCATGAATGACACAAGAGAACATATTTTGAAAGTTGCCTTCAACCTTTTTTTAGTCAAGAGCTATAAGGAAGTAACCATGGCTGAGCTGGTAGAAAAAACAGGAATGTCAAAAGGCGCTTTTTATCATTATTTTAGAAGCAAAGAGCAGTTATTTCTGGAAGCAATTAAAAACTGTATGTCTTCCATAACACCTGATTTTAGTATATTGGACAAGAATTCTCTATATGAGTTTTATCACCAGTATGCAGTTTATCAAAATAGAGTACTCAATTCACTTCAATTAGATGGAGATGATCTGGACCGTGGTTTAACGGTGAACTATTACTCACTTGTTTTTGATGCCTTGAAGATTTTTCCAAGCTTCCGGGAAAAATTGCTCGAACACGAACAAGATGAACTGAAAGCATGGAAAGGGGTTATCTCTACAGCTAGAAAAAACGGAGAGATCCGGTCATTCATGAACGATGAACAAATTGCTAAGGTATTTATATATACAAATGATGGAATTGCACTCCGTATTAGTTTAATAAAAGACCGCAGTGAGGATGTCAGTGATACCTTGTTAGAGTTATGGGATAGTTTTTATAGGGGACTAAAAGGGTAAATTTTTTTCTATTAGACATACCGAACGGTCGGTTTATATAACGATTGGAATTTATTTAACTTATTGTACAAATGTGAATAAGGGGGCAAGTAATATGAAGAATTGTGTATCGCGGCTGATATAGGCATCATTAGGATAGGTACGCCGCTGCGACTCCGATAGAACATTTTTAAAAGACTGCATAGGCACTTATGGTAATGTGGGTGAACGAAACGACCTTGGAGGATATTCGCTCTCAGATAAAAATAGGTGACCTATTACGGAAGTACAAATGAAGTATATGAGGGGGCTTTATCGTGTTAGAAAAAAACGGTTTAGCTATTAGGGACTTTAAAATTACGAAAAAGAAAGTTCTGACGATTGTTATGGTACTTGTTTTGGCTGGTACAGGAGTTAGAAGTTTCATGGGAAAGACGGAAAATACCATTGCCGAAACTACTCCAAATAAAGTTTATGTCAAAGCCACTGTGGCCGGGAATGTTAATGAGCAAGCCGTCATTTCGTATAAGGCATCATTAGAAGCCTCTGAAGAGGGTATTGTAAGTGGCAAGGTCAGTGGTAAGGTAGTTCAAGTGATGTTTGAAAATGGTCAATATGTAACCCAAGGAGACCCGCTAATCAAATTAGATGATCAGGAAATCAGAAACAACATAGCTTCTTCTCAAGCTCAGCTGAACGCTTCAGAAAGTCAATTAGTGTCTGCACAAACCGGGTTGCAGAAAATGCAACTGACCGTGGAAAATGCAGTCCGTACCTATGATAGAACAAAAGAACTTTTTGACGGGGGAGCCATTTCCAAGGTTGAACTGGAAAGCGCGGAAACAACGTTAAGTAACGCTAAAATTGATCTGGAAACGGCAAAAGCCAATATTGAAACAGCAAAAGCTAATCTTGCTACAGCACAGGTAGATTTGAATAATCTTACTGATTCACTGGCGAATACGACAATCACTGCTCCTATTACAGGTATTTTAGATGAGAAAAGCGTGAGTTTGGGACAATATGCCAACATGGGAGTTGTTCTGGCAAAAGTTAAAGCTATATCGCCAATCTATGCTGTGATAGAAGTAGACCAAAACCATATAAGTTCTTTGCAAGTAGGACAGAGTGCCAAGGTGACCGTGGGCAGTAACGCCGTTAAAGACTATGACGGCATAATTAAAAGTCTTGAAGCCTCTGCAGATGCTGCTTCAAGAGTTTTTAAATGTAACGTTGAGGTGGCTAATCCTGATCAAGCACTGAAACCGGGTATTTATGCTAAGGTGGATATTGTAAGTGACCAGACATCAGAAGTGATTGCAGTGCCAACGGATGCTTTGAGTGGAAATCCGGGAAATTATACAGTGTTTGTGATTGATCAGGGGGTTGCCCGTAACCGTATTGTCAGTATCGGGAAAATTTCAAAAGGCTTAGTGGAGATTAAAGACGGCGTAAAAAATGGTGACAGTGTCATTATTACTAATGTGAATACACTGCAGGATGGCGATGCGGTTTCAGTTGTAACGGAATAGGAGGACACGATTATGTTTTTAACAGATATCAGCCTGAAACGGCCTGTATTTGCCACGGTAATAGTTATCGCTTTGCTTGCCCTGGGTGCTTTAAGTTATATAGGTCTGCCCATCAACGAAAATCCTGAGGTCGATGTTCCTATGATAACCGTTACCATTTCCCTGCCTGGAACTGCAGCAGAACAGCTGGAATCAAAAGTGACAAAAAAAGTTGAGGAAGCTGTCGGACAAATTTCAGGAGTGAAACACATTTCCTCCACTATTACGGAATCGTTCTCCCAGACAATGATTCAGTTTAGTTTTGATACACAAGTCAATGTGGCTGCGCAAGAAGTTAAAGATAAAATAAGCAGTATACGGGATGCTTTACCACAGGACATTAATGAACCCATTGTTCAAAAGTTTGACTTAGCTGCCGTACCCATTATATCTTTCGTGGTCACTGGCCCTCTTTCCAACAAGGACTTATCTCAAGTGGTCGAAGATCAGATCACCAAAAAACTAAATACGGTTAAAGGTGTTGGATCGGTTACCACCTATGGTGCGCAAATCAGGGAGATACATATCAAACTCGATAAAGAAAAAATGGCGGCTCTGAATGTGACAACTGCGGAAATCACCCAGAGCCTGCAAAGTGACAACATAGACAGAGCCAGTGGAAACGTTTCCAACGGTAATAAAGAAGTTTCCCTCAGAACGAATGGTACGGTCAAAGAAGTTAATGATTTCTTGAATATTTTAGTCGCCAATCGTAACGGTACTGAACTTAGAATCAAAGATATTGCCCAAGTGGAAGATACTGTTAAGGAGCGGGACAGTTTATCCTATTATAAAGGTGAAGAATCGATTGGTATTGATATTGTCAAACAATCCGGTGAAAATACCACCCAAGTCGTGGATGCTCTTAAAGTGAAACTTGCAGAGATTCAAGCGTCACTGCCTAAAGATGTAAAACTGGATATTGTCGATGACAATTCGCTGGTCATACGAGAGTCCGTGAGTGAAGTTCAGAAAACGTTGCTGGAAGGTTGTATTCTGGCGGTTCTCGTGGTTTTCGTCTTCCTGCGGAATGGGGCAAGCACGGCTATCAGTGCAATTTCACTGCCCACCTCGATTATCACGACCTTTGCCGCTATGAAACTGATGAACTTTTCACTCAACAGCGTGTCACTAATGGGCCTTTCCTTAGCGGTTGGATTGCTCATTGATGATGCAATAGTTGTCGTTGAGAACATTGTACGTCACATCAATATGGGAAAATATCCAATGCAAGCAGCGAAAGACGGTGCGAGCGAGATTGGACTGGCGGTGACGGCTACAACCTTTACCATAGTTGCTGTCTTTTTTCCTATTACCATGGTTGAGGGATCGATCGGGGTCTACTTCGCGGAATTTGGTCTAACGGTCGCTTTCAGCGTCTTGATTTCGTTATTTATATCCTTTACCTTAGTGCCGTTGATGGCGTCTAAATATATAAAAAGTGAAAATGATGATAAAAATAAAAAACACGGTCCCCTGGGTAAATTTTTAATATGGTTCAATCACTTGTTTGTTAAACTTGCCGGAGTCTATACAACCCTTCTCAGTGTAGCACTGAAGCATAGGATTAAAACCATAGCTATTGCAACTGCAATGTTCTTCGGCAGTTTGCTCCTTCTTAACTTCATTAATCCTAGTTTTCTAGAATCCTCAGACAACGGAAAGATCACAATAGCAGCGGCAACAGATGGAGGGACAACACTGACGAGCGCTGCAGAAACAACTAAAAAAATGGAAAGTATTCTTAATAAATATCCTGAGGTAGTGCACCTGTACTCGACGGTTACACCCAGCAACATCAACATTAGCGTACAGCTTATCGATAAGAATGCCAGAAAAGAGACCTTAAGTGAAACTGCCCATAAAATGCGGGAGAGTTTAAAGCAGATTCCGGGGATTACCCTTTCTATGGCGACTGGTTCAACTCTGGGTGGAGAAGCGAAGGACGCTGAGTACCATTTTACCGGCGATGACTTTGAGCAACTTTTAAACTACTCGCAACAAGCGGTGAGCACCATAAAGAGAATTCCTGGGGCAGTTGATGTAAGCATGAGCTATAAGACTGGCAAAGCAGAAGCAACCCTTGAAGTGGATCGTGATCGGGCGGCTGATCTCGGTGTGAGTCCACTGGTCGTAGCCAATACGTTGGAGACCCTCTTTAATGGTTCTCTTGTAACCCAATATGAAACAGAAAAAGATCGCTATGATGTTAAACTATTGCTCCAAAATGATCAAAGAAAGGACTTTGACAGCTTAAAAGGGATTTATGTGCCTGGTTCAAATAACAGTATGGTTCCTCTTGATCAGGTCACAAAGCAGGTTTTTGCCACGGGCTCTACGACCATCAATAGGTATGATAAGGCCAGAGAAATTCAAGTGACGGCCAATGTCTTTGGAGTTGCAGCGGGTGACTTTAACACTCAAATTAAAGCAGCGTTGGAAAATGAAACAAAAATGCCTGCTGGAGTCAGTCTGGTTAGCGGAGGAGAACAGGAAGCGATGGAGGAAGCTATCCCTGGCTTAATGAAAGCACTATTTTTAGGAATTCTGTTCATATACTTGATCCTTGCCGCCCTGTTTGAAAGTTTTATTGATCCCTTGGCGATTGTCTTCGCTTTGCCCTTCGGTATTATTGGAGCCCTGTTAGCCCTGTTTCTGACCGGCAGCAGTTTAAGTATGATGACATTTATTGGCATTATCATGTTAATGGGACTGGTCACTAAAAATGCGATTTTGCTGGTTGACTATGCTAAGCAAAAGCTAGGCGACGGAGAAGAACTAAGCGCCGCATTACTTCTGGCGGCATCTACACGACTTAGGCCTATTATTATGACGACTTTAGCGATGATTTTCGGTATGCTTCCTACAGCACTCTCCACAGGATTAGGATCTGAAGGACGCTCACCCATGGCTTATGCCATTATTGGTGGGTTAATTACATCAACTTTTTTAACACTCATAGTTGTACCTGTAATTTATACGTTGTTGGATGATGCTAAAGGCTTTTTTCGCAAGAAAGAGTTTACGGGTCTGTTTCACTAGCGATTAGTTTTTCAACACTTGATGCAATTTGTAAAACCCTGTCATCTTGTTTTATGGGCAAAACCAATGTGACAGAAAGAGCACCGAACGGTTCGGTGCTCTTAGTAATAATGTCAAACATAAAATGCTCCTGCAAAAAATTCTCAGAAGGAATCATCTAATATTTCAGGATAAGTCAGGACCATTCGGACGACCTTATTTTCCGGTTTAATATCCGTCAGGGATTGCCCTTCCTTCAGGTCGAATTGAAAATACAAAGCTGCTGCACCTTCGACCTTAAACATTCCATAAATTTTGCCTGTGGATGCTCACAGGCTCGATGTATCTCCCATTTTTAGCACTCCTTTTCTCCATACTGAATTTATACCGCTAAACAAGTATCACAAGATGTTTGTTGAGAAATGGTATTTGATTCTCTATCAGCTTAAGGATCAGACGGTGTATGTTGACTATATCGTGGATTGCAGGTAGCATTATGAATGGCTGGTAAAGTAAAATTATTTATACTAACATGCAGACAAACAGGAATTTAAACAAGGGAGTTTTTATGAATAACAAGGAAATAACAAGCAAAGAAAGCCTAATTGCTGTTCTAAATTTATTAGAAGATTTAAACATAAAATACTGGGTTGATGGAGGATGGGGTGTTGATATCCTGACTGGAAAACAAAACAGGGAGCACAGGGATATTGACATTGATTTCGATAGTGATTTTGAGGAAGTTCTATTAGATGCACTAAAAGATAAGGGATATAAAATCACGACTGATTGGAGTCCTTCTCGTATTGAACTACACCACCCTGAGTTAGGCTATTTAGATATACATCCCTTGATAATCAACGAAGACGGAAGTGCTAAGCAGGCTGATCCATACGGTGGCTGGTATCAGTTTGAAGCAAAATGGTTCTCCAGGGCATTATTTGAGGGTAGGGTTATACCTTGTATTTCCGCAGAAGCTCAAAAGTTATTTCACAGCGGATATGAACTGAGGGAAGTTGACCATATTGATATTAAAAATCTTGAATCTATTAATACAGCTTTAGATGAAGGAGATCGCAGTTGAGAATAGGTTTGAATAACAAAGAAATACCTAAAGAAGCGATTGGAGCATTAGAAATCATCGAGGAACTGCTTGATAGTGACAGTGTATTAGTGGGGGTATATTTATACGGTTCTGCTGTAACGGAAGGTTTACGCATTAATAGCGATGTAGATATTTTGGTGGTAATGAATCATAGTTTATCGGAAAGAACTCGCAGAGAGCTTACCGATAGGCTGATGCTTATATCCGGGAAAATCGGCAACACAAATGCTATGAGACCACTTGAAGTTGTAGTTATTAATCAAAAAGAGGTTGTTCCTTGGCATTTCCCCCCCAGATATGAATTCATGTATGGCGAGTGGCTAAGAGAGCAGTTTGAAAAGGGAGAAATTCCTCAACCAACGTATGATCCGGATTTAGCAATTCTTCTGGCTCAAGTAAGAAAACATAGCGTTAATCTTTTCGGACCCAAAGCAACGGAAGTACTTGAGCCTGTACCAATAAGAGATATTCGAAGAGCTATTAAAGAATCTTTACCTGGGTTGATAGCGGATATTAAAGGTGACGAACGCAATGTGATTTTAACGTTAGCCAGAATGCTGCTGACAGCCTCTACCGGTGAAATTCGCTCAAAAGATCGGGCGGCAGAATGGGTAATACCTCAATTGCCTCCTGAGCAGGCAGCTTTACTCAACTTAGCCGGCAAAGCCTATCGAGGAGAGTATCTTGATAAGTGGGAAGGGCTGGAGTCCGAGGTGGCTTCACTGGTTAATGATCTGAAAAAGTCAATAGAGTCTTGTCTTAATATCTGAGAACATTTCAATTTCAAATCCGCTCGGGGGTTCCGGGGGGAGCAGGGCTTGGCCTGGCCATCTGTCAAGCGCAGCTCATTCTTCCGATGATTTTATCAAGCGCCTGATCGCTTTGCCCGGAGATACGGTGGAAATCCGCGATCATAAGACCTATATTAACAGGCAGGTTATTGATGAGCCTTATGTGGCGGAACCTCAGATTAAAACTATGGAACCGGTGGTGGTTCCGGAAGGGAACGTCTTTGTAATGGGCGATAATCGCAATTACAGCAACGACTCCCGGGAATATGAAGCAATTCCAGCCTCGCAACGTTAAATCCACCTGATTCAGCCAGGTGTGTTGTTTAATTAATCAGAATAGAGTCGGGATTAATATTTATGAATAGACGTGATTTAACGCTTGCCTTATTGGTTGTAACAGTCAATAAGGGTGGTAAGGAGGTAATGGTGTGTGAGTGATTTCATTGACAGACTGAAACGTGGTAAAAAGGCCATCCAACAGGCAATGGATAAAAGAGGGGAGTTTCGGGCAGGGGGAAAGCAAATTGTCTGTCCACATTGCAGCAATGTTTTATTCGAAAAAGGTGAAGCCCAACTGAATACACAGGGGGCTACTTTTTTAGGTTTAGATTGGCTGAATAAATCAGCTTCTCTTTTAGTATGTACAAATTGCGGTCTTATCCAGTGGTTTATCATCCAACTGGAGAAAATTCAGAAAAGCCAAGATTAAATGTTAGTCTGAACAAGACTTGCTGCTGTTGGCCTATACGGAAATTGAACAAAAGCAGTCAAGCTAAAAAAACTTGGGTTGTTGCATATAAGTTAAGAGGGGGGATTGGATGAGGAAAACGATGGCCTATCTAGGCTATGGATTAGGTCTGATGCTGCTTGTGTATTATGGCTTGGATTATCAGGAAGCACTGCATATTGAAGCAGGCAGAAACTATGACCCGTTTCCATTAATGCAGTTTAGTTATGTTTATTCCCTGGTGATTGGTATGTATATTGCTTTGCCTGGATTTATAAGGAGAATGACCCTGAAAGGAACGTTATCTGTTAACTGGTTAAAGATCTTGATTCTCGGAATACCGATGTTGTTAATCAGTGCTTCAGGTATCCTGTTTTATTATTCCGTTTCATCGCAGCTTAATTCATTAATCAGATGGGTATATCTCAAGTATAATATGACGGGAACCATTTTAATTGGAGTAGCTTGCGGATACACCTTACTAAACTCGATTGTCAAAAAAGAGAGCGAACAGGACATTGTCCCGGTTGTTAAGTCTCGCATTGCCAAAATCGCTGTCCTGCTTATCTTAGGATCTTCTTTACTTTATGTTGCTTTGAGCGGATTCCTTCATCCTATGAAGCTTGTGGATGTTCAAGCGGAAATTGTAACAAATGATGACCAAACCGGATATTTAGCCAACGATGGAAAGGATAAAGTTTACTTTATACGCACAGAGATTAATTACCGGTTGAAGTTCGAGAATATGCCGGTCCGATCTATCAGGCAACTGGGTGAGGAGCTCCAGATAAAGGTTGAACCTCAAGAAGAATTACGCAGCTTATTTTCAGAGGATATTTTTAAGCAACCGGATGGCCATGGGCTTTCCGGCAGCGGTAAGGAGAAGGAAATAACCCTTACCTACACAATCGGATCCATTGACCCGGAAGGCAATAATGTTGATATACCTCCGCCCTCCCCGGAGGTTTTGGAAGAGATCCAGGATCGTTTATATAATGCTGAATTAGTCGTAGAGCTTAGTGATACGGATACAAAAAGATAAAATTTATTGGATTATAAAGGGAATTAGCTCTTAAACTAAGCAATGGTTTCTATGATTGGAGATTAAAGAGGTAAGCATAGCTGTTTGTTTTTCCCGCGTTTTTGTCCCTGGCATCAACTGTTATTATCGGTGCTCGCCGATTTCATCGTGGCCATGATGTGCGGACACTTGATTGATTTTTGCTTGTATAGTAGAATATTAGAAATTACTTAATTATTGATACATTATTTCCATATAAAATCACGGAGGTAGGATATTTTTGGACATGCCCCCTGGAAACAGTTACATAAGCATATGCGCAGTAAAAACGAGGAGATAAGTATGGAAAAAAAAGCAAAACAGATCGCAGAGCTTTTGAAAGTATTAGCTAATGAAAACCGTTTGCTGATTTTGTGTGTGTTGATGAAAGAGCCCCAAACTGTCGGCAAAATCGCTGAGAAAGTCCCTAATATTACACAGTCGGCATTATCACAGCACTTGGCGCTTTTGAAAGCCCATAGGATACTGGATTTTACTAAAAATGGTCAAAACATTACCTATTCCATCGCTGACCACAGGGTCGAGGAAATTATCCAAATACTGAAAAAACATTATTGTGATTTTAGGGAGGATAAAAACTATGCTGAATAAGCTTGAAAACCCGGAGCGGGTTACAGAATTAAATCCTAAGGAAACCCTAATCAAAATAGGGCTGTCAGGGCATGACGTGTTGTGTGACATAGGTGCCGGAACAGGTATATTTACTTATGCTGCTGCCGGAATTACGGCAGACACTATTTATGCCATTGAAATATCAGAGGCAATGCGTGAGATATTACACTTAAAAAACAATATCCCAAATGTCAGGATAGAAGATTCCGTTCAGAAAGTTCCAACAGACTCTTGTGATGTTGTGCTGCTATGCACAGTTTTGCATGAATTGGACAACATCCCTGCTATGATGCAGGAAATAAAACGCATTATGAAACATAACGGGGTATTGGCAATCATTGAATTTCATAAAGAAGTAACGCCTATGGGGCCGCCTGTGGAGCGCAGAATTTCTGAAAGGGAGACAGTTGAAACCTTAAGTATCAATGAATTTGTAAAAATTAAGGGGCATAAATTAGGCGGAAATTTTTATTGTTTGGTTTTTAAACAGGCAAAGGTGTATTAGTATGCAATTTATTCTGTTATTTTTAGAAGGTATTATTACCTTCATATCACCTTGTCTTTTGCCCATGCTGCCTATCTATGTATCGTATTTTGCAGCAGGTGAAGTCAATGGCAGAAAAACACTCACCAATGCAATTGGCTTCGTTTTAGGGTTTACCATCGTTTTTACGATAATGGGTGCTTTTGCAGGGAGTATGGGAAGACTGATACGTGATTACACAACCATTCTCAATATTGGCACAGGCCTGATTGTCATTGTATTTGGCCTGAATTTTTTAGGGATTTTAAAAATAGGATTTCTAAACCGTATAAGCCCTAAAAATGCGGCTGTAAAAAATCTTGGTTTTTTTTCAGCCATGGTCTTAGGGCTGGTGTTTTCGATTAGCTGGACACCCTGTGTAGGTGCGTTTCTGGGTTCTGCTTTGTTAATGGCGTCGCTGGAAGGATCATCGCTGCAAGGAATTTTTATGCTGCTTACCTTTTCGTTAGGGCTGGGGATTCCCTTTGTCGCAAGTGCGCTCTTAATTGACCAGCTAAAAGGTGCCTTCGATTTTATTAAGAGGAATTACCGGATCATCAATTTCCTGTCCGGCGGATTGCTCATTGTCGTCGGTCTGCTGATGGCAACGGGATATATGGGTTATTTCCTGTCACTTTTAACGTTTTAGGGGGCATATTTATGAATAAGAAAACAAAAACAAGCATCTGGACAGCAGCCTTCGTTTTGTTTATCGTCACGGCTGTTTTGGGCTACAACCTGCTTAGCCAAAAGGTAGCGCCCCAAGACAATATTGACCTGACTCAGAACAAGGGTCAGGCGCCCCAAGACAGTCAAGAGCAGGAAAGAGAAAAAATAAAAGCACCTGATTTTACGGTTTTGGATGCAGAGGGCAATGCGGTGAAACTGTCAGAGCTCTTCGGTAAACCGATTGTTCTGAACTTTTGGGCCAGCTGGTGTCCTCCCTGTAAAGGTGAAATGCCCGATTTTAATAAGGTCTATGAGGAAGTTGGCCGGGATATCACCTTTATGATGGTCGATCTTGTGGACGGGCAGCGTGAAACCAAGGAAAAAGGTGCCCAGTATGTCAAGGGCCAGGGTTTTACCTTTCCTGTTTATTTTGATACCGAACAAGATGCAGCCCGCAAATACGGGATTGGGTCTATACCGACAACCATCTTTATTGACAAGGACGGCTATATTGTGACAGGGGCAGAAAGGGCTATTGATGAAAAAACCTTACAAAAAGGCATTGATTTAATAAAATGAATTTTTTAAATCAGCGGCGGATGGCGCAGATTGCTTTGTCAGATTAATAACGGGGACGGCAACTGATGTTCGATCGGTTGCAGAAACTGAAAATTGATGAATTACAGGCAGGTTTAGTGCTAAACATACTGCAAGGACTGAAATTAGCAAGGAGGACTCATAAAATTGGACGGCCAAGTAAGAAGTAATATTCAGGCTGGAATTACAGTGGATATTGTTTTAAAAGCAGACCAAAGAACCGGAAAAAGGACGCGTGGTATTGTCAAAGATATCATGACCAACTCCCAGAAACATCCCCGAGGAATTAAAGTAAGACTTGAGGATGGGCAAATCGGCAGAGTTCAGGAAATTATCAGGACCATTTAAAAGCATGAAAGCATCTGCCGAATGAAGTCAGGGGCGGAAAGGGGACGGGGCATTGCTGAAAGCCAAACTTCAGGCACCGGTTATGAATCAAAGGATCATCAGCCGGGAAAAACTGCAAAACAAATTCCGGCGCGCCCGGGAATGTCATCTGACCCTGGTCACTGCACTTATCAATGAGACCGAGTGAATTCAATCTCTTTAAGTTACTGTATCTGTTTATACATCTTAAATCCTTTCATTCTAACAGCTCCTGACCTCTTTGCTAGCCCCTATTCTAACAAAGTCCGATCGCTGTATTTGATTTAAGTTGTATGGTTTAGTTTACCATTCACAGGGATACCCCTAAAAAGAATTGAGTGGGAATAAACTATAAAATAGATATGAAGGTTTTACGCTGATTTAATATGGATTTACGAGTTAATAGGAAGGTTAATTTTGCTTAAAATTAATTGGTTACCCACCAAACTACCCGCCAGAAAATCGGTGGGGCGTGAAAGCAAATACTCCTGTCAAATTCTGATGGGGGTATTTTTATTAGAGTTAGTGTGATGACGATAGTATTAATGTTTCATATATCAAAAAGAATTTAGGCTTTGATATAATAGATTATATTCGTTATAAAAGATGAAGGATTATACCTTTGTTAAACAAGCCAAAGAATATCTGCGGCAAAATAACAAATGAACAAGGCGGCAAGAAATATTGACCATTGTCTTAAATCAGTATTATGCACTCACGAGCTAGAAAAGAAACCTATATCTGGTTTAGTAATCAAGAGACAATGAAACATTTTCTGGAAGGTATGAAAGGAAATTAATATGAGTGAATCAATGCGGCGGATTAATCAATTTAGAGATGAGCGCAACTGGCGGCAATTTCATAATGAAAAAGATCTGGCCATTTCCATCTCTTTAGAAGCAAATGAATTATTGGAATTATTTCAATGGAAAACACCAGAGGAAGCCAAGGAAAATCCCGAGCGACTCAAAGAAGAACTGGCAGATGTGCTGATTTATTCTTATATGATGGCCGATAACCTAGGATTTGATATTGATGAAATCATCACTGAAAAACTGATTAAAAATACCCGAAAGTATCCAATTCCCAAAAGCTTTGGTCAAAAAAAGAAATATAATGAATTGGATGAGGATTAAGCAATGGCTAAGTACAACTGTATAACATTGAAAGTGAAAAATGGAGAATTGGAAGGTTTCAATAAACTTCGCCAACCTGAACAAATTAATCTTAGAAATGGCAATGTCGTTTATATCTACAAAGGAACGAAGTCGAATAAGATTTACATTGGACAAACGAAACACTTTACTGAGCGGAATAAGCAGCACTACAATGGTCAAGAGAAAAAATTTAATATAGCAGATTTCGACCAGGTAATTATTCTTATTTCAACCTATTTCAACGGTTCAGCCTTAGATGATGTCGAAAGCCAGCTAATTACCTACTTTATGGCCGACAATCCAAAATCTAAAAAGCAGCTGGTTCAATATGATAATGATGAGATTATTAATCGGACCAATGGCAACAGTGTGAATGATTACCGAGACCGAGAAAAGGTTGCTTCAGAAGTCATTTTGCCTTTTTGGGAAAAAGAGCTATACCCTAATGGATGGGTAGGCACACCGACTTTAGAGGAGCTGCGCAATAAAGCACTGGTCAAATATAGCCCCATCAAAGAATTAACAATCCAGCAAATGGACCTTCTTAAGGAGATTGAATCGAATCCTGATAAGAGCTTTGTGATTAATGGCGATGCAGGGACTGGCAAAACCGTATTGCTGACTCATATGGTTGCTAAGCTGTTGAAAGAAAAACCTAATCAGCGAATAGCGGTCGTTTTGCAGCCTAATTGGATTAAAACGGCAAAAGATATCTTTAGAGTATATGGAATGAACAACAGTAACCTGACACTTGCTACCTCGACACAGCTGATTAATGCCGATGAAAATTATGATGTTGTAATTGTTGACGAATCTCATAAGCTTTCTAGAAAATTTCCCAAGCAAATGGCATCTTTTAACGAAGTGTATAAAGGAAGATTTGCCCAGGATGAGAACCACTTGGATGCTTTAAAAAAATTAGGCAGTCAAATCGTGTTAATGTATGACATATTACAAGCTATTCGCCCTGCCAATATAACACGTGTGCAATTCCATGAAGCAACCAAAGACTTTGAAAAGAGATACTTAACAACGCAATTTAGAATACAAGCTCCAGCGGGAAAGAACTATACATCAGAAGATTTTGTAAATGGCATAAAATATCTTTTGTATAAGGATACAGGTCTGCTAGGACAAACGAACTTTAACTCAAAATTTGATAGAACGGTGTTCCAAGATAGTGATGCTGATGCTTATTTTGGATATTTCGAAACAGAACCTTTAAACTGGGATTCAACCATAAATTAAGCTAAAAGCCCACACGATGCGGATTTCCGAAAAAATTTCTAGACTACATCTGGCAGTCCGATCTTTTTAATGTCATAGGTATTAAGTAATCGTCGTTGGTCTTTACCAATCGTCGTCAAGGAATATCTTTTTTCTCCAGTGGGAAGAAGAATTTCTATCAAGCCAATCTTATTTAATTCGCTTAAGATCTTACGTGCCGATTTCTTCACATTCTTCCGATGGGCAATGGTTTCAAGCGCAATAATTGTAAAATAAGCTAATACACAGACATAGATATGTCCTTTGACCCTCGCTTCTTTCCTATGATACATCGGTCGAATATCTAAGTCATTCTTAATGATGCGAAAAGCCGTCTCAACCTTATTTAGGTTTTTGTATATTTTGACAAGCTTCTCGCCCTCGTAACCCTGTTCATTCGTTTGAATGACAAACGTACCGTCCAGACGTTGATCCGATTCTACTTTATCCGATTTTAGACTGTACTCCAAAACAAATCCTAAGGGGCTGTTAGTGTCTTCTTTGCCTTGAACATCAAAATATTTGCCTGTTTTGTTTTGCTTTAAGATCGCGCCGACCTTTTTCATCGCTTCATCGCGTGTCTTAATACGGCTTTTTTTATCCTCAATTAAGGTCTTGTTTAAGGTATTGAGCCCTTCTTTAATAGCCTCTATACAATGATTTCGGTACTCTGTATCATCAGTTCTCTTCTGAGTATTTAGACATAACAGGAACCTTTGACCATCAATGGGAGGCAAAAACCGAACAAAGAGATTGTCCTGAATCTCCTGCATCTGAGTTTCATCGATAGCAATATCTATGAGGTATTTCTTGCTCCAGGCCCTCGGAATCGCCATAACGTATTTCTGTTCCAGGCCGATAATCGCTTTAATATTTTTGTCGCTTAACATTCCTCTATCCCCGACAAAAATGAATTCTTTGATCTGGTAGGTATTCTTTAGTTCCTCCACAATTCTTGGCACAGTCGTTTTATCGGAAGTATTACCCGAGTAGATGTTACATTTAATTGGAAACCCGTCCGGGGTAGTAACTAGGCCGATAACAAGTTGTTCCCGATCACCTCTGTGGTCACGAGAATACCCGTAGTCTGAGATGATACATTGATGACCTTCAAAATAAGAACTGGTAATATCGTAGTAAAGCTCCTGCATGTTCTGGTGGAAAACTAATTTGGCAAAATCATAAAGACACTGCTCTACGACAGGATAATTATCGTTTAAAACCTCAAGAGAACGGTAAATCGTTTGTAGATCAGGGACCTTCTCACCATCGAGAAGAAAATGGCGAACGGGAGTAGCATCGAGCCACTCCGTCAAAGCCAATTTACTATCGGGTTGAATAATACGCTGAAAAATCATGGTCATCAGGCAGGTTAATGCCGTGTCAATCGTAATATGTTTATCCTTTGAAACAAAGTGTTTCTTAAAAAGAGGGAACATCTTAAGTCTTTCAAAGATAGAGTGAATCAAGAAAAAGGAACCATAGGGTACTGCACTCAAAAAATCCACTTTATTAATGTTGGTAAACGAATCAAAATCCTTAGAGAATACAATTTTAAGTTTTTCAGCAATCTCTAGGTCTACACTACCAAAGTATAAAATTCGTTTATGTTTTACCTTGCCGCCTTCGCGGTAAGCCTCAACTAATTCGGCAAAATAATAAGTTTTCCCGCCCTTGGTACGTGGCGTAACTTTTACAAACAAGGTGATCCCTCCTCATAGGTCTACACTACAATTATAAGGGGTCATCCTTAAAAATCAATCTATTCCGACCACTTTCAAGGATAAATATTGTAAAAGTCTATACTACAACGCGTGTTGGATATGGCTTGATTACTGGGTTTGTGGAATTTTGGGGGTACTTATGGTTGAAGTCCAGTTTAAAGAATTTGATTGACTGGGTAGAAGAAGACAGAAATTTCAATCCTGAACATATAAACCGCGTGCTAGGTGGATTAGTTGAACCTTGGAAGCAGGCTGATGGCAAAGATCCGTCAATCACTCATTGGCATGAAGGAAATATCAAACGAAGATGGAATTCCACACAAGAAAATTGGATTTATTCAGAGGATGCCGATGCTGAAGAGCAGATTGGCTCCGTCTTTGCAGTTCAGGGAATTGATTTGAATAAAGTCGGCGTTTTAGTCGGCAATGATCTTCAAGTCGATGCAAAGGGCCGGTTATTCGGCAATCCAGAGAATTTCCATAACGTTAACGGCAAGTTCTCCAAAGACGATGAAAGCCCGGAAAATGCACAAGAGTTCACCTTATTTGTGTTGAATATTTACTATATTTTGATGACTAGAGGAATTGACGGGATTCGGCTGGGATTCTGGAAAAATGATGCATTTAAAAAGTATATGAAGGAAATATTGGAGATTAAATAGGTACGTGAAACATTGCAACTTACCTCGAATCCCGCCGGAGTAGTGATTTGGTGTAGCAAAATGGCCAAGACGTAAAAATTATGCCGCATACACCCACGAAGCAGTGTGGTCTTTTTCGGTTTATTTGTGTAATTTTTGCTAAACAAGAGGAATATTCCTAAACATGTTCAGTCCAATTAGTTTCCTAAGGAATGCAGAATGAAAACAATTGAAAGCTGTAACAGGGCTTCTCTTAAAGATAAGTATACACTTGATAATCTTGAAAAAGTCTTATATCCGATTATACCGGCGGCGGATGAAGATTGTGTAGAAAAGTTGACCTTAGGGATGTATATTTAAAAAGATTCTAATTATCCATATTCCAATTAGGCTAATAATGGTAGTGCGACAAGAAGTGGCTTCTTCTTAAATGATTAGTGCAGACGACTACAGTTTGATGTCCCAGTAGTAGGGACATTCCCGTCCGAAACTGCGTCGGGGGTAACTCTGGGGTGGGTTGCATGAGGAAAAGCCCAACTGGTTGCCTAGTATCCATGGCAACCAGAGGCGAGGGAAAGAATGGTATGGTTCATGATTAAGCATCGTCATTAGCAGCAGTGGCTGGGATATGTTAACCACTGTATTGCAGATTGGAAAACGCAGCTTCTCATATGCGTATGTTACTACCTACATATCTGCCGGTGTATTGAATGAACCTAACCCATCCGTATCTAATAATTACATACTTGAAAGGGTGCTGACTTCCAACTGGTAATCAACACGGAATAAAACGAAAAGCAAAATTTCAAAAGTGAGATAACAGATGCGAAATACTTCAAATTATAGGAAGTCCACATTACCTCCCGATACCCGATGGAAACAAATCGACTGGATTCATTTGAACGGGTATGTAGAAAAATTGCAACAGCGGATATACCGTGCCGAATGTCTTGGTGATCAACGCAAAGTAAGAAATCTGCAAAGACTCTTAGTAAGAAGTAAGGCAATGCTACTGGTATCCATAAAAAGAGTTACTCAAACAAACAAGGGCAAAAAGACCGCAGGTGTTGACGGCGAAACAGCATTATCCAATAAAGATAGAATAAAATTATTTTATGATTTATCCAAATTGGATATAGAAAAACATAATCCTAAACCGTCACGTAGAACCTATATCAAAAAGAAAAACGGAAAATTAAGACCACTCAGTATACCTACATTGCGAGACAGAATCTATCAAACTATCATTAAAGGAGCATTGGAACCACAATGGGAGGCAAGGTTTGAACCAATATCATACGGTTTCAGACCTAAAAGAGGGTGTCACGACGCTATTGCGAGGATCTTTCTGTCCTGCTGCAGAGGAAATAAACGATGGATTTTTGAAGGGGATTTTAAAGGCTGTTTTGACAATCTGAAACACGACTACATCATGGAGCAGATAAAGGAATTCCCCTTTACTAAGCTGATAGAAAAATGGTTAAAAGCAGGATACGTTGACAACGGTGTATTTAACGAAACCGAACTCGGTTCTGGGCAAGGGAATATTGTATCACCGCTTCTTGCAAATATTGCACTAATGGGTATGGAAGAATTACTTGGAATAAAATACAAACCTGTGAAGAGCAAGGGCAGAAATGTAAGTTATGCAAATGAGAGCAAATATACCCTGGTGTTTTATGCAGACGATTTTGTGGTAATGTGTAATACACAAAAGGATGCCGAAGATGTCTATGGACTATTAAAGCCATATTTAGAAACAAGGGGCCTGGAATTATCAAAAGAAAAAACAAGAGTAGTGCCAATAGAGGAAGGCTTTAACTTTCTGAGTTTTAACGTTAGATTATACCCAACGTGTCAAGGAGAAAAACTGTTGATAAAGCCATCTAAGGAATCTATCAAGAAAAGTAAGGAAACCATCTCAAAAGAAGTACAGAAACTGAAAGGCAATAACGTTAATGCAATAATTGACAAACTCAATCCCATTATTAGAGGTATAGGTAACTATTGGTCGCCTTCGGTCGCAAAACAGACGTATTCATATATGGACCACCATGTCTGGGGATGTACGTTTATATTTTTGAAATATCTACATCCAAGGAAAAGCAAACCTTGGATAATCGATAGATACTATAAACCGGATATAACGGGACAAAGTAAAAATCGATGGATACTGACCGACCCGAAAGAACACAAGCAACTCACAAAAATGTCCTGGATACCAATAGTCAGACATTCACTTATCAAATTCAGAGCAACGCCATATGACGCTTGCCTTAAAGAATACTTCGAGAATAGGGACGAAAAGGAGTTTGACAGAAACTGTATTAAAAGCAAACAGAAACTGGCTAAAATACAGAAATATAAATGCCCTATATGCAGAATGAGTATTACGGATTTCAGTGAGAAACTGGTAGTAAAAGAAAAAGTACCAGTGATACACGGCGGGACAAGGAAATACAGTAATTTACAACTGGTACATGGATACTGTAATGGACATTATAGAAAAATGTTCCCGCTAAAAGGTGAGCCTCCAAAGGAACAACAAAAGCAGGAAGGCTGCAAAACCATAAGACAACTGAGATTGGCGGAGATATCATAAAGACAGACGGATAAATGAGAGCTTGAGCTGTATGTCTTGAAAGGGACACGTACAGTTCTTAGGCGAGAAGGAGGGAGCAATCCCTCCGACTTAACCGACATTTGTAAAAATATAGGTAAAACTGGTTCTTCCTCTCTTTTTCATAACTATAACCGTAATGACTGGCATGAAATAAAAAAGTATACTAAATTAAGGTTATTATCTAGGGTAATTGGATAAAGTCATGACAAGTAGGTTGGTACTATAGAATTAACAAGTGGGAGTTTCAAGAATTACAAATGAGAAAGGAGTTGGCCATCACATATTGCCAGGGCAATAACTGTGAAGCCGAGAATTGCAACCAATGGAAACCAGAAATATTTTCAACAGGTTACCTGTTGTTATGATCATCGTAGTGATGATTATCTTCACAGCCGGGATAATCGTTGTTTTTAATTATCATAGAATCGTTGAAACAGACGCTAATCTTAATACCCTCGACGGCATTAGTTCAACACCCAACGAGAATAACTCATTCGCCGACAATACATCCTCCGGTGGAAGTCCTGCTGTTTCGGAAAGAAATGTGGCACATACAACACATGAGTATTCTCAGGATTTTATTCCCGGCAGTAAGTTCTCACTGGATGATCCGAAAATCGGAAAGACTAGATATGTATATGACAGCACCAGAATTGATGCCGATGGAGACGGTGCCGCTGACGATGTGCTATTGGTTGGAAGTGCTGCTTTTGGCAATCAAACCCGTAATTTGGCGGTGGTTGTCAGGGATGGGGTTACAGGGAAGTTCGCTTCTTTTTTACTGCCCGAAGACTTTGGGGTCATGTTGCCGCGATTAACTACTGGGAGTTTCACGGCCGCAAAGAAAAACGAGATCCTAGTATCGGTTGAAACCGGTGGCAGTGGCGGAATTGTTCTTTATGCCCTGATGGCATATGAGAATAAAAAGGTAGTTTCAGTGGTATCTCAGGCAGAGCTGAACAAAGGCTTGGATCTGAAAGTAGTATGCCTTCCCGGGTTTGAGATGAAGATTATCGATAAAAACACAGGGGTTAATTCCAGTGTTGATTTTCACGATGGGGAAGCTGCTCAGTTGTATATTGGCATGGGGGTCTATAACAAAGCAGGGGTATTCCTTAAAGACCAGGCGTATGTAGATGATGAGGTTATGGATGATGTATTTGTCAGTCTGAATCCGGCTGACGATGACGGTGATGGTATTCAGGAGCTTCATGGCAAACAACGTATTTCATTTATTACCCATGCCAATACAGTTGCCTGGGCTGAATCGGTCTGGTCAGTAAAAGGTGGCCGGCTGAGGCTTGTCAGCGAGAAGATCGAAGCCTATAAGCCATAAAAAGTGTTAAGAGAAAATCTATAAGAGAAGCACTTGTCCTATGCTGAATTATAAATTTACAGGTGATTAAAAATCATTGGGAAGAAGATGTCAAGTATCACCAGAAATTTAGGTTGAACATCCCGTTCTTATATACCTTTACGCCAGAAGCAGACAAGTCAGTTTTTCCCCCCTAACCCCTCTCCCATACCTTGCAATCCCCGTCAAAAAAGCTATAATTAGAAATAGGTGGAAATTAAAAAGTCGCCGTGACCTGAAAGTGTTAGCGCACTTCCAGGCACGAGCAGGTGGTATGAGCACCTACACGTAACAGACTGTCCACGACGACATTTTTATTATACAATGCTGCCCGTTTATGCACAAGCAAGCTACCTGTGCTGCGGGTGAAGCGAGTGTAATGGGACGTCGGCAGGGAGCAGACTGTGCGGCTTCACGCAGCAGGAGATTCAGCCTATTCCTGACCCAGGCAGCGGAAAGGAACTGTTCGTGTATCGGTTATGCGGACCGCTTTTCTGTTCACGGCCGGTTTATTTCCGGTCGATGGGGCTCAGGTATTTAGGATTCAGCAAATAACGAAGCATGGCGCATGTGTAGGGTGAAAAAACAAAACCTCGCATGCGCTTTTTAATTTCCCCTATAAAAGCAGAGGTTAGGACCGGGTCATGCCCCGGAGCCTTGCCGCTGCTTGAAATAGGGGGAGTAGATTAAAATGTTGGATTATCGAAAAATGTATTTTCAGCTGGCGGCTAAAGTAGCTGATGCCATGGATATCCTTTTAAAAGCACTGCAGGAGGGAGAGGCGGATTTCATGGACGCAGAGCCGTTTCCCGGGTTCAAAGTCGTTGCCATTAAAGATGAAAACTGTGATTCTGAATAGGGAAAGAGGATCACTCTTTGCGCTTATACGCAATAAGTGTCAGCGGAATTGAATACGACGAGTAACGCCAAGGTGCCGCATAAGATTAGCCCCTGGAGAGGGGCATAAAGACCACTGCTTGTACCAAGAATCTTACGCGCGTAAGATTCTTGGTACAAGCCCGGGCTAAAGGAAACCAATTATCAATGAAGCTACTATCCGGAATTCCCGGATACTTCAAATCGAAGGCCTGCGACTTAACCTTTGTTTCCGGTCAAAAAGTTATAGGGTCAAGTCACTTTCCTGACGGTTAGCAGCTTTGCAAAGGGAAAGACTTCGGCTGTTGATAAAGAGCTGCTGCGACCAATACAAGGATAATAAAATGGCCTAATAAAACAAAACTACGCGGTTAATCCAAATTCAGGGTTAACCGCGTAGTCTCTTTGCAAACCGTTCCAGCTCCTCACGAAGTTCTTCTTCAGTATAGGTATTGGGGATCTGGATCTGCTCTTCGAATCCGTCCATTTTGACACCGTCAAACTGATAGAGTTTCAGCAGCAATTGCCAGAAAACATCCAATTCTTGTTGGCTAAAGCCTCTGAATATATCTGCCCTGTAATCAATGGTGGTGTTTTTGGCGCATTTGACTATAGTGTCAAGTCCCGCTTGGGTCAGGCGCACGTTGATGGCGCGCTTGTCTTTTAGACTGGGAAGGATGGTTACGAATTCTTTTTTCTGCAGGCTGTTAATAATCTGGGTGACATTGAGGTGCCGAGTTTGTTGGCAATCTTGACAAAGGTGGTCTCATCGTCCGGCAAATGGAGAATCGCCAAAAGTGTCATATATTGTCTTGATGTCAACGGATTACAGTAGGCATCGCCAGCCATTTGCCCCTTCCATTTATGTCAGGAAAGTTGAATCAGGTTGTTTCAGGGTAAGGGTGGGCTTTGCTGAGATGGCTCTATATGGTTCAAAACCGGATCGCCGGATAGCGGTATGAAGGGCCAGCGGAATAGCAATTAACTGCCCAAGTTATTTGTATAAAAAATGCAGTATACAATAAATTCCTTGACAGTACGAGATTACCTGTGTTACCATGCTTTACATAAAGAAAATAGTCACATGAAAGGAGGATTACCATGTATCGTCTGAAAAGCTATCATCTCAATCAAGTTAATACCGTGGTGAAACCACAGGAATCAAGCAGAGAAGTCAGCTTACATGGTCTTAATCCTCTATTTATGAAATGTAGAAGTTAATGATTATTATTTAGCATTTTATAAAAATAAAGGCAGTTAAGTCACAAAAGCTGGGACTTAACCGCCTTTATTTTTTGGACTTTTTCGTATGGCACACAGTTCAAACTATGAAGGGAGGATTAACAAATGATCCGGTTAGAAACGCTTGGCTCCATAAAATTAAACAACCATCAAATTGAAACAAAACCAAGTATGGGTCACTGCATACATTGGCTTAATTCTCTATTGCTTAAATGCGGGAAACAATTGTGTCCGGTATAAGGACTATAATTAAGAGCATTTATCAGGAGAGTGGTTAAGTCCGATGAAAGGATTTAACCACTCTCTTTTTACATAAAAAGAGAGTTCAGCCCGGAAATTTAACATTATTTTAGTGAGGTGTTCTAAATGATCAAGCATTACCGTTACCAAGAGAAAGATGAAGTACTGTGCAGATATTGCAAGGATGAGGGGTTGGATTATCTGTATCTGCTTAGTGAGCATCGGAATGCGGAAAGGATGAACGGATTTCGGACAAAGGTTTTAAGAAAACTGATAACGGGTTTACGTAAGCGCTTTGGTTCGGACGGCTTAAACCCCAAGACGTAGGTATGCGCAGAAAACTGCTGTCCACGGAGCGTTTCAACCCTTCGGGGGCAGCTTTGGCAACCACTCGTCCTTTGTCGATGTTTGACTAAAACTTTCGGGAAATTAAATGTAAAATTCGGCAGTTTTTGAAGTCACTAATCTAGATTAGTCTCCTCAAAACCGCCGAATTTTTAAATCGGAGATATAATTTTAGTAGCATCCGCCCCCGCCGCCATTGCAGCCTCCGGAATCACATGAGCCGGAATCTCCATGAGAGAAATCTGAAAACCCGCCATGATCAACATGTCCATGGTGATGAAAATGATGGAGATGCTGCTGCTGGAACGTAAAATCTGATGTATCCTGTGTGTGCTATATTCCATATATAGCTTTTTGTCCAAACTCTTCTAGAGATTATTATCTGTTACATAGAGGGCAATTTGCTTGAGATAGCGGTTAATGTCCTCGAGATTGTTATGAATTATGTTATAGACTACCTCAGGAGATATATCCCAATAAACATGGACTAATCGGTTGCGAAATTTAGCGATCTCGATCATGGCAGGTTCCAAGTCCTGAGTTATTCGATGTTTTTCTAATTCTCGAAAAACGTCGGCATAAGTTTTAGGAGCCTCGAATTGCTGATCCACTTGAAGCATGGAAATAAGACGATTTCCAACATTGATACAGGATTCAATGCATAACTGCAGATAACGCTCAGTGGCACCTTGTAGTATAGAATTATTCACATAATCTTCGCGGGATGTTTGAGCGATTCCCTTCAATCGTTCGTAGTACTTGGAGATTTGACGAATTTGAAAAGCAAGTTTTTCATCCATAAAAAGTTGCTACCTCCCGGAAAGAGTTTTTAATAATGTTTCATTGCATTCATCTAGTAATGGTTTGAAATCCAGATAATACTTTACCGTTTGTTCCCAATAATCGATGTATTCATCCCGGTTATTAAGTAAAAGTATTTTCGATTGTTTTATTGCTCCATACTGAATAGTTAGAGGGGCGGTGTTCAGGTTAATTACATCAATATCATCCGATTGAAGTAAATCGGTTATTATTCCCATGACGCGGATGTGGAGCTCGTTGAGTTGATTTGGACTAAGATTTTTATGATACAAAATGGCCAGATCAACATCGCTTAAAGGTGTCTCTTTGTTCGCAGCTAATGAGCCAAAGAGTATCACAGCACTTATTTGTTGCTCTAAACCTACTAATGACTGAGGTAAATTCTTCAGTCTTTCGCGAATGAACTGAAAATCGAAAGGTTTACTTTGAAAAATCATATATAATCACCATCCTATAAATATTATACCAGTAATTTCCTTTATATAACAGATGTCCTTTAGATGGAAATTCCTTGTTTAAGTTAAACCTGTTATTTTTTCAACATAAATCAAGGAGGATGTAGAGGAAGGATGTGGAAATAAATAGTGAGTCGTTTAGAGAACCTATTCTTAAAAATGGGCATACCAAAAAGGCCTAACTGCACTCTCCTTTTTAAAAGAGGCCTTTAGGATGAACATCTTGGTGAGTAGTGACTAATCAACCTTAGGGAAAATGGGTTGGTTTAGCCCTTTCAGTTCTTCTTTTCGATGAGTATACCAAGCATCCATATGCTGGCCCACCCGAAGAAACGGTATCTATAGATAAAATAAGCAAACCGGAGGACGTTATGGAGAATTACGCGAAACCGATATTGGAAAATACGAAAATCCCGCAAAATGCAGTCTACGGGATATATGAGGTGCTGATAGACAAACAAAGCGATAACATTTCTCTAAATGAAATTGAGCGTGACGTCTACCTAATATGCAATTACGAAGGGGAAATAAATAACGGCGGGTTTGACCAATTCCTCTTCAATGGATACAATACAAATCTTTTTGATGGCGAATTTGTAAAACTTACAAAAGAAGCGCTGCTCAAAATTAAAGCAAATAAAAATGCCGAATTCATTGATTCGGCAATGAACATTGTGGGAGAATCTAAAACAGGCGCGGAAACAGATGAACAGGCCGAACAGCTAAGTGAACTTGATAACTTATTTTACAAGTATCCTGAAGATTTAAGTCAACTGCAGCTAAACTACATAGAAGAGCATATCGATTTGTTTATAAAATAAGGATAAATTGCTCGTCAGTGTTTGATGATGCGATGAGTTTCCGCGCTGTATTAACGGAGCTGAATATGCTAAACCCCGGCAGTATTGAAGGAGAGGATTGGCGTGTTGTTTATGTTTTCAGATTGCCTAAAAAAAATACGGGGTGTCGCCATAAAAAAATATAGTTGCCTCATGTTTGCCTTGATTTTGATTATTACTCTTACAGCATGTACAGCAAGCAACTCACAAGAAAAAACAAATACGAAAGGCGAAACTGAGCCGTTTTCAGTTATAAGCGAGGGCTCAGATAATGTTGCTCAAGCTGAAGTTCTGATATTCTCATCGGACGATACCGACCTTATAAAGCTCGGAACGCTTGCCTTTGATACTTACATGGATTATTGTTTGAGCAGGAAGACGCCGGTTGAAGAGCGCATAGCTTCATATAAACTCAATGACATCTCTGTTTTGTCCGGCGATATCAACGAATTTTACATGGAAGTGAATTACGACTTCACGACCGACAATGACAATTATTTAGATCGTGTACTGAACACTCAAGGCAAGGGCATATGGCGCCGCTATATGGAGATGAGAGTAAAGTATGCTTATGATAATGTCTATTCAATAGCGGGAATCGCCGGCGGAGACGCTCAGGAGATTACCCTGGTCGAATTCGGGCAGGAGGCGCCTACGGACATTTTTTCAATTATAAATGAAGTTAAATCTTATTTTGAGGAAACCGGCAATCGCGTTTTTGATATATCTTTTCCGGTGCAAATAGAAGGCGAAGATTGCTATAAAATCGTTGTCAGCGGGAAATTAGCGTCAAGCCAAACATATCCTATTGATACGTTCGCCGTTAATTTAAATGGTGATAAGCGATATTTACTTAATAAAGAAACGGATACATACGAAAAATTTCAAACTATCCCGACGTTCGCGTGCAAAACCTCGCCGGATGGAAAACTGCGGATTGAAAGCGTCGGAATGTATATGGACGGACCGAGCGGGCTGCACGCTCTTAAGGAAATGAGGATCATCAATACTTCGACCTGCGACGTGCTGTGGAGCAGAGACAGCAATTTAACCAATGAATTTTTATGGTCTGAGGACAGCCGTTTCGTTACAGCCGGATACGCCGGCAGACTGTGGAGACAAACGGATATAGTCGATACAAAAGATTATTCGGTAATAAAGATACCTATTGTGGATGATATTCTGAAAACCGCTCCCGATATTTCAAAACCGAATGATGGTTATTATATAACCGTATTCAAGGCTACCGGCTGGTTGAACCCGTCTACGGTCAGCATCCAGTTTGAATTGAGAACAAATAACGATAAGGTTGTTTTCGGCGAGTACGAGTATGATGTCATAAATAACAAAATGGTCATAAAAGAAATAAATGAAGAAAGCCGCGGCTAACAAGCGTATTGGTGATTTGGAGATGAGCATATGGGTTATTTCGAATTATTATCAACACCAATGTTTTATGGTACTGCGAAATACAAGGGGCTCGATCGTGGGCATCCATGTCCCGAATCAGATACAAACAAAAGATTCATATCACTGTGGCACCGGTATTGTGAATTTTGCGATTCGTCCACTCATATTGGAATAACCACAGAGCTCACACTTGCCGAACTAAAAGAACTCGCGGAATTGGCAGAACAAGAAACAGGCGAATGCTTTGAGGTGATATTCTTTAGCGAAGACGCGGAGTGTCCATATGAATCCGAATATTATGGCGCAGATGTCGCCGGAGAAGGCGGGTATTCAATGGATCGAACCTAAAGCCTATTGACATACCCTTGTACGACAGAAAGCTCGGAAAATCGTTGATTTTAAATGTACCCCCCTTCAAAGGTTGTATTCCAGCTATCATTTAACGGAGGGCAAAACGGGATACAGGTTGACGGATATATGAGAAAATCTTGATACACTTTATGAGGCGTAAGAATAGGCTTCAAACCAAACACCCCACTCACAGAAGATAAGGAAAAACCATTCCTCTCGCTCTGATTTTGGGGACTTTTTCCATTATTAAAAATGGTATATGAAATTGGAGCCGGTCGGGGTCTTTGGAAACTTTCGACCGGCAATTTTCATAAATATTTGACTTTTGTTTTTGCAAACAACTATTATAAAAGTTTGCTCTAAGGTAGGAACTTAATATTTTATGATTAGCAAAGGTTGGTACTGCAATCATCTTTTCCTGGGACAAGTCTATTCAGACTACTGACCTTAAGCCCAAAGCACTGACAAATAATGTGTTCCTTTATATGAGTATCGGTATCCGCAGAAAATTAATTTTTTGAGTACTGATGAGTTAAAATGGTACCCGGTTGATTCATCGTTACCCTCAGAATCAATTAATGAGTCTTCAATGTAGTCATTGAGCTTAATGTGGGTACTATGATGATTATGGATAGATAACCACCGTAAAATTTTAGGAAAGAGGTCCATATGGAATGAAATTGATTAACGTCTTAATATTAATTGGAATGATCCCCTCTATATCAAGAAAGTTGTTAACTGTTGAGGAGTCCTCAGATTAAATGTTTCGGTCTCCATTCCTGTAAAAAAATGATTGTTAAATTTCGAAAGGGAGAAGTTATGATAGCACAGGAGATTATTGAAACTATTCTGGCTGATGTTGGCTTAGAACCTTTACACACTGGGGCCAAAGATCAAGAATTGAAACCTAAAGCTGTAACCAGGTTTAACACATTGCTTTAGAAGTGGATACTCAGTAAAATGGGTATTCGCTTCTTTGATTTTCAAATGAGTTAAGGTTTATTAGCCTTGCATAAAAATATTGTTAAATTGTCAAGAAAGACCTCGCTGCGATATATCGCGTAAGAAGGTAAAATTGTAAGGTAATATACCAAGATCCCTGCGTTTTAGTAAAAAGGCCTTATAATTAGAGATGGATTAGTTCTCGTCCAAATCTAACCATAAAGAAGATTAAAATGAATATCACGAAATCCACACTTTTTCAATTGTTAGAGGTGTTCTAAATGATCAAGTATTGGGATTGTGTTAAAAAAACGGGTCCCTTGAAGTTCGTATTATAGAAGCTTGTTTAAGTTAAACCTGTTATTTTTTCAGCATAAATCAAGGAGGATGTAGAGGAGGGATGTGGAAATAAGTTAATGATACTTGTTTTTATGATGATGGCCTTTGCTAAACTTGAGGGGGAATAAGAGCTATGCAGGTAACAAGAGCTGAGGACAACCTAACCTTTATCCAAAACAAAAGCCATACAATAGTTACTGACAATAAAGACGGTACCGGAACAGTGCGCAGAAATATCCATGCGGCAGCAGACAGAGTTTGGCTGGATGAGGAATTTTCAGGTAATTACGGGATGGCATATAAGTATAAGCTAAACTTTGCGAATCAGCCAGGTCAGGAAGGTTTTGTCCTTGAAAAAGGCAAGGATGAATATGGTCACTATCTTCTTTTTCTCAATAGTAACGCTTTTATGTACTTGCATAATAAGGAGGAACGTCCCCGTATTCCCTGTGGTAGGGCGGAATTGAATTTAATTTTAGCGCCTGAAATGATAGAAGGCTCGGATGAATTAGTAAAAGGTTTCAAGGGAAGCTGGCCAAGTTTTCATGAAGCAAGGATTCGGATTATTGAAAAGTCTCCGAAAGCCATGGTTCTGGAATTTTATGGAGGTTTCCTGTCCCATAGAGTCGTACGACTGTTTATAGAGGAAATTATTTCTCAAAGTTATGATCAGAATTGCCTGGAAAGCTTTGCAGAATTAACCGGCCTTGAATTTAGAAAAGCTGAAACTCACATGGAAGTTTTGCTGTTTAATGACTATAAGACCAAGAGGTTACCCGAAGGTTTTGATGATTCGGTTTTTAACGATCCGGAATTTGATATTAATACTATTGAGCATTTATGGGTGATTGAAGAATATCAGAATCATGGCATCATCTCATGTAAGAATCTAAAAATGATCGTGTCAATTGATGAAGAGGAAAAAAGGCAAGAAGAAGAATCCTTTAAGAAATTCCTGGCGGAGTGCCAAAAAAATCCCTTTTCATTGGCTAGTTGGAATAACTCCATATGAGCAGCTATGGATTTGAGAGGAGGATAATATGATTGAAATAGTATTCAGCGACAGTGCTTGTGGAAGTCTTAAAGTGGCACAGCACTATGGCAAGGGGAAATATCAAGGTGGATGTATTGGTGTTGTCGTTAGTCACGCGGATGGAAGCAAGCCAACCGGAGAGGAAGTCGAAGCTGCCCGGCGGGAAGCAGAGGAAAAGGCACGCTTAGCATGGGAGGGTGCTGTCCCCTTGGGTGGAAATACAGCGGAAATCTATGGCTTCAACTTGATGCTGAGCGTCGGAGATATTTCGGAGCATCAGCCCGGTATCAAACGGCAGCAGACTTTGGAACACTTATACAGTGTTTATCCCAGTGACGTGGGGCGTCAGGCGGCTCAGGAAATATTCAAAAGGGTAAAAGAAGGTCTGAAAAGGGTTCAGGAACGGGCAGCCAGGGGGGAATCCCTGCGAATCTGGTACAGCAATCACCCTGATGAAATGTGTGGACTCTATTGGTTCATGGAGCAGTCGAATCAGTGGAAGGTGCCTAGCAAACAGCTTGCTATTGTCAAGCTTCCGGAATGGGAAGCTGACGAAAAGGGAAATATCCTCCGGAAAAGCGGCTGGGGTGAAGTTGCTCCCAAAGAATGGCACCGGTATCTTGCCTTGGAAAAACCTGTGTTGCCGGTATTTGTACAAAACTGTGCGTTTCATTGGCAAGAGCTCCAAAAGGAGAACGCGCCTTTGCGGGCCACGCTGAACGGACGGTTGGTCAGTGCACCTGAAACCCTCTATGATGACTTTATCCTTCGTGAAATCGCAGCAGAAGGTGAGGAATTTCAGGAGGCAAAGATTATCGGGCAGGTGCTTGGTAAATATCAAGTTGGAATTAGTGATTCCTGGGCCGCATACCGCATCGAAGCAATGATTCGTGAAGGAAAACTAAAGGTTGTGTCTGCAGTTGCCGAAGATATGCCGGTTTATCATCGGGTGTTGAAAAAGTGTTCTTACCATTATGAGTACGCTGGAGATTGAAAAGCAACGTTGAGTGATGTTCTGAGTGGACAACCCTTATCAAGGTTAGCTTTCCTAAGAAAAGAGGATGCCTGGTGTTTAGCAATTGGTTTGAGGTGGGTCAGCTTCCGCTGATAGCTGAAAGCTGAAAGCGGAAACATAGCCTGGAGTTTGATTGGTCTATAGACTGACAGTGCCAGAAGCCGTCTTTTGTCGTATTAAGTTATTGAAAGGTGGTCAAGTCACTATGAAAAGAATGAAATTCTCTCTGGTGGCCATTGCTTTATCTCTCGGTTTATTAGCGGGGCTGTTGATTTATGCAATTTCCGACGATGTATTTTCTGGCGGTCTGTCGTATCAGGAAAAAGAAATTAATGTAGAAGCGTCGATTCGTAAGACCTTTGCTTTGAATGATAGCAAAAAAATAAAATCTTATTCTATGGATGAGGTATTTGGCAAGAAGGTGAAGGAATTAAGCAGTGAGGTCCATAAGAGGATTATTTCCGCCTATACTATGCTAGATAATGAGGTAAAGACCGGGGATTTCAAAGCCTTCTTTTTTCTTAAAGGAGAGGACAGGCTTCTAATCGGGATCAAGCACGGGGATGGTACAATTTCCCTTGCGGAATTTGATATTTCTACGGATCAACCGGTAAAGATTAAGACGCAAACTAAGCAGGCGATCTGAATTTATCTGAGGATAGGTGCCTTGATAAGCTAAATGTTTTACACCGAAATCCCCATGAGAGAAATCTGAAAATCTGCCATGATCAACATGTTCATGGTGATGAAAATGATGGAGATGCTGCTGGAACGTATCTGATGTATCCGGTGTGTTTGCTATATTGGAGTGTGAGCCTGATTTCCGCCGGCTTGAGTTAAAGGCTCCAAACAGCGTGATTAGCACTATGCCGGCAAAAAAGATAAAAAATGTGCTTTCCATAGTATGTCAGCTAACCTGCAATCGTATGCCTTTCTTGAACTATCCCTATCCGTCTACCTATATCATGCAACAACCCTAGAATATAGGCTTTATTACTATCGAGATTTGGACAAAGTTCTGCAATATTTTTACAAGCTAAAGCTACGAATTCTGAATGTTGTTTCCACAATCCCGGATTTGAATTTTCTGCCTGTTCAAGAACCATTAAAGCTTTGTCTTTATCAGGATATTTATTATACATAAACAACACTCCAATAAAGTCGGCTGTACCCTTGCGGGGGATCATATGCCGTGGATAGAACCGGCAGCAACTGGCATATAACAACGAATGCTTCCCTGAGATTAATTTCTCTCAAGAAAGCATTTGTGTCATTGGGAGGTTGGAGGGAATGCTGTCTTGTATCAACAGGACTTGTACGGTATAATAACGTATAAGATGAAGCTGGGGGGTGAACTTGTGCCGGAAAAACCGTATGTTCCGCCATATAGCATTACGGATGCCATTATTCACTTAGTTGCTGAAATCAGCGAACAAGTGGGTGTTGTCACAGTAAAAAATGGGAGCGTTATTAACCCTCATTTGCGCAGAGACAATCAAATACGGACGATTCATTCCTCGTTGGCGATTGAAAACAATACTCTGTCCCTGGAGCAAATGACGGATGTGATAAATGGCAAGCGTGTTCTTGGCGCACCAAAAGAAATTTGTGAAGTAAAAAATGCTTATGAGGCGTATAATCTTCTGCCGTCCTTTGATCCATGCAGTATTGACGATCTTTTAAAAGCGCATAAAATATTAATACAGAAATTGAGCAATGAATCTGGTCGATTCCGTTCCGGTGGGGTAGGTATTTTTGCTGGGGAAAGGTTGGTACATATGGCTCCGCCGGCTGATCTTGTACCAAAATTGATGGGAGATTTACTTCATTGGTTAAACCATGCCGACACCCATCCGCTCATTAAAAGCTGCATTTTTCATTATGAGTTTGAGTTTATCCATCCCTTTGCCGATGGCAACGGGCACATGGGGCGAATGTGGCAGACTTTGCTGTTAAGCCGCTGGAAGCCGGTGTGTCATTGGCTTCCCGTCGAAACCCTGATTCATGAACGGCAAAAGGAATATTATGAAGTACTGGCTGCCGCGGATAAAGCCGCAGATTCCACCGGATTCATTGAATTTATGCTTAGGATAATTCGCGCTGCTTTGCGGGAGCTTATTCAAACCGAACAAGTGCGCGAGCAAGTCACCGAACAAGTCGAACGCCTGTTGATGGCCTTGGGGAATGAAACGCTTTCGGCAAAAGAGCTTTTAGATCGGCTCAGACTCAAACACCGTCCTACGTTTAGCAATAACTATTTGCGTCCGGCCTTGGAACTTGGGTTAATCGAAATGACTGTACCGGATAAGCCAAATAGCAGCAGGCAGAAATACCGGATTAAGCAATAACATAGCCTAAAAGGGTAGTGAAGCCGGCTTTTAATCCAACTCCTCTGTTTTATTGACAGACCGGATATTCGGCCTGTCCATTTAGCTTATGGTTTTATTTTCCCGGAGGTTACAGCCTGGTCAAAAAAATAGGGAAATCGGCATGTCCCCAAACGCGACACGTTGGCGGGTTCTGAGACATGTTTGTGGCGGCTGTCACACTTAGGGGGCGGATCATAGGCTGTGGATAGGAAGCGGCAACTGGCATATAACAACAAATGCTTCCCTGAGATTAATTTCTCTCAGGGAAGCATTTGTCTCATTGGAGGTTGGGGGGAATTTTTTGCCGATATAAAAGCTGCCATCGATAGTTGAGGAACCAAGCACATAATACAAATGATTGCTAAGGCTTTAGGAACATTCTCAAACCCTCCATAGCTGCCATTCACTCCGTTGTTGTACATATAACAATTAATTTGGGTGCCTACCACGAATAGAAAAAGTCCAACAAAACTCGTTATAGTAGATACTAGACCAGTTTTAACACTTCTACTGATTCGGTATACGACAAGGAAGCTAATGATATTGACAACAACCAAGAGCAGAGCAAACCTAATACGAGGAAACACCTCCATAAAGTAAATAGCTGTCAGGATAAAACCTTGACACCAAATTATGACTCTAGTTATAGTCTTTGGAACAAAAATAGCTGCAAGTGAAGATATGGTTACAGACACTCCAATTAGGTAAATTAGTTCTGCTAGCATGGGGATAGTTACCCCAAGCACTATTTGGTCTCCCACCCCAAGAATTCGTAATAGACCGTTGCCCATATCCGCTGTTCCCAAAATAACTAGAACTAAAAGTATGCCGATACTCATGCCAATAAGCCCAGGCCTATGTACACGGTCAAGCTGCTCCCCGACAACAATGGGATCGCCCATCTCGGCAATTGCTTTGTCTGTTGCCTCTTCTTCATTAAGTCCATCACTAATGAAAGCGTTCTTTTGATCAATTATATGGTTTTCGATTTCCTCTAAAACAGAAGCCTGAGCCTTTTTCCAACGTATCTGTCGGCACACAACTTCCAAATACTCGGTTATTTTACTAGGTTTCAAAACCCGCACCTCCCAAAACAGCATTTACAGCAGAAGTAAATGTTTCCCATTCTTCTTTTTTCTCGTTCAAATGCTTACGACCTTTTTTTGTGATACTGTAATACTTTCGTACCCTCCCATTATCAACGGTCTCTTCGTAAGAAGTGAGCATATCCTTTTGCTCTAAGGTGTGGAGCAATGGATATAATGTTCCTGCTTTTAACTCAAAAGCATTGTTTGATTTTTTTCTGAGTTCTTCAATCATCTGATATCCGTACATATTTTTTTCGTCAAGTAGCTTTAAGATAAGTATGGTGGTACTTCCAGTTAAAAGACTTTTATTGATTACCATATTCGGGCCTCCATATATAGATTATCTATATATTATAGTAATATAGATAATCTATATATGTCAATAATAGCCATTCAATTTAACTCCTTTTTTTGGCAGATCGGATATTCGGCCTGTCTATGTATTTATGGTTTTTATTTTTCCGGAGGTTACAGCTTGCTTAAAAATATGGGGAAAGAAGGTATGTCCCAGAATGCGACACGTTGGCGGGTTCTGGGACATGTTTGTGGCGGCTGTCACACTTAGGGGGCGGATCAGATGCCAGGGGATAGAACCGCCGGCAGTTGGCCGGACCTTCGCGATGACAATGGCCGGCGATTTACATTTAAGTGTAATTTGGGGTATAATTAGCAAAAGTTCCGGGAAGGAGAAACGCCGGTCAGTGAAGCGAGTTAGGGTACAGGGAACTAAACGAAGCTGGTTTTTGGATCAACATGAAACGGACAAGAATGTTGGTCTTTTATTTTTAAGGAAGTGTTGGAGGAAGGGTTTCTACTGACTGAAAGTATCGGCATAGAATTACGCAGGAATGTTACGCAGGAATGAACGGCCAAAAGATTCAGCAGTGGGATGAAATTTACCCGGACGGAAAAGGTTTGTTTTTTGCTTGAGAAAGAATTGGAGGCAAAGGAGACGTTATGAGTATTCAAATTATCCTGGTCTTTGTACTTAATTTTATTATCTCCCTGATAGGAACCCTGGCTTACTCTGTCCGCTTAGTGGGGATTCGGACGGGCAAGATCGCCGTATCCTTTGCTCTTTTCAATATCCTGATGCTGGTCTCAAGGATTGCGGTTACGTTTCAGGTTCCCATTCTCACTAAACATGTGGAAAGGACTTCGGGAAGCGGTGATTTACTGGCCCTTTTCAATGCCATCATTCTGATTTCCGGTGTAGCGACGATTTTGGGAGCCCTGCTGATTCCCACCTTTCAAAAAATTCTCTGCAAGGGAGTAGAGTCTTTCTCTGCCGACAGGTCATTGTCAAAACTGATTTTACACAGCTTCTCTAAGGCCGGGATTCGCTACATGAAAGAATGTGTTTCCGTGCCGGGGAAGGAATATGTCAGACAACTGAGTTATGGCAGACTGCCCAAGCGAATCATTGCGGCCAATGTGGTGGCGGTTGCGCTGATTACCGTAGGGTCCCTGGCTCCTATTTATGCGGGTGCCATCGAACCGGATTTGAGAATGACCTGCGTTACCTTATCCTCGATTGTGAACGGGATTGCCACCATTTTAATGACGATTTTGATTGATCCCAAATTATCCATTATGACGGACGATGTTATTGACGGGAAATGTACGGAGGAAGAATTTAGGTTATGTGTCATTGGCTTAGTGGGGAGCAAAACTCTGGGAACCTTTGCGGCAGTTCTTTTACTCGTTCCCTTTTCATATCTGATTGTGATCATTGCTAATATTATCTAGACAACGGTTGGGGGACTCCTGAATTTGCTTGAGTTTACCTGCCAACTGTCAGGGATTAAGGAGTTTGAGATCGTTACAAGTCCCTAGGCCCAAGAGTTTTATACCAGGTTGGGGGCCGCCTGTCTGGGAGAGGTGGAATCTTTGCTCAAAAAGGAACGTATGATCCCGCGTTTGGTGTATGGACTGCCATCAAGCCCGTAGGAGGTTACACTTGATTAAAAAACAGGAGAAAGCGGGCATGTCCCAGAAAGCGACACGTTGTCGCGTTCTGGGACATGTCCGTGCCGGTTGTCATGTTTAGCGGGCGAATCATAGGCTATAGATAGAGCTGACAGAAGATTTGCCAGGTGAAAAATCGCCATTGCCGGTGATAGTGAAAATCGAATGCCTTTTGAATTTTCGAAAACACTATGTAAAGAATAGTTGAGGTGAGTTGTATGAACGAAATCAAAACTATTTTGGATAAAATAGTAACTGTTCTATCAACCATACCGGGCATTCAGGCAATTGTACTGGGCGGTTCGCGAGCCAGGGGCACGCATTCCCCGGCTTCGGATATTGACATCGGCATCTATTACGATAATGGGATGATAGATATCCATGCTCTGAACAAAGCAGCGCAGTTGATTGACGATGAACACCGTCAGAATCTTATTGCGCCGCCCGGAGGATGGGGTAAATGGGTTAACGGCGGTGGCTGGCTTACCATTGATGGCTGTCCCGTAGATTTTATCCTGCGTGATGCAGCCAGAGTGGAAAGGGTTATTGAGGAAGGCCGGAAGGGGATGGTTACCGCTCATTACCAGACCGGGCATCCTCATGCATATATCAATATCATGTACATGGGTGAATTGGCTGTCTGTAAAGTGCTATGGGAAAAAGGCAGCAATATATCTGCAATGAAGCGATTAGCCGAACAGTATCCAAACGAACTGCAAAAAGAGCTTATTCACCGGTTTTCCTTTGAAGCCGAATTCTCTCTATGGCTGGCAGAAAGCAGCGTTGATAAAGACGATATTTATTATTTGACTGCCCATGTTGTACGATCGGTATCATCACTCAATCAGGTTCTCTTTGCTTTGAATAAAGAGTACTGTCTGAATGAAAAAAAGGCAGTTAAAATGATGGGTAAATATGACATCCGCCCCGCTAACTATAAAAGCAAAATAGACGATATATTTGCAGTTGTTGGAACTGATAGTAAAAATGCCTGCTTACAACTCAGGCATTTGCTGAGTGAAGTTAAAGAACTTCTTACGGCGGAACAAACGAAGCATGTTACAGAAACAATCGATAGTTTGTCAAGTAGTAAAGATAGATGATAGCTTACCAACAACCATGTTGTGTCTCTTTAAGTCTATCGTTAACAAAAATCTCTTTGCCGTGATATTTGTTGACCTGAGGCGGATGATTATGAGGGGGAAAGTGCAATGCAATACAGCAGTTTAAGGTGTTGGAAGATGATTGGAGCAATAGGCGTAATTATGGTAGCGATACCTTACGTTGCTCATGCTTATGGACCAACAGAAGCAGAGGTGGCGGCCTGGGGAATGTTTTCATTAGCCTGGGGTATTATCCTTCTGCTTTTATCCCTTTTCAGCTTTGGAAAAATAGTTGCATACATAGGGTTTTCTACGGTTGCCTTAGTACAGATTCCGCCAATTATTCTCTGGTTCCTTTTTCATGGACAGGGAATTTCTGATGGCAGCCCTCCAAGCGGTTTTACCGCTCATTGGGGATATAGTATACCGCATATACTTATTTTTTTAATATGCGCGGCCATCTTGTATAAACAAGGGCCGGTCTTCTCTCAAGGGGTTAAAAGCAAGTCTTGGTCTCGAAGAAAGACTTTCTAAGAAAGTTATTCCCTTGCTCAAAGAGCAGGTTACACCTGATTAAAAAACAGGGGAAAGCGGGCATGTCCCAGAAAGCGACACGATGTCGCGTTCTGGGACATGCCCGTGCTGGTTGTCACCTTCAGCGGGCGAATCATATGCTATGGGTAGAACCGACAGAAGATTTGCCAGGCGCAGGAGAGGATGGATTGATTGATGGATGAATTGACAGCCAACCGGACCCCCGTGGTGATTGCCTCGGAGATTAACACCCTAAAGCGGCAGATGGAGAAGATTTTCCTTGTCCATGCCGTCGAAATCGGGCGCAGGCTGAAAGAGGTCCGATCCGTACTTCCCACTGGACAGTGGGGGCAGTGGCTGGAAGCATCGGTCAATTACTCCCCAAGAACGGCCCAGCGTTTCATGCAGCTCTTTGACGCTTACGGAGAACACTTTCTCCTGCCCGCAGCCGGTCAGTCCCCCCAGGATCAGGCGGTGACTCAAGGCGGGGAGGGGATTCGGATTGAAGAAGCGGGCCGGATGCTGCCGAAGCTGACGACGGCGCAAGCTATGATTCTTTTAGGACTTCCCAAGGAAGAGCGGGTTCAGTTCCTGATGGAGGCGGATGTGGAAAGTATGAGCGCCCGGGAGCTGAAACAGGCCGTTGAGCAGCGGCAAGAGGCGCAGAAGGTAAGGGAGCAGGCCGTGGCCGAGCGGGATCAGGCAAAACAGGAGAGCACAGTTCTCCGTGAGGATCTGGACAGGGAAAAGGATCAGAACGCCCGGTTGGCCGGCGAACGGGATAGACTGAAAGCCGAAACCCGTGAGTTAAGGCTGGAGAAAAATAGGTTGGAGCAGGCGATCGAAAACAAACAAGCCTCCTACGACAAGCTGAAGGAGCGAACGGGCTATAAGGCCATTAAACAAATGGAGGCGACTCTGAATGAAGCCTATGGCAGGGCCGAGGCCAATAAAATCGCCTATTTATATGATAGTCTCTTCAAGACCTTTAAGGAATTAGCCTATGAAATGACCCGGTTTGCCGGAACAAACCCGGAGCTGCATAACCTTTACAAGGAGAAGATCGATGATTTTCTCCACAAGGCGTTGCGGGAGAAGTTCTGATGGGAAAGTAGCTCAAAGCTCTGCGCCCGGTATACTGGAACGCCTATCCGGCCACGGCATAGACTATTATTGCTCCGGAGAGATCCGGGAAAACCGGAGGTGAGGATTATGGAATGGGCGCTGGCAATTCCCTGGGGGCAGGCTTTAGGGTGGCTGGCGGAGCCATGGGGGATGAAGGAGAGTGGCCCGGATTCTCTGGCGGAGGTTAGGGAAGTCTGTGAAGGGGAGTTTGGGCCAATTAAGTTCAGCCGGATGTATTTCGGTCAGGAGTTTTGTGAAAAAGCCCTTCCCAGCGCAAAGGAATTAGATCAGGCTCTGATTTTGGCTGGGCAGCAGGGAATGAACTTTACCTTAGTTACGCCTTATGTGACCGAAGCGGGACTTGAATCAGTGAAGAGTTTACTCCGACAGCTGATGCGGGTGCAGCCACAAGGAGAGGTTGTGGTTAATGACTGGGGCGTACTTCAGATCATGGCCGAGGATTTCCCCACCTTAACCCCTGTCCTGGGTCGTTTACTTAATAAGCTGCTGAGAGACCCCAGAATGCTGACCCATCGCCGCAAGCCGGAAGGGGGGGCGCTGGCCCGTTTTCGCAGCTGCAGTCTGGCTGGGGCCCCCCTGCGGGGGTTGCTCCATCAGTATAAAGTCAGGAGCATCGAGTTGGACTTCCCCCCCCAAGGGCTGGCTGATGATTTGGGAGATTGGGGATATGAGACGACTCTTTATCTGCCCTACGGTGTGATTATGACAGGCCGGATTTGTCTGCTTCAGTCCTGGGGGCTCGGGGAAGACCGGAAGTTTAAGCCCTTGGCGGGGGGCTGTGACCGCAAGTGTCGCCATTACTGGCTGGAGATGTCCGATCCCAGCCGCCAGGTGAGAAAAAGCAGGAGTTGGGTAATCCTGCAAAAGGGCAATACCATTTTCTACCGGCAGCAAAAGGAGTTCCTGAAAAAAGCCTTGGACAGGGCGGCCAAACTAGGGATCAAGCGCCTGGTAATCCAGCGGGAACCGATCTAGGCAGAGAACAGAAGGCGGCGAAAGCGGCAAAGGAGGGTGCAATGAAGATTTTGGCCCCGGTTAATTCGGTATACGAGGCGGAGACCCTGGTGAACCTGGGGGCGGAGGAGCTCTATTGTGGTTTAAATCCCGGAGCCTGGCGCAAGGGCCGGGGACAGGAGCTCTGGCTGAACCGGCGGGAACCGGGAAAAGCTAATCTGGAGAGTCTGGAAGAATTGAGAAAGTTAGCAGGCGTCGCCCATGGGGCGGGTGCTCAGGTGTTTCTTACCCTGAATCAGCCGGGCTATGCCCCGGAACTTTACGCAGATATCCTTGCGACAGTCCGGCAGGCCCAGGATTATTGCGGTGTGGATGCCTTGATTGTGGCAGATCCGGGGCTGATTCGTCTGTTGAAAGAGGACCGGCCGGAATCAATCATTCATGTGAGCAGCCTGGCGGCGGTTTTAAACAGCGCGGCGGTCTCTTTTTTCAGCCGGTTGGGTGTGAAACGGATTATTTTTCCCCGCTATGTTGAGCCGGAAACCATGAAATCAATGATTGAGCAGGGCGGAGAGCAGCTGGAGTATGAAGCCTTTATCCTTAATGACGGCTGTGTTTTTGAAGAGGGCTACTGTCATGCCAGTCATGCCTTTGGCGGGGCCTTCTGCCACAATCCGGCTTGGGTCTATAAACCGCTTAAAATCAGGGAAGAGGAAAACACTGCCCCAAAGCGGCCAAGGGAGAGGCTGTTCCGGGTTAATCAGGAAAGCTTTGGGGAGCACCTGGACGAGTATCGCCGCTGGCTTTGGATCGGGATCAAGAATTTTGGCGGGATGTCCGGTTCCAAGGGTTATCCTTTGGGAATGTGCGGGCTATGCGCCTTGCCTGAATTACAGAAAATCGGTGTGGGGTCTCTGAAAATTGTCGGACGGGAGGCCTCTTTGCAGAAAAAGGCGGCCAGTGTCAGGCTCCTTAAGAAAATGCTGGATTTCAGCCAAGCCGGTCACACCTCCGAAGAGGTAAGGATAGAGGCTAAGTCGCTCAAGGGAGCGAAGGGTTTGTGTAAAAGCGGCTATATGTGTTACTACTCTTGAAGTGTTAGGGCGTTATGTCTTGGCGGGAGGGGTAGCTTGCGCCTGGACCGGCATTTGGCCGGTTTGCCGGCAAGGCTGCTCTAAAGCCGGGCCTAAGGGAGTGGAAAACCAAGGAGCCGGTACGAATGAAGTGGAAAACACAGGAGTCGGTACCAGTTGCAGGAAAATGACGGTTGATTGGAGAAAGATGTAATATTCGAAGAAGGGATACTATTCGAACAAAGGATAAGTCTCCCGTCTTGAGGGATAATTGGTTGGAGTAAAAGGAGGTGTACGGATGAATAAGCAGGAATTAGCAAGCCTGGCCTGTAAGATTCTTGGTATCTGCGTTATTATTCAAGGGATTAATGTATTCTCCAATATCATTATGTTTATTGTTATTACTCCTTCGGCAGAAATGGCTTCCGGAGTTTTCCTTAATACTATTTTCTCCTTGGTCTATATTCTTTTTGGGGTTTTATTATGGATTTTTTCGGATAAATTGTCGGCAATAATGGTTAGGGGAGAAAGCCAACTTCCGGAAGGCTCCGGTTTAGGGGCAAAGGATATTCAGAGAGTCGCCTTTTCGGTGCTGGGGCTTTATTTTATGGGGAGTTCATTGCCGAATTTATTAGGGGTAGTCACAAGTCTGATCCGTGAACAACCTATGCACATGTCTCAAATACTCTTTGGCTCAGTAGGAATGTTGGCCAGATTGATCATAGGGCTGGGAATATTCCTCGGTTCGGAGGGGCTGGTCAATTTCTTAGCCGGCCTGAGAAGGGCAGGGGTGAAACGGGAAGATACCGACAGCAATCAAGCTGAGTGAGTTTAAACCCCGCTGAAAAAGGAATTTGCCAAACTTTCTCAGTAAAGGATACAAGGTCGAGGCATTAAGCTGCTAGGAGTTACCTAGCAGCTTTTTGCGTAAGTTTTTAAGGTAAAACCATAAAATTTTTTTGTAAAGATGTCACAAAACATAGTTATCATGTGTTTAAACTACAGATAACTAAATCTGCAGGTTTGATTATCCATGTAACCGCGGTTAAGAAATAAGTAAACAACAAGGGAGGGAGAAATATAAAACTGTTTAGTTCATTTTTCAAAAAGGAGCAGGAACGTGTTCCCGATGATTTCAATACCTCCTATGAGAAGTATTATCCGGTTATTTTCAGGCATTGTGCGTACCTTACCGGCGATGTTAAGGCAGCAGAGGATATAGCCCAGGAAACCTTTATCAAGCTTTATAATTCTCCTCCGGCCCATGACAATACAGGAGCCTGGCTGTCAAAAGTGGCCACCAACCTTGCTTATAATTATATCAGAGACCAGAAGACAAGGCGGAGTAAAGAGCCGGTAATTGAGGGACATATGGTAAGCAATGTGATATCAATCGAGGAAATAGCCATTAAGAACTCGGAGGTTAGGTTGGTAAGGAAACTATTGAACAACCTCAATCACCGCGACCGGCTTTGTCTTCTGCTTAAATTTTCAGGCTATAAGTACAACGAAATTGCAGAAATAGCCAAAATAGAGAAGGCCTCTGTCGGGAAGATCCTGGCAAGGGCTCAGGAAAAATTCAAGGAATTGTATTTAAAGGAGGGCGAAACCTTATGAAATGTCCGGGAAATGGCCTGCTTCAAGCTTATATCGACGGTGAGCTTGAAATAGGTATCCGAAAAAAAATAGAAACTCATCTTGCTGACTGCGACCAATGCCAAAGCCTGCTGGCAGTCCTCAAGGAAAACGATGATTTTGTTTTCACCAAGCTCAAAAACTACCGGCAGCACTTTGAAGAGTGCAAGGTGCCAGGCAGTGCACTACCTGGGCTAAACCACCAGACTATAAATACGGACAATAAAGGAGTGTTGAACCCTATGATTAAGTATAGGAAGTTTGTCGCCGCGGCGTGTGCAGTCGCGTTGGTCACCGTATGTGTAACTGTTCAGCCCGTAAAATCAGCCATTGCAAGCGCACTATCTATTTTCAGGGTTCAGAATGTAAAAGGAATAACGTTATCTCTTAAAGATCTGCAGCAGATCGAGAATAAGCTTTCAAGCGGCCAGGGCGAAATAAGCCTTGACAAAATGGGAAGTATAAAGAGGCAGGGCGGACAGAAAAGGACTTCTTCACCGGAAGAGGTAAAGAACCTTCCCGATATCGTCGCTTTCCCATCCGCCCTTGACCGTGTAATACCAGACGTTGATATTGTTGAACCTGAATCCATCGACTTTACGTTGAATGCGAAGAATGTAAACCAGATAATGAAGTCCTATGGAGCGACAAAGCTTCTTCCGGACAATATTGACGGCAAAACCTTCAGGGTAGATTTTGCTTCACAGGTAACCTTTGATTACCGTGTCGATAACAAGTCAATCGAGATTACCCAGACAAAGGCGCCTCAGATAACCGTTCCTGACGGTGTGAATGTTGATGATATCTATAATGCTGTTATCGAGATGCCCATACTTCCGCAAAACCTGCAAGCACAGTTAAAGTCTATAAAGGACTGGAAAACCACCCTTTACATCCCGGATGTGGATGCAAAAAATACAGAGGTTGATATAAACGGTGCCAAAGGCTACAAGCGTACTTCAGCAGATAAGCTTCACTCAGCGGTTATCTGGTATAATAAGGGTGTTATCTATACTATATCCGGAAATACAGACAGTGAAGAAATCCTAACTATTGCAAGGTCGATGAGGTAATATCATGACAATGAGTAACAGAATGGTCATAGAGACAGAAAACCTGACCAAGTATTATGGAACTAAAACCGGCTGCCGGGATATAACAATATCCGTAGGCGAAGGTGAGATTTTCGGATTCCTCGGTCCTAATGGGGCCGGTAAAAGTACCTTTATTAAAATGCTGGTAGGGCTCTTGTTCCCTACCAGCGGCGGGGCATTCGTACTTGGCAAGCCACTGGGCGATGTCGAGGTAAGAAAGAAAATAGGATACCTGCCGGAAAACTTCAAATACCAGGATTGGATGACAGGACAAGACCTCCTGTCGTTTCATGCTTCCTTGTACAAATTGGACAAAAAGAATGCTGCCGCAAAGATAGAAGAGGTGCTTGACATCGTCAAGCTTAAAGGCCATGAGACCTATCGCATAGGCACCTACAGCAAGGGCATGCAGCAGCGTATAGGTTTAGCCTGTGCCCTTCTTCCCGACCCCGAGCTGCTTTTTTTAGATGAACCCACTTCCGCCCTTGATCCTGTAGGCAGGAAAGAAGTGAGAGAGATTATGACCGGACTAAGGTCAAGGGGTAAAACAGTCTTACTTAACAGCCACCTGCTCAGTGAGGTGGAGGCTGTATGTGACAGTGCGGCAATCATCAAAAAAGGGTCGGTAATTAAGTACGGAAAAATGGATGAGCTGCTGGAAAGCAAGTTAGTGCTTGAAATCCAGGCCGAAGACGTAAACAATGATGTCTTAAATAAACTTAGAGACTTTGACAGCGGCCTTACCTGCTCAAACAACAGGATCTATTTGGAGATTAAGGACAGGACTGTCATACACCATATCGCTTCAATCATTGTCAACGGGGGCGGAAAGCTATTTGAGCTTTCGCCCAAGAAGGTTTCACTTGAAAACGTGTTTATAAATCTGGTCGAAGGCGGTGATCAGAAGTGATTGCCATAGCAGCAGCAACCTTCAAGGAAGCTTTAAGAAAAAAATTGTTCATACTCGTTGCGATCCTCACTCTGATATATCTCATTATTTTTGGAGCAATCACCTATTCTGTCGTCAATGAATTCAGCACCCAGGGGGGACCGAACACTGTAAACGCCATTGAAGTAGCTTCAACCATTGTATCCTTTCATGGTTTTTACTTTTCAAGCATGCTGGTGGCCTTCCTCACCATTATGGTCTCTGTCGGTTCCATCTCTTCAGAAATTGAAAGCGGCGTGATCCATTCCATCATAACCCGCCCTCTTAAACGCTCCAGTTATGTACTTGGGAAATATCTTGGGCTGGGAGTTCTATCCGTATCCTACGCAATGTTTCTCTTCGCAGCCATAATTATAATCTGTGCACTATTCCAGCTGCCGGTAGTCAGAACACTCGAACCTCTCAATGTGCTGAAAGGACTTCTGTTCTTTACGCTGGAACCCTTAGCAATCCTATCCCTGGCTATTTTCGGGAGTGCTGCATTCAAAACACTGAGCAACGGAATAGTTGTTGTTTCAATATATATGCTGGGTCTTATCGGCGGAGTTGTGGAGCAATTCGGCTCAATGCTGGAAAATCAAAGTCTTATAAGCTGGGGAATTATTTCAAGCCTGATTTCCCCCTTTGATTTGATCTACAGGCAAATGCTTTCATCCACATTATCCAATATTGGGGTTACCAATCCTTTTCAGGCAGCAAGCGAAATGACAAGTACAGCGCCAAGTATCTGGATGCTGATCTATACATTTGCCTATATCCCCGGGTTGGTTATCCTGGCAATAAGAAAGTTCAGGTTGAAAGATATTTCCTGATTTGAAGGCCGTTGCTCATGGATTCAAATATTCCATCCGATATTCAATTTAGAGCATCATTCTCAATTCAGAATGGGCAAGTAAGGAAGCGGAACGGTTCTGGATAGAATCACCTGGGATGCCGGCGATTTTTAAGTTTCTAAAGAAATATACAAAGTAAAGAATTAAGAGGTGAAGTGTATGGAATTCAATGTTGAGGACAAAGCAAGAAATATTATTATAAAAAATGGTGGGAATTTGATTATTAGGAAAGAAATCGACTACAAATGAAAGGGATTCATCAACAGTCTCAGGTCAGAGGCTGGTAACAAATCTAAAAGTGCAAAGTTCTATAATGAGTATCAACATCGGGGAATAAAAATATTTATAGATAAAACCTTGAATGTGTCCAATTATATTCAAATTGATCTACAATCGGATCTCCCTTTATTAGAACCATCCTTTATAATTAAAGGTGTGTCTTTTTAAAAATAGGGACCGGCAGTCTTTCTTCTGAAGACCCTGGTGCGGAAATTCCAAAGAATAGCAGAGGGTAGCCGATGTCAAAAGATCAAGAAAAGGGAATGAGTTATTTTGATTCGAACGTTTGGATTAGAGAAGGACTTGGAGTCACATATATGCTTTGATCTGGATAATCTAAGCAAGCATGATTATATATGGTACTGGATTGATTTTTGCAATCCTACTGAATCTGAAATAGCGTTTCTATCCAGTTACTTTAATTTTCACACGTTAGCCATAGAGGATTGCATTTCTTCGCTAAACAAACCGAAATTAGATTACTATGAAGAGTATAGTTTTTTTATCCTCAATGCGTTAAGAAAAGAATCTATAGGCCCGACTGAAATATCGTTATTTGTTGGACAAAACTATATTGTGTCCATCAGTATGGAAAAATTGAGTGAAGTGGATCAGGCATGGGAACGAATTACAAAAGACCGGTGTAATTGGGATAAGGGGCCGACGTTTGTGGCTTATCAAATTTTAGATCAAATAGTGGACGAGTTCTTTCCTGCTGTAAATATAATAGAGGATAAACTGGAAGCGTTAGATCAAAATTCGGACAGGAAATCTGTCCATAAGTTAATGGAAGAAGTATTTCAAATTAGAGGGGATTCGCTGAAACTAAGAAGAATTATTTATTCCATGAGAGACTTATTGTATAGAATCCTAAATTCTGAACGACTCCCGGACTTTAAAGAGCATAAGCTGTACTTTTCAGACATTTATGACCATTTACTAAAACTTTCGGATATGGTTGAGTCCAGTAGAGAAATGACGTCTGATATGCGTGACAGTTATCTATCGGTAAATTCAAACCGGATGAATAAACATATGATGGTATTGACGGTCATAACTACAATTTTCATTCCCTTAACATTTATAGCTGGAATTTATGGAATGAATTTTGATTTTATGCCGGAACTGAAATGGAAATATGGATATTTCCTAGTTCTCGGAATGATGGCATTAATTGCTTTTTCCATGTTCTTCTGGTTTAAACGTAAGGGATGGTTCGAAATATAAAATGTCGGCTCCACATACTGTTTCGTTCAAGACCCCCCTTGTAAAAGGGGGGTATATTAAGCCTAGAGCGCCTGGAGAAAGCCTTCAAGGAACTGAATTATGAAATGAACCTGTTGAATGGTTTTTTACTTATACTTTATGACCGGTATTGCTCTATCTTGTTTAAAAGCCCGGGTAAAGTAGGCCAAAGATAGGCCAAAGACAATATGGGCAATAATTGTAACAACCACACCATTGGGATCTTGGGGTAGCTTTTCTTCAGCTATCCGACTGATTAATAGACCAAAGACGCTAACCCAAACCACCAACCCATAGGCTAACCCTTTTATCCATAAGTACTTTGAACCCCAAAGGTAAATTACATGTACAAAAATCACTCCTAACATAGACGTAAAGATAATATCTGCGACCCCTCCTATGAAATAAGCGGACGTATCATAGAGGTAGTCCTTGTGAAGAAAAAGGGTAGCAACAATTTGCCAAAAAACAACCTTAGTATAACCAAGTGAATAAAGAATATAGTTGGTAATTAGTTTTAGTACATCTGCTAGTAAACCAATCAGTGCCCCTGTTAGAATTTTATCCTTAATCAATATATCCCCTCCTGATACCAGAAATTAAATATTATTATTCCCTTAGCTAATTTGATTTATGAAAAGATAATAAATGCCAGGCGAAATAGAGGACGTAACAGGGTGTGTTGATGGCAGAAACCCTGAATGAATGTCCAATGGTATATAAGAACATGGATGATATTTTAAAGGTGATAAAACGGATTTAAAACTTTAAGGCGGGAGGGGATTAAAAACAAATCATTGAAGAACTACGGGATGAAGGATATAATAAGAACATAGGTTCGGTATTGACAAATATGCGTATTGCGAAACAAGTAAATGAATGATGTTTGCGTTGATTGTAAAATGTTGAAGAGGGCGTTTCATCGATGGTAAAGGTGAGAGTAACCATTGGCTTGCAAAATAAGACAAATTTTAGCTGATTTTACAAATATCCCGGAAGGAAATAATAATTGAATATAGAAATGGAATAGTGATTTCTAGGTTGTGGGGGTGATTATGTGAAAGCTTTTAGAGATCCAATACATAATATTATTCTTTTTGATAAGAATTCTGAGAAAATTTTACTGAAGCTAATTGATACAAGGGAATTTCAAAGGCTTAGACATATTAAGCAATTGGGATTATCTTCATTTACTTATCCAGGTGCAGAGCATTCTCGATTTACACATTCTTTGGGTGTAACTCATTTAATGAAAAGATTTTTAGATAAGATTATTTCTTTAAAAGGTGACATCGATCAAAAATATATTGAAGATTTAAGTGATAATAGAATTTTAGCAGAAACCGCTGCGTTGTTACATGACATTGGTCACGGTCCTTTTTCGCATGCCCTTGAAAAAACCACTAAAATTAAACATGAGAAATGGACTGTTGAGATAATTCTAGGTTCTACGGAGATAAATTCGATCCTTGAGGATTATAAACCCGGTTTTGCAAGGGAAGTTGCCGATGTAATTCAAAGAACTCATTCATCCAAGGCTGTAGTAAAGTTACTTTCAAGCCAATTAGATACAGATCGTATTGATTATTTACTTAGGGATTCCAAGCTTACTGGGGCAGGATACGGCAGCTTTGATCTTGAATGGATGATCAACTGTTTACGACTTGGCGAGGTTAATGATGATATTGAAGTCGGGCTGGACCTTAACAAAGGATTTAGTATTGCTGAAGATTTTGTCATGGCTCGCTACTATATGTATGTCAATGTTTACTTTCATAAAGCAACCAGAAGTGCCGAACTCATTATCGATAAAATTTTTGAAAGAGCTTCTGAATTAGCGAAAGAGGAAAAAACAGAATTACCTGAGGATTTACATGTAATATTGAAGGAGTTAGAAAAAGATCCTACTAACATTTCGCTTAAGGATACCGTTAATAATTATCTTAACTTGACTGATAACACAATGTGGCATTATATTTGGATGTGGTCTAAACATTCGGATCAAATTTTATCTGACTTGTGTGCTCGACTTATTTATAGAAACTTCTTTAAAACTGTGAGCGTAGATGATATCCTGGGTTTCTACATAACAGCAATGAATTATTATAGAGAATTAGGGATCCCTGATAAATATTATCTATTGCGAGATCAAGCATCCAGCAGTTCATATAAAGATCATTATATTCTGCAGAAAACTAAGAGCGAAGGAAAAGAAGAAGAATCCGAAAGGGAAGCTTCAGAACAGATTTTTTTATTTGATGAGAAGGGAAATGTTAAAGAGTTATCTAATATTTCAGGAATTATTAGTCAGATTAGAAATAAGAATATTTTAATTGAACGTGTCTTTTTGCCGGATGAACATAAAACGAAATTATTGGGAGGCTGATGGCGTTGTTTGATTCTGCTTATTTATTATTAAAGCTTTTTAATCAGGCCGATTTAATACATGGAAGAAAAAAATTGCAGAAAATGGTTCATTTGCTTTCAATCGCTGGGTCTAATTTTCCGTTTAAGTATCAGTACCATCACTATGGGCCTTATTCGGCTGAGTTACAGCAAGAAATAGATTTTATGGTGAGCTATGGGATGCTGGATGAAATAAGATCAAGCTATGGTTATACCTATCAAATTACTGACCGCGGGAAAGAATTTATGAACCAGCTAAACTGCCAGTATAAGGAAAATATAAATCAGGATTTAGTCGCGTCTCTCAATCTGCAAAGCTCACAGTTCTTAGAAATGGTTAGTACTTATGCTTTTTTACTTGATTCTAACTATGATTCGGAAGGGGCAAAAAAGAAGGCGCTTGAACTTAAACCTCATCTTGCGGGGTGTATTGATGAAGCCATGAAATATTATCATCAAATGATGAACTTCTAGGATTTACCCGGAAGTTTGGCAAAGCTAGAAGGCTTTCACAGAAAAGCCGGACACGCAACCACACAGTTGCTTTTACTGGACAAGCAATTGTGTGGTTGCTTATTATAGATATATGAAACTATTTAGCCAATTTCGATGAGTTTTTCGAAGAACGTGAAGCATTTCCATTCCAGGATTTGGAAAGAAAATGTTGGTCTATTGTCCTTTTATAACAGTCAAGAGCATCTTAAAACGCTTTCGGGCCTCTAGTCCGTGAGGTATACCGGAAGGCATAATAACGGTCTCCCCCGCTTTAACAATTATAAGATCATTTCCAATCATAATTTCTGCCTCACCATCTAAAACTTGAACAATTGCGTCTCCTGAAGTGGTATGAGTGCTGATGCCTTCGCCTTTATCAAGTGAAAACAATGTTACATTTGCTGTGGGAATCTGTGCCAGAGTCTTGCTAACCACCTGCCCTGGTTGGTAACTTATTAACTCATCTAACTTCAGTGCTTTAGAAAACTCAATGTTTTTTACTACATTAACCAATTTAATTACCTCCTTGTAAATTCTTTCTTCTTACGATTGTTATTTTTAGTTTAATATTACCTGAAAAACTTATCTGTGATTGAAATCACCTTTTGTTGCACAGGAGATATTATTTAGGCAATCTCAAATTTTATGCGAATCAGCGCCGCTCGCTAAAAGAATAAACTTCTAACGGGTTGGCTTTGTTGATGACCATAAGGGGCTACGTTGAATGTCTTCAGGGATGGGATTAACGGCAGCAATCGGAAGATGCCGACTCGATCTCTGTTGATGAAATGGAGAGATGGAGAGCTTATGCAGAAGCAAGGCTTAAGCAAGCTTGCTCCCCCAAAAAAGTCCATGCTGGGATATATTAGTAAAAGGAAAAGCCTTCTTGCTAGCGAAATGTAGTATGAAAGGAGCAAGATAGTTTTGCTTACACAACGAATTAAGTTATCAGGGTTAATCCTTTTGCTATTGTTGCTGATAGCAGGTTGTTTACCTGCAAAAAGTAATCAAGTTGATAATAAGACTGAGGAGCAGCCAGCAGAAATAGTTGGAGATATGGTGAAAACAGTAGGGGAACCTGATTCTAATAATATTAACAATCCTAGTGAAGTGGAAAACAATAAACCGGAACAAATTACATCCATCTCAGAAGTAGCTACTGTGGCGGCGAGTGTTCCTCAAGCAACAAAGCCCGAAAACAGCGAGCCAATCTACACGAGGGAAACCTTTAAAACACCCGATGGGCTTTACACGATTGAAAGACCCCTACTTCTCTACCCAGTGGGTAATATTCAGCTGCCCCTTAGGCAAAGTCTAACAGTTCGCTGGGAAGGAACTGCTAAAGGTTATCTCTTAAAATTAACAAGACTAGGAGACGGTTATTCCAGAGCCTCTGAAACAATAGTAGATGCATACCTTGGAGATGTCCGTAGTTACACGATTCCTGCTTCAAAGTTTCTTGGTGGGGCTGAATATTCATTTGCATTGAGCGCAACTCCTCCACTGGGAGTCGAAAGAATGTATCCGCATTGGCTGACTGTTAGACCGGTTAATCTATCGGCCACCCAGGCCATCATTAAAGTGGATAATGACATTTTGCGTGAGCCAATAATTACTTTTCCCGATAAGAATGCCGAACTTTCGTTGGCTGATCTAACTTTAAAGTGGCAGTTTGAATGGAACGATGTTCGTGGAAGGCCTTATATGGAATTAGAAATTGAAGACTCAGAAGGCCAACGTGTAATTCTTGAGTCTTGGGTTAATAATGAGGGAAAAAATTATTCCTACACTATACCAAAATCACATTTGGTTTCAGGAGAGGCCTACAAGATTAGATTGATGTTAACATTTAATGGTATAAGTCAAACTACTCGAAGTAGCTTTAAAATAAAGTGACTATACGTCAGGTGAACAGTGGTTGACAATAAGGTATATTGTTATCCTAGAATCATACCAGGGAAGAGTACGTTGAATAATGCATACCCTAACACGCTTCAGACCGTAAGTGTTTGAGAGTAAATAATGAATGCGTTGGTTGAGAAGATAGAAATTCTCACACCAACGCATTTTGTTTTTATTGAAGAATGGATTAAAAGATAAGGAAGTTTACTTTACACGGGAATACCCTTATTGTATAATAAAAAATAGACATAATCCAAACATTATAACTTAGTAATCCCTATTTTTATTATAGCATAAAGGCTATATGAACGTCAAGTGTTTTCTAAAATTTGTTTAGGAGCGTGATCCAAATGGACAGCAAACAAAAAAGTCATCAAGAGGAAATGGAGTATCTTAAGAAAACGCTGGCTTTTATTAACCACGAAATAGAAAAAGAAGAGTGCAGCTTAGCAGAAAAGAAGAGTGATTTAATCGCCGCCAGAAAGGAAATGTATGAAAATACAGTTCATGTTTCAACTGACTTTGAGAGTCTTATTGATGTAAACCTGTATCTTTCCCAAGTTCATAATCAAATTTCAACCTTCAATCCGCTGCATCTTAAAAAACTCAACAAAATGAAAAACTCGCCTTACTTTGGCCGGTTTGACTTTATAGAACAGGGTTACAGTGAAAAAGAAAGAATTTACATTGGCCTTCATAATTTAATGGATAAAAACACAGGGGAAGCATACGTTTATGACTGGCGTGCGCCTATTTCCAGCGTGTTTTACCGATTTGAACCAGGCAAAGCTACGTATGACACGCCAACGGGAATTAGTCAGGGAGATGTTTCCTTGAAAAGGCAGTATCTAATCCGAAATTCTGAGCTCAAATATTATTTTGATTGCAGTGTCAGAATTACCGACGACATTCTGCAGGAAGTGTTAAGCCGCAATACTTCAGCTAAAATGAAACATATTATTGAAACTATTCAGAAGGAACAAGATGTCATTATCAGGGATAAGGATCATGAGCTCTTAATCGTCCAAGGAGTAGCGGGCGGCGGCAAAACATCCATTGCCCTGCATAGGATTGCTTTTCTCTTATATGAGGGCCTTGATTCCAAGCTGCAGTCCAATGATGTCATCATAATTTCTCCGAACACTGTTTTTAGCCGGTATATTTCTAGTGTTCTCCCTGAACTCGGAGAAGAAAACGTGAGACAATGCATTTTTGATGAGCTGGTATTTGATGCTTTTAAAGGCAGGTTTGGAGAAGAAACCCGGGATATGCAGCTGGAAACCTTGATACATTCCCGGACAAAGACGGGTGGAGATCTAAGGCATCAAAGCATTGCTTTCAAAGGCTCGAAAATATTTAAGCAAATTCTTGACCGATTACTATGGTATTATGCCCATCGAATCATTGTCTTTGACGATATATATTATAACGGAGAGATTCTTGCGACCAGGCAAGAGCTAAAGACTCGTTTTCTAAACAATGAAATGGGTATTCCCATGGCAAAACAGCTCAAAAGAATTGAATCCAAGCTCTTGGAAACGTTTCATCCCTTACAGAAAAAGAGGCTTCAGCGCCTGGAAAAGATCGTAGAAAACCATAAGGAGCATGAACTCGAAATAAAGTCCTTCAGCCGGTTATTAGCGATTAAACAAGCCAAGGCTTTTCGGGAACGGATTCAGAAATTTATGCTGGTTGATTATGGACAGTTGTATGAACTGCTTTTCAATAGCCCTGGGTTGTTGGTTAAACTAGCGCATGGCCTGGAACTGCCGGAGAATATTGAAGAAATTGTTTCTTCAACCCGACAGAATCTTCGCAGCGGGCAAGTACACTATGAGGATTATACGCCGCTTCTTTATCTTAAGTTAAAAATCGAAGGGAATGATCTGTTTTCCGAGATCAAGCATGTGGTCATTGATGAAGCCCAGGACTATTTTCCCCTGCAATATGAGGTTTTTAAGCTATTGTACAAAAATGCGGCTTATACAGTCTTGGGAGACATTCATCAGACGATGGAAAAGACAATGGATCGTTCAGTCTATGATGATATTTGTGAGATATTCAATAAGCCTAAATCGGCTAAGCTGTCTTTAGATAAAGGGTATAGGTCAACCTATGAAATAAACACCTTCACGCAGAAGCTTCTGAGTGAAGGCGGCAAACAGAATTATTGTTCTATTGAACGGCATGGCGAAGAACCCTTGGTTCTTTACCAGGAAACACGTGAGTCGATGGATAAGGCTATCATAGAGGAAATTGCAAAGTATACAGAGCAAGGGTATGAATCTATCGCTGTAATCTGCAAAACTCAAGCTGAAGCAGAAAAGGTGTATTGCCGGTTGCAAAAATCGGTGCAAATTACCCAAATTAAACCACAGGGCGGGGAAGTTATTAAAGGTGCAGTGGTCATACCATCTTATATGGCGAAAGGTTTAGAATTCGATGTTGTGATTGTTTATGATGTTAATAAGGAAAACTATGCGAGTGATTTTGATAAAAAATTACTGTACATTGCTTGTACGCGGGCGCTCCATCGGCTTATTATTTATTACCAAGGAGCTAGGAGTCCATTGATTTAAGGAATCGAATTAATTAGAAAGCAGCATTTTTTCAGCCTGGTCTTTAATACTGTTGATCTCGGCGGCAAAAATCTGCGGTGTCCGGTCATTTATAGTATTTAATCTAAAAGTATGGACATAAAGACATCTGCCAATAGACTTGCTGTTAATATCTAGGTAATTTGCTTTGTTCCAGATAATAATTCCCAACGCCAACTTCGTTTATTCGATTGTTTCGCTCCAGCCATCTTTCTCTGGTCTCGCCTTCAAATTGTTTGCCGCAATTTTCATAGTCCGCGCATCTTGTACAATCCAATCCACAAACAGCTAATTCAGTTCTAGTCTCACTATTCATCCTTTTATTCCCTCTCTCATCTAATTATCACATAGGGTTTCAAAGTTCTTAGCCCTTGGCGACTCCGGGACGACATTGAAGCGTCATCATCGTTGCCGTCATTGTGGCAACCAATTTGGGTTCTTCTGGACCTAGAGCAAAAACTTCGCCTGAGCAAACAGTTATCGTCCGTCCCGGCTTGACACTAGTCCTCCCTGACTTAGGGAGGACATATATTCAAATGCTGTTATTCCATAGATGCTTTTAAAATGCTTATTTAAATGTGTTAAATCAACAAAACCACATTCTGCTATTGCTGAATAAACATCTTTGTTTTTTTCTATTAACTGCTTTGCAAGTTCTACCCTGCAGTTTAGAAAATATTGATATGGCGAAATTCCAGTACCGGCTTTAAACATTCTGATAAACTTAAATTTTGAAATATCAAGTTCTCGGCAAATGTCATCAAGTCTTAGGACATTTTCCAGGCTGGAATGAATCATATCCTTTGCTTTTCTGGTTAGATCATTATCCTTTCTGTAACTCATCAAAAGATTGGACTGTGTAAAGCTATCGGCAAGAGATAAAAGCAATTCGCTGCACAATGCTTCAGCTTTTCCGCCTAATATTGCACAAGAAAGGTTTAATATTTTTTGCTGAAGCCTGTAATTATAGACAATCGGGGAAGAGAAGCGGACTATCTCCTTCTTTTCAAGAATCTCTAAAAACAGTTTCGGCTCAATATATACCATAACATAATCAATACCTGTCTTATCGTGTGCCATACCGTCATGCGGCTGTTCCGGATTAAAAAGCATAACACCATTTTGATAGGATGATTGTTGACTGCCATCTAAGATATACTGCTGAATGCCCCGCAGTGTTACACCTAAGGCATACTCCCTGTGAGAGTGCTTCTTATATTTAAAATCAGCAAAGCTTGCTGACAACGCAGTAACATCCGTTGATTTTTTATATATAAATCTATCCACAATAAATCACCTCTTAATTAGCTCAACTACCCCAGATGCCATTAGCGCAGAATAAACTAAAAATAATGCCATAACCATATTAACCGTCTTTTGATAGTTCTTCAAAAATTCTTTGAACACTACACCAAAGAGAACCCATGTAACAAATGCGCAAAATCCAATAATTGTTATAGCAACAGCAAATACTGCCAGTGCGGCCGGAGCAGCATAGTACGGCATAACAAAGCTTGGAATAACTGTCATAGTGAACAGTACGACTTTTGGGTTTACAAACTGCATAAGGAAACCGGAAAGAAAAGTAGCGGTTTGTATCTCAGCCGACTCCGATACATCCATTTTGTATATTTGATAAGCAAGATAGAGTATATAGCAGCTTCCGATTATCTGCATAATACTTAAAATCTTTGGTATTACTGCTATAAGAACAGTATTCAACACAGCGGAAATACCAAGTAATAAACCAAAAGCAATAGTTGCTCCATAGGCATATTCCATTGCCTTTTTTGTCCCAAAGTTATGTGCGGTGGATAATATAACGATATTTGTAGGACCTGGTGTAAATGTAACAATAAAACAGTATATTAAAAACGATGTAATACTCATGAAGCAAACTCCTTTGAAAAAGCGTTTCATGAATTATACATCCTTAAATCAAAGGGAAGATAGTATGTTATTGCAGGATTATAGATAGCTTTTTCTCATTTCCTCTTTATCCCATTATATACGCTGGAACGTTATCTGAAATCAACATAGCGGAGATATGAGTAGCTCTTTAAATAATAAACATATAGAATATACTTAGTTATAAGAGGGGGGCATACATCAGAATTCAAAGGCAAAGGAGAGATTTTGTGATTGAATCCAAAACTAACTTTATTCCACAGAACCCGGATTTTGAGGATAATGTTCGCACAAGTTTTTCTCAACAATCCGTAATGAACTTAATTGGCGCTGAGCTTACAAAGGTCCTTCCTGGGGAAGTTGAAATTCTCATGCCCTTTAGAAATGATCTGACCCAACAGAATGGTTTTCTTCATGCAGGAATAGTCACTACCATTGTAGATTCTGCCTGCGGCTATGCGGCGTTTAGTTTAATGCCGGCTGATTCTTCAGTACTATCAATCGAATTCAAGGTGAATCTTCTGTCTCCGGCTAAGGGAGAAATGTTCCTGGCTAGGGGAAAAGTAGTTAAACCAGGCAGAACAATTAACTTTTGTTCAGGAGAGGTTTTTTCTATAATTGGAGATGAGCAAAAACTAGTTGCTACTATGTCGGCAACAATGATAATGCTTAAAGATCGCTCATAATTTACACAGTTTAACCTCAATTATTATCGGAAGAGTAAATATGGTGCAGTAAACAGAGATGTGATTAACAGCTCATTTGCTAACCGCGTCGGCGCGCCCCTCAACCCCCTGGGTCAAAGGCGGAGGATATTGACGGGAATTTACGGAGAGAGAGGCATTCTCTCTTTTTTGTTGCAATAAAGATGAAGAACAAAACCTTGTTGCCATCCCCGGAGAAAACCATGCGTTCCACCGGCATCTTATAAAAAGTGTGACGTTGATAACAGTTTCTAAGCGTGATTAGAGTTATAATTAAGTAATGAAAGTGGGTTGGGAGTGAATTTGAGGTGCAGGCAGTGACCGAAACAGAGGAAGTCAGGAATCCTTCGAATTTAGAAAATCCAAACGATGGCCTTAAGGAATCATCTTTATTATTTAAGTACATAACTAAAATGAAGGGTGCCAGGAGGACGACACCGCTAGTGGCGCCTGTGCCCTTAGATGTGCTCCTTTCTATCGGCGGAACATTATTGGGGATAACCGTCATCGTTTTATTATCCAACAAGTTTGACATAGGGGTTGTGGCATCCTTCGGCGCATCTGCGGTACTGGTGTTTGGTGCTCCGGATGCCCCTATGGCCCAGCCGCGCAATGTGATTCTCGGCCACACGCTTTCAGCAGCAGCGGCGGTAATCACAGTGATGATGTTCGGTTTGACATGGTGGTCGCCGGCTGTGGGAACGGCTCTAGCGCTTCTCATTATGCTGCTTACCAAAACGACTCACCCGCCGGGAGGGGCGACGGCTCTTTTTGGGGTCATGACCCAGGTTCAGCCAGGCTATATTTTGACTCCCATGTTGGCAGGTACCGTAATACTGGTAATCATCGGGCTTCTTATCAATAACCTGTCCCCTAACCGACGCTATCCAAGGTATTGGCTTTAATCGAGAGAAGGAACAGAAGAATCCAGAGCGGATTCCAGGGAGAATGCCGGAAAACGGCGGAAAGGAGTGTTGAAGGATTTATCTGCAATAAGTGAGTAAAAAACCAAAAAGGGGGTAACTAATGTTTAAACGAATTTTAGTTCCAACCGATGCTTCCGAAGCCGCACGACGTGCTTTTGCTATAGCCTTGGAATTAGCCGGGAACTATGATGCCCGGATGCTCCTTCTTCATGTGGTCTATACACCCGAGGCCTTGGGCTATACGCTTTCCAGTGGTGTAACCGTACCCCAGGAGGAAATCGGTATTTACGGGAGAGAGGCTCTGGCGGCGACTTTAGCAGGGATTGACACCGGAACAGTTCAGCTTGAGAAGAAACAAAAACCAGGACATCCGGCGGCGGCTATCTTGGAAGAGATCAAAAACGGGGGATTTGATCTTGTGGTTATGGGGAATCGTGGTTACGGGCCGATTGCGGGATCAATGCTGGGAAGTGTCAGCCAGCGTATTTTAAGTAAAGCGGAATGTTCGGTTATGATTGTGAAATAGATAGAGGAGAACGTTTTAGAAATTGATGGCTAAACGTTCTCTTATTTTTTTGGTTATGATACTATCATAACTGAGCAATGATTCTTTCTTCAATACTGCTAAAGCCTAATTAGGTAGACAAAAGGGTTAAGTAGATGATATTGTACGTATTGTCAATTTATTGTTAAAAAGTGTTAGGAGTGAACTGTTCTTTGTCAGCAAAGCAATATAACGCAGAGTCTATCCAGGTTTTAGAGGGGCTGGAGGCAGTCCGCAAACGTCCTGGCATGTATATCGGTTCAACCGGAAGCCGGGGGCTTCATCATTTAGCCTATGAAATTATTGATAATGCCATTGATGAGGCCGGGGCAGGATTTTGTGATCTCATCTCAGTTACGCTTAATAAAGATGGATCGATAACCATCGAGGATAATGGACGTGGAATTCCCGTTGATATTCATCCTGATAAGAAAATTTCCGCTGTACGGCTGGCCTTTGAAACCTTGCATGCCGGAGGCAAATTCAGCGGAGAAACTTACAAAACCTCCGGAGGATTACATGGCGTCGGCGCAAGTGTGGTTAATGCTTTGTGCCTCTATGTAACCGTTGATATAAAACGGAATGGAAAACGTTATCGTGTGGAGTATGTCGATGGAGGCAAACTTAAGTCGGATTTACATATCGTCGGTAAAAAAGTTAACGGCACAGGAACAACGGTTACGTTTAAGCCGGATCCCCATGTTTTCAAAGAAACGACGGTTTTCAAATATGACTCACTTAAAAGCCGTTTAAAGGAACTCTCTTTTCTCAACAGCGGTCTGACAATTAGTTTAACGGATCAGCGCGGGGAACCGAAATCGGAAACCTTTTCTTCAAAAAATGGAATTGTAGGCTTTGTGGAACATTTAATCCAAGAATCCAGCTATTTACCCGTACATAAAAAACCTATCTATTTTTATGGGGAAAAAGACGATGTGATCGTGGAATGTGCTATCCAGTATAATAACGGGGATGATGAATCCCTGCATTCGTATGTTAACAATATCCCTACGGATGAGGGAGGAACTCATGAGTCTGGCTTCCGTACGGCTTTAACCAAGGTTTTCAATAATTATGGACGTAAAAACAATCTCTTTAAGAAAGAAGAAAATCTGATTGGGGATGATCTTAAAGATGGCCTGACCTGTGTGCTGGCCTTAAAAGTCAAAGATCCCCAATTTGAGGGTCAGACTAAGACAAAACTTTCGAACATGGAAATAGAGGGAATTGTCCAGTCCCTGACCAATGAGGGGATTACTCAATTCTTTGAGAAAAATTCTTCGACGGCTAAAGAAGTTATCAATCGTGCGTTAACAACCTGCCTGATAAGAATGGCGGCTAAAAAAGCTAAGGAACTGAAGAAGAAAGCCCGGGATGCGGAGGTCAAAGCACTCAGCGGCAAACTTGCGGCTTGCAGCGGGAAAGATAAATCCCGTAATGAACTTTTCCTTGTCGAGGGAGACAGTGCCGGTGGGTCTGCTAAAATGGGACGTGACCGGCGCTTTCAGGCCATTCTTCCTCTGCGGGGAAAGGTCATCAATACTTATCGTGCTAAGATAGACAAGGTCTTGGAAAACGAGGAAATCAGAAGCATCATCACCGCGGTTGGCTCGGGAATTGGCAAGGAATTTGACATAGAAAAAGGCAATTATGCCCGTGTGTGTATTATGACGGATGCAGATATTGACGGAGCGCATATTCGCTGTTTACTGCTGACGTTTTTCTATCGATACATGAAGCCCTTAATTTTAAACGGAAGGGTCTATATCGCCCAATCCCCTCTATATAAAGTGGAGAAGGAACGGGGCAAAATAATACGCTATGCCTTTGATGACGATGAGCTTAAAAAAGAACTTAAAGAACTGGGGAAAACCGCTAAGGTTTCGCGTTACAAAGGGCTTGGTGAAATGAACCCGGAACAGCTTTGGGAAACAACTCTCAATCCGGTCAATAGGCGGATGATTCAGGTAACGATCGACGATACTTTAGAAGCGGAGCGTAAGCTGAGAATTCTGATGAGTGAGCAAGTTGAGCCAAGGCGGGAATTCATGATGGAGAATATCGTCTTTACGGACGATGATATGTAGTTTTAGGGGGAGATCTGCCCAATGAGTATGACAGAGGACAACATTATTCAGCGTCCGCTTGAAGACGTTTTACCGGAGGCATTTTTAGGATATTCCAAACACGTTATCTTACAGAGGGCTGTTCCGGACGTTAGGGACGGGCTTAAACCGGTTCATCGCAGAATTTTATTTTCCATGGATGAAATCGGGATGCACGCAGATAAGCCGTATAGCAAGTCGGCACGGCTTGTAGGGGATTGCATGGGGAAATATCATCCCCATGGAGACTCGTCAATTTATGAATCCGCAGTTCGTATGGCCCAGCCTTGGGCAACACGATATCCTATGATAGACGGCCAGGGGAATTTTGGCTCAATTGATGGAGATAGCGCTGCCGCCATGCGTTACACGGAAATGAGAATGACCCATCTATCTGAGCTTATGACTCAGGATATTGAAAAAAATACGATTCCTTTCAAAGAAAACTATGATCAGAGACTTAAAGAGCCGGTCGTGCTTCCGAGTCCGTTCCCCAACCTTTTGGTGAACGGTGGGTCCGGGATTGCGGTGGGGATGATGTCGAATATCCCGCCCCATAATTTGCGGGAAGTTATAGCCGGCGTAATACTTCAAATAGATAACCCGCAAGTTACAGTCGATGAACTCATGGAAAAGGTGAGCGGTCCGGACTTCCCGACAGGGGGACTGATTATCGGCACGGAGGGTATTGCCAATGCTTATAAAACAGGACGCGGAAAAGTGACGATGCGTGGTAAAGCCCTGATTGAGCAAGGTAAAAATGGTAAAAGCTCAATCATAATTACCGAGATTCCTTATCAAGTTAATAAATCCACCTTGGCTGCCAAGATTGATACACTGTCTGATTCAGGTAAAATCGAGGGAATCAGTGAGGTTAGGGATGAATCCGACCGGGAAGGAATAAGGCTTGTTGTTGATTGCCGAAAAGAGGCTGACCCGCTGCAGGTTCTGCGGCTGCTGTATAAGCATACTCAATTGGAAGAAACCTTTGGTATCATTAACCTGGTGATTACGGCTGAGGGGACCCCGAAGGTTCTTGGTCTGAAAGAAATCAATGCAGCGTTTATTGAACATAGAAAAATCGTTGTCACAAAACGTACAGAATACGATTTGGAGAAGGCCCGTTTAAAAGCTCACATCCTCGAAGGTTTAGTTATTGCCATTAATAACCTCGACGAAGTGATTGCCTTAATTCGTGCCAGTAAAACACCATCAATAGCTAAGGCCTCACTTATTACACGCTTTGAACTGTCTGAGATTCAAGCACAAGCTATTTTGGATATGAAACTGCAGAATTTAACCAACTTTGAATTGGACGGTATTAAAAAAGAACATCAAGAGGTCTTAAAACTTATTGCCCATCTGGAAAGTATCCTGGCAGATGTGAACAAGGTTTACGATATTATTAAAAAGGAACTCAAGGAGATTGGTGATAAGCATGGAGATGACCGGCGTACGTTCATCTTACCCGAGGAAATGAGAGAGCAGGTCGATCTAAGTTCCTTTGAAGAACCTGAAAGTTTATATCAAGTCATGATTACTGCCAATGGTTTTATAAAACGGATCTCAGGCCAAACCAAGCAGAAGAAAGACAGCGCGCCGGTTTGTGCTTTTAAGGATGGAGATACCTTAAAGGAAAGGATAAATTGTACGAACAAGGATACGCTTTATTTTTTCACTCAATCAGGGGATTTCTACACCATTAACGCCAAAACAGTTCCGGAAGCAAAGAATAAAGATAAAGGAGGGCCTCTGACCAATCTATTCACATTGCCAGCAGAGGAAAAGGTAGTTTCTACCCTTCCTGTAAAAGATGTTACAGAAGAGCTTTTCTTTGTATTTGTTACTAAGGATGGACAAGTTATGCGGAGTCCGGTGAGTGATTTTGCAAATGCCCGCTCTTCCGAAGCTATGGGGCTTAAGGGTGAGGATGTTATTGTTAAAGTCTTCCTTAGCGATGGTCAGGGAGAATTATTTCTCGCTACCTATAAAGGACAATCTATTCGATTCCCGGAGACGGACATTAACCCCATGGGACGAAAATCACATGGAGTCAAGGGAATGACATTAGGCAAAAACGATTGGATTGTGGATGCCTTGATGTTAAGCGGTCCGGAAGGGAATCTTCCTGGAGATTTAGTGACAGTGACCGAACGGGGATTCATAAAACGGACTTCTTTCGAAGAATACAAACCTCAAGGCCGGGCGGGAAAAGGAATTGCCATCAGCAAGATAGATTCGGTTGGTACGGGTTATATTGTTGGGGTTAGCCATGTACAAGATGATGATATATTAAACATCATACAACTCAGCGGAACCGTAACAAAACTTGAAATGCGTAAGGTTAAAGCGGAACCGCGGATGAAACCAGGGAAGCAATGGGTCCCTGTTCTGCAGAATGATTACCCGGTCGGGATAGTATAAGGCCGTCAGGTGGGACGGGGGTATCGACAACAATTTAAGGTCAATAACCCTGTCCCCCTGATACCCCCGATATAATACAGACACCATTAAATTTAAGTCTATTAAATTTAAGTCTATTAAATTTATTAAACTAATTGAAATAAAAATAGTTGACAGTTAAGAATGAAAATGGTAATATAACTGAGTGTCGCAGGGATACACAGTGATTGACGAGCAGCGAGCTAAATCGTTTAACTTGTCACCTGCAAAGGAAAATAAATTAGTGATTGACAACGATAGTTGAAAATGCTAATATGTAATTCCGGCCCTGAGGGCAAGGATGATGAATGGTCTTTGAAAACTAAACAACAAGGACAGCCAATGAGAGAAACTCGCAAGAGTTTCAAAACAAATCATGAGTCAATCATCTTCTTCAAGTGAGAAGTGAAATAACTTTTTTTGGAGAGTTTGATCCTGGCTCAGGACGAACGCTGGCGGCGTGCCTAACACATGCAAGTCGAACGGAGAATTTTGATAAGCTTGCTTAGAGAAATTCTTAGTGGCGGACGGGTGAGTAACGCGTGGGTAACCTACCCATAAAGCCGGGACAACCCTTGGAAACGAGGGCTAATACCGGATAATCTTAAGACGTGGCATCGCGACTTAAGGAAAGATGGCCTCTGTATATGCTATCGATTATGGATGGACCCGCGTCTGATTAGCTGGTTGGTGGGGTAAAGGCCTACCAAGGCGACGATCAGTAGCCGGCCTGAGAGGGTGAACGGCCACACTGGGACTGAGACACGGCCCAGACTCCTACGGGAGGCAGCAGTGGGGAATCTTCCGCAATGGACGAAAGTCTGACGGAGCAACGCCGCGTGTATGATGAAGGTCTTCGGATTGTAAAGTACTGTCTTTGGGGAAGAACGGTGAGGTTGAAAATATTGATTTCACATGACGGTACCCAAGGAGGAAGCCCCGGCTAACTACGTGCCAGCAGCCGCGGTAATACGTAGGGGGCAAGCGTTGTCCGGAATTATTGGGCGTAAAGGGCGCGTAGGCGGATTTTTAAGTCTGGTGTGAAAGATCAGGGCTCAACCCTGAGAGTGCATCGGAAACTGGAGATCTTGAGGACAGGAGAGGAAAGTGGAATTCCACGTGTAGCGGTGAAATGCGTAGATATGTGGAGGAACACCAGTGGCGAAGGCGACTTTCTGGACTGTAACTGACGCTGAGGCGCGAAAGCGTGGGGAGCAAACAGGATTAGATACCCTGGTAGTCCACGCCGTAAACGATGAGTGCTAGGTGTAGAGGGTATCGACCCCTTCTGTGCCGCAGTTAACACAATAAGCACTCCGCCTGGGGAGTACGGCCGCAAGGTTGAAACTCAAAGGAATTGACGGGGGCCCGCACAAGCGGTGGAGCATGTGGTTTAATTCGACGCAACGCGAAGAACCTTACCAAGGCTTGACATCCTCTGAACCCCGTGGAAACATGGGGGTGCCCTTCGGGGAGCAGAGAGACAGGTGGTGCATGGTTGTCGTCAGCTCGTGTCGTGAGATGTTGGGTTAAGTCCCGCAACGAGCGCAACCCCTGTATTTAGTTGCTAACAAGTGAGGTTGAGCACTCTAGATAGACTGCCGGTGATAAACCGGAGGAAGGTGGGGATGACGTCAAATCATCATGCCCCTTATGTCTTGGGCTACACACGTGCTACAATGGCCGGTACAGACGGAAGCGAAGCCGTGAGGTGAAGCCAATCCGAGAAAGCCGGTCTCAGTTCGGATTGCAGGCTGCAACTCGCCTGCATGAAGTCGGAATCGCTAGTAATCGCAGGTCAGCATACTGCGGTGAATACGTTCCCGGGCCTTGTACACACCGCCCGTCACACCACGAAAGTCTGCAACACCCGAAGCCGGTGAGGTAACCCGAAAGGGAGCTAGCCGTCGAAGGTGGGGCCGATGATTGGGGTGAAGTCGTAACAAGGTAGCCGTATCGGAAGGTGCGGCTGGATCACCTCCTTTCTAAGGAGAACGGTTTAGAGCTTAGGCTTTAGACGAACATCCTATTGGTCGGTTCTTTCGGAGAGCAAGGTTGAGAAGCTGAGTTTGATGAGAGATCAATACGAGTCGAAAGACTCAAGACGAGGGATCGGCAACTCATTGGAGAGAGCTGTTGTTTAGTTTTGAGAGACCAGGTAATCGAGGCTCAATATTCGAGGTTCGAATGGAAATTCGCTCCGCGGATGGTGAATTGAGATGATCGGTGAAATGGAAACTCACAAATTAATTAAGTTCGAATATAGTAGTAAGACAGAGATTCCAAATGCCGCAAGGCATATCAAAATCGAAAATTGATCTACTAAACTTCGAATATCGAAATGGGCCTGTAGCTCAGTTGGTTAGAGCGCACGACTGATAATCGTGAGGTCGATGGTTCGAATCCATCTAGGCCCACCAATGGGGGTATAGCTCAGCTGGGAGAGCACCTGCCTTGCAAGCAGGGGGTCAGCGGTTCGATCCCGCTTACCTCCACCATTATCGAGGTTCGAGGCACGAAGTCCGATGTTCGAAAGAACTTAGACTCTGGTGCAAAGAATTTCGGCCATGTTCTTTGAAAACTGCATAGAGAAAGAAACTAGTAAAGTCAAAGAATTCACATCAAAACGCAAGTTTTGAGTAAACCTAGACGTAGCGATCAACTAGGTCAAGCTACTAAGGGCGTACGGTGGATGCCTAGGCGCTAAGAGTCGAAGAAGGGCGCGGTTAACAGCGAAATGCCACGGGGAATCGTAAGCAGGTTTTGATCCGTGGATACCCGAATGGGGCAACCCAACCGGAGTCATGTCCGGTTATCCTCAACTGAATACATAGGTTGATGAAGACAACCCGGGGAACTGAAACATCTAAGTACCCGGAGGAAAAGAAAGAATCATCGATTCCCTGAGTAGCGGCGAGCGAAACGGGAAGAGCCCAAACCGAATCCTTCGGGATTCGGGGTTGTAGGACCCTCTTTTAAGAATGGTTCCTTAGCTGAACAGGACTGGAACGTCCGGGCAGAGAAGGTAAGACCCCTGTAAACGAAAAGGAACCAAACTGTGAGGGAATCCTGAGTACCGCGGGACACGTGAAACCCCGTGGGAAGCAGGGAGGACCACCTCCCAAGGCTAAATACTACTTAGCGACCGATAGCGAACCAGTACCGTGAGGGAAAGGTGAAAAGCACCTCGGAAGAGGAGTGAAAAAGAACCTGAAACCGTGCGCTTACAAGCAGTCACAGCACGTTGGTGTAGTGGCGTGCCTTTTGTAGAATGAACCGGCGAGTTACGGTATGCAGCGAGGTTAAGGCGGGAAGCCGGAGCCGAAGCGAAAGCGAGTCTGAAGAGGGCGAAAGTTGCATGCTGTAGACCCGAAACCGTGTGATCTACCCATGGCCAGGGTGAAGGTGGGGTAAAACCCACTGGAGGCCCGAACTCACTGTCGTTGAAAAGGCAGGGGATGAGCTGTGGGTAGGGGTGAAATGCCAATCGAACACGGAGATAGCTGGTTCTCCCCGAAATAGCTTTAGGGCTAGCCTCAATTGATGAGCGATGGCGGTAGAGCACTGAATAGGCTAGGGGCCTTACCAGGTTACCGAACCTTATCAAACTCCGAATGCCATTGGATTTAGATTGGGAGTCAGACTGTGGGGGATAAGCTTCATAGTCGAAAGGGAAACAGCCCAGACCATCAGCTAAGGTCCCAAAGTATACACTAAGTGGGAAAGGATGTGGAATTGCACAGACAACCAGGATGTTGGCTCAGAAGCAGCCACCATTTAAAGAGTGCGTAATAGCTCACTGGTCGAGTGGTTCTGCGCCGAAAATGTAACGGGGCTCAAGTGTATCACCGAAGCTATGGCTTGCGCTTGATGCGCAGGGGTAGGGGAGCGTTCTATCAGCAGAGAAGTCATTCTGTAAGGAATGGTGGAGTGGATAGAAGTGAGAATGCCGGTATGAGTATGCGAAAAGGAAGGTGAGAATCCTTCCCGCCGAAAATCTAAGGTTTCCTGGGGAAGGCTCGTCCGCCCAGGGTAAGTCGGGACCTAAGCCGAGGCCGAAAGGCGTAGGTGATGGACAACTGGCTGAAATTCCAGTACCACCTGGAAATGTCTGAGCAATGGGGTGACACAGAAGGATAGGTTAAGCGTGCCGTTGGTCGAGCACGCCCAAGCGAGTAGGAGGTAGGGTAGGCAAATCCGCCCTGCGAGACTCTGAGACGTGATGGGGAGCGAACATAAGTAGCGAAGTAACCGACTCCAGGCTGTCAAGAAAAACCTCTAGTGAGTGACCAGGTGCCCGTACCGTAAACCGACACAGGTAGATGGGGTGAGAATCCTAAGGCGCGCGAGAAAACCCTCGTTAAGGAACTCGGCAAAATAGCCCCGTAACTTCGGGAGAAGGGGCGCTCACTGAAGAGTGAGCCGCAGAGAAATGGTCCAGGCGACTGTTTAACAAAAACACAGGTCCCTGCGAATCCGAAAGGAGAAGTATAGGGGCTGACACCTGCCCGGTGCTGGAAGGTTAAGAGGAGAGGTTAGGGGCAACCCGAAGCTTTGAATTGAAGCCCCAGTAAACGGCGGCCGTAACTATAACGGTCCTAAGGTAGCGAAATTCCTTGTCAGGTAAGTTCTGACCCGCACGAAAGGTGTAACGATCTGGACACTGTCTCAACGAGGGACTCGGCGAAATTGTAATACCCGTGAAGATGCGGGTTACCTGCGACAGGACAGAAAGACCCCATGGAGCTTTACTGCAGCTTGACATTGGATTTTGGTATAAAATGTACAGGATAGGTGGGAGACGGAGAAGCTAGGGCGCCAGCCTTGGTGGAGTCAACGGTGGGATACCACTCTTTTTGTACTGAAGTTCTAACCTAGGCCCCTGAAGCGGGGTTGGGGACAGTATCAGGTGGGCAGTTTGACTGGGGCGGTCGCCTCCTAAAGAGTAACGGAGGCGCCCAAAGGTTCCCTCAGCGCGGTTGGAAATCGCGCGAAGAGTGTAAAGGCAAAAGGGAGCTTGACTGCGAGACCAACAAGTCGGGCAGGTACGAAAGTAGGGCTTAGTGATCCGGTGGTACCGAGTGGAAGGGCCATCGCTCAACGGATAAAAGCTACCCTGGGGATAACAGGCTTATCTCCCCCAAGAGTCCATATCGACGGGGAGGTTTGGCACCTCGATGTCGGCTCATCGCATCCTGGGGCTGTAGTAGGTCCCAAGGGTTGGGCTGTTCGCCCATTAAAGCGGTACGTGAGCTGGGTTCAGAACGTCGTGAGACAGTTCGGTCCCTATCCGTCGCAGGCGCAGGAAATTTGAGAGGATCTGTCCCTAGTACGAGAGGACCGGGATGGACGAATCCCTGGTGTACCAGTTGTCTCGCCAGAGGCACAGCTGGGTAGCTATATTCGGAGCGGATAAGCGCTGAAAGCATCTAAGCGCGAAACCGGCCTCAAGATGAGATTTCCCACAGCAAAAGCTGGTAAGACCCCTGAAGGATGATCAGGTAGATAGGCCAGGTGTGGAAGCACGGTGACGTGTGGAGCTGACTGGTACTAATCGGTCGAGGGCTTGACCTAAAGTCACAGAGGTCGGAAGTCAGAAGCCAGAGGTCAGAAATGACGATGGCAACGATGGAAGGTTTCTGGATTGCGAATGACTAGGTGAGTGGCTCAAATTCTAAGACAATACTAGATAAACGACTCTGTGCAGTTTTGAGAGAACAGCGTTCGAAAGAAAGCGGCTATCTCAGACATCTGGTGATTATGCCGGAGGGGTTCCACCCGTTCCCATACCGAACACGGAAGTTAAGACCTCCAGGGCCAAGGATACTTGGAGCATAGCTCCTGGGAAAGCAGGTCATCGCCAGGTAAACAAGCGAAAGATCATCTCTAACGAGATGGTCTTTCTGTGTATCAGTGATAGACTATAATGAAAGCATCGAGGTCCGGGGTTCCACCCGTTCGATCCACACTGCAGGAGCGTGCGTTATGAGTCGCAGTGTGGCGAAAAGCTCATTCCTTCGCCACGAAGTCCACCTTTTAGGTGGGTGGCTCGGTGATACTGTCCACTGGACACTATCGTGCTTTTCGTATACCGAATACGGGAGTTCGTTGTTAGCTTTTTTGGCTTATCGGCTTGCATAGTGCATAATAGATCATCTGAAACAAGGAAACGTTATAGGAGCTGCTTAGAGGGCAATTGAAAAATCAGGCATCCTTCAATGAAAGGTGCCTAATTTTTATTTGCTTTATAACTAAACTATTAAAGGCAAACGACTGGCTAATATAAGTAACAGCGTCGGGAAGAAAAATGGCAATAAATACTATTGGAAGAACCCACGTAATTAAAGGAAAGGAAAAACTTTTGTCGAATAATCTATGGTTAATAAATTACACATGAAGGAATGGTGTTTTTTGGCTCGCTTAGAAGATGAATTTGCAAATGTTGATAGAAAGTTAAGTAATTTTGCCAGTATCAGGCGTAATTTGTATCGGGGTTTACACGTAATCTTATCCGGACTAGGGATTAAAGACAGCCTGTTTGTATTCACTGTTGCGGCAATGCTAGTTAAGTCTATATTATTTATTGGGCTTATCAATAACGATAACGCGACCCAATATAATCACATGAAAGCTTTTTATAGTTTTAGTTCTTCGCCCCCTCTGGCGGTTTACGTCTCTTTCATTGTAATAATATTAAGTTTTGCTTTTCTGTTTAAGGGTCGGTTTCGTTTTTGGTTTCTGCTAAGTTGTAACAGTTTGTTTTCCACCCTTCTCATTGTGGATCTAATGTATTATCGAGGTTATAGCAGCTTTGTAACTCCATATTTGTTAAGTCAAACCACCAACCTGGACAATCTTTTCAGTAGTATAATATCAATGTTACGTCAGGTTGACCTTTTATTTGTTCTTGATCTTATCCTGTTGCTGGGTATCGGTTTAAAGTTTAAAAAGTTTTATATTAAAACGCAAAGGAGTATTTATACTCTGTTAATCCTTTTTGTACTGTCAGTTGTGCATGTTTATTACCAGCATGTTCAAATAGACCTAAAAGGTAATGGAGATGAGATGCTGTTTAGAGTCGCTTGGTCTCCGAATCAGACCATGTCTAATCTATCTCCGCTAGGGTATCATGGCTTTGACATTTATAACTATGTTAAAGACAGTAAGGATGCGAAGTTAACTCCAGAGGAAAATGAAGAAATTAAAAATTGGCTTGCTCAAAATCAAGAGAAATTGCCGGCCAATGAGTATAAAGGGATTTTCAAGGGTAAGAATTTAATTATGATTCAAGTCGAGTCCCTCGAGACATCTGTTATAAATCAAAAAGTTAACGGTCAGGAAATCACTCCAAATCTTAATAAATTGTTAGCTAACAGTTTTTACTTTTCAAATTTTTATGAACAAGTGTATAATGGCTCAAGCTCAGATGCTGATTTAATGGCCAACACTTCGGTTTATCCTGTTCGTACCGGTGCTACCTTTTTTCGATTTCCAAACAACACTTATAATTCACTGCCGAAGCTTTTGAAGGAGGATGGGTATAGTACTTTAGCCATTCATCCTGATAAAGGATCTTATTGGAATTGGGTGCCAGCCCTGACGGCCATTGGTTTTGAAAAGACCATGGACGACTCCTGTTTTAATACGGATGAGAAGATTGGCCTGGGGCTCTGTGATGGAAGCTATTTTAAACAAATCGCGCCCCTAATCCGGGAACAAGAGCAGCCCTTCTATGATTTTATGGTGACTTTAACAAGCCACAATCCCTTTGATTTGCCAGAGCGATATCGATCACTTATGCTTAGTGAAGACTTTAATAAGACGAAGCTTGGAGGATACTTCCAAAGTATTCGTTATACCGATGAACAAATTGGCAGTTTCTTGGATACGCTGGATAAAAGCGGGGTATTGGATAATACGGTGGTTGTTATCTATGGAGATCATACAGGGGTGCATAAATACTATAATGATGAAGTCAAAGCGATTCAGCCCCAAGAAAGCTGGTGGCTCGATGACAGTAAACGAATCCCGCTTATTATCTATCATAAGGGAATGAACGGACGAGAGATCCCGACTATAGGGGGACAAATTGATACCATGCCTACGATCCTCTATCTGATGGGAATCAATGAGGAACGTTATGCGAATACTGTGTTTGGCCGAAATTTGCTCAATACAAAGAAAGATTTTGCTGTTTTAGCCAATCGAGTATACATGGGAGAGGCAGAGAATAGTACTGAATATGAGAACCATATTAAAGGGATTGATATGGCAGATCTCGTTATTCGGAAAAATTATTTTAAAGAAGCGGGATATAAATAAGAGCCTTACACAAATTCCGATAGGTTCTTAAAGATACTCATGAGTGATCTTACGGATTGTGCTGGTTTTTATTTGGATTATGACTATTTTTTGGAATGAGGCAGTGATAAGGGTGTCTTTTATGGAAATGAAATTTCTATGAAAGACACCCTTTCTCGTACTATCAATAAGGTATAAACTTGCGTTATATGCTTGCTAAGCATAAATGCAACTAAGGCGGCTGCCTTCGCGAGGCTTCCCCGCTAAGCTTTTTTATACCTATCTTTCGAAAGATCTTACTAGTTCGAACTGAGAAGACATTTAAGGCTATCCAAAATTTTGGAAATTACAATTGACGGTTTTATTTATAATTAGTATAATGATAAATAAAATTAGATGAGTTTAATACATATAACTATAGTGATTCACCCAAAAAAGAACAATATCTGAGAAGGAGGGGATTAAGCCTGTACCAAATAATCGATGAACTTATAGTTTAGGGACTTATATTAAACTAATTGGAGGTGTAACAATGACTGAACTGATTTTGTCCAGATTACAATTTGCAGTGATCACGTCTTATCATTTCTTGTTCGTGCCGCTGACCCTTGGACTAGGGGTCCTCGTTGCTATGATGGAGACCTTTTATGTTAAGACTGGAAATGAAATGTACAAGAAAATGACTAAGTTTTGGGGGAAGCTATTCCTTATTAATTTTGCCATGGGGGTTGTTACCGGAATAGTCCAAGAGTTTCAATTTGGGATGAACTGGTCTGAATATTCCCGTTTTGTAGGGGATATCTTTGGAGCACCCTTAGCAATTGAAGCTCTATTAGCGTTCTTCTTAGAGTCTACTTTTTTAGGACTGTGGGTTTTTGGATGGGATAAATTATCTAAGAAAGTTCATTTAATCACTATTTGGATTGTGGCAATTGCTTCAAACTTATCTGCGTTCTTTATTTTAGTTGCTAATTCGTTTATGCAAGAACCGGTTGGATATATTTTGCGTAATGGCCGCGCTGAGATGACCGATTTTCTCGCTTTGATTACCAATCCTCATGTATTATATCAATTTCCCCATACGGTTCTTAGCGGTTTTGTGACTGCTGGCTTTTTTGTTATGGGGGTTAGTGCTTATCATCTGGTGAAAAAGAACCATCTGGATCTTTTCAAGCGTTCCTTTCATATCGCCTTGATTTTTGGATTAATCAGTATTTTAGGAGTCACTGGAGTAGGGCATTTGCAAGGAATGCACCTTGTTGGATCACAACCCATGAAGATGGCCGCTGCCGAGGCACATTGGGAGACGGAAAATCCGGCCGGATTATCCTTATTTGCTTCCATTGATGAGCAAGGACAGAAAAACAACTTTGAGATCAAAATTCCAGCCTTGCTAAGCTTCCTTTCCTACAATAGTTTTACAGGGGAAGTTAAAGGAATTCATGAACTTCAGAATAAAGCAGTTCAGGATTATGGACCGGGCAACTATGTTCCGCCGGTAACTTCTTTGTTCTGGAGTTTTAGGATTATGCTGACGGCAGGAATTTGGTTGGTTCTGATGGCTATGCTGGGACTTTACTTCTTTAAATCCAAAAACTTAGAACAAAAGACTTGGTTCCTGAAACTTATGCTCTGGACGATTCCGGTGCCCTATATTGCCAATATTGCAGGGTGGTTTTTGGCAGAAGTAGGACGCCAGCCTTGGATTGTCTACGGGTTACAAACAGTAGAGGCCGGTGTATCAACCTCTGTTCCGGCCCTTTATATGCTCATCGCTTTTCTTGGATTCCTGCTGGTTTATGCTTGCTTAGCGGTCGTGGATATTTACCTCATGGCTAAGTATATTAAGAAGGGTCCGGAAGAGGCTGACAGGGATGAACACCTGAATAGCGAAGTTAAGGGGGCGTCATTATGGACTTAAACATCCTCTGGTTCATACTCATTACAGTCTTGTTTATTGGGTTCTTTTTCTTAGAAGGGTTTGATTTTGGGGTAGGCATATTGCTTCCTTTTCTAGGCAAGAACGATCAAGAACGTCGTATTATTATTAATACAATCGGACCCCATTGGGATGGTAATGAAGTTTGGCTGCTTACAGCCGGCGGAGCTATGTTTGCGGCCTTTCCCAATTGGTACTCCACCTTGTTCAGCGGGTTTTTTCTAGCCTTGTTTTTGGTGTTAGTATCATTAATTATTCGTGGGGTTGCGTTTGAATTTCGCAGCAGTGATTCCAGTCCTCTCTGGCGAAAAAATTGGGATCGTGCAATCTTCATAGGAAGCTTCGTTTCAGCTCTGCTCTGGGGAGTTGCTGTGACAAATTTAATCAGAGGAGTACCGATTGATGCAAATATGCAATATGCGGGAACCTTTTTTGACCTCCTTTCCCCATATACACTTGTGGGTGGTCTAACCACACTGTTTGTTTTCATGTTTCATGGCTCCTTATTCCTCAGCCTAAAGACCACAGGTGAAATGGCTGAGCGTGCGTCTAAAGCAGCGCAAGGCATTGGCTTAATCGCTATTCCAGTCGTCTTATTATTAGCAGTTCTAACCTATTTTCAGACGGATCTCTTCTCTAGCCTTGGAGCGAGTATCACTTTAGTGAGCTCCGGAGCAGCCCTTATCCTGGCCTTATTTTTGATCCGTTCACGCAAAGCCGGCTGGGCATTCGTAATGAATGGTTTAACCATTCTGCTGTTTACAGTATCCGTATTCTGGGGGCTTTTCCCTCGCGTAATAGTTTCAAGTCTGAATATAAACTGGAGTCTAACCATATATAACGCCTCATCCAGCCCGTACACCTTAAAGATTATGACGATTATTGCGCTGATCATGGTCCCCATTGTGCTCCTGTATCAAGGCTGGACGTACTGGGTCTTTCGCAAACGCATCACTGAAAAAAACCTTCACTATTAAGACGATCTTATATAGAATTAAGAAGGGCAAGATTTTCTTGCCCTTTAGGTTACTATGAAAAAAGCCTCCTGGGGTTAGACAGGAGGTCGGTTCTACTGTCTGGCTCTGGGGCGGAGCGCTTTTCAGCCGTGTTAACCCGTGCGAAGACGGTGTCTTCGGTCTGCACGCGTCTGCGAGTTCCGCCGCTGGCTCGCTGGACGGTTCGCGAGCGCGTCCGAACCTCTGGGTATTTCTGGCCGCATGCTATGCCATCCATGGCGCATGCGGCACTAGGAACATCGTGTTCCGTCGCATGTGAACCTGCGGCGCGCTACGGGGACGCGAACCGTCTGCGCTCGCCTTAGCGCGGCTCCACTGACGCATCCGCTTAGCAGACAAGCGCTCCTTCAGCCAGTTTGTTGGGAATATAAGCAGAACTTTGGGGGGAGGCTGGTAAGGCTTCGTGGAATCTTTTTCATCTTCTGATGGTGCTGCGGCAGCAGCATGGGAGGCTATTCTGAAAAATTATAGCCCCTAAAGACACGCAGAAGAATCCCCAGACCCGCAAGCAGGGCAGATTCGTCCACAGAAGCGAACCCATTGCATGGAGAGGCGGTAAAAGCCCACAAGACGATGCGGGGATACGGAGCCACGGGTTCACATCAGGTATTACCCAGAGGTTTGGCGAAGTCCCGCACCGGCGAGTGGGCCAGCCTCGGAATGCTGCGGTACGAAGACACTGTCTTCGCACGAATTAACTAATCTTGCACGGATGTGGGCGAAGCTGCCCGACCCGGGCGACCCCATTTTCATTCTTAAAACGGCCCTCTACCCAGAACCGCCCCCAACTTGAACCAGGAGATGGCAATATGTTTAATAAGCGTTTAGTTCGTGAGGGGAGACCTGTTCGGAGACTTCTATTCCTCACAGTTGGGCTCGGCATAGGGATCGCTTTATTAGCAGTCGCTCAAGCCTGGTTTTTCTCTCGTGTCGTTGCCATGGTCTTCTTAGAGGGGAGTACCCTTAAAGCAGTCTGGAGTCCCCTGTTCATGATTCTCGGTATTATCGGCCTACGTGCCGTCTTGCAATGGTTCAGTGAGATATGTGCCCATGAATCAGCTTCTTACATCAAAACGAATTTACGGAAACGCTTAATGAACCATATCCTTGCTTTAGGACCGTTGTATGCCCGCGCAGAAAGAGCGGGGGAATTAATCACAACCGCTGTGGAAGGAATAGAATCCCTGGAGAATTACTTTTCCAAGTACCTTCCCCAGCTGGTACTGGCCACAGGGATACCTCTATTAATCTTAGGATTTGTGTTTCCCCGGGACTGGGAATCCGGATTAATTCTTCTTCTAACAGGTCCGCTGATTCCCATATTCATGATTCTGATAGGAAAGCTGGCGGAAAAGAAATCCCTTCAGCAGTGGCGGCAGTTAAGCTGGATGAGTGCCCATTTCTTAGATGTTTTACAAGGATTGACGACCCTTAAAGTGTTCGGCAAGTCAAAAGCTCAGGCACAGGTGATAGAGAGAGTCAGCGATTCGTTTCGAAAATCAACCCTAAGTGTGCTGCGGATAGCCTTTTTATCGGCTCTGATGTTAGAGTTTCTGGCGACGATCAGTACTGCCCTAGTTGCCGTTGCTATAGGACTTAGACTGGTCAACGGAACCATCACCTACGACACGGGATTGTTCCTGTTACTTCTTGCCCCTGAATTCTATACTCCCTTAAGGACTCTGGGTTTGAATTTTCACGCCGGTTTGTCGGGGGTAAATGCCGCCGCTCGTATTTTTGTAATTTTAGACTTGCCGCTGGTCAACGAGCTGGACGGCAATGATCACAATAAAGTGTTATCCTCAGATTTTCAGATCTGTTTCCAGCAAGTTAGCTTGACTTACCGGGAGGGAGAGCTTCCCGCCTTAAAAGAGATTAATCTATCCATAAACAGAGGAGAAAAAATTGCTCTCGTTGGTCCCAGCGGAGGGGGTAAAACATCGATTGCCCAACTATTACTTCGTTTTATGAAACCTTCCGCAGGGCAGGTATTGGTTAATGGAGCTTCGCTCAACACGATTTCCGCAGAAAAATGGAGGGAGCAGATCGCCTACGTCCCTCAGAATCCACATCTTTTTACGGGCAGCATAGCGGAAAACATTCTCATCGGCCGGCCTGCCGCAAGGTTTGAAGAGGTGGTAAGAGCTGCCCAAGACGCTTTGGCAAACGAGTTTATTTTGACACTTCCCGACGCCTACCGAACCTTCCTTGGAGAAGGGGGTGCCCGCTTAAGCGGCGGACAGGCCCAAAGGATTGCGCTGGCCAGAGCTTTTTTGAAAGATGCCCCACTGCTTATTCTAGATGAAGCGACTTCAAATTTGGACTTAGAAAGTGAGTACTTAGTGCAAAAGGCTTTGAAGCGCCTTCTGCAGGAGAGGACCGCCATAATTATTGCCCACCGTCTGGAAACAATTTATCAGGCAGACCGCATCCTGGTAATAGATCAAGGGCAGATTGCGGAAGAGGGCAGTCATGAGGAATTGCTGAAAATGCAGGGGCTCTATTATCAACTGCTGAACAATTATCGAGGGGAATCACAATGAAGAGTATGACATGGTTAATTCACTTGATGCGGCCATACTGGCGGCGCATTCTACTGGCTTTAATCCTAAGTACTCTGACAATTACAAGTCATATCGGCCTGATGACTGCGTCAGCCTATCTTTTAGCTCGTGCTGCCCTGCACCCGCCAATCCTTGACTTAATGGTAACCATCGTTGGAGTCCGTTTCTTTGGACTCTCCCGGGCAGTCTTTCGTTACTTTGAGCGCTATGTGTCCCATGATGTAACCTTTCGGGTTTTAAGCCAAATCCGCGTGAAATTTTATGAAGGGTTAGAGCCTCTGGCCCCGGCCCGTTTATTTAACTTACAAAGTGGGGATCTGTTTAGCCGGATTGTAGCGGATGTGGAAATTCAGCAGAACTTCTTCTTAAGAGTTATAATGCCTCCCATGGCTGCTCTATTGGTTCTTTGTGGTTATGGGCTGTTTCTGGCTAATTATGATCTGAGATTTTCCGTAATTCTGGCTGCCGGTTTTTTATTGGCAGGGTTGGGGATACCCTGGATCATTCGATCTTTGAGCCAAGGGGCAGGGCGTCGGTTAGTCTCTCTAAAAGCAGAGCTGAATACTCAGATTGCTGATAGCCTTTTGGGAATTACAGAGCTGTTAGCCTATGGTCAGGCTCGTACTCAGTTGAATAAAATCGAGCGGACGAATGAGAAGCTAGCCCATCAGCAGCGACGAATCGCCCGGCTATCGGCGCTGTCCTCCTCTTTGACGGGTATGCTTGCCAATCTCAGCATGTGGCTAATTCTTGTTTTAGGGATAGTACTCGTAGAACAGGGAAAATTGAGTGGAGTTAATTTAGGAATGCTGGCTCTTGGAGCCTTTAGCAGCTTCGAGGCACTGTTTCCTTTAGCGCTTGTTCCACATCATCTTGAACAAAACCGGGCTGCCGCGGATCGCTTGCTTGAGTTAATCAAGGCCCAGCCAGCCGTAACAGATCAGGAAAGCGTGTCTCCTGAACCGAAGGAAATGAGTCTCGCCTTTCAGGAGGTCAGTTTTAGGTATGGTGAAGGGGAACCCTGGGCTTTGCAGCGGGTGTCATTTCGAATTCCTGAACAAGGCAATTTAGCGATTGTAGGAGCAAGCGGCTCGGGCAAAACCAGTGTCGTCAATCTGCTTCTTCGTTTTTGGGAGTATGATGAGGGAAAGATTGACTGGGGAGGGTATTCCCTGCGGGATTATCCCCAACAGAGGATTAGGGACAGTATAGGAGTTGTGACTCAGAGAACCCATATATTTAACGCAACCATCCGGGAGAATCTTCTTTTGGCAAACCCCGAAGCCAGGGAAGAGGAACTGATCCAGGCCGCCCAAAAGGCTAATCTTCATGATTTTATCCTGTCCCTGCCTAAAGGATATGATAGCTTCGTTGGGGAAGGAGGGTTTAAGCTATCCGGAGGGCAGAGACAGCGGTTAGCCATTGCCAGAGTCCTGTTAAAAAATGCTCCTGTCCTGATTTTGGATGAAGCTGTGGAAGGACTTGATCCCATCACAGAACGAGCGGTTATGGAAGAGGTTTATCAACTCATGGAAGGGCGCACCACGCTGATCATAACTCACCGGCTTTCCGGAATGGAGAAAATGAATGAAATTCTGGTGCTCGATCAAGGTCAGGTTGTGGAACGCGGAAAGCATAATGAACTGCTTCAACTAGAAGGATTCTATCGCAAACTGTGGGATAATACAGTACAAAGGCCGCCACTTGAAGACGTGTGATTCACGATTGGCTAAACGAACAGGACAAGGAGCTGATTTCTTCCTGGTAAGAGAAGAGATCAGCTCCTTGAAGTATCCAGGCTTGCTTATTGGTTATTTCTGAAAATCTGCCTCCTGCTCAAGCATTAATTCCGCTTCGTTAGCGGGGAGGGTCTGCACATCCTTAAGCTTGCGGGCAATGGTTCGGCTCTTTTTTGTGGCTGTATCAATGGTGTTGCTTGCTTCTTGAAGTTTCTTCTGAGTTTTTTCCAGAATCTCTACAAATTTGCCGAATTCGGTTTTTACGGCCCCCAGTAAGTTCCATACTTCGCTGGAGCGTTTCTCTATAGCCAATGTTTTGAAGCCCATTTGCAAGCTGTTTAAGAGGGCGGCCAATGTGGTGGGACCTGTAATGATAACTTTACATTCACGCTGGAGACGTTCACAAAGGCCTGGTCTGCGCAGCACCTCGGCATACAAACCTTCAACAGGTAAAAATAAGATACCAAAATCTGTGGTATGCGGGGGATCAATATATTTGTCTCTGATAGTTTTTCCCTCGGACTTTATCCGGTTTTCCAGAGATTTACCGAGCTCTTCAATGAGTAAGAGATCAGCTTGATCTTGTGCCGCGATTAACCGTTCATAATCTTCAATGGGGAATTTGGCATCAATCGGAAGCCAGATAATATTGTCCCGGCCATCCCGGGCCGGGAGCCTGATGGCGTATTCCACCCGGTCATTACTCCCTGCTTTAGTCACAACATTAGAGGAATACTGGTCAGGAGTAAGAATCTGCTCAAGCAGGCTGCCAAGCTGAATTTCGCCCCATATCCCACGGGTTTTAACATTGGTCAGAACCTTCTTCAGGTCTCCGACACCGGAAGCCAGGGTTTGCATTTCCCCCAGCCCTTTGTGTACCGCCTCTAACCGCTCACTGACCAGTTTAAAGGATTCTCCTAAACGTTGTTCAAGAGTGGAGCTGAGTTTCTCATCTACGGTTGCCCGCATCTGGTCTAATTTCCGGCCGTTATCCTGTTGGAGCAGGAGAAGACGTTCTTCTACCGTCTTGCGCATATGTTCTAATTTTAGATCATTGGTTTTGGTAAGGGAGCTTAACTGAACAGCGAAAATGTCTAATTGGTTGCGTTGAAGGCCGGCGATTTCTGTCATACGTGCCAGCACAGAATCGTTAAAGGAACAGACTGATTGATTTAATTCCTCGCGGACTTGTCTTGAGTTAGTACTTGCTTCCTCCCGGTTTTTAGCGATTTCTCCATTAACACGCCGTTCGTTGCGTTCCAGACTCTTTTCTAAGGAATCGAACTTACTTTCGAACTTGAAATAAGGATTGCGGAATGAGCGGATCATTAAGATGATAAGCAGGATAATCCCAATGACTAAAAGGATGGTTTGGATAAGGTCGATTAATACTGGTTCTGTCATGAATTGCCTCCTGAGTTAGTGTTTCTTCAACTAACACTTTATCATATTTTGTAAACAAACAGATACAATAAAAAATTATCCTTGGTTAGATTGTTTTTAAAGAGGAGATTTGATTTGGGCAGAGAATTTTACTAATTTATAGTTGAATTAAGATGCCATGGAGGAAAAATGAAGCAGTTTAAGATACATATAACAGCTCTAATGATATTAGCTTTGACCTTCGGTTTAGGAGGGTTAGCCTTTCTGGCCTTTTTTCAGACAAGAGAGCTCCTGATAACTAATCTGGAAGCGCATATTTCCTCGCTGACCCTCTCTTCAAGTTCTGAAGTGGGCTTGTGGTTGGATGCTCATAAAACAAGCGTTGAGATTATGGCTAATACACCCTTAATGGAAACGGAAGACACAGACTTGATCCTTTCCTATATGAATGAGGAACTGCAGCAGCGTAAAAGCTCTTTTCAAGAATTTTTCTATGCCGACAGTGAGGGCAATTACTTACTGAACTCCGGTCAAAAAGGCAGTATCAGTAAGCGTGAATATTTTCAAGAGGTTATGGCTGCCGGCGTTTCAGTGATCTCTGATCCCTTATTTTCCTATGGAACCGGCAAATACAGCATTGTAATAGCTGCTCCTGTTAAGAAGGATAATAAAGTCGTTGGCCTTTTTGGCGGGAGCATTGATTTGTCTGACTTGATCCATCTCGTTTCAACCAAAGGAGTTGGAGAGATAGGCAACGCGTTTATTGTTCAGAGAGATGGATTGATGATTATTCACCCCAAAGAGGATTATATCATGAGTTACAATGGGCTGATGCATAATCGGGATTCATCGGACTATATAGAAACCATTAAAAAAATGATCAGCGGAGAAACCGGAGTTACCCGGAATACATTTCAAGATGGAGATAAATATCTGGCCTATGCTCCGGTGCCAGGCCTGGAATGGTCATTGGGAGTAACTGTTCCGGCAACTTACGTCATGAATCAGTTGTACTACCTCCCTATTTACTTTATTGCTATCACAATCTTTTTTGCTCTTATTTTAGTGGTTTTAGTCAAGCGTTGGCTTGTAGTTCCACTTACTAAATTAGCGAAGTTTACTACGGAACTTAATGATAACATCAATGAACGGGTGGATACCTATCAACTGGAAAGTCCGGTTATCGAAATTAATTCGCTTGCCGATAATTTCCAGAGGATGGCAGCTGCACTTAAAGATAGTTTCCGGGACTTAGAACGTTCTAAAACTAATCTAAAAGAAGAAATCATTAGGAAAATGATGATTCAGGAAGATTTAGAAAGCAGTTACGAAGAACTTGCGGCAGTTGAGGAAGAACTAAGGGCTAATTATGAGAAACTGCAATCTAAGGAAGCACTGCTTAGAGAATCGGAACGTCGGTTGCGCTCCATGCTCGAGAACGTAAAACTTATCACAGGGATAATAGATAAGGATGGACGGATCAGTTTTTGTAATGACTTCATATTGGGGTTAACCGGCTTGCAAAGGGACGAAGTGGTTGGACATGACTTTTTTGAGGTTTTCGTTCCGCCGAAATATCGCTTAGAGGCCTATGCTTGGTTTAAGGAGGTATTAAACAGTAAAAAGATTGCTGTCCATAATATCTACCCTGTTCGAACGAAAGATGGAAACAGTCGGTTTGTTCATTGGAATCATACCCTCTTATTTGATGCTGAGGGTAATGTCTCTGGTATTGCCAGCATTGGCGAAGATATTACCGAGCGTAAACAATTTCAGGAGAAGCTCGTCCATCTTAGTTTCCATGATGTCTTAACTGAGCTGTATAACCGCACTTATTTTGAAGAAAAAATGCGTTTCCTCAAAGGGGATGATTTCGCTCCGGTTGGGATGATTGTTTGTGACGTCGACGGACTGAAACTGGTCAATGATACACTGGGACATACCACCGGCGACAAATTGCTTTGGCTGACGGCAGGTCTTATTAAGAAGTGTTTTCGGGAAGAGGACCTTGTTTTTAGAATAGGCGGAGATGAGTTTGCCATCATTTTGCCGAATAGTGAATTAACGGTCGTTGAACAGGCCTGCCATAGAATTCGAATGGCTGTTGAAAGGTATAACTCCGAAAACGAGGAGTTTCCTCTCAGCTTATCCATGGGTTTTGCCGTGAGTGGGAGGATGAATGTGGATGTGGGAGAGGTGTTCAGAGAAGCGGATGATGGTATGTACCGTGAAAAATTACATCGCAGTAAAAGTACCCGCAGCGCTTTAGTTCAGGCCATGATGAAAGCCCTTGAGGCCAGAGATTTTATTACAGAAGGACATGCAGACCGGCTGCAGGATCTGGTCATCTCTTTAGGTCAAGCGTTGGCGTTGTCGGAGCGGACTCTCTCAGATTTAAGACTTCTGGCCCAATTCCATGACATTGGAAAAGTAGGCATCCCTGATCGCATTCTTTTCAAACCGGGACGTCTTAATGAGGAAGAATTTAAAGAAATGCAGCGGCATAGTGAGATCGGACATAGAATTGCTCAGTCCGCCCCCGACCTGATACCTATCGCTGATTTTATCCTGAGGCATCATGAATGGTGGAACGGCCAGGGCTATCCCTTGGGACTCAAAGCAGATAAAATCCCTTTAGAGTGCCGTATATTAGCCATAGCTGATGCTTACGATGCAATGACCAGCAATCGCCCCTACCGGAAAGCCATGACTCAAGAGCAAGCCTTTCAGGAATTAAACAAAAATAAAGGGGTTCAATTTGATCCCCAGCTCGTCCCCATATTTATTGAAGTAATCAGGTGTGATCAATTTGCAATTCAAATGGAGGGCTTTAACTAAATTTTATACTTGATTTATTTGGGACTATTTGGGATATACTAAATAGTCCCAAATATTTTTCGATTTAATAGATTTCCACATATTGTTTAGTGTATAATATTAACTTGTGGAAAAGAACTTAAATGGAGGAAAAAAGTGTCTGAGACGATCGAGGACTTAATCAAGCAAATTGAAGAATTGCGCTCAAAATTGATCAAAGTGAAAGAAGGACGGGCTTACACAGATCCTGAAGTCATAGCTGCAAGTCAAGCATTAGATGAAGTATTGGATAAATATCAAGAGTTATTGCTAGTAATAGAGGCAAATTATAGAGATTTCGATTGGCCTTATTCTTAACGTGATTTAATCGTTATCCAATTGCCTGAATCTGCTCTTGGATGTTTACATAATTCAGAATCTGCTGGTGAACTTGGGCAAGTATTGTCCCGGATTATCCTGTGAGTTATACTAGAAAGCATTAAGGTCAAGTGACAATGTTTAGATGAGGAGGATATTTAAATGTTGAACAATAAAACGGCATTGATTACCGGGGGAGGGACCGGTATCGGAAAAGCTATAGCCTTATTACTGGCTAAGTCGGGAGTTAATATTGCTCTTAATTTTTCCCGTTCAGAAGAAGACGCCTTACAGACCTGCCAAGAGGTCAAGAACTTAGGGGTCCGTTGTTTGACCTATAAAGCAGATGTATCTAAGGATGCTGAGGTTAAAGCAATGGTTAGTCAAGTAACGGCCGATTTTGAAACCCTGGATATCCTGGTCAACAATGCAGGGATGACTCATTTTGTGGAGCATTCAGATCTTGAGGGCATGAAAGATGAGTATTGGGATGATATTTTCGGAGTTAATGTTAAGGGAATGTTTTTCTGTTGCCGGGCGGCTTCTTCTGAGCTTAGGAAAAGCAGAGGGTGCATCGTTAATATCACATCCATAGCAGGGCTTACTGGGTTAGGCAGTTCAATTGCGTACTCTGCTTCTAAAGCGGCGGCTACCAGTGTTACTAAATCCCTGGCCCGGGTTTTGGCTCCTGAGGTGAGAGTTAATGCCGTTGCCCCGGGAATTGTGCAAACCCGCTGGGTTGAGGGGAAGGAAGACCATATCGCCCATCTTGCTGCCGGCACACCCTTAGGAAGGATTGCCCGGCCTGAGGATATCGCGGAAGTAGTCTATTCAATCATAAATCATGCAGGGTTTGTGACTGGACAAACCATAGTGGTTGACGGAGGAAACTTCATTTAGCCTATCTCAGAATTATCCATTGGCCACTCAATGCAGTGGCCTATTATTTTGGAAAGAATAGGTCTAGAGGGAGTTGCCCTTTATACTGTTGATGTAACATGGTATTATGTAAGATAATAGTATATAAAGTGATTTTTTAGGACAATTCAGGAGGCATTAAGCTCTAATGAAGTTAAAACATTTCTTTGAAAGCAGTTTGTTTAAGAAGGGCCTTTCGTTATTACTCTTAATGGGGATAATAATAGGCATTAAACCTATGATGAATTTACTGCTGCTTACGTTTATGTTTTCGTTTATCTTATATGGCATTCAAAATTATATCTTTTTACAAATTGTTAAGTTAATTCCTATCAACCGAAGTGGAATAACTATCGTAATATTTACCTTCCTAGCCTCGGGTATTGTATTTTTTCTATATAAATACATTCCTGTCTTAACAAAGCAGTTAATGTTTATTGGGACTCAACTAAGTAATTTCGATATTAATAATTATGAAGATGCAATTAACCCGCAAATCAGAGAAGCTATCAGTACAAGCATTCAATCCTATGTTGTTGAAGGTGGTACTTATCTGATCCATTCAGTTACGAATATCTGGAAGTTTAGTTTAAATATATTTATAGCTTTGATACTAAGTCTATTCCTTATTTTAGAAAAAGATAAGACCGTGAAGTTTCTAAATAAGTTTGAACATAGTAAGGTTAGTTTTATTTATATTTACTACAAAAAACTCGGGAAAGATTTCGTTAACTCCTTTGCTAAGGTTATGGAAACCCAAATTTTAATTTCATTTATTAATTCTATTTTATCAGCCCTATTTTTAAGCTTGATGGGGTTTCACCAGGTTATAGGGTTAGGATTTATGATTTTCATTCTTGGCTTAATCCCAGTAGCCGGTGTTATGATCTCGTTAATCCCCTTATCAATCATAGCATTTAAGTTAGGCGGAGTCATGAAGATACTATATGTTTTGGGAATGATTGCTGTATTGCACGCAATTGAAGCCTATTTTTTAAACCCCAAGCTTATGTCCATTAAAACGAAATTACCTGTGTTTTTTACATTTGTAGTTTTGCTATTTGCGGAGCATTTTATGGGGGTATGGGGCTTATTGTTTGGAATACCACTGTTTCTTTTCCTATTAGATATACTTGCGGTAGAAGACCCCGACTATAGCTAGATAAACTTGCCTGCAGCACGCTCTAAAAACAAGGAGAGGATGTCTCTGAATATGAGATATCCTCTTAATTATTGACCCGTGCATTATAAATTGAATTGGTACATTATTTTGGATTAATGATATTAATTTTTCGTCCCGACGGGAAATGCAGCATCTGAGATATAGTACTGGTTTCTTTTACTTTTCTTACAAATACGCCAGTCTCTTTGGTGATAATGGAAACGGTGTCAATATTGTTGTTGTCGTCGGTATTAACGGCTGTTTCAATTGAAATGGCATTAGCCTCCTGGTCATCATCTTCGACGACATAATTTTTGTCGTCCCCTGCGTCTTCGGATGACTTAAGTTCTAATTCTTCTTCATCTTTATAAAAAACTAAAATTTCTTCAATGTCATCTTCACCAGCCAGTGCATCATGAAGTGACTCCGGATAGTCTTCCTTGTGCATAATTTAGCACCCTTCCTCAAACAAATTTTTTCTCATGACAATACATCTTTACCTAATTAATTCTGTCAGATTAGAGATTTTTGTGTATTATATGAGTTATTCAAGCAAATGGTACTTTAATGCAATACTCAAGTATAATAAGGGAAACTCTAATCCTTTGAACTTAATGGGGGGCATAATCTTGGAACTGAATGTCGAAGAAAGGCAAGAAACTTGTTCAATTGTCAGTAAAATTGTAAGGCTGAAGATTTACCGCAGAGCAGCAGAGGATGGCTCTTCCCAAGCAGGAGAAATAGTGGATTACGAATGCAACTCCTCAACTTCGAATTGTGAGTCCAGATGCCACTATCGATTACTAATCGATGATTTTTAAGCCCGGTAAAGGGGAGGAGCATAAAGCCGACCGGCATTCGTTTGGAGAACCTTGCCGCCGGCAACGGCGATTTGACCGTTGACCAAAGTATAATCGATTCCCAAGGGGGCCTGGGCAGGATTATTGTAATCTTCCGGGGCAGCGATTTTTTCAGGATCAAATATCACTAAATCGGCCAGATAGCCATTTTTCAGATATCCCCGCTTGGCTAAGTTTAACCTTTGGGCCGGATCTCCGGTAATTCGTTTAATACCTTCTGACCAGGTCAAAGCATTCTTAGCACGGACATATTCCCCCAAGAACTTAGGATAGGTGCCGTATAAACGGGGATGGGGCTTGCCGGTCGGAATACCATCCGAACCAATTTGACATAGGGGGTGCTTAAGCAAGGTAATAATATCTTCTTCAGCAAAAAGATTCTGTATAACCATAGAACAACGACAATCCTCACTAATCAGCAGTTCGGCCATTGAATCGATGATATCGCTAAGGTCAGCCTGCTCAGAGCCGGTTTTCGAGCTTATCTGAGTTGCTGTCTGACCTTCCGCCCATTTGTTTTGGGGCTTCATAACCGAGCTGATCATGATATTGGACCAGCCAACCATACCTACAAAGTTATCCCAACCGGGATAATTCGGTCCGGGATCACTCAGATCCTCTTTTAGTTTAGCCCGGAGCTGCGGGTCTTTTAATCTGGCAATGATTTCCGTACTGCCGCCCTCTTTGGCCCAAGGGGGAAGAATTTGAGACAGCAGTGTACTGCCCGCCTGATAAGGGTGTTCGTCAAAGGTTACATCGACACCCTCGTTTCTAGCTTGTTCAACCATCTCCAGTAATTCTTCAGCTGTAATACCAAAATCCCGATTGGCGTAGGAACGCATATGAGAAATCTGTAATTTGACCCCGGATTCTTTAGCGACGGCCAGAGCCTCGGCCATTCCCTCACGAACTTGGCGTGAATGGCTGCGGATATGGATCATCATAAGGCCTTGATAATCAGCGACCACTTTACTTAAAGCGACGAGTTCCTGTTGCGGGGCAAACATCCCCGGTAAGTAGGCCAAGCCGTAGGATATTCCTAAAGCCCCGTTAGACATAGCCTCCTCAACAATTCTACTCATGGCAGTGATTTCCTTTGCTGAAGGGAGAACATTATTTAAGCCTAAAACCTGAGCCCGAACAGCTCCATGGCCAATTAAAACACCTAAGTTGTTAGGCTTCTCCGCTTGATTTAACTCATTTAAAAACCTCGAAAAATCCGGCCAATTCCAGGTTAGCGGCCCTGGACCTAAGATAGGGGTAAGATAGCTGCGCCAATCTTCCATCCTCTCCAGGTGCGGAGCTGAGCCCAAACCGCATTGCCCGATTATTTCGGTGGTGACTCCTTGTTTAATCCTGCTTTCACGGACCGGACCAGACATAAACGGTACCAAGTCACAATGACTGTGGACATCGATAAACCCAGGAGTTACCAGTTTTTTGGCCGCATCTATGACAATATGGGCTTCTGTAGACAGATCTTTTCCTATTTCCGCAATTATGCCATCTTTAATTCCAACGTCACTCTGACGAGGTGTGTTCCCGGTTCCATCCACAATTAAGCCGCCAGTGATTAGTGTATCAAACATGTTAACAGACCTTTCCCTAATATTAAATAGCTGATCCAAGCTTCGGCACATAAAAAGAGTCCGTCTTATGTGAAGACGGGCTCAAATTAAGGTCATCGGATAGAATAAGCACAACTATTCTGCCTTCTTAAAAATAGACCAAGGGGTATCTACGGCTAAACCATCTTCTAACATTTTCTGCACAGTTCCAGGGATATAGAATCCAGCGGTCTCTGTTTTGAATAAGCACTCTTCTAAGGTTATTTCCTCCCAAGTATCCTCGCCTTTTAACTGAGTAACAAATTTCATTGGTATTCCTCCGTTAATGTAATGTAGTTTCTATGTTTTAGAGACAAGCTTATTATAGCAGGAAATACCTTTCAAGTGAACCATCTAAAGTGAAACGGGGGGACCGGTGTTTCTCAGGAGATTATAGGTAAGGCTTCTTGAGGGGAATGAGAAAATTTTCAATTTAATAAAGGTATTTAAAATTTTCTTGCAGAATGAAGAGTTTAACTATCGAATTTGTTAAGACATTAAGAACAGTAAAGCTCTGAAAATGAAAGGTGACTAAACTGTAAAGGAGATCAGTCAATGAGTAAATTAAAAGTAACGATCTTAATAGAAAACACCGTAGGAGTTCCCTTAAATCTCTTAGCCGAGTGGGGATTGTCAATGCTCTTGGATTTTGGCGATGAGCGGATTTTATTTGATGCAGGGGAGCAAGGTAATTTAGTAAGTAATGCGCAAGTATTGGGGTATGATCTGCGCTCAATTGATCGCGTCATCTTGAGTCACGGCCATTATGATCACACCGGGGGGCTTTTTAAGTTCCTTCAGTATCGGGGGAGGGTTCCGGTCTATGCACATCCGGATTTATTTAAAGGGCATTATGGGCGGGGAGTAAAAGGACAAGCAGACAGATATCTCGGTGTGCCCCACTGTCAGAAGCAGTTGGAGAGTGTCGGCGCTGAGTTTCATTGGCACAGTGAACCTTTGGAATTAAGTCCCGGATTTTGGCTAAGTGGTGAAATCCCGCGGGAAACATCCTTTGAACAACTTGACGATGGATTGGTTGAGCATCAAGAAGGGATGATTGTTCAGGATAGTATACGGGATGATTTAAGCCTTTTCTATGTGACAGATCAAGGGTTGATTATTCTACTCGGGTGCGCACATTCGGGACTGGTAAACATCGTGGAACATGCTAAAAGGGTGACCGGTCAGCAAAAAGTAAGAGCAATTATCGGCGGAACTCATCTTGGCCCAGCTGCACCCCATCAAGTGCATCAAACCATAGACTACCTGAGAGAACTTGATTTAGAATGTCTGGCACCGAATCACTGTACAGGAATGGGTATGCTGACTCAGTTAGCTTCGGAATTCCCCAAAGCTTTCACTTGGGCGATGACCGGCAGCAGGTTAGAGTTTATTTAAGCTTGTAGAATTCAGAGACAAGAATTTAGACTATTTGTCTGTTGTCTAATGAAAATTCCTTAATTTGAGCATAATTACATGAAGCTAATTTTCAGAACCGAATTACCGCGGTGAGTGATTTATAGCATAATAAATTGTTAAAGCTCATTTTATGGGTTTTAATTGATTATTTAGGGTAGTTTATGTATAATTTGCATTGTTGTAAAGTGATAGGAGGGTGTTAAATGGGAAAAGCTTTGATTATCGGCGCTGGTGGAGTTGCTAGTGTTGCTATTCATAAATGCTGCCAAAATCCGGATGTATTTGAAGAGATTTGTATAGCGAGCAGAACTGTCGAAAAATGTGAGGCAATCAAAAACCAATTGGCAGGAAGCCGCACCAAAATTCAAACGGCTCAGCTTGATGCCGATAATACCGATAGGGTTATTGACTTAATTAAGAGCTTTAAGCCAGATATTGTTATCAACCTTGCCCTCCCTTATCAGGATCTGACAATCATGGATGCTTGCTTGGCAACGGGAGTGGATTACTTAGATACTGCGAATTATGAACCGCCGGATGTTGCTAAGTTCGAATATAAATGGCAGTGGGCATATCGGGAGAAATTCGCACAGGCAGGCATAACCGCCTTGTTAGGAAGCGGTTTTGACCCTGGGGTTACGGGTGTCTTCTGTGCTTATGCTCAAAAGCATTATTTTGATGAGATTCATTCTATTGACATCGTTGATGCCAATGCCGGTGATCACGGATATCCCTTTGCCACAAACTTTAATCCGGAAATTAATATTCGTGAAATCACTGCCAACGGAAGGTACTATGAAAATGGTTCATGGGTTGAAACCGAGCCTCTGGCCATGAAGCAGATATACGACCTTCCGGAGATAGGACCAAAAAGTATTTATCTGATGTACCATGAGGAATTGGAGTCCCTGGCTATTAATATCAAGGGAGTTAAGCGGATCAGATTTTGGATGACCTTCTCTGACAATTATCTGAATCATTTGCGTGTCCTTGAAAATGTTGGTATGACATCGATTGAGCCCATTGAATTTGAGGGGCAGCAGATTATTCCTTTGCAATTTCTGAAAGCTGTTCTTCCCGATCCGGCATCTCTCGGCCCGAGAACTAAAGGAAAAACAAATATCGGCTGCATTATTCAAGGGATTAAAGACGGAAAACCTCAAACCTATTATGTTTACAATGTGTGTGATCATCAGGAATGTTATGCCGAAGTAGGTTCCCAGGCAATTTCTTATACAACAGGGGTACCGGCGATGATCGGGGCCATGTTAATGCTCAAAGGTATTTGGAAAAAACCTGGTGTCTTCAATGTTGAGGAATTTGATCCTGATCCGTTCATGGAAGCTTTAAATAAATGTGGTTTACCGTGGCAGGAAAGTTTCTCGCCTACTCTCCTTGATTGAGGTGTATAATTTGGACATTGATATCAGAGCCCTGCCGACACCCTGTTATCTGGTCGATGAACGACTTATTTTAAGGAATCTTGAAATCCTGCATTCCGTACAACAACGTACGGGATGCAGAATTCTTCTTGCCTTAAAAGGGTTTTCAATGTATTCGGTATTTCCCCTGGTAGGCAGCTATCTTAAAGGTGTAACCTCCAGCTCGTTGTTCGAAGCCAGGCTGGGTCATGAAGAAATGGGAAAAGAAGTTCATATCTATGCCCCAGCTTACATTGATGAGGAATTTGAGGAGATCCTTGCTCATTGTGACCATATCACCTTTAATTCCTTTGACCAATGGAATCGGTTTAAAGACAAGGTCAAAAATACTAAGATCAAAAAGATTAGCTGCGGCATACGTATTAATCCGGAATATTCGGAAATAGAGACGCCGATTTATGATCCCTGTTACCAGTTTTCAAGACTGGGTGTGACCTTGAACAATTTTCGGCCTGAAGAGCTGGAAGGGATTGAGGGACTTCATTTTCATACCATGTGTGAGCAGAACTCTGATACCCTTGAACGAACAATTCAAGTTGTTGATCAAAAGTTTGGGAAATTCATTGGTTCTATGAAATGGCTCAATCTTGGCGGAGGGCATCATATTACCAGACCTGATTATGATATTGAAACCTTGGTGCGCTGTATAAACTTCTTTCAGGATAAATATGGAGTAGATATTTACCTGGAACCTGGTGAGGCAGTGGCCTTAAACACCGGGTATCTTGTGGCCAAAGTTCTTGATATCGTCGATAATGATATGAAAATTGCCATCCTGGATACTTCGGCGGCTTGCCACATGCCGGACGTCCTTGAAATGCCCTACAGACCCAACATCATCGATGCCGGACAGCCGGGTGAATATCCTTTTACCTACAGACTAGGCGGACTTACTTGTCTTGCCGGGGATATTATTGGGGACTACTCTTTCAGACAGCCCTTAAAACCGGGGGACAGGCTTGTTTTTTGTGATATGGCCCACTATACTATGGTAAAAAATAATACGTTCAATGGTGTCAATCTCCCTTCGATTGCACGTTTTAATGAAGAGGAAGGGATTAAGCTCATCAAACAGTTCGGTTATGAGGATTTTAAAACCCGTCTTTCTTAAAGGATTGCCGGACAATCTGCGTTCTGTCGTGAGGCAGTGCAGAGGCAAAACTAAAAGGTAACTCCAGGATTTCCGTTAAGGGATTTAGTTGTCATCAAGATGGATTATCCTGGAGTATACTGCTGGCGTTTAACATCAAAAAATATTGCCCAACTGGTTGGCATGACGTTTGTTCCTTTTTTAGCTTAGAAATCACAAATCTTTGAGTAAATCCTATCCATAAAAAGGATGGCTTGAATTTCTGCGATCACTGTTCAAAAAGCAGGAATTTGTCTATCCGCACAGAAATATATGTATGTTGTATACAAATTTTTTTGCCTATTGGTATTAAGAGGAGGTAAACCATGATCCGCGTAGCAATTACTGGTTTCGGTAGAATCGGTCGTCTTACACTGCGTGCCGCCCTAAGTCAATCCCTGCCTTTCGAAGTGGTGGCCATTAATGATATGGGAAATCCCGATCAGCTAGCCCATTTGCTTAAGTACGATTCGGTCCACGGAACCCTTCCTAATAAAGTAGAAGTTGATGGCCGGGCATTGGTTATCGATGGAAAACGTATTGAAATTGTGGCTGACAGAAACCCGCTAAATTTACCTTGGAGAGAACTCGGAGTAGACATAGTGCTGGAGTGCACCGGTAAATTCAGGAAACGTGATGAAGCAGCCCAGCACATTACCGCAGGAGCTAAAAAGGTTGTTATCACGGCTCCAGCCAAAGAAGAAGATATCACGATTGTGATGGGGGTAAATGACGAGCAATATGATCCCCTCAAGCATCATGTGATTTCCAACGCTTCCTGCACGACTAACTGCCTGGCACCCGTTGCCAAAGTTTTAGTAGATTCCTTTGGGATTGAACAAGGGATGATGACAACCATCCATTCAGTCACCAATGACCAGCGTACTGTGGACGTAAAACATAAAGACTGGCGCAGGTCCAGAGCCGCCTATCAATCAATGATTCCGACAACGACGGGTGCGGCTAAAGCGGTTACCCTTGTTATACCGGAATTAGAAGGAAAAATGACCGGGCTGGCTGTCCGGGTTCCTACTCCAAATGTCTCCTTAGTTGATTTTGTCGCTAATTTAACAAGACCTGCCACCAAAGAAGAAGTGAATAACGCTTTTCGCGAGGCGGCAGATGGCCGCATGAAAGGCTATCTCGAATATACGGAAATGCCTCTTGTTTCCCTGGATTATAATGGCAATCCTGCTAGTTCTATTCTGGATGGGCTGTCTACCATGATGATAGGAGATCGTATGGTAAAAGTATTAGTCTGGTATGATAACGAATGGGGTTACTCCTGCCGGGTTTTAGATTTAGTAAAGCTGATTGCAACGAAAGGGCTGTAGTTTAGAAGGAGGGTACACCATGAGGAGGACTAAAATTGTCTGCACTATTGGTCCGTCAAGTGAGTCCAAGGAACAGGTTCAAGCTCTTTTAGCGGCAGGTATGGATGTTGCACGACTTAATTTTTCTCACGGAACCCATGAAGAACATGGACGCAGAATAGCAATCTTAAGAGAAGAAGCGTCCAAAGCAGGAAAACATCTGGGTATTCTTCTCGATACCAAAGGGCCGGAAATACGTACTGGAAAAGTTCCGGAACAAGGGATTCCCCTTGAAAATGGGTCGGACTTTGTCCTCGATATAGATCTTGGCAGTCTTGGTGATCAAGGGCGGGTTGGTATTACCTATACTGACTTGTGGCGTAAAGTTAAGCCGGGCAGCCGTATACTGATTGATGATGGTCAAATCGAATTGGAAGTAACGGACGTAGATCCTGAAATAATCCGGACGATAGTCAGAAACGGCGGGGTTCTTAAATCTCAAAAAGGGGTTAATATTCCCAGCGCGCTGATTGACTTACCCGCAGTTACTGAAAGAGATATAGAGGATATTCGCTTTGGTATTTCCCAGGGAATTGATTTTATCGCCGCTTCTTTTACCCGCAAGGCCCTGAATATTTTAGACGTACGCAGGGTTGTGGAAGAAATGGGAGCAGATGTTCATATTATTGCCAAGATCGAAAGCCGGGAAGGGCTGGATAATTTAGATTCTATTCTTGAAGTTGCCGATGGCCTGATGGTCGCCCGGGGTGACTTAGGGGTAGAGATTCCCGTTGAAGAAGTTCCTATTCGCCAGAAGGAAATGATTCGTAAGTGTAATTTATTAGGCAAGCCTGTCATTGTAGCGACTCAGATGCTCGACTCCATGATGCGTCAGCCCAGACCTACCAGAGCAGAGGCCAGTGATGTCGCCAATGCAATTTTAGATGGTACGGATGCGATTATGTTGTCCGGCGAAACGGCTGCGGGGCTATATCCAATTGATGCTGTCCGGATGATGGATAGAATAGCCAATCGTACTGAAATGAATTGTCTGGACAATCAAGCTTCCCGCCATCCTCATGTCAATGTTGCAGAGGCGATTAGCTTTGCAAGTTTTACCATAGCAAAGGACCTTCAAGCCGCGGCCATTCTTACCCCCACCCATTCGGGTTTAACTGCGCAGATGATCTCCAAGTACCGGCCTATTGCCTTGATTGTTGCAGCGACTCCATTTGCTTCAACCGCCAGAAAACTGGCTTTGCAATGGGGTGTGCAATCAATCGTTGTTCATAAAAGTTCAGGCACGGATGAAATGGTTTCTGTTGCCGTAAATACCTCCTTAAGTGAAGGTTATATTCAGTCCGGTGATGTTGTGGTTATCACTGCGGGGGTTCCAATCGGTAAGGTTGGCTCTACGAACATGATCAAAGTTCAAGTCATGGGCAATATTTTGGCCAGAGGTATGGGTATCGGCCGCAAATCCTATTCCGGCCTTGCCCGCAGAGTCCAAACACCAAGCCAAGAGGATTTCAACACCGGAGATATTCTAATCGCCCAGTCAACCGATGCCAGTTTCGTACCCTTAATTGCTCGGGCAGGGGCGTTAGTGGTTGAAGAAGCCGGTCTGACATCACATGCGGCTATTGTAGCCTTACAATTTGGCATCCCAACGATTGTCGGCGCTATCGACGCCTTTGCCAAGGTATCAGACGGTCAGTCTTTGACGGTCGATGCCCTGACGGGCTTGATGTATGAGGGTTCGGTCAGTATTCTCTAAAGATGCAGGGACATGAGAGACAAAGACTCAAAACGATAGTTAGTATTTTAGTATAGAAGGGTGGCAGTGCTATCCTTCTATTGTTTTTCTTTACTTTAGTCGCGTAATAGTCGCGTAATCCAATTTGCCCCGCCTATATTCAGATGGCCTATAAGTAGCATAGGATTGAAGATTTATGGTATAATTAACCTGGTTTTATACATTGCTTAGCATAGATAAAACCGGAGTTCAAGCTAAGACAAGATCTGAACCAAACAGGCCAGAGTCTTAACCAGAAGGTTAAGGACTCTGGCATTATTATACAATGGTTTAAGAGAGGTTAAGAATGAAAAAAGAGTCCATTTATGGATTGACCTTAGAACAACTGATAGAATGGCTGCAGGAGCAGGGGCATAAGAAATCCCGGGCTTTGCAAGTCTGGGATTGGCTTTATAGAAAACGGGTAACAAATTTCTCGGAAATGACGGATGTCAGGCAAGAGTGCCGGGAATTATTAGCCGGTCATTTTGTCACCCAATCATTAACTGAACACATTAAGCAAGAATCGGCCGACGGAACCATTAAATACTTGTTCAAATTACAGGATGATAATCTGATTGAAACCGTCTTAATGAGACATAAATTCGGCTTATCCGTTTGTGTCACGACTCAAGTAGGCTGTAACATCGGTTGCAGCTTTTGTGCGAGTGGCTTATTAAGCAAACAACGTGACTTATCCAGCGGCGAAATCGTAGAGCAAATCATGAAAGTTCAGTTGGATATGGATAAGGGCCATAAAGGTGAAAAAGTAAGCCACGTGGTAGTCATGGGAATTGGCGAGCCTTTTGATAATTATGCTAATGTGACTGATGCTTTGCGAATTATAACAGATCACAAAGGACTGGCTATACCCGGCAGGCACATCACAGTATCAACCAGCGGCTTGGCCGACAAAATTTATGAGTTTGCCGATAGTGATTTAAAGGTAAACCTGGCGATCTCTTTACATGCACCAACTAACCAACTGCGTGGGCAGATAATGAAAATTAACCGGGTCTTTCCCATAGAAAAATTGATCCGGGCTCTTGAGTATTATCTGAATAAAACCAAGCGCAGAGTAACCTTAGAATATATTCTAATTAAGGACCTGAATGATCAGAGGGAGCATGCCCTTCAACTATGTCAATTGACAGCGAATATGCGGCAGCTCATCAATGTTAATTTAATCCCCTATAATCCCGTCGATGAGCATCAGCAATATCAAAGAAGTGATCATGAAACAATGCTGGCCTTTTATGATGTTCTGAAAAAGCAGGGCATGAAATGCAGTATTCGTCTTGAACATGGAAGGGATATCGATGCAGCTTGCGGACAATTAAGAAGTAAGCAGCTCAAAGCATAACCAGAAACACCTGATAAGAACATTATTAAAGGAGAATCAGCAATAAGATGTATAGTTTTAAGGATGATTACAGTGAGGGAGCACACCCCAGGATCTTAAACGCTTTAGTAGAATCAAACCTCGAACCATTGGACGGGTACGGAGAGGATAAATATACACTCCAGGCAATAGAATTAATTAAACAAAGAATGAAGCGCAATGACCTTGATATCCATCTGCTCTCCGGAGGGACACAAACAAATCTGACAGTTATTTCGTCTTTTTTAAGGCCTCATGAAGCAGCGATTGCAGCCAACACGGGTCATATACTTGGTCATGAGACAGGAGCCATCGAAGCTACGGGACACAAAATCCTCTCTTGCGAAGTAAGCGATGGCAAGCTTGCCCCAGAGCATATTAAACCTGTCCTTGAGGCACACACGGACGAACATATGGTAAAACCAAAATTGGTTTACATCTCCAATCCTACTGAAATAGGCTCGATTTATACAAAACCTGAACTCCAGCAGCTCAGCCGGTTCTGCCGGGAAAACAACCTGCTGCTCTATCTTGATGGAGCCCGGTTGGGTTCAGCTCTATGTTCGGAAGAGAATGACCTTCAGCTCTCTGATTTAGGTGGATTGGTTGATGCGTTCTATATTGGCGGAACTAAAAACGGTGCTCTGCTGGGTGAAGCGCTTGTGATCTGTACTGATTCACTTAAAGCGGATTTTCGGTATTACATTAAGCAAAAAGGAGGCCTGCTTGCTAAAGGAAGAGTTTTAGGCCTGCAATTCCTGGAGCTTTTCAAAGACGACCTCTATTTCGATCTGGCAAGACACGCTAATGCTATGGCCGGTTTGCTGAGAAATGAAATCAGCCGGGCCGGATATTCATTTTTGACGCACTCGGCCTCCAACCAGATCTTCCCGATTTTACCTAATAGGCTGATTGCAAGGCTGCAGGAAAAATACTTGTTTTATGTTTGGGCAAAAATCGATGCCGATCATTCGGCTATCCGCATTGTAACCTCCTGGGCGACAAAGGAGGAGGCTGTCTCTGCTTTTATTAATGATTTAAGAGGAACGAGCAGGGACGAGGGGACAGGTTCCTAACTGTTTGTGCAAAAAGTGGTATAATGGGAAGCATTGATAACCTTGGATTGAGGAGTTTAGTTATGCCGGATCTTATTTCTAAGCTGCGCAGTTTACTCACCTTTTGCATAGCGATTATTTTCTTAGGCAACCTGTTTATTAAGTCGAATCTGATCCAGAATCTCAATCTGATAATCCTGCTTATGGTGATCGTGTTTAGTTTTATAGCAGCTGCAGGTACTACCTTGCTTATTGGTTCTATGTCATTTGGCCTGAGCATCATTCTTTTCCTCTATTATCATGCTCCTCTGAGTGTTTGGCAGCAGGCTTTTCAAGAAAACATATACTTAGTTGTAATGTTTACCTTAGTGCCGCTTTTAGGTATTCCTATTCAGCATGGCGGCTATTTTGAGGCGCTGCAAGGTCTCTTTAAGCGTTATGTTTATAATGACAGCCGTTTTTATCTGCTGGTGAGCTTTGTTTCAGCCTTTGTGGGTGTATTGGTCAATTTGGCAGTCGTTCCCCTTGTTCTGCAAATCAGCCGGGCCAGTACTATAAGTTCAAATAAAAAGCTTTTAAGCTCTGCAATCGTCCGGGGGTTTGCGACCTGTACTATTTGGGCCCCTACAACCGCTGCCATTGCTTTAATCGTACAATTAAGCGGAGCAAGTTGGCCTTTGTTTTTTCCTTATGCGATTTTATGCGGTATCATTTCCGGCCTGGTCGGGTATTTTATCACAATGAATGAAGAAAAAAGAGCCGGAAATCCGTTTGCTTCCCCTGATCAGGAACCTGATGAGGAGTTTGATATGCAAAAGGTAATCGAGTTAAGTGTTTTCAGTATTAGCCTGATTGCTGCTATTGCCGGCGTTTCATTCATAACCGGAATTCCTACGGTTATCGTTGTTTCTTTAGCATCCTTAATCTTCCCTGTGATTTGGCTGGGGTTCATTGGACGCTTGCAGATTCTGATCAGAGAGTTGACAGGTTATTTCAACGGTCTCCCCAAACTAAAAAATGAAATTATTCTTTTTATGGGCGCGGGATTGTTGGCCACAAGTATCAACTACTCCCACCTGGGAAATTATATAGCATTGATTTTATCCTTCTTAGTTGGACAAAATGCTTTATTGCTTGCTGTTCTGATTATCCTTAGTATTTTAATACTGTCGGCTTTAGGGATTCACCCGATTATTCCGGTGACTATTATTGGCGGAACCTTAAAAGCCGCTGCTTATGGAGTGACTCCGACTTATCTGGCCCTTATTTTGGCCATTAGCTGGTCAATGGGAATATCTATATCCCCTTCTTCCGCTACAGTTATTGCTTTATCCGGATTGACAGGACTGTCTCCTATTCATGTAGGACCTCGTTGGAATGCCTTATACGTCTTAATCGCCTCTGCGGTAATGCTTACCATCTTGACCTTTGCCCGGATAATAGGATGGTTATAAATGAATTGCCCCCCCACAAATAGTCGTTGAGCTGCGTATTAATTTGTAAAAAGGAACTATGAAAGGTTCTAAACGGCAGCTGTCGGCTTAGTGCGGAGGGAGAAAAAATGATAGGTTCACTTACCAGTAATACATATGCAGCTATGATGAGCGATCACCAAGAAACAAGAGATATTTGCTTAGTCCCTTACCATGTGACCTTTGCGTCTTTAAATAAGGTCAAGTTTTACCGGGACTTCAACATGGAAGTAAATAGCGAATTTATCTCATATCTGGAGAGGGAAGCTCAATCAACCATTTCTAAGCTTAAAAACACGTCACTTTTTCGCAATGGAGTTATTGAAAATGTTACATCCGATATCAATGTATCGGAACGAATTATCTATTTCGATGTTATCTTAGCTTCAAAAGTAACCCATACTTCCTTTATTGAACTCTTAGGATACTTGAATAATTGTTTACAGAACAAACGATAACCACCTTGATCAGAGTTTCTGGAATAGAATGATATCAAGAAGCTGATAAGTGATGAAAGGATAGGTTTGATTCTTCTCTTTATAAAAGGCATGGACAAGATTGTGTCCATGCCTTTTGCTATGGGGTATTCATCCCAAATTCCCGAAGTTCAGCTTTGCTGAACGAGTTGTGCTTCATTATGTAAGACATCTCCATTAAACTAATTGATTTAGTTTAATGGAGATGCAAAAGCTTGTTTTTAGTAATTAAATTACTTAATTAAAAACGGACGTCTATTTAACGTCCGCTAGTGTTGTGTGTTCATCATAGGGCCAAAGCCAAGAACCAAAGTAAACCAGGAATCCCCAAAAAAACCTTATAGCACGCATATATTTAGCTCCTCTCTATAGGTAATAAAAGGGTTGGGTACAAAATATTTGATAATTATTCCGTTACTTCATAATATCCCCGCACAGAATTTTTGTCAATTACAAATGAAGACGAAATGGTAATAATAGATAAATTTTATTGCAAAAATTAAATGCTTACTTAACTCCAGGCGATCGTGCGATTCCAGGGAATCCTTCAGTTGCTTGGCCGTTATACCTAAAAGAAGTACCGCTTACTTCCTCAAATTCGGATTCGAATCCGAATTTGAGGAAGTAAGCGGTACGGCTCCGTACTCTATGAAGATACGCATCAGTTTTTGGGCCCTGCTCTGGGAGAAATCCACGGACTCCTCCAGCCACTTGCCCCATTCTCCATGCTTGAGCAGGGTCTTGGCCTCCGTCAGCCTTCATTTTGTTAATTTCCTGCTTTTAGGGATGTAAACAAACTAGCAATCCAATAATCCTATCGGTATGAAAACACCATTAATGGTACTCCTGATGTAGCGTCAACTACTACATTATATTCACCTTTTTGATACCCTGCAGGTACAGAACTATCTTGTGTTTCAGGGGGTTTTGTGCCAATGAGACTATGAACAGGGATGAGCATATTTTCGTAGGAAATAATATAAACAGGTAAATGGTCAATCAATTTTTTTGTCTTTAAAACTGGATTCTTCTCCAGAGCTTCCTGAGAAAATGCGTTAAACTTAGGGACTGTTAACACTTGATATTCTACAGTGTAATCAGTTTTGCCATTTAACCCTGGATAAGTTACGCTTGCGTTTCTTATAGCCACATTGGGCGATATTATCGCTGGTTGGGCAGGTACATTAAATTGATAACCTATTTTACTTAAAGCAGCTAGATTTTGGCTTGTTATTGGCTCAACGCCAACTAAATAAGTGGTAGTGGCACTGCTATTTCTTGGTTTAATTAAACTAATAGTCCCTAATAGGGATAGGGTAATCACAATAACGATACTAACTTTAATGAACTTTATCATGTTTAGAACCTCCTTAAATTAGTTTCGGGTATCCCAATAATTAAACGACGCATTTGGGTTGCCAACAATATAACTATCTTTATATAGGACACCAACTGGGGATTGTTCTGCCCAATTTAGTGCTGGGTTAAGAGTCCAAACTTTAATACTAATAACGTATCAAAGGCTTATTTTCTGACGGTTATTATTCACATTAATACAGCACACTTTTGGCGCCGTGTGGAACCGTCAACAATTGGAAGATCGGGAACGTGCCGATCACAGTACAGTTAACACCTTTGATTATCTTAGCAAGCAAAACCTTGTCAGCCGTTTTTCCGTATCCATAACGCGACAACTCCTACATAGGTTGAATAATGCTTTTAAACGTGTAAAATGTGATTATGGATTATGTTGAAGGGCGATAAGAGATACCAATGACCGAAAGGGATACCGTTAAAAAGACGATCGTATTCTCGACAACGTTCTAAGAATCAAGGGGCTATTGCCGATAAGTCACAGACCGAATTGATTATTTGAAATTCTTGAAAGAAACGTTAATCCGAAGTTGTATAACTACTAGATGGATCGACACCCGAATGAGATCGCCGCAAGCGAAAAAAGTCAAACATGAACAACCACGTAAAATAGTGAAAAGACGCATGGATTCGAGTTACCACGATACAAGATTCGAAACAAGCGTCTTTTTCGGCTTTTTACGGTATTGATTGACTACGGAACATTACGTATACCATGGGTAATTTCATAAATACATACTCGGAAATACAGAAAATTAAAAATGATGCAAAGACGGTAAACATACGGACTAACGCTTATGCAATGTCAACACACCGTAAACGATCGACGGGATGAATAGCGCCAACCGTATAGTAGGATGAAAGGCAACGAAGGGAAGGTCATCTTAATGCAGAAAAAAGTGAAGATCATCATGGGCGCGTTATCGGCGACCCTATTAATTAGCGGCGGCGTCGCATTAGCGAACACATATAGTAATCCCGCCACACAAACGCAAGTGTCAGTGGAAGACGTGATCGTTGAAAACCCAAGCGTCAAAGCGATCGACACAGTACCGAATGACACAACCGGGAAGTTGACGTTTCTAAGGGGCGAATATGTAGGCGAAACTAAGGACGGCATGGCGTCGGGTAAGGGAATCATAACGTACAATAATGGCGACACTTGGAAAGGCGATTTTCTTTTCAATCAAGAAAGTGGTACGGGTATATTCACGGGAAGCGGGACAATCGGTTCGGTAGAATTGACGTATCCCGTCCCGACAGCCGCGCCTAAATCAGAAGACGCAAGTCACAGAGTACCACCACCCGAAGGCGCTTATTATCCGAAGCCAGATCGACCAACCGGGATATACATTCATAAGATTACGTTCCACGAAGGTTTTAGGACGCCGGGAATGAAGGCGGTCGATATTCACATTATGGCAAGAAGCAACAATAGTGAAAACGAATTAATTCAAGGACGCGACGAAATCGTTAGCATTACCGGAACGACCGGGAAGGTTTACGATATGACAGGAACCAAGCGAACAGGCATCAACACAAACGCGGCTTGGGAAAATTACCAAGAACAAGAGATTACGCAGTATCAAGATGTAAGCGTGAATGAAAAGGGTATCACTTCGATTGTAGTACGCCGGGACGGTCAGTTGATAACCGTCAAGCCCGACGAAAATACCAAATATGATACGACACATAGATAAGAGAAACTCAACAATTAAGGGATACGAGAAGGGATGTATGTGTTCATGCAAAAAAGAACTATCGTCACAGGCATACTGGGCGCGGCTTTATTAATTGGCGGGGGTATTGGGGTTGTGTACGCTAATAAGCCAACCGAACCCGCTACCGTAGTGCAAGCTGACGCAACACAAGCGCCCGTTGTAGAACCGAAAGTTGAACCCCAAGCGCCGGTTGAAGAAAAGCAAGTTGAAGCAAAACCAGTTGAAACAAAAACCGAACCGATCGCCAAAGCGCCTGTCAAAAAAGTTGAGACACAGGCACCCGCTAAGACTACCACACCTGACCCAAACGCCGTAACAAAAGGTAAGTTGGTATTATATCTAGGCGGCGATCAAAACCTTGTGTATGACTATGTTGGTGAAACTAAGGACGGCAAAGCGAATGGTCACGGAACTATGACGTCAAGAAAGACGGGCGGCACTTGGACGGGGAATTTTATGAATAATAGTCCGGCGGGCGAAGGGAAGTCCACCCGTATAGTTGACGGGGAGATTATCACGGAAACAATTTTTTGGGGAATCTAAATTAAATACGCAGTACAAAGGCGCTCCGGTCAATGACCAAAGCGTCTTTTTGTCGTCTTATTGAAGATGAATAAATTAGACGTATAATTCGTGAAAATTGTTTAAACGTGATAAAGATAGGAGTATGCTAACATACTAAGTAACAGTAAAACGGCGGGCGTAATAACCTGCCTAACTGAAAGGCAGAAGGTTATCATGGAAAAAGGTAAATTACGTTTCGACTGTATTGATATATTTAGGGGACTTACTATATCATTAATGCTTATATGTAGTAATCCGGGGAACATCACAAATATTCCTGCACAGTTAAGGCACGCGGATTGGAACGGTGCAACGATAGGCGATTTTGTTTTCCCGTTTTTTATATTTAGCATGGGCATTGTCGTTCCTATTGCCATTAATAGGAGATTGGAAAAGGGGATAAGTCAAATGCGCATTATTATCAATGTGCTAAATCGTAGTATTGTTATGTTTCTATTAGGTTTAATTTTAAACGGGTTCCCGACCTTTGACCTTGCTATTATTAGGGTTCCGGGCGTTCTTCAACGAATAGCAATCGTATATTTTTGTTCGGCGCTTATTTACTTACTATTCAAGTCAATCGTTAAAAAAGACCTGGTGCAAATCGGTATTCTAACGCTTATAGCGGTTCTATTGCTTGCCATATACTATTGGTTATTAAAAGGCCTTCAGGTTCCCGGAATAGAAGGGCTTAAAGGCGGGCTTGTTTCCTATATCGACCTGAAATACCTTAAAGGGCATCTATACACGCCAACATTCGACCCGGAAGGTATTTTAAGTACAATCCCGGCGTTAAGTTCGGGGATTATCGGGGTTGTTGTTGGTATGATCTTTTTAAGACGGGATAGTCGCTTTGTAAAAATGACTATCTTCGTATGTAGCGGTATTTTATTGATAATCTTTGCCGAATGGTTTAATGCTTACTTTCCATATAATAAACAACTTTGGTCAAGTTCATTTGTCTTACTAACGTCGGGATTCGGTATCCTGGTATTAACTATTTTCTATTTGCTAACTGATATTTTGAAAATTGGTAGAACACTAACACCGTTCAAAGCTATTGGGGCAAGTCCAATTTTCGTTTACTTTATTTCCGAAATAATTGGAAGATCGTTATGGCAAATTCCTATAAAGGATTCTATCTCAGGTAACATTATGACCTTTAAATTCTGGATAACGGAAAGGTTTATAAGTCCTTGGGCGCATGGATTAGATTCAGTATACTTTTCTGTTTCATATGCGCTGGTGTGGATGGCGATTATGGGTTTTCTTTATCATAAGAAGATACATATTCGCCTATAGATAACAACGCCGGGGCGAAATTACTCGTCGCATAATCTTATGTATTTAAAGAGTAGCCGCCCATGCCGCCTACGGCACCATCAGATGATGAAATAGATCCTTTGGGTCGGGCGGCTTCGTCCACATCCGCTCACCGCAGCACTCCGAGGCTCGCCCACTCGCCGGTGCGGGACTCCGCCAAACCTCCGGGTAATACCTGAGGTGAACCCGTGGCTCCGTATCCCCGCACCGTCTTGTGGGCTTTTACCGCCTCTTCATGCAATGGGTTCGCTTCTGTGGACGAAGCTGCCCTGCTTAAGGGTCTGGGGATTCCTCTGCATGTCTTTAGGGTCTTTTTTCAGAGTAGCCTGCCATGCCGCTGTCGCAGCACCATCAGATGATGAAAAATGTTAGATTGTGGCAAGGATATTCTTGTGGCTGGCGAAGATGGGTCGAGGGTTCTTGGTACTAAGAGTCCGAAGAGTAGTCTGACCTCAGTATCTCGGTGCACCACAGATTGTTGCTCCCTTTGGGAAGCACGCAGGGTAGATTGCTCTAATGCGAGTTGCTGCACCAGTCGCGATAATTAGCCACAGAAAGGGTTATCGAGTTGCAAATCATTCATCCAAGATGTTGCGGTATGGACATTCATAAGAAGTCAATAACCGCATGTTGCATCACTCCTAACGGCAAAGAGATTCGAACCTTTGGCACCATGACAGAAGATATTTTAGAACTAGCTCAATGGGTAAAGAGTAAAGGCTGTACCCAAGCAGCTATGGAAAGCACCGGCGTGTATTGGAAACCCATTTACAATGTTATGGAATTAGAAGAGATTCAAACGTTAGTGGTCAATGCGGCACATATTAAGGCGGTTCCAGGGCGTAAGACCGATGTTAAGGATGCAGAGTGGATTGCGGATTTATTAAGGCATGGACTTTTACAGGGCAGCTATATTCCTGACAAAGATCAGCGTGAACTACGCGAGTTAGTTCGTTATCGCAAGAGTTTGGTTAATGAGCGATCCCGTGAAGTCAATCGACTGGATAAGGTCCTTCAAGGTGCTAACATCAAGCTTTCTTCCGTAGCTACCGATATCATGGGCGTTTCCGGAAGAGCTATGCTTGAAGCAATGCTTAATGATGAGGAAGACACTAAAGTCCTCGCGGGCTTAGCCAAGGGAAAGCTTAAAAGTAAGATTAAAGATCTTGAGCGGGCTCTTAAAGGAATCATCGGCAACCATCAGCGATTGCTCATTTCCACACAGCTCAAGCATATCGACTTTTTAACCCAACAGATTGAAAGTCTTAATCGGGAGATTGGTCAACGAATGCTCCCTTTTGAGGAAGACCTGGAGATATTGGATTCAATTCCCGGAATTGCTCGACGAGGTGCCGAAGAAATCCTTGCGGAAATTGGTACCGATATGAGCCGATTCCCATCGGCGGCCCATTTATCCTCGTGGGCTGGAATGTCTCCAGGTAATCACGAAAGTGCAGGAAAACGAAAGTCGGGAAGAACAAATAAAGGGAATAAAGCGTTACGAACTGCCTTAGTAGAAGCCGCGAATGCTGCATCGCATACCAAAGATACCTATTTATCCGCTAAATATCACCGCCTTGCTGCCCGAAGAGGCAAGAAACGTGCTGCCGTAGCTGTTGGACATTCTATTCTGGTTACCATTTACTATTTACTGAAAACACACCAAATGTATAAAGATTTAGGTGCCAACTATATCGATTATTCTAAAAAGCAAGCAACCATTAGGAGACATCTTAAATCACTAGAAAGTTTAGGGGTGAATGTTCAAATCGTTTCTTAAAAAGAGTTAAGAATATAACCAGGTTCCAAAAGTATATTTTTGGGGCTTTGGGAGGGCGTTTTTTTGTCTGTCAGGGTAATGCTTTCGGGTCTTTAATTTTTCAGGGTAGTAATTGACAAGCGTGGGCGCGACATACGAAAGGGGAACAAAAACTCGAAAGGTTAGAAAAGGAATGGGTAAGTGAACGATAACTATACTCAACGCTTCATAACAAAAGGATGGCTAATAAGAACCATATGCAAAATATTTCGTAACCGTGTGATTAAAACGTCACGCGGTTTTCTTTTATGAGAAGCGAACGTCCGATTTTCTATTACCTATTATCACCTTTGAACCGTGACCTGAATCACATATCAGCGTCGCTTACTCTGATAGTATAAACGCATAAGAAAAACGGACGCGGAAGTCATCAAGCGTCTGGAATAAATGGAAGAAAAGGGGTTGCCAAATGAGTATGTTTTGTTATCAGTGTCAGGAAACTGCCAAAGGAACCGGTTGCACAATCAAAGGAGTCTGTGGAAAAACCGAAAATGTCGCTAATTTGCAAGATCTTCTGATCTACACATTAAAGGGAATCGCCGTTTATGCAGTTCAGGCACGGCAACGCTATCTCATTCGTAAAGATGTTGAAAAATTCATCATGGAAAGCCTCTTTAGTACAATTACCAATGCCAACTTTGATAAAAACCGTTTTGAACAGCGTATCAAGGAAGGACTCCTGCTTCGTGAAGATCTTAAGCAAGCTCTCATTAGGGTGGGAGGTATAATTCCAGAAAACTTACCCGATGCCGCTACATGGGTGGAACCTGCCTCTGGGTTTGAAAAGAAAGCTGCTGCCATCGGCATTTTAGCCACGGAAAATGAAGATATCCGGTCTCTCAGAGAGTTGCTCACCTACGGTCTGAAAGGTATGGCCGCCTATGCGGAACACGCCTATACCCTTGAGTACCAAGCCAGCGGTATCTTCGCTTTCATCGAAAAAGCTTTGGCCGCGACTCTGGATGATTCACTTGAAGTCGGTGATCTGGTAGCTTTAGTCCTGGAAGCCGGGAAATACGGTGTGGATGTCATGGCCCTTCTGGATCAAGCCAACACCACAACTTACGGAAACCCGGAACTCACTAAAGTTAACATCGGGGTCAGAAGTAATCCGGCTATCTTGATCAGCGGTCACGACCTGAAGGATCTCGAAGAATTGCTCATTCAAACCGCGGGAACCGGCGTGGATGTTTATACCCACGGCGAAATGCTCCCGGCCCATTACTACCCGGCCTTTAAGAAGTACGATCATTTTGTCGGCAACTACGGAAATGCCTGGTATAAACAAGACAAAGAATTCGACTCCTTTAACGGACCTATTTTCTTAACCACCAACTGCCTTGTTCCTCCTAAAGATTCCTATAAAGACCGTGTCTACACCACCGGAGTAGTGGGATTTGAAGGAGTGAAACACATCCCGGACCGTGCAGACGGCAAGGCCAAAGATTTCTCCGCCCTGATTGCCCACGCCAAGAGCTGCCCGGCCCCAACGGAAATTGAAACCGGCGAAATCATCGGCGGATTTGCCCACAATCAAGTCCTGGCCCTTGCCGACAAAGTGGTGGATGCCGTAAAATCTGGAGCCATTAAGCGTTTCTTCGTTATGGCAGGGTGTGACGGCCGCATGAAGAGCAGAGACTATTACACGGATTTTGCCAAAGCCCTTCCTCAGGACACGGTGATCCTGACAGCCGGATGTGCCAAATACAAATACAATAAACTAAACCTGGGCGACATCGGCGGCATCCCCAGAGTGCTTGACGCGGGACAATGCAACGACTCCTACTCCTTAGCTGTAATCGCCTTGAAACTCAAAGAAGTCTTCGGACTCGATGATGTTAACAAGCTTCCCATTTCCTATAACATTGCCTGGTATGAGCAAAAAGCGGTTATCGTGCTGCTGGCCCTGCTTCACTTAGGCGTAAAAAATATTCATCTTGGACCAACTCTTCCGGGCTTCTTATCCCCGAATGTGGTCAAAGTCTTAGTCGAAAACTTCGGCATCGGAGGCATCTCCAATGTTGAAGATGATCTCAAAATGTTCATGGCATAAGTAGAACGCTTACGAAGGTAAGCCGGCATAAGAGACTGCCTTCCATTCCGAAGGCAGTCACTTTACTATAAGTTTTGATATTCAGTTAGTCGAGTTCTCCAGCGAAGTTAATCGCTGTGGCGTGTCGGAAATAAGTAGGAGGTGTTCGAAAATGGAAATCAGGATTCCGAAGCTTTCCCGCCGGCAATTTCTTAAAGGGACAGCGGCTGCCGGAGCTTTCGCAGGGACGATCGGCACTGCTTCCCTGATTCAACGAGCAGGGGCTGCGCCCAAGCAAAGCGGCCCTCAGATAAACTATGTGCGCACCACCTGTTCTCCCAACTGTACCGGGGCCTGTGGAATGAATGCCCTTGTCGAAGACGGTCAGGTTAAGTCAATTATTCAAGCCGCCGATTATCCTGAGGCTGACTATAATCCGCGGGGGTGTCTGAAAGGGCTTTCCATGACGAACCTGATCTATGGTCCGGACCGGCTGCAGAAGCCCCTTATACTAAATGGAAAACCCGGTTCAGGTGATTTTAAGGAGACTTCCTGGCCTGAAGCCTTGGATTATACTGCCGGAAGATTGAAGGAAATTGCCGGCAAGTATGGTCCGGAATCCATCGGTGTGCTTTTTCAGGTGGGGGGGACCGGGTATGTGCAAAAAGGGGCAGTCAGCCGCTTAGCGACCTTAGCCGGCTGGACCTTGCATCATGCCTACGATCAAAACGGAGACTTGCCCATGTTTTGGCCAATGACCTTTGGGGTCCAAAGTGAAGAACTTGAGCCTCGGGAATGGCATAACTCCCGCTATGTCATGATTTTTGGCTCGAATATCTTAGCAACCCGGATACCTGATGCCCACTTTCTCCTTGAAGGGAGGAATCGCGGTGCCAAGATCTCGGTTTTTGATCCTAACTTCAGCCCTACAGCAGCAAAAGCGGATGAATGGATTAAGATTAAACCCAGCAGTGACGCTGCGGTTGCCTTAGGGTTGGCCCGGGTGCTGATCGAAGAGACTCTATACGATTCTGACTTCATTAAAACCTTCACAGATCTTCCGCTTCTTGTACGCGTCGATAATGGCAAACGTTTAAAGGCTGATGAGGTCAAAGGTCTTGTTAAACCATCTGATATTCCGGTTTACCGGGAAGCTTATGTTGCTTATAACGGACAGTTTATGGCAGTACATCCGGAAAGACTTGACCTGCCCGCAGATATAAGAATTGAGGGTGAACTGGATGTTGCTCTTAAAACAGGAGAAGTGGTAAAAGTCAAACCTGCCTTCCAATTACTAAGAGAAAGTCTCGCCCAATACACTCCGGAAGAGATTGAAAAATTAACAGAGATCCCCAAAGATGATCTGGTCCGTATCGCTCGTGAAATGGCGGGAACGAAACCGCTTCATGTCATCTATGGAGCAGGTAATTATCAGTGGTATCATGGGGATCTAAAGGGGAGAGCTTTAGCTTTGCTGCCGGTTCTCACTGGAAATATCGGACAGCCCGGTGCGGGAATTTCTACATATGCAGGTCAGTACAGAATCCGCTTCAAGGTTGCAGAATGGTGGGTTCCGGAAGGCAAAAAGCAAAATTGGCTGCCATTTCTCTATGTTCTGCACGGTCCCACCAAAACCATGCAAGCCAAGTGGCCTGCTAATGGTATTAAAGCCCTGGTAATAGGGTGGGGAAATCCCATTGATCAGCACAACATGTCTAATAAGCTGCGTGAAATGGTAGAAAATGAGGATTTGGAATTGGTTGTGACCACAGATTTTCAAATGACTACGACCTGTCAGTATAGCCATGTGGTTTTACCTGCGGTGTCTTGGTATGAAAAAACGGATCTGGTGGCTACTCCGGTTCACCCCTACCTTCAACTCCAGCAGCCGGCGGTCGCCCCCCTTTATGAGGGAAAACCAGAGTTTTGGATTGTACGGGAACTGGCCAGACGTCTCAATCCGGATTTTGAAAAATACTTTTACCCGGACCTGGAGCCTAATCAGGCGGCGGAAAAGGTTATTGAGCTTTTACTCCATACAGGGGGACCTGAGGTCGCCGGTATTACTCTGGAACAACTTAAAAAAGGTCCGGTACGCTTGAAGTCCGAAGTCCCCGGAGGACGGCAGATACCCTTCTACGAACAGGTCCAGCATAAAAAGCCGTTTCCGCCGGTCAGTCTGCCCGCTAAACTTGAGCAAACCGCACAATTCGTGAAGAGCGGGAGGATAGAATTCTACAAAGACGAAGATCTCATGCTTCAGGCGGGTGAGGCCTTACCCGTGCATAAACCTCCCTTTGAGGAGAGTGAGTATGCTTTAAATCCTGAAGTCCGGGCAAAGTATCAATTCTGCTACGTTACCCGGAATGCCATTTACCGGGTGCATTCCACACATTCTAATAATGTTTGGCTGAATGAACTTCAAGAGGGAAAGCCGAGAGTTTGGCTTAATCCCGAAGATGGCCGGGAAAAGGGGATTCAAGAAGGGGATCAGGTCGAAATCTATAATGACCGCGGGACAGTTACGGCTTATGCGATTATCGATCCGGGGGTCGGCAGAAAACAAGCAGTCTTTGAGCAAGGATGGTGGAGCCGTTATTTAACCGGGGCATCCTACAACTCCTTAACCTATCCCTTTATTAAATCCACTCATGAACTATATTTTGTTCCGGGAATGTGGTCGCCAAACACGGCTTGGAATGAATGCCTTTGTGATGTAAGAAAGGTGGGGGATAGTCAATGAGATTAGGAATGGTGATTGACTTAGACCGCTGTATCGGCTGCCGGTCCTGTGCGGTGGCCTGCAAATCCCACAATGCTCAGCCGCCCGGGACTTGGTGGAATAGGGTTTTCACGCCTGGGGCTTCATTTCATCAAGCCGCCGTCGGAAAAAACGGAGCCATGCAAATGGACTATCTGCCTGTTTCTTGTCAGATGTGCGATAATCCCGCCTGCCAAAAAGTTTGTCCATCAGGGGCTACCTATACGGATGAACGGGGTGTGGTGCTGATCGATTATGAGCGCTGTATAGGGTGCCGGTACTGTATTGCAGCCTGTCCCTATGGAGTCCGCCAATATAACTGGGAAGATCCGAAAAAGGCCAAAAACAGGGTGGGATATAAAAAGGACTATGAATATGGCTACCCCGCTGATTTCCGGGATAAAGACGGCAGGCTGGTATTCACCCCGAATCGGCCGGTCGGAGTTGCAGAAAAATGTACCTTCTGTGCCCAATACACTTCCAGAGGGGAAGAACCGGCCTGTGTTCAGGGTTGTCCGGGGAAGGTTCGGATTTTTGGAGATCTTGATGATCCAGCCTCAGAGGTCAGTCAACTGATCAAAAAACGGCCAACCTTTCGCTTGAAAGAGGAATTGGGCACTTCGCCCAAAGTATTCTATCTGGCCCCCGCGAAACCGATACGCTAAGGAGGTGGAGTCGATGAAAAAGAGCAGTTTACTATTGGGCCTGGCCGCAGCCATCATTCTGGTGAGTCTTTCGGCTTGGATTTATCAAGTGAATAACGGTTTAATCGTCACAAATTTACGAAATTCATTCAGCTGGGGTTTATATATTGCAACCTTTGCCTTTTTTGTAGGGGTAGCGGCCGGGGGACTAATTATATCCTCTTCGGTTTATCTCTTTAATATTGAAAAGCTTAAACCATTTACCCGCATCGCATCTCTCTCAGCCTTTGCCAGTATTCTGGGTGCCGGGGCCATGATTCTGCCGGATATGGGCCGGGTGGATCGGGTTTGGAATATCTTTGTTTACCCGAATTTTAAATCCCCTTTGGTTTGGGATGTTATTGTTATCTCAGCTTACCTTCTTATTACGTTCTTAAGCGTCTATGTTCAGCTTTTGCCGGATTGGAAAGAGGAGGGACGAGGGCTTCTCAATGGGTGGACTAAAACACACTCCCAAGACTATGTCAACCAGTTCTCCAAAAAATGGTCAAAGCGCGTAGCGCTGGTCGGCTTACCCGTGGCCATTTTAATTCACACAGTAACAGCGCTGATCTTTGCAACCCAGGCATCCCGTGGGTGGTGGAACACAGCGGTGCTGCCTCCGGACTTTGTTTCAGTGGCGGTTGCCTCCGGTACGGCCCTGGTTCTGGTAATTGCTCTGCTGGCCGTAGGAAAAGAACAGTTTGAAGAGTATAAGGGAGCGTTTCAAACCATGGCATTAATTATCTCAGGGTCCTTAGTGGTGCATTTTTTCTTCGTTTCTATGGATTTAATCACCCATGGCTGGTGGGGGAACCCTGAGGGAAGGGAAATCCTGTCTCTTCTTTTCGGGCACTACGGATTTCTCTACGCCACAGAATTACTGCTGCCGGCCTTCACCATGATGTTCTTTTTTATCAAGAAGGATAAGTATAGTTACCGGTCCCTGATCATGGGAAGTCTGCTCCTGTTTATCGGAGTATTTGCCCACCGCTTGATGCTGATGTTCCCGGCTTTTAATGCTATTCCCCTTTCTTTAGCTATTCCGGGAGCGGGGATAGAAAGTTGGGCATATCCCGTGGCAGTTGGTCAGCTTCGGGAAGGCATGCCGGTCTTTGTAAGTTCATGGAACTACACTCCAACATTAATTGAATATGCCGTCGCCCTTTTACCCTTCGGTTTAGTACTTTTTGTCGTCACAGCAGCCCTGAGGATGTATAATTTTTTACCGCAAAAACGGGTTATGTAAACTCCGGGAACCTTTACCCCCTTCTTTTCAAAGAATTTTCACCTATGACCTTAGCTGGAATAAGATAGTTTATTACAGATTCTATGAATTGGAGGGGGTTGTATTATGCAGTACTTAAGGGTTCCTATCGGACAGCACAGATTACCGGGATTACCTTATTCATACCAGGCGCTTCAGCCTGTTATCAGTGCCGGATTGCTGGAAATTCACCATAATCAGCATCATAAATCCTATGTAGAAGGTCTGAATAAAGCGGAGCTTAAGCTCGCTGAAGCACGGCATAAAAGAGATTACAGCCTGATCAAGCATTGGGAGCGGGAAATTGCTTTTCATGGTTCCGGTCATATTCTGCACAGCATTTATTGGACCTCAATGGCTCCCATGGGGAATCGCTGGGAAACTCCGGGGTCTCAGACTCATAAGTTTATCCTTGATTCGTTCGGCAGCTTTATTTCCTTTCAGGAACAGTTCAGTGAGGCTGCTATAAATGTGGAAGGGTCGGGCTGGAGTGTATTAGTTTGGCAGCCCGGCTGGGGACGCCTAGAAATCCTGGCTGTTGAGAAACATCAGAATTGCTTTCAGGCAGGCGGTATCCCGCTGCTGGTCATGGATGTCTGGGAGCATGCTTATTATCTGGATTATCTATGGAAACGTAAAGATTATGTATGGTCCTGGTGGCAGATTGTTAATTGGAGTGCAGTAGAAAGAAGGCTGGCCCTTGCTGTGTCAGGACAGATGCCCCTGGTAATTAGTCAGAGTTAGGTGCTTGCTTATACATAAAAAATGCCGCAAGTCAAATGCTATAGACTAAACAGTGAGCTGTTTTAAATTAGCGGAGGTGTTGACTTGTGAGAAAATGGGAAGATTTGACCAAGGATGAGCAAGAAATCATTACAACTATGAAAATGCAGGGGATCAGTCCTGATGAGCTAATTGAACGGATGCGCAGCTCCGGAAGAATGAGTCCGGAAGCAATCGAAGGTTTAAGAAAAGCCCTCGATGATGTAAGGGAGTTTTTGGTTCATTAAATCTAAACTTACAGACTCAGTTTTTAAAGTATCTAGGCAACTTTATTAATAATGTCAACCCATCAAATATGGAAGGAGTGTCTTACTCAGGGACACTCCTTCCATATTGTATTATGATCCCCATAGCACTCTTCAGAATGGAATAGTTTTGCCGATTAATTTATTTCGACTGCTCTTAATAGGTTCATTATTCACTTCCGCGCAGTTTACAATATTCCAGTTGCTTTATGGTTTTTGCGGTTAATATCTATAATTTTTACAAGCTAAATGGGGAAGCCTATTGATTGTTAATAGATGGAATATCGACTATAATCAAAAAGAGTATTGAAAAAATAGGGGGTAAAAAACATGATCCTAACAACCACGCCGTCAATCGAGGGTCGAAAAATCACATCCTATTTCGGTGTCATTACCGGGGAAGCTATTATGGGCGCTAACATTATGCGGGATATTTTTGCCAGTATTACGGATATTATTGGCGGGCGTTCCGGTGCGTATGAAGAAAAATTACAACAAGCCCGGCAAGTAGCTTTGCAGGAATTAGAGGAACGAGCCCTACGCTTAGGGGCTAACGCGGTCGTAGGAATTGATCTGGATTATGAGGTAGTCGGCCAAAGCGGCAGTATGTTAATGGTCAGTGCTTCAGGTACAGCAGTGCGCATAGAATAGTACGTATGTTCAATAGGTTTTTAAGCGTGGCTTGATAACTAACTCCAGTGCCGGTTAAGGTCAATGATCATCTTAACCGGCTTTACAGAGTTCACACAGCTGGTTTTGCGAGCTCTGTAGGGTTAAAGGATCGGATCAGCTGCCCAGGCTCTTAAATGTTCCGGCAAATGCACTGCGTTCGCTGCAGGTTGTTAAGAATGGAGATGGATAATGAGAAGACTTTTATTGTTGCTTTGTATTATGATTGTATCCGGGCTGTCTCTATTTAATAATGAAACGTTCGTACCCCCTGACAAGGCCGCCAACTCACAAGCATCTTCCTATAGTCTCGTTTTTGCAGTTATAGGAGATGTTCATGCCAATACGGACAGTCTTGAGAAAGCGATTAGAGATCTCCATACTATCAACCCGGAGTTGAATGCCCTGATATTCAATGGAGATACTGTCGATCAAGGGATTAAGAAGCAATATGATGCCCTGGAAAAGACGCTGCTTAAAACTAATTCCATGCTGCCGAAAACGATCATCAAAAACATAGGAAATCATGAGTTTTTCAACTATGATATAGAAATAAACAGTCCTCAGGATGTCAGGGACTTTATAAACCGTTATCTGGAATTTGCTGATGTGGATAAGGTCTATCATGACACTTGGGTCAATGGATACCATTTCATATCTTTAGGGTCAGAAGATGGAAATTCTCAAACCCTTGATTCGATAAGAGCCTATATTTCTGATGAACAGCGGAAGTGGCTGACCGGAAAACTGGCTGAGAACTATGTACCGGGCAAGCCAATCTTTGTCTTTCTTCATCAGCCTCTGAATAGTAATCCTAGCAGCGGGTGGGTTGGATCTGATCAGAGTGAAGAGATTAGAAAAATCTTAGCTCAATATCCGGAGGTTATACTATTCTCATCCCATACCCATGCTGATTTGACAGAGAAAAGTGTTGTCTTAAACCAGCCTTTTACCAAGGTTCATACAGGTGCCATACATTACACCATTGTACGGCACGCTCAAGAGCAGAGCAGAACGAGAGAGCCTTTTATAAAAGGCTTATATGTTGAAGTTATGGGAAACAAAGTTATTATAAAAGGAAGAAATATGAAAGATCAGTCATGGATCTTTACCCAAGAGATTAATGGTGTGAGTGCCCAATCATCAGCATAGGGCTGGAAGGAGTCAATGATCCGGACTATGAAAAGGACGACTAAACTAGTGGCCATCGGGGATTCTATCACGGAGGGATTTCCCTATACAAAAAAGGAGTCCTGGGTGACCTATATCTCTCAGGAATTTCCCTTTCAGGTCATTAATAAAGGGATAAACGGGGATTTAACACAGAACATACGTGATCGCTTCCGACGGGATGTAGTTTCCTTCAATCCAAGTCATGCTATTATCCTGGGAGGAACCAATGATGCCTATGCAAACTATCCATTACAAAGTGTCAGCCATAATTTCGAAGTGATGGTAAAAATATGCCGGGACGAGGGGATTACCCCCATCTTGGGCTTGCCCATTCCTCTCCTGGAGCCGGAAGAAGAAATGTATCTTTCGCAATATCGAAATTGGTTAATAGACTATGGGAAACTGAAAAACCTATTAACCATAGATTTCTATACTCCGTTTCTGGAGTCCATTGAAGCCGGTGAGGAGGCCAGATTTTTTGCGGATGAAGCACACCCCAGTCTTGAAGGGTATAAATTAATGGCTCAGACGGCCCTGCATGATTTAAGGATCTTCCTAAAAATACCCTTTGAACAGGATTAAGCGTTAAGTGAATTAATCCTCATAACCCGGGGAATTATAATAAGCACCAGAGGTGAAAGGGGATTGAGGACTTTATGCCTGAAGTTCCTGAAATGGAGATCTATAAGAACTATTTGAACCAGTGGGTTAAGGATAAACATATCAATAAGGTTAATGTTTTGCGGGCTAAAAGTGTTAACCTGGAAAGTTCGGAATTTTGCCGGGCAGTGATGGGTAAAAAAATCGACGGCATTTCACGGCGAGGTAAATACCTCGTCTTTCATCTCAATGACGGTCACTTTCTCCTGACCCATATGATGCTGGATGGCAGACTCTTTCTCTTGACAACTGATTCAGAAACTATGTTGGAACAAGAGAGTGACGTAAGCCAGCCCATGACATTACAGTCTGAGATTTTAGAAAGCAGTGCCGAGGATTTAAAACAGAAATTAAAAATGCTGCCGGGAAGGGCAAGCGTGGTTTTCGGTTTATCAGATGGTTCGGTGCTCTTTTTCTGCAGTCTTACACTTGGCTATTTGCACTACCTTGGACAGGAGCAGCTTGAGAGGAAATTACGGGAATTAGGCAAAGATCCATTAGATTCAAAGGTTAGTGCCCAGGATTTTTCTCAATTACTTGAGAGAAAACGGGGAATGATCAAACCGTGGCTGATGAATCCTAAAAATATCTCCGGAGTGGGAAATGCCTACTCTAATGAAGCATTATTTAGCGCGGGCGTTTTGCCGACGCGCTTGATTTCTCAACTAAGTTCTAATGAAAAAGTAACGCTCTTTAATTCCTTAGTGAGCATTATTAAAGATTCAATCCGCCTGGGCGGGGACATGGAAGAACCCTTTGCGGCCTGGGACGATTTCACAGGGGGATATAATGCCTATTTCAAAGTATATGATCGGGCCGGGAAACCCTGTTTGGTTTGCCAAGAGACCATTCAAAAGACTGAAGTGGGGGGTAGAAACGCATTTTTTTGTCCGCACTGTCAACAGTGATAAATCAATAAGGGAGGCAAAGCCTAATCCATCCGCCGCTTATTCGATAGAAGTATGAGCAAGGGACAAATAAGCGAGACAGAACCCTTTGTTAATAGGGCGCTGTCTCGTTTAGTTTGTCAATATTGATATTCCGGATTAATCGTCTGATTGATTTGAGGCTGAAACGTTGGATTGGGCAGTAAGATCCTTTGTCAAAGGTTCATCCTTCGGGTGCTGCTTAGACCTGAGTTTTAGTCTTAGTTCCCGCCAGATGGCCAAGAGAAGCATGATTAAAGCTCCGGCAAAGGCAGATCCTAAGATTACCAGGACTAAAGGAACTTCTTTGGTAATCCAAAGAAGCTGGATCGTAACTAAAGTTGCATTTTGTACAGCAAAGACTGCAATAAGAAGGGAACATATCAGTGACAAGATGAGTACAACCACCTTGCATTCCTCCTTCGCTCATTTCAAAATCTATTCGACTATCATCTGCAGGATTCCTGCCTAACCTTCACAGACTTTACTTTATTCTCATAATTAAACATAAGTTGTTTTTTTTAAGGTTTTATTGACTGGGTAATTAATCTAAGAAGTGCTATACTAAGGCTAATAACCATAAGGAGGGGTAGCGTTGAAAAAGATACTTTTTGTTATAACCTTATTATTTACACTGATTCTTTTAAATGGTTGTGCTAATAAGAAGGATAATAAACCACCGGTTGAGGATTTAAAACCACAAGAAACAGCGCAGCCACTCAGCATTCAGGATTATTCCTTTAAAGAGAACACAAACTATGTGTTTGCAGGGGAAGGGAATGAATATGCTTCTTACAACCTTTACGTTGATTACAGCGAAAATAATCGTGTTCAGATACGATCGAATAACGGCGGAACTGAAATGGTGAAGGTGCTGGAAAACAAGGATGGGGAGCTGACCCTGTTATTTTCAAGGGAGGAAACCTATTTTCGCGAGAATCTGATCCAAAGCCCGGCTAATAAAAACGAAATTTTATTGAAGGAACCACTTACGGTAGGAACTTCCTGGACACTGACAGATGGCAGAAAACGGTCAATTACCAATGTTGAGGCAGACGTAAAAACTCCTTCAGGCACGTATAAAGCATTGGAGGTTACCACTGAAGGAAAAGACGATAAAACTCAGGATTATTATGCCCCAAATATTGGTCTCGTAAAATCTATTTTTACTTCAAACGGAATGGTTGTTACCTCTTCTTTAAGCAAAGTTGAGAACAATGTTCCCTTAACTCAAACCGTAAAATTCTTTTATCCCAATGTCAATGAGGATAAGCTCTATTATGTCGATAAGACCCTCTCTATGGGGACGAATGATCTGACCAAAGCTGTCGTTGAGAAAGCATTTAAGGAATTGCCTAAAGGAGACATATCGAAGGTGCTGGGTCCTGATGTTAAGATTAAAAGTTTATATTTGAATAAGGACAACATGGTCTATGTAGATTTTACCAAAGACTTTGTAAGCGAAATGAACGCCGGCTCCGGTTATGAGACCATGATTTTGCAGAGCATCACTAATACCCTGGGAAACTATTATGGGGTTGACAAGGTTTATATAACTATCGAAGGGGAGCCATACGCCTCCGGGCATTATATGATGAAAAAAGGTGAGTACTTCAAAGTAGACTTAAACAACAGTGCCGAGCTGCGTTGAGTCTATGTGTGATAGCGAAGGCTGGGGATTCAGCTTTGCTGAGAGTTGCGGATGAGGTGAAAAAGTGGCTTCGTGTGTACGTTTCTTACAATGTGCCGGCTTTCTCTTTGATAGTCCTGTGTGGGATGGACCGGCGGAGTGGACATCAATCCGAAATCAAGATTTGTGGCAGACCTTCCAAACCGTCCTCTCGCTCTGCCGAACGGAAAGGATTGATGTTCTCTTTATAACCGGTGATCTATTTGAACAAGACTATGTACGCAGAGAAACTGTCGAGCGGGTAGCGCAGTCATTAGGCCAATTGGAAGGTATCCGGATTTTTATTACTCCGGGTAAGCGGGATCCGCTGGTTATGACGTCTGCTTACCGCCTGACGGCTTGGCCGGGCAATGTGCACATATTCTCCAGTGGGGTTAAAAGTGTCGGCATACCTGACCTTAATGCCACTGTTTCCGGTGCGGCATGGACAGCCTATCATCAGGCAACTCCTTTTTTGGATGATTTTCGGGCGCCGGATGATGGTGCTCTTCAGCTGTTGCTTCTCCATGCTGAAGCAGATACTGAGAAGAATATTGCGTTCAGCGGCTTGGATTACTTAGCTTTGGGACATGGTGATACTTGGAGCGGCATTCAAAAGAGCGGGGAAACCTACTGGGCGGATTGCGGTGCGGTTGAAGCCAGAAGTTTTCATCATGGCGGTTCCCATGGTGTGATAATAGGGGAAGTTAACAAAGATTCTTCTCAATTTGAATTTCGGGAATTGGGACAACGGTCTTATATTGAAATCGATTTAGCGGTCCAGCCTGAGGATACTATGGAGGGGATTCTCGAAAAATTACTGGCCGAAACCAGCCCGGAAGGACGTCAGAAGGATCTGTTCAGAGTCAATCTGACAGGAACCTTATTAAACCTGCAAGAGAATGCTCAATTTTTACAAAAACGTTTAAAGACTGAGTTTCGTTTCCTGGAAGTTCTCACCCTGGATGAGAAAACTCACTCACTATTAAGATCACCGGGAGTAACGGCAAAAAAAGATTTGGGCTATCCTACTCAAGCTCAGATATTTATGGATAAATTACAAGAGCGCTTAGTGAATGCCGATGATTCTGAGAGTAAGAAATACTGGGAGTTTGTGCAAAAAATCGGACTGACAGCGCTGGAGCAGGGACGGGTATTCGATGAGGATTGAACGCATCAGAATCAATAATTTATGGGGTCTGGGGGATGTCGACTGGATATTTCCCTCAGGCCCTGTGTTGCTTTTATTCCAGAACAAAAGCGATCAGAGGTTGTTTGGGGATGTACTGCTGACCCTATTTTATGATCAGGAATTGCCATTACCGAAGGAACAGATTCCAAAGGCTGCAGCCGAAGTGTGGCTAACCTGCCGGGGGGACGGTCCTTTTGACACAGGTTATCATATCCGTCATGAAATCAGGAAAAGGAATCACGAATTAGAGCAGTTTACTACCCTAATCGATGAAACAGGCCAGATTGTTGGTCTGCCGGAAAGGATGAAGATTGGAGATTATTTATATAAAGCTCAGCTTCAGGCTTTTCAGCAAGGAGGGCTTGTGGAATGGCCTGAAATTGATCATTATGATTCTCTTGTCCGGCGCATCCATAATTTGTCCCAAGGAGGGGATGAGGGACTTTCTTTTAAAAAAGTCCAGGCTTCTATTGCCGGGGCACAAATGAAACTCCAGGACCAAAAGGAGAAAATGGCTCTGGTGAAGGCCGAGTATGATACTCTAAGGCTTAATTGGGAGACAGCTCACCGGCATCAGGATGATGAACGTTTACTTCAGATTGAACTAAAAAACTTAAAAGAACAGGAACTAATTCTATCCGAAAAGATAGCTTCAGCTGCCAGCCTGCAGAAACGTTTAGAGCTGCTTTCGCAAAATCCTGATTACCGGGAGCTGCGCCAGCTTCAAGACGAGATAACCTGTCTGGAAGAACGTTTACAAAGCTTAGAAGCTAGTTTAACGGAGATTTCCTCAGATACGGTTTTGGATAATGCGGTCATTGAGGGGTTACGTGAAGAGTGCCTGGAGTGGGGGTGCTTTCAGAAAAACTTAAGCTCCTCGGCGGCTAAAATTCAAGCGTGCTCAAGCCAAATACTTAACACTCAAAACCTGCTCCAAGCATCGGGATACGAGGGATTATCAGATAACGAGGATGTGCTGCTGAAGAGAGCGGAAGAAGAAAGAGACAAGGCTCAGGAGAAGCTGAATAAGCTTCTCGTTGAAAAAGGAGAACTTGACAAACTCAGAAATTTATACAATCAAGAACAATCCCGTTTTGAAAATCTGGCTGTGATGGCTGGCGTAACAGAGGCCGATATGATCAGGATTGCTCAGAAAGAAAAGCAATTGGAAATGTGGCGGGACTCTAAAGTCGGCGGCACTTTAGACCGGACGCTGCGTAAGCGGTTAGGGGTTAAAAGTATCGCAGAGAGATTATCCTCTTATCTGCTTAATTACTATGAGCAGTACCAGGTGAGGAACTACCAGGAGTTTACGAGTCAGCTTAAGCAATATGCTGACCAAAAAGAGAGCCTGGAAAGAATGAAGGATAAGCTAGAAAAACTGCAAAAAGAAGTGAGTCAAGAGAGTCATTTAATCCGGATTGTAAATTCGCGTAATGAACGCTTAAAACATGCTTTTAGTGCAGTTCAGGCGGCAGATTTATCGGAATGGCTAAACGGATGGCAAGATTATCAACGAAAAAAACAGCAGCTGACCGCGGAGCTTAATGAGTTAAATGCTGAACTGAAACAACAATCGATTCTGGAAGAAAAGCTTGCCGCCTGCTCGGAAGTATTGCGTGATAAATTAAAGAGTTGGGGGGTACTGGCCGAAGTCAGAGAGGAAGCGTTGGAAGCCGTTCTTAAAATTGCCCATCAACTTCAAGAAAGAGATGAGGCGAAAAAGGAAATCTCAGAGTTTACAGAGAGGTTTTATAGTTTGCTCGGTGATCGGGATATGGTACAACTCAGCAATTCTTTAGAACCATTAGCGGAATTGGAACGTGAAAAACGCCTTACGGACGAAGAAAGGCTGGCTGAAATGTCGGCATGGGATAAAGAACAAGCGGAAATCCGGCAAAACTTAGTTGTTTTGAAACAACGTCTTCAGAACAACCGGAAAGGTACCTCCTTGTCTGTTCTCGAAAAAGAAATAGAGGATATGAAACGTCAGTGGTTATCCTATGAAGATTTACGCCATGCCTTAGAGGATGTTCAGGTTATCTTAGAATTATCCTGGCAGGAATGGCAAACAAAACACGCAAAGAGACTTAGCGAAGAAAAACAGTGGATTTACGAGCAGTGTTTCTTGGTGCCAGCCCTAACTACAGACAGAGAGACGATCTCGAGAAGGGCCTATTTTTCCTATCGTATGGCCGTAGCGCAATTAGCACTTCATGTCAACACGGAGGTGCCCTTGCTTTTCTCAGTGGGAAAAATAAAGGAAGAGGATCAAAGGTTTTGGTTAGAAGTGGCCGGCTATCTTCAGAAATTGTCACTTTCCAGACAAGTCGTCTTCAGCATCACGGATTCTAAGCTAAGTGAGAAGCTTTATAAAAACGGCTGGTCTCTTTTAGCTGTAGAATCTTAAAGAATGCTTAACACTGCCTATGATAACGAAATTATGTTTAGATTTCTTCATAAGGTTGACAACAATAGCAGAATAATAGAAAATGATAGAGGATAAGCGCAAAAAAACACTTCTTTTTGGTTTGGTTCAAACAAAACTGGTTTATGAAAGAGATTAAATTTAAGGGGGGTTCTATGAAAAAGGTTGGTCTACTCATGAAGGAATATCTCGAAATTCTAAAAGCTAAGATATTCACAAACAAGACTATGTCATGGAAATCTCCAAAAGTCATAGGTGGATCGATCGCACTTATGCTCTTGATGGGGAGTGGAATAGTTTATCTTAATTCGACAACCTCAGCTGTCTATGTTGTCGTAAACGGAGAAAAGATCGGACTAGTCGCCAGTAAAAACCAAGCAGTGGAGATGATCGATCAGATCCTTGCTGAAAAAGGGGCTCCATGGGGTATTGCAGCTAAGACCCATGATGGTATTACATACTCCTCCATCCGAATTAAGAACTCAGAGTATCAGCCCCTTTCTAAGGAAGAGTTAGCAGAGGATATTTCTTACTATGCTGATGGGGTCATGTTAACGGTTAATAAAGAGCCGATCTTTGTTTTGGCTAAAGCAGAGGATGGGGAGAAATTACTCAAGGATTTTCAAGAGTTTTATGCCCAGCCTAGTGATAAAAATCAAGTAACATCGGTTAGATTTGAAGATGAGGTAGAAACTCAGCCGGTGGAAGTCCCGCTGGAACAAGCTCTTTCCTATGAGCAGGCTTTAGAAAAGCTAAAACAGGGTAATTTGCATAAAATAGAATATACCATTCAGGAAAACGATTCTTGGTGGCTCATAGCGCGGAAAAACGATATGAAGACAAAAGAAGTCCTAGCCGGCAATCCGGGGACAAATGAAGATACAATTCTTAAACCTGGTGAAAAAATTATCTTAGAAAAGCTAGAGCCCTATATAACGGTGGTAAGTGAAGGTGTTCGCACAGAAACTGAAACGATTCCTTTTGATGTAGTCACGGAAACCGACACAAGTCTTCCCAGCGGACAATCGAAAGTTAAACAAGCGGGAAATGACGGACAAAAAGAAGTTCAATATTCATACGTCCAAAAGAATGATAAGATATTGTCTCAAACTGTTAAGGATGAAAAAATTTTAAAAAAGGCTGTTGACCAAGTAATTGCCAAAGGACCGCAGGCCAAGGTTACAGTTGCCTATTCCCGCGGAAGCGGCAGAATTGCTTCCGGGCTGTCCTGGCCATTAAGCGGAAGAATAAATTCTTATTATGGTTATCGCGGTTCAGAATTCCATACAGGAATTGATATTGATGGTGATAAGGGTGATCCATACGTAGCCGCAGCTTCCGGTAAAGTTGTAAGTGCCGGCTATAACGGTAACTATGGATACGCAATTCTCATCGATCATGGCAATGGAATCATGACCCGCTATGCTCATTCCAGTAAACTTCTGGTTTCCGGCGGACAAAGTGTGTCCAAAGGCCAGACGATTGGCTTAGTGGGATCGACGGGTCGCTCGACCGGGTCACATCTGCACTTTGAAGTGATTATCAATGGGGAAACTGTAAATCCTCTCAATTCACTAAGATAAAAACCCCGTCTAAATTAAAAAGTCTTAGGCATTTTCATTGAAGAATGCCTAAGACTTTTTTTCTTTGGGATAATTTTCGATCTGTGGCTAATTATCGCGATTGGTGCAGCAAGCCGCATGAGAACAATCTATTCTGAAAAAGAAGACTCTCGTTTTCATCACCTGATGGTGCCGCAGCAGAGGCATGAAGGGCTACTACCCTGAAAAAAGCCTCCTGGGTTAGACAGGAGGTCGGTTCTACTGCCTGGCTCTGGGGCGGAGCGCTTGTCTGCTGTGTTAACCCGTGCGAAGACAGTGTCTTCGGTCTGCACGCGTCTGCGAGTTCCGCCGCTGGCTCGCTGGACGGTTCGCGAGCGCGTCCGAACCTCTGGGTATTTCTGGCCGCATGCTATGCCATCCGTGGCGCATGCGGCACTAGGAACATCGTGTTCCGTCGCATGTGAACCTGCGGCGCGCTACGGGGACGCGAACCGTCTGCGCTCGCCTTAGCGCGGCTCCACTGACGCATCCGCTTAGCAGATAAGCGCTCCTTCAGCCAGTTTGTTGGGAATGCAAGCAGAACTTTGGGGGGAGGCTGGTAAGGCTTCGTGGAATCTTTTTCATCTTCTGATGGTGCTGCGGCAGCAGCATAGGCGTCTACCCTGAAAAATTAAAGACCCTAAAGACATGCAGAAGAATCCCCAGACCCGTAAGCAGGGCAGATTCGCCCACAGAAGCGAACCCATGGCATGAAGAGGTGGTTAAAGCCCACAAGACGGTGCGGGGAGACGGAGCCACGGGTTCACATCAGGTATTACCCGGAGGTTTGGCGGAGTCCCGCACCGGTGAGTGGGCGAGCCTCGGAATGCTGCGGTGAGCGGATGTGGGCGAATCTGCCCGACCCGGGAGCGACCCCATTTTCATCCTCCGCTGGTGCCGCGTCAGCAGCATGGGCGTCTACTTTTCATGCTTTTAAACCATGTAAGTTCTTAGCTGAAAAGGAACAAACATCATGTTGCGGGCCTTGGTATAGAGGTTATCCCAGAAGGATTTACCTTGACAGCCAGACAACTTATCTGTTATCATTGGGTTGTCAGTAAAATATTGTTTGGCTTAAGGCTGAATTTCCCAAAAGGAAAACGAGGGACCCGCTTACCTGTGGCCTATGCAGTGTTGGTAATCCTTGGGCGTGTCTCCCAACTTAGGCATATCGTAAACTTCGCAAGAGGTTTGAAACATCATCGTTACATTCGTTTTTTCTTTTGGGAACCCTAAAGGTTCTCTTTTGTTTTACCCTTTTGCCATACTGTGCTCTTGGAAAGAGCAGAAAAAACATTTATTTTGGAAGGAGATTATGATGAAACGATTTAAAGGATTTTTGGCTGTGCTGGTGACATTGTCCATTTTAGGATTAGCCGGGTGCGGTGCAGCAGAGACGAACAGTGAGACTAAATCCACTTTGGCAACTGCTAAAGAAAGAGGGTATGTCGTTGTCGGATTTGCCAATGAAAAGCCCTATGCTTATCAAACCCCGGACGGACAGCTTACCGGAGAGGCGGTAGAGGTTGCCAGAACGGTCCTGAAAAATATGGGTATCAACGAAATGAAAGGGGAATTAACAGAATTTGCTTCTCTGATTCCCGGACTTAAAGCTAAGCGCTTTGACATGATTACCGCGGGTATGTTTATTAATCCTGAGCGGGCTAAAGAAGTCGATTTTGCTAATCCTGAGTACCGCATTGGAGAAAGTATTGCTGTTAAAAAGGGAAATCCTTTGAATCTCCATAGCTACAAAGATATTGCGGCTAATCCGGAAGCAACAATTGCAGTCCCCGGAGGAGCAATTGAGTATGATTATCTTCTGAAATCCGGAGTTCCGCTGAAGCAAATCATGACTGTACCTGATATGCCTGCTGCTTTGTCAGCTCTCCAATCCGGACGGGCGGATGCCCTCACGGCCACCGGTCCTTCTGTCCAGGCCACTCTCGAAACAGCCAACAACCCGGATTTGGAACGAGTCATGGATTTTGCGCAACCGATGATCGACGGCAAAGAAGCTGTTGGTTATGGTGCAACAGCTTTCCGTAAAGAAGATAAGGATTTCCGCGAGGCCTTTAACACTGAACTCCAAAAACTCAAGGAGTCCGGTGAGCTGCTGAAGATCATCGCTCCCTTTGGATTTACAGAACAAGAGCTTCCAGGGGATAAAACAGCCGAAGAATTAAGTAAGTAGTAAGCTAAATTTAAATTTATCAGCAAGTTCCGGTGATTAAAAATATAATACCTTTCCGAAAGGAGTCGATGTAAACCTATGTGGTTTGATATTCTCCCTTCTTTCTGGGAGGGGGCCAAAATTACGATTGAATTAACCCTGTTTTCAGCTATTATCGCTTTTTTCCTTGCCTTTACGGCGGGGTTTGGCCGGCTATCCAAATATAGTGCAATCCGGTTCCTGGCTACTACCTATGTCGAGGTTTTTAGAGGGACATCATTGTTTGTACAACTCTTTTGGATCTACTTTGCCTTGCCCTTGTTCGGTATTATGCTGCCCAAAATGGTTGCAGGCGTACTGGCTTTGTCACTCAATGCCGGGGCCTATGGCTCTGAAATAGTCCGCAGTACAATTATCTCGGTGCCTAAAGGACAAACCGAAGCCGCAATTGCCCTTAATATGACCCCTTGGCAAAGAACTCGTCTTGTTATCTTGCCCCAGGCCTTAGTGATGATGCTTCCAGCCTTTGGGAATCTAATTATCGAGATGTTGAAAGGCACTGCACTCGTTTCCTTGGTAACACTTTCTGATTTGACATTTGTAGCGACGGTTCTCAATTCCTCAATTATGCGTCCCACAGAAATTTTTTCTGTGTTATTAATAATCTATTTCGTCATCTCCCTGCCCTTTACCCGAGGGATACGGTGGATTGAGCATAGGTTATCCGCGGGGAGGTATTAATATGTGGAGCTGGGATTATACGTTCATGATTTTGCCAGAGATTCTCTCTGCCTTAAAAATTACTGTCTCAGCTACATTTGTAGCTTTTGCTGTAGCATTAGTAGTAGGCTTGATTTTAACTCTCGCCCGCAGATCAAACTTTAAACCCCTATCTCTATTTGCCCAAGGATTCGTGGAGTTTGTTAGAAACACACCTCTTTTAGTCCAATTGTATTTTATTTTTTATGTTCTGCCTGAGCACGGTTTATCTCTGTCTCCATTTGTTGCTGGAGTTATTGGTTTAGGGCTGCACTACAGTACCTATCTGTCAGAGGTATACCGGGGCGGGATTGAGTCAATTCCGCCAGGGCAGTGGGAAGCTGCTAAAGCACTGAATTTTTCACCCCTTGATACTTGGCGGAAAATTATTCTGCCTCAATCAATTCCGCCAGTCATACCAGTATTGGGAAACTATCTAATAACTATGTTCAAAGAAACTCCAGTACTCTCAGCGATCACACTTGTTGAGATAATGCAAACAGCTAAGATGCTTGGTTCCCACTCATTCCGCTATTTAGAAGCGTTTACGATAGTTGGAGTGATGTTCTTGATACTAAGTTATTCATCCTCGCTTATGGTGAGGCGCTTAGAAGTTCGTCTGAATCTCAAATCGGCTTAGATTAAATAAATAATGAAGGGATTGATCGTGTGAGTGTACCGTTAAAATTAATCTATAATGAGGGGCCAACTAAAACAGTGAATAAAGATGTTCATAAGGCAACTGTAAAACCAATTGTTACCTATAATAATGTTTGCAAATCATACGGCGATCTTCACGTGTTGAAGAATATTGATCTTAATATTGCTCCTGGTGAAAAAGTCGCCCTTATTGGCCCCAGCGGCTCAGGAAAAACCACCTTGGCCCGTTTGCTCATGACCTTGGAAGAACCAACTGATGGTACAATCGAAGTTAATGGGGAATTGTTGTGGCATCAAAGAGTAAATAATAAACTGGTTAAAGCCAATGAGAAGCACTTGCATCAAGTACGCGGGAATATCGGTATGGTCTTTCAACACTTCAATCTTTTTCCCCATATGACAATTTTACGTAATGTCATGGAAGCACCGCGAAATGTACTGGGATTAAGTAAGGAAGAGGCTAAAGAACGGGCCATAACCATGTTGGAACGAGTCGGACTCGCAGAGAAAATTGATGCTTACCCCGCACAGTTGTCCGGAGGGCAGAAACAACGTGTAGCCATTGCCCGTGCTTTGGTTATGCGCCCCAAGGTGATGCTTTTTGATGAACCCACCTCAGCCCTGGACCCTGAGTTAGTTGGTGAAGTTCTGGAAGTAATAAAAGCTATTGCGGCAGAAGGGGAAATGGCTATGCTGCTAATTACTCATGAAATGGACTTTGCCAGAGATGTAGCAGACCGGGTTTTGTTCTTTGATCAGGGACGGATTATTGAGCAAGGCCCGCCAAAGAAGATTTTTATAAATCCTGAAAGTGAACGGTTACAAACCTTCTTAAGCCGTTTTAATAAGCATTAAAAAGGCGGGCCATAGGCCCGCTTTTTCGTACTACCAGAAAGTATAAAACTTCGTTATTATACTTTCTAAGCATAAGCGCAACTAAGGCCGCCGCCGCGCCTGCGGCTTGGCTCCAGCCAAGTTTTCTTTATTCAGAATAGAAAGTAAGTTTTGGGGGTACCATAGGGTGCCTCTTTGCTTTGTGACAAAAGGACCGTTCCCCTTATCACCTCTCCAGAAATTGACTCTTGCAAATATCAATAATCTGTGATATGTATATAACTAGCATATACACACGGGGGGTATAGGGGGTATGAAAATGAATGATAATATATCTCGCAGGACATTTTTTAAACGAACGACTGTAGCAGGCTTACTTGGGGCATTGGCAGCAACTGGTCTCGACAAGCCGGTTCAGGCTGCGGGGCTGAGTAGTGGAAAGTTAGGTACTTTGATTGATTTGACAAAATGTGACGGTTGTAAAGATTTTGAAACACCATATTGTGTTGGAGCATGCCGGATGCATAATCAGGAGCGTTTTCCTGAACCGGAAAAGCCCTTAAAAAAGTATTGGCCCCAGGATAAAGTGGAAGATTGGTCTGACAAACGAGGTCTGAAAAGCCGGCTGACACCTTATAATTGGATGTTTGTTGATCATGTAAAAGTTCAGCATAATGGAACGGAACAAGAGGTCTATGTTCCAAGGCGCTGTATGCATTGTGATAATCCGACTTGTGCAAAACTATGTCCTTTCAGTGCGATTACCAAGGACCCATCGGGAGCTGTGTCTATTGATGATGAAATATGCTTTGGCGGGGCAAAATGTCGTGATGTCTGCCCTTGGGGTATTCCTCAGCGCCAAGCCGGAGTTGGACTTTATCTGGATGTTGCCCCGGATTTAGCCGGCGGCGGAGTTATGTATAAGTGTGATTTGTGCGTTGATCTGTTGGCAGAGGGAAAAAAACCCGCTTGTGTAAGTGCTTGCCCCAAGGGGGCTATCTCGATTGGCCCAAGAGAAGAGGTGAGAACCCTGGCCTATCAAAAGGCGGAAGAGATCAAGGGCTATGTCTATGGGGATAAAGAAAATGGAGGAACTGCCACCATCTATGTGTCTGCAGTTCCGTTTGAGATAATTGATGAAGGAATCAAAATGGATAAAACGAGTAAAAAGGATACCGCTCCAGGTCGGCCAGGTATGCCTGTAAATATCGAAAATTACCTTTCTACAGGAAAAGGAATGTTCCTGAGTGCGGTTATGGCTCCGTTTGCGGGAGCAGCAGTTGCCGGTTTGACGGCTTACAGAACAATGAAAGGTAAAAAAGCTAAACAAGTACAGAATGACGGGAACGAACAGGGAGGGGAGAATAACGATGGCAAATAATCCAAAGCAAAGTAAACTATTGAGACAAAACCTTGCTAATCGGTTTGTTCACTGGACAACAGCTCTCTCGGTTTTGTTGCTTATTATCACGGGTTTGGGCCAGCTTCCTCTGTATACCCGGTATAATGTGACCAAATTACCCGGTGCGGAATGGCTCGGCAATTACTTTATCACGATTGACCTTCATTATCTGGCTGCGCTTGCGCTCTTATTTGCCGTTTCATTTCATATTGTCAATGCCTTTGTCCGCAGGGAGTTTGATATTTTTCCGCGTAAGGGAGATATGAAAGAATCTTACCAGATCATTAAAGCTATGTTTACTAAGGGGAAAGAGCCTGCTTCGGATAAATACCTGGCTGAACAACGGGTTGCGTATCTGTTTATTGGGTTTAGTATCCTGCTATTGATTATCACCGGTTTGATTAAGACCCTGAAGAATGTTCCTGGCGTTGACCTGCCAAGCTCACTTTTATATTGGAATACTGCCTTGCATAATATTGGTACAGTTTTGATATTTTTTGGAGTTGTCGGACACCTGGCGGCCTTTTTGCTCAAAGAAAACCGTCCGCTTATTCCCGGGATGTTTACTGGATTAATTGACCGGGAGTATGTCAGACATCGCCACAGTCTTTGGTACGCCAAACTTGTCCGCAATGGCGATATCGACGAAAAAAATTCCAATGCATCTAATCCCCAAAAGCAAGCCGATATAGGTAAATCGACAGTTGTATAGCCTTTAGTTAGGCAGAAAGAGCTCGTACTGAAAAATGGAATGCTCCCCCTCAATAGGACAGATTAAATCATAAAATCTGTCCTATTGAGGGGGAGCATTCCTATGTCTTGTGTAGGGAGTACTTTTATGTCGGAGCCATGCAGGGAGATGGCTTTGAGTATATTAGTTATCTCCCGTTGAAAACAGGTCTTCTTTTTTCGAGAAAGGCGGTAACCGCTTCACGTAAATCTTCAGTACCGCAGCAATAGGTTGATTGTGCCTGTTCAAATAGCAAGCCTGCTTCCACACTGCTTTCGTTCGCTAAATTTATCCCTTTCTTGGCAAAGCGTATTCCTGCCGGTGGGAAACCGGCCATTTTATTGGCAAGTTTCATGGCGCGTTCATTAAGTTCTTCTTTTTTAACCATTATTTCAACCAAACCAATCCGCAATGCTTCTTCTGCATCAATTTCTTCGCACCCCAGAATCAGCCGCTTTGCCTGCCCAATACCGACCAGATGAGTTAAGCGGGTGGTTCCTCCCATATCGGGTGCTAAACCAAACCGCACCTCAGGAATAGAAAACCTAGCGTTATCTGCCGCGATTCGAATATCACAGCCTAGAATCAGTTCTGTAGCGGAACCATAACAAAAGCCGTTTATGGCTGCAATTACGGGGATGGGCAGTTTTTGCCAGAAAGAGTAGAGGTTTTGCAGCCAGACAAGGTTATCCATTATAAACTGAGAACTGACTCCCTTTAAAAATTTCAGGTCAATTCCGGCTGAGAAATGATCTCCATTGGCGTTTATCAGGACTCCGCCTAAATCCTGGTCAGCATTGATCTCCTTTTGGATCTCTTCCAACTCCTTAAGAAACTCAGTGCCAACTAAATTAAATCCTTTAGGATTATCCAGAGTTATGATACCGATCTTACCATCCTTGCTATAGGCCAGGTGTTTTCCATAGCTCATTTTAGTTCCTCCAATCAACTTCATTGGTGTATACTTGTAATGTAATATATTTCTATTGGAAAATCTATACTAGTTACACCGTAAACTCTAAAAAAATGAATTAAAATTCATTATAATTAAATAGCATAATTAGGCTTCTTGATTTAGTGGTCTATAAATAATTAGTTCGCTTGTATATTTCAATGCTAAAGAGTAGAGTCTAGTTACGAATATAAACATCAACAAACGACGCCAGATTGATAAGCAGCGCTGATAGAAACGTATGAAAGTATGGGTGGAATATGAGAGTAATTATTGTAGAAGGAAAAACGGATAAAGAGCGGCTGCTCCAGCTTTTGGATGAACCTGTAGAGATTGTTTGCACGAATGGCACCTTGGGATTAGAGAAGCTGGATGAGTTAATAGCAGCTTACAGTGAGGATGAAGTATGCGTTCTCTTGGATGCCGATGAAGCCGGCGATAAGGCCCGGCGCCTCTTTAAGCAAGAGTTTCCTAACGTTCGTCACTTATATACACACCGTATGTACCGTGAAGTGGCTACCACACCGCTGAATGTTTTGGCAAGAATCCTCGAAGGGGCCTACTTTGCGGTGAAGGTACCAGATAGTGAAGACTTATAGAGGTACAGTCTTGGAGTGGAAAATTAAAAATCCCAATATTAACACAAAAATAGCCGATTTTAGCATTGCTAAATCGGCTATTTTAAAAAATTAAATAACAACCAGAGATGGTTTTAAAAATGTTTATAACGTAATATCAGAATTCTTAGTGTTTATAGTTCCATGCCCAAGTCTCTTGCCAGCTTAGGGTAATCACTGTCCTTCAGGTCTTCTCTGGTGTATGCACCGATAGCGAGAACCTTTCCTCCTTCTTGCCAATTCAGGTAACGGCATAAGGTTTGATAATGAATTACTAAGGCATCCATAGCCCAGTCATCCTTATCACCACAGGCAGCAATTAAATAAAGTCGTTTGGGGGTTTTGCGCAGCAGCGGATTAATAGCGAAAAAACGGTCAATGACACGTTTCAGTTGTGCTGTCATGCCAAAATAATAGAGTGGTGTTACTAACACTACCGCATCCGCCGTCAAGATATGTGGGTATATTTGCGTCATATCATCATCGTAGACACATCGCCCATCGTTATCACGACAATGATAGCAACCGAGACATGGGTGTACATTTAATTTTGCAGTTTCAATTCGAATAACTTCGTGACCAGTATCTTTCGCGCCTACACATACCTCATCTGCCAGCAAGGCCGTGGTTCCCCGCGAATGGGGGCTTCCAGTAAGAATTAATACCTTCATTATTAAGCCTCCTAATTATGTTTTTAGTTCGCAAATATCCTTTAAAGGTGTAAGTTATAGCCAAAGTTAAATCTTCCGGTTCTAAACTGATTCAAGATGAAATTACCAATTTTTATAGCAATAGTTTAGCATATTTTTAACATGTTAAATTGCCTATTTTTTAGCAAAGTTTTTCTGAAGAACTATATAATTTTATTGTTGGGATTCCTTTATACTTGCCGTCATGACAAAAGAATACTTTGGAACAGCACACTGATCTCCTGGTTCGCCTTGGCAACTTCCTATCTTCACAATAATCTTTTCCTCAGACATTATGGTTGATGCTCTCAATATAGTGCTCCCCTTACGGGAGAGTCAAGAGACGGAATAGTTAATACTTTGTTAATAAACTGTTTATGAAAAAGCAATAGCCATAGTCTAGAATATAGGTTAGGAAGCTCTAGAGAATTTTGTCGAAGTATATCGGTAAATCGTTAATACAAAAACTACAAAATTTGACCAGGTTATGAAGTGTGAGATCAATAGTTTACGTCTAATATAGTAGAATTAATTTGGTTGCAGCTCTTAATAATTGCTTTTGGCAACGATAAGAGTCTGTTTGTTATGGCCAATTTTAGAATAGTTGAGGTGTTAAAGTGGAGCCAGTTATCGAAACAGTGGATTTATGGAAGGCATATAAGCTGGGAACTGTCGATGTGGAAGTTTTAAAGGATGTTAATGTACATATTCACAAGGAAGAGTTTGTTTCAATTATGGGACCCTCAGGTTCTGGGAAAAGTACACTTTTATATTTGATAGGCGGGCTTGACAAGCCAACCTCCGGCTGCATTAAAGTCAATGGCAAAGAGATTTCAAAGATGAAGGATAAAGACGAAAGTGCCATGCGCAGAAAAGAAATAGGGTTTGTCTTTCAATTTTATAATCTCATCCCCAATTTGAGTGTAGAAGAAAATATTTTGCTGCCGATTTTATTAGACGGAAAGAAAATTAATAGCTATAAGGACAAGCTTAATGAAATTTTAACGATTGTAGGTCTTTCCGATAGACGGAACCATACTCCCAAGGAATTATCAGGCGGTCAGCAGCAGAGGGTAGCCATTGCCAGGGCACTTATAAATGAGCCGGAAATTATTTTAGCAGATGAGCCTATCGGAAATCTCGATTCCAAAACGGGAACAGAGGTCATGGAATTGCTAAAGACCATCAATACACAAAGAGGAAGAACGATTGTACAGGTTACCCACTCGAAGGAAGCGGCAGATTATGGACAACGAATCATTAACTTAAAAGACGGGAAGGTATGTCAGCTATGAAAAAGATGTTGAGAATAGGGCTTATGGGGCTATTGATTTTAACGATAGCAGGGTGTGGTAAAGAACCTGTAAAAAGTGAAGAGGAAAGCGTGGCTAAGGTAGAAACTAAGCAGGTCATAGAGGCCTTCGGGACAGTTAAGTCTACAGAGGTGAAAACCATAATCCTCGATTTCCCGGCAGTCATCTCCAAAATAAACGTGGTTGAAGGGCAGAAAGCATCGAAGGGAGATGTGTTAGTCAGCTTAGACTCTCAAATCTATCGGACACAAATCCGAAACAAGGAATTTGAATTAAAGACTTTGCAAAGTGAATTATCCGGTTTAGATAGGGATTACAAGACGAAACAGACTAGTCTCAACAATAACAGTGACCCCGAGATTATGAGATATATCAATGATAAGAAACATGCGGAAGCTTTATTTAATCAAGCTCTGGAGGATTTAAAGGACAGAGAAACATTGTATAAAGCGGGTGCGTTATCCTTAAGTGAACTTAATGAGTTCAAGAAAACAGTCAATGAAAAGGAAAAGGCCGTTGCGGATGCGGTCTTTTCCGAAGAAAACACCCGGAAAAAAATTCAGCAAGAGCTGGACCAGCTGCAATCCTCTATTGATCAGAAAAGCCCCCAGGTTGCCGCCAAGGAGTTTGAGCTCAAAGCTATGCAGGAAAAGATGAACAAAAGTTACATACAAGGCGATGACATTATCGTTGATGTTCCCAATGGAGTAGTCACTGACCTTAGCTGTGTCCAGGGGGATATCATATCATCTGAAGGGAAAAAACTTTTAAGTGTCCTTAATAAGGACAGTGTGGAAATAGAAGCAAACGTGGCGGAAGAATTTATTAAAGATGTTAAGCCGGGAGCGGAGGTTATCATAAATCCTCAAGCGGATAAATCACGGACGTACAAAGGGAAGGTCTTATTCATTGCTGAAAAAGCAGTCCTGAAGAACAATGAGACAATTATTCCGGTTCGAATATCCATTGAAAATCTTGATAGCTTTTTACTTCCGGAATTTAATGTCGATGTTAAGATCGATTTTGAAACTGAAAAGCAGGATAAAGCAGAATAAGCAGTTTCTGATCTTGGACTTGGGAGTTACTTTAGGAGTGATAAGATTGGGCATCATTACCAAGTTTATAGTCAAAAGTATTCTTGAAAAGAAGTTACGAACATTTCTGATCATTTTAGCTATTGTTTTATCTTCGGGCGTATTTTTTGCTTCGATCGCTATTTCCGGGAGTCTGGAGGAAATGATTATCAAAGGAATCAGAGATTCCATTGGGGATGCGGATATTGTAATCACACCCACGGAAAAATCATCTTCTCCGTACTTTTATATGAATAAAGCGGAACTTTATAAAGACCGTACGGAATATATCATAGGTGAGATTCAGAAAAATGCGGTATATAAACCCAGCGGGAATGAAGAAGTCAGCATTAACCTGACCGGTGCGGCTATTGAAGACGTTCAAACAATGAATCCGTTTACGATTGAGCAGCAGCATAATTTGTATCCTTTTGAGGGCAGAAAAATCGTCATTGGTAAATCCGCTGCAGAAAAGTATCAGTTGAAAGTAGGCGACAGCCTGGAACTAGAATTAGGAGAAGGCCAGGAAATCTCCAGACAAAAGTTTACGATCTGTGGAATAGGATCTTCAACAGGATTATTTAAAGGGGCTTCCAAATCAATCGCGGCAGTAGTACCCAGGGATTTTTTAAGTAATATGAATAATGCACGCGGTAAGGTGGGGGCTGTCTACATAAAGCTGATTCAGCCGGAAGAGAAACAGGAAATGATTCAGTTGTTGTCAGATGAGTATAAGGACTATAGGGTGTTTGAGCTTTTTCCTCTTGAGGAAATTAAGCAGGAAACCTTAATGATCTCCGCAATATTTCTGATGTTGTCATCCATCGTTTTTTTTATGAGCATCTTCATTATTTACTCCTCCTTTAAGGTGATTACGACAGAAAAACTTCCGATCATAGGGACCTTTAGAAGTATTGGGGCCACTAAAAGAATGACAAACTATTTACTATTAGGAGAGAGTATTTTATATGGAATTGTCGGAGGCATTTTAGGGTGTGGAGTAGGAGTAGGAATCTTATATCTAATGTCTCAGGCCTTAAGCAAAATGGTAAATGGTTCTGATGGAATGGAATTCAAAGCCGTAATTCAATTTTCAGGAGCAAATTTTGTTTTGGCTTTCTTGATGGCAGTCATTCTTTGTTTTGTCAGTTCAATCATCCCCATATTAAAGGTATCTAAAATTCCGATCAAGGACATCGTTTTAAACTCCGGGCCAAAGAATACTAAACGCAGAAAGTTATGGATGATCCTAGGCATCGTTTTCCTGGTCATCGCTTTTGCTTCCTCTTTTATAACTTCGAATGATTTAAGGCCTATCTTAGGAAGCGCGGGGATGCTTCTTACTCTTACAGCCATCGTAATGCTTGTGCCCAATATCACTTCAATTTTCGTAAAGATCTTTGAAACGTTGTATGTTTTTATCTTTGGGAACATAGGTATTCTGGCTGCTAAGAATTTGAGAGAGAATCAAAACATTATTAATAATATCTCGATGCTGGCCATAGGGATAGCCTGCTTGCTTCTGATCAATACAGCCAGCTATGATAATGTCATAAGCATAACAGATCAGTTCAGAAATTCCTTATATGATATAGAAATGTATACCCAGAAGGGCGATCGGAATATCGAGAAGCGGTTGCTTAGTATTGAGGGCGTGCAAGAAGTGTATGGAGATTATGAGACTTATGGAGTGGAATTGGCAGATAGAAATGACAGGATATCTCGGATTAAAGGGATTGATAAAAGCAAGATCTTAAATTTCTGGAATATCGAGATGAATAAAGATAGTCAAGATATGTTTGAACGGCTTGATGAAGGACGAAATATTTTAATAACTAATACTTTAAAGGAAAAGCTGAATCTAAAAGAAGGGGATTTGCTAAAGCTAAAATTAAAAAGTGGTGAAAAGGAATATAAGGTGATTGGATTTTTTGAGGATTTTGCTAAGAACAAAAATATTGGCCTTATATCACAACGCTTCTTTAAAGCAGATACCCAATCTAAGTATTATTCAACCATTTATATAAAGACATCCCAAAATCCTGAAAATGTACTTAAGAAAATCGAAGCAGAATTTATAAGGCTAAAACCCTACTTACAGACCAAGAGTAAGCTGCAAGAAGAGTATATGAATTCTAATCAACAAGTAACACTGCTCATGTCAGGTTTTTCAATTCTGGCGATCATTATCGGAGTTTTTGGAGTGTTAAACAATCTCTTAATAAGCTTCCTGGTTCGTAAGCGTGCCCTCGCCGTTTTCAAGTCGATAGGTATGAGCAAGGTTCAGACAGTTAAGATGATTTTCATTGAAGCCCTCACTGGAGGAGCGATAGGCGGGTTATTAGGCGTTATGGCAGGAACCTTAATGATCGTTATTTTGGCGGGAACGAGCAATTCAAAGGATATACACTTCCCCATAAGCTCTTATTTACTCTATGTTGTCGCAGGTGTTCTCCTAATGCTTATAGCATCAATAATTCCGGCCCTAAAATCCTCAAAACTTGATATAGTTTCATCCATAAAGCTTGAATAAAGGGGTAGTAAGGATAAAAATAGCAAACGGATGATTACGCATAGTGGATTTTAACAACGTCGGCAAGAAGCCTCCAGCCGCTAAGCTACCTTGCTCACGATAGTGAGTGCATAGGGCGGGAGATGAATTGCCGCCTTTTTTCCAATAGGTATTACTAATCACCTATAGACTGATAAAATGTAATCAGTCTTAGAATTTGATGGATTAATCGACTATGAGCAGAATTTCCCCCAGTCTAAATCAGGAGTTTGCGAATAATAATTATTATTCTGAATAGTAGGAATATGATTATTTACGTAGAACTACTACTTAATGAACTATTAAGGAGGGGGAAATCTTATGAATGAAGAACTAGCTCTGGAGGCCCGTAATCGTGCGGGTAATAAATTTAAGATGGGTCTGAATTGTTCTGAAGCAATTGTGCAGACCTTTAATGAAATGTTGAATAACCCTTTGAACTCAGATGCCTTAAAAATGGCGACTGGCTTTGGAGGCGGATTAGGGCATGCCGGTTGTATGTGTGGAGCATTAACCGGGTCGGTCATGGCGTTAGGACTTTTTAAGGGCCGCTTTGATCCCGCAGAATCCAGAGAACCTGCCTATAATCTGGCTCATGACTTTCATGATCGTTTTCTTAATCAATACGAAGCAACTTGCTGCCGGGTGTTAAACCCTCATGAGTTTGATTCTCAAGACCATTTACGCCGATGTCTGAAATTAACTGGGGGGACAGCTAAGTTGCTAATGGAGTTCCTTCAAGAAAAGAAATTAGTGGATGATGAATTCACATGGCCTGATATGGCTCAGTGAGACTTCAAATTATTGAAGCAATAAAGGGGCTGATGCTTTACGAATAGAGTCGTAAAGCATCAGCCCCTTATTACATAAAAAATAGCTGCGGACATAAGAACCCTCTTAGGGTCACAAAAAAGCGAAAAGGGTATTCCAACTACATTTTAAAGTGGTTCTGCACCCCCTTTTTTTAAATTTGACGAACTACAACACGCGAACCTTCCACAGCGATTACTTTGATCTTTGCGCCACTCATTACGAATGCCCCTTCTGTTACAACATCAAGTCGTTCACCGCTAAAATCAGCCGTTCCAGCCGGGCGCAACTGACAGAGCGCGATCCCTTGTTTATTCAAATAAATCTCGTAGTTGCGACCAGGGGTTAGATAACCCTCTTTTGGAGTTTGGCAGGTTTTTAAAGAGAATCGTTCCCAAATAAAACGGGTTTGGGGCAAGCGAAAACTTAAGGCGAATAACCCGGTTAGAGTCAATAGTAATAAACTTATGAAAAAAACCCTTTGGGCAAAGGAATCAACACTTAAAACGATCCCAGTGATGAGGGCAGCGACGCCAAATAAGCCAAGTATTCCTCCGGGAACAAAAATCTCTAAAAACAAGAGAGCGATTCCGAGTATAAATAAGGCAACGATAAATCCTGTCCCCACGTTTCTCCCACCTTTAAAGAACCTTTACATAGATATAACACGTTCCGCTTCCCTAAGCAATCCTTTCTGCATTTTTCATCCCCCGCTGGTGCCGCTTTAGCGGCATGGGGGTCTACACTGAAAGAAGACTCGTCAGAATCCTCTGGTTGTCCAAATTGTCCTGCGCAGGCCAATTTGGGACAACCATATTACAAACTATTGAATCCCCAGACCCGCAAGCAGGGCAGCTTCGTCCACAGAAGCGAACCCATTGCATGGAGAGGCGTTACAAGCCCACAAGACGGTGCGGGGATACGGAGCCACGGGTTCACCTCAGGTATTACCCGGAGGTTTGGCGGAGTCCCGCACTGGCGAGTGGGCCAGCCTCGGAGTGCTGCGGTGAGCGGATGTGGACGAAGCTGCCCGACCCGGGAGTACTCTCGTTTTCATCCTCTGCTGGTGCAGCGGCATGGACGATTACTCTGAAAATCAAAGACCCGAAAAATATAAAGCCCCCAAAGAAGGGGCTATTTATATTTTCAGGGTGGAAAGTTATGAGACAGGCCCGCATATATTTAATAAGCTTTAGTGGGGAGGAATGATTTTGGAATTAATGTATACGTTTCCAGCAGTTATCGGCTTAGGAGCACTTCATTCTTTAGAACCGGGGCATGGTAAAGGAGTTATCACAGCTTATTTAATCTCTTCAGGTGCCAAAATTAAAGATGCAATTATGATTGGCCTAATCTCGGCATTAGCTCATACGCTTTCGATTACCTTACTGGCGATTTCAACTTCGACCGCTATTAAAGTACTTGTTCCGGAAAATCTGATCCATTGGCTTCAGCTTGTTTCAGGAATTGTGGTTATTTATATCGGCCTAAGTATAATTACACAGAGAATTTTTGATTATTATGAAGAAAAACAAAAACCTCGCCATAGTGCTCATGGCCATAGTTGCGGCGGTCATTGCAGTCATAACCATACTAAGCCAATGTCTCATCCGACTAACCGTTTCAATTTGTTTCTGACAGGCTTTTTTACTGGAATAGTTCCCTGTCCAAGTGCCCTGGCGATCCTGCTGGCGGCAGTATCGGCGGATCAGATTCCTTTAGGATTAGGGCTGGTGGGAGCATTTTCTATTGGAGGGGCTATCACGATGGTGGCAATTGCTGTAGTTGTTGTTCGGGCCGGCCACACAATAAAGAAATTAGAACGATGGCAGGTAGTAAACCGTTTAGCACTGGTTTCTTCTTGTTTGATCATATTTTTGGGTGGAGCAGTGATTTTTCAATCATTAGGCCGAATTGGGATATCTTCCGGGTTTTAGACGCCAGGTTAAGATTTAGCGCCCTTTAAATCAGGAGTTAAGTAAATATCAACGTCATGTCCGGTAGCTCTATGACAGTCTAAACATGATTGGGATTGCTTTATAGTCGCGAAGTGGTTTACCTTAGATGTGTTCTTTAGCCGTACAGTTTCCGGATAGTGCTTTCTGTCCTTTAAATGGCATATGAGACAATTCTGATCATAAACAATGGCTTGGGTAGGAATGGTATAGTCACCGCTATAATGTTGGAATACGTAGTTTAACCCTCTGGCTTTAGCATGAATTTTACCTAGCTCCCCTCTTGGCTGATGGCACTCCAGACAGTTAATATCCTTATGTGCAGAAGTTTGCCAGGATGTAACGTATTTTTCAACCTCATGGCACTTGGCGCAAAAATCAGGCCCGGAGGTGGCTGTATACCCTATTTGAAACAGAATGTATAAAACAATAATTACGGTCAAGCTTCCAATGATTGACTTCTTCCACATAATGAAGCCTTATAAATATGAAAAATAGTATATGCATTTCTGTAAATTTTAACTAATGCTTTCATAAATTAGTTTACAACTAAGACCTGATTCCTAAATTCCATTGGAGTCAGGTCTTTAGTTTTTACATTTTTTAGTTTGGATAGGTCTAAGATGCCCCACATATTGGTAAAATGTAGATATAATTCTATCTCGACAGAATATAGAAGGGAGAAATTTTGTGAGAAGACGATTTACTTATCTTAGCTGCCTATTCCTTACATTAGCTATCTTACTCAATGGCTGTGGAAGTGATATTTCACGTATTGCCGGTGACCAAAATACTGAGGCGGAGAATCCTGCTGTACAGGAGGCGTTAGCTGCTTCTCCAGTCTATCAACGAATAGAAATAATCTCCTCTCCTGAGGAAGCAAAACAACTCTTAATTGAAGGAAACCAACGTTTTGCCACGGGTAAACTGTTGAGTAAGGATTTGAGTTCCGCAAGACGAAGGGAGTTGATGGAAAATGGTCAACATCCCTTTGCAGTCATTGTGAGTTGCTCGGATTCGAGAGTTCCTCCCGAACTTTTGTTTGATCAAGCCCTTGGAGATTTATTTGTAGTCCGTGTCGCTGGAAATGTAGTTAGTCCGGTTGAATTAGGAAGCATAGAGTATGCAGTGGATCACTTGAAAACCCCCTTAGTTGTGGTGCTTGGTCATGAGGCATGTGGAGCGGTTACGGCCGCTGTCCAGGGCGGAGAAACACACGGGAGTATTAGCTCAATCATTGAAAAGATTAAGCCTGCAGTTGACGGAGCCAAGGCGCTGAGCTTCGGCATAACAACGAATAAAGATTTAATCGATAAAAGCACTGAACTAAATATCCAAAACACCATCAAAGAAATCTTAAAGAGCCCAATTATCGAAGAGGGTGCAGCAACGAAAAAAGTGGATATCACAGGTATTAAATATGATCTGGATGAGGGTGTTTTAGAGTTCATTAATTTAGAAGCCAACTGAGACGCGAATATTGACGAAGAGTGCAACGACCTTTGTCAAATGGGCAGAACTTAAAATGTTAGTATGGAAGGCTCCTTGTATCATATATTAAGGGGTCTTTTCCTGTATCAGAGAATAAAAGATACAACTATTAGAAAAAAAGAGAGGTTTGAGATTAGATAAATTATGATCTCAATAAAGGACTTTCAAGGAAGGTTGTCGAATAAGAATCTTTTGCAGATATGCATCTGAGTGAAATGAAAAATTTTATTTAAAGGAGTTATTATGGAATTAATCACCGGACTCATCGATTTTATTCTCCATATTGATCTATACTTAGTTGAAATTATTAAGAACTATGGAACTTGGACCTATTTGATTCTTTTCATGATTATCTTTAGTGAAACGGGCTTTGTTGTTACCCCTTTTCTTCCGGGAGACTCCCTGTTATTTGTCATTGGGGCTTTAGGAGCTAAGGGTAGCTTAGATTTCAACATGGCTCTCATGCTTCTCTTTTTGGCCGCGATTGGAGGCAACACATTAAACTACTTTATCGGCAAAATGATTGGGCATAAATTACTGGCAATGAAAAATTCCCGCATTATTAAGAAAGAGTATCTGGATAAGACCCATGCCTTTTATCAAAAACATGGAGGTAAGGCTATAATATTCTCTAGATTTATTCCAATCATCCGTACGTTTGCTCCTTTTGTGGCTGGTCTTGGCAAGATGAGCTTTATGAGATATAGTATATATAATGTTATCGGCGGTGTTTCCTGGGTCTTGTTGTTTATGTTTGCCGGATTTTTCTTTGGTAATATTCCCGCGGTCAAACATAATTTTACCTATGTAATATTTGCCATAATCTTTGTTTCTTTGCTGCCCACAATTGTCCCTTACATTAAAAGTAAACGGAGTAGGAGATAGGTTAATAATCTGGATTTTTAATATAATCTTGTTTAGAAAGCTCAACATATCACTGATAGTGACTATGTTGAGCTTTAGACTAATGTTTGAAAACTTTGCAAAAAATCAGAGGATATCCATTACTCCATTCTAAAATTAAATAGGCGGGAAAATCATTGATAGCCAGGGTTATGAAGTAGTTTACTTTTTTTGCTAATGAAGGGGCTAATAGAAAATGGAAGGAAGGTTAAGAAGAGAAATGTCGAGAAAGATTCATATCACATCTGTAGACAGAGACCGCTTATTAAAGCTGATAGGAAAAGAAAGAGAGTTTAATAGCGTTATTAGTAAGCAGTATTTGAAAAATCTGGAGGAAGAACTGACCAATGCGCAAATTTTAACCTCTGAAGAGATCCCTAAGGATGTTATTACAATGAACTCCAAAATTCTTCTGCGGGATATGGATGCGAACGAGGAAATGGTTTATACGTTAGTTTACCCTGCGGAGGCAAATTTGGCAGAGGATAAAATTTCTGTCCTTGCTCCGGTGGGAACAGCTATCTTAGGGTACCGGGAGGGAGACATCATTGAATGGAAGGTGCCTGACGGTATCATTAATCTGAAGGTTGAAAAGATTCTATACCAGCCGGAAGCTGCCGGCGATTATCATCTTTAAATAACTTTAGGTCCAATCGGTTGGGACAAACTATTTGGTAATGTTCTAAGAAAAATAGTTGTTAAAGAGGATGCTACGGGCATCTTTTTCCTTAACAACTATTTTTTTATTATAAGGATTATGCTATACCAAAACGGACACAAATAGTGTAATATTACACTAAAGAGGTGTGAGAGCCGATGACAAGAACAGAGTTCATCCTAAAAGTCTCAGATAAACTGAAACTAATCCGGATTGAAAGGGATTATACTCAAGATAAGATGGCCGAAGTACTGGGAATATCCAAGAAAACGTTAGTTCAGATTGAAAAAGGCCGATCTGTTCTTAGCTGGGCAGGTGCTGTAACCTTGTGCACAATTTTCAGAGACAGCGAAGTCCTGGAGATGACATTTGGCGGGAATCCTCAAGATATCATTCTTTCGTTAGCCTTTACTGATTATGAACGTAATGAAAAAACCATGGGTGGAAAAGTGTGGTGGAATAATATTGAATGTACGGAGTACTATCGAATCCAGCAAAATATTATTTCCAGGCACTTTCGAATCCTTGATAGTCAGGACCGAAGGATTTGCTCTTCCTTTGATGATAAATATATTTGGAAAAGGTTTCGGGAGCTTTCAGGAGAGGGCGGGGCATAGGATGTGTTGTATTTTATAAAGGCCTATATAAAATCTATGAGGCTCTATTACGCTTTTGTAACGGGGATCGCGGGTTGGATTGGGATGTCGTTTTATGAATATATCGCCGAGTCTCCTTTTCAGACGACGGAACTGGTTCCCGGCACTGAAAAAAAGGCAGTGATACTGATCCTGCTTTTTCTCAGTTGGGGTATCAACCAGATTATCAATGACTATCTGGGCTTGCCGGAGGACCGGGTTAATGCCCCGCACCGCCCTATGGTTACGGGTGAGCTAAATCCCCAAAAAGCCTTAATCTTAACGGGGATACTCCTGATTATCACTCTAATGGTTACTTATTTCTATCTGGAGCCCATTGCTCTGGTACCTGCAATTTTGGGAATCCTTTTAAATGTTCTCTATGAATACGCTAAGGGACATGGTATTTTCGGTAATATCATCTTCGGGCTGATGATTTCCACCTGTACCGCCTTTGGGTTTCTGGCAGCCGGTCCCACAGAGTCTCCCTATTTTACTTATAGCCGTGTCTCAGTGCTGATTCTGGTGGCTGTTATGAATGGTTTAATGACCTTTTACACCTATTTCAAAGACTATGAGGGGGATAAAGCTGCCGGTAAACGGACAATCATCGTTCGCTTAGGAGTAGAAAAATCCAGATATCTGGCAGCTGTCACCTCCTTGCTGCCTGCAGCATTCTTTTTGCTGATCTATCTTAATAATTTTATCGAAGCCAGGGTCGATAATAGTTTTCTCATTCTGGCAGGATTGACACTTTTTCTGGAACTGCGGACAGGTTATCTCTACTTTAGAAATCCCCGCGGGGAGAGAACTTATTATTCTCTGGTCGCAAATTTTCGGGCATGTATCTGCGGCCAGGCAACTCTGATTGCGTTATTTAATACGGAGCTGGCTATGCTTTTGTTTTTAGTATCTTATATGTTTGTCGGTTTTTTATTTGACTTGCACAAAGATCCAAAATCCTAGAATGCCCCAGGCTTAGTCTAAAGGAATTTTGCTGATTTAGCGGAGGTTATCATGAAGTTGTTCGAACCGGCTGAAATAGGTCCATGCAGTTTAAAAAACAGGATCATTCGTTCAGCGACCTTTGAAGGAATGTGTGACTCCCAGGGCCACCCGTCCCCCGAATACCACCTGCTCTATAAACAACTAGCTTCCGGAGGGGTAGGGGGGATCATTACAGGCTTTGCCTATATCTCCTCTGAAGGAAAAGCAATGCAGCCAGGTCAGGCCGGCATGCACTGTGAGGAAATAGTAAACTATTTTTTGTCCGTTACAGAGGGGGTACACCAGCATGACTGCAAAATCTTCATGCAGTTAGCTCACACGGGCAGGCAGACGAGGAAAAAGGAAACCCGACAAGAGGTTTGGGGGGTGTCTCATAAACCATCCCTGTATTTTGGCGGATCTCCCCGGAAGTTAAATACTGAACAAGTGTATTCACTGGCTAAGCAATTCGGAAAAGCGGCCGGATATGCTAAGGCTGCCGGATTCGACGGTGTACAGGTCCATGCGGCCCATGGCTACCTGATCCACCAGTTTATTTTGCCCTCCGTTAATCATCGCAAGGATGAATTTGGGATTAGTGACAAAAGCAAGATAGGAACAAAATTTCTGGAGTTGGTTCTTGAAGAAATCAGAAGAGAGTGTGGTCAGGATTTTGCTCTCTTAGTTAAGGTAAGCGGCGGCGATGATTATTTTACAAGGTTTTCAAATGAGCAGTTTTCGAACCTCATCAGATTTCTCGATGCTCAGAAAGTTGATGGGATAGAGATTAGTTATGGGACCATGGATAATGCTCTGAATATCTTTCGCGGCGATATCCCGCTTACAGTCATTTTAATGCATAATCCTGTCTTTAAAATCAGTAAAGACAAGCATGCTATCCCCAGACTTCTGTATAACACCCTTCTGTACTGCGGGATGAGGGTAAAGCTAAAACCTTTTACGCCGACGTACAATCTTGGTTATGCTAAAATTGCCAAAGCCTTAACGGACATCCCAATTATCAGCGTCGGCGGGTTCAGAAAGGGAGCAGAAATGCGCAGCTGCCTGGAAGACGGCTTGGCGGACTTCGTCAGTTTGAGCAGACCGCTGATTTGTGAACCGGACTTTGTGCATAAACTCCGGCAAGACAGGAATTATACCTCCCAATGCAGCAATTGCAATATCTGTGCTGTTATGTGTGATTCTAATCAGTCAACCAGGTGTTACAGTAGATAAGTTTTCGGTTAACGTTCAAATTAGAGAGCAGCTCAGGAAGGAAAGGGAGGATTTGAAATGAAACTGGAGGATAGGATTATTAAGACCATACAAAGCGTACTGGATAAACGTCCCGAAATAACCCTGAAGAGTCGTTTGGTCGAGGATCTCCAGGTGGACTCTTTAGACAAGCTGATGATTCTTTCTGCTTTGGAGGATGAATTTTCAATAGCTATTGCTGAAGAGGATTTTACTGAGGTGGTTACTGTCAGGGATACAGTCGAGAAACTTGAGGCACAAGGTTTTGGAGATTAGGAGGAATTATGGCTCTAAGAGATTTTTATGAGAGACTGAGAGTGGATGAGAGTCTTGCCAAAGATACGGACTTCAACCCTTATTACCTGACCTTAAACTCTGGTCTGTCTGAAAAGATTTATGTCAACGGATGTGAAATGATTGACCTAGCCTCCAATAACTATTTGGGCTTGGCAGACGATATTCGCGTCAAACAAGCTGCAGTGGATGCTATTTATGAATATGGGACCTCTCTTTGCGGGACTCCCATCGCTACCGGGTATATCGATTTATACCAAAAGTTAGAAAGGGAGCTATCGAGCTTTGTTGGGTTGGAAGAGACGATTATTCTGCCTTCTTGCTACCAAGCTAATAATGGACTTTTCAATTGCATTGCCGGCAGCCAGGATTTGATAGTCGTGGATCGGTTAGCCCATTCATCCTTAATTCAAGGAATTAAAGCGTCAGGAAGTAAAATCAGACCTTTTCTACATAATAATCTGGAACATTTGGACGATATCCTGCAGCGATCCCGGGATTACAGGCAAGTTTTTGTAGTGACAGAATCTGTCTTTTCGACAGAGGGCAGTATTGCCCCCTGTAAAGAGATCGTTCAATTGTGTGAGAAGTACCAGGCTATACCCATAATCGATGATTCCCATGGCCTTGGAGTGTTAGGCAAATCGGGACAAGGAATTCTTGAAGAGCAGAAGATTGAAGGATATAAGGGAATTTACACCGCTTCTTTAGGAAAGGCAATCTCTAATTCGGGCGGGATGATCAGCGGCGCAAAAAGCCTGATAAACTATCTCAGGTACTATTGCTCTCATCTTGTTTACTCTACAGCGCTTACCCCAGCCGCCCTGGCAGGGATAAGTGCAGTTCTGGATATCATTCATTCTGAATTTCCCGGGATTAAGAAACGTCTTGTATCCCATCAACGCCGGATCTATGAAGCCCTTATGGAGGGGGGATTTAAGGTGGTTTCCGGCGAGGCTCCCATCAATTCTATTCAAACCGGCAGTAAAGAAGAGACCTTTATCCTTGCCAAAAAACTCTATGCCAAGGGGATTCTTTCCACACCTTTTATTGAACCCGCCGTTCCCATCAATGAAGGACGGGTAAGGCTGATCGCCGGTGCCGGCCTTAGCTCGGATACCATCTCTGAAGCTGTGGAAATCATCAAAAGGATAGGGTTCTCATGAGATATTTGTTGATTTTAAACCCCGGGTCCCGAGGGGGAAAAAGCCAGGCAAACTTTGAACGAATTTTTTCGTTTCTGCAGGCTCATAGGGCAGAGTTTGACTATAAGCTGACCAAAACCCCGGAAGATGCTTATACCTTCTCGGCAGAAGGTAATAAAAAGGGTTATGATGTTATCGTTGCTGTGGGGGGAGACGGAACGATTAATAGGGTGTTGAATGGCTTTTATGATAGCAAGGGCAACAGGATTTCCAAGGCTAAGCTGGCAGTCATTCATACGGGTACCAGCCCTGATTTTTGCAAAAGCTATGGTTTACCCCTGGAAATCCCTCAAGCTCTTAGGGCAGTTCTTGAGGGAAACAGTATAAAGATACCGGTGGGCAAGATTATGCATATGGGCGAGTATGACAAGAGGCTGGACGGTCGTCCGCTCAGCCTGGATCATGTGCATCTGCAAACGAGTTATTTCGCCTGCTGTGCTAATATCGGACTGGGTGCCTCAGTAGCCAGGGGGGCCAACAGTGGAATCAGAGATTCTATCGGAGATCTGGCAGGGACATTTGTTTCCCTGATTAAGAATTTGTTTGCCTATCAACCTGTTGACGTTTCAGTTTGTATTGACGGAAAAAAACAGGTTTATGAGCAGGTTTACAATATCTTTATCGGCAAAACCACCTATATAGCCTCGGGGATTAAGATCAAAAACAAACTATTACTAAATGATGACCGGTTTTATACCTTAGTCATAAAAAACATTAGCCCCACAAATTGGCTCAGGGTTTTAAGAAAATTATATAGGGCGGAAGAGTTTGTTAATAACAAGATAATGTCCCTGCAGTACGTTCAGAAAATCGAAGTATACGGAAACTGCAAAAATAATGAATTGGAATTTGACGGTGATCCAAGGGGCTTTCTGCCTTGTATGATTGAATCAGCCCGCGATCCTTTAGACGTAATAAGCTGGGCAGGTGGGAATAAGTTAGACAGGCGGGAATAAGGAAACCTATGAATAGAGAAAGAGAACTAATCGAACTAATTAATAAACATATGCCTAGAAGTTCGAGCCAACTTAATACTATTTTTGAGTCAGACTCTGAAATCCTCATGTTCCAGGGGAAAGGGCTTGTTTATAATATTGATGAGTTTTCGGAAACCGATTTATTGCGGGAAGATGACCCTTACGCCCTTGGCTGGAATATGGCGGCAGGCAGTATTAGTGACATTCTGGCCTCAGGGGGCAGGCCTAAATTTTATGCGCACAGTATGGTTGTCCGGGATTCCTGGACCATGGACTTTGTCGAAAAACTGGCTCAGGGAATTGCCGGAGTGCTTAAAGAAGCAGGGGCAGCTTTCATCGGCGGAGATTTCGGAATCTCTCCAACCTGGAGATATACAGGTTCAGTCATAGGAGATATGAACGGTCAAGCCATGCTGAGGAGCGGAGCAAAGGTTAGGGACGGAATATATCTTACCGGCCCAATCGGCGGAGGAAATGTGGAAGCCGCTCTCAAACTATATGGGCAAAATTTGTTGGTCAAACAGTTAACCGGGCCATGGAAAACCTTTTTTCCCTTGAGAATCAAAGAGGCCGAGCTCATTAAGCGCTACAGTCATTGCTGTATTGATACCAGCGATGGAGTCTTTAATGCCTTAGGTATAATTTCAGAAATGAGCGGAACAGGTTTTGCTGTCAGCAGTTTACCCTATGTAAAAAGCGGGTTATTATTGGCGAAGGTTCTGAACCTGCCCAAAGAAATGCTTTTCTTAGGGGAATGCGGGGAATACGAATTGCTTTTCACCCTCGGGGAAGAGGTTGAAGATGAGTTCGCAAGAGAAGCCGGGGACAAGAAGCTGAGGTTTCATAAACTTGGTCAGGTAAAAGAACAAGGGATTAAATCCCTTTGCCAAAAAGATCGAACGTTCGATTTGAGCACTTACACATTACGGGCCAGGGATTATGCAGATCCCATGGACTATTTGCGAAATGTTGCGGATTTTCTGGCCAAAGTCTAGTCTTGCCTTAGCGGTACTGAGAGTAGACTCTCATGCCGCTGACGTGGCACCGGCAGAGGATGAAAACGGGAGTGCGCTTGGGTAGGGCAGCTTCCCCCACATCCGCTCACCTCAGCATTCCGAGGCTGGTCCACTCGCCGGTGCGGGACTCCGCCAAACCTCAGGGTAGTACCTGATGTGAACCCGTGGCTACGTTTCCCCGCACCGTCTTGTGGGCTTGTAACGCCTCTCCATGCAATGGGTTCGCTTCTGTGGACGAAGCTGCCCTGCTTGCGGGTCTGGGGATTCTTCTGGTTATCTTTAGGGTTCTTTTTCTGAGTAGACCTCTATGCCGCTAGGCAGCACCAAGATATAAAAGATAAGTTTATCAAACCTTGAAGCTCGAAGCATATACTGCACTTGGATTTCGTCCTCGAACCTTAATTTTTGAGAAGGAGGGTCGGCTTACAATGAAACGAAGAGTGGTTATTACAGGTTTGGGACCGGCTGCGGCTCTGGGAATCGGCAAGAAGGATTTTTCAGAAGGTGTTTACGGGCTGAAAACCTGTCTGGCCGAGATTCCCAAGAGCTATGAACAGACTTACAAATTTAAATCCCGCTATTTTGTTCCCAGACCAAAGTTTTCCCTGACCGATATAGGATTCCATAAGTCGGTTGAAGGGATGATGGAGGAGGCGTCAAGGCTCTCCGTATTATGTACCAAGCTCGCCTTAGAGGATGCGGGATTTCAAATAGGCAGCGGAGAAAACTATAAGCAAGTTGAGGGAATGGAAAACTGCGGCACTATTATCGGTATCGGGATGAGCAGCTTGCAGACCGCTTTTGATTCCTATACGGCCCATATCGCGGAGACTGAAGAAGGTTCTAATCCTAAGCCCAGGTTTAATAGGATGGTTATTCCCATGCTGATGACCAATTCTCCTGCTGCCTGGATATCCATCCTCTTCGGGCTTAAAGGGTTGAGTTACACTATTAATGCGTCCTGTGCTTCAGGGAGTTATGCTCTTGGTGAGGCTTACCGGAACATCTCAGAGGGCAGATGTGATGTGATGCTGGCAGGAGGGGTCGAGGCCCTGGCGGAAAGGAAGGGGGCTATCATGAGAGGGTTTGATATGCTCTCAACTCTTACCAGGGCCAAGGACGGCAGACCGCAGCCCTTCTCTCCCCAAAGAAGCGGATTTCTATTTAATGAAGGGGCGGGATGTGTTCTTGTTTTAGAGGAACTGGCAAGAGCTCAGACCAGGGGGGCCGAGATCTATGCGGAGATTGTCGGATATGAAGCGGGCAGTGATCATTACAGCATTGTCCAGATGGACCCCGGCGGGGATAAGATCGCCGGTCTATTTGAGAGGATTTGCGGGGGAATTAAGGTTGACTATCTGAATGCCCATGGTACAGGGACAATGATGAATGATGATATCGAGTCCGGAGTAATACAAAGGATTTTTGGGGATAAAAGCAAGCAGCCCTACATAAATTCCAGCAAAGGAGTCCTCGGTCACAGCATTGGAGCAAGCGGAGCTCTTGAAGCGGCAGTCACTGCGCTATCCATCCAAGAATCCAGAATCCATGGGAACTTAATTTCTGAACCCATGGATAACTTAAATCTTCCCTTAGGGACACTTGAAGCTTCTATCAAATATGCTCTATCTGCTTCCTACGGTTTTGGAGGGCATAATGCCTTAATTCTGTTCAAGAGGTTTGAAGAAAATGGGTAAGTCCAGCGTCATGATCACAGGTGCGACAGGATTTATAGGCAGTCATATTGCGGGAGAGTTTTGTAAACAGCAGATCACAGTGGGCTGCCTGATCAGAGAAGGCAGCAGCCTTGCGAATCTTGAGGGATTACCCATCGAGCTGAGGATCGGTGATCTTAGGAATACCGAGGAGTTGACGAAAGCGTTCAGCGGCTATGACTGGGTTATTCATAATGCCGCTAAAGTAGCGGACTGGGGGGATTATGAAGATTTCTATCAGACGAATGTGGTTGGCACAGTCAATGTTCTGACTGCATGTGTTCAGGCCGGAATAAAAAATATCCTGATAACCGGGTCCAATTCTGTGTATGGAGAGGAAAACTGCTTGGAGGTTAAGAATGAGGATTCTCCCTATAATTCTCATTACCGGTATTTTGGAGACGGCCTTTTTCCTTGCAAGTTAAATTATTATCGGGATACCAAAGCCATTGCTAAGAAAAAGGCCCTGGCCTTTGCAGCTGTCCATAATCTGAACCTGACTATTTTAGAGCCTGTTTGGGTGTATGGTGAGAGGGAGTTAAACACGGGGTTTTATGAATACCTGAAGACCGCCAAGGCTGGAATTCCTTTTGTCCCGGGAGCAAGGCAGAATAAATTTCATGTCATCTATGCCGGAGACCTGGCCAGGGCCTATTTTTTGGCTTATAAAAAACAGCTGACAGGGCAACACTGTCTTCTGGTCGGCAATCAACAGCCTGAAAATATGGATCGGATCTATAGGCTATTTTGTGCTGAAGCGGGCTTAAAAAAGCCCGGCAATCTTCCCAAGGCTTTGATCTATCCGGCAGCATTCCTGATGGAACTTTTCTTCACGCTCTTTAATTCTCAGAGTCCTCCGCTCTTAACGCGGGGAAGAGTCAATATGTTCTACGACAACCTTGAGTTTTCCGTGGAGAAAGCCAGGGAGATCCTGGGGTTTAAAAACTCTTTCAGCCTCGAAGAAGGGGTTAAGAAAACGGTTTTATGGTATAAACAGCAAGGTCTGATTTGAAGTAACAGATACATTTGGCAAGATGGAGGAAACTCGTGTGATAGCAGTAAATAATGTTACAGGCTGGGAAAGAATCGTTTTTAACTTGAAGCTTAAACTTAGTATCTTCAGTTACTTTCTTCCCATGCTCTGGAAAGGGGAGCTTTCTCTAAAACGGTTTATACTATTATTAAAACGACTTTTACTTTTTGTATCCAGGATGAGGCATAATAAATTGGTTAAAATAGGCGGCAAGACCAGGTTGGGATTGTATATCCCCGGTTTTCCTTCTCCGGCGTTTGATACTGCCTGCCGGAAATTCAGTCAATTTGAAGATAAAATGCCCTGTACCACAGTCTTGTTATCGATCACCTCTGCTTGTCCCTATCAATGCAGGCATTGTTATCAGAAACTGGATAAGGGTAAGGATGTCCATATCGATACTCTGATCAGGATGGTTAGGAAGCTGCAGGATAGGGGGATTGCTTTCTTTAATATCGAAGGGGGGGAACCTTTTTTAGCCTATGAGAGGCTGAAGCAGATTTGTTCCGCCATTGATTCCCGCTCGGAAATCTGGATAAATTCCACGGGTGCCGGAATGACGCAAGAGAGGCTTGCGGAACTAAAGGGGCTGGATGTGACCGCGGTCATGTTTTCCCTGCACAGTCCTGATGCAGATGTCTTTAACGAATTTATGGGTAAAAAGTCTGCCTGGGATACTATGGCTGCCGGGGTTAAGCTGTGCCATGATGCGGATTTGGCAGTTGCTTTCAATACCTGTCTGATGCGAGAGGATTTTTATAATGGCAGGTTTGAACAAATTATGGATGCGGCCAAGGGCTTCAAGGCCTGCCTGGTTCAGATTATTAAACCCAAACCGGCAGGAGGATGGTTGGAAAAAACGGATATCGAATTCACTTTCCAGGACATTGAATATATCAAAGCCAAGGTTAACCGCTACAATTTGCAGGCAGAGTTTGCCGAGTATCCTGCCATCTCAGCTCAGATCATTGAAGAAGATAAGTCGGTATTTGGCTGCACCGCCGGGGGAACAGACAGGTTTTATATTAATGCCAAGGGAGATCTGCAGCCTTGTGAATTCCTTAATATCTCCTTTGGTAATATCACAGTGGATAATTTCGAGGATATTTATCAAAAAATGCGCGGCTGTTTTGAATGGGGTGGAGAGTGTTATTTATGCGAAAGCTGCTCGCCAGAGGTACATAGGCTTTATCAAGAGAATGGGTTGACGTCCCTTCCCCTTCCTCCCGAGCTTTCGGAGAAAATTTACAGTTCCTGGGAGCGGGGGAAGAGAACAGATTTGTATGAGCGCTTGGAGAGGATGAGGTAACACTTCAACACTTGTGCTCATAGTATGGCTGAAAAGGAGAGTGGAAATGGATAAGCCAACTATTAAGTGGATGGGTTCGCCAAACTTCAGCAGCCCAAGAGGGTATAAAATAATTGCCATTGTTAATCACATCATGGAGGGCACATTAGCTGGCACCGACGCTTGGTTTGCCAACCCGGCAAGTAAAGTAAGTTCTCATTTTGGAGTCGGGAAGAATGGTGAAATCCATCAGTATGTCGATCTCAAGAACCATGCTTGGGCTAATGGGGCGGTAAATAAGCCAGACTGGCCGCTGCTCATTCCAGGGGCGAATCCGAATTATTACACAATAAGCATTGAACACGAAGGACAAAGCGGAGATGTCATGCCCGAAGTTCAGTACCAAGCCACCCTGGCCTTACATCGGTGGTTAATTGAAACCATGGGAATTCCGGTGACTAGGGATACTATCATCGGACATTACCGGATTGACTCAGTTAATAAATCAAGGTGTCCGGGAAACGGATTTCCTTTAGACCGGCTTTTAAAGGATTTGCAAGGGGGAATGGACGTGTTGAAAGCTGCTGTGCTGTTATATACAAAGGAAGATTTCTGGGCCGGTTATGATGTTGCCGTTAAGAATGGTAATTGTGCTGTTTTTATACGCCCAGCAGATGGTTCAGTCCCCTCTGAAGCCTTAAGTGCAGAAAAATTGATCGTTGTCGGCGGACTAACGACCAATCATCCTAACGAAGTGCTGTTGAGTGGGAAGGACAAATATCAAACGGCTGCTGCGGTGGCCAAGTACCTAGGTTAAAGAATTCCGCTTCACAAAGGAACTTGTCTTAATAAATACAAACGTAATTATCGACCACCATGCTAAAAAAGCAAGATAAGCGAAAAACGGATAGAACCAAGGTTTAAAGTCGAACAGACCAATATTATGAACCAAATAGCCAAACCCAACACTGAATAAAGCAAATGTTAAAACATAGAAGTATTGGAATGTTTTCCGCTGGGGTAAAAATCGAAGAAAAATCATAACTGTAAGGGCCCAGCTGGGGGGCGATAGCAGATTCTGGCCTAATACATTGAAGATACCGGCATTCTTAAACCAAATAATGTTAAGGAGATTTTGATATAAACCGACAATAACAATATCCCCTAATCCTCCGAGCAGGATACCATAAATGTAATATTCCCTAAAGTCATTTTTAGGGATAGTTATCAGTACAAAAATAACCATAATGACAATATACGATGGATAAAAATACGTAATAAGCATGAATTACTCCTTAAAATAGTATCTTTTAGCTTGAATGTAGTTTTCCAAAATTGTAAAAATATATGCTCTGCGGGTTGCCGGTAAAGAGATGAGGAGAACTATGCTGAATTTCATATAGAAGGTCTAAATGAAAGCTTGAAAAGAGCAGGATGATGATCGCAATGAAAGAGGTCGGGCGATTTTATGAAGATTTTGTAAAATCGCTATTGAAGTATAAATAACACCTGCTACAATAATGATAACGGCACCGGCCCATGTCTCTAAGAAAGGAAGTGAATACGCCTGGTTTAATTTCTGCCACTTTGTCTGGTCGGCAGAGTGAAAAGGCTGGATGTATAGAGTTGTCCAGTATTGAAAACTGGGTAATATCATGGATAATTTGCGCGCTCCCGAACTTTTTATTGATAAGGATGGATTATGGTACGCTGACGGTCTGCTAATGATTAATAAAGAGATTATTAAGTTATTTGCTTCCCATTTAACAAAAGATGGTCATGATAAATATCATTTAGATTGGCAGAATTATTTGTACCCTGTAGAGGTAGAGGACGCTCCTTTTTTTGTTCAATCCTTAACCGTGCAGGTTGGTCAGCTTATGATCCAGCTTTATGACGGCCGAGAATTTCCCCTGACTCCGGGCAATATCATTATCAAAAACAATATCCCCTACATCTCTCTGTTCTGGCAGTGTGATACGAAACTGTCCCGTCCTTCCTATGCTGAGTTATGTAAAAACGTCATCGAGCGGGATGGTCAATATTTTATCAAGTACGGCGATAACGAATGGCTCGTTGAAGAGATGGCATAAATTATTGAGTACGAAGTGTTAAAGCTGCATTTGCTTGTTCTTCGCAAGAAAATGCAGCTTTTGGTATATAATAGACAAGGATGATGAATCCACAGGTCAATTAGTTATGACAATTTCTTAAAATTGGTTATCTTCTTACTGAAACAACAGAAACTTTTGTACAAGAGTTGACTAGATTGAAGGGAAGTATAAACTATGCGTGTTATCACCAAAGAGAAGAATAATAATATAATCGCACTTGTGCAAAGTGATGAGCTGCTGATCATGGATATTCAATCGGCCTTGGATTTTATAGCAACTGTAAATTATGAATCCGGATGTAATCGGATCGTTATAAATAAAGAAGCTATTACAGAAGACTTCTTCAAGCTAAGTACAGGTCTTGCCGGTGAAATACTGCAAAAGTTTGTAAATTATAGGGTAAAGTTAGCCATTGTCGGCGATTTTTCCGGTTATACAAGTAAACCTTTGAAAGACTTCATTTATGAGTGTAATCATGGAAACCATGTCTTTTTTGTTGTTTCTGAAGATGAGGCAATCGAAAAATTGGCCGCCGCTAAAGGTTGAGCCGCCCCAAAACTGAAAAGATAAAATAATTTGAATAGTTTGATAAATTTATTGACAGACTGTATGATTTAAGGTATTCTTAACTTACCTTAAGAAAAGGTTTCGCCTGAGTAGGAAGGTTACCCCATAGAATCGGCAGCAAATGGTTATAAATAATCTGCTGAAGTTAAAATAGTTTATTTACTGAGGGTTATGTTGGTTCTCTGAACTTCGGTAAATGGGTTTCCTCTCCCTTACCTCGCTCTCTTTAAATGGCTATTTGGATTAAGCAGTAAGAAAGCCTAATGCGAAAAATCTGGGATTGAAGGCTGAACTTTAATAGAGTTTGGAGCTAAATCTTCAGAAAGGACCGATGAAGCCAAAGACGATAGCTATATCGCTTATTGGATGAGGGGTAAAAAATGAAAAGGAGGACGTACTCAATTGCAGTACACCTCAAAGGAATGAGTAAGCTGATTCTTTGCAGGAATTGGAGGCTTACTCATTTTCTTTCTTTTCAGCATGAAGGAATTGCTGAAAAGAATCGATACGTCTTTTATGGATAATTCAGCTCAAAGGTTGTATTATATAGGGTGGCAGGGGACGGGAGTTAGTCGCATTGGCTAAGGCGACCTTGCGAACAGGAGGATGCTTTGTGGAGGAGTTATTTTTAAAGGATTCGTATCATACTAAGGATAATACACCTCGTTTTTTTCTGGATAGATTAGTGATCAATACTCGATTATTTTTTATGTCTCAATTCTGCAGGATCGTGCTGAAATCCCGGAGTGCCGCGCTAAAAGGTCAATATGATAAAGAGGCTTGGGTATTATCTTCCTATGAAGTTTTCAAATTAATTGAAGGCTGCGGAGGAAGGTTTCATATTACGGGACTTGAGAATCTGCATAAGTGCCAGGGACCTGTCGTTTTTATAAGCAACCACATGAGCACACTTGAGACAATGGTTTTTCCCTGTCTGATTGCTCCGATTATGAATGTAACCTTTATCGTTAAAGATAGTCTTGTTGAGCATCCATTTTTTGGACCCATTATGCGTGCTCAAAATCCAATTGTCGTTAGCAGAAAGGATTCCCGGGCAGATTTTCAAATAGTCATGAAACAAGGCCAGGAATTATTGTCTAATGGGGTATCAATCATTGTATTTCCGCAAAACACAAGGACTGTAGAATTTGTACCAAAGGAATTTAACAGTTTAGGAGTAAAACTGGCAAACAAAGCGAAGGTTCAGGTTGTTCCCATTGCCATAAAAACCGATTTTTGGGGAAACGGAAAATACCTGAAGGATCTGGGACCAATCAATCGTCGTGAACCAATTCATATGGCTTTTGGAGAGCCGTTATCCATTAACGGTGCAGGAAAAGAGGAAAATCAAGCAATTATTGAATTCATTCGTTCTCATTTAAAGGAATGGAATCTTTAAGCCTCCCTATCTCAAAACATGCTTCGTTTGAGAAAAGCTGATTCTATCCGAGGGAGGCAGGCTGAAGGAAAAAACAGATAGAAGGCTGTCGCAGAGATGCGGCGGCTTTTTGTTATACTATCAGAAAGTATAAAACTTACGTTATTATACTTTCCAAGCATAAGGGCAACCAACGGTTTCGCCTCATTTGTGAGTATGCGTTTAAGGCTCGGCGAAGCCGGGTTTTCTTTATATTTGGGGTTATCAGTGGAGGATTTTCCAATTATCTGCTGAATAGCATACTAGGACAATTGTGACACACCATCGACATTATTTTGAGGACATGATTGTGAAATTATAAGATAATAAATGTGCATTTTAGACGAAACAGACGTTAACGTTATATAACAGTTTTTGTAATGTATTGAATGGAGAGTGTTTCAATGAGCTTGGACTCTGAACCTTCAGGCAACGAAATGGGCAATAATACTGCACCCGTTGCGACTTTTAATGACATCACTGAGCGCAAGCAAACCGAAAAAAGTACAAGGCTCAGTAGGCTCTATGGTGTGCTTAGTAAAATAAATGAGGCAATTGTTCGCATTCGAGAGCCTCAGAAGCTCTTCGAGAAAGTGTGCAGAGTTGCAGTCGAAGATGGACAGTTCGAGATGGCTTGGATTGGTCTGGCTGATCATGACACGAAGCGCATAAAGGCAGTGGCTAAATATGGTGATGATGAAGGATATTTAGATAGCATCCATATTTCCTTGGATAAAGATACACCCGAAGGCCAGGGCCCGACCGGTATCGCCTTGCGAGAAGGCCGGGTCCATGTAAATAACGATACGGAAAATAATCCGGCAATGAAGCCGTGGCGAAACGAACAGCTAATCCGGGGCTATAAGGCTTCAGCGAGCTTTCCTTTGCTGATCGAGAATCAGACAATAGGTGCAATGACTCTATATGCCAAAAAGGTGAACTACTTTGATGATGAAGAAATTCAACTGCTTAAGTCCCTGGCTGATGATGTCTCGTTTGCCATCGAATCCGCAGATATCGAAAGACAGCGGTTACAAGCAACAGAAGAGTTGCGCAGAGCCCGGGATGAGCTGGAGGCAAGGGTCCGCGAGAGAACCGCTAACCTTGAGCTCATGTACAACATAACTAAAATCTCGACGAGTTCCTTAGATATTGTTAAGGTATCGGAGCAAGTGCTCGAAAGTTTAGTAAAGAGTTTTGATTTAACTCAGTCGGTAGTCTATTTGTGGGATGATCAACATAAAGAACTAGTACCAACAGCCTCTTATGGATATCCTTGTGAGCCTTCCAACCCTATCTCACCGCAATCTCTCGACTCAGACGATATGGTGGTTGGTGCATTCAAATCGGGAGAACCTATATTTATTGCCAATAGATATAATGTCACCACGCCAAAATTTGCTCAAGAATCTATGGAGAAAGCTGAGCTCTTAATAGGCCGGCAACTTAGCTCCTCCATAGCCTTACCGCTTACAACCTATCGGAGGACAATTGGAGTTATTGCTTTTTCCTGGTCAGAAGCACGTATGTTCAGCCCGGAAGATGTGGAATTCTTTATCTCCATCGCTCATGAAATAGCGGTAGGATTAGAGAACGCACGTCTTCATACTCAAACCGAACGGGAACTCGCCCGTACACAGCTGCTCCAAGACGTCGCTATAGCTGCAACCACAAGACCTGATCTCCAGACAATAAGTAATGGGATACTTCAAGCCTTGAAAAAGTATATTAATCTTAAATCAGGTGTTTTTTACCGATTTAATCAAAAAGAGCTTGTTTTCAAGGTACTCTCTACATTGAATTTTGATGAAACCCCCATAGCGAAAATTAAAGAGTTTTCGATTACAAGCGAAGAGTTTTTTAGTCCTAAAGTAGTCCAAGCTAACAAGATACTGACACATAATGATGATACTCTGAGCCCGGAACGAGTGGCGATTTTAAAGAAATTAGGAGCATGGGGCAATCGCTATGTGGGAATTCCCATCAAATATCGTGCCAAGACTATTGGTGTCATATTTCTGGTCTTTAAAGGCAGGCGTGATTTTACTCAAGGGGAGCTGGCACTATTCAATTCCATCGCCCATATCGCATGCCAGGCGATGGAAAATACGAGGCTTTATGAAGCTGAGAAAAAACGGGCTGAGGAATTGGCAGAGCACCGAAAAAACCTGGAAAAGACCATCCGGGAAAGAACCCAAGAGATCAGTGATATAAATATACGGCTGCGCCATAGTGAGGCCCAGCATAGGCAAATCATTGAAGCATCTCCGGACGCGTATTTCATATTTGGCAACAATAAAATCATTTATGCTAACCCGGCTGCCCTGCATCTATTTGGATTTAATAAGACCAGAGAAATAGATATTACGATTCTCAAGAACTTAATTAGGTCAGATAAATTCAAGGAACTGGAAAGTTTAAAGGGTTCTCAAAACCCAGTTCATCTGGGTGAGATTACAATCGTTAGAGAATCAGGTTTATCTATTACTGTGGAAGGTATAGTGATCCCTATTATATTTGAGAAAGAAGCAGCCTATCAATATATTATCCGGGATATAACCCAACGAAAAGAGATTGAAAAAGAAATGGCTCGCCTGGACCGACTCAACTTAATAGGAGAAATGGCTGCCGGCATCGGCCACGAAATCAGGAACCCAATGACCGCAGTGCGTGGTTTTCTGCAGATACTTGGCACTAAAGAGGAATGCGTTAAATATAAAGACTATTTTGACCTGATGATTGAAGAGTTGGATAGGGCTAACTCCATAATTACCGAGTTTCTTAAACTAGCGAGAAATAAAACGGTGGAAAAAAGGTTATTTAACTTAAATGATGAAATAAAAACTTTATTTCCCTTAATACAGTCCGATGCAACGAAAAGTGATAAAAATATAGTGCTGGAACTTGCAGAGATTCCTGATTTATTGATGGACGAAAAAGAAATCCGCCAGGTAATATTGAATTTAGTTCGTAATGGACTTGAGGCATCGCCGGCTGGCAGTGATTTGATGATCAAAACCTTCACGGTTGATAATGATGTAATATTAGCCATAAAGGATAATGGCAAAGGGATCAATCCGGATGTCCTGGAGAAAATAGGAACCCCATTCTTTACAACGAAGGATAATGGAACCGGCCTGGGTTTGGCTGTGTGTTATAGTATTGCGGAGCGTCATAATGCCAAAATTGAAATAGAAACCGGAAGAAATGGGACGACGTTTTATATTCGCCTCAAGCAATTTGAGCAGGCTATGCCTGCGGTTGAACTAAAACCATTCGCTTTTTAGGCAACGGCTAGGTCAGAAATGTTTGAAGAGTTTAAAATCCTTTAATGAGTGGTGATATATCATGAAGGACGATAAGAAAACCAAAGCTGACTTAAGGAAATGTGAAGAGGCTGAAGAAATCCTCAAAAAGTCTGAAGATAAATTTTCTAAGGTATTCCAATCAAGTCCTGCTGCCATGCACATAACCCGTTTAAGCGATAAACGAATTATTGAAATTAATCAGGCATTTGTTATGTTAAGTGGTTTCAGCCAGGCGGAGGTTATCGGGCATCGAGCAACCGATCTGGGGATTTATCCTGATGCCTGGGACCGCGAACTCATCATCAGGACGACCTTAAATGAGGGTAGGATTGTTAATTACGATTTTCGTTTTAATGCTAAAGGAAATAAACTATTGCTCTGTCGAATTTCCACAGAACTAATATTGTTAGAAGAACTTTGCATGCTTTCAACGATAACCGATCTCACTGAAATCAAGCGTGTAGAAGAGGCTTTGCGGGAAAGTGAGGCACAGATCAGAGCGCTTAATGAAGAGCTGGAACAACGTGTCAATAAAAGAACGATGGAACTGGAACAGGCAAATAGGGACTTACTTGCCCATTCAAAGAAATTAGAGGAGTCGACCCGGCGTTTGGGTATGCTTTCCCAAGCGATTGACAACAGCTCCATTAGTGTAGTCATGACAAATAAGCATAAAAATATTGTCTATGCTAATTCACAAGTTGCCAATGTCACGGGGTATTCAATCGATGAACTTTTGGGACAGAACCCCCGTATCTTTAAATCAGGTCATCATTCAGAGGAGTTCTATGCAAACATATGGGCCACTTTAGATAAGGGTTTACAGTGGTCGGGTGAATTCTGCAACAAAAAGAAAAATGGTGCAATATTCTGGGAATCTTCAACTATTTCTCCGGTTTTCAACACTAAGGGGATTCTAACCAATTACATTGCAGTCAAAGAGGATATCACTAAGCGAAAGCAGATGATCCAAGAGATGGAAGTCGCAAAATCGGCTGCAGAGGCTGCAAATCGGGCTAAAAGCACCTTCCTGGCCAATATGAGTCATGAAATCCGCACGCCGATGAATGCTATTTTAGGCTATACCCAATTACTGCAGAGGGATGTGTCCTTGAGCTCAGATCAAAAGGAATATTTACAAATCATTAATCAGAGCGGGGAACACCTGCTGGCTTTGATTAATGATGTTTTAGAAATGTCTAAGATCGAGTCGGGAAGAGTGTTAATCAATTCGGAGGACTTCTCCCTAATTGATCTGCTTGATGAGTGTGCCAAGATGTTTAGAATACAGATCCAGCAGAAGGCTTTAATATTTAAGATTGATCTTCTTAGTCAAATACCCAACTTTATTCGTGCCGATGGTAAAAAAATACGGCAAGTACTTATCAACATCATTGGTAACTCTATTAAGTTTACGGATAATGGCAGTATCACTATACGAGTATTATGTACGGACGGTCAAATAGAGGACGAACTTATCTTGACTATTGAGGTTGAAGATACGGGCTGTGGAATAGCACCGGAAGAGATTGCTAAAGTTTTTGAGGTGTTTGAACAAACTCAAAGCGGAAAACATGTGGGCAGCAGTACAGGGCTTGGTATGCCTATAAGCCGGCACTATGCACGCTTGATGGGAGGAGATTTGACAGTCACCAGCAAATTGGGCGAAGGGAGTAAATTTACGTTTACCCTTATTATCCATAGAACCAGTTCCGAAACACTATTGATGGAAGAGATTTCTTCGCAGCGAGGGGTGATTGGCCTTGTGTCTGCCAATTCCCCTAAAATACTGGTGGTGGATGATATTGTTACAAATCGCACATTGCTGAGGCTGATTCTTGGGAAAGTTGGGTTTTCTGTGCAGGAAGCCGGCGATGGTAAAGAGGCCCTTTCTTTATTCAGGCAATGGAAGCCTGATGTCATCTTAATGGATGCCCGTATGCCGAAGATGGATGGATTTGAAGCAACTCGCTTAATAAAATCTACTCCCGAAGGTCAACGTGTAGGGGTCATTATCATCACGGCGAGTGTCTTGGAAAATGATCGATTGGAGGCTCTCGAATCAGGAGCTGATGGATTTATTCGTAAACCATTTAAAGAAGGGGAGATTTTTAAAGAACTACAACATATTTTATCTGTTGACTATCGATATGCCGATGAAGTTCGGAGAAGCTTTACAAACGAGGCTTTAGGGGAATCCGCTCTTGCAGTTGCTCTGATACCTGCTCAATGGGTCTCTCGTATTGTCGAAGCCGCTGAGTTAGGAGAGAGTATCCTTCTTAAGGAGTTGATCAGCCGCAAGGTTGTGCCTTATAACCCTGTACTTGGTCAAACCCTGCTTAATTATGCCAACGACTACGATTATAAGAGAATTACGGAGATATTAATACGAGGGGGTATAAAATGAGTCTTTTCGCTTACAATACTCCGCGAATTATGATTATTGATGATACCCCGCATAATTTAAAGCTCTTAGAAAAATTGCTGGGGGCAAAGGGGTATCTGATCTCAGCGTTTCTCGATGGAGCAATAGCTTTGAAAGCGGCGGCAGTGAAGCCGCCTGACTTGGTTCTTTTAGACATAAACATGCCGGGACTGAACGGATTTGAAGTGTGTGCCCGGTTTAAAGCTGATAAAACTCTCGAATCCATTCCCATAATATTCCTGAGTGCCTTAAATGAAGTCTCTGATAAGATCAAAGCTTTCCAGTTTGGAGGGGTTGATTATATTACGAAGCCCTTTCAGATTGAAGAAATTCACGCCAGGGTTAAAACCCATATTCAAATACGCGAACTTCAGAAATCCTTAGCCCTACATAATAATAATCTGCAGGGATTGCTGAATGAGCAGCTCAAGGAAATATTCGCCACGAAAGAAGCTTTATATAAAACACAGCTGGCAACTATTTTAGCCTTTTCCAAATTGGCTGAAGTAAGAGATGACGAAACAGGACAGCATATCGAACGCACCCGAGTGTTCTGCCGTATGCTTACGGAGCAGCTCCGTGACCAAGGTGCAGGTGATTCGAATCTCGATAACATCTTTGTGGAGAATATTTACTATGCTTCTTCGCTGCATGACATCGGTAAAGTTGCTATTCCTGATGATATTCTGCTTAAACCAGGTAAATTAACGGCACAGGAGTTTGAAATAATGAAAACCCATACCGTTATTGGAGCAACTACTTTACAAACAATGCTGGAGCATTACCCGGAGAATAGGTTAATAAGGATGGCAGTGGATATTTCGCAAAGCCATCATGAAAAGTGGGATGGTTCAGGTTATCCACAAAATCTGAAGGGTCAGGCAATTCCCCTGAGCGCACGGATTATGGCTTTAGCCGATGTGTATGATGCCCTGACCTCTGTGCGTCGTTATAAGCCCGCTTTTTCTCATAAAAAAAGTCTGGACATTATTTTAGAAGGCCGGGGGGTACATTTTGATCCTGATGTTGTGGATGCTTTTTTGGTCTTAGAGGATAAATTCCGAGTGATAAAGGAGCAATCAGCGTGATAAGGTCTGTACACAGTATTCAGCTCTCCTAAGACCTAGCCAAAATGGGGGGGATTCGTGTATAGTAGTACAATAGGGGGGATGCTATAGGTGCGTACTTTGTACTTAAGCTAAATAGTGATTGATGGGAGTCATAAATGGTTAATTGAGTTTATTGGGATAATTGACGGCGAAGGGAAGGATAGAAATGAAAAGAAGATGGTTGGTATTATTAGTAACGATCTGTGCAGTTGCTCTGCTAGGTACAGGATGCGGTCAGAAAGCTCCGGACACTGCACAAACAGGGGATCAATCCTGGAATAAGATCAAAGAAAGTGGAGAATTCATCGTTGGTTTAGACGATAATTACCCGCCCGCAGGTTTTCGTGATAAAGCTGGAGAGCTGGTTGGCGTTGATATTGACTTAGCGAAAGAGGCTGCTAAACGTCTGGGCGTAAAAGCTGTATTCAAGCCTGTTCAATGGGATGGAGTTCTGTTGAATTTGAAAAACGGTGAAATTGACCTGATCTGGAATGCCCTGGGTGTTACTCCTGAAAGGCAGCAGGAAATTGGCTTTACGGATGTTTATATGGAGGATCGGAATATTATCGTGGTTAAATCCGGTTCACCAATCAAGACCAAGGCGGATTTAGCTGGAAAAACCATTGGACTTCAATTAGGCAGCACTGCGGAAGAAGCGGTTGCTAAAGATGAGGTTTCCTCTAAGATTAAGGAAGTCAGAAAGTTTGAAAGTCCAACGGTTGCCTTGATGGATTTAGAAGCTGGCCGTATTGATGCTGTCGTAACTAACGAAATGAATGGCCGTTACTTGATTACCACAGAAAAAACTTCCGATAAGTTCTATATTTTATCAGCAGAAGAAGGGGATTTTGGTAAAGAACCTTATGGTGTTGGTGTACGCAAAGAAGATAAAGCTTTCCTTGCCGAACTTAACCGTGTTCTTGATGAAATGAAAGCCGATGGAACGTCTGCTAAAATCAGTAATCAGTGGTTTGGATCAGATATTATTAAGTAGCCCATTCATGCTACTGATGTGCACCATCAGATGATGAAAACAGGTCCCTTTGGTCGGGCAGCATCGCCCACATCCGCTCACTCAGCACTCCGAGGCTAGCCCACTCGCTGGCGCGGGGCTCCGCCAAACCTCTGGGTAATACCTGAGGTGAACCCGTGGCTCCGCTTCCCCGCGTCAGCTTTGTGGGCTTTACCGCCTCTCCATGCCATGAGTTCACTTCTGTGGGCGATGCTGCCTTCCTTTGAGGTCTACAATTGTTCAGAATGCTTTTGGGATATTTTTCAGAGTGTAAAGGAATAGGAAGCTGAGAAATTCTTCCTATTCCTTATTTTACCCACCCCAATGCAAGAACTTACTCCTCCCTATTCTTTAGTTACGGTCAATAAAAGACAATCATAAGGGGACAAGAGAAAACCATGGATTATGTTCTATCGATATTACCCATTCTATTAAAGGGGCTTAAGCTTTCCCTGACGGTTTATGGTATTGTCATTATTTTAATCTTCCCTTTAGCAATTTTGGCCGCTGTTGGTAAAGTTTCAGGCCCCTTGATTATCAAAAGGATTTTGGATTTATACACTTGGATCTGGCGAGGTACTCCACTTTTACTCCAATTGTTTTTCATATACTTTGGTTTGCCTTACTTTGGCATCAATTTACCGCCTTTGGCTGCAGTAATTATCGCTTTTACCTTAAATGTAGCAGCTTATGAAACAGAGATTATTCGGGCAGGAATTGAATCTATTGATAAAGGGCAGTATGAAGCTGCTAAGGCGTTAGGGATGACTTATGTTCAGACAATGCGTCGGATTATTATTCCTCAAACGATCAGACGGGTCTTGCCGGCTACCTGCAATGAAGCCATTCTTACCTTTAAGGATACCGCGCTGGTTGCGGCTATCGGTATGGGTGATTTACTGCGCTCAGCTAAAGAAGTAGTAACTAGTGATTTCAAGATTACTGCCTTTTTTGTCGCTTTTGTTTTCTACCTGATCATTTCTTCTATTTTGCTTCAAGTGTTTACCCGGTTAGAGAAGAAATATTCGATTTACGAATAAGGAGCTGTGCCGAATAGACAGCTATGATATAAATGAAAATTAACGGTCTGATTAAGGCAAACGAAGGGACAAGAGATAATGGATCATATGGAGTATGTTCTGAGTATACTACCGTTTATTTTATCCGGATTAAAGCTGACGGCTAAGGTTTATGTACTTACCTTAGTATTCGCGCTGCCTCTGGGGCTTTTAGCTGCTATTGGAAAAGTAAAAGGACCAAAGCCTTTACAGAAGATCCTATATCTGTACACATGGATCTGGAGAGGCACGCCTCTGCTTCTCCAGTTGTTTTTTGTGTTTTATGGCTTGCCCATAATAGGTATCAGGCTCTCCCCTTTGGCAGCGGCGACCGTTACCTATGCTTTAAATTCCGGGGCATATTTGACGGAAATCTTCCGGGGCGGGATAGAATCCATCGACAAGGGTCAATATGAAGCTGCCAAAGTTTTGGGGATGACATACCCTCAAACCATGCGCCGGATCGTCATTCCTCAAACCGTGAGACGGGTTTTGCCTCCTTCTTGCAGTGAGGCTATTAATTTAGTTAAGGAAACTGCTCTTCTGGCAGTTATAGGGATGCCAGACTTATTGCGTATTGCAACCCAAATTTTCACCAGGGATTTTAATATTACTCCATTTATTGTGGCCTTTGTTCTGTACCTAATTATCTCTTCTGTTCTTGTCAAACTTTTTGGCACATTAGAGAAGAAATATTCGATATATGAATAGGAGAGTGTGAAGAAGCAATGACAATGATACGTATGAGTAATATTCATAAATATTTTGGCCGGCTCCATGTTCTGAAGGGAGTATCATTAGAGGTTAATAAAGGGGAGATTATTTCGATTATCGGGCCGAGCGGTTCCGGAAAAAGCACGTTGCTTCGCTGTATGAATCAATTGGAACGAATTGATCAGGGGAGTATTGAGATTGAAGGGGTAATAGTAGAGGCGGCAGGAGATACAGGAGTAAAGGTGACTGCATCTCATCCGGAGGTGCGGGCTACTTACCGGAAAATGGGTATGGTGTTCCAGGGCTTTAATCTTTTTCCGCATATGACTGCTTTAGGCAATGTCATAGAAGCACCGATGCTTGTCAATAAAATGGCCAAAGATGATGCAGTACAAATTGCCGAGAAGCAATTGGCAAAGGTGGGTTTATTGGAGAAAAAAGATGCCTATCCTTCAAAACTATCCGGCGGACAAAAGCAGCGGGTGGCCATTGCCCGGGCCTTGGCCATGAACCCTGATATTATGCTTTTTGATGAACCAACCTCAGCTTTAGATCCGGAGTTAATCGGAGAAGTGCTGAGTGTCATCAAGAACCTGGCTCAAGAGCATATGACAATGTTAATAGTGACTCATGAAATGGGATTTGCCAAGGAAATTTCCGACCGGGTGATTTTCATGGATGATGGAAAAATTCTTGAAGACAGCAGCCCTAAGGAATTTTTTGATAATCCCCGTCACCCCAGGATTAAAACGTTTTTAGAGAAGATGCTGTAAAGTTTTGGTTTTATTAATAAGCGGACATCACTAGCGATTGGTTTAGCCAATCGTTTTTTTTATGGAGAAGCGCTGAATAGCAGGCAGAAACTCCACAATTGTGGTACAAAACTATAATGGATGATTTCAAACAGACAGGATAATTGGTAATTCGTTACTAATACTGGTTGAATCTACAAATTGACGCAGGATTTTTGGTCGTGCTACTATAGCAGTGACAAAAGTAATGATATTCAGTAAAAAATAATTATTATAATAATATCAATTATCCTTTTTTAGCAGGAGGAATATATGAAAAGAGTATTATTGCTATTAACATTGATTTTGGTTATGGTAAGTTCGATTACGGCAGGTACGTTAGCAATGTATACTGTTTCCATTGATAATTTGGCTGAAGGCAGTGTTGTTGCCAAAGAGTTTATCTTTGTCGGGGAAGGTGCGGATAATTTTCAGCAGGGACTTAAGATAGCGCCGGCAGAGACTGTGCAGTGGCAGTTTAAAGTTAAAAATTATCAGAATCACATTGTCTCAGAAACAGATATGTATTATAAACTTACCTTTAATGTAGACGCTTTGTCAGGTAAAAGTGCCATAGAGCCATTAACAGTCACGGTTAAGGACTCGAAAGGCCATGTGCTCAATCGTGTGACCGGAGTAGGGACCTTTGATGTGTTGGGATCATTTCCTCTGGCGGCCAATGGACAGGAAGAGGATTACACGGTCGAGATCTACTGGCCAAGTGACGGAACCACCGATATTGATTATGCCGGCGGCAATTATGGAACTATGATTAATGTGGATGCTGTTGCTTCTCAGATTCCTTTCAGTACCCAGCCTGAGAACCCTTCCCCAAGCAGCCAGGTCAGTGTGCGTTATGAGACAACAACTCCCTGGCAGAATGGACAAAGCGGTAATTATCAATATGAATATAAGATTACGATTACTAATAATTCTTCAGAAGCTATCAATAACTGGAGAATCGGGTTCTTCCTTCATACCGACCAGTTGATTAGCTCATGGAGCAATGCCAAGCTGGTATCCAATTCTTCCGACGGATACTACGAATTCCTTAATCCTGGTTACAACAATCAGGCAACGGATAATATATTGCCCGGACAAAGCGTATCATTCCGTGGTCCTGCACGGGGGATGGGCACTGCGGCAATCCAAAATGTGACTGTCGGCGGCAGTAATATCAGCAATATCGTCGATTTGGACTTGAAATGTGAATTTGGCAAAGCATCTCTGAATTAAGGGATCTCTGCTGGATGATAGAGGAGAATGAGGAGGGGGGAAGATGAGGAGGAAGGTTATTTTGATTCTGGCCTTAAGTGCGGTACTATTTGTCTCCCTAACCGTTAGCACCCTTTCTAATTATACGAGTGTTTCGAGTTTCGGTACAAGCGTTTACCCTGATTTGGAGAAAAACCGAAATTGATTTAAAATTGGAGGAATAATAATGAAAAAAGTACTTTCGATTGTCGCACTTGTCTTGATTTTATCAACGTCTCTGATCGCCGGAACCTTGGCCAGCTATACTACAACCATTGATAATCTTGCAGAGGGTAGTGTCGTTGCCAAAGAATTTATCCTCACTGAAGGCGGCACGGATACGTTTATTAAGAATGTAAAAATCGCGCCGGCTGAAACAATGGATTGGCAGTTTAGCGTGAAAAACTATGATGGTACAGTTATCAGCGAAACTGAGATGGATCTCAATTTTGTTGTGGATGTTATAGCAGAGAATGGTAAAAGTGTCATTGCGCCCTTGGAAGTAAGTGTTAAAAATCCTAATGGTGATACTGTTGGCTCAGTAAACTCAAACGGAAAAATAGAATTCAGCGACGAATTTGAGCTGAGTGCCAGTGGTCAGGAGAAAATCTATACTGTATCAGTAAACTGGCCCAGCAATGACAACGTAGATATTGACTATGCAGGCGCAGGTTATGGAACCGCCCTTAAGGTATCTGTGACAGGATCTCAAAAGTAAGCCAATCAGATAGGGCATATTAATCAAATAGGGCACAAGTATCAACCTGGTACTTGTGCCCTATTTATCATTTTAACGGGTAGTCCGCTGATTTTTTACATATCCATAGGACATAATAGAGACAATCCTTTATGCTGCATACTTGATTCCTTAAAGAGAAGGTTGAGCTATGACACAGAGAAAGTATACGACCCAGGAGCAAATTGAAGCAATGCGGGAAGAAATCTTGCGTGAAAAACAGAAAATGATGGGCATAGCTACTGATAAAAGTTTATCCGGCCGCTTGTCCCGGAGAAGGAGAATATTGGGAATAACCGGTCAAGTTCTATTGTCTGCTATGATTGTACTGCTTGTGTGGTCTATTATCTCGATCCAGCTAACAAGGGGCAGGGGAGATATTCCCAACATCTTAGGGTTTCAGCTTTTTGCCATAGAATCCGGCAGTATGGAGCCTACCTTAAAAATTGGAGCCGTGATTGTCAGCAGGATACCAAAAGAAGCAGAACCTCTTGATGTAAATGACATCATAACCTTCAGAACCTTATCGGGTGCTGTCGTCACGCATCGAATTATCGAAGTGGTGAGGGAGGGCGACGATACTACAGCATACCGTACCAAGGGAGACAATCCCAAAAATTCAGCAGATCAGGAACTGCTGACCAGGGACAGAGTAATTGGAGTATTTGTTGCCAGAATACCTTTAACCTGAGTTTGCCGATAATTTACAACAGGCCACTCCAAGCTATAGGGGAGAAATGATATGGAACATAATCCTGAGCAGGTTGTATTAATGGAAGGAGTCTCATCAGCCGAACGCTTTCTGCTCCCTAAAGAAATATCCCGGAGAGTATTAGATGAGATCACTCTGGTGGTCAAAAGGGCGGAAGCATGGGGGATTACCGGAAAGTCATTGTTGGAGCTTAAGTTATTGTTAGAAATTATGGCAAACATTAGACCCTATGACAAGGGAAAATGCGTACTGGTTGAGCGGGGCATGATGAGGCGTAAAAGGGTAATCCTTAAGCATGTTTTTTATATCGGAAACTCAGATATGCTTTACAACAATATGAATGTGTTAGAATTCCTGATGTTCGCCACTGCTAAGTATAAGATGAATAAGGTATTGCTGCAGGAAGAAATTTTTGAATTGATTATAGATATCGGGCTGGGACACCTTTCCCTGACCCCTAACCATAGGCTGACCAAAGAGGAAAAGGCTGTGATTACGTTGATCGCAGCAGCATACTCGAATAGTTTGATAATTGTATTCAACCTTCCCGAATACCAATGGGATGAAGTGCTCGTTGAGGCAGTCGCCGAATTATGCAGGTTTATCAGGGAGCGGGGAAAAAGCATCATCCTTGCAACTCAAAACTGTGGTTTAATTGAGAAAGCTTGTTCCCATACGGCAATAATTAAGGATGGAAAACTAATTTATGATGGTACGGTGGAGGATTTTCGTTTGAAGTTTGACAAAGTGGAAGTTATTATTCGGGATAAATCTGCCCGGTTGATGGCTGAAAAACTTGTTGAGCTTCTCCCGGCCTATGAGTTGGGTATCAAAGGCGATAGTTTGCTGATCAGTAACAAAGGCTTACAAGGAAGTGACCCCGGTACAATTTATAAGAACATTTTAGAATCCGGGTTTACACCAGACTCCATGGAGATTAATCCTAAAACTGTGCAAAATGCCTATGAGGAGCTTATGAGGCAGCATGATTTATAGAAATAGCTATTTTAGAAAAGAACTGCGCCAAGCTTATACGGAAAACAAAATCAGCACTAAGCGAAAAATGGCTTCGGCTCTTTTTCTCGGCCTATTTTCCTTTGCCCTTTACTTTGTGTTTCAGACTCTGCAGGAAAGTGTGCTTTCTGATGTTATTCCCGAAATTATGCAGCCAAGTTTCTTTTCCACCATATACATTTATATTCATATTGCCGTTATTTTTAACATCAGTTATTTTATAATCTATTACGACTATTTATTTTTCACAGAAATAAGAAAAAATGCTTGGTACCTTTTGATCCAAATGGGTTATAGTCCGGTGATCATGTTTTTTTTAAAGTTGTTGGCCCTTATCTATTCTGTTTTGCTGACATACACAGTTGGCTTTGGGACCATAATAATCCTCACCTTTCTTTTAAAGTATAACTTTATTGCAGCCTATCTTCCTGCTCTTTATATTGCAGGAATGGCAGACCTGCTCTTGATCACGATCCTTTCTATGACCTTTTCCCTCTACGCCAAGACAGTCATCAATGGCCGGTATTGGACTTTCTTTACGGCAATCTTGGGGTTTGTCCTAAAAATTCTGATGGGTCAGTACGAGATCATTTCTAATCGTGTCGCCATGCAGAACCTTGACACACTATTCAATTTGGGGATTTCACTGTATTGGCCGGCTGCGCTAGGGATCATGTTTGCCTGCTGTCTGATAGGTCTGTTTCGGAGCAAAAGTCTGGCCATGTATTATAATCTGTCCCTCAACAGTACCGTCATCCCGGAGAAAACAGATCTTATAGAAATCGGATCAGGGACGGGCAGGGACCATTTGCTTGGCAGCAAGGCCAAGAAGGGATGGGGCAGTACCATTGTTGATACACTTACCACCATAGCCTTGATTGTATTTATTTGTGCCGCTCTGGTGTTCAATCTCTTCATTATTCTGATCAATGCTTCGACTCCCGGTCAAGAGGTTACAATACGCGGAGTGATCCCTTTTGTATTTAGGTCCAATACCATGGAACCGGAAATTATGATTAACGATCTGACTTATTTTCAAAAGGTGGACCATCAGTACCCGGTTGAGGAAGGAGATATCATTTTATTTGAGGAGAATAATGTACTTTATGTAGAACGAGTTATCGCTGAGTCAGATAAACAATTGACCGTTGATATTGACAATTACCCTCCTATGTCGCAGACTGGAGCTATGCAGAAAATAGTGACACGGGACAATGTACACGGCGTGTATACCGGCAGAAGCCGCTGGCTCGGAGCGTTGATTCTTTTTGCCAATACCATAGTGGGCAGGCTGCTGTTTTTGCTTGTTCCGGCCGTTCTGCTCTTTTATCAGGCCCAGATTTATAAGTATTTTAAAAAAAGCAATAACCAAGCTTAAGAAGGTATTAAAGTTAAACCTTGGCATTATGGTTGCTTCCTTACGTCTTTTATTTCGATCAAAATCATGGTATCATGCAATCTAAGAGAATTACGGCATCGACGACTGATTGCGCGAAAGGCCATAGACAAAGTGCTATGGCCTTATACATATTTTGGGACGCGAGCTTATGGTTAATCAATATTAAGTCAAGAAAAAAGTAATTAATGGAGGATGTTATGGAGTCACAAGCTGTAAAACGTATTTACGTAGAAAAAAAACCGGGCTATGATATTGAAGCTCAGGGCCTCTATACCGATCTGATCGAAAATTTAGGTATCCTGGGGTTACAAGGATTGAGAGTCATTAACCGCTATGATATTTCCGGAATTACAGATGAGGAGTATGCCAAGTCCCGCCCGATTATCTTTGCTGAGCCTCCCTTAGATTTAGTGTATGATGAAGAACTGGATATCCCCGCACAGGACCGGGTTTTTGCTATGGAATATCTGCCCGGTCAATATGACCAGCGGGCAGATTCGGCAGCTCAGTGTGTACAGATCCTGACCCAAAAAGAGCGTCCGGCGATTGCTTCAGCTAAGCTGATCGTCTTAAAAGGGGAAATTTCTGAAGACGATTTCCAAAGGATTAAAGAATACTGTATTAACCCTGTAGAATCAAGGGAAGCTGCTTTAGAAAAGCCTGAAAGCTTAGAGTTTGAAGCCGTTATTCCTCCGGATGTCGAAATTCTTGACCGCTTTATGGAAAAATCGCCGGCAGAACTGAGAGAGTTTTTTAAGGAAACAGGCTTAGCAATGAGCTATGAGGATTTAGCATTTTGTCAAACCTATTTCCGGGACACGGAGAAACGGAATCCTACGATTACTGAGATTCGAGTGATCGATACTTACTGGTCAGATCACTGCCGGCATACGACCTTTAATACTAAGATCGAGGAAGTTTCTTTTTCCGAAGGGGAATTCTCCTTTCCCATAAATACGGCTTATCAGGAGTATCTCACTTCAAGGGATTATGTTTATGGCGAAAATTCTGCTCATCGGGATGTCTGTCTCATGGACATTGCTGTCCTGGGGATGAAAGAACTGAAAAAGCAAGGGAAATTACCGGACCTTGATCTGTCGGATGAGATCAATGCCTGCAGTATCGTGGTAAATGCCGATATCAACGGTCAAACAGAAGAGTGGCTGGTGATGTTTAAGAACGAGACCCATAACCATCCTACAGAAATTGAACCTTTCGGGGGAGCTGCCACTTGTCTGGGGGGAGCGATTCGGGATCCTTTGTCCGGACGTACCTACGTCTACCAAGCTATGCGTGTAACGGGAAGCGGAGATCCGAGGGCAAGACTGGAAGATACCCTGCCCGGAAAACTGCCTCAGAGAAAGATTACAACAGGCGCAGCTGCCGGTTATAGCTCCTACGGAAACCAAATCGGACTTGCCACCGGGCAGGTGACCGAAGTATATGATGAAGGTTTTGTTGCCAAACGCATGGAAATAGGGGCTGTGATTGCAGCCGCTCCCCGGGAAAATGTCGTGCGTGAAGCTCCTCAAGCCGGAGATGTTGTGGTGCTTGTCGGAGGGAGAACAGGCCGGGACGGATGTGGCGGAGCCACAGGTTCTTCTAAAGAGCACACCACTGAATCCTTGCTGACCTGCGGCGCCGAAGTGCAAAAAGGAAATCCTCCCACGGAGCGAAAAATTCAACGGCTTTTCCGTAATCCAAAGGTAAGCACCCTTATTAAACGCTGCAACGATTTCGGAGCAGGCGGAGTATCCGTAGCTATCGGAGAATTAACGGATGGCTTAGAAATCAACTTGGATGCCGTTCCCAAAAAATATGAAGGGCTTGATGGGACGGAGCTGGCGATCTCCGAATCACAAGAGCGTATGGCAGTCGTGATTCGTGCCGAGGATTTTGAAACCTTTGCTGACTATGCTCATCAGGAAAACCTGGAAGCAACCTTAGTGGCTAAGGTTAGTTCCAATCCCAGACTAATAATGCATTGGCGGAGGCAGGCAATTGTTGATCTCAGCCGGGAGTTTCTGGATACCAATGGAGTCAAGCAGAAGACCAGGGTTCGGGTTAGTCAGCCTGAAGCTAAGCAAAACTATTTCAGTAAGCTTCCTGAACTCGTTGCGGAAAAAATCACTTCCTATAATTCGGAGAATAATCCGGAAAACCGGGGTTCCTTACTGAAAGAAGCTTGGCTGGCTAATCTATCCGACTTGAATGTTTGCAGCCAAAAGGGTTTAGTGGAAAGATTTGATAGTACGATCGGCATGTCGTCCGTCTTGATGCCCTTAGGCGGCAAATACCAGGCTACTCCGGCTGAAGGCATGGCCGCTAAGCTTCCCGTATTATCAGGGGAAACCAATACGGCAACGATGATGACTTACGGCTATAATCCTCAATTGGCGAAGTGGAGCCCCTTTCACGGCGCCTTATATGCTGTTATTGATGCGGTAACTAAAACCGTAGCCCTAGGCGGGGATTACAGCCAGGTTCGGCTTACCCTTCAGGAGTATTTCGAGCGCTTAGGAACCGATCCGGAAAAATGGGGCAAACCCTTCAGTGCTTTGCTGGGTGCCTTTTATGCTCAGAAAAACCTGGGGATTCCGGCGATCGGCGGTAAAGACAGTATGTCGGGAACGTTTATGGATTTGAACGTCCCGCCCACTTTAGTTGCTTTTGCAGTGAATGTGATCAAAGCGGATAAGGTTGTTTCCCAAGAGTTTAAGAAGCCCGGCAGTCAGGTTGTACTGGTGAAAGCTGAGCGGGATGTACATGAAGTCCCTGATTTTGAACAACTCAGTAAAAACTATTTAAAGGTCAACCAGTTGATTGATTCAGGATATGTCCTGGCATCTCATACTGTCAGGATCGGCGGACTGGCGGCGGCACTCAGCAAAATGGCATTTGGCAATAGGATTGGGGTTGCCTTAGAAAATTCCCTTGATCTTCAGAGCTTATTTAGGGCGGATTATGGTTCAATCCTTTTAGAGATAGAGGAATCAGTGGATCTGGCGGAAGTCTTTGGCGGGGCAGCTTATCAGTTCCTTGGGGTGACTCAGGAAAACCCGGTGATCACGGTTAATGGAGCAACTATCGAGCTGGAGACTGCTTTAGCTGCTTGGGAAAAGCCTCTGGAAAAAATCTTCCCGACTCAAACGGAAAAAGTTGCTCAACCGCAGACCGTGAGCTTCAGACTGCGAAATACTCTAACTCCATCGATTAAAGTAGCTAAGCCAAGGGTCTTTATTCCGGTTTTCCCGGGTACGAATTGTGAATACGATTCAGCTGCGGCTTTTGAGAAAGCCGGAGGGATCGTGGAAACCTTGGTTATTCGAAATCTGAGTGCGGCGGATGTGGAGCAGTCAATCCAGGAAATGGTTAAAAAGATTAATCAAGCCCAAATTGTCATGCTTCCAGGGGGTTTTAGTGCCGGAGACGAACCGGATGGTTCAGGTAAGTTCATCGCTACTATGTTCAGAAATCCCCGGATAAGTGAAGCAATAGCCGGACTTATGAATCAAAGAGATGGTTTAATGCTCGGAATTTGCAATGGATTTCAAGCATTAATCAAATTGGGTCTTGTACCCTATGGCGAAATCATTGATCTGATGGAAGATTCCCCAACCCTTACCTATAATAAAATTGGACGTCACGTTTCGAGTATGGTCCAAACGAAAGTGGTCTCCGTCTTATCCCCCTGGTTTAGCGGGGTAAATTTAGGAGACATTCATTCAGTGCCTATCTCCCATGGAGAAGGCCGGTTTGTCGCGGATCCGGATATGATTCAAACCTTAATCCATAATGGCCAGGTTGCTACTCAATATGTGGATCTTAATGGGAACCCGAGCAACGATGTTCTCTATACTCCCAATGGTTCCTTTGAAGCGATTGAAGGAATTACCAGTCCGGATGGACGTATTCTGGGTAAAATGGCCCATTCCGAAAGAACGGGTCCGGAAATAGCCAAAAATATTCCGGGCAATAAATATCAGCCGATTTTTGCCGGCGGGGTTAATTATTTCAGAGGATAACCTATCCCGGTTGCTGCCGGAGGTTAAGATTGGGTTGAAGGGTTTTTGAGAGGTTTGTCGAATTCTAATTATTATGCTGCAATGATTAAAACAATAGGAGATGAAGTTTTTGAACACGACATTTGAAAGTGCTGTTGTAACTGTACAAGACAAAACAATTGCCGTAGTTTCTGTCAAACCAACTGTATTTCAGAACTCGTTTAATGCTACGACAGTTATTAAAGGATTGCTCCCTGTGTTTAAGGGAATGCCATTGGTTCTCATGACGCTGGATCCTCAAGGGAATCCTGCCTACTTTGGCAGATCAGACCTTATCCTTCTGCTAGAAACCATCAACATTAAAGAGGCTGATTGGAAAGAGGTAACAGCAGCCGTTGACTTGACGAATTCTTGTCCTATGAAAGATGATGAAGGGTAATACATTTTAGAACATTTCGCAGAGGAAACTATGGATGTTTGGGCGAACTATCGTAAGATAATACATTTGGATATGGATGCTTTCTATGCCTCTGTTGAGCAGCGCGACGATCCTTCTTTGCTGGGTAAACCTGTTGTGGTAGGAGGCAGCCTTAATAGCAGAGGTGTCGTTTCGACGGCCTCTTATGAAGCGCGCAAATATGGAATACGCTCGGCAATGCCTATTGCAGAAGCCGCTAGACGCTGTCCTTCTGCCATTTTTTTGCCGGTTAATTCACGAAAATATCAAGAGGTATCTCGTCAAATTCAGGCTGTTTTTTTGACCTATACTCCTATGGTCGAGCCACTGTCTTTGGATGAGGCCTTTCTGGATGTTACAGGTTCGACGAGCTTATTTGGTTCTGCACAGACTATTGCTCTAACTATAAAACAGCGCATCCGACAGGAATTGAACTTAACGGCATCCGTGGGCTTAGCCTGCAACAAGTTTTTAGCAAAGCTCGCTTCAGATCTGAAAAAGCCGGATGGCTTCGTGGTTGTGCAGCCTCATAGAATTCAGGAGTTTCTTGATCCATTGCCTGTGGAAAGACTCTGGGGAGTTGGAGAAAAAACTGCCGAGCGCCTGCATATTCATAAGGTTAAAACCATCAGGGACTTGCGCAGACTGGATTTGAAGTTTTTAACTGAGCTCTTTGGAGCTCTAGGCACCCAACTGTTTCAGTTGGCACAGGGAATTGACGACCGACCTGTGGAAAGCGACCGGGCCGTTAAATCCATTGGCCGTGAGACTACCTTTGCAACGGATATTCTGGATTATGAGGTATTGGAGACGACCTTATTGAAGCTGGCCCTGGATGTGGGGCGGAGAACGCGCAAAGAGTCGCTGAAAGGCAAAACCGTGACCTTAAAAGTCAGGTATGCTGATTTCCGAACGTTAACCCGTTCCCATACACTGGCCCGGGCCACGGATCTTGATGATGTGATTTATCGGGAAGCTTGCAGCTTGCTGCGGGAGTTAGCCATTAAGCAGCCGCTAAGATTAATTGGTGTTACCTTGTCCAATCTGACGGATCAGGAACAACATCAATTATCCTTATTTGAAGAGCCTGAGCTCGAACGGGAGAAGCTGACTAAGGTTTTTGATTTAGTGAAAGAGAAGTACGGCGAGAAAAGTATTACCAGGGCCAGACTTTTGTAACCAAGCAGCCAATAAGTAATGGCCATTTGCATTTTTCAGGCAGATGGCTTATTCATTTTATAGTGATTAAGAGTATGTATCATCTCCTAACTTTATGGTCATTAAATGACGGGCAAGTACATAATAATTTCTATAATTTAACTGTCAGAAATAGCTCCAAACCGCGTCTATATATTTAGTAGGTAATTTCGTAAGGTATAAAAATAAATGGTAGAAGGAGGGAACTTCGAGTAATAACATCAATCCGGAAGTTCAGCTATAGCTGGATCGAATATCGAACCACGAACCACGAATTGGGAGGTAGATAAGACAATGAAAAATAATTGGCGTTCTCTCCTGGCAGGGATTGTTGTTGCTTTTTTACTGGTTCCGGCGACGTCTGCTCCCTTAGCTCTGGCAGGAGAAATTAATACCCTGCCGGCGGCCGGGGCTTTGGCAATCCCAACAATAAGCCTGGAAAAAGCGATTCAGATCGTTAAGACCAACTTCGACGTTCCCAAAGACTATACGGATTTCAGCTCTTCATACAATACTTATGATGGTCGTCAGGCATGGGCTTTGCGTTGGAATGGTACATCAGAACGACCGGGAGAGTTCGCAGCAGAGGTTAATGCCCTTAACGGGGATATTGTGAGCATGAATTATTGGAAAAATGAAGATCAGTCAGCCAATCCATCAGTTCCAGCCATTAGTAAGGCGGATGCCCAAGAGATCAGCGATAAATTGCTGAGCCGTCTATTAGGTAAACGGACTGAAGAATTGCGTTTAATTCCCAGTGAACAAGAGATTATTCCGTTAAACTACGGCCCTTTCAACTATTCTCTTCAATATCAACGGCTCACAAATGGAGTGCCTTTTCTCGGCAATGGAGTTAATGTGCAAGTTTCAAGTAAGGACGGTCAAGTTACTTCCTACCGGCTGAACTGGAATGATGCGCAAGCGCCGGGAGCAGAGGGCGTGATTAGTGCCGAACAAGCGCGGCAGGCCTTCAGCGAGGCACCATTTTTCAAACTTGAGTACTGGGTTCCGTCATCCTTCAGACCTCTGCTGACAGGGCAAAAGCAGGAAGCTAAGCTGGTATATCAATTAAGAGGGGAAAATAATGGCGGAGCAATTGATGCTTTCACGGGCAAACCGCTTCAGTTAAATCCGGGAGAATGGCTGGAGAATGATTCCTACGGTGGCGGGGGTATGGGTGCTGCCAAGGAGGCTAGGTCTGGAGCGGCTAATGATGCGCTCCATGTTCTAACACCCGAGGAACTAAAAGAAGTGGAACGTACAGCTAAGCTCCTTAAGCAGGATGAAGCAATTGCCGCGGTGAAGGGCTGGATTGAGATTCCAGCTAATTTGACATTACGCAGCGCAAATCTGGGTCAGGACTGGCGCAGTCCCGATAAGCGTATTTGGAGTTTTGATTGGGGCAGTGTATCCAACGATAGAGAATCAGGTAAACCTCAATACCTCAGTGCCAGGGTTAGTGCCGCAACCGGTGAACTGCTTGGGTTTGTTGTCTCCACACAGCCAAACGATAAGACAGAGGTCAAGCTGGACCGGGCAGCCGCCCAAAATCTGGCCGAGGAATTTTTGAAAAAAGTTCAGCCGGAGAGATTTAGTCAAGTGGTGTTAGACCCCGAGTCGGATTTAATGGCTAAGATGAACCCTGAACCCTGGAATAATCAAGCCTTCTCCTATCGAAGGGTCGTTAATGGGATTAATTTCCCCGAAAATGGGATGATTGTCAATGTCGATCCTGTGAGCGGCAAAGTGACGAATTATGAACTTAATTGGTTTGACTATGATTTTCCCGGCGTATCCGGGATTATCAGCAAGGATAAAGCTGTGGAGTCATTTCTTAAGGCGCGTCCTTTAACCCTCAGCTATGTTCGTATCTATTCCAACGGCATTCCCGGGGATTTGCGCTTAGTATATCTTCCAATTGCTGCAGACCGCAGTGTTCCGGTATCCAACACCGTGGATGCCAAAAGCGGAGAAATGCTGGATTACCAGGGCCAGCCAATAGAAAAGGGACCAAAACCATTTAAGTTTACGGATCTGGGTGAGGTTAAGGGTGCCGCAGAGATTGCGGCCCTTGGTCAAGCGGGATTGTTCGGTGATTATGGGAATAGCTTTAAACCTCTTGAGAAGATGAGTGTTGACTCATTATTACGCGCTATGTATCTCAGCCGCTTTGGAATATGGGGAAATACCGGCCTTACAGAGAAAGAGGTTATTAGTAAAGCGAAAGATCTCGGCTGGCTGAAGGAAGATCTTAAGCCTGGAGATCCTGTGAATCGTGAACTCCTGACCAAAGTCTTACTGCGCTATATTCAGCTTAACAAGATAGCAGAACTTAAGGATATCTATCAAGTTAGTTTCCAGGATTCCGATCAGATCAGCCCGGAAGCTCTCGGCTATGTTGCTATCGCCAGCAGTACCGGGATTGTCAAGGTCGAGGGGCAAACTTTGGCCCCGCGTGAAACAGTAAACCGTGCTGAAGCTGCTGTTGCCCTGTTCAGGGCTTTGGGTTGGCGCAATTAATATTGGTCAACAAAAACAAGTCCCCTCATATCATTGTATTGAGGGGACTTGTTTTTATTGTGTCGCGTTTCGCTTCCAGCGATGAAGGGGGCAGGTCAAATTCGTCTGCGCAGACGAATTTGACCTGCCCCCTTCTCCTTTTGGGAATTCCGGAAAATGAGCGTGAGAAATTTATCCTGCAGCATGATGTCAAACTGCCGGAAGTGCTCGGCTGACTAACCCTTGTGCTTAGTTTTTAATGAGTATTGATAAGTACTTCATTGAGTTTAAACCTTTTCTTTTGAACCAATCTTTCGTTTCATTTATGTATTGAGGATTGTGTTCAATTGTTTTGGCAAAGGACTGAATCAGCTTAACTGACAACTCTAAACTAAGTCCTTGGTGGAATCCGGCAATACCGGTAAGAAGCATTTTGATCAATGAGTAATGAAACACGAGCTTTATATATTCGTCAAAAATATCTCCGTTACTCAGTGGAAAAAGATTATTGTAGACGTAATTCACCAGATAATTCTCAAAAATATATTCGTGCTTAAAAGCAAAAGGAGCGTAGTAATTTTCAAAGGCCAGACGATAGTTTTCAGCCGAAATATCTAAGCTTATGTCAGGTGAATGCTTTATGCCTTGCAAAAACTCAATGAAACATTCAGCGTAGCGTTGATTGGTTATTCCCTGTACAAGCCTTGTGAGAGCGCTTTGCATCAACAGTTTAAACTGAACTACCGGGGATGTGGGGGTTTTCGCGAGAAGCGCTGTTAAAGACTCTTCCTTTAATAATTGGGCAAAGGAAGCAATGAACTCAGGTATAGTATCAACCTTTTTTTCATTACATACTTTCGCAAGCTTTTGAAAAAACAATCCCAGGATAATAAGCCGTTCCTCGAGCTTATAATCCCTGTTCTTTAATAGATGAAGTGTAAAATTTCGTAAATCCTGAAAATACTTGTTGGGTGTATCAGTGAAGGCCGGATCATTGGTATTAAGTGAAATTGAAATTTTGTTGCGCACATCCAGAGGTTCTTGTACTGAAATAAAGTCAATTCCTTTAGAGTTTAACAGTGCCACGCGTACAGCCTCGGGACAGGACATGACAGCGGATTTTTCCAGGATACCGTTGATAACATTAGTTACCCGGGGAAAAGCAAAACAAATCTGGGGTAAATAGTTTTCGCCTTGTTTTAACTGCATTAGGCAAAGTCTTTTTTTAGTTAAAAAAGGGCAGGTTGAATCATTGTTTAGTATCACATGGGCGTAGGTTTCCGCACTTTGTTCGGTTTGGTTGAGTTCGACCTTATTATCGATTATTTCTTTCAATGCCGGGTCATGGATACTGCTGTATTTTTTGAAGGTTCCGCTGTCCACCGTGATACTGCTCCAGCCAAAGCAGCAGCTGTCCTCGCAGGCGGAACCTATGCAATTGAAAGACTTCAGGTAGAGAGGCATTTGTATCTCTCTCGTTGTTTTAGTCATGTATTTTCCCTCAAATCCATTTAAGAGTGTTAATATTAATTAAGGCACAATTATTATAATTTTACACCCAAATATGGGCCTTTTTCCCTGATAATTTTAAAACTTGTATATAAAAATATTAAGTGTCAGGCCTCAATAAAATTTATGAAGAAAACGAATCGTTTGTGGCAAAAAGTAAGGAGTGGGGTTGACGTATTCAAATAATTAAAATAATATGTAGCTAAGTAAATAACTGATACGGTATCGAGGTGCCCTGAAAGAGGGAGAATAGGGAATCCGGAATTGTCTTCAAAGGTGACAATAAACGGAGCGGACCCACCACTGTAATCGGCGAGCGATCAGAGGCCACTGGCATAAGCCGGGAAGGTCCTGAAGAACAGCAATGACCCGTAAGCCAGGAGACCTGCCTTGGTATTGTAGATTGTTAAGGATGAAGGTAAAGTCCTACGTCAAATTTTAAATTTGGCGTAGGACTTTTTTATTTGGGAAAGGGGTGATTTTATGTTTGCTTCTACAGCGGGGACGTTCCTATTCTCAACAATCATCGTTTTTGTTGTTGCTTCGCTGGCAATCTCGGTATTAAGCAAGAACTTATTTAAACTGTAAAAGTAGTATACCAGTGAAAAAATGTTAAGAGGTGGTTTATATGAGTATGGAAATGATCATCGGGTCGATATTATTCTTTGCCAGCATTATTGTAGTTGTGCTTCTTGCCCATAAACATACAGGAAGTGTCAGGGGTTATTTAACTGGGGATAACAATGTGGGCGGAGTAGTATCGGCCTTTACCTGGTCGGCTTCGGCAGCCAGTGCAGGACTTTTTTTAGGGGCAGCGGGGTTGGCTTATCAGTTTGGCTGGGCCGGTTTGATGTATCTTTTGGGTGTATTTGGGAGCATGTTTATCAGTTGGGTCCTGGTCATTCCAAGATTACGTCGTGTCGCTGTCAAGGCATCCATTTTGACGACGGCAGATTATTTGGCTCTGCGTTTCGGCAAAGAAAATCTGAAACCAATTACAGGACTTTGGACGCTGATTTTTATTATCCCTATGATTATTATCCAGCTCATGGGAGCCGGTTACCTTATTGAGTCAACCTTAGGCATCAGCTATTTTTGGGGAATGATTATTTTGGGTCTGACGATTGTCATTTCTACTCAGTTTAGCGGCTATCTAGGGGTTGCCTGGCTGGACACTCTGCAAGGAACGATCATGACGATTGGGACGATTGTTATGGTATACATCTCCATGAAGCTCGTGGGCGGGTTCTCCGGTCTCAATGCTCAGCTGGCGGTCATCGATCCGAAGCTCATAGAATTTAGGGGTTCCATGCCCCTAACTTTACAAATAGGTCTAATTATATCTTACCTTATCGCCTTTTGGGGTCAGCCGCATCTGACCGCGCGAGTATGGGGGCTTAAGGATTCCCTGGCGATGCGCAGAGCGTTTCCCATTTCTATGGCACTTGGAGCACTGTGGTCATTTGGTGCTGGCTTGGTCGGCTTAACTGCCCGGGTCATTCATCCCGGTCTGGCCAAATCCGATATGGCTATGCCGAGCGTGATCAGTGGTCTGCCCTCAATTTATGCGGCACTTTTGTTTTTTACATTAATTGCGGCAATGATGACAACCGCTAATTCCCTCTTGCTTGCCGTTTCAGGTACGGTAGGCAATGATATTCTGCCGCGCTTCTCTAAAGACGTAAAGGAAGGCACCAAGTTATTAGTGATAAAAGGGGCAGTTCTGGTGATAGGAATCATTTCCTTTGTGCTGGCCTTAAAACCTCCGGCCTTAATCCTGGAAATCAATGCTTTCGCTTTCGGTGGGTTTGCTTTGATTTTTGGTATTCCGCTGATACTTGGCGTCCTCTGGAAAAAGGCCAATCTCAGCGGCGCGCTGGCCGTGGTCGGTATTAGTCCATTGGTTTATATTATCTGGAAGCTGTTTTTAGTCAAACTAACCGGAATTCATGAAATGGTCGGTGCCTTGCTCGTGACCATTCTGATCATCCTCATAACTACGATCATTGGTAAGAAGCCTACCCCGCAAATGGAGGAAATATTTAGCTTAGGTCAGACCCCAAAGGTGTAATATCAGAAGAGAGGATGAATCTCGATGGAGAAAAGGATTAAAGTTTTTCATTACTTAAATCAATTTTTTGGAGAAATTGGCGCTGAGGATAAAGCGGACACCCCTCTGGAATTTCAGCAAAAAGCAGTAGGGCCGGGAAAGGAATTAGGGCGTTTGCTCGGTGAATCCTTTGTTATATCGACAACGGCAATTTGCGGAGATAACTATTTTCAAGAAAACCAGGATGATGTGCTAAAAAGAATTGCTCAAAAATTACAGCAGGAAAAAGTGGACCTCATCCTTGCCGGACCTGCCTTTGGTGCCGGACGCTATGGTGTTGCCGGCGGAGCAGTTTGTCAGTATTTATCTGACTTGTTGGGAATACCGGCGCTTACTGCTTTCTCGCCGGATAATCCCGCAGCAGAGATGTATCGCCGGAATCAAACCATCTATATTCTGCCCACGACTAAAACCGTGCGAGGGATGCAAGATGCCTTAGTCCGGATGGCTGCTTTTGCTCATAAGGTAGTGAGCCAAAAAGAGCTGGGAGCCGCTCAAGTCGAAGGCTATCTACCTCGGGGAATTCGCAAAGTCATTTCACGTGAGAAATCGGGCGCCCAAAGAGCCATAGAGATGCTTGAAGCCCGTTTGCAAGGCAGGAGTTACACTAGTGAACTGGTTCTCCCGGTTTTCGAACAGGTTAGGCCGCCCAAACCTGTAACGGAGCTGGCAAGTGCTAAACTTGCTTTTATAACCACGGCGGGGGTTGTCCCTAAAGGAAACCCCGACAAGATGAAAGCCTTAAATACGGACAATTGGGCGCTTTATCCCTTGGAGCTGCTCAGCGGAGGGGATTATGAATGCATTCATGGCGGAATTAATCCGGACCATTTAAACGCGCGGGCGGAATATGTTGTGCCCCTGCACACTGCTGATAAGTTTCGGGAACGGGGAGTTATCGGCTCGATCTTTAATAACTACTTTGTTTCAGCAGGATGCGGCGGGGTCATCAAGACGTTTCAAAGAATGGGGAGAGAAATGGCTGCCGCCTTAAAAGAAAACCATATCGATGCAGTAATTCTTACCAGCACATGAGGTACGGACACGCGCAGCGGTGCTGTGCTCGCCAAAGAAATCGAAAAATCCGGGATTCCCGTGGTGCTGGTCACCGCCATGACTCCCTTAGCCAAACAAGTAGGTACGAACCGGATCGTTAAGGCAGTGAAGATACCTCATCCCTGGGGTGATCCCAGGGCAAGTGCGGCAAAAAATAGGGAAATAGAAGCAAAACTATTTGAGGCAGCCCTTGATTTGTTCCAAAAAGAGGTGACGGGACCAACGATCGCTCAACCCATCTGAAATAACATCCTGTGAAAGGAGAAACGACTATGAAACTTGAAGTCGGTACGTTTTATATCGAGAATGTTGAGTTTGGCCCTCAGACCGCATTGCGGCAGAAGATGCTGGTTATCAATAAAGAAGAACTTCAGGAAATCTTACTTAGGGACAGTACCTTCGCCGAGGTAAACATTGAAATAGCTGCACCGGGCGAGAATACACGAATTATTCACATCATGGATGCCGTAGAACCCAGAATTAAAAAGAGCGGCAGGGATAATACCTATCCGGGCATCGAAGCCCCTGTCTGTCGCGGAGGGAGCGGGACGACCTACCGGCTCGATGGGGCGGCTGTAATAACATCCTGTCTGATTCCTTTGCGTAAAGCTGGCGGACTGTATATTGCCAGGGAAGGGATCATGGATATGGCCGGACCAAACGCCGCCTTGACTCCCTTCAGTAAAACCTGGAATGTGGTTCCTGTACTTACTGTAAAGGAGGGGCTTGATGAAGAAGTCTATGAAAAAGCAATCCGTAATGCCGGGATTATCACTGCCCGCTATTTGGGGGAAGTCACCCGGGAGTTAGAACCGGATGAGACGAAGCAATATTCAATAGAAGAAAAAAGTCCTGATTTGCCCAATGTAGTCTACATTGATCAATTAGAGTCTTGCGGACTCTATGGAAGAAATTATTTATATGGAATGAGCTTCGATGATTTACTGCCCACACTGATTCATCCCAACGAACTGATGGATGGTGCTGTAGTGAATGCCTTGCACTCTCATACTGCGACCCAGACTCCGACCTATTATCAGACCAATAATCCAATCGTGGAAGAGCTGTATAAGAAGCACGGAATAAGTTGGAATTTCTGCGGCGTCATTCTTTGTCGGGGACATTTCGAAGATATTGACAGCAAACAGCGCTGTGCCAATTTGGTTGCCGGAATGGCTCAGATGCTGAGGGCAGATGGCGTTATCGCCACCTGGGAATGCGGGGGCAATACATTCATGGAAACGATGCTTTATCTGAAAGAATGTGAAAGAACAGGGATTAAAACTGTGCTGGTGACCTATGAACATGGAGGAGCGGACGGCACAGATAATCCTCTATTCTACTGGGAGCCGGAAGTTAAAGCCATAGTCAGTACAGGAAGTCTGGATCGTACGATACATTACCCCAAGGTAGACCGTGTGGTCGGAGGAGATAGTATCCGTCTCTATCCTGAGAAAGGAGGAGTTCACCTGCCGGCTAGTGAAGCCTTGGATTTAGATTATCGTCTGGAAGCATGGTGCGCCTGCAACAACATTGGCATGGTCAATACGAGTTGTGATGAATTTTAGGAAGGAGGTTCCAAATGATAAAGGGAAAAAAGGTCATTGTCATTGGTGATCGTGATGGTATTCCATCTCAAGCCCTTGAAGATTGTGTGCGCAGTGCGGGAGGGAACGTGATATTCGCCATGACGCATTGTTATGTCTGAACATCGGCGGGTGCCATGGATCAAGAGAATCAGGTGCAAATCAGAGCACTTGCTCAAAAGTACAGCAGGGAAGAATTAATGATTGTGCTGGGCAGTGCAGATCCGGAAATGGCCGCTATCGCCGCAGAAACGGCGGCAGGCAGGAACCTGACTTATATTGGTCCATCCGCTGAAGTCCGGTTCGGACTCAAAGCGTATCATGTTCTGGAACTAAAAGAATTCATTGCTCCGGAGGTTTATTCCCGTCATCTGGAGATGATGGAAATGATCCTTGATATTCCGGGAATCGTCTCCGAAGTCTCATCCGTGCGGGAACAAGTTTTTGCTGAGGAGTGATTAAAGTGATGTACCCTGTTATCAAAGGAGCGAGCTATGATTTAATTCACACACCCGGTCTGATGATGCAGCAAATTCAGGGGAGAAACCCGGAGTTATGTACGCTCACGGAGCATCTTCGGACCTTCGCCAGTGCGGTGGGTTATCCGCCTCATCAGGCGTTTATCGGCAATATTCTGCCGGAAGATTTACCAACTGTCTCCCGGCCCTGGTATAAAAACCTTTTGTCTGACACGACACGTCAGGGACAGCGGGGTGAAATAGTCCCTGAGGATGAGTTTCTTGGTTTAATGAAGGTTGTTGATGAGTTTGAGCTGGTATGCTTGGAAGATAGCTTTCAGAAGGCTATCCTGGAAAGACTGCGGACCAACTCTGCTGTGCGCGCCCTCAAAGGAGTTTGTGAACCCTCAGCAAAGGGCTACTCTCTTTGGGAAATACAAGAGATGATCCAAAAGGAGGATGCCCTGCCGCTTTCTTGCGCGGGAATGACTAAAGGCTGTGTGCGGAGGGGGAGTACAACTGATCCTGAGCATTCTGCGTCCAGGGTGGCCGAAAATATCATAACCAAAGCTTCGGCTGTCATCGCTCTCCAAACTCTTTTTCTGAAGACAGGGCTTGAACCATCGGATGTGGATTATGTCATCGAAGCATCTGAAGAAGCGTGCGGCGACTTGCGGCAAAAGGGCGGCGGGGGTTTTGCAAAGTCGATCGCCGAAGCATGTTCCTGCCTTAAGGCCAGTGGGGCAGATATTCGGGCATTTTGCGCGGCCCCTGTGCATGCGCTTATGCAAGGGGCTGCCCTGGTTCAGTCCGGGATTTTTAAAAATGTTGTGGTTGTCGCCGGGGGATGCAGTGCCAAGCTGGGCCTTAATGCCAGTGTGCATATTGAACAGAAAATGCCTTTGTTGGAAGATATGCTGGGAGCATTTGCTTTCTATATCAGTGAGAATGACGGGATAAATCCGATAATCCGCACGGATCTTATAGGCAGAATGAATGTCGGCTGCGGTGATTCCCCGCCGGTAGTTTATCGTGCTCTCGTTGCTGACCCTTTAGCTAAGGGCGGGTACAAGATCACCGATATCGATCGTTACGCCGGTGAACTGGTCAATCCTGAACTAATTGAGCCAATCGGATGTGGGGATGTGGCTAAAATGAACTATAAGATGATTGCTTCTCTTGGAGTTTTGCAAGGTGAGTTCGAACGTACACAGATCGAGGCCCAGATTAAGCGTTTCGGAGTACCGGGCTTTGCCCCCAATCAGGGGCATATACCCTCCGGAGTGACCTATATCGGACCGGCATGTGAGCTTATACTTCAAGAAAAAATATCTCAAGTCATGATCATAGGAAAAGGAAGCTTATTCTTGGGAAAACTGACGCATTTATACGATGCCGTTTCACTGATTATTCAAAAAAATCCGGGCGATTTGTTTTCGCTTTCTTAGTTCCATAGGAGTTAAGAGGGCTAAATAATAAAGGAGAAGTCTGTTACGACATTTAAGAAAGTTAAAGAGTTAGCGGAAGTGAAGAGCCGGAAAAGCTGTAAATCTGTTCCGAAAACTGAGTAATAATTTCTGTAAATAGTTTTTTATGTGTATAATAAATTATGTTAGGAAAGTCAGTTCCAAAACTCGCCTAATCTTTGCAGTGCGCCACGCATGGTGTTATCAATCAGAAAACGTGAAAAGGTGGAAGAAAGACTATGGAGAAAACGCCTTTAGAAATCCGTAACGACAAATTAGGGGAAAAGGTCGTAAAAGCGCTTAACAGACGGCATTTTGAAGCCTATTACGTGAGAACGAAACAAGAAGCGTTGGAGAAGGCTTTGGAACTGATTCCGGAAGGCAGTGTAGTGTCCTGGGGCGGTTCAGTGACAATTCAGGAAGTGGGTCTTCTGGATTCAGTCAAAAACGGTAATTATTCGGTAATCGATCGGGATACCGCGACAAATCCTGAGCAAAGAATGGAACTCATGCGTCAAGCTCTTACGTGTGATACGTTTCTTTCGAGTATAAATGCCATGAGTGAAGATGGTCAGCTGGTCAATATCGATGGCAATGGCAATCGAGTGGCGGCCATGGCTTTCGGCCCCAAAAGTGTGATCGTGGTAGCTGGAATTAATAAAGTGAGACCCACAGTGGAAGAAGCCTTTTCAAGAGCAAGGAATGTGGCTGCGCCCATTAATGCTCAACGTATCGGTATAACGACACCCTGTGCCATTAATGGTTCCTGCGGTGATTGTATTGCACCTGATTGTATCTGTGCGGATCTTGTGACTACTCGGATCAGCCGGCCGGCAGGACGCATCAAGATTCTTTTGGTGGGAGAGTCGTTGGGCTACTGATATGAATTACTTGATTTTTGCAGACATCGCAGTTAATAAGAATAAACAACAGGGCATTTCCCGTGAACGGATATGCCTTGTTGTTGTCTCTAAGGTTTTTATCACAGGAGGCTATGATCACCGAAGCATAAGGAACACCCACTCATTAGAAGTGGGTGTCTTAAATATGGATTAAACTATGCCCCACGGCAGATGTATGAAAAATGAATTTTCTGAGTAGTATCTGTAAACTTTGAACCAACATTAATGCTATAATTAATCTACACTTATTTTTAATCCGGATAATCGTTCCGACGGCTGAACAAGAACCATTTGGCCTGTTTGATTAAACTGAAACTGATAGGATTCTCCAGAGGTTTGTCCAATCGCTGTTTTCCAACTGAAGTTATTCATGGCCACACTTGGATCTCCGCCGCCGTTTTGGCTGCTTGTCCATGCTACGACAGCGTCAGGATCAACAACACAAGGTGCCTCCAGCATGAGGGGGTTGCCATCGGTTATCACGGCAACTTGTTGGGGGCGGTTAGAGAAATTGCTTAGGACGGTTGTTGCTAAGCCTTTTTGAGATAATACACCGCTCCCTATAAAGCGAACATCGTATTTAAGGTCTGTGGGAAATGCCAGCAGATTTTCACTCTCAACCGATAAGCAATCACCGTGCTCTAATTCAAAGACTGAGACATGATAGGCATTTCTTGCTAAATATATGGTGCCTGAGCCTTCGACTGTCATCAGTTCAATATTTTCGCCGGTTAAGGATCTTTTGGCAAAGCCTAAGAGAGAGCCCATAATTCCTCCGCCGTTGTCCGGTCCCAGCAGCATCTTGTCAAACTTAAAGTTTCCTTTAAAGGCGATCATTGCTCCTTTTCTAGCAATAAACTTACCCGTACCCTCTATTTTACAGCTTAGTTCTTCTTCTACATTAAACTTAAACACTACGGTTTCCTCCCTGCCTCTGAATTATTAGTCAATATTCTTTTAGTTCTATTGGTGGTTTTAATTATATCAAAAATATATCAATACAACGAGCTAAACACATGATAAGAGTAGGCGATGTTAGAGAAATTGATGTTAGGGTATGTATGTTAGTTTAAGGTTAGTTAAAGTGAACTGCATAAGTCTCAACAAAGCTGAGGAGTGAGAGTATTGGAGAAGGATTTAAACTATGTTGGGCACACGTTTCCTATTCATGATGCATCGCAAAAAGTAAGGGGAGATTTAGAATACTTAAGTGATATGAAACTCCCTAAGATGTTATATGCCAAACTGCTTTTGAGTCCTATAGCTCATGGGTTAATTACTAAAATTGATACGAGCAGAGCAGAAGCTTTGCCGGGGGTTATCCGGGTTTTTACTCATTTAAATACTCCCAGTAAAACTTACAGCCGCTACCGAATTGTGCCGGATCAAGAATTTTGCTTAGAGGATGAGCGGCTCTTAACTGACAAGGTAAGGTTTGTCGGGGATCGGGTGGCTGCAGTTGTGGCAATCAGTAAAGGAATTGCCAAGCAGGCTATTGGGCTAATTCAAGTGGAATATGAGCCATTGCCTGTTTTGAGCACACCTGAGCAAGCCCTTCTGGACCAAGAGACAAAAATTCATCCCGGGGGAAACCTGCTCCATGAATATCAGCACAAATTAGGGGAGCAGGTTTCATCTTCTGATGATGATATCATTGTCGAAACTGTCACAAAGACTCAAAAAGTGCATCACGCGGCAATGGAAACTCATGTCTGTCTGGCGGATTTTGACAGATCAGGAAAGCTTACTTTGTGGGCCGCTTGTCAAGGGGTTTTTGGGGTCAGAACGATTGTGGCCGATTTATTAGAACTAAGCTATAACAATGTCAGAGTCATTAAAGTTCCCATGGGTGGTTCTTTTGGCGGAAGACAGGAAACTATTTTGGAACCGATTACAGCTTTTTTAGCTAAGGAAGTCAAGGGTCCTGTCAAATTGATCTTAACAAGGGAAGAAACCATTATTTCGACGATGACCAGACCGGCTACCACCTCAAGAATAAGAACTAAAGCTGCTGATGATGGAATGCTGGCGGAATGCAGTGTGGATACCATTGTAGATGCCGGTGCCTATGCGACCAGTTCAATCGACAATACCTATGTTATGTCCAAAAAGATTTGTAAATTATATAGAATCCCTTACTATGAACATTCAGGCAAGACAGTTTATACAAACACACCTATTGCCGGAGGGGCCCGGGGATGGGGAGCGCCGGAAATCATAACAGCCCTGGAAATTCATATGGATGCGGCAGCCAAAAAGCAAGCTATGGATCTTGTAGAATTCAGGCTTAAGAATCTTGTTCATCCCTATGACCTGGATAAATCCTCTCAGATTTCCTTGGGCAATGCTCGTGTGATAGAGTGCCTGGAGAAAGGTGCAGAAGTCTTTGGTTGGCATGAACGGTACAATAGGGAGCCGGACCAAGGCAGATTTCGCAGAGGGGTGGGATTAGCCTGCGCTGCCCATAAGAACGGCATGTACGGGGGATTTCCTGAGCATAGTACCATGACTCTGAAGGTGAATGAGGATGGCAGTTTTATTCTTGTTACGGGTCTTCACGAGATGGGGTGCGGAACGATTACTTCGATTAAGCAAATCGCTGCAGAGGTCTTAGATGTTGATCCCGGCAAGATTACCGTATTAGAAGCAGATACTGAATACGGTCCGTATGATTTTGGCTCGTATGGCAGCAGAGTAACCTACATATGTGGTGCTTGTGCCTTTGAAGCGGCCAAGCGAGTAAAAGAGATGTTAATGGAATGCGCATCTGATATTTTTCAAAAACCTAAAGAGTCTTTAGAAACTAAAAATGGCAGAGTGTGGGTCGTTGGGGATGAGCGGCACCCAATAAGTTATCGTGACATCGCGACAACTGCCAAAGTTAAGAATAATATGGACATTGTCATTACACATACTTATCATGGAACCTCTAATCCAGGTGCCTATGCGGTGCATTTTACTGAGGTGGAGGTTGATACCGCCACGGGAAGAGTTCAGGTCTTGGATTATTTGGCGGCGCATGATATTGGTAAAGCCATAAATCCCGGGATGGTTGAAGGACAGATTCAAGGCGGCGTTCAAATGGGAATAGGCTACGCCTTGTATGAAGAAATAAAAGTTTTTAACGATGGCAGTATTCTGAATAGCAGCTTTAAAAATTATCATGTGCTTAATGCGCCGGACATGCCTTTGGTCAGAACTCTTTTGATAGAAGAAGGCGGAGATGAAGGACCTTACGGTGCGAAGAGCATAGGAGAAATTGCCTTTGTTCCTGTGGCTGCAGCGGTAGTTAATGCCGTTAATAATGCTCTGGGAACCTCCATGTCCGATTTGCCTCTCACGCCGGAGAAGATTTTAAAAGCCTGGAAATTTCTTAAGGTAAATGTTTAAGAGACTTTATTTGTTTATCAAGAGTAAATATAAGACTGCAAGAGCAGCTTAAGAGGACAGGACCTTTAATTTATAAGATGAGGGTGGAAACTATGCAAATTGAGTTTAAGGTCAATGGCAAAGAACATACTATGAATGTCCAGCCAACCATGAGGTTAGTTGATTTGTTAAGAGAGGAACTGGGATTAACAGGGACTAAAGAGGGGTGTGGTGAAGGGGAGTGCGGATCCTGTACAGTGCTTATGAACGGGAAGGCTGTTAATTCCTGTCTGGTTCTTGTACCTCAAATCAGGGGCCAGGAGATCCTCACTATCGAAGCTTTGGAACAGGATGGACAATTGGACAAACTGCAAGAATCCTTCATTAATAACAGCGCAGTCCAATGCGGCTACTGTACACCGGGAATGCTGATGTCGGCTAAGGCTCTATTGATGACCAATCCTCATCCCACTGAAGAAGACATCAAAACGGCAATTGCCGGAAATTTATGCAGATGTACTGGATACAATAAAATAGTGCAGGCCATCAAAGAGGCCGCGGCGCAGATATAACTTCAAAGTGATTCATAATCCAACTTCATGTCTTAATTAAAAGGAGAACTCTGAGCTATGAAATACAATTTTGATCAGGTTATCGATCGCCGCCAGACTTGTTCAGTAAAATGGGATTTTAATCAACAGATATTTGGGTGTGAGGATATTTTGCCCTTGTGGGTTGCGGACATGGATTTTCAAGCTCCGGATGCTGTTGTTGAAGCTCTGGTCAACCGTGCCAGGCATGGGATATTTGGCTATTCTAATGGAATGGACGGTTATTACGAGGCCCTTATTGCCTGGTTGGGTGATCGTCATAATTGGGAGATTCAGCAAGACTGGATTTCCTTCAGCCCGGGAGTTGTCTTTGCATTATATGAATTGGTACGCAGTTTGACAAAGCCTGGGGATAAGATCCTTATTCAATCTCCGGTATATCCGCCTTTCTTCAAAGCGGTCAAAAACAATGGCCGAGAGGTAGTTAATAGTCAGCTAAGAGTCGAACATGGCCGGTATGTCATGGACTTTGAGGATTTAGAAGAAAAGTTTTCCGGCGGTGTTAAGATGATGATTTTATGCAGCCCCCACAATCCTGTGGGGCGGGTCTGGGAGCGTGAAGAACTTGATCGCTTAGGCCGGCTCTGTCTGGCATATAATGTTATCGTCATCTCAGATGAAATTCACGGTGATCTTATCTATGAAGGACATCGCCATATTCCCCTCGCTTCACTTTCCCCTGAGTTAGCCATGCAATCCATTGTTTGCACGGCGCCCAGTAAGACATTTAATTTAGCAGGTTTACAGACTTCAAACCTCATCATTCCAAACCCCGAGTATCGAAAAGCCTATGAAGCGTCACGTGACTTAACCGGTATTCATAATCCCAATGTATTTGGCATAACTGCTTTAGAAGCAGCTTATCGAGAGGGGGAAGACTGGCTGAATCAGCTAATGCACTACTTGAAGGAGAGTGTGGAATTCCTTAAGTCATCCCTTGCCCAAGAACTCCCACAGATTAAGCTGACTCAGCCTGAGGGAACCTATTTAGTATGGTTGGATTTTAGGGAACTTGGAATGAAGCCCGAGGAATTACAAAAGTTTTTGGTGCATAAGGCAGGGGTTGGGTTAAACCCAGGCTATCAGTTCGGTTCTGGCGGAGAAGGTTTTGCACGGCTAAATATTGGCTGTGCTCGCTCAGTACTTAGAGAAGGTTTGGAACGCCTTAGAACTGCTGTTTGTGAATTGAGCTAGGTTTGTATTGTGTTAAATTAGATCTTAGAAACTCCTGAGTTTCGGAATTACCGAATTCCTAAACTCAGGAGTTTTTTTCGTTTCCTGCAAATCACTGCCGGTTTGGAAAATTTACGAATTGCTCACCGATTAAGATCCTGCCCAATACACTATTAGAAATTGAGATGTGTTTGGGGGGGATGCCATTGAAACCTGTCGTCGAAGTTCAAAATGTAGGAATGAAATATCAGTCCCTTAACGGAGAAATAATCGCCCTCGAAGATATTAACTTTACAGTGCACGATGGAGAGTTTGTCAGTATAGTCGGTCCAAGCGGGTGTGGCAAATCCACCCTATTATCGATTATATCCGGGCTTATTTTTTCAACCTCCGGTACGGTTTTATTATCCGGAGAAAAGGTTACGGGGACATCTCCGAAAATAGGATATATGCTGCAAAAGGATCATCTCTTTGGCTGGAGGACTATTTATCAAAATGTCATGCTCGGTTTAGAAATACGAAAAAGTGTCACAAAAGAGTCCAAGGAACGTGCTGCTCATCTTCTTAAAACATATGGTCTGTACGAGTTTAAAGATAAATATCCCAATCAGCTTTCGGGCGGAATGAGACAAAGAGCCGCCCTGATCAGGACCCTTGTAACGGACCCTCAGATTCTTTTATTAGATGAGGCCTTTTCGGCCTTGGATTACCAAACCAGGCTGGTCGTCAATGATGATATCTACGGCATTATCAAAAAAGAAAATAAGACGGCACTATTGGTTACCCATGATATTGCTGAGAGTATCAGCATGGCGGACCGAGTTATTTTATTATCGAAGCGGCCTGGAACAGTCAAAAATATCTACGATATTAAACTGAGCTGTGATAAAAGGACTCCTATATCTTCTCGGGAGACACCAGAGTTCATGCCTTATTTTCAAGAGATATGGAAGGGGCTTGATGTCCATGTCTAAGCAAAAATACGATCATAGTTCTCACATGGCTCAGAACCCGGAGATTTCTCAAGAACATAAAGATTATTTGCATAGGGTCAGGATGGAAAAAATATCTGTTAAGGTCATTCAAATATTAATTTTTGGCATTGCTTTCTTCCTTTGGGAACTATGTGCCAATGCAAAAATCGTCGATCCTTTTATCACAAGCCAGCCCTCCAGAGTTTTGGCAACCATGCTTAATTTATATCAAGATGGAATGCTGTTTTACCACATTGGAATTACTTGTCTCGAAGCTTTCGTTGGTTTTGTCTTAGGGACAATAGTAGGAACAATTATTGCGATAATGCTATGGTGGTCTGAGTTTTTATGTAAAGTTCTGGAGCCCTATTTAGTGGTTCTTAACAGTTTGCCTAAAATTGCCCTTGGACCTGTTTTTATTGTGTGGATTGGTGCAGGCCCTGCGGCCATCATTGTTATGACCTTAGCTATTTCTCTGATTGTTACGGTATTAGAAGTTTTAAACGGATTCTTAACCACGGACCAAGAAAAAATCAAACTCGTCCGAACCTTTGGCGGCACAAAACTTCAAGTTCTTACAAAGGTTCTGCTTCCCGCCTCATACCCGACAATTATTAGTGCCCTTAAAATCAATGTCGGATTGTCATGGGTAGGGGTTATTGTAGGAGAGTTCTTAGTATCTAAGGCAGGCTTAGGCTACCTCATTGTTTATGGGGGGCAAGTCTTTAAATTGGACCTGGTCATGACCAGTGTCATTATTCTGGGCATAGCGGCTACAGTGATGTATCAGGGGGTGGTTTGCCTTGAAAAAGTGCTCGTGAAAAATAAGCTTTGAGCAAGCCGTGTTACTTATATCCACATGTAAAATTAGTAAGAATTGAAGGAGGATACTCATGATGAAGAAAAGGTTTATGCCCGTACTTATTGCGCTGATTCTGGCTGCTTCTTTAGTGCTGTCAGGCTGCAGCAGTCAACAACCTGAGCTTACAAAGGTTAAACTGTCAGAGGTTACCCATTCTATCTTTTACGCACCGCAGTATGTAGCCTTAAGTAAAGGCTTTTTTAAAGAAGAAGGACTTGACGTTGAGCTTTCTAATGGGCAAGGCGCAGACAAAGTTATGACTGCCGTGCTTTCGGGGCAGGCTGACATTGGTTTTGCCGGACCTGAGGCAAGTGTTTATGTCTACAATGAAGGTAAAGAGGATAACGCTGTCGTCTTTGCTCAGCTGACCAACGGAGATGGAACCTTTTTGATGGGCAGAGCCCCTGATCCTGATTTTCAATGGAGCGATCTGAAAGGTTTGAATATTATTGGCGGACGAAAGGGAGGAATGCCCGCTATTGTTCTTCAGTATGTTTTGAGTAAAAACGGTCTTACGGTTGGCAAAGATGTCTCCATCGATACCACAATGCAATTTGCTGCTATGCCGGGTGCCTTTATCGGCGGACAAGGGGATTATGTGATTATCTTTGAACCTACCGCATCAAGTATGGAAAAAGAGGGTAAGGCTTATATCGTAGCATCCTTAGGTGAGAATAGCGGTGAGATCCCTTATACAGCCTATTTTGCTAAAAAGAGCATGATTGAGAATAATCCGGAGCTCATTCAGAAGTTTACCAATGCTGTCTATAAAGGTCAGCAATGGGTAGCCAGTCACACACCTGAGGAAATTGCCATGGCTATAAAGCTCCAATTCCCGGATGAAAACGATCAGATTCTTGTAAGTGCAGTTAAACGTTATAAAGAGCAGGATTCCTGGAAGAAAGATCCTGTCCTGACTCAAAACGATTTTTATCTTCTGCAGCAAATTATGAAGGATGCGGGAGAACTAAACAAGATTGCTCCTTATGAAAACGTAGTAACAACAAAATTTGCAGAAAACGCCATAAGCAGCATTAAGTAAACCCCTTCAGCAAAAGCCGAGACTTAAGATTCTTCCCCCAAGGATATAAGGCGAACTTCACTCCAAAAAGTGATTCTTGGTCTGGTTTCAGGTCAAAGTGAATTAGGGATTAGGCCGCTAAGTAAAGCCTGGTCCCTTCTCGTTGTATACGGTGGCTGGAAGTCAGGTTTTCTTACACAAGAATTGATTGACAGAAACATGGGTTTCCATGATAATAGAGGAATGATTTGTGAGTATTTACATTTGAAAAAAACTGCAGAGGAAAGAATAATGAGTAACAAACAAGATAATTCCGTTGCCGTACTATTAATCCTAATCTCGGCCTTTTGGTTTAGTGTCTACCCAATTCTGGGAAAAGTGGTCTTTGCCGGGGGGGCGGGTCTATCTACGGTTTTATTATTTAGATTCGGCATTTCAGCCCTTACGCTATGGGCGATAACCATATGGAGAGAAGGATTTCCACGCTTATCCTTGAAATCCTGGCTTTCATTGTGGCTTATGGGCGGGGTGGCATATTCTATGATGGCTGGTCTGTACATATCTTCAGTGTTATATATTCCCGCCTCTTTAGCTGCTTTGCTTCTTTATGCTTATCCCATTATTGTTACTGTACTGGCCGTATTAACCAAACAAGAAATGTTTTCGAGGTTTAAATTTGCAGGATTAATCATCGCAACGTTTGGATTAGTTTTGGTTTTGGGAGTAGCCTTTCAGGGGATCAATATTCTGGGGGTTCTGCTGGCCCTTGGGGCTGCCTTTGTCTATGCAATCTATATTCTCGCAGGAAATAAAGTGTTAAAGACAATTTCACCTTTAGTAAGTACCGCTGCTATTTCTACGTCTGCCGCACTTACATATGGAGTGATTGGTTTCCAAGTCAGCGGGATGACTTGGAATCTTTCCTGGGGCACTTGGATGGGGATCGTTGGGATTGCTGTTTCAACCATTATTGCAATGCTGACGTTTTTCGAAGGTATTAAGCGTGTCGGCGCAACATCCGCATCAATTATCAGCACTACAGAACCCGTAATGACCGTAATTTTAGCTGTAATTATATTTCAAGAACACCTTACTCTTTGGCAGGTAGTAGGAGGGATTTTTGTTATTGCAGGAGGGATTTTGGCTGTCATATCTCCCGCTTCGAAAATCATCCGGCCGGTAAATTCCTCAGTTCATTAAATGTCCTCTCCGACACTCAGCTCCTTGTCTCAATCCGGAAAAGCCTTCAGTCACCTTCCAATGAAATGCGCCCCCCATCCAGAGCCCTCCTTCGGCAGAAACTTCTGCTTAGGGAGGGCTTTGCCGTGGACCTAAAGGGAAAATCTGGAGGATTTTCTGCTGTGGGAGTTGTTTTCCTGTGGTACAATAATAATGAAAATTGCTGTTTAGAAAACGAAATAGAAGGGGGGAAGCGCAGTGGAAAAAACAAACACCACTCAACTGGCACAATCGAAACTGAGAGGGTTTTTATCTAAAATTCTTCGCTTATTGAAGAACTTCAAACCTTGGAAAAAGCCTAAGTTTTGGAGCCGGCTAGGTATTATCGTTCTAATATTGATCATTATTACCAGCGGCGGAGTTACGATTTACATTTCCTCCTTAGATATCAGCAAATTACAGACGCCTCTGGCTCAGCCCTCTTATCTTTACGACCAAAACGGCAACCGGATTTCCCAACTGTCATCCTCAAAAATTGAACCTGTTTCCGGACAGCAAATCCCCCTTATTATGAAAAATGCCATTATTGCGGTCGAAGACCGCCGGTATTACGAGCATAAAGGGGTCGATCTGCGCTCTATCCTGCGTGCTCTCTACCGGGATGTGATATCGGGCGACTATTCCGAAGGGGGGAGCACGATCACCCAGCAGTTGGCCAAAAATCTTTTCTTAGCTTCGGATAAAACTCTGGCCCGCAAACTAAAAGAAGCTGCCTATGCCTTAAAGATCGAGGCGGTTCTTGACAAGGATGAAATTCTGGCAGCCTATCTTAATCGAATCTACTTTGGTGAAGGACGCTGGGGACTGCAAAATGCGGCGAGACTCTATTTTGATAAAGAGGCTGAGAATCTAACCTTAGAAGAATCCGCTTTGCTTGCCGGTTTGCTCAAAGCTCCGACGATTTATTCCCCGCTGAGCAATAAGGAAAAATCCTTAGAGAGGCGAAATCTTGTCCTTGGGTTGATGGAAGAACAGAATTACATTACTTCTGCCGAGTATCAAAAAGCCATACTTGAACCGATTGTTTTAAAAAAAGAATCTCAAAACAATCTGACGGGTCAATATGCTCCCTATGTGGATTATGTCATAGAAGAGGCAATCGATCGTATCGGCTTTACCGAAGAACAAATTTTAAACGGCGGACTGCAAATTTATACCCAAATGGACCCATTGGTACAAGAAGCGGCTGAAGATGTCTACGCAGAAAGCCATTATTTTCCTAAGGGAACAGCCGACCAAATTGTCCAAAGCGGAGTTGTGATCCTTGATCACAAGACAGGAGGTATCAGGGGATTAGTAGGATACCGCGGAGAAAGAGTATACCGTGGATTAAACCATGCGACATCAGCCCAACTTGAACGCCAGCCGGGTTCTTCCTTGAAACCCTTGTCAGTTTATGCTCCAGCCTTAGAAAAAGGTTATACCCCGAATTCCATGGTCAGCGACCATCCCTTAAATATCAATGGTTACGCTCCCCAAAATTATGACAATCAATACCGCGGATATATCACCATGCAAGAGGCCGTCCGTCAATCCTGGAATGTTCCTGCAGTTTGGCTGCTTCATGAAATAGGCGTCGAAAGCGGTGTTGATTTTACTGAACGGAGTGGAATCCCCTTGGAAAAAGAGGATCATACCCTTAGTCTGGCCTTAGGGGGTCTGTCTAAAGGGGCTACACCGCTGCAAATGGCGCAAGCCTATGGAGTGTTTGCCAATCTTGGAGTTATGAATAAGGCCTATGCCATTAGTAAGATTACTGCGAAAGATGGGCGTGTATTATTTCAAGCCCAGCCGGAGGCGGTTCAAGTGACTACTCCAAGTGTAGCCTATATGATGACTCTCATGCTGCAGGATGTTGTCACTAATGGAACCGGGAAGAATGCCAGTCTTACCCGGCCTACAGCAGGCAAGACCGGTTCTGTAGAGCTTCCTCCCGTCCAGGAGTTTGCCGGAATAAGCAAAGGGGTCAAAGACGTTTGGTTTGTCGGCTATACCCCTGAACTCACGGCTGCTGTGTGGATGGGTTATGATAACACTGACCGTGATCACTATCTTACAACAGCGGGGGGATCTGAGCCGGCCGTGGTCTTTCATGAGATCTTAGCCCGCGCTCTTAAATCCGCTCCTGTAGTCCCCTTTGAGATTCCTCAGGAATACATCGAACAGAATAAGCTGTCCAATAAATTGTACAAGTGGTATCAAGAGAATTTTTATCCTAAGGGAATTGATACTGATCGGTATGAGTATGAGGACGATGATGAGGGCGGGGGCAACGGAAACGATAAGAAGAATAATAAAGGAAACGACAAAGACCAGGGCCGGGATTAAAAACTAGGTCTTCAAGCTAATTAGAAAAAGGGATAACTAAATTCTTTGTCGAATAACTGAAATTACATCATAAAATAGGAAAGTGCAGGATAGGAGTGTCGAATGTAAATGAGGAAAAAATATCTGGGATTAAGTATGGTGTTTCTTGTACTTAGTTTGGTAATCTTTATGTCTGGCTGCGGGTCACAAAAAACTTCGGATAGTCAACCAACAAAGACAGAGGGTAAAGCAGTCAAGATCGGAGTCTTGCCGATTGAAGATAATTTGCCGTTCTATGTTGCGGAAAAGGATGAAATCTATGCTAAAGAAGGGGTCAAAGTCGAGCTGATCAGTTTCGCCAGTGCCATGGAACGGGATGCGGCACTGCAAGCAGGACAAATTGACGGACAAGTTGCGGATTTAGTAGCAGTAGCCTTGTTAAAGAAAATCGGTACGGATGTCAAGATTGCTTCGATCGGATTGGGAGCAACCCCAAAAGAGGGGCGTTTTGCTGTTTTGTCCTCCCCTAAGTCGGGTATCAGCGATATGGCAGGTTTAAAAGGAGGATCACTGGGGATATCTCAGAATTCAATTATTGATTACGTTAGTGATCAAATGCTCCTTGATAAAGGGTTAAAGCTGGAAGATGTGACGAAGATATCGATTCCTAAAATGCCGGTGCGTTTAGATATGTTGCTTTCGGATCAGATCAATACGGCTTGCCTGCCAGATCCTTTAGCTTCCCTTGCAGAAGCAAAAGGTGCTCATGTACTTGTGGATGATACTTACAAGAATATTTCCCAAACGGTTTTCTTATTCCGTGCCGAAAGCATTAAAGAGAACCCGGAGGGAATTAAAGCGGTCGTCCGGGCCTATGGCACAGCCGGACAAGCACTGACCAATAAGCCTGATCAATATCGGGACCTGTTCTTGGAAAAGGCACAAATTCCTCCGGATTTAAAGGAAAGCTACGAAACTCCGACCTTTTCTAAACTACAGCTTCCAGCCGAAGAAGATGTTAAGAGTGTCATGAAATGGATGGTTGAAAAAAACCTTATTCCCCAAGCTTATGACTACCAAGAGTTAGTAGATCCTGATCTTCTGCCGGAATCCTAGTCCGATCTTCGAAGTCTGCAAATCGGGTCGGGTGATTGTCAGCCTTAACATGAAATGTTGATATCCGGGAGGGATATCTGTAAAAAGGAGAGAATAACCTGTGATTGAAGTTTCCCACTGTAATCTGTCCTATAAGCAAGGAACGTCACAGGTCAAGGTCTATGACGATTTTAGTTTAAAGATAGAACAAGGCGAAAGTTTAGTTTTAATAGGCCCTTCAGGCTGTGGCAAGAGCACTCTGCTCTATCTTTTAGCCGGTTTATTGCAGCCTACAGGAGGACAGGTTAAGATTTGGGGTGAGCCGGTCAAGGGGACTCGCCAGAAATCAGCCATTATCCTGCAAGAATATGGACTCTTTCCTTGGCTGAATGTTGAGCAAAATGTTAGTTTGGGCTTGCGGGTCAGGCATATGAGCAGGGCAAAGTGCAAGTCGGCAGCTGAAGAAATGATTCAGAAAATGAGATTAGGGGAAGTAAAGTATAACTTTCCCAGTCAGCTGAGCGGAGGACAAAGACAGAGAGTGGCCTTGGCCAGGGCTCTGACCTTACAGCCGGATTTACTCTTAATGGATGAGCCTTTGTCAGCCTTGGATGCCTTGACTCGTGAACGGCTGCAGAAACTGCTGTTGGAAATTTGGCAGGAACGGAACTTGACGACGGTTCTGGTAACCCATAGTATAGAAGAGGCTGTTTTTCTTGGCAGCCGTATTTTGGTGCTTCTGGACGGCAGACCGACTCGTGTTGTAGGTGAAATCCATAATCCCATGGTTGGGGAAAAAGGATATCGCCAGACAGAAGAATTCTTTCAGAAAACCAGCTATGTCCGTTCACTTCTAGAAAGGGGCGGACTTGATGAATCAGCGAAGTAGATTATCCCGGGGCAAGTTCTGGGGCTACTTAGGGGCTATGTTGTTTTTACTGGCCCTTTGGCACTATGCTGCCTGGAGCCTTAAGAATCCCCTTTTACCGACACCGAAGGCCGCTATATTGGCCACCCTTCGTTTATTTGAAGCGGATCTCGGGAGACATTTTTGGGTCAGCACTTATCGTGTTGTCATTTCTACCTTCGCAGCGTTGCTGATTGGACTCCCTCTGGGATTAATCATGGGTTATGAACGGAGAATAGATCGCTTTCTTGCCCCTTTAGTTTATATAACCTATCCTATCCCCAAGATTGTCTTTCTTCCTTTGATCCTCTTGTTTCTGGGTTTAGGAGATGGTTCCAAGATTTTCCTGATCACCTTTATTGTCTTTTTTCAGATATTAGTTACAACCCGGGATGCCGCTCGTAAGGTTCAGTCGGAAACAATTTCCTCCCTGCGTTCTTTAGGCGGAAATCGGCTGCAAGTCTATCGATACGTCCTCTTACCAGCGAGTTTGCCGGATGTCTTAACCTCTCTGCGCTTGAGCATGGGAACAGCCATTGCAGTTCTGTTCTTTGCCGAGTCATTTGCCACCACCGAAGGTTTAGGATATTTTATTATGGATTCTTGGAGCCGGGCGGCACCTGATGAGATGTTTGCCGGAATTATTATGATGGCCTTACTTGGAGTCGGACTATTTATCGTCGTAGATTTTTTCGATAATATACTTTGCCGCTGGCAGCATTTAAAAAGGAACTAGTGGAACAGCGCCTGCTGACAAGCAATGGGTGCAGTAAACTTGGATTAATTGAAAGGATGTGCTAATCATGGCAGAGTTCAAGGAACTTTATGTTATCCAAGATTTAGAAGAAATTCTGGAGGAATCCCATCGGCGCAAAATTATCATCTTTAAGCATAGTACTGCCTGTCCTGTCAGTGCACGAGCCTGGCAGGAGGTGGAGGATTTTATCCGGGAAAGCACGGATGAGATTCTCGTGGCCATGATTAAAGTGATTGAATCCCGACCGGTTTCTAACCAGGCCGCAGATAATTTAGGGGTTAAACATCAATCTCCTCAGGCGTTGCTTATAAGTAAGCAGAAGGTTTTGTGGCATGCCTCACATCAGACTGTGACTAAAGCTAATATTGAAAAAGCGCTGCAAGGTGAGATTATCAACTTGCTTTAACCGTTAAGTTGAGTTATTTTTCAATATAGTAGACATAGCCGCTAAAGGAGCCTTTCGTATTGACGAATGCTCCTTTATTTGTTGAACTAAGAATAGTTGCGGATATTTAATTATGAAGCGTGCAATAAGACCTAAGGAAGTGTAATTTGTGTTAATAAAAACTAAAATCGCCCGGCTCCCTAAACACTGGTTGGGCGTAATTCAAGTTACTGGAGCAGCCATACTTTGGGGGACTTCCGCAACCTTAGCTAAACATTTATTCAATAGTGCTGTTTCGGCATTTGATGTAGCTCAAATGAGGCTGACACTATCCTTTGTACTATTATTTTTAGTGCTCTCCGTCTGTAAACCGGAGTTATTGCGTGTCCGAAGGTCCGACCTGGGCTATCTCGCGATTTTTGGCATCGTCGGTTTAGGTTTGCTTCAATTTACCTATCTCTTTGCCCTTAGTTTAACGAATGTGGCAACTGCTCTTTTTTTACAGTATACGGCACCGATCATCATTCTTATCGTTGGGCTATTATTGCGGACAGAAGTCCTCACAGGGATAAAATTGGCGGCGTTGGGTGCCTCAATTGTCGGCGGGTATTTAATTGTTGCCGGTACGGCTTCGGGCTTTGGTCTGAATCCTCTGGGGGTCGTATACGGGCTGGCAGCAGCCTGTACATTTGCTTTCTATTCAATGTATGGGAAACGCGGCCTGAAAACCTATAACTCATGGACACTTTTGGCCTGGGGGATGGGCTTCGGGTCTTTTGTCTGGTGTTTTTACCAATCTCCCTGGACTCTTGCCCTGCGCTATGGAGGATTGGAATGGCTTCAATTTCTTTACATTGCGGTGTTTGCCACAGTATTGCCTTTTGGACTTTATATTAGAGGGCTGCAAAATCTGAGCGCTTTTCGCGCGGGGATGATTGGCATGCTCGAACCTGTCGTCGGCGCCATATCGGCTTTTTTCTTTCTGGGTGAATTACTATCCCTGACTCAAATTTTTGGCAGTAGTTTGATTTTACTGGCAGTGGCCTTGCTCCAAATGAACGCTTTAAAGCAAAGTCGTGATGAGGGCTATGATCGACCGGAGAACGCCCTTCGTGAAGATGGAATCTAAGGTTCACGGCTATTGTCACAGAAGCAGATGATGGATACCCATTCGTAGAAGTAGGTCTTAATAATCCGGATAATCCATAAAACCTTGAAAGGTTCGATTAGTAAAAAGACTGTGTGAAACATAATTCTTAAAATTCAAAGTGGGTACGGGTAATAAGAGGCGTTCTTCTCTCACCATAAACGTGGGATAAGAACGCCTTTCTTTCCTGATTATTCAGACGAAAAAAGGGGCTGTGATAAAACATCAGCAAGTTTTATCACAGCCCCTGGGTGATAAGCGTTAAAGGGATATAACTCTATCCGCATCATGCATCGCTTTAATTAGCAAAGGCATGTCTGTCACTTCTCCTAAGGCAATCCTTTGCCCGATATCGTAAAACTCAAGACAGGTTTTGCAGGCTAAGAGCTTGATTCCTTCCTCATGGAGCCGTTTCAAAGCGTCATGTGCCTCAAATTCCGGCAGCAGTAGTTTTACTCCCCTTTCCATAAACAAAATATGAGTGGGTTTTAAGCTGGCTTCAGCAAGCTTACGAAAAAAGTCCCGCATTAATACTTGTCCAAGGTCCGGATCCTGATGACCTATCTTATCTGTGGAAATAAAATATACAAAGTTTGACACTAAGTAACCCCCTATCAAAAATACCTTACTGCGCTAACTATAAAGGCAATAACTCTGGGAATACTCGCATATGAAGACTATATTCGACAACTTATTCTTAATCTCCTTCATAAACTTTAAAGGAGATAAACCCAAAGATCAAACCCTTTGTTGATAATCCCAGTGAATGTTTGGAGCATTTATTCAGCTCCAGCATATGCTATCAATACACACTAAGAATGATGAATTTTAACGAAACTTGTCAGTAAATATTTACCATACTTTGAAAGGAAATATAGTTGCCTAAGAGAATAAATAGTAAAGGAGTGGGATGGTAAAGTAGGTGCAGCAAACAAACTATGAACACAAAGAGTTTTCTTGAACCAGATGAAGTTTACCTTTTTAACAGGGGTGAACTGTATCACAGTTACTTAATATTGGGTGCCCATATTATAGAGTGCGGCGCAGTCCGCGGGACAAATTTTGCTGTTTGGGTACCTGAAGCGCTTAAGGTTTGCCTTGTGGGAGAGTTTAATAACTGGTGTTCCTCCGCTGGTTCGATGATTGAAATCGGCAACACTGGGGTTTGGTCCATCTTTGTGCCCAAGGATCTCCAAGGGCAGTTCTATAAATATGAAATCCATACCAGGAATGGTCAAGTGTTGTTAAAAGCTGACCCTTTTGCCTTCTTTTCAGAATTAAGGCCGGCTACTGCCTCGATCGTTTGGCACCTGCCAGGTTATCAATGGCAGGATCAAGGGTGGATGGAATCCAGAAAAGAAATCAAGGTTAAGCAAGCTCCACTTCTGATCTATGAAGTTCATCCCGGCTCCTGGAGAAAGCAAAAGGATGGAACCTTTTATAATTGGAGAACGCTGGCAATTGAACTGCTGGATTATGTTCTGAAAATGGGGTATACCCATATTGAATTGATGCCTATTGCCGAACACCCCTTCGATGGTTCCTGGGGCTATCAAATAACAGGGTATTACTCATGCACCAGTCGATTCGGGACTCCAGAGGATTTTATGTTTTTTATAGACCAGTGCCACCAAGCAGGTATAGGGGTTATTTTAGATTGGGTTCCAGGTCATTTTTGTAAAGATGCTCATGGCTTAGGCGAATTTAACGGCTCGCCGCTCTATGAAAATGATAGAAATGAACAATGGGGAACCTATAATTTTAATTTTGAGAAATCTGAGGTTTGGAGCTATCTGATTTCCAACGCAGTTTTTTGGCTGGATATATTTCACGTCGATGGGTTAAGGGTGGATGGAGTAAGCAGTATGCTCTATTTTGACTACGGAAAGCCAGGCGATTCCTGGAGACGCAACATTTATGGAGGCCGGGAGAATCTTCAGGCTGTTGCATTTATGCAGAGGCTAAATGAAGTCGTTTCTGACTATTTTCCTGAGGTACTTATGATTGCTGAGGAATCGACGGAATGGCCGCTTGTCTCTTATCCGACGGACGTGAATGGCCTGGGCTATAATTTTAAATGGAATATGGGTTGGATGAACGATACTTTGCGCTATATGAGCCTGGATTTTCCTTTGCGTAAAGCTAACCATCAATTGTTGACCTTCTCAATGACCTACGCTTTTTCGGAAAATTTTATTTTACCCCTATCCCATGATGAGGTGGTCCATGGCAAGAGGTCATTGATCAATAGAATGCCGGGTGATTATTGGCAGAAATTTGCAGGATTGAGAAGTCTCTATGGATATTGGATGTGCCACCCGGGTAAAAAGTTACTATTTATGGGCGGGGAGTTTGCCCAATTTATCGAGTGGAATGAGTCTGCTGAACTGGATTGGTTTCTTTTAGAGTATGAAATGCACAGGAAGCTTCAAACCTTTGTGCGGGATTTAAATAAATTATACCGTCAAGAAAAAGCCCTTTGGGAAAACGAAGAGGATTGGTCAGGCTTTGAATGGATTGATGTCCATAATCATCAGCAAAGTATTCTGGTATTTTGCCGAAAAGCGCAGGAAAAGGATGATTTCCTTGTTATATTGATCAATTTCCAGACCAATCGTTATGAGAACTTTCGTTTGGGAGTACCCCAAAAAGGGCTCTATCAAGAACTATTTAATTCTGATCAGGGGATTTACGGGGGGAACAATCACATTAATCCATCATTAATCAAAGCCGAAAAGGTTGCCTGGCACGGTCAAATGTTCTCATTAACCATCAAGGTTGCTCCCTTAGCAATCATAATCTTAAAACCAACGTTTGAGAGGAAAGAATTGGAGGGACAAAAGGTATGTTCACCGATAAAGAAAGCTTTAAGCAAGCCTATCTAATGAAGCTGATTGCAGGGGAAGGAATTACAGCCGATGAAGCGACCCCTTGGGATAAATTTGTGGCCTTAGTTATGCTGCTCAAAGAAAAAATGAGCTATTACCGGGCTATCAATAAAAACTCTATTTCTCAGGGAAAACAAATCTACTATTTTTCCATGGAGTTTCTAATTGGCAAACTTCTGCATAATTATTTAGTCAACTTCAAAATAGAGGATCTGGTAAGAGAAGGTTTGGCAGACTTGGATATTAAGCTTGAGGATCTCTTGGAGCAGGAAGCAGATCCGGGGTTGGGTAATGGAGGTTTAGGAAGACTGGCCGCTTGTTTTCTCGATTCGATGGCTTTCCTGGGAATTGATGGGCATGGCAATGGTATTCGCTATAAGTATGGGTTGTTTGAGCAAAAAATTGTATCCGGGAATCAAGTTGAGATAGCAGACAACTGGCTGAAAAATGGTTATCCTTGGGAAATGAGAAAGATGGATAAAGCAGTTATCGTCAAATTTAAAGGGACAGTGAGGCATGAACTTAAAGATGGCCGGGTCGTGTTTGTCCATGAAAACTATGAGCCGGTCCTGGCTGTGCCCTATGATGTCCCGATTATGAGCTACGACAATCCAAGCTATATTAACAACTTAAGGTTATGGAGCGCGGAAACCACCTGCAGTGAACTGGATTTGGCCTGTTTTAATCGGGGAGAGTTTAATCAGGCGACAAGCTTTAGGTCAGAAGTAGAGGCTATTTCGTATATTCTCTATCCGGACGATAGCAGCCGGGCCGGCAGAGAGTTAAGGCTCAGACAGGAATATTTCTTTGTTGCCGCTGGTTTAGGAACCATTGTGAGGAGTTATAAGAAAAAGAATGGGTTAAGTTCCCTGCATAACTTCTCAAGACGTGTTTCAGTTCATATTAATGATACTCATCCGGTATTGTGTATCCCTGAACTGATGCGCATCCTGATTGATGAAGAAGGAATGGGATGGGATGAAGCCTGGAATATCACGGTTAACACTATGTCCTTTACCAATCATACCATTATGCCTGAAGCCATGGAAAAGTGGCCGATTGACATGGTCAAAACTCTTTTGCCCAGGATCTATATGATTATTGAAGAGATCGACCGAAGGTTTAAAGAAGATCTGGCAGCTCGTTTTATGGATCATGAGGAAGTGGTGCAGAACACCCATATTTTGAAAGATGGATATGTTTGGATGGCTAATCTGGCCATTGTCGGCAGTTCTTCCGTAAATGGGGTCGCCCAATTACACACAAAAATTCTAAAAAATGAAGTGTTTAAAGACTACTTCCGTGTTTTCGGGTATAAATTTAATAATAAGACCAATGGAGTGAATCACAGGCGTTTTCTTTTAGCCGCAAATCCCAAGTTATCTCACCTGATCACAGAGGCGGTCGGGCCAAACTGGAAGGAAGATGCCGGAGAACTAAAGAAACTTCAGGCTTTTAAGGATGATCAGAGTTTTTTAGAACAGCTGGCTAAAGTAAAGTATGAAAACAAATGCCGCTTGGCTGAGAGGGTCACTTCCGGATATGGGATTGTCCTTGACCCACAGTCCATATTTGATGTCCAGGTAAAACGAATTCATGCCTATAAACGGCAATTGCTTAATGTCTTAAAGATTATGCACTTGTACAATAAGTGCCTGAATGAACCGGATAGGTTAACAGGTTCACAAACTTTCATCTTCGGCGGAAAAGCAGCTCCCGGCTATCATTATGCCAAAACCGTTATTAAGCTCATTAATTGCTTAAGTAAAAAGATAGAACAGGATCCGAGAGTTCGGGAGAAACTTAAAATTGTCTTTATCGAGAATTTCAATGTATCCCAAGGAGAATTGATTTATCCGGCGGCTGACATCAGTGAACAAATATCAACGGCCAGCAAAGAAGCTTCAGGTACCGGAAATATGAAATTCATGATGAACGGGGCTCTTACCTTAGGGACTCTGGATGGAGCTAATGTAGAAATCAGAGAGGCTGTGGGAGAGGATAATGTTTTCATCTTTGGGCTGACTGCTGAGCAAGTACTGGATTACACCCGGCATGGAGGATATAAGCCATGGGATGAATACCACAATCATCCCGAACTGAGAACCTGTGTGGACCAATTAAATGGCGGATTTTTCGATAATATGGGAGAAGAATTCAGAACGTTATACGATTCTCTGATGATTTATAATGACGAATTCTTTATATTGAAGGATTTCCCATCCTATATTCAAACCCATGAAAAGCTTCAATCCCTTTACTTGAATCCCAAGGAGTGGAACAAACATTCGCTGCTCAATATTGCGGGTTCAGGGATCTTCTCAAGTGACAGAACCATCAGGGAATATGCAGATTGGATATGGAAGGTCCGATATCGTACGGTGAATAGTATTTCCTCAATTTAAGCCATCCATCAGGCAGTCAACAGAGACTAAGAGAAAGGGGATAATATATGAAAAGGCGGGAATGTATTGCAATGCTCTTAGCCGGCGGACAAGGAAGCCGATTAGGCGGTTTAACCAGAAATCGTGCTAAACCAGCAGTCTCTTTCTGCGGTAAGTATCGAATTATTGACTTTACGTTGAGTAACTGCACCAATTCAAACATTAATACGGTCGGTGTTCTTATTCAATATAAGCCGTTTCTCCTGAATTCATATATCGGTCTGGGTTCTGCGTGGGATTTAGATAATCCTTTTGGCGGAGTTCATATTCTTCCGCCCTTTCTCGGGGAAACAGAAGGAAGTTGGTATAACGGAACGGCAAATGCCGTGTACCAAAATTATGAGTTCATCGATTATTACGATCCGGAATACGTGATCATTCTTTCTGGAGACCATGTCTATAAAATGGACTATACTCTTATGCTCAAGTTTCACAAAGAAAAAAAATCTGAGATTACCATAGCTACAATTCAAGTACCGTGGGAGGAGGCTTCCCGGTTTGGGATTCTAACCATTGATGAAGACTCCAGAATTACGAAATTCACTGAAAAACCAACCCAGCCGGATAGTAATCTTGCCTCGATGGGGGTCTATATCTTTAACGGTTCCACCCTTAAGCAAGCTTTAATTGCCGATAAGGGAGATTATTTGTCCCAAAATGATTTCGGGAAAAATATTATTCCTCATCAATTGAATCAGGGAAAACGAGTTTATGCCTATAAGTTTGACGGATACTGGCGGGATGTGGGTACTATTGAAAGCTATTATCAAGCGAATATGGAGTCTTTAAGAGATGGGCACTTTCTTAATTTTTTTGATCCGAAGTTTCGGATCTTTTCCAATGAAGATATCTTTCCTCCACACTTCATAGGGTCAACAGCGGAACTGGAGAATAGTTTGATTTGTAATGGGTGCATCGTGCATGGCAAGGTCATTAATTCAATTTTGGCACCGGGGGTCTATGTGGGAGAAGGGGTAGAAATAAGAGATTCTATTGTTTTGCCATATGTAAAAGTACACAAAGGATCGGTCGTTCGCCGGACAATTATTGGAGAAAATGCAGAAATCATGAGTCACTGTGTTATTGGTGCAGATGGGCTGGGAGATCCTCCGCAAGATGGTATAACGGTTATCGAGGATAATCATCTGATTGCTGAAGGTACTGTTATTAATGCCGGTATGAATATTTACAGGAGCCGGGCGATTTAAAGGAGGGGAAAATCGATGTCAAATGCGATAGGAATTATTTTTGCTAATAGCGAATCAGATAACTTGCAGGGGCTGGCTTTAGAAAGACCCATAGCTGCCGTTCCCTTCGGAGGCAGATATCGAATCCTCGATTTTGCGTTATCGAGCATGGTTAATTCCGGGATCAGGACCATTGGCATAGTGACCCCTCACCAATATCGGCCGCTGCTGGATCACTTGGGGGCCGGAAAAGATTGGTTTTTAGAACGGAAAGACGGTGGGTTATTTATTTTACCCGGAGTTATGCATGGCTTGGCAGGAAAGAATCATACCTTTTGTATTAAAGATTTGAAAAATAACCTGGAATATCTGGAAAAAGATTTTGTGGAAAACGTGGTCATCAGCAGCGGCGATCAAATATTCAATATTAATTTTAAAGATGCTCTGGAATTTCATAAGGACAAGCATGCCGATGTTACCTTAATATATAAAGTAATCACTGAAGCCGGGGCTGACTCAAATAGTGCGGCACTGCTTGAGCTTGACGAAAATCATAAAGTGTGTAATATCAAAGAAAATAGCCCTCTTCAAGAGGATGGGCTTGGACATTCCCGATTTGTGAATATTTTGCTAATCCGCCGGGAGCTTTTAATGAATATTATTGAAAACTATAGTTCCTATGGCTGTCTTGATTTAATCACAATTTTAGCCGCAAATCTTGAAGTTCTGAAGATTTACGGCAGTCCTACACGGTCGTTTGTGGGAACGATTCGCACCATAAAGGATTATTTTGATCGAACCATGGATTTGCTGGACTTAAACGTTCGTGAACAACTATGGTTGGGAGTTGATCGCACACATACAAAAGTGGTGGACAATCCGCCGACTAAATACACTTCCCGGGCCAAAATCAACAATTCCTTAATTGCCAGCGGATGCTCAATAGCGGGGGAGGTCATAAACTCCATTGTTTTTCGGGGAGTGAAAATTGAGGAAGGGTGCAGAATCCAAAATAGTATCATCATGCCGAAATGCTATATTCATGCCAATGCTCAGACCAACTATGCCATTCTCGACAAATCAGTCATAGTTCACGGAGAAAATGTCCTAAAAGGAAATCCGAATCAACCTTTAGTCGTTCTTAAAAAGGCTGTAATCTGAAAGGTGGGAAAGTATGAAACTGGTTTTTGTGACAGCTGAAGCAGATCCTTTTGCTAAAACCGGCGGGTTAGGGGAAGTTGCGGGTTCATTACCGGCCTTCCTGCATAAACAGGGTATTGATGTGCGCGTCATTATGCCCAAGTACAGCAGCATCTCTGAGGAATTTCAGAGAGAGTTTAAACATTTAGCCCATTTCGATGTCCAGGTTGCTTGGCGTAAACAATATTGCGGCTTAGATGAACTGGTTTACCAGGGGGTGCCTTATTATTTCATTGACAACGAGTACTATTTTACGCGCTCCCAGGTTTATGGAGAATACGACGACGCAGAGCGATTCGCGTTTTTCTCCCGAGCCGCGCTGGAGAGTTTAATACACATCCCGGGGTTTAAACCGGATATCCTGCATTGTCATGATTGGCATACGGCTTTAATTCCCCTTATGCTGAAGGAGTTTTATAGCCGGGAGCCGCTCTACTATCCCATAAAAACCGTCTTTACGATTCATAACTTGAAATATCAAGGGATTTTTGCCAGGGAAGTCCTGGGTGATATCTTGGGTCTGGGTATGGAATTTTTCCAGGAAAATGGCCTGGAATTTCACGGCGCGATCAATTTTATGAAGGGTGCTCTGCTCTATGCAGATCAGATTACGACGGTGAGTCCGACCTATGCTGAGGAAATTCAGCATCCTTTTTACGGGGAAAGCCTTGACGGCATGTTAAGAAAACGAAGGGAAGTTCTGACGGGAATTCTGAACGGTATAGACAATGAGATCTATGATCCTTTCAACGATCCTAATCTGGTTATGCCCTATCACGACATAGCTCTTGCTAAAGAAGAAAACAAAAAGCACCTGCAAAGGGTTTTGGGACTTCCGGTCAGAGGAGACACTGCCCTGCTGGGAATGGTAACCCGGCTCGTTGACCAAAAAGGTTTGGATCTTTTGGCGCATGTTCTCGAAGAAATTTTGGAACTGGATATCCAAATGGCAGTCCTTGGTACGGGAGACTATAAATATGAAGAAATGCTGAGATTTTTTGCTGCCAAATATCCGGAGAAACTCGCTGTACGGTTAGAGTTCTCAGATCAGCTGGCCCATCAAATTTATGCCGGAACCGACATGTTTCTCATGCCCTCACGTTTTGAACCCTGCGGTATTGCTCAAATGATCGCTATGCGCTATGGATCTGTTCCGATCGTTCGTGAAACCGGAGGATTGAAGGATACCGTGTTTGCCTATAACGATATTACCGGGACCGGAAATGGATTCAGCTTTATGAATTACAATGCCCATGAATTATTATTTACGGTACAGCGAGCCTTGAGAATCTACCAAGAAAACAAACCAATCTGGAATCAGATACGTCTCAGGGGCATGGAGTGTGATTTCAGCTGGAACCGATCTGCCGCTGCTTATATCGAAATTTATAAGTCCCTATTGCACATATCCTGAAAATTGGGTTAGGTTTGCATGAAAAGGGTATAGGAGAGTATGTATGAAATTTGAAGCGTATCATAATTCTCACGATGTGTTTTACCGTAACCCGTTTGGTGCCGTTAACTGCGGACAGCGAATCATTTTCCGCTTAAGCACTGTTTCTTCGGAGCCTATCGAAGCCTGCCTTCTTCGCTTATGGGAAACAGACCATGAAACAACGAGTCTTATGCAAAAAACTGTCGGGAAGAGGAGTTATGATTCTGCTTCCAAGAAGATGCCAGGTGAAGAATCCGGGCAGGATGAATCCTATGAGGTCGAATATCAAGTGCCCGGCATCCCGGGACTAATCTGGTATTACTTTATAATTAAGGCAGGATCTCAAACTTATTATTATGGGAATAATTCCCATAGACTGGGCGGTGAAGGCTGTCTCTGGGAACAAGAGCCGCCGGCCTATCAAATTACAGTTCATAAACCGACGGCAGTCCCTGAGTGGTATAAGCGAGGGGTAATCTATCAAGTTTTTGTCGATCGGTTTTTCAATCCTCTTCATAACAGGTTCAGCTGCTGCCCAAAGAAAAACGCTCTGCTGCATGCCAATTGGTCAGATCAGCCGGTCTATATTAAGGACGAGCAGGGCAGAGTAACTGATTGGGACTTTTTTGGCGGCACCCTGCAGGGGATTATGGAAAAGCTGCCCTACTTTCAAGAATTAGGGATCAGCATTCTTTACTTTAATCCTATTTTTGAAGCCGCCAGCAATCATAAATATGACACAGCCAATTATCTCAAAATCGATCCCATGTATGGAGATGATTTAGTCTTCGCAGACTTGATCAGCACAGCCAAACAATATGGAATTTCAATTATTCTCGATGGGGTGTTCAGCCATACAGGCAGTGACAGTATCTATTTCAACAAATATGGCAGCTATCCGGGAGCCGGAGCCTATCAATCCGCGGATTCCCCCTATTATACTTGGTACAAATTCAAAGGGAACCGCGAAGAGTATGAATCCTGGTGGGGGGTTGATGACCTGCCGGAAGTGAATGAAATGGACTCTTCCTACAGACAATTTATCTATGGTCCGGAAAACAGTGTTATTCAAAAGTGGCAAAGCCTGGGGGTCGCCGGGTGGAGGTTAGATGTCGCGGATGAACTTCCCGATGAATTTATTCAGGAGCTTCGGCAAAGGATTAAAAGCCTTAACCCTGATGCAGTGCTGATCGGGGAAGTGTGGGAAGATGCTTCAAACAAAATCAGCTATGATAAGCCCCGCCGGTATTTGCTGGGGGATGAACTGGATGGGACGATGAACTATCCTTTCCGGGACAGCTTCCTGCGTTTTATTCTCGGTCGGAGTGATGCCGGAGATCTTCATAATGAAGTGATGAGCTTGTTCGAGAATTATCCCCGGGAAAATTTCTATGCCGCCATGAATTTGATGGGCAGCCATGATACAATACGGATTTTGACCCTTTTAGGAGAGGCTCCGCCGGAACAGAGTCTGACAAAGTCACAGCAGAGGACTTTTCGGCTTTCAGCCGCCGCGCGGAAGTTAGCTGTACAGAGGCTGAAACTCTTAAGCTTAGTCCAAATGATCTTTCCCGGAGTCCCCAGTATATATTATGGAGATGAAGCAGGGGTAGAAGGTTATGCCGACCCTTACAACCGCGGGACTTATCCATGGGGCAGGGAAGATAAAGAAATCCTGGCCTGGTATCGACGATTAGTGCGCATGCATGCTGAATTTGAGGTGCTTCAAACCGGTGATTTTAGCTCACTGTCTTTGGAAGCAGATGTTTACGGTTTTAGGCGGGTTGGGGATGATGAAGAAATCTGTGTTCTTATTAATCGTCATGGAGAGGAAGCAAAAACGGTTGATCTTAAGGAAAGACTTAAACTCGAGTCCTCGTCGTTTGTTATTGACTTAATCAATGGCGAAAAGCTCTTTACAGAAACCCTTAGTGCTTTATCCGTCAATGCTTTAAGCGGAAGAGCACTTCTTATTAAAAAGAATCGGCCTCCCGCTTTGCAGCTTCAGCCTTCGTGCGGAGTTTTACTGCATATAAGTTCCTTGCCTTCTGCTTGGGGGCTGGGAGATTTAGGACAGGAAGCCTATGACTTTGTGGATTTTTTAGCAGAATCAGGGCATTCAATCTGGCAGGTTTTACCGCTCAATCCTGCGGGAGCAGGAGATTGTCCTTATCAAAGCGAGTCAGTGTTGGCAGGAAACCCGCTGTTTATCAGTCTTGATCATTTGATCTATGAGGGTCTCCTGGATCTGACGGAGACTCGGGCTAAATACGACCAGTTAATCAGGATTGGACTTAGGGAAAGTTTATTAAAGGAAGGGTTTAAAGAATTAAAGCGGGATTTGCTTTACGAGGCTTATCAATTGTTTGGGGAGCAGATTAAATCAGATAACCGATCATTTAAAGACTCTGACTACTTATCTCAGGAAAACTACGCGAAGTTTAAAAAGAAACATAAGAAGTGGCTTGAGGATTATGCCCTCTTTCGTGCCCTCAAAGATCACTTCGGTGATGCTCCTTGGTTTGCATGGGACACGGAGATTGCTTTGCGTAAGCCGGAGGCCTTAGCTAAGTATTCTTACCTGCTCCGTGAAGAGGTCGGTTTTGCAGAGTTTTTACAGTATACGTTCTTTTATCAGTGGGATAAGCTTAAAATTTACGCTATGAGTAAGGGAATTAAAATGATGGGGGATTTACCTCATTTTGTGGCTGCCGACAGCTGCGATGTTTGGGTTAACCGCAATTTGTTTAAACTTGATGAGCGGGGGAGAGCGGCTCAAATAGCAGGGGTGCCTCCCGACTATTTCAGTAAGACAGGACAATTATGGGGGAATCCGGTTTATAATTGGGATGCTCATGCAGCAACGGAGTATGCTTGGTGGAAAATGCGCCTGGAGTTCGGTCTGGAACAGTTTGAATACATTCGCCTGGACCATTTTCGTGGCTTTGAAGCCTTTTGGGCGGTGGATGCCAATGAAAAGACAGCAGAAAAGGGACGCTGGATTAAAGGACCAGGGAAACGTTTTTTTGAAAGTATCCTGGCCGCGTTTGGGAAATGTCCTTTTATTGTTGAAGACTTGGGAGTGATAACAACCGAGGTCAATACTTTAAAAGAGATGTTTGGCTTTCCGGGAATTAAGGTGCATCAATTTACGCCTCTAAAAGAAGTAGCAAAAACGGAGACTAATTTTGTTTACTATACGGGTACCCACGATAATAATACATTGTTAGGCTGGTACAAGAAGAAGGATTCATCCGGAGAAGACAGCCCGGACAGCACTTCTTTGCAGAATGGAAGGATCGATCAACAAGATATCTTGCTGCAAGCCTGCAGAGAGTCTATCGAGGAAGTCTATTTAAGCCAGGCGGTGTGGGTTATCTTGCCCATGCAGGATATTTTGGGGCTGGGTGAGGAAGCTCGTATGAATGTCCCGGGAACAATCCACGGTAATTGGAAGTGGCAGCTGGATAAGGATTATAACAGTGATGAACTCAAGGGCTGGCTCCGTACTTTGGCGGAAAAAGCCAAGAGATTAGAGGGAGGAAGCAGAAGAGGATAGGCTATTAAATAGGCGGGAGATTTGATTTCCTAAAATGTACTCACCTTAAAATTCCTGCTGAACTCAGCAGAATTCTCTGGCTTCTTAAAGTTGTAGAACTTTTTACTGTGCAGTATAATTAATTTTTACTTCTTTGGGTAAAATTAATAAAAACTCAAGGAGGGTAATTTTAAATGAAGATTATTAAAAACGACCTGAAAGAAACTAGGGAAAAACTCATTTATGAGCATTTGTTAAACCTTAATGAGAACAACGATACATTTGCAGTTGAATTGGATAATTTTGATGTAAGAATTCATTCAACGTCTGAAAATGACGACGCAATTATTTGTTTGAAAAAGGAGTTTTTTCACAGAAGTACGTGTGAGCCTGTAGGGCCTTATAGTCCTCTGATTATTTTTTACGACCTTAATGAAAGGTATCGATTAATATTCAATGCGGATGATACATTTACTATCAAGACATTGGATTAATAGTTATACCATTGACTTGTTATTGAAATTATGTGCTAAAAGGAATGCTGAGGCCGAAAAGAATTGTTCGAGAATTTGACATTGGGATTATTTCAGAGCATAATTATTATATTGGAATTTGCTGGAGATCTGATGCCGGCAAGGTTCTTTTCGAGTATGGGAAAAATGGAGAGAGGAAAATTTGAAACATTTTATCGGAATCTTTCTAAAGGGTCTGCTTGTCTTAGCTCCGATCGTACTTACCTTCTATATTCTCTATAAAATGTTCTCAGTCATGGATGGGTTATTTAAGGGAGTGCTGGAGAGTGCCGGATTATATTTTCCCGGACTTGGAGTGATCGTAACACTTGCTGCAATATTTCTGGTGGGTTTATTAGCCTCGAACTGGCTTACAAATCGGGTGTTAGATTACTTGGACAAAGTTCTGATTAAAGTTCCCCTGCTGGGCAATATCTATGGAATTATTAAAGACACTGTGAACTCCTTCTCAGCAAATAAAAAAGGCTTTTCCCGGTTAGTCATGGTTCATATGTCTAATGAACTTAAGCTTTTGGGATTCCTTACCAATGATGAAGAAAGCGCTTTTATTCCTAAAGACTATGTAGCGGTCTACTTAATGCAGTCAATGCAATGGGCCGGGAACCTGATTGTTGTACCCAAGGATCAAGTCCAGCTTCTCGAAGTCTCCTCCGAAGAAGCCTTGAAGTTTATCGCTTCGGCAGGACTTTTAAGCAAGAAAGCGGGTATAGACTAAAGCCGGGATGAACGATTTATTTTTCATGTATGAAAATTCGGTATTTATAGGATAATTGCGTTGAATCAAAGTTTAAAGGCTTGTCTGGATCAGACAAGCCTTTAAACTTCATTTACAGTTCGGGATAAGAACGATACTGTTTATTCTGGAAGGAAGGTTGCACAGTCTGTCATTTCGCTGGTACTTGCATTAGGAGACTGCACTTCGATTTTCTCAGCATGACAGTGATCTCCTGAACCGTAATAATGGCAAGTATTAACTAGACATTTGATCCCGCTGTTTGGCTGAGACATTTTAGTAACTTGCTTTGACATTCAGTATTCCTCCTTAAAGTAAATTCCTAGTCTAATATCTCCAAAAAGTATGTTTTTATGTGTGTGATTTAGAAACTTTCATAAAGGGCAAGCTGTTAAAGATTTAAGTTTAAGCGGACAAGCATTTCAGGCTATAGTTCTGGTAAAGGGGTGGAAGAATGGATTTAGATATCCTCAATAATAAACGCTTAAAACCTTATCAAGAGAAAGCCAAAGAGTATATGAACGATAAGAAAAAATCCTTAAATCTTCTCAATAATGCTTTGCGAAAGGCTGACGCCAAGCGAAGTTTGCTGGGCGAGGCATGGGAGAAATTTCAGCTTTTATTCGGAGTATTTAAAGACTGGATTAATGGCAGCTATACGGAAATGCCTGCCCGCTCGCTGCTTATGATTGTTCTGGGCATCATCTACTTTGTGTCCCCCATAGATGGGGTGTTCGATTATATTCCCTTTGCGGGGTTAGTCGATGACGCGGCAGTGGCCGGCTTTGTTATATCCCAAATAAGTGTTGATCTTGAACGATATAAGCTCTGGAAAGTCGAATCTGAAAAAGGATTGGATGAACAAGAAGTAGGAGCCCCGCCTTGAGATTCCCCTTCTTGTTCGCTGCAGTGCAAAAATTAAGCTTGTATTCTGCTTCTTCTTGTATTAAACTACGATTAATTCAATATTTATTAGTTACAGGTGCCCTTAGATAGGGTGAATAGGGAACTGGGTGAGAATCCCGGACGGACCCACCACTGTAAAGAGGAGACTTATGCATTGTCCACTGGGAAACTGGGAAGGCGCATAGTGTCGATGATTCTTAGTCAGGAGACCTGCCTGTGATGTTTGTGAGTCATGAACAAAGGTAAAGTTCATGGTCCATTTTCTGATTCTTTTGTGACAAGAAAATGGACTGTGGACTTTTTATTTTTGTTCATAGAAAGGGGGAGGAACGCTTGGGATATCTTGGTCGGGATGTTGAGGTTGTTTCCATAAATCAAGCACAATATCTGGTGGCTTCCTGTGATTCCTGCGGTGGGATTGGTATGAAAGAATTGGATGCCTATCAGATCTCTTGGTTTGTTACAGGAAAGCTGACCACACGAGTGGCCTTGCTGGAGGTTATTTCCACAGGTGCTGTGCCGCAAATGCTGACCGTAGCGATTTCTAATGAGCCGTACCCGACAGGAGATGAACTATTAAAAGGGGTGAATGATGAACTCAAATCTGCCGGATTAACAACGTTGCCTATGTCGATAAGCACAGAGAAAAACATACCCACGCAGCAAACCGGTCTTGGGATCAGTGTGATTGGTGTGGCCGAAAAAGATAAGCTGCGTATTGGAACGGCTCAGCCAGGTGACGACATTTATTGTTTAGGATTTCCTAAGGTGGGTTCTGAACTGGATAATCCGGAGGACCCGGAAATTGTACAAGTCAAAGCCGTGCAGGTTCTCTTAGGAATCTCAAGTATTCATGACATCCTTCCTATTGGGTCAAAAGGGATACGTGTGGAAGCGGACGGACTTGCCGCTGCTGTAAACAGTCGTTTGCGCCTTGATCCGGCTCGCGCTCTTGATTTGGATAAATCGGCAGGGCCGTCTTCATGCCTTATTTTTTCATCGCGATCCTTATCCTCCGGAGTCTTAGAGCAGGCCTTTTCGAGTTTTCCGGATTTGCCCCTGACGAGAATCGGTAAACTGTACTGAAATGGAGATTTAATTTTGTGCTTTGAACACTGCGAAAGGAATGACACTTTTTATGAATAATTTAGGAACTAAATATCAGGAATCAAAACTCTCTCCTTGGAATGTCAAACGGTTGTCGATTATAGCTATTTTTATTGCCCTAAGTGCTGTAGGAGCACTTATAAAGATCCCAAGTCCCGTTGGAACCATTGGTATGGACTCGGCACCTGGATTTTTCAGTGCCCTGGCCTTTGGCGGGCTAACGGGAGCCATCATCATAGCTTCCGGGCATTTGCTGACAGCAGCAGTTGCCGGATTTCCCATGACCATTCCGATTCATCTTTATGTTGCTGTACAAATGGCTTTGTGGGCTATAGTTTATCGCTGGGTGAATGAGAAACTCGGCTTGATTCCTGCTGTTATCGTCGGAATTATTCTTAATGGGGTTGTCTCATCCTTTGCCATGCTGCCGTTCATGGGCATGGGAGGGGTAATGGGACTGATGCCTTTTCTCATTGTCGGAGCAGCTCTAAACGTAATTATTTCTGCAGTAGCCTACAAAGCAATTAAGGGTAGCCGGCTCATTTAAGTGATGAGGTGAAAACCGTTGAAGACCTTGGAAACCATCAACGTCATAAAACGCTCTGAAAATGCCATCGAACTCCATAATATCTCCTACCGTTATCCCAACTCAGCGGAAGCAAGCTTAAAAAACATCAGCCTAACTGTGGAAAAGGGCAAGTTTATTCTCTTAATGGGGTCTACAGGAGCGGGGAAGACAACCTTGAGCTTATGCCTAAACGGCTTGATTCCACAGCTTCTGGAGGGGGAATTAACAGGACAGGTGAGCGTAGCTGAAAAGAATGTCGGGAAAACAGCGGTACAGTCCTTGTCCAAGGTTCTTGGGCTTGTCTTACAGGACCCGGAGGCCCAAATTATTGGCCGGACGGTTGAGGAGGATACTGCTTTTGGTCCCCGCAATTTCCTGGTTCCTTTCGACGAGATTAAACATAAGGTCAATCAGACCTTAGAGAAGGTTCGTCTCAAAGGGTACAATCAACGCTTAACGGAGGAACTCTCAGGAGGAGAAAAACAACGCTTGGCGATTGCGGGTGTCCTGGTGATGGAACCTGAAATCTTAGTGCTGGACGAACCGACTTCAGAGCTTGATCCGACCGGACGAGCAGAAATCTATGAAATGCTGGATGATTTGCGAAAGAAAAAGGACTTAACCATTCTGTTAGTCGAGCACTTCTGTGAAGAACTGATTCATAAGGCGGATGAGGTTGTTGTACTTAAGCAAGGGGAAATCGCCTGGAGGGGGCTTCCAACTGAACTTTTCCGCAATATTCCCCTCATGCATCAGTGGGGAATAAAACCGCTGCCGGTCAGTCAGATCGGATGGTATTTCTACGAAAAGGGCTGGATTGCCTTTGATGAAATCCCTTTAGATATCCCGTCTGCGGAAGACTTGATCAGAGCGCTGTTTCCCAAATATGGACAGGGACACCGGCCCGGGCCTGAGCCAAGACAAGGACAGGGTGAGGGATACCTTCTAAACCGGGAGCTGTCCCTGCCTGGGAAAGTAAGCTCAGTTAAAGTCAATGATCTGATTTACCACTACAACTCCGGACAGCCCGCCTTGCGGGGAATTAATCTGACGATTGAACCGGGTGAGTTCGTGGCTTTAATCGGCCAAAACGGTGCTGGAAAAACAACCTTAGCGAAGCATTTTAATGGACTTTTAAAACCAACCCAGGGAGAGGTTATTGTTGAAGGCATGAATACCTTACAGTATGATACGTCTGATTTGTCAAAAACCATCGGATTCGTTTTTCAAAATCCGGATCATCAAATATTCTCCGCTACGGTTGAGAAAGAATTAGAGTTCGGCCTTAAAAATGCGGGCTTCAAAGGCCAGGAAATCAAAGAACGAGTCGATCAGGTTCTTCGCTATACTGGGTTGGAAAGGTACCGGAGTGTTCACCCCTTTAGTTTGGGGAAAGGAGAACGGCAAATGATTGCCGTAGCCTCAATTCTTGTCCTAAAGCCTAAACTATTGATCATTGACGAACCGACCACCGGCTCAGACTGGGCAGGAGTCCGGTCGATGATGGCTTTGATTCGTAAACTCCACAGTGCAGGGACGACAATTATAATGATTAGCCATGATATGGACCTGGTTGCCCAATATGCTAAGAGGGTTATTGTCATAAACGATGGCAGGATTTTGTTAGACAGCACCCCTCAAGATGTTTTTGCTAAAGAACAAATTCTCCGTGACTCTGCCATTATTCCGCCGCAGCTCTGCAGGCTTTCCTCGCGATTGAAAGACATTTTAGGAAATGAAATTTTTGTCGAATCAAGGGATTTTACGGCGATGTTCGAAAGACTGGAGAAGATAGGATGTTAGAGTATTTGCCGGGGGATACCCTGATCCACCGCTTAGATGTACGCACTAAGATGCTGGGTTTCTTAGGGCTTATAATTAGTTCATTTCTTTTTCAAGATCCAAAGTATCAGCTCTTAATCCTTTTCTCTACAGGACTGCTGGCCTGCTGGATAAAAATTCCCCTGCAAAAGATCGGGAGAATGCTGCTTCCTTTGCTTCCTATCATCCTATCGATTATTCTAATCACAGGATTTACCTTTGCGCCTGAACGCTTTGATCGGACTTCCAGCCAGGCGATCCTCTTTTATGCTCTGCCGGGAGACCGATTAGGAGCAACCTTAGGGGGATTCCTGATGGGCACTACCTTTATCCTTCGTCTTTTGGGTATGATGATTGCTTCCTCGGTGTTGACGTTGACCACGTCTATGGATGATTTTACTGAATTTTTTCATAAAATGAGAGTTCCTGTTGAGGTTTCCATGATGCTGACGATGGCTATACGATTTATTCCGACCCTGGATAAAAAACGCCGGCTGATCTTAGAAGCACAAAAGGCGCGTGGTACTAAATTCAACGAAAAGGGGATCGCCGGTTCTATCCGATCCTACCTTACGATTATGATTCCTTTGTTTATCAATTCAATTATGATGGCTAATTCATTATCCATGGCAATGCTGAATCGGGGGTATGGCTTGACACGAACTTGGACATCTATGGGCGAAATTAAGTTTGCCTCGAGGGATTACCGGGCGATTACGTTCATAGTTTTGTTATTGATGCTGGCGGTTTTTGTCCGATTCGGACTGCATTTGGGAGTATTATAAGTTGGAAAATCCGGATTAGCTTTGCAAAAACGGCCGATGTCAATTCGGCCGTTTTTGTTAATAATCAGACTTTCATGCCGTTGTTACAGCACCATCAGATGGTGAAAACGGGAGTGCGCTTGGGTCGGGCAGTTTCGCCACATCCGTGCAAGATTAGTTAATTCGTGCGAAGACAGTGTCTTCGTACCGCAGCATTCCGAGGCTGGCCCACTCGCCGGTGCGGGACTTCGCCAAACCTCAGGGTAATACCTGATGTGAACCCGTGGCTACGTCTTCCCGCACCGTCTTGTGGGCTTTTAACGCCTCTCCATGCAATGGGTTCGCTTCTGTGGACGAAGCTGCCCTGCTTGCGGGTCTGGGGACTTTTCTGCATGTCTTTGGGGGGTTTTTCAGTGTAGCCGCTCATGCCGTCGCCGCGGCATCATCAAGGCATTGATAAGGTTTTAGATATGAGGAAAATACAAGGTTCATCGTACAGCTAGTTAATCAGGAAAGGATATATTCTAAGAGTTCTTTTACTTCTTTGGGGAGTATTATTCCCGTGCCATTGCATTCGGTACAAACGGGGAGGGGATCATCGAGTTTCTCCGGGGCCGGCTTTTCAACAATCGTTAATTTTTTATGTGTCAGGTTCACGATTCTGCCAATGCCAAAACACTTTGGACATTTTTTATCAAGAACATAACATTCACTCATAACCAACGGCCTCCTTCGCTATTAATATCTTTAATAGCATCATATTCAAAAGCGATATAAAAGAATATAATTTTGGTATTGTATTATTCTATGAATATGTGGATTTTCCGAAGGGCTTGTGGGTCAAGCGGCAAATGAAAGTAACTGCAAAAAAGCCCGGAATAACCGGGCTGGAGAATTACGCCGTTTTTTCTGCCATTTGTTCAGGAGTAGGGATATTGAGGAACTTACGTTGGACAATGCTCAAAGAAAAGATCTTCATCTCAAGGAATTTCGAGACAGAGTTGACAATCCAGTAAGCACTGAGGGCAGCGGGGGCTTTCCATAGAAAAACTAATCCGATAACAACTGGAACAATATAAACGAATAAATTTTTGCCGTCCATGGTAAATCCGCTTAACCCTTGGGATAAACCGGCAAGCAATGGCAGGATGTGAAGATTGTCTATAGAGTGGACGCCGGAGATCCAGGGCAGGACATGGCTTCCGACGGATGAGTTTAAATTAAGAACAGAAAAGTATAAAGAGAAGAAGATGGGTGCTTGAATTAAAAGGGGAATAAACATAGTAATGGAATTAACCTTATATTTAGAAGCCATCTTTAATATTTCTGCATTTGCCTTTTCTGTTTTATTTTTAAACTTATTAGTTAATATGGATTTCGCTTTATTGAAGTTTGATGTCAATAACTGAGCACGTTGTTGTTTCAAGGAAAATGGAAAAAGAAATATCTTAATTCCAATAGTCAATAGAGCTATGGCAAAAAACCAATCGTTTGTGAAGTTAATTAAAAAGCTTAATATTGATGAGAAAGTTGAACTGAAAATGTGCATTTAATTTTCCTCCTTAGTTTTTGTATTAGACTAAAGAGGCTGGAAAGGGTGAATCATCGTCGTTTTTCTGTTTAAGTAATCTTCTTATAACAAGATATTTTTTAAAGGTTACCAGGTTAAGAGAGCGTAAAGTGACTTGACTTCTTCCGCCTGCAAGATTCTCAACGTTATAATTTTTGAAACTGCTCTTCAAGATTATAATCGTTAATCCTGAAACCGCCAGCAGGAATGTTAGGTTTAGAAATAGAAAAATCCAGCTGTCAAGCTGCACTTGCTCACCCCCTCCAGATGATCTAATTATATAACCGGCAATAATCACTGGCAAGTGAGACGGCAGAAAAGATTTTGGGCTATATGGATATTAATGCAAAAGGATGAACGTGGTTACAGAGCGAAATTGCCGTTTTTAAAGATTGGAATTGAGTTGCCCTCAGAGGTTTTCCCAATGATTTCAAGGTCGCTTGTTCCGATCATGAAGTCAACATGGACCAGAGATTCGTTAGCTCCTTGTCTTGATAAGTCCTCCTGAGTCAGTGATTCACTGTTTTTCAGACAGACAGGGTAGGCTTTTCCTAAGGCCAAATGGCAGGAGGCGTTTTCATCGAAGAGAGTGTTGTAGAATAATAGTTTGGAATTGGAGATAGGTGAATCATAGGGAACCAAAGCCACCTCTCCGAGATAATGGGAGCCCTCATCCGTCTCAATGAGTGTCTTAAGGGTTTCGAATCCTTTTTCCGCCTGAAAGTCGACAATCCTGCCTTCCTCAAACGTCAGGGAAAGGTTTTCTATCAGGTTTCCGTTATAGTTTAGAGGCATTGAACTAACGACTTTGCCCTTGACGCCTGTTTTTTTAGGCAGTGTAAATACCTCTTCAGTCGGCATATTGGCAATAAACTCGATTCCCTCAGGAGTATATTCGGAACCGCCCAGCCAAATATGATTTTCAGGAAGCTCTATGGTTAAATCGGTGCCTAAGGAATTTTTGTAATGGAGGGATGTTAAGCCCAGGGAATTCAAAAGGTCACTGCGTCTTTTCAGATTCCCTTTATGCTCTTCCCAGGAAGCAACAGGATTATCAGTATCAACACGGACCGTCTTGAAAATGGTCTCCCAGAGCTTTTGGATTGATTCGTCCTCAGAAAGGTCCGGAAAAACTTTTTTAGACCAGGCCGCTGTCGGTATGGAGACAACGCACCAGGTATTTTTGTTGCTCATAAGTCGTTCCCGATAATCTTTAAGAGCCGTATTGCTTGCTTTTTGGGCCTTAGTGATCCGCAGGGGATTCACATCCTTCATTAGCTCAGGATCTGAGGCAGCTATACTCAAGAATGCGGCTCCTTGATGGACATAGGATAAATAAAATTCCTTTTGCCACTCTGGAAATTCATCAAAAATTTCCTCCGGACCATGGAGATAGCGGATTTTGGAAAATAATTCATCACGCCATTGAATGACAACATCCCGCGCGCCTTCCAGATAAGCTTTTTCAGCAACCAAGCGGGTAAAAGGGGCGGATTCAAGAGGAGCAGAAATAACAAGAGTTTGCTTGTCTTGGAGGTTGATGCCTGTCTTTACAATCAGATGTGCGTATTTCTCTAAATAATTATTCATAAAGACTCCTTTACTTAAAATTAATTGATTTACAGATCCTAAAACTTGGAAGAAATTATAACATAAAGTTTTCCCTTAATACAAGTCAGCCTCTCTAAATGGTACATACATGTAAGGAATACCCTAAAAAATTAAGATAATTGTTGACGATATGTGCTATAATCTTTATTAAATTCACAATGAAGGAGCACTGACATGATTAAACGTTCAGGCGATTTGAGAACAGATTCAGTTTCCAATTTCCGGGGAGGCCAAGGCGAACTTCAAATGACCCATTTTCTTGAAACAGAAAAGGACGAATTTAAGGGCAAAGGGCGGTTATTCTGCAAAAACGTCCTGAAACCTGGCAGCTCCATTGGACTTCACGAACATGTTGGGGATTTCGAGACTTATGTTGTTTTAAGCGGTGAAGGTCTGATCAATGATAACGGAGACTTAACGCCCGTTAAACCCGGTGATGTCATTGTCACTAACAATGGCGAAAAGCATTCCCTTGAAAACACAGGGACTGTCGATTTGGAAGTAATTGCCTTAATCCTATTTGATTAACGAACTTACATAGAAATAACTTGACTTGCTATGTCTATGTACACAGACATGACCATTATACGGACGAGGAAAGAATAATCCTATAGGCACTGAAAAGTGCCTATAGGATTATTCGCTTTTCATGTCCCTGGTTAATCATTAGTTAGATTGAAGATTATTTCTGGTTTGGGAATGTCTTCCCATAGTTCTTCTTAGGACATATTTAGCATGATATAATGGGACAGGAAGCAATTCAGGAAAGGGTTAAAATGCTATGGAGATAAAAACGGTATCGATTATTGGTTTAGGGGCCTTAGGAATTTTATTTGGACATCATTTGGCCAAGAGAATGCCCCAAGGAGATTTAAGAATTATTGCCGATCAGGAACGAATTCGAAAGTATGAAAAGGATTCCGTCTATTGCAATGGTGAACGCTGCGAATTCAGCTATATAGAACCGGAAGAAGCGGGAGAACCTGCCGATCTGGTTGTTTTTGCGGTGAAGTACAATGGCTTGAAGGATGCCGTCCAAGCTGTTAAGAATCAGGTAGGAGAACATACAATCATCTTATCCGCTCTGAATGGAATTACCAGTGAAACCATCATTGGGCAGACCTATGGGATGGACAGAATCCTTTACTGTATCGCCCAGGGAATGGATGCGGTTAAAGTTGACAATCGCTTAACCTATGATCACATGGGGATGCTGGTTTTCGGAGAAAGGGAACCGGGGGTGATTTCGGAACGAGTCAAAAGGGTTGCTCATTTTTTGGAAAGCAAGGCTGTTCCCTTTGAAGCAGTTACCGATATGAATAAGCGAATCTGGGGGAAATTCATGCTTAATGTAGGCGTGAATCAAACGGTTGCGGTCTATGAGAGCAACTATGGTGAGATTCAAAAAATGGGTGCGGCTAGAGATACTATGATCTCAGCCATGAAAGAGGTCATGGTTCTGTCCGAAAAGGAAGGCATTTCTTTGATAGAGACGGACTTAGAGTATTGGCTTAATGTTTTAGATCATCTTAGTCCGGAAGGCAAGCCCTCCATGCGGCAGGATCTGGAAGCTAAACGATTCAGCGAGGTGGAATTATTTTCGGGGGCGGTATTGGAACTGGGGAAAAAACACCATGTTTCGACCCCTGTCAATGAAGAGCTTTATCGGCGGATTAAAGAGCTTGAAGGGCGGTACTAAAGTATCTTTTAGATCAATCCGCGTAACAAACAAGATAAGATTACCATGTTTAAAGCAAAGAGTTTACTGGCAGGGTTTAGTGGAAAAGCGTAGAATAAGGGCATTAGCCGAAAATTGACAAAGGGGATTTAAGGGGATTCATGAAGTCGGAACAATTGAAGCAAGGATTAAAACAAAATGGTTATATAGCGGATGACACTGCAGCACTGATATTGCAATATTCCTTATTACTGAACAAACCATTGCTGATTGAAGGTCCTGCCGGAGCCGGCAAAACAGAGCTGGCTAAAGTATGGAGTCAATATCTTGACAGAAATCTGATCCGCCTGCAATGTTATGAAGGTATTGACGAAAGCAAAGCCCTTTATGAATGGAATTATCATAAGCAATTGCTCTACCTGCAAACCCAAAGTTCAGATCTAAGGACCTGGTCCGATGCAAGTCATCGTATTTATTCCCGGGAATTCCTTTTGGAGAGACCTTTGTTGAAAGCCATCAATAGTGAGAACCCTTCGGTACTGTTGATTGATGAGATTGATAAAAGTGATGAGGAATTTGAAAGCTTTCTGCTGGAAATACTTTCGGACTGGCAAATATCCATTCCTGAAACCGGGACCATTGCCGCAGCAAGCATACCCTCAGTAATCCTGACCAGCAACAATACGCGGAATTTAAGCAATGCCTTGCGGAGACGATGTCTCTATTTATACTTGGATTACCCCAATGAGCAAAGGGAGCTGGAAATTCTGAGACTTCATTTTCCTGACCTTAAGGCTTTATTGGGAAAGCAAGTCGTAACCTTTGTCAGAGGTTTAAGGCTCGAAAAGCTGAAAAAGCACCCAAGTATCAGTGAGGTTATCGATTGGGTCCGGATTTTAGATCATATGTATATTGAAGAGCTTTCGGCTGATAGGATCAGGGATACCCTCAATATTCTTTTAAAATTCAAAGATGATTGTGAAAAAATTATGGATCAATTAAACCAAAAGGACTGGTTTAGTGGAATATTTAATCCTTAATCTAGCCAGAATTCTGAGGGATTCGGGAATAAGTGTCGGCACGCAGGAAGTTTCCGACTGTCTGCACCTCCTTAACCTGATAGATAAAAAGGACCTTGATAACTATCATTTTTACAACATTGTTAATGCCACCATGATTAAAACAGAGTGGGGTACGAACTATATTCAATGGCTAGTGGAGCTTTACTTTGAACCCGATGAAGAAATAACCGGCAACCGTTTATTAGAGCTTTCCCGGCGGGTTTCTTCAGTTAGCGGAGAGGGCCTGGGAAGTTCCGGCCAGGGTCTTCCGGTAGATTTAATGATTAATGCCGTGCTGAAAAATGATCTGGCTCTGATTTATGCCATGGTCAAAAGCCTGAATTTGGAGCTTAGCCTTCTTCTGGAAAACCGGCAGGAAGCCCTCAATGATTTTAAGCAGAGAAGCGGATGGCTGGAAGTAAACCAGATGGTTGAGAATTCCTTTAGAGAGGGGCGGATTTCTGAGGAGGAGTACGCTTCCGCTCAGGAATCTCTCAACGAATGGAGTATATTACTGCAGGAAACGATCGAAGCCCAACTGGTCAAAAATATGAGCCGTGAGCATTTGACGGAAATTATGAAAAAAAACAATCCCAAATACCTTAAATTCACGGAGGCGGACAGCAGGCAGCAAGCTCAGATCTCCCGAGAAGTTGAAAAGCTGGGGAGAAAGCTTGCTGTGAAAAAAGGCAGGCGCCGGAAGCCCGGCAAAAATGGGACAATTAGTCTGAACAGGAGCCTTAAGAAAGCAATCCAGACCGGCGGAATTCTGATGGAGCTGGTTAAAATGCAGACCAAACCCTCTAAACCTGATCTTTGGCTTGTATGTGATATGTCCAATTCTGTAAAAAGGTTCAGTTATTTCATGTTAATGTTTATTTACACCATACAAAAGCGTTTTACTAATATTCGTACCTTCATATTTGTTGACATGTTGCTGGAAGTGACCGATTTTTTTAAGGAGCAGGAATGGGATAAGGCTCTGAACTCTCTTAGCACTCTCAAAGGATTTAATCTTACCGGGTACTCCCATTACGGAAATGTATTGCACCAATTTAACGACACTTACCGCACTTGCCTTAACCGCAAAACAACCGTTTTGATTTTGGGTGATGCTAAAAACAACCGGAACCGAATTGATGGGAGCGACGTTTTGTCTCAAATCAAAGAAAGTGCTGCGGCTTTATATTGGCTTAATCCAATAAGTGAGGATTTATGGTATAGTGATGATTGTGTTATGGAGAACTATATCAAAGGCTGCAGCGCGGTCTATCACTGTTCAAATTTGGAACAATTAGAACGGTTCATTGCGGATGTTTTTTAGAACTAGTCAATGGGAAATCAGAGACCCCGGCGTCTTAATGCAAAAGATGCCGGGGCTTTTATTATAGAGAAATCACGAGAAATAAAGGAATAAGATAAAATGGGTTCTAACAATTGAAAAAATCTAGATTCCGTGGTATTCTTGTCCTGAATTTTAGTTTTCGTTAGAGTTGGATTTGGGGGGGAGAACTCCTCCTACTCTATCTAATTATAAGGTTTTTATGTTGAATATAGAGGTTTATTGGCGTATTATCGCCGGTTTTTAGTATTTTGAACTAAATATTACGTTGGCTAAGATATACGATTGAGAATGATAAGCTAGCGTGCTATGATAATAATACCATTAATTGGATAAATCTTAGTAAAGGAGAGTGTTTACTATTCCATTATTGCATGATAAAAACGAATATACATATGCAGACTATTTGAAGTATCCAGACGATGAACGATGGGAAATTATTGACGGAGTACCGTATATGCAAGCAGCTCCAGCACCTGCACACCAGGAAGCACTGACAGAATTAGTAAGACAAATCGCTAACTATTTATCAGACAAACTCTGCAAAGTTTATCCTGCGCCTTTTTGCGTTAGATTACCATTAGGAAATGAAAAGAATGAGAAGGAAGTTAAGAACATTGTCGAACCTGATATATCCATTGTGTGTGATAAATCGAAACTAGATAATAACGGTTGCAATGGAGCACCAGAAATGATTATAGAAATCATTTCTCCTTCATCCGTAAAAATGGACAGGGTAATAAAGTTCAATAAATATGAAAAAGCCGGTGTTCAGGAGTATTGGATTGTAGAACCTGATCAAAAACTCGTTAGTGTCTTCGTTTTGCAAGGTAATCAAAGATACGGCAGAACTGAGTTATATACTGAGGATGATGAAATAATGGTATCAATATTTCCAGACTTAATCATAGATTTGAGTAAAGTTTTTGCATTTTAATGGGTTTACCGGCACTTACCCCTAATTCGTTAAGGAGTTATTTTGGTCAGCAGGATCTTGGTTCGGCTTTCCGGGAGGGTAAACAGATGGATGATGGTTCGATCTTGATATTCCTGAACAAAAACATAGGCGGTCAGAGCACCAAATAAGATGGGGAAAAGCAGGTACAGTTTGATTTGCAAAAAACTGTTTGAGAGATTTTTAAAAGGGGTCCCTTCAAGAACCGAGGAAAATAGCTCAGGACTGGGACTTGCTATTGCAAAAGAATCCTTGAGCTGCATGGAGGGACGATTAAGGCGATTTATTTTACCAAAGCCATTGAATTTGTCTTAAAAATTCCCATTTCTAAAACTTTTAACGGAGACAAGTTAGTTGAACCCGAATGTTTGCTATCTATCATTTTTTAAGGTAGACTAAGAGGTAGTGACAACTGAACACATTAGTATGGACTGATAGGGTTCGCTCAGGAGCGGTACGTAACAGATTTAAATACTTAAAACTTAACCGGCAAACGAAAGCCTTGAGGTACATCAAAGTTTGATATAGTCTCAAGGCTTCTTTTCTTATATATAGTGACATTAAGTTTGAGGGAAGTGGTATAAATTGGCTGAAGATATAAAGTTTGAAAGCTGCAGCTGTAATATTATCCATGAGGATGTTATTGCCATGGTAAAATCTACAATGCCCTCGAAAGAAAAATTATTTGATATGGCTGAACTTTTTAAAGTTTTTGGCGATAATACTCGAATAAAAATTATTTGTGCTTTATTGACGGCTGAAATGTGTGTTTGTGATATTTCGGCCCTTCTAGGTATGAACCAATCAGCCATTTCCCATCAACTTAGGATATTAAAACAAACCCGGTTAGTTAAATTCAGAAAAGAGGGTAAAGTGGTCTACTATTCCCTGGATGACGAACATGTGAAACAAATATTTGACTACGGATTGCTTCATGTTAACCACAGGTAATATAATGACAGTTGTGTAAATTAGCTTGTGAATTTAATCAGAATATGAAATTTTAGGGGTGATATGCTGTCTTGCAGGGTCGGTATAGGAGGAATTGCCTCTATATAGAATTCTGATAGAATTTAAGACACAAATTATAGCTACTCCCGTATCGGCAAATACAGCCATCCACATATTTGCAAACCCGGCTAAACCCAGTACCATAACAAGTGCTTTAATTGCTAAGGCAAAGACAATATTTTGAACCGCAATTTTATTTGTGATACGAGCGATAGAAATCGATTGTGGAATCGCCTCCATAGCGGATGTCATGAAGACGACGTCCGCCGCTTCAATAGCGGCATCTGCACCGCTTCCCATAGCAGCCCCTACATCCGCACCGGCCAACACAGGAGCATCATTGATGCCGTCTCCTACAAACATGACTTGCCCATAGGAATCTTGAATCTTGCGCAATTCTGTTAATTTTTCATGGGGCAGCAATTTGGCACGAATGTCGTCAATGCCCGTTTGAGCAGCTACTGCCTCAGCACTGCTTTTGCCATCACCTGTTAGCATGACTGTTAAAATATCTAATCCTTTGATAGCGGAGATGGCGGCAGCGGCATCTTCTTTAATGGTATCTGAGATAATAATATGACCAATGAATCTACGATTTAGAGCCACCAGCACTTCTGTGCCATACTGCTCATTTTTATAATCAGAAAGATCAATCTGAAATGATTCCAAAAAATCGAAATTTCCACAAAGCACTTCACCGTCCGAAAGGGTAGCTTGAACCCCTCTCCCTGAAAATTCGTTTACTGCCGTTGGCCTTTCTAAAGATAAACCCTTGGCGCAAGCAGCATTCACGATGCTGTTGGCAATAGGATGGGTAGACGTTCGTTCGCAGCCGGCGGCCAGAGCCAATAAATAATCTGCTTCAATATTACCTGTGGGAACGCTGTTTTGAACAACAAAGTTTCCTTCAGTAATAGTCCCGGTTTTATCCATGGCTACAACTTTGATATCTTTAATGGCCTCTAAAGCAGCTCCACCCTTGAACAGAATACCTCGTTTGGAACCTGCTCCGATACCTGAGAAAAATGCCAGAGGTACACTTAAGACCAGAGCACAAGGACAACTGATAACCAGGAAGGTTAAGGCAGTGTAAACCCATTTTGTCCAATCGCCGGTTATAAGAGAAGGAACTATAGCGGTAAATAGAGCTAAGATAACCACAAAGGGTGTATAGGCACGTGAAAATCTAGTAATAAAACGATCAATTTTGGGCTTGCTGGCAGCAGCATTTTCCACGGAATCCAAAATACGAGTTACCATAGATTCTTCCAGAACCTTTTCCACACGAATCTTAATCACACCTGAAGTATTAATGCAGCCGGAGGTTACCTTATCACCTGATGCAACCTTAACAGGTACTGGTTCGCCGGTCAAAGGGGAAGTATCAAGGCGGCTGTCTCCTTCAACGACGACCCCATCTAAAGGAATTCTATCCCCGGGACGAACCACTAAGATATCGTCAACTTGGGCATCGCCTGAAGGAATGATGCGAACATCTTCACCGACTAACAGATTAACAACTTCTGGACGCATATCCACTGCACTCATAATCTGACCACGGCTTTTTTCGACTGCAACGTGTTCAAATAATTCACCGATACGATAAAAGAGCATAACACCTACAGCTTCGGCAAACTCGCCGATGCAAAAAGCTCCCAAGGTGGCGATACTCATTAAAAAGTTTTCGTCAAAGATACGGCCCTTAAACAAATTGTTAATGGCTGTCCACACAATTCTGTAACCTAATATGATATAGGCCAGAACAAAAAGTATATTGACAATCATAGAGCTGCCTGGGAGAACATGCTTTAGAATCTCCCCGGCAATAAAAACAGCAGAACCGATTCCAATAAAAATACCAGACTTAAGGTTATCCGATAACTTATGCTTGTTTCCGGTTGTTTCCGGTGCCGTATGAACAGTCGTTTCTTTTGGCACGACTTTAACGTCCGACTCGATGGAGGAACAGATTTTTTGTATTTCCGGGAGCATGCTTTCTGGTGAAAGCCCACTTACTTTCAATTGTTTTGTTGCAAATGTAATAGTCGCATTATTTATTCCAGTCAATTCATTAATACGTTTTTCCATTTTAGAAGCACAGTTGGCACAGCCTAAATTTTCTAATATAAACGTTTTAGTTTTAACGATACCAGGAGATTTCGTTCTCGGTACAACTTTAACGTCCGGCTCGATGGAGGAACAGATTTCCTGAAAAACCGGAAGTAGTTTTTCTGGATCATTGGCAGCTACGTGCAATTGTTTTGTGGTAAAAGAAATGGATGCATAGTCTATTTCCGGGAGAGCTAGTATCTTCTGCTCCATTTTTGATGCACAGTTGGCGCAGCCTAGATTTTCTAATAGATAAACCCGTTTTTCCGACTTGGTATCAGTCAGGTCGCCAGGATCTCTTGTGAGAGTTTTTTCACATACATCAGCGTGATTGACATGAATGTGAAAAAGTTCATTTTGACCGGCTTGAGGATGTCCTGAACTATGTAGATGTTCGTTTTGATGAGAATGGTCATGACCACAGCCGCATTCGTGATGAGAATGGTTATGATCGCTGTCGCATTGGTGATGAGTATGACTATGTTCTTCGTTTGATGAATTTAATAAATTACTCATTTTCTACCTCGCAAAAACTTATTTGATGATACGTGAACAGGTGCTCATGTGTAAATATAAGCATACTTCTTGGAAAAGGTCAATGTTTTATCCGGCAAAAAAATAAATATTTATTTAGAGTACAACTGATTCAGTTTAGTTTAAACGGGAGAAGCCAATTTCAAAGGATTAAAAATTATAATTAAAATGTCTTATGAATCTCCGTATTATAGTATTATAGCTGCTATTGCCTTGGAGGAAGATAGTTTAAGTTAGTATAAGCTTTTTAGGTTTGATGAAAAGAGCAAAAATTTGGGGAATGGCTATTGAAAAAGGAAAAAGGTTATGATACCCTGTAAAAAATGCAAGTAAATTAAATAAAATGAGATAAAATGTAATTTGCTTAGTATTATTCAAGTAAGTGAATAGTTAGGAATAAGTGATTTTTCCCTGAGGGGAAGAATTGAAAAGGGAAGTCAGTTGAAGCTGACGCGGTGCCCGCCACTGTAAGAGGGAGTCAACTTACATATTGTCACTGGGGAAACTATCTCCCGGGAAGACGTGAGTTGATGATGAACTTTAGCCAGGAGACCTGCTTATTTCCAAGTCTGAGCTGCCTACGGGAATATTAGGGGGGGTGTTTGTGTGTATTTGAGAGTACGTTTATCGTCAAATACCAGCTAAACCTTTTACCTTAGATAGGGTAAAAGGTTTTTTATTTTTAGGCCTTTACGGCGAGTGAAGGTTGTGAAGGAGGAGAAAATTATGAGAAAGATTGCAGCGTTTTTGTTAGTCATGATGTTTCTGGCTGTGGGGTGTTCACCTTCTAAAAATGTAATAAATGCAGAAAAAGAAGCAGTAGTAAAAGATGAGATTGTTATTTCCGCGGGTGTCAATTTGGTGGCCGGCGGTTTTGATCCGACTGCAGGCTATGGCGTATGGGCGCCGGATATATTTCACAGCCATTTATTGCAAGTAAAAGAAAATAATCAATTGGCAAATGATTTGGCCGCATCTTATGATATCAGTACAGATGGATTAACATACACGTTTAAGATACGGGATGATGCAAAATTTGCTGATGGTCATCCCTTAACTTCGGAAGATGTGGTCTTTACGTTTGAAACAACGAAAAGTAAAGCTTCTGCTGCGGACCTGACAATGCTGGATTCAGTTGAAGCGTTAGACGCAAGTACGGTTGTTTTTCAGTTAAAATACCCATGGTCCCCCTTTGTATTTAATCTAAGCGAGGTCGGAATTGTACCAAAGCATGCGTATAATGAAACCTATGGCGATCATCCCATGGGCTCCGGAGCCTGGCAAGTCGCAGAATTTGCCATTGATCAGAAGTTGATTCTTGTACCTAATGAACATTATTACGGTGCAATGCCGAAGTTTAAAAAAGTAACAATCTTAAAACTGGATGAAGATGCAGCTCTGGCGGCGGCAAAATCAGGACAGCTGGATTTGGTACTTGTTGAATCTGAGTTTGCCAACACGCAGGTTGAAGGAATGAAACTTTATAAGATGTCTGCCATGGACGCTTTTGTAATTAACTTGCCAACGATTCCGGAAACGATCGACTCTTCAGGGAAAAAAGCAGGCAATAATGTGACAAGTGATCTTGCGATTCGCCAAGCTTTAAACATAGGGATAAACCGGCAGCTCATTACACAAAATGCTTTGAACGGATTTGGACAAGTTACCTATGGAGCGGCAGCGGAACTTCCTTGGAGCAATGGCGACAAGTTTGAAGACAACCGGGTTGAAGAAGCCAAAAAGATATTGGAAGATGCAGGCTGGAAGGATACTGACGGTGACGGCATCCGGGAGAAAAATAATGTCAAGGCGGAAATCCTGATTACAGGCCGAAGCAATGACCTGGCGCGTTATAATACGGTAGTTGCCCTGGCGGAAGATGTGAAAAAGCTTGGTATACAGATTATCCCAAAATCTGCTCCTTGGTCAGAATGCCGGGATGCAAGAAACTTACCGACTTGCTGGGTTTTTGGTCAGCCTAATCCGATAGAATTCTATCGTTATTATGATTCTTCGCAAATCGGAGTAGCGGTTATAGGTAATCCGGCTTCCTATACCAATCCGGAAGTTGATGGCGTTATCAAAAAAGCCCTTGCTGCAACGAACTCTGACGAGGCCAATAAATATTGGCAGGAAGGACAGGCTCTTGCTCAAAGGGATGTTCCGTATTTGTGGATCGTTCGACCGGAAGTTACTTATCTTGTCAGAGAAGGGCTTGAAATTCCCTCCTTGAAGAAATTGCCGACACGCGGGCAGGGGATATCTATTGTAGAAAATATGAATGATTGGTCGTGGTAGTTGCATGGGGACTTCAGTGTATAAAGTATTTGCCCGCTATTTCAGCAGTACTTTATTGCGGATGCTGACTCTTCTTGTGGCTGTCAGTCTAATCAGTTTTACGCTTATTGTTCTGTCGCCGATTGATCCCATAGACGCTTATTTGGGCGACGCCAGCGTTTCCGAAGAGCAAAGGGTTAATATCGCTGAATATTGGGGTCTTAACAAATCCCCTGTAGAGCGTTATGGCATCTGGATAGGCCATGTTCTTCAGGGTGATATGGGCGATTCCATTACTTATCGTCAGCCTGTAGCGAAGGTTATCGGCGAGCGCTTTCGGGCGTCTCTGGCCTTGATGGGAGTTGCCTGGGTGCTGTCCGGGGTGTTGGGATTTATTTTGGGTATTATCGCTGCTGTAAATAAGGATAAATGGCTGGATCGATTTATTAAGAGCTTTTGCATGATATTGGCGTCCACGCCGCTTTTTTGGATGGGATTGTTGTTCTTGATGGTTTTTGCTATCTATCTGCAGTGGTTTCCCTTAGGACTGGCAGCGCCAATCGATAAATTGGCCCATGAGGTTACTTTAGGTGACAAAATTTATCACCTGATTTTACCTGCGGTAACTTTGAGCATTACCGGTGTGGCCGGCGTTGCGCTTCATACCCGTCAGAAACTCATTGACGTGCTTAAGAGTGAATATATCCTTTTTGCTAAAGCGCGCGGGGAAAAAACCAGGGAGATTATTTGGCGTCATGGCTTGCGCAATATCGCCTTGCCCGGCATAACCTTGCAGTTCGCTTCGGTTAGCGAGCTGTTTGGCGGCTCGGTGTTAGCGGAGAAGGTTTTTTCTTATCCTGGCCTGGGAAACGCGGCCACCCATGCCGGTTTGAAGGGCGATGTCCCTTTACTGCTGGGTATCGCCCTGTTTAGTGTTCTTTTTGTATTTACAGGAAATCTTATGGCAAATGTGATCTATGGGATTGTAGATCCTCAAATCCGGGAAGGAGGCCGGTCATGAATCCTGATACGGTAGTTGTGGCAGCTTCAAACAAATGGAGTTTGAATCGCCGTCAAAAAATTATGCTGATTATTGGGAGTGGTCTGTTGATTCTGACTGCCATCACCATCGGTGGGATTCTGATGGACCCCGCTTTGTATGCGCCGAATTATGAATTCAGAAGTCAGGCGCCTTCCTGGGAGCATCCATTTGGTACGGATTATTTGGGGCGTGATATGTTTTTCCGGACGGTTGCCGGGCTTTCATTGAGTATACGCGTAGGATTGCTTGCAGCGACAGTCAGCTCGGTTATTGCCCTTACTCTTGGTACGTTATCTGCTGTCTTTGGAGGCAAAGTAGACACATTTGTTAATTGGCTGGTTGATCTTTGCATGGGGATTCCCCACATGATTCTGCTGATTTTGATTTCCATTGCGCTTGGCGGCGGAGCGGTTGGTGTTATTACCGGGGTTGCGGTAACACATTGGCCAAGTTTGACAAGGGTAATTCGGGCCGAGGTCATGCAGGTAAGATCAGCTCACTATGTTCAGGTTGCCCGTGCTTTGGGAAAAAGTCCCTGGTATGTAGCGAGCAGTCATATCATTCCTCATGTTATCCCGCAATATGTGGTAGGCTTAATTTTACTTTTTCCTCATGCTATTTTGCATGAGGCGGGAATTACCTTTCTAGGTTATGGGTTACCTTTAGAAGTTCCGGCAGTAGGGGTCATTTTATCAGAATCAATGAAGCATCTGGCTACCGGGATGTGGTGGTTGGCCTTTTTCCCTGGCTTAGCCCTGTTGTTGGTTGTAATGCTCTTTGATTTAATAGGGGACTATATAAAGATTTTAATTGATCCCAATACCGCTCATGAGTAGGAGGTTGAGAGAGTGGCTGAAAGTAAGCGGACAGTTATCTTAGATGTTCAGGGGCTTTCGGTAGCCTTTGATAGTTATGATGCCTCGTTAAAAAAATCAACAAATCTGACGATTGCCGATTTGAGTATTCAAATTCATACCGGGGAAATTCTGGCGGTAGTCGGCTCCAGCGGTTCAGGAAAAAGCTTGCTTGCTCACGCCATAATGGGTATTCTGCCGTACAATGCCAGAGTTGGCGGGAAAATGACCTATAAAGGCAAAGAGTTGACCCGTGAATATCAGGAAAAACTGCAAGGAAAAGAAATTGCGTTTATTCCCCAATCCGTGGCGTATCTTGACCCGTTGATGCGTGTTGGCGAACAGGTGCGGGGCACCGGAGGCGAAAGGCTGCGGGAGGCCCAACGGAAGGCTTTTAAGAAATATCGTTTAGATGAGAAAGCAGAAAAACTTTATCCATTTCAACTTTCGGGAGGTATGGCCCGCAGGATATTGATTTCTACCGCGGTAGTGGCGAACGCGGAGCTGATTATTGCTGATGAACCTACGCCAGGTTTGGATTTAAACCTGGCGATTCAGGCGCTAAAGGACTTAAGGGAATTTGCCGATCTGGGTAAGGGAGTTTTGCTGATTACTCACGACATTGATTTAGCCTTAAATGTGGCTGATCGCATTTCTATTTTCCACAGCGGTACAGTAGTTGAGACAGCAAGGAAGGAAGATTTTTCCGGAGATGGCGAAGGCTTAAAACATCTTTACAGCCGGGCCCTTTTCAGAGCTTTGCCGCAAAATGGCTTTCAAATAGCTCGCTGCCCAAAATGTGGTTTAAGCTGCGCGGTTTGGGAAATTGACGGCGATGAATTGAGGTGTGCTTGTGGCTACCACGCTTGAAGTGAAAGACGTGAGTTTTCGTTACGCAAATGGGCCTTGGGTTCTAAATAATGTGAGCCTGACTATTGAGGATGGGGAAAGGGTAGCCTTAGTTGGACCTAGCGGCTATGGAAAAAGTACATTGGCCAAAATCATGGCAGGTTATCTTAAGCCGGTAAAAGGCACTGTTCTTTGGGGAGGGAAGGCTTTGCCCAAGGATGAGTATCGCCCGGTTCAACTGGTTTATCAGCATCCGGAAAAAGCCTTGAATTCCCGCTGGAAAATGAAGCATTCCCTGGCGGAGGCCGGCGTACAAGACCCTGAGATTATTCGGGAGGTGGGCATCCGGGAAAAGTGGCTGGAGCGTTGGCCCAATGAGCTTTCGGGCGGTGAACTGCAGCGGTTTTGCTTGGTACGGGCTTTAGGGGAGCAGACTCGTATTTTAATAGCCGATGAAATGACCACAATGTTGGATGCGGTTAACCAGGCTCATATCTGGCAGTTCCTGCTTAGTCACGCAGACAAAAAAAAGATGGGAATAATTTTGATTACCCATAATATGTATTTAGCGAAGCAGGTGGCAACTAGAATCATTGATGTTCCTTCTATTAATAATATTAGCGTGAGAACTGATGATTTATAAAATAAGCCGTTTATTGAAAAAACCGCATTGTCATTGCGACATGCGGTTTTTTAATGCTCGAATGGACAGAGAGGCAACTGTATGCACCTAAGTCTTACTGGCTTTGAGGTATGGTCAATGCAGGTCAATACTCTTGGAATACTTCAGATAAATCTATATGTATAGATTTATCTGTCTCAGTTCGTAGGATATCAGTTTCACAATAGATGTCGGGGCGGCCGAATCTCCCTTCTTTTTTGTCTAATGCAAAAACTACGACCGTCTTTTGCTCAGGGTAGATTATCCAATATTGATTCACCCCAGCCTTTTCATATAGATAAAATTTATCCTTAATGTCTTTACGCAGACTTGATGGGGATGTTACCTCAATAATGAGATCAGGGCTGCCAACACATCCGCGGTTATCCAGCTTATTTCGATCGCAGATAATAGCTAGATCAGGTTGTACAACAGTGAAGATATCGTCACTGCTTTTCCCTTGTTGTTCGGGTAATCTTACATCAAAAGGGGCGGCAAAAACTTGGCATGGACTGTCTTTAAGGGCGTTGTAGAATTGGGCTATGAGCACAGTAACAATTTTCTGGTGTTGTGTCGATGGAGCGGGAGTCATGTTATAAGGAATTCCGTTAATGAGCTCCCATTGTTCTTCTTCCGACCAAGTCAGATAGTCTTGATAAGTGAATTTACGGTCAGGATTCTGTTCGGGTTGGCTCATTAATGATCATCTCCTAACGCAAAGCTGATTAAGGATTTCTATGTCTTTTCTTATCAAGTTCCACATTTTTCCTTGATTTATCATAACATAGAGGCGGCCTAGCGGCAAGGAAAGTAGGTTCAGATAGGCACACGTGGCAGAAAACGACATCCCTATACTTTATGGCCCCACCGATAATGTGTTATAACCCGACTTTTACAGTTAACATAGTAAATTAGTAAGGAACAACTAAAAAAGTTCCCCATTGACGCAGATTTCCGCGTTTTTTTGCAGACATAATTGATGTTATGCTAACGATGTGCTACTATATGTGTAGGGTGATTGTAACATGGTCAAAATAGACAAAAGAACGACGGCGGATGGAACACCTCGGACACAGGTGCGAGTGGTCGAGGGGTATCGTCCCGGCCCAGGAATGCCAACCAAACAACGAACGATCCGAGACTTCGGTTACCTTGAAGACCAAAGTGACCCCGAAGTTTTCATGGCCAAAGTCAAGGAATTTAACGCCAATTACAGAGCAGAAAACGTTCCGCTTCGAATAGAGGCACCTGGAACTGCAAGGATGTACTGCGAGGAAAACCGACGGCAGAACTACGGATATAAATTTCTGGAGGCCGTCTATGATCTGCTTGAAATCAAGTCATTTATCAAGGGCTATGAGGCCATCCCACAAGTTCCGAGGGGAGTATTCGCCCAGCGACATTTTTAAATTTCTGGTGTTGTTAAGAATTCTCCGCCCGGATTCCAAGCGCGCCTCCTGCCAGATGAAGAACGGTTTCTATGGAATGCGTACGGACTTCACGCTGCCGGATGTCTACCGATCGCTTGACTATTTCGAAGAGTTCGGGGTAGAGTTGCAGCGACATTTGAATAAGCGTGTCAAGGAAACCATTGGTCGTGACCTTTCCTACGCATTCTATGACGTGACCAACTATTTCTTCGAAATAGACTGTCCCGATGGCGAGGACGACCTGCGGAAAAGGGGTGTATCGAAAGAGCACCGCACCGACCCGATTGTCGCGATGGGTCTTTTCATGGATTCGAACGGACTTCCGGTCAGCATGTCGATTTTCCCTGGCAACACAAGCGATTCCCTCACGCTTCAGCCGACCATGAAGGACGTCAAGGAATCCTACGGGCTTGGCAGGCTGGTTGTGGTCGCCGACAAAGGGCTCAATTCGTCGAAGAATATTGACGTGATCCTAAACCAGGGCGACGGTTTCGTTTTCTCACAGATACTAAAAGGGAAAAAGGGACAGCGCTACAATGAAAAACTGTTTGATAAAAACGGGTGGACGTCGAACGAGAGCGGTACCTACCGATATAAGCTGTTCACGGAAGACTATGAGGGAAAAGACAAGGACGGAAAAAAGAACGCCGGACGAGGAACGTGCTTCTGTATTGGCGCAAGGCCGAAGCTGACAGGGCGAGGCGCAAGCGGGAGGAAAAGCTTGAAAAGGCCGCGCGCTCCGTCAAGAACAATGCCTATGGCATTAAAAGGGCGTCGACGAATATACCAAAGAAACCCTCGTTGACAAGAAGACCGGTGAGGTTCTGGAAACTACGAAAAAGCTGCGCGGCGTGGATTTGGAAAAGGCGGAGAACGATGCGAGATATGACGGCTATTTTTGTATCATTACCAGCGAACTTGACTATGATGAGCGAAAAATGCGTCAGGTGTATGGCGGTCTTTGGCGGATAGAGCAGTCGTTTAGGATGATGAAAACGGATTTTGATGCCAGACCTGTGTTCGTCCGTAAGAATGAGCATATCCGTGCCCATTTCCTGATCTGTTTCGTCGCACTCCTCGTCCTCCGAATCATTCAGCACCGTATGGGAGAAAAGGCATTGTCAGCCGAGCGCATAGCAAGAGCGCTGGATGCCGCAACATGTCGGGTTTTGAAGGGCGGCATCATTCACCTTGACGATGTCGGCGGTGCGATCGCGTTTCAAACGATCCGTAACAAGAAAGGCAACCTTGTGGATGCGCTGGCCTTTTCAGACGAAGATGAAATCGCGCTAGATTACAAGTTAATTCAGGATACCTATGGTACAGATTGCTACAACATCTATTTTCGGCAAGAGGCGTTTAATAAGTTTTTGAAAACTATTGCCTTAGCATAACAAAATTTAGATACACTCATATCAAGAAAAAGCCCACAGTTTCAACAACTACGGGCTTTTTGCATTCTTCAAACTGTAAAAGTCGGGTTTATCATAACATAGAGGCGGCCTAGCGGCAAGGAAAGTAGGTTCAGATAGGCACACGTGGCAGAAAACGACATCCCTATACTTTATGGCCCCACCGATAATGTGTTATAATATGGTAAAGATTAATAATAATCTTGAATAATCGAATAGTTGATCTTAATCCGGTTTTTGCTGCTCTGTGAAATGAAGTTTGATATAGTTGAAGATGATCATTGAGGGTAAAAGGGGGGGGTAAAATGCATTACACAGGTACGATCTATAGACCGCCTGCCGAGGCTAAAACCATACTATTGCAAGTCACAGTCGGATGTTCACATGACTGCTGCACATTTTGCAGCATGTACAAGGATGTCCCATTTCGTATCGAACCGATCGAGCAAATAGAGGAAGATTTAAAAGAGGTTCTTGACCTGCGGCCAAATGCTGAAAGGGTATACCTTGTCGGTGGTGATCCCTTTGTTTTAAGCTTTGAACAGCTGAAACTAATTGCCGGAAAAATTAAAGAATACCTGCCGCACTGTAAAACTATTTCCATGTATGCTCGGATAACCAATATCAAATCAAAAACAACCGAGGAACTTAAGATACTGAGTTCTCTGGGAATTAATCAGCTGTATATCGGAATTGAAACCGGTCATAATGAGATATTAACTCGAATCCATAAAGGAAATACCGCCGAAGAAGCTGTGGTACAATGCAAACGATTAGAGGAAGCCAGAATCGAGTATCATGGAATCTATTTAAATGGATTAGCTGGTCATACTAAAGGGGAAATCAGTGCTCTGGCAACGGCCAAATTTTTTAATCAACTCAAACCAAGAAGTATAGGGATAACCTCTTTAACTCTAATACCGGGTACAGAGTTATATGAACAAAAACTTAAGGGCGAATTTGTTGAAGCCAACGAATTCGAACGTGTTCAAGAATTAAAATGCTTTATCGAACATCTGGAAACAAACACCAAAGTTTTTGCTAATCATGTATCAATAGCGACTCCCGTAATTGGTAAAATTCCTGAAGATCGATCTAAGATGCTTAAAGTATTGCAAGATACTATTGACGATTTTGATGAAAACGAATTAAGGCAATATCGAGAGCAGTTAAAACAGTTGTAAGCAGCTCAAGTGTTTAAAAACGATCCTTTCTTGAAGGCAAGAAAGGATCGTTTTTATGGATTTGCAACACTTATATATAGTTATCGGAGGATAGTTATAATCATCCGCGCCTTACTCAAGCCGCAATTCCCGGGCTAACTTGACACACTGGGCCCTGCTTGTTACACCCAGTTTGCAATAAATATTGCTGGTGTGAGATTTGACAGTCCGCAAGGTAATTCCCATCTTGTGGGCAATCTCTTTATTGCTATAGGCCTCCAGCAGAAGTTTCAGCACCGTTTTCTCTTTATTCGTTAACAGCATTTTTGCCGTTGCCTCACTGGAGATAGCCGGCTTCATGGGCAAATTTTTCTGAGTTTGCCGGAAAATCTCTTTGGCGTAGACGATCAGTGCTTCAGGAGTATCGTAATTTTCCCCGTCTCCCCATTTTATTATGCAGTATCGCAACAGGTTCATCATGAGATCAGACTCGTCAAGATAACTCCTGACATACCCGGCTTCCCTCCCTATGCTTAGGGATTTTTCCAGATAATTTACGGCTTGGGGCATTTTATTAGTTTGATAGTACAGCATCGCCAGCAGGTTCAATATCTCTACCATACTGTGCCGCCTTGCCTTAAGTTTTGTAAAGGCGAGAAGCCTTGTCAGCAGCAGCTCGGCGTCATAGATCCGACCCATGGCCATTAATACCCGGGCATAGACAATCAGTTCAAATTCCCGGGTTTTGCTTATCTCCATGTAGCTGTCAAGTCTGGCGCTGTTAAACCACTCCTCCGCTTTTTCCATATCCCCGGAATCAAGATACAGACGAGTTCGGAAGGCTTGAAGAAGATAATTCCAGTGTACTTTACCGCTGTGCTCAAGTTTTTTTTCACAAGCCTCCAGGACTTCATGGGCACTTGTCATATCCCCCTTGACTTTTTTCATACGGGCCAGACAGACCATGGTTGGCACAAGGGCACCCGGGCAATTGGCAGACTGCGCCTCGTCCAGTGCTTGCACCAGATAGGGGAGGGCTTCTTCCAGCCGGTTGCTTTCATAAAGGTATTCCCCGACTAACAGGTGAGCATACCCGGGATTTCGGGCAATCATGGTTCGGTAATTTCCAATCATTTCCCGAAATCTATTCTGATTTTCCTTAAACAACTGTGACAATGAATGAAACGGGCAGCGGCAAAAGTAGATGTCCATCAAATTTAAGTCCAAGTAGTCAAGCACTTTATAAGTCTGCCCAGCGTTGACTTCAGCGGCCAACTTCACTTTCGCAAAAAGCTCTGCGATCTTACCTTCTCTGATGAGAAGATTTGCTTCGCATAACGTGAATAATGTCCTGGCAAAGTTGCTCAGTTCTTGATTAGAAGCGTAAGGTTGGGCAGCCAATAATCCTTCCATTTTGGCTAACCATTGTCTGGATAAGGCGAAAAGTTCTATTTGCGCATAATACATGACATACATGCCGGCAATCTTAAAGCTTTTATCCTTATAAGCTTCAGGCAGTTTCTCTATCCAGGAGAATGCCCAGACAAATTCATTGTTAGTTATGAAGGGTACCTTTACTTTTTGTTCAAAAAGGCTAACGGCCTCTTCATAGGAAGTACCCTGCAGATAGTGTTCAAAGGCCTTGACATTAAAACCATACTCTTTGTACCAGGTTGCAGCCCTGATATGCAACTCTGAAACTATGCCCGGATCAGACTTTATCAGTTGTTTAGACAAGATGTCTTTAAATAGTTTATGCCAGCGATACTCATGTTTCTCATCATCCAGCGCAATCAGGAAGCCATTCTTCTCATACATATCCCGCAGCATCCGGCTGCCCGTATTGTCCCCTGTGACAGCGTTGCATAAGGATTCGCTGAGTATGTCCAAAATGGAGGTTTGCAAAGCAAAGGACTTCATTTCTTCCGGCCAGGAGTCGATAACTTCAGTTTGGAGATATTGACCGATATCCCGCCTGCAGTGGGTCAGCCCCTCCATGGTTTTATGGTTTACCATATCCTTCTCCATGGACATGGCGATAGCCACCAAAGCTGCCGCCCAGCCTTCGGTATAACTTTCGACCTTTTGCAGAGCCGCCTGATCCATCATAAAACCTCTTGTCTGATAGAACTGAAAAAACTCTTCGTTCCGAAAGCGCAAATCTTCGGAAGTGATTCTGACCAGTTGGGATTTTATCCCCTGCTTGGTGAGATTCAGCTTGGGCTCGATCCTGCTGATGAGGATCAGATGCATTTTGGGCGGAAGATAGCTGATTAAATAGGATAACCCCTGCAAAATTGCAGGATCTGTCAGCCAATGAACGTCATCGAGCACGAGCAGGAAGTCGGATTCCTGCTCCAAGAGTTTGTTGATCAGGATACTCAAATGAATATTGGCTTTGAGCAGTTCATAGGATGAGAAGACATATTCTGTTTCTTTGCCTATCCCCAGGGCAATTTCATCGAGAGCTGCACAGATATAACGCCAGAATACCCTGGGGTTATTGTCTTCAGCATCGACCGACAGCCAGGCTGCCGGCAGCCCAGCCTGTGCCAGCCATTCGAGGACGGCAGAGGTTTTGCCATAGCCGGCAGGTGCCGTCACTGTGGTAACCTTATGGTTAAGTGAATTACCCAATCTCCGATGTAAGCGCCGACGCGGAATCAGATAAGAGCCGCCCCCAGGCTTGCTGTATTTCGTTCTTATCAATACGGGGCTGTATGCTGCTTCTTCCATTATTGGTTAATCACCTCATCATAAATATGAGTAAGCTTTCTACAAAGAAGCTATTAGTCTATGATCTAAATTCCCCGTATCTCCTATAGTTCCTTCCAAGAGTTACAAAAAATAAACGAAAGATTCGGTAAAAGTAAGAAACCTTTCTCTGGAGCACGCGTCCACGAGAACATCAGGAGAGCTTTTATGGAATTAGGAATTAGAAAGCCTTATCCCTTTCCAAGAGCACGCCGAAACACAACAAAGATAACTGATTAGCACAAAACGTCCTTTACTGTACCTAGGTATGATGTGCTGTGGAAGAATTTTTGGTATGATTCTATACGAAAAGGTAGCCCCTTTTCAATCTTTGGGGAAAAATAAGCCAGAGCGTGAAATCTTAAGGGAGTATTCCTGATTTCACACTCTTATTGTTATATAAAGCTTTTTTCCTCATGACTTCATAGGTCTGTGTCTTAATGAAAGATTTTAGTCTTTGTTTCTCAGGATAAACATAGTTTAGCTTTTAAAGAAATTGAACATCGCTTCGTTATTTGGTAAGATAAGGTCCAGAGACATCTGCTTCCTCCTTGAGATGGATTTGTTGTGGTAGACTTATTTTATACCACAGAAGGAAGCCGTTGGTCTCTATTTATTTTTGGTAAAAGATTGGAAGCAATTTTGCTCGTTTATAGTATACAATATCAATTTACTCTGCCCCGACCTTGAGTTTCACCAAAGTGAACGTGTTGACAAAGCTTTATTTAATGTAGGGATCGGTATCTCATACCTTTGGCCGATGTATCTTTCGCAAAAAGGTCGTAAAATAAAGAGATTAGAATTGGTACAGTTATACCGGGTCACAGCTTACTTTAGAGAATTTAAGGTAAACTGAATGATTAAAGGATTGATGTAAATGCTAGTGAACCTCAAACGATTGTTGAAAAAAGAGCTATGCGCAATCCTCAATGAAATTGGTGGGGATAGTTTGATTTTAGATGCCGGTGAAAGATATTGTACGGAATTGGATTGGTCAGCCACTGTCTTTCGGAAATAATGATTTCTATGTTATCCTCTATTGGTTTAATGGTACGGTTTGTTTTTTCTGTTATCGGGGCTCAGGTTTAATCAATCTTTAATGCTTCATAGCTTGCTAAGTCGCCTGGGAAACCAATCTATTTTGCTTGAATAGGGAAGCTTGACCCGCTAATGAAGTCTCTTAACCTTTGCCAGTTTAGACCAAGAGACTTCGGTAACTCGGTAAGACGCTACTAGACAATGCGTCACATATTTAGTTTGAGTTTTTTTGTTGGTTGTAACGTATTCTCGTACAATCATAGTTAATTAATACAAAGGAAAACCCAGGCGATTTAGACCTAGGTCTGGCGAAAGTCGGGTTAAATAAAAGCGCGAAGATCACTAGTAAAAAAGTATGGGGGAGGAGCATCATGAACGTAGTGTCAATTGATGATTATCCATTATCAAGACAGGGCCTTATGGCAGTTCTTGGGTTAGAAAGTGAGTTTGAGTTTGCGGGGGAAGCTTCCAGTGTTAAGGAAGCACGTGAAGTTATTTTCAGATTAAAACCAGAGATTATTATTATAGACCTAAAGCTAAAGGATGAAAGCGGTTTTGATATTATCTCTGAAGTCAAAGAGTTAGATAGTGATTGTAAAGTTGTTATATTAACTTCTTCATTAGACCCGGATGACTTTAAACGTGCGTCTGAGTTTGGTGTTGATGGGTATATTCTAAAAGACGCTATGCCAGAGGAAATAGTTAATGCTGTTCGGCTGGTCAGTAAGGGGAGAAAGTATTACGATCCGTCTATTATGGAAATTGTAATGAAGAAAGAAAACCTGCAGCATAATGTTGAAGAGTTAACGTCTAGAGAACTAGAGGTTCTGGCAGCGTTGGGTAAAGGTTTAAGTAATAAAGATATAGCTGAGCAGCTATTCATTTCCGAGTATACCGTTAAAAAACATGTTAGCCAAATTTTCGGTAAACTTGGACTAAGCTGTCGTACACAGGCAGCGCTTTATGCAAATAAACATAAACTTGGAAGTTTATTAGTGTAATCTAATATTGATGAGTAAAAAAGCCACTGCCTGAGCATTGGCTTTTTTGTGTTATCAGATCTGGTTTTCGCTACAAATTTAACCACCAATAAAGATGCAGCAGATTTGTCAATAAATAAATCACTAAGACCAGACTAAGTGAATATTTAACTAATCGTTGCGATTGTTCTCGTGCTATCCAACAAATAACTCCCATAAATAGGGGGAGTAATAACTTAGCACAAATGACACTACTAGGGTTCATAGTGATAAGACCCCGCATTAATGGATTAGCCTCTTCAATAACCTTTAGATTCAGCCCCCAAAAAGTTAATAGTCCATCGAGTGCATTCAAAATAAAAAGAATACCCGAAGCAAAAATAATTCTTCTTTCATACACTTTCATAAATTGCTCCTAGAAAAAGATTTAACTTTATGTCTATTATCTGTTAGTTTTTCGTATTAATCGTCCTACATAGGGTTAACTAGAGATAGCCAAATAGGCGCTTTTAGCGGTATTATTGAGGTGAAATATTGAGTCTACTTTTGGGTAGAAAAGTATACTTCAGTACTATACCGCGTGAGGCCCTGATACATAGAGCCAGGTATAATCAGAAGCTATATCCGGGTCGGAAAATGTAGATATAAGAATAATGAAACAAAAACAAAAACAAAATTTGTGATTTAAGCGAAAGAGAAAGCAGAAAACCTCCGAAAAAAGCGAATAGAGAAAAATGCTGGTGGAAATAAATGGTTGACAAAGAAGTTTCGTAAATTATAATAGTATTATTAGAAGATTGCGAGAAATACGTCGTGTTTAAGATGGGTGTATTTTTACACATTCAGAAGGGTTATGGGATTTTAATGGCATGTACGTGTGAGACAATGAATTGCAGTTTATAATTGGTCACGAAGAATTGCAAGGAGTCAAACGTGAAACCGGCACACTCATATTTGAGTGTGCCGTTTACGATTCGGGTCCATGAATGAAATGGGAAGGTAGAATGGGGGTGAGAAAGATAACGAATAATGAGATCCGTATGATAGGTAATCTCTGTTGGCTTGTTCTTACAGTTAATTACCTATGGGTGGATGAATCGATTTCCTTAACTAACAAAATACTTAAGATAATCCTCATTTATGTGCTGGCAGAAATTATAACTGGTATGTTGATTGAACTTAACAACATGCGTGAACATACCTTAGCTCTTCGTCAATCAAACGTTAAATTCGAGTCGGCAGTTAATGAACTTATACAGTTTTATCATTCAATTGATTTTCAGAAAAGTTCGAATAGTACATCTGATATTACACGTGAATTGTGCGAGTATATAATCAAAATATCGGGAGTTGATTCGGCTTTTGTATGGCTCTATTCACAAAATGGAGATAAAAACTCAATCCTGCTAACACCTGAAAACAAACGCCAAGAAGTCGTTATTGCAAATGAATCAGGACAAGTTTGGGATAATCTTCGAAATGAAGAAGAAGCTGCATTAGTTCAATTCGGAGATACATGGTATTATTTAGCCCCAGTTAAAACGGCAACATGTTTTTATGGATTTATAGGAGTATTTTGGGATGAGGCCACTAGTGCCAAGTTCAAGGAAAGACTCCACCAAAACGTCAGACTCCTTGCGGAATGGAGTGCAATTATCTATGAGCGGGTGGACACAGATAACAGGGCAGTAAAATCGATGATTGAAGCGGAACGAAAACGCATAGGTGAGGAAATTCACGACCTTAGTTCTGGACGTCTTTTTAGCGCTGTTTGTGCCACGTCTGCTTTAGCAAAGTCCGAAAAAGTAGATATAAAAGATCGTGAACAACTTAAGCTTATCACAAGTACAGTTAATCAAGCGCTCAGCGAGCTTCGTTCAATAATCTACTCACTCAAAGTTACTTCTGATAAAGATTGGCTCCAGCAGATAAAACGCTACCTCTATGAGGTCGAAAGACTTCATGGGGTTTCCGTCTCTTTAGTAATTAGTGAAATGGATGTAGACCTTGGAGGACAACAGGCTCGAGCGTTGTATCGGATTATTCACGAAGCAGCAAATAATGCCTTGAAACATGGCCGATGTAAAAATTTAACGGTTGAATTCATGAATATAGGAGAGGAATTACATTTAACGATTACAGATGATGGGAAAGGTTTTGAACCGATAAATAGCGCCGATGAGCACCAGGGTTTAGGGTTAATCAATATGACTAGTTTAGCTCATTCCATTAATGCAATCTTATCTATTGAAACTCACTTGGGGCAAGGTACCCTGATAAGAATCGTTTTGCCAAATGAAAGTGCGGGGATCACTATGTTGAAAAGCGGATAAAACTGAGGTGGTTATGGCTGTGCGTCCCGAAAAAATTGAATTTGAAAATGGAATATCAGTCAAAGCATATGTCAGAGGATGTCAATATCCCTACCACTGGCATGATACGCTGGAAATTATTCAGGTGCTGAAGGGGTCAATCAATATCGATGTTGGCGATCACAACCTTACGCTGCATGAAAATGATATTGCAATCGTAAACATGGGCGAGCTTCACCGTATCACAAAAACTCATGAGGATAATAAAATTCTGTTTATACAAATTGATGGATGTTTCTGCAGCAGCGTCCTGCCGGATGACGAATATCTGTTTTTTTACTGCTGCTCCGCTTACCATGAAACGGAAGCACCACAAAAATATAAAAAACTTAGGAGATATACTGCCCTGCTGACATCGGCGTTAATGGATAATCCCCGTGGAGAGCATAAACAAAATATCGAAAGTATTCTGGTGGACATGCTGGACTATCTTACCTATAATTTTGATTTTCTGCGCTGGGGTTATGGAACTACACCCTTTACTGAAAAGCTTGTAAATAGGCTCAAGCAAATAGCTAAATATGCAATCAGCGATCTTGATGTACAGTTGAGGCTGAAAGAACTGGCCGTTGAGGTAGGCGTCAGCTTGCAGCATTTAAGTCATGATATAAAGGATAAATTCGGATTAACCTTTCTGGAATTATTATATTACAGTAGATGCGCATATGCCGCAAAGCTTCTGTTAAGTACGGATGCACGGATAATCGATATTGCTATGGCGTGCGGATTTTCTGATACAAAATATTTAGTTAAATATTTTAGACAATACTTTCATACCTATCCTTCGGCGTTTCGTAAAGTGCACCGGACGGATATCCAGACCCTTTCATCCCAGGTGGAATACCGCGAATATCCTCTCTCTCATGCATTGAGCCAGAGAAATATTTTAGAATAAAAATATTCTCCATCTTAATTTCGTCATGACGTGATTTCTTAAAATGAAATAAAATAAATGCAAACTAGAGGTGTTATAAAATGGCTGAACAATTAGACGTTTGGAATACTTTGTGGCAGTGGATAGACTATGCGTCCAAATGTAGATTGTTCATCGGAATGTATATTGTAAAAAACGTATGGTGAGGAAGCATTATGAACGTAGTGTCAATTGATGATTATCCATTATCAAGACAGGGTCTTATGGCAGTTCTTGGGTTAGAAAGTGAGTTTGAGTTTGCGGGGGAAGCTTCCAGTGTTAAGGAAGCACGTGAAGTTATTTTCAGATTAAAACCAGAGATTATTATTATAGACCTAAAGCTAAAGGATGAGAGCGGTTTTGATATTATCTCTGAAGTCAAAGAGTTAGATAGTGATTGCAAAGTTGTTATATTAACTTCTTCATTAGATCCGGATGACTTTAAACGTGCGTCTGAGTTTGGTGTTGATGGGTATATTCTAAAAGACGCTATGCCAGAGGAAATAGTTAATGCTGTTCGGCTGGTCAGTAAGGGGAGAAAGTATTACGATCCGTCTATTATGGAAATTGTAATGAAGAAAGAAAACCTGCAGCATAATATTGAAGAGTTAACGTCTAGGGAACTAGAGGTTCTGGCAGCGTTGGGTAAAGGTTTAAGTAATAGAGACATAGCTGAGCAGCTATTCATTTCCGAATATACCGTTAAAAAACACGTTAGCCAAATTTTCGGTAAACTTGGACTAAGCTGTCGTACACAGGCAGCGCTTTATGCAAATAAACATAAACTTGGAAGTTTATTAGTGTAATCTGATATTGATGAGTAAAAAAGCCACTGCCTGAGCATTGGCTTTTTTGTGTTATCCAATTATTCAAGGCATTGGGCATTGTAATGGTACTACTAAAGTATAGTTTCTGTTCTAATAACTGGCGGAGATAATCTACGTCTGTATACCGAAAACAGTACCTAATTGGTCATTTGAAGTTATGCAAACGTATGACGATTAAAAGACAGAAATAATTAATAATAGACGTAGAGTCAAATTTCAATTCTTATGCTTTCGTAATTTAAGGTGGAACGTGCGAGATTGTTAATAAAGGCAAATAGTCCTTAGGAGGGACGATGAATTGTGAGGTTTGTATGTGTTGATAACTTTCCATTATCGAGACAGGGACTTATAAGAATTTTGAAGTCAGAAGACGGATTAGAATTTGTAGGTGAGGCTGCTTCAGTTAACGAAGCAAGGGATGTCATTGTAAAGCTATGTCCAGATATAGTGATTTTCGATTTGAGGCTTAAGGACGAATCCGGTTTAGATATCTTAATGGAAATGAGGAAATTAAATACTAGCTGTAAGTATATGGTTTTGACATCGTCACATGAGCCTGAGGACTTTATACGAGCTAATGAGTTAGGCATAGATGGATATATTCTAAAAGATGCAATGCCAGAGGAAATTCTAAACGCTGTTCGTTCAGTGGCGCGAGGAAGAAAATACTATGACCCGGAAGTTATTGAATGGGTTCTTAAAATACAAAATCAGTATGTTGAGCAACTAACCTCAAGAGAGCAGGAGGTTCTAACGGCAATCGGAGCAGGTTTAAGTAATAAAGATATTTCAGAACGGTTATTCATTACGGAATATACGGTTAGGAAGCATGTGAGCCGGATTTTAGCTAAACTTGGTCTCCATCGTAGAACTCAGGCTGCACTTTATGCAAGGCCGCATAAGAATAGTTAAGCTAATTTGCAAAGTTACAATATTCTTTGTGCCATGAAGGGTACTAATTGATGAGTGATATTAATTCAATTAGCACGCGTAGTTCCGTATATAGGGGCCCTTATTGTTTGATTGGGATGATATTGAAGTGATAAATGGTACTTAAGTGTAATCCATATACCTCATTATGATGTTAAGAATACTCCTTTTGTATAAGACGTATCTATGCTTTCGAGTAGTTAAAAGGAGTTCGTTTGAGTGAGGAAAAAGGTTAAAAAATAAACAATAATTAACACAAAGGTATCGTATAAAAGGGACCCGTAACTATGTCGATTAGATTATCTTAGAGGATACTTGTTTCATGGGAGGGTTAGTTTTTTGACGGTTATAGCTATAGATGGTTTTCCATTATCAAGACAAGGATTAATGGCAATCTTGGGGCTGGAAGAAGGGTTCGAATTCGTAGGTCAAGCTTCTTCTGTGAAGGAAGCTTTAGATCTGATTAGACGATCGGATCCGGATATCATCATTTTGGATTTAAAACTTAAAGATGAATGCGGCTTAGAAATCTTGTTAGAGATCAAAAGGCTAGGCTCAAGATGTAAATGTGTAGTGTTAACCGCTTCATTCGATCCGGAGGATTTTCGACGTGCTAGTGAACTGGGCATTGACGGATATATTTTAAAGGATGCAATGCCCGAGGAAATTATTTCTGCTCTTCGCTTAGTAAGTAAAGGTCGGAAGTATTACGATCCTGCGATAATGGACCTCGTTGTGAATCAATCGAAAATGAATGATTCGAATATGTTAACGCCAAGAGAACGAGAGGTACTTAGAGCACTCGGAGTTGGATTAACGAATAAGGACATCGCTCAGCAATTATTTATTTCTGAGAGTACAGTCAAAAAACATGTTAGCCAGGTGCTGGCTAAACTCGGTTTTAGTCGGCGTACGCAAGCAGCTCTTTATGCAAAAACCCATTAAACCGGAATAGTTACTTAGATTATAAAGGAAGGTCCCACAATGAAATTTAGCCGGAGTTCCTTAGTTTTAATCTTACTTGATGCGGCCCTTATTAACCTGGCTGCAATAGGTAGTTTTTATCTACGCTTTGAAGGTAATATCCCGAGGGAATATTACTGGACTTATTATCATACCGCTTGGGCAGGTACGCTTATATATCTATTAATCTTTTCATTCTTTGGCTTGTATAATCGGCTTTGGCAGTATGCAAGTATAAGCGAACTCCTTTCAGTTATATTTGCGGTTTTTGTTGGAACAAGTAGTGTGGTACTGGTGGTATATTTCTTAGCGCCAATGCGGTATCCAAATACAGTAGCAGTATTATTTTGGCTGACAACCACTTTTATGATAAGTGGGTCACGTTTAATCTTGAGGATAATAGATGATGCTGTTTTAACTATTCCGATTCCAGGTATACCTAAGAGAGTTCTGATCATAGGTGCAGGAGATGCGGGGGCATTGGCTATTCGGGAACTTAAAAATAGCAATTATAGAGAAGGGTATCCCATTGGGATCATCGATGATTCTCTGCAAAAACAGAAACTTAAACTAATGGGTATTCCTATTCTGGGAACGAGGAAGGATATCCCACACGTTGTTAAATCACATAAGGTAGAAGAAGTAATTATAGCAATGCCTTCAGCTCCAGGTGCTGTTATAAGAGATATTGCAAAGATTTGCGAAAAAAGTGGTGCCGTTATCAAGATTGTGCCTGGTATTTATAACTTTTTTAGCGGGCAGATCGATACTTTGCAAATTCGTCAGGTGGAGATTGAAGATTTGTTAGGAAGAGATCAACTTAACCTGGATATCGATGAAGTAGCAGGTTATCTGGCAGGAGAAACAGTCATGGTTACGGGGGCCGGCGGATCCATTGGATCAGAGCTATGTCGGCAAATATGCAGGTTTAACCCTGAAAAACTCATTCTTGTTGGGCGAGGGGAGAATAGTATTTTTGATATCGAACAAGAATTGGGTTCGGAATTTTCAGATATAAATGTAATAACGGAAATTTTAGATGTTAAAGATCGTGAAAAAGTTGAACTGGTTTTCTGGAAATATAGACCCGGCGTAGTCTTTCATGCGGCTGCCCATAAGCATGTCCCGCTGATGGAACGAAATCCAGAGGAAGCTTTGAAGAACAATATTTTAGGTACCTATAATGTTGCAGAAATCTCGGATTTGACCAGAGTAAAAACGTTTGTACTTATTTCTACAGATAAAGCCATCAATCCAACGAGTGTTATGGGGGCTACAAAACGAGTGGCAGAGATGATTATTCAAAGCTTAGATCTGCAATCTCAGACACGTTTTGTTGCTGTGCGATTTGGTAATGTCTTGGGAAGCCGAGGAAGTGTCATACCTACGTTTAAGAAGCAGATTGCCAAAGGCGGCCCAGTGACAGTGACTCATCCAGAGATGGTTCGTTACTTTATGACGATTCCGGAGGCGGCTCAACTCGTTATTCAAGCTGGAGCAATGGCCGAAGGCGGGGAGATCTTCATTCTTGATATGGGAAAGCCAGTTAGAATTATTGATTTGGCAAGGGATCTAATTAGGTTGTCAGGGCTTGAGGCGGATGTGGATATTAGGATTGAATTCACAGGGATACGTCCTGGAGAGAAGTTGTACGAAGAGTTACTCACAGCAGAGGAGGGGAGGACAAGTACGAAGCATCAAAGGATTTTTGTGGCAAAGCCGAGCGCGGTAGATATTGCGGGAGTTGAATTATTAGTTCAGTTGATTAGGGAGAGGGGTTCGTTTTTAACGAGGGAGGAGATTGAGCAGGAGTTGAGTGGGGTTGTGTCTGGGTTTCAACAGCTTCAAGGGAAAAAACACAATAAACAAAACTCAATTTTCAATATAGTTTAATTAACAAATTTAAAGGGAGGAAGGGATTTTTAGATGATTCCGTTGTCAAGACCGGATATCACAGAGAGAGAAAAGCAAGCAGTACTAGCTGTCTTAGATTCAAATTTCTTGAGCTTAGGGCCTAAATTAAGAGAATTTGAGGAGAAAATGGCGGCTTATTCAGGAACGGAGTATGCCATAGCATGCAATAGTGGGACTAGTGGTTTACATATGATTATAGCTGGGTTAGGAATAAAAGATGGCGATGAAGTTATTACTACACCATTCAGTTTTATTTCCTCAAGTAATTGCATGTTGTTTGAACGTGCGAAACCAGTGTTTATCGATATTGATGAAAATACCTATAACATGGATACATCCCAAATCGAATCAAAGATCACGGAGAAAACAAAAGCGATTTTGCCGGTCCATATTTTTGGACAACCTGTGAACATGACTGACATCAGACAGATATCTCTAAAATATGGCTTGCATATTATCGAAGATTCCTGTGAGGCGATTGGGGCTGAGTGGAATGGTAAGAAAGCTGGAACAATGTCTGAGGCCGGTGTCTTTGCCTTTTATCCGAATAAGCAAATGACTACAGGTGAGGGTGGAATCGTTGTTACAAACAACAAAAACCTTGCGAAGTTATGTTATAGTCTACGGAATCAAGGACGTGGAATTGATACTCAGTGGCTTAATCATGTTCGGTTAGGCTACAACTATCGAATGAATGATATTAGTTGCGCACTTGGTATTGCACAATTAGAGCGTATTGATGAGATTCTCGCTGCTCGTCAACGCGTTGCAGACGCATATATGGAAAGATTTAAAGAGGTTGAAGGGGTTATTCTTCCGACAGTTGACGAGAGAGTAAAAATGAGTTGGTTTGTGTTCGTAATACGATTTGAATCATGGATTGATCGGAATGTCGTTATGGAAACACTCTTAGGTCGGGGAATTGGATGCAGGCCTTATTTTACGGAGATTCATCTTCAGCCTTTTTATCGGGAAATGTTTGGCTATAAGGAGGGGGATTTTCCGATTACAGAACGCGTTGCGAGCGGCACTTTAGCTATTCCATTCTTTAATAGTATTACCGAGGAACAAGTCGATATCGTCGTGGATGAGGTAAAGCGAGCTATTCGATATGCATCTATTGCGGATCGTGAAACGCGGCTGAAGAAATTGTGGGAAGATGTGATCTAGGAGTGTAGCGACGCTATGAAATACATTAAGATTAAGCGGGTTATGGACTTTATCTTTTCGTTGATTTTGTTGATTGTAATATCTCCCATCATGCTCTGTGCAGCTGTTGCTATAAAATGTGGGGGGCAAGGTCCAGTGCTCTTTAAGCAAGAGCGTCCAGGTAAAGATGGAGTTATCTTTACAATCTATAAGTTTCGGACTATGCGTTTGGAAACGGAGAAAGATGGTCACCCCCTATCCGATATGGAACGTATGACTCGAGTCGGTATGATGTTAAGAAAGCTCAGTATCGACGAACTACCTCAGTTATTAAATATATTAAGAGGAAATATGAGTTTCATTGGTCCTCGACCTTTGTTAATTCAATATCTTGAGCGTTATACTCCGGAACAAATGCGCCGTCATGATGTAACACCGGGAATATCTGGTTGGGCCCAGATCAATGGGCGCAATGGAATAGATTGGGAAACGCGGTTTGAATATGACTTGTGGTATGTAAAAAACATTTCGTTTTTGACTGATTTGAAGATTTTCCTAGGCACATTGGCGGTGATTCTGGGCACACGAGGTGTAAATCAATCTAAGAGTCAGACGATGGAAGAGTTTGGCGTGGCAACAAAAAGTCTGAAAGGCTAGTGAGTGTACCTTGGGCAAACTTCTTATTTTGGGTGCTGGTGGACATGGCAAGGTAGTTGCAGAGTGTGCCTTGTCATTAGGAATATATACGACAATTGCATTTTTAGATGATGATGAAAAAGTTATTGAGGAATCCATCCTAGGGTCATGTCCAGTTATTGGAACATTTAGTGATGCTGGTAGTTTTGTTCATAAGTTTTCTGAAGCATTTGTGGCTCTTGGGAACAATCGGTCAAGAGTTAGGCTTATAACCTATCTTAGGGAGATAGGTTATAAGATACCCTGTTTAATTCACCCTGCTGCGTATGTTAGCAAATCTGCTCATATTGAAATTGGGACGGTCATAATGGCGGGAGCTGTTGTTAATGCAGATGCACATATTGGGGTGGGTGGAATCATTAACACGGGTGCGTCTGTTGATCACGACTGCGTGCTCGGTGTAGGTGTTCACTTATCACCTGGAGCGCGGTTAGGTGGGACTGTGACTGTTGGGGACTATACTTGGATTTGTATGGGCGCTAATGTTGTGAATAATGTTCATGTAGGGAAAGGAAGCGTTGCTGCAGCAGGGGCTACTGTGATTAGAGATGTTGGTGATAATTTGCTTGTTGCGAAGGTGCCTGCTAGGGAATTGAAAAAGACCGACCTAAAGAGATAGTTGATCAGCACAATTGGGAATACGAGGATACAACAGTTATCCGACAGTTAACAATCTTAAGGGTTAAATATTTTAGCATAATACACCCTACTGTAAGGCTGTCAAAATATGTTGAGATTGGGGTGCGTTCCATAATATGTGTTGATGAGAATACGGTTGTTGTAGGGTTCCTGCAAAGGCATTAAAAAATGACTAAGTTTAAGGAGTAGATCATCGGTTTACTGAGGTTTTTTCTTGCATGTATAACTTGTCATCGGGGGCGTAGTTAGGAGGGACAAGCTAGGCAGCGTGATTATAAATGCTAGCGCTAATTTGCTTGTAGGGAGGATGCCTGTGAGGGAATAATTGAGTTAGAGCTTTATATTCACTTGAATTATCGTTGAATGTCACAGTGGTTGTTAGCCTAGGATTTTAACATAGGGTTTAGCTAATGTAGCAAAGCAGCAAAAATAATTTGAGATGTCTATGCAGAGCTGTATAGGTCCCAACGGAGAAGATAAGACAAAGATGTTTAGGAGAGAAGATAATGGGTCTACTATTAAAAACTCTTTTTTACTCAAGCGGCTTTATTATAGTGTGGGCAATGGTAGGATACCCATTATCACTGAAGCTGATTGATAGATTATATAAAGGGGAGCAACTGAAAAAAGATTATTCAATTCAGCCGACCGTAACGGTTATGGTTGTAGCCCATAATGAAGAGAAAGTTATTCTGGAAAAGATGAACAACATTCTAGAACTAGATTACCCGCAGGAAAAAATTGAGTTTTTGGTTTCTTCCGATAATAGCACTGATAGGACAAATGAAATTGTAACGAAGTTTATAAAAGAACATAACGAAAGGAGAATCAGATTATTTGAAGTTATATTACGTAAAGGTAAAACAAATGCTCAGAATGAAGCCCAAAAGACAGTTACTACCGAGTATCTGGTTATGACAGACGCTAACGCAATGATGGACAAGAATTCAATTAAGGAATTAATGGCAGCATTCACTTCAAATAATATCGCCTATGTGACAGGGAGATTATCAATTGTTAATCAATATGTAAATGAGGTCAGCATTTCAGAGTCGAGGTATTGGGATAACGATCTTGCAGCCCGGGAAATTGAAGGAAGAATACAGACCATCACAGCAGGAAATGGTGCAATCTATGCATGCAGGACAAGTGATTATTATGACTTTAATCCAATTCAGTGCCATGACAGTGCTATGCCGTTGTTTTACGCGTTACAAGGTAAACGAGCGATTTGTAACCATGATGCTATAGCCTATGAAAAAGCCGGTGAGGTAATCAAGGATGAATTTAACCGAAAGGTCAGAATGAGTCGAATCATACTTAAACACATATTGCCGGATATAAACATCCTTAATATTTTTAAGTATAGATGGTTTTCGTATTTTTACTTCGGCCACAGAACATGTAGGTATCTATTATGGCTTTCCCACTTGATAGTATTCGTGACGAATGTATTCTTAATTAAAGAGTCCTGGTTATATGCTGTAACTTTTACCGCACAAGTACTGTTCTACCTTTTAGGGATTATTAGAGGGGTTACAAAAGCCAATAATAAACAGCTGACCATGATTTACTACTACTGTATGACGATAGCAGCCCAATGGGTAGGTGTGTATAACACTTTGACTGAAAGGACTAAGCCATTCTGGGAAAAAGCAGAAAGTACTAGATAGATAAACTAAAGTGTGAACAGTAGAATTGCAAAAGAATATTGCGTGAAATCTATACTGAATTATTAAAATGATTTACACAATATTACAATAATATTTTGGTGAGGTGGTTTTTTGAATAACTCCTTGCTTAGGATCTACCTTAACTCTCCTTTCATTTTAAAAAGAGTTTTTGCAAATATCGAAGCAGTAAGAAGAGATCGCTATCGTAGATTTGAGGATTCTAGTAATGGTTCAGCTGAAGTTGATTATGGTAAAAGTTTGGTCAATGAAAAATTCAATTTTGATATTAATAAAATCAACACTTTACTTAAACAGGCATCATGTAATGTTAAATACTATAGCTTTCTAAAGGAGCATGAAGTTAACTCTGTTGAAGACTTTGAAAAAATACCTTTATTAACCAAGAGAATAATTTCATTAAATCGAGAAGTGCTAATATCAAAAAAGATTAGAAATAAAAAAGAACTTTGGAATGGTTCATCAAGTGGATCAACCGGAACCCCATTAAAGTATTACAGAGATAAAAACAGCATTTCTAGTGAACGATTGAGTTATGATAGTTACTATAAATATTGCGGATGTGATTTAAACAAAAAGCGTGTCCGAATTTCTGGTGTCAAAGTAGCTCACTTCGATCGAAAAAAGCCACCATATTGGTTGTATATTGATAAATATAAGCAACTTCAATGCAGCACCTACCATATCTCTGAAAAAAGTTATACGGATTATTTACTAGCGTTTAATAGAGTAAATGCAGATTTTGCTACAGGATTTCCATCGGGGTGGTTCGCATTAGCTGAATTGATGGTAGAACATAAGGTAACGTTTGATAAATTTAAAGCTATTGTGACCGATAGTGAGGGCCTATCTATGGAACAGCAGAGAACGATAATGAAAGCGTTTAATTGTCCAGTCTATCAAACCTACGGACTAGGCGAAGTGGGTATGTGTGCTGTTCAGTGCCAAAAAGGTAATTTCCATATATTGTCGACCCATTATGTGGAAATTATTAATAGTAATGGTGAAAAAGTTATTGACGGGGAAGATGGAGAGATTGTTGTTACGGATCTTAATAGCGCTAATTATCCATTTATTAGATATGCTACTGGGGATTTAGGCATTATGCATCATAATGATTGTGGTTGTGGAATAAAAACCCCGTACTTATCTAAGATTATTGGCAGAGTGGAGGATTATATTCTTACTAAGAATGGTAGGAAAATCACGAGGTTGACGATGATTGTCAAACCAGCTGTCGGAATTAAAGAAAGCCAGATAATTCAAGTTTCGAGAGATGAAATTGTTATAAATGTGGTTCCGGATTTCAACTTCGTCGAAGAGTCTATGAGGCTTGTTCTAGAAACGGCTAAAGAGTTTGTGGGGGATATGATAGTAACTTGGAAAACTGTAGAAAGACTTGAAAGAATGCCTAGCGGAAAATTGAAGTTCTTGATAAAGAGGATTTGAAACTAAAATTTATTTCCTGAATTGATGCTTATACTTTAAGAATTTGGAGGAATTATGCATAAGGTTGCTATGATAGGTCATTTTGGTGGCGATAGGGACTTTTCGGATGGACAGACTGTAAAAACAAAGGAATTGTACAACTTTATTATCCGCGAATATACATCAAATCTTTGTGTTTTAGATACCTTTAAAATAACAAGAAATATTTTTAAGCTTATAAGAATGATAAATAATACCTTAAGAAATAGTGAAAAAGTAGTATTAATTGTTTCATCAAGGGGTTATAAAGTTCTGTTGCCCATGCTTGTTTTATTAAATCAAATTTATAATCGGGATATTTTCGATTTTGTTATAGGAGGGTTTAGGCAAAACCACCTAAAAAAAAGTTGGATTTTGCGTTTGTTTTCAAAGCGATGTAAGATGATTTATTTGGAATCGCATGGGTTAGTTAATGAATATAAAGCCTTAAAAATCGAAAACTGTGTTTATTTACCTAATTTTAAAACACTAAATTTAACTTCAGATAAAGAAATAAATCATAGGTTAGAAAAACCTTTTAAACTATGTACATTTTCTAGAATATGCAAAGAGAAAGGTATCGAAAATGCAATTGAGGCAGTCAAATTATTAAATAAGAAACTTGGAAAAGTGGTATATGAGTTGGATATATTCGGAATACCGGATAAAGCTTACATAGAACGATTTGACAAATTAAAGACCCAGTTTCCTCCATATATTCATTATAAGGGATTGGTTGATTATCGTAAAAGTACTGAAGTCTTAAAACATTACTACCTGTTACTTTTCCCAACTTATCACAATGGAGAGGGATTTCCAGGCACATTGATTGATGCATTTGCTTCGGGGTTGCCAGTAATCGCCTCTGAATGGAATTGTAATGCTGAGATTATAGAAGATGGCAAAACAGGACGGATAATTCCTGTTAAAGATGTAGCGGCATTAAGTGAAATTCTATTTTATTACGCTGAGCATCCGGCAGAAGTTATGGAAATGAAAAAGCATTGTATAGAAGAAGCATATAAGTACACGCCAAAACAGGCTTTGAAGCCGTTTATAGATAAATTAAGAGATGGAAAATCTTAAGATATGGAGAATTTTAAGTGAAAAAAATAGGGCTATACGTACCTAACCTTAGCAATGGCGGCGCTGAAAGAGTAGTTTCACGCCTATCTTATATCCTTAGTAATTACTATGAGGTATTTATTATTTTGAATGAAGACGTAGTCAATTACGATGTCTTCTGTAAGATAATCAATATCGATATACCGGCTCAATCAAATCTTTTTAAAAAAGTTTTCTTGCCTTTTCGCAGAGCAAAAAAGTTAAAAAAAATTAAACAAACCCATAAAATGGAAAGCGTAATAAGCTTTTTAACCAATGCAAATATTGTCAATGTATTATCTATAACACAAAATACATCAACAATATTATCTGTGCGAAATTTTTCTGAGTTGGAGAAGAATCAATCGAATTTAAGCAAAGTTAAAGACATTATTATGAAATTACTTTATCAAAGGGCAGATTGTGTGGTACCTGTATCATTAGCTTTAGAAAAGAGCTTAATTGAGAATTACAATATTCCTCGCCATAAAATCAAAACAATTTATAACCCATATGATATTGATGAAATAAATGCACTGTCAAAAACTACTATTGAGAGTATTGAACATAAACATTTCTTAAACACTGGAAAAGTTTTCATAACCGTAGGAAGGCTAACCTACCAAAAGGGGCATTGGCATTTATTAAAGGCTTTCTCGATGCTCCCGGATGATTGCCAGGCTAAACTGCTGATTATTGGAACTGGTGAAAATCAATCAAAAATTGAGCGATTAATTAAGACGCTTAATATAGAAGGGAAGGTATTATTAGCAGGATATCAAAAGAATCCGTTTCAGTATATTTCAAAATGCTACGCGTATGTGCTTACATCACTATTTGAAGGATTCCCTAATGCCATGGTTGAAGCAATGGCGTGTCAATGTCCAGTTATCGCGGCAGATTGTAAATCAGGACCGCGTGAAATTCTATTTGAGGGGGGTGATTTAAATAAGGAGATAAAACAGATAGAGTGCGCTGACTATGGGATCCTAGTGCCGAAGCTTTCAATGGAAGATAATTGGAGCGAAGAACTAGAGAATGATAGTGATAGATTATTGTCAAAGGCTATGAAAATGATGATAGACAATGAGGCTCTAAGAAATGAGTTAGGGAAAAAGGGACAAAAACGTGCAAGACTATTTAATTATCAAGTATGTTTGGAACGCTATATAAAGGGGATAGAAAATGCTCGATCAAAATATTGAGTTAAAGCGTTCTTGTTATAGAGGTGAAATATATGTAGAAAAATTGTGCGTTCCGGCTTTGATTCTATATATCACTTCCCTCTTTATTTTTGTAGACAATCCACAATTTGTAAATGTATCAAGAGTATTATTTTTATTCTTCGCTGGAGTTACAACTTTGGTGATAATATCTCGCCAAGAAGTTTATGTAGAGAAAGCGATGATATATCTTTACTGTTTCTTTGTGTTCTGTCTGGCATCATGTTTTTGGGCACTTAGTTATGACGACGCAGTAAGGAAAGTGGTTCTACTAGTACAGATGTTAATTTTATTGTTTTTAATCTGCCAAGCTCTGTCTTCGAAAAGACAGATAGATATTGTGGTTTTTGGAATAGCTATTGCAGGAGTAGCACTTTTCATTTATGGCGTTATTATATACGGTTTGGAGCATATATATTATGCGGTTTTAACTGGCGAGCGTTTAGGAAAGGAAATAAGCCAAGAAAATACAATGGGTCGTTTGGCAAGTATTGCATCAATAGTGTGGTTTTGTTATGGAGTACAAAAAAAGAACTACCTTTACTTTGCTGCTTGGCTTATGCCCTTTGTGATGGTGTTAGCAAGTGGCTCAAGAACTTCAGCTGCGATAGCTCTAATAGGCATACTTATTGCCATAATCGCAAAAATAGGATTTAAAAAGAGTTATAAGCTTTTAGTAAGAATACCTATAGTTGGCGTTTTGCTCTACTTTATATTGCAGTTAAGTATATTCGATTCAATAAAATTAAGATATTTTTCTCTATACTCAGCAGTTACTACTGGCGAGGGTGACGGAAATATGCGCATTAATATGGTGAAATGGGGCCTAGAGTGGTTTAAGGAAAGTCCCATCTGGGGTTATGGTGTAGGAAATTATGGAGAACTCCTAGTAAATAAAATTGGTTGGGACACCTATGCACATAATAACTTTATTGAGTTGTTAGTTGGTGTGGGGATAATAGGATTTTCGTTGTATTATGCTGTATACGCATATATATTTTATCATCTAAATCAATTGATGAAGAGGAAAGATCCAACAGCCACTATATTATTTATTGTTTTAATCATGTGGATTTGTTCAGAAATTGGTGCAGTGAACTATACAAGTAAAATGACGTATGTCCTAATAGGAATTTGCATCTCATATATAAGGCTAAGCAATAACCAAGAAATAACAAAACATTCCAGGCGAAAAGCTTGAGAATATAAAAGGACTAGAGAATAGATTGAATGCTACCGAATCTGCAGTAGGAGTAGAATGGATTGAAAGACGCTGAATTGAAGGAAAAGATGATTAAAGCCACAAAATGGTCGGCTTTAACTGAAATAGTTGCTAAACTGGTTATTCCGGTTACAAATATGATTCTAGCAAGACTTCTGACACCGGAGGCATTTGGTATAGTAGCAATTGTGACTATGATTATCAGCTTTACAGATATGTTCGCTGATGCAGGTTTTCAAAAATATTTGGTACAGCATGAATTTAAAAGCAAAGAAGAAAAAGACCAAAAGGCTGCAGTAGCCTTTTGGACAAATCTTGGTATATCATTATTTCTCTGGAGTGTCATCGCATTATTTTGTGAGCCGATCGCAACAATAGTTGGCAATCCAGGACTAGGTAATGTAATAACAATAGCTTGTATTCAATTGCCTCTAACCTCATTTTCTAGTATACAAATTGCTCTGTACAAAAGAGATTTTAATTATAAAACCTTGTTTTTAGTTCGGATAATATCGATTGGATTGCCATTTACGGTAACAATTCCTCTTGCTATTTTAGGGTTTAGCCATTGGGCACTTATTATTGGATCAATATGTGGGCAACTATCCAATGCAATTATATTAACAGTTAATTCTAATTGGAAACCAACATTTTTTTATAGATTTACGATCCTGAAAGAAATGTTGTCATTTTGCATTTGGTCACTCATAGAGGCGATTTCTATATGGTTAACGACATGGGCAGATTCGATTATTATTGCAAGCGCATTTAGCTCTTATTACTTAGGATTATATAGAACTTCCACAAATATGGTAAATTCGCTGATGGGGATTATTACTGCCGCTACTACTTCAGTACTCTTTTCTACACTATCCCGATTACAAGATGACGACAGGGAATTTAACCGCACTTTTTTAAAGATACAGCGAATCGTCTCAATTATAATTTTTCCCCTAGGAGTTGGCGTATTTCTGTATAGTGATTTAGCAGTACAGTTTTTTTTAGGTAGTCAATGGAAGGAAGCTACCGGTATTATAGGTATTTGGGCATTAGCGCAAATTGTAAGGGTTGTATTTTGTTACTACTGTAGCGAAGTTTATAGAGCAAGGGGAAGGCCAAAGCTATCATTTTTAGTTCAAGTACTTTACGCGCTAGTGCTGATACCTACTTGTATAATTAGCTCCAAATACGGTTTTGAGCCATTTATATATGCACGTTCAGCAACGGTAATAGAATTTGCTCTAGTTCATCTCCTGGTTATGAATTTTGCTATTGGGATTTCGACATTCAAAATTATAAAGAATGTATATCCGGCAGCTGCTTCGGCAATTGCTATGGGATTAGGTGGGTATTATTTACAACAAGTATCGGAAGGAGCGATATGGAGGGGTATATCGATAATAATATGCATTATCCTATATTTCGGTTTATCGCTTTGTTTTCAAAATACCAGAAAAGGGATAGTTGAATGGATAAAACGGACAGCTCACTGAAAGGAGTACAGCAATGAACAATGTAACATTTAGAACACTATCCTTACAAACGTGCCTCCCCAAAACTATACCCCATCCACTCAACATAGCAGTAGCAGGGACAGGCTATGTTGGTTTAGTCTCAGGAGTATGCATGGCACATAGAGGTCATCATGTGACCTGTGTTGATGTTGATGTGAAGAAAGTTACAATGATGCAACAAGGTATTTCTCCCATTTACGAACAGGACTTAGAGGAACTAATGTATCTTAATAAAGAAAGAATAACTTACACTACCGACTACAAGTCAGCCTACAAGAATGCTGAGGCAATATTTATCGGCGTTGGAACCCCGGAACAGCCCGACGGTTCTGCCGACTTGTCTTACATAGCAACAGTCGCCAGACAGATTGCTGAAACAGTGGAAAAGGACTGCCTTGTTGTGGTAAAATCCACAGTCCCTGTAGGTACCAATGACAAGGTGGAGCAATTTATAAAGGACTTTCTGCCCAGAGACGGTGAGAATGATATTCTTGGTAAGCATAAGCAGATAAAAATCGAAGTGGCAAGTAACCCGGAATTCTTAGCCCAAGGCACAGCGGTACGTGATACTTTAGAGGCGCCGAGAATTATCATTGGTACAAACAGTAAAACAGCCGAGGAAACCTTGAAGAAGATTTATGAACCGTTTGGCCTGCCTATTGTATCTGTGTCAAGAAGGTCTGCAGAGATGGTTAAGTATGCTTCCAATGACTTCCTGGCTTTAAAAATATCTTATATGAACGATATCGCTAACCTTTGTGAATTAGTGGGGGCAGATATTCAGGACGTGTCTGTGGGTATGGGATTTGATAGCAGAATAGGTAGTAAGTTCTTAAATGCTGGTATTGGTTATGGTGGCAGCTGCTTTCCTAAGGATACGAAAGCCCTGGAATATTTGGCAAAGCAAAATGGTTACGAACTAAGGACTGTTAAGGCTGCGATTGATGTGAATAAAGACCAGAAAATAGTTTTATATAAGAAGGCACGTAAGAGACTCATTACATTTAATGGCTTAAAAGTAGCAGTGCTTGGGTTGGCATTTAAACCGGGAACCGATGATCTGAGAGAGGCTCCATCGTTAGAAAATGTACCTTTGTTGTTAGAGCAGGGGGCAGATGTCTATGCGTATGATCCTGTCGGGGTAGATAATTTTAAAAAGAGATTTCCTGAGACTATGACAGAGAGTTTAGGGAGGCATGGGAAAGGCAGTATTAGATATGTGGAGAGCCCTGAAGAAGCACTAGAAGGCGCTAACGTATGCTTTATCTTTACTGAATGGGGTGAAGTCAAAGATGTGAAACCGGAAGAATATGTGAGACTAATGCGCACACCACTGGTTTACGATGGAAGGAATATTTATTGTGTGGAAGATATGAAGAAAGTAGGCGTGGAATATTACTCTATTGGCAGGAAGCAATCTGTCACTCGATAGATAGATTAATCATAGAGTATTTTCATTCTTAAGTAAAAGGAGACCAATTAATATGATTGAAGGATATCGAGAGTTAGACTTCAGTAAAACCTATTTAATTACCGGGGGCGCAGGGTTCATTGGATTTTTCCTGTCTAAGAGACTATTGGAGCAAGGATGTAGAGTCGTTGGATTGGATAATATGAACAACTACTATGATGTGAATTTAAAGGAGAGCAGGCTGAAGAAGTTGGAAGGATATGCCCGCTATACCTTCATTAAAAGGGACATTTCTGACAAGGACAATGTTAAGCAGGTCTTTAAGGAGTACAAGCCAAATATCATCGTGAATCTGGCAGCTCAGGCTGGAGTGCGTTACAGTATTGAGAATCCTGATTCTTATATTCAGAGCAATATCATCGGATTTTATAATATTTTGGAGGCCTGTCGGCATAACCAAGTAGATCACTTAGTCTATGCGTCCTCCAGTTCCGTCTACGGTGCCAATATAAATGTGCCGTTCTCAACGGAAGACCAGGTTGACAATCCCGTTTCTCTTTATGCGGCCACTAAGAAATCAAATGAGTTAATGGCCCATACCTATAGTCAGTTGTACGACATACCTTGCACGGGCTTAAGATTCTTCACGGTTTATGGCCCAATGGGGCGACCGGATATGGCTTATTTTGGTTTCGCTGAGAAGATTTTTAACGGCGAGGCCATCAGCGTGTTTAACTATGGGGACTGTTATAGAGACTTTACCTATATTGACGATATTGTAGAATCTGTGGCGCGGATATTGTGCAATCCACCGGTTAAGAGAGTGGAAAAGGATAGTATCTTAAACGGTATACAGTATGCAGTCTATAATATCGGCAACAATCAGCCTGAGAAGTTGATGGATTATATCGCTGCATTAGAAAAAGCTTTAAGCAAGGCAGTCGGGAGAGAGATTGTTGCAAAGAAAGAGTTCCTTCCCATGCAGCTGGGCGATGTCAAGGTCACTTATAGCAACAGTTCGCCTTTAGAGAGAGATTTTGATTTCAAACCTAGCACGAGCATAGAAGAAGGGTTACAGAAGTTCGCTGATTGGTATGTTGATTACTACAGAGTAAGTTGAATATAGATCGTTATAGACTCCCTGTTCATGAGTAAGTCAAGGCGAAAACAATAGACTCAGCAACAGTGGATACAAATACAGGAAGGATAGTTTTCGCATGTCATATAGTAATATAGTCCCCAAAATATCTACGGAACTGTTGTTTATGCTCAATTGTCTTAAATACGTACAAGCGGAAGAAGAACAGATGCACACGTTGGATCAAAGTCTGAATTGGGATTCTTTTTTACAATTGGCGATGAACCATAGAGTATTGCCTTTGGTATACAAAAAATTGAGCAATCCTAATAGCCCGGAGGTTCCTGAATATGTAATGAAAGCATTGCAGCAGGAGTGCAGAAACAACGCACTGAGAGCTGTTGGAATGGCTGGTGAAATGATCAGAGTTATTAGGATTATGGAAGAGAACGGAATTCGGCCGCTGATTTTAAAAGGTGCACCGCTCGCTTTAAAACTATATCAAGACATTGCCTTAAGGCCGTCAGTAGATATAGATATTATGGTTAAGCCTCTAGATTTCACAAAGGCCGAGAAACTCATGGATATGCTAGGGTATAAAAGGTTAAAGCCTGGTTCCTCGATGATTCAGACTCAACGGCAGAAAGAAAAATACTATAATAAATTTCAGCATTTCTCGTATTTCCATTTTGAACGGGCTATTTGTGTAGAACTCCACTGGAGAACTTACAATTTTGGCGTGAAAGGTATTCCTACCGCATCCGGTCTAAAGACTCAAACCATAGATTTTGGAGGATGTTTTGTAAGTACTATGGCTGATGAGGAGTGGTTAATGTATCTAATGGTACATGGGTGTAATCATATGTGGTCTCGATTGCGATGGTTGATTGATATAAAGAAATTTATGCAAATGACTATTGATTGGGATAGATTAATGTTATTAGCGGATAGTAATGAATTAAAAGTCATAGTGCACCTGACTCTAATTTTAGTAAATGAGCTTTTGGCTGTACCCATTCCTGGTCCTTTGTCTCAAGATGTGGCTAAGGATCGAAAAGCATGGAAACTGGCGCAGATCGTAATAGATGAATTACGTGATAACCCAGATGAAGTATCTTATTCTAGATCTTCATATTTAAAAAAGTTAGTATTTAAGCAACCTCAATATTATGTAAGTTTGCGTACGGGTTGGAAAAGGAAACTATTATATATATTTACCTATATCTCTGCCAAGATTCATCCTGGAGAGAAGGATCTCCAACTGTTCCCGCTTCCAAGTAATTTAAATTGGTTCTATTACTTAATAAGACCATTTAATTGGGTATGGAGACGTTTCTTTATTATAAAATGATAGTATGGAATACAGTTACATATTTCGTCGATATGTGTACGAAAAAAGCTACTACAACATTGAACACAAGATTAAAATACAGCAGGAAAGGAAGAATGAAGTGGAAATTAGGCGATTGTTTTATTCTCTAATTCGTAAGTGGTGGTTAATCGTACTTTTAGCGGTACTAGGCGGTGGAATAAGCTATTTGAGTGAGCACTATACGGAGCCAGTATATCAGGCGGAAACAAAATTATATATATCGAATAGGGCAGAAGCAAATGGAAAGGCATTGAATTCTTCGGAAATAGCACTTCGGCAGGAACTGGTACGTCAGTATTATGACATTATTTATAGCAGATCGATGACTTCAGCGGTATCGCAGGCGGTTAAGGAGTATAACCTTTCAGAAAATGAAATCTTATCTATGGTCAATATAGCTAGCAAAGAAGATACTAATATTTTCACAATTAGTGCCAGGGGGCCTGATCCAACTATTGTTGCTGCTGTAGCAAATGCAACGGGACGTGAATTTATAACTCAGCTTAATCAACTCTCCAACAGCGATAATGTTGGAATTCTGGATGCAGCGCTGGTCCCAAGTAATCCAGTCAATAGTATGGGAAGGCAAAAGGTCCTTTTGGGAATATTGCTAGGGTTAACGGTTGCTTTAGGTATTATATATAGTATTGAATACTATGACACAACAGTACGTTCGGCAGAAGACATCGTAAAAGGTCTGAATCTTCGCGTGATTGGAATCATTCCCGAACATGATATCCGATAAGGGAGGGCAATAGGAATGCAGATGAAATTATTTAATTTGTATGATCACGAAAATCAAGTTGTTCAAGAGGCCTATGCAATGCTTACTGCGAACATATACGTTGGCAATAATAAAAATATGTTCAAGACCTTTGCTCTGACAAGTTGCAATCCAAATGAGGGGAAAACGTCCCTTGCTATTAGCCTGTCAATTACTATGGCGCACTTAGGTTGGCAAGTACTCCTTATAGATGCCGATATGCGTAAGACTGCTGCAAAGAGGTTGAATGAAGGATCACAATTGGGTCTGGCTGATTATCTGGAGGGAAAAATTGAACTTGATCAGGCACTAAGTGAGACTAATATTCCACGCTTTACCTATTGTGCTTGCGGGAATGACCATCATAACCCAGTAGGGCTTTTATGCTCTGTCCGGTTCGAAGAGCTAGTGAGTAAAGTGAGAAATGACTATGATATCGTGCTTTTCGATACCCCAGCGCTAGCTAGCGTTGGGGATGGAGGCATTGTTGCCTCAAAAGTTGATGCGACTCTATTGACTGTGAAGATGGGTTTAACTACGCTGACAAGTCTAAAGCGCGTTAAGGAACAGCTTGAGGGGTTAAATGCCAATATTTTAGGAGTTGTATTAAATAAAGTCAAGAAGCGTGACTATAAACGGTACTTTGGATCTTACAACTATTTCTTCGCTTCCAAACGATTTTTCAATAATAAAAAAGTTAAGAATACTAATTTCCCCGTGGATGTGCACACATCTCAAATGTAGCGAAGTTTTAATAAATCAAGCATTTCACAGTAAAGGTTTGGTGCATTTGGAGATATATATTAGTCAATTTAAAAAAAAGATTAAGATAAACCTCTTGCTAACTATTGCGTTTTTTTTGATGGGGATTGTACGTTTAGCAGTTTTAATTATTCCATTTCGTTTTATTAGTCGAAGTATTGGCGAAAGAATGGCGGAATCCCCTATAGAGGTGAATTATTCTACTTATATGAAAGCGGCAAAAGTAGGTTGGGCAGTCAGTAAGATAAGTCAATTCACGCCGTGGGAGAGTAAGTGTTTAGTACAATCAATTACAGCCCAAATTTTACTTAGACTAATCAAAATACCCTATACTCTATATTTAGGGTTAGCTAAAGACGAGTCGAATAAATTAGTTGCTCATGCATGGTTAAGATGTGGTGGATTAATCTTAACAGGAGCTAGAGAAAAAGACAGGTTTGTTGCTGTTGCTAAATTTTCGAAATTTAGTAAAGAGGATGATAAAGGAAAGGTAAAGTATTGATGAGCAAACTTTACGAAAAGGCGAGAAGAAAATACAGGGCGTTTGGGCTAAGTGTTATTTCTGATTTTGTATTAGATGATTTTTTACCAGGTGAAGAAGCGGCAGAGATTGAAATAGTCAGGGGAAAGGTTCCTGATGAAATTAGGGAACCATTGAAAAAAAACGACTTCTTTCAACTATCTAAAAGAGAATTCTTATTGAAGATTGACGGTGTCGCTAAATTCCTTGTATCCGAGGGCAAACGTATTGTTATTGAACCTTGTCCGGAAGCGGATAATTTAAAGCTGAATAGTTATATTTATGGAACCTGTTTTGAAGTTTTGCTTATACAGCGTGGCATGCTGGCTCTACATGGGAGCGCAGTGGTTATTGATGGTAAATGTATCATTATCTCAGGTGTATCCGGTGCCGGTAAATCCACTCTTGCTTTGGCTTTAAGAGAAATGGGTTATCCCTTTTTAACAGATGATGTTGCTTTTTTGTCACTATCGGATGACGATACAATTTGGGTTTGTCCAGGCTTTCCTGTTCATAAACTTCGTAGAGATAGTGTAGAAACTATTGGAATTAATATGCAATCAATTTCTCAGATATATTTGAATAATCAAGATAAATGTGTAATGAGAGTTAAATATGGTTATCAGAAAGCGCCGGTACAGCTGTTTGCGCTTTTGGAACTGAGGTCTGAAACATGTAATCAGGTCAGTATGACAAGGCTTGATGGAATGCAGAAATTGTCAGTCTTATTTAATCATACTTTTCGTGGGAGTTTTCTTAGCTTATTAAGTATGGAAGTTGCTAATTTCAGAAAGCATGTTTCTATAGCAGGAAAAATATATGTATATCGAGTGATAAGACCTAAAAATACATTTACCCTTGAGAAACAGATCAAATTAATATTACAAGAACTAAAAGAATTAACTAACGTGAAGTAATCTTCGTACTAGTTATAAGTTAAGGAAGGATGAGTATATATGCCATTCAATAATAACAATTGTTTACTTAATGCTGTCGTCAAAAGAATTAATGATATCCCTTCTGCTGTCATAGATGATGAAATCGTCATGATGCATATTGAAAAGGGTAAATACTACGGCTTAGATCCTGTCGGTAGCCGTATATGGGGTTTGATGGAAAATCCCCAAATAGTAAGTTCTATAGTTAAGACATTGCTTGAGGAATATGACGTGGATACAATGACTTGTGAACAACAAGTCCTTGAGTTTATTAATAAGCTCAAGGATGAAGAGTTAATCGTTATCACGGATCTAAATGAGGGCTGCAGATTATTATGAGTGCTATTTGTGGATTTTTCCAGATGAATGATAAACCCGTTTCCGGTGAAATCGGTTCGGCCATGATGGAAAAACTGGCTAAATATCATGCTGACTACTCCGATGGTTTCTATGGAAAAGAATTTTTCTTCGGTTGTTTATTTCAGGTAATAACCCCTGAATCAAAGTTAGAAAAACTGCCCTATCATGATTATGAGGCAGGGTTGATTATTACGGCGGATGCAATTATTGATAACCGCTCAGAGCTTATGGATGTTTTTGGTATCCATTCCACCGATAGGGCGAGGGTAACTGATAGCCAGTTGGTATTATTGGCTTATAAGAAATGGGGCAATAAATGTCCTTGTTATTTAATAGGAGATTATGCCTTTGTGATATTTGATCAAAATAAGCAGGAGCTATTTTGTGCCAGAGATCACGTAGGGAAAAGAACGTTTTACTTTACAATGAATTCTGACATGTTTGCTTTTTGCACATTAATGAAGCCGCTATTTGTGATTCCCGGAGTTGAGAAGAAGCTAAATGATTTATGGATTGCCGACTTTTTGGCGTTGAATTCTGTTGTCCACGAAATTGATTCTAACCATACAGTTTACCGGGATATTCAGCAGTTGCCACCGGCACATTCAATGACGGTTAACCGAGATGGAACCAAAAAACTAAAATATTGGGACCCTCTTAAGTCACCAATAATCAAATTTAGAACCGATGCAGAATATGATCATGCTTTTCAGGATGTATTTTTTGAAGCAGTACACTGTCGTACACGCAGTATTGGATCAGTTGGAGTATCATTAAGCGGGGGGCTAGACTCAGGCTCTGTGGCATGTGTTGCGGCAAGAAAGCTTGAAGAAAAAGGTAAGGATCTCCAGGCTTTCAGTGCCCTGCCGATGAAGGGGTATAAAGAATGGCTGCCTGTCCACTTAATTTCAGATGAAAGTCCCTATATTGAGGCAATCAAAGATCAATATTCTAATATAAAGGTGACGTACTGTCGTTCAGAAGGAAGAAATTCGTATACAGACATTGATAAATACCTGGAATTATTAGAACAGCCTTATAAAATTGTCGAAAACTTGTTTTGGATGGATTGCATTACCGAAATGGCTGCCCGAAAAAATTGCAAGGTACTACTGGACGGGCAGTTTGGCAACGGAACAATTTCGTATGGAAATTTCAATATCCAAGCATATTCGTTATTAAGGCAAATGAGACTTATTTCATTAGTTAAAGAGATTACGGATTACTGTAGACTTCATAGAATTAGTCGGAAAAAGTTTTGTAAGTCTTTATTCATTAATTTTTTGCCGGCTATGTTACGTAAGCATATTCTAAAGACGAGCAGTAATAATGTAGAGAAGGAGTTCTCTCTAATTAACCCTGCCTTATCGTCGTATTATAATATAAGTGAACGTATAGAAAAAAAAGGTTACAGTTTAGATAATATGAGAAATTATACTTTATCGGAACTACGAAAATTTGCTATGGAGTCAACTGCATTTACTCATATTGCTACTATAGAAACTAAAATGTCTCTTGTTCATGGAATAGTTAAAAGAGATCCGACTAGGGATAAAAGAGTAATAGACTTCTGTTGTCGAATCCCAGGAGAACAATTTGTAAAACAGGGACAGGAAAGACGTTTAATACGCAGGGCAATGGAAGGTATTTTACCCGATAAAGTAAGATTGAATACTACAGTTAGAGGGCTTCAGAGTGCTGACTGGCTTCAAAGAATCACTCCTAATTGGGATGTAATAAAACAAGATATCGAAGATGTTATACAGAATGAAACTATTCAGCCCTATATAGATACGGCAGAAGTTGAAAGGGTAATAAATAAAAATAAAGTCCTGATAGACAATGAAACAAGGGACATAGATATTCGAATGCTTTTAGTTTGCTTGATTTTCGGGGTATTTATGAATAATGAGGCTTTCCCATGAAGGGAGGTGAAAAAATGGATGATCAGGTAAAAAAACGGTGGAATGAACCTCAATTATTAGATCTAAATCTAGATAAGACTAACTTTGTCTGGCAAGGTTCAGGGGTTGACGGTCTATGGATTAGTGCAGTAAATCCGCCTAGTCCACCACCACCTAATGTTTTTGGTAGTTAAACCTGTGAGAAAGTAATCAAAAAAAATAAGAGACATTTTACTACTAGGTTTAATTTTTATAACTAGTAGTATTTTTTTCTTCATATAAGGTACCTTCCGAGAGGCGGATGATACGATCGCATTTATCAAATACAGATTGACGATGCGTAATAGCAATACAAGTCCTTGGTGGGGTTAGCCTTCGGATGTTCTCAAAAATAGTACATTCTGTTTCTATATCTAAGGATGAGGTTGCCTCATCCAATAGTAAAATTGATGATTGTCTTAATAATGCCCGGGCAATGGAAAGACGTTGCGATTGGCCCTCAGATAGGCCTACACCATGCTCACCTATTAAAGTATTCATGCCATCAGGGAAATTTTTAATAAACTGCCAGGCGCAGGCTGTCTTTGCTGCAACTATTAATTCATTGTCTGATGCTGAAGGGTTTCCAATACGTAAGTTTTCAGCAATGCTACTTGAGAATAATGTATTTCCTTGTGGAACGTAAGAGAAATGTTTTTTTGTATTATCGGATACTAATACTTTACCGTAGTTCTTATGAAGTAAATAGATGGCTCCATTCAGTGGGGGGAGAAGCCCCAGCAGCATTCGAACGAGTGTCGTTTTTCCTTCACCGGAGGGCCCAATTAAAGCAACAATTTCACCAGGATGAATGGTTAATGAGATATCAGAAAGAATCATGTTACGATTATCATAGGCAAATGAAGTGTGGTCTATGAATAGGCCCATAGGTTCGTTAATGGTCGATAGTACAGAATCATTCGATTTTTCCAACTGTAATTCTTCAAATTCCATTAAACGTTCCGCTGAAGCAATTGTAGAAACAACTTGAGGCAAACTACGAGCCAGACCTTCAAATGGGCCTTGTACTTGACCCACAAGCTGCAAAAAGGCCGTAAAAGTGCCAAAGCTGGAAATACCTCGAGAAAGATTGATTGCGCCTAACACGAATGCCATAAAGAATCCAAGCCGATATCCCAGTCCTATAACTAAGCTAGTTGCAATTCCATACTTTGCACGCTTCATTGTTAAATCTAATTTGGTTTTCTGTAACTCCTTGATACGCTGTAAGTTCCACTTGCTAATCTCAAAAATCTTAATAATTAGGGAATTTTGAATCGATTCATGGATATATGAACGATAACGGCTTTCTGAGGACTGAATAGCATGTTGCATTTTTTTAAGTCTCCGACCAACAAGCCAACCAAGACAAACTGAAATTGGGCCTAAAATAAAAGCGAAAATTGCCATTGTTTTATCATAATATAAAAGTGTTAAAAATGCCGCAATTAATTGAACGCTGAGAGATATTAAACTTGGAAGCAGAGTCACGATTCCATTAACAATAATAGAGACATCACTAGTTAAGCGGGTTAATACATCACCGCTGTGGTATTTATTTAAGCTATTCCATTTAATCTTATATAATAAACTAAGAAATTCTTTTTGTATATCATTGTTTAATTTCTCTCTTAGATAAGTGGACTTTATATTAACTAAGGAAGAAAGAAGTACTTGCATAAGTATCAAGAGGGCAAAAACTACGATGTAGATGCCTGCTTGTCGGATATCCTTCTGAACCGAAAAATCAATTATGTGTTTTGTACTAATTGCTGTGGCAACGGTAGCTAATGGAATAAAGGAATTCAATAAAATAATCATTAGAAGAGAGTTCCTATATTGTCTAATGTATTTTGCAAGCCAAAAATATGCATTTAAATTAATTAATTTTCCTTGTTTAAGCATATATTCGATTCCCCTACATCTTAATTACCTCAGGTAAAAGGCCTTTCCTGTTTATATATATCAAATATAACACAGATTGCCATATTCTATCAGCATTAATTTTTTAATTATTATATTTGTTTTTTGAGGAGAAGGATAACTGATTTTCTAAGTAACATTAGTAGTGAGATGAGTTACATAAGTCCATGGATTGGTATATTGGCTATTGTATAGTGCGTAGTAGCACTTACGGGAGTAGAAGAAGTACTCCTATTGGGTATAAAGGGTAGACCTTAGAGTGAAGAAATGACATGGAAAATAGAAGATAATAACAATAGATACATTGTTGATACAAAATATCCTGTCTTTAGTCATAGTTCTTTAGATAACCCCTTAGTTATGAGTAATTCATTTCATGTTAAGCGGGGGAGATGATAGCAATGCTGACTAAGTCCCAAATCATCCTACAAATTAATGAGGTGTTTTCGGACTTCGTTCACGACTATCCGATGTGTGAAGAATATCGTGAGGAAATCCTTGATATAACTGCGTATAGAGTGTTGAAGAGTCAAAAAACCATTGATAACTATGTACTTGCTCCGCAAGTTAGAGTCGACATTATAGTGGAGCTTACAAAGCTTGCCATGTTAATTCAAGGGTATCGAAATTATAACGTGATTCCAAGAAAGTCAGAAAAAAGATCTTACCAACGATATTTTACGTATGATAAAACCGGAAAAGTAATCTTCACAGCTATCACAGATCCAAACTGTAAGATGAACACTGATATTAGCGGATAAGAACTAAAATCTATTATTGAAGTTGCTAATTAATACATGCTTACATAAATGCTAAAGTCGTCTAGTCATTTTTAAAGGGGAGCGAAAGTGATGCGTAAAATTCGAAAAGCAATAATTCCGGCAGCGGGACTGGGGACCCGTTTTTTGCCAGCAACAAAGGCCCAACCAAAAGAGATGTTGCCTATTGTGGATAAGCCGACGATACAATATATTGTGGAAGAGGCTATTGAAGCTGGAATTAAAGATATTATTATAGTAACAGGACGGAATAAGCGAGCCATAGAAGATCACTTTGATCGCTCTATGGAGCTTGAGGGCTTTTTAGAGAAGAAGTCAAAAGAGGATCTGTTAGATTTGGTTCAAGGTATCGCTCAAATGGCGGATATTTATTATGTTCGGCAAAAAGAAGCGTTAGGATTGGGACATGCAATTTATAGTGCTCGAAAGTTTATTGGTAATGAGCCCTTTGCAGTCCTTTTAGGGGATGATGTTATTTATTCTGAAGTGCCTGTATTACGTCAAATGATAGAACAATATGAGCGCTATGGTGCAAGCATAGTAGGGGTTCAAGAGGTCCCAATACAGGATACGTCCAAATATGGGATCGTGGATGGTGAGAAGTTTGCAGATCGGCTTTACCGGTCTAAGAATATGGTAGAGAAGCCTCGTCCGGAAGAAGCCCCAGAAACTCATTTAGCCATCATGGGAAGATATATTTTGAATCCGGAAATTTTTAATATTTTAAGCGACCTTCCGGTTGGTAAGGGTGGGGAGATTCAGCTCACGGATGGGATTAAGGAGCTTGGACGGTATCAGGATATCCATGCTTATGAATTCGAAGGGCGCAGGTATGACGTTGGGGACAAGTTAGGCTTTGTGGAAGCTACGATCGAATATTCCTTGCGTCGGGGAGATCTTTCAGATGATCTTATGGTTTTCTTGCGAAAGCTGGTTCAGAAAGCAGAGACTTAAAGGGTCAGACCCCCACACAATGCCACCTGACATCAACTAATCAACTTATTGTGAGTTCAGTATGTACGAAGACCGATCGCGTGATCGGTCTTTTGGTCTGATCATTCAGGTAGTTACTGAGAAACGCGATCGTGTGTTGCAGTCAGAGTGTGCTATGAATCTTGTTAGTAGTGTGAAGCCGGCTGCCGCACGTGGTTAACTTGGGGGATATATCCGCTCCGGATTAATATGCCAGCCGGGTAAAAGCTGCCAGCAACGAATTGATGACGGGCATATCTCATGACCTTGAATCTTATAAGTTTACAAGCAAAAAGGATGATAACAGAGTTAGAAAGTGGTATAATATCCCGTTGATGAAGAAATTTATGTTCATGAAGGTAGTTTTCGGAGGTTTGAACATGGAAATCAGACATTTGGAGTATTTTGTTGAAGTGGCACGTCAGAAGAGTTTCAGTAAAGCTGCGGAAAAATGTCACGTTACTCAATCAACCATCAGTAAATTGATCAAAGATCTGGAAGTGGAACTGGGCACTTCGCTGTTTAACCGGACATCTAAATACGTGCAATTGACGGATACAGGGGCTATATTTCTTGATCAGGCTTTAGAGATCGTAACCATGTTCGAAAATTTAATTAATGAATTTCAAAACCGAATTAAGCTTGAACAAGGAAAAATTTCCATTGGCTTGCTGCCCATTACCGGAACCACCCTTTTTGCCGAATTGCTGGGAGAATTTAAAAAGAAGTACCCGCAAATAGAAATTAGCCTTTCTGAGCACGGATCGAAAAAAGTTATCATGGATATTTTAGACGGAACCTTAGATGCCGGAGTAGTCTGCAGTGTGCCGGACAGTCAGTATTTTGACTCTTTTGCTTTTGCCGAAGATCCCTTATATGTTATCGTTTCCGCCCAGAATCCAATCAGCAAATCAGCATCCATCGATCTCAAGTCATTGGCAGATGAACCTTTCGTTTTATACTCCAGCGAATTCAGCCTGCATGACGAGATCATCGGCAAATGTAAAAATGAAGGCTTTTCACCCAACATTATTTTTGAGACGTCCCAGTTTGAGCTGATGACCCAGATGGTTGCCGCTGATTTAGGAATCGCTTTTCTGCCGGGGGCCGCTTGCCGGGAACTGGACCCGCGGCGTTTTGCGGTTATACCGGTGACCAACCCGCAGATTATTCACCAGATGTTCATCATCTGGAAACGAGGTCGTTCAATGTCCCATGCGGCTAATTTATGGTTGCAGTTTGCCGCCAGGTTCTTTGCCAAAAATTGATCTGCCATGGGGGAAAATAAATACAGTTTAAAGGCTTTTACCTATCTTTAGGAAGGAAAAGTCTTTTTTATTTTGTTCTGAATAATAGTGCGAACTTAGGAGTGGAACTATCTATTGAATCGATAGATAAGATGACAACTATCTATTTTACTAATAAAAAGAATGGCTATATAATCGAGCATAGAAAGAGAAGGAGATGAGAGCTCATGACTCAGGGGTTGCGTTTTATCGTGCAGATTGCTTTGCTTTGGGTAATCTATCAATTGGGAAATTGGGTAGCGGAAAAAAGCCATCTTCCCATTCCGGGAAATGTTCTGGGAATGATTATCCTATTTTTGTTATTGCTGGCGGGAATTATTCGGATCGAATGGATTGAAAAAGGAGCAGATTTTCTGCTTAAACATCTTGCTTTTTTCTTTATTCCCATTGCCGTAGGATTAATGCAATGGATTGGTCTATTCCAATTAAGCGGAGTCCAGCTTTTAGTGTCAATTATTCTTGGCACAGCAGTATGTGTTATGGTTATGAACTCAGTGACCACCTTGCTGGTCCGGTTTCGTTCACCTAAAGGAGGAGTTTAAATGAACCTGTTATATGTATTGATGATGATGGCAATTACAGTAGGCGCCTATGCCTTTAGCCGTTTTTTAAATAAGCGTTATCCGAGTCCATGGGTCAATGTGGTCTTCCTGAGTACCGCCTTAATCATCGCCGTTTTTTGGATTTCCGGCGTCACGGTGAGCCAGTACCAGGAGACCAAGACTATTTTGACTTACCTTCTGGGGCCGGCCACAGTGGCTTTGGCCGTCCCGCTCTACCGGAACCGGGAGATATTAAGAAAAAATATCCTTCCGGTGGTGGGTGGGATCGTGGTAGGAACCACGGTTAATATCGTCACGACGGTTTTAGTGGCTGAATGGTTAGGGTTGGATAAGCTCATAGTGACCTCCTTAGTGCCTAAATCGGTGACTGTGCCCATTGCTGTCAGCGTTTCCGGCATCTTAAACGGTGATCCAACCCTCACTTCTGTTTTCGTCATTGCTACCGGTATCATCGGGTCCTTTCTGACCCCCGTCTTATTAAATCTGTTCAAAGTGACCAATCCCCTGGTGCGCGGATTAGCCTATGGAACAACTGCCCATGGCCAGGGTACGGCATCGGCCTTGGCTGAGGGAACACTTCAGGGCTCCATGTCAGGGGTGGCCATGGGAATTGCCGCAATTTATATGTCCGTCGCTGCTCCGTTTTTAGTTCATCATTTATTAAGTCTATAAGAGGATGGGGTCTGACTGACCGGAAGTCCCGGGAAACGAAATGGCCCAGGAGGAGCTGAGGCTTGTGGTGCGGCTGGAAGACCCTTATCTTTAAATCCCCATGAGCATATTCGTAAGATCTTTAACTAACTTCCCTTGGTCGTCACAGATCTTTACTCTGACCATATCCTCTTCTAACGTGAAATAAAGAATATATTTGCTTCTGGGATCACCATTAACTAAAGGACCTGTGGGATCGGGTATACTTTTTCTGGCAATGCTAACCGGCCCAAAGAGATTTTCTGCTTCGAGGATAACTTTAGGTTCTTGTTCATAATTACAGATAATTAACTTACCCCTATGACCCTCATCATAACTGGTATGGACTAAGCTATAATCTTCATTGTAGGTCGTTGAGGACAGAGCAGGCACCGCACCCAGAGGATCAGTGTTGAACGGAATGGTATTCAATTTAAGTATGTCATGATAATCAGATCTATTTCTTCTGACCATAAAAATATCCAGGGTTTGATTATCAGAAGACTTAGAAGGGTCATCACTAAACTTCATACCTATAAAGCCGTATCCATCCTCAATAGCTTGTGCCTGAACAACCTGGTTGATCAGCGGTTTATTATTGGGGGTTAAGGGCAGACCGGCAAAATTCATGGAGTAGAGGTCAATCCCGTCTCTGGTAAGTGAGGTATAGGTAAGGGTATGGTCCAGGTTGTTGGCATTGATTATTTGATAGGGTTTTCGTAAGAAGGTCATATCCCGGTTGGGTGGGTTATTTGTTTCAAAAAAAGGAAAGGCCGGTTGCTCAAGATTCTTTACATATAGTAAATTATCATTGGCTTTAGAGTAATAGAGGTTACCTTTGAAATCCAGACTATTAGCTTCGTCAAAACCATTGATAGGTATGAATTCCTGTTGGGTATGTAAATTCCGGTCAGCATCCCTGGTAAGCGTTGTTTTGAAAATCCCTTCAATATAAGCGGTAATTATACTGTTACCTGAGAAGGGGGTATTGGATAAAATAACCTTATCAAGGTATTGGTGAGTCGGAAATTCTGCTAAGAGTGTACTCTCACCGGTAACAACATCCAAATAGGTTAAATAAGAGTAGTTAAGATTACCCTTGAGATTGGTCGCTAAAACTAAGACAGCGTTTTCAGCTAAGATGAAATTATCCAGCCAAACAATAGCTTTAATTTGGCCGAACTTGGGAGATGTCAATTCCAGAAAGGGTTCCCGAAAGCTGGGTTTAGGAAGCGCTTTGTTGGCAGAAATTTGAGTTATAACAGTCGCCAATAATACGACAAGTGTCAATAAGAACATCAAGTATTTCTTCATCCGTTAGCCGATATCCCCCTCCATAATATGGTATAATAATTAATTATATCACAAATCAGGTATGAAGGAGCAGGGTCATGGCTATCACTGAGTGGTTAATGGAACAGTTTAAAGCTATTCATAAGGTTATATGGATCATTTTGCTGCCCATAATTTTAGATATTGGTGAACTTAGTCTTTTTGAAAGAATTTTCAAGACTGAATACGAGCCGATCTCCAAACTATTCAACTTAAAGATAGGGTTTATTTCAGCCCCGCCGAGTATCAGGTATATCCTGGAAGATTTTCCGTCTCTGATCTTTCAATATAATTCAAGCGCTTTTCGCGGAGTTATAAATCAAATCAACCTGACCAACATGTTACTTCTTTTATCCGTTCTTCTTGTCACAAGTTTTTTGGGCAGTGGTTATTTATCCGTTATCAGCCAAGCAGGGCATAAAAGGGTAACGTTCAAAGACTTTCTCAGAGATGGCAATAAAGTATGGTTTAAGTTTTTTAGCCTTACTCTCTTAGGGGTTATCCCCATTCTCTTGGTCTTAATCAAAAAGGAATTAGGTTATGCTTATTTAAGTTTAATATATCTGCCTTTGGTTTACGTGAAGTACTCAATCGTGGTAGATGAAGTAAGTCTAATCGATAATTTTAAACTTGGAATTAGCTTCTTATTTAATAACCTAGGCTTAACCATCAAGATGGCCTTTTCCTTTGGTGTTTCCTTTTCCCTTGTGGGGATAGGTATTTACCCTTTAGCAGCCATGGGCTTTCAGGGTATTGTCCTGGGAGCAATTATCACGGCTTATTTCGGAGCAGTTATTAATAAAGCCGTGCTGGAGATCTATCGGGAGATATCCGAAAAACAACGTGAGAATTTCATTCAATAACATAAAACAGTTTATATGCTATTATTTATAAAGAAACTATCTGAAGTTCGACGGCTGAAGACAGTGAAGAGGGCGTTTTGTTGAGCGTATGACCAACAAAAGCGCCCTCTCTGTCTCAATTCAACTTAATTGCTATGCACTACATTAAACCATCAGATATAATTCTTAAGGTCCTTTATCAACTGTAATGTTGCTATTTTCCTGCACGAACTTTTCTATGGCCGCTCTTTCCGCTAATTCAGCATCCAGGGCTGTGTTGCCGGTCGCCCCCCCCGAATAGGGTTGATTATGGGGGATCTCAATAACATGAACGGTGGGATTGGCAATACTCTCGATATATGCTGGAGATGCCCAGTATTGACCATTATATTGAACAACATTTCCTGCAGCCATAGCGTTTTGTAATATAGATAAATCACCAGGATTATATGGAGCCCATCCGTTTGCCTTAGGATTAAAAGCCTGAGACTTAGCGGGAGCAGGCTTTGGGGTTGAAGGAGTGGTCTCGGCGGCTGCAGGTTGAGGGGCTGGACTAGCAGCAGGTATGTCGGCTTTGGCGTCTTGGGCTGCAACTGGGTCTGGATAAGTGGATGTCTTAATAACGGATCCGGTTGAGTTGTCAATAATATTTGTCTTGATCGTGATTTTACCTGGCTCAACACCGTTAAAGCTTTGGTACATCAGGCCTGAGAACGTAAAACCTATTAAGCCAATTTGGCTCCACTCGGTAAACTGAGCTGGATCTACTTTTACATTTATTTCAGTGTAATCCTTATTGAATTCGATCTGCTTAAATATCGTTTTATTTTCCTCAGCTGCTAAAAATTCTGTTGTAATATCATTTATGGATTTGGCCAGATCGTCCATCATTTCGCGGTGCTGTGTTTTGCTCATAACATAGGTAATAGTTCCATCACTGTTTTGAACGACATCATGAACGCCTTTATCAAGAGCTTCTTTCCTAATTGTTTCGAAATCTTTTCCTTTAAAAAGCGAAGCGGGAAGATTCACTTTTACATCGAACAGTTCCTTTTCGACGACTTGTTTCTCCTCAGGTTGCCCAGCTGCAGAATTGGTTTTAGAGCACCCTAATAGAGATGATGCAATGAATATGGTCAGGACAAATATTAATATTTTTTTCATATGGACCTCCTTAATAGCTTTTTAAGTTATGTTCAATAGGAATTAGTTTCTTCCTTCTTTTCGACAAATGATTGTGTTTTTCGGGAATGGCACCTTTGATCATAAGCAGAAATAACCGCCCCTGGCTAGGATTGCGGTTATTTCTTATAACGTCTAATTCGGGCTAACCCTTTGTTTAGACAATCGGCTGGGCTGGCGTGCTTGCAGCACGTCAGTCCTTTTTTCTCCACCTAAGCTTGCGGCGGGTCGTATAAGTCGTTGATCGTGGTTCCAACAACCTTAATATCCCGCTTTCCAATCAGTTCGCCGCTAGGCGTAAGGAATACATTCTTCTGAATGATCGTGTCCATAACGGCTTCGGCTTCAGCCTTATCCAGGTTTTCCTTCGGATCGGGGATGGTGATGGCAAACGTTTTGCCGCCGGCAGTTGTAAACGTTAACCTTACCACTTTATTTGTTGTTACAGCCATAGTGCACCTCCTTTTTTTATAAATTTTTCGAAGGGTTACTCATCGAGTAGCTCAAAATTTTTCCTCAGGATCACGTTCGTTATCGGATGCTGTCCCAGACTGAGTAAAGCTGCCGCCACATCATAAACATCCTGATCGGAGGCGTCAGCCTTCAGGTAATTCACGCTTTTCTGTTTGAGTTCCGGGCTGCCTGTGGGCGTGGTCCCGGTCTGGTATTTTACAATCAGCGTTGAATTTAAAGACGTTGTACTTACTGCCATCGTCCTCACATCCTTTCCTACCTATTGACCGGCCGCTTTGAAATCAGCCTGTCCGTTCATTTTATGATCTTGTCCGTCCGAGGGTTACAGTCTGCGGCCGACCTATAAAAAAGTAAGGTTTGTCACACGCATAAGCCTCGCCCCATATTCTGTGAATAAAGTAACAGAAAGGGCAGATAACCTTATGAAGGATTTGATGACAGATCGCACGCCGCTTGTGATCGCGGCTGAAATAAACACGATTAGACACCAGACCGGGAAGATCCTCCTTGCCGGTGCCATTGAGATTGGCCGTCGCCTGAAGGAGGCTAAGGATTTGATTCCCTATGGAGAATGGGGCAAGTGGTTGAAAGAATCGGTCAGTTACTCTCAGCGAACGGCCGATAGGCTAATGCAGGTTTGTGAAGAGTACGGGACGAAACTGCTTGCTTCCCCTGACAGTGATGGCTTGTCAGATTCGTCACCGGTGACGAATCTGACCTATACCCAGGCACTCATTCTCTTGGGAATCCCGGAAGAGGAGCGGGAAGAGTTTATTGCCGAGCACGATGTTGAGAGCATGACCAGAGTGGAATTGCAACAGGCTGTCAAGGACAGAGACCAGGCTATTCAGGAGAAAAAAGACCTCGAAAATGACCTGATCTTAAAAAGCAGCAAACTTGCCCAATTAGCCACTCAGACCCAAAGCCTGGAGCAACAGGTGAACGACTATAAGTTGAAATACTCCGCCGAGCAGGAAAAAGTCACCTTAAAGCAAAGGGAGCTGGAGGCGGCCAAAAAAGAGGTCCCGTCCGCCAGAAGAATTGCCGAACTGGAGAAAAAGCTCAAAACCGTGGAAACCAAATCCTCTCTTATGACCGCCGAAGCACAATTCAGCATTCACCGCGATAACATGATTAAAGCCTACGATGAGCTGCTGAAAATGCTCACTGCATTAGACAGAACGGATCCGGAGGCGAAGGAAAAATACAGGGAGACGGCGAGTATGATTGTTGAAAACATGGCGAAGAGGCTAAAAGTATGGCCCCCCGTTATCAGGACAAATTTGTCGATTAATACGACTCAGTCCGAGAGGGGTTAAAATTCAGCAGCTACCTTGTCATGACCTCATGTATCTGCTCAATATACTTGAATGTAATATCCAGTTCTATACGGAAATATTGAAAGACGGTTTGGTCGGACTTGAGCGGTGCACTGTCTTGGGAGAGATATCCGATGTCAGCTCGTGAGCCAAGGCGTATTTCACCGTGATCCAGGTTTTCCTGATCTAAGATTAATTTTATAAATGTCAGGCGGTCTTTGGCGTACCAGGCTAAAGGGGCTTAATGCAAAAGGCTGAAGCAAAAAATATGCTTCCAGCCTTTTGACAGTCTTCGTTCTAGTCAAATATGTTGCGTAAGTCAATTGCCAAGTCATTCAATATCCCATCGTTTATTGTTTCGTCTTTCCCATACACTGCTGGTTCAGTAAATACATTCTCGGAAAATTTATAAACTTCCACAATCTTATTCAATGGATCAACTATCCAGTATTCACGAACTCCTGACAACCGATAGCGTCTTAATTTGACTCGTTTGTCTTTTAACGCTGTTGACGGACTCAAGACCTCAACCACAAGGTCTGGAACACCGACACAGCCTTTCGGGTGTATCTTCGAATGATCGCATATCACCGTTATATCAGGTTCAACATAGTTATCATTCTCATCATCCAACCATACACCAAAAGGTGCTGGAAAGGCCCTGCACTGTTTACCCTTCAGATAAGTATAAAACTCACCATATAAATTTCCGACAATAGCTTGGTGTTGAGATGAAGGAGGCGGCGTCATATCGTAAATTACACTATCAATACGTTCCCAACGTTCAAATCCGAATTCCAATGGTTTTTCTTCCAAATAAAGCACCCCCCTTGTAAAATTATACCATGGTTCATTAGGTTTTAAAAGGCGGGGTCCACCAGTATCCCCAAGGGGGATATGCTCAGCCATGGGAATGTGATGCATAATCCGGCCATTTCCGCAGCGTGATCATGTCGCCCAAGGCTTTTTGCGGAAAATCTTCTCCGCTGGCTGGAGGCGGTCAGCGAATTTAAAGCTTATACCACCGCCGGTCCCAATTCCGCCTAGGCCTTGTGCGCGAAGAGTTTGCCGGCGGCGGGGGAGAGAGCTGAACTTTATTTAACCAAGATAGGCTTTGAGAATCTCTTCGCTGGAGCCGATCTCTTTTCCGGTACCCTCCATAATAATCTTACCTATCTCCAGAACATAAGCCCGGTTGGAGATTTCCAGGGCCATAGCCGCCATTTGTTCAACAAGCAAAATCGTGATGCCTTCGGCGCAGAGCTTTTTCAACAGATCAAAAATACCCTGGACAATGATGGGAGCCAGACCCAGGGAGGGCTCATCCAGAATCAAGAGCTTGGGTGTGGTAATCAGGGCCCGGGCTATAGCGAGCATCTGCTGCTCACCACCGCTTAAGGTTCCGCCTGACTGATGTTTCCTGTCACTTAAGATAGGAAACAGCTCATACATCTCTTGAATACGTTTATAGACTAGTTTTTTATCGCGCTCTGCATATCCGCCCAGCAGCAGGTTTTCATAAACGGTATGTTCGGGGAAGATCTGCCTGCCTTCCGGCACAAGCCGCACACCCAAACGGACAAGAGCATCGGATGATTTTTTCGTAATATCTTCACCGTCAAAGATGATCCTGCCTGATGTGCTGCGTACCAGGCCAACAATGGTTTTAAGAATGGTACTTTTACCGGCGCCGTTGCTGCCGATAATTGTAACAATTTCCCCTTTATTCACCTGAAAAGACACATCATGAATCGCTTGAACCTTACCATAAAATACATTCAAATTCTCTACATTAAGCATATTCCGCCACCGCCGTTCCCAGGTAAGCTTCACGTACAGCACTATTTTCCTGAATTTCCTTAGGATTGCCCTCCGCGATTTTCTTGCCGTATTCAAGAACGATGATTCTGTCCGATATATCCATGACCAACTTCATGTGGTGTTCAATCAGAAGGATTGTGATACCCGAATTACGGATACGCTTGATCAAGTTGGCAAAGTAGTTGATCTCCGTTTCATTGAGCCCTGCGCAGGGTTCGTCCAGAAGTAAGAGCTTGGGTTCCATGGATAAGGCCCTGGCCAGGTCCAGAAGTTTCTGCTGCCCGTAAGAAAGACTGGCAGCCTCTTCGTTGGCCTTGTCCAACAATCCTATGGTATCCAGGTATGCGAGGGCTCTTTCCTTGTTTAACCTTTCCTGCCTGCGCATCTTAGGCGTGCGCAATAATGTGCCGAATATGCCGTATTGAAAAGCCAGGTGCTTGCCAACCAGCACATTTTCCAGAACCGTCATCCTGCCGAATAAGCGAACATGCTGAAACGTTCTGGATATCCCCATACCGGAAATTATATAGGGCTCAATGGAATTCAATTTCCGGTCGCGAAAAATTACTTCGCCGGTACTGGCCCGGTCCATCCCGGTTATCAGATTAATGGTAGTACTTTTGCCGGCCCCGTTGGGTCCTATTAAAGAATAAATGGCACCTCTTTCAATTTGAAAACTGAGGTCTGAAACGGCGGCAAGACCACCAAAATATTTCGTTAAATTTTTAAGGTCCAGGATATATTCAGATTTATCAGGGGTGTTATCTTCATCAAGATTGTAGTTATCCAAATCAAAATGCTTTTTAACTTCATTAGCATCGGGAATTTTCTCATTGCCATAGGCCATAACGAATTTTTTAAGTTTGCCGATGATACCATCAGGCATGGTAATCGTGATAACGATCAGCAATAAACCATAGAAAAACAGCTTGATATCGGGTGAGGCGCTAAAAAATTCAGGCAGCACCGTAATAATCACAGTCCCGACGATGGGTCCGGCCAAGGTACCGGCTCCCCCAATAACCACAACCAGCAAAATATAGACAGTATAGTTAAAACCAAAGGTATCAGGGCTTATATAGCCGCTGTAGCCTGCATATAAAGCTCCGGCAGTACCTGCATAGATGCCGCTGATTAAAATAGCGATAACCATAAATAATCTTACATTGACCCCGGCACCGGTAGCCGCTATGGCATCATTTTTAATGGAGCGGAAGGCACGTCCCAGGTAGCTTTTGGAAATACCCCACTGGACAATCAGACCTATTAACATCAAAGCTAAGATTAAGTAATATTGTCCCAGCCAAGTTAACGGCTCCCCAAAAAAGGAGATGCCTTGATTATACATTCCGGCGGGACCGCCTGTCACAGTGTTCCATTCCACCAGAATTTCCTGAACTATGACGATCAGGCCAAGACTGATCAGGGCCAGATAGTGGCCGGAAACCCGGAAAGCCGGTATGGATACGAATAAACTTACAAAACATGCCACAAGTATTCCAAATAATAATCCGACAATAAAGGGCATATCAAACCTGGTCATCATCACAGCAGCGCCATAGGCGCCGGCGGCATACATGGCGGCTGAAGCAAAATGAACAAGTCCGCAGTAACCGGAAGAGATATTGTAACCAATGCTTATAATGATGGTAATAAACATGACAATCACATACCTGGCATAATACTGGCCGGCAAACATGGGGAAAGCAACTGCCAGAACCAGGATCAGGGCATAGAGGAGATAAGAGAGGTTCTTATAATTTAACGGCTGCGGCTTTTTTGCGGAGCTTAATTCCACTTAAGACACCTCCCGGCATTAACAGAATAATTAAGATCATGATGACAAAGGAAACTGCATCCTTTAACCCTAAGGGAATATATCTTGACAAGAGTGCTTCTAAAATCCCTAAACTCCAGCCGCCCACAAAGGCTCCTTTGGTATTGCCCAATCCTCCAATAAGTGCTGCGGCAAATCCCTTCAGTCCCACAGTCATGGTCATGGTATAACTGACAAAGGTTATGGGTGCCATGAGAATACCGCAGACAGCAGCGACTCCGCCGGCAAAACCAAAACAGAGCACGATAATAACCTCACTCTTAATGCCCATAATCTTAGCTGAGTCGGGAAGGGATGAAACTGCCCGGATGGCATTGCCCAAGGTTGTCTTTTTAATCATGGCCTGGTAGGAAATAGCGATCACTAAGGTTATGACAACCATGGCAATCTCGTGGAGCAGGATTCTATGGCCCAGCAAGGTGATCTCAATTCCTCCAAAAAGATAGGGGAAAGGCTGAGGCTCCGACCCGAAGATAACCCGTGCCAGATTGTCAAGGATGATGCTTGCCCCCAGCAGGGTGGTTATCCAACCAATATTGACATGGAGATTACCGAGAATTTTGACACAAGTTTCATATAAAATGATGTTCACTGCTGCGGTAATGACAATAGAAAGCAAGATTGCCAACCAAAGGGGAAGTCCGATCATATTAACAAGCCAAAACCCGATGATGGCTCCTGTCATAACAACAGATCCGTTGGCGAAGTTAATAATTCCGGTTGTTGAGTATACTATCCCGATCGCCAGAGCCATCAGAGCATAAATGCTCCCTGTTGTCAGTCCAAATAATATATCCTGCATATAATTATCTCCTTCAAAAAAGTATACTCAAGGTGACGCGCACCGCAGGTGTCTTCTTGCTGGTGCTGCGCCAGGGGAATGAGCGGCTGCCTTGGGAAAAGACTCAGCCGAATCCCCCTGTCCTCCCAAATTGGCCCGCGCGGGCCAATTTGGGACAACCAGAGAACCCGAACGTACTCAATGACATTTAACGACTCTGAAAAATGACTCGCAAGCAGGGCAGTTGACCCGAGAGACCCCATTTTCATCCTCTGCTTACTTATTTATCCAAACGATAGGCCAACTCTCCCATGAATTTATCCGTGGAGATTTCCAGCTGAACAATTTCGTCCACATTCACTCCATCGTGGTTCGTTTTAGAAAAGGCGTAATTATTGGCATAGTACCCTTTAAATTGATCTCCGGACTCCAAAGCTTCCTTAACCTTATCACTATCCACGGACTGGGCTTTTTCTATGGCAGCTTTAAGGAGCATCACAGCATCATACCCGGTGGCAATGGTTGAAGGGTTGATGTCTCTCTTGCCCGGTCCGTAGGGCCCATACTCGGCAACAATTTTCTCGTATAACTTCTGACGGGTATCATCAAATTTGGCATCGGAACGAGGGGGTGCCCAGGCAGCGATTCCTATGGTGCTGCACTTGGTTGCTCCGGGTCCGGCAAGTTCCTGGAAGTTTGGCAATGAAATGCCGGTATAACCAAGTATCTCCAAATTGTCAATATAATTCACACGTTCAAGGGCCTTCACGATCTTGGCACCATCTGCTCCCAGTGTCCAGAACAAGGCGCAGTCTGCGCCCGAATCTTTAATTTTTTGAGCGACAGGGGTCATATCCGTAGCATTGGGTGTATAGGATACCTCCGCTACACTTTGTTTACCTGCTTCCGTCAAATACTTTTTCATATCGGCCAGACCTCCTGCACCCAGGGCCGAGGTATCCTGAACCAATGCTATCTTTTGGTAGCCTTTGGCCAGGGCAAGCTTTACCAGGGCTTCAGCCTGCATATTATTAGGAAGCATTATCCGGAAAGTATAGGGATATTGATTAGCGTCAATAAGGGCCGAAGCGGTTGCGATATTGAGGATTTGAACTTTCTTATTTTGATTAATAAATGCCTCTGTTGCGGCAACACTTGTAGAATTAGAGGGACCGATTATAAAGTCTGCATGTTCTTTTAATAGTTCCTCTTCAATGTAAGACTTGGCTTTCGTGGGATCAGCCTCGTCGTCCCTATATACTGCCCGCACGGTCATGCCCATAATGCCGCCGTTAGCGTTGATTTCTTTAATGGCCAGTTCCATGCCGTTTTTTGTACCATTTCCCAAGGTAGCTGAAGGCCCGGACATAGCGCCTACTGCGCCGATAACAATTTCTTTTTTGCTTTCCTGTTTACTTTCCTGGGCAGCGGGTTTGTTGCATGCGGTTAATAACAGGGCCAAACCAGCGGTTAATATGAAAGAGCAAACCAGCCAATTACGTTTTTTCACGTTATCATCCTCCAATATCTCCATTTTAGTCGGATAAAAATAATTCTCTGAGCTTTTGACCTAAAAAGAGCAATTCACCTCCCTACAACTAAAATGTGATCTGTTGTTTCTCGTTAATAGTTCCCACACAAAACTCCATTTTTCCGGGGATGGGTTTCTGTACAGAACCATATTACTGCAAGAAATGTGCCAATAATCTGACTTTTCAATCATTTAACTTTGTGATTCAGGTCTAAAGGTAAGGTTAGATTACTTCACTTCAAGTGAAAATATTGCAGATTATCCATACTGAGCGGGAACGTCCCTGCCTCAATGCCTCTGACGACTTTTACAACTGTATCATTGAAGGGCGTAGGAATACCTACTTTCTTGCCTTCGGCACTGATATAGCCGTTTATCATGCCTATTTCTGTCAATTTGCCCTTTTCCAGGTCCTGCAGCATACTGGCTTTGGCCGGCCGCAGATTATTCAGGATATCATAGAACATCAGCTGTGACCTCTGGAACTCTTCTTCTGTACCAATGCTTCCCAAAAGAGTCATGTCCTTACCGCCTAAGTGAGGCATCTCATAACCCAAGGCTTGGCAGACTGCAACCCCCTCATGGGCGATATAGCTGAGACAAGCACTGGCCTTGGGATTATCAATAAGATCTCCAAAAACACAGCCCAGGGCTGCCGACATTCCGCTCCAGCAGCTGTTAAACATTACTTTCAGCCAGCGAGCCCCCATCAGATTGCTCGTAATGCTGACCGGCCCCATTTTTTCCAGGGTGCCTGCTACCATCCGGATACGGTTCCCGATAACACCATCCAGCTCACCTATTTCAAATAAGGTATCCAGTTTGGTAACGTCCGAAGTTAACTCAGAAACACCGGGCTCAATAAAGGTTGCCCCCCAAAGAAGTGTTCCTCCCACAGTTCTCTCTTTGCCGATGATCCTGGCCACGCTTGGTTCAGGAACTCCATTTTGCAGGGTACATACTGTACTATCCGCCTTCAGAAAGGGCAGCAGATGATTCAGGACTTCCTCATTAGCCGTCTGCTTGGTAAGCAGAAACACCAGATCATAGCAGCCTTCCATCTGGTCGGGGGTGATAGCCTTGACCGGCACGGTAAAATTTGCACAGCGGATTAGTCTGGCACCCTTTTCATTAAGTGCTTTGACGTGATCCGTGTAGGCGTCGATTAAATGAATTTCCAACCCGCTTTTGGTTAGATAGGCCCCCAGGATCATACCCATTGCCCCGCAGCCCAGGATCGCAGTTCTCATCATTTATTCCTCTCTTTCAAATGTCTCAGCGCACCAGAGGCTTGATGCCCAAAATTTCCCGGGCCTCGGCAGGAGCAGCAATGTCTTTGCCAAACTCCTTAACCACCCTTACGGCCCGCTCCACCAGCATAACATTGGAAGCTTTGACGCCCTTGGCGTACATCACATTGTCCTCCAGGCCGACCCGGATAGCGTTTGCGCCCAGGGCCAGGGCAGCATACATGATGGGCATATGGTCCTTTCCGATCCCAAAGGCAGACCACTTGCTGCCCTCCGGCAAATGGCGGACCAAATGCTGCAGGTTTTCGACGCTGGCCTCCATACCGCCCAGAACGCCCAGTACCAGCTGGCAGTACAGCGGAGCTTTGAGGACCCCCTGCTTGACATAATGCTTGGCGTTGCCCAGCATCCCCATATCAAAAATCTCCACCTCGGGTTTTACATCATAGTCTTGATAGCACTTGCCCAGCTCTACCAGGAAATCGGGGCTATTATCGAAGACAAAAGAGCAGCCCCAGTTCATGGATCCCGCATCGTAGGAACCCATCTCGATGGCCGGGATAGTTTGGAAATGAGCCATTCTTTCCCCGGGTTTTGGATTCATTGCCCCGGAGGAGGTGCAGCAGATCACCACATCGCAGTCCTCATGAGCACGCAGCAACTCCACAGTCTTTTGGAAACGAGCCGTTTCCATAGAACCGTTGCCCTTATCGTCCCGCATATGCAAATGCACTATAGCCGCACCGGCCTTCCAGCAGTTATAGGCGTCTTCCGCGATTTGCTCCGGAGTCAGGGGAATATTTTCATTAATCTCCTTGGGGGTAACTGCGCCGGTTAGGGCCGCTGTCAGGATAATCTTGTCAGGCATGAGTTCTCTTCCTTTCTATTTTCCTGGTTATTAATAAAAGCAATATTGGTGCCAACTTAATTGTGGTTTAAGCATCTTAAACCTTGATACTATGCAGGGGAGGATTGAAACAGGTGAACTCTGCCGGTTTCTGCCTATTCCAGACTGAGGGGCAATCTGATTGAACAGGGAAGAGCTCTTTCCAAGTTGGACAGGTTATCCTCCGAGAGTTCTGCGATATTGCAGAATTTTGCAACATTGCAGAATATTCTCGCAATGTTGCAAAATTCTGTTATACTTAAAGTGTCTACAGACGTGTACTAGAGGAGGTAATATTGCATGGAACACGAGGGCTCATTTTACGCTGAAATTCTGGATAACATTAATATTGGCATCTTTGTGCTGGATGCAGAAGGCAACTACCTCTATTTTAACGACGCCTATTGTAAGATGAATTATAAACCGCCGTCATTTTATAAAAATACTTCGGTTCCTAAAATGAAAGAACTTGGCATCATTACAAGCGGGGCCTGGGAAAAAGTCATGCGGGAAAAGCGTCAGGCTACGGTACAGCTCACCGTCACAGATGAAGATAATGACAATTCCTATCAAGTATTTGTCTCCGGTACGCCCTCTTTCACCGGCGACGGCAGCATCAATCATGTCATTTGTCTGGCGGAATCCGTTGAAAAACTGAACATTCGTATCCAGACCGGCATATTGAACAAGTGCTTCGGCACGAATTCCACCATGCCCAAACTCCCAAAAAGTATTGACATCATTGCCGAAAGCCCCGGCATGAAGCTGCTTTTGAGCCAGCTTTCCATCGTGGCCAAAACCGATGCCGCAGTCCTGATCATCGGTCCCACCGGTTCCGGCAAGGAGGTGGTGGCGGAATATATCCATCGGATGAGTGCCCGCGGCAACGGCCCCTTTATCGTGGTGAATTGCGCCGCCATACCGGAAAATCTCTTGGAATCGGAGCTCTTCGGCTATGAAAAAGGTTCCTTCACCGGTGCCTCCTCCCTGGGAAAAAGGGGCCTCATCGAGATGGCGGACGGCGGAACTCTGTTTCTGGACGAAATCAACTCCATACCTCTCAGCCTGCAGGCAAAATTGCTGCGCGTTCTGGAAACACGGCAGGTTAAACGGGTCGGTTCTCTGGCGTCCAAAGCCATTGATTTCCGCCTTCTGACCGCATCCAACGAGGAACTGGAAGCGCTAATCAGGGAGAAGCGGTTTCGTTCAGACTTGTTCTATCGCATCAGCGTTGTACCCGTCCGTATCCTGCCCCTTCTGGAGCGAAAGGAGGACATCATCCCGCTGGCCCTGTACTTTCTTCAGCATTTCTGTAAAAAGTATTCTTGTATGAAGGTGCTCTCGGAACAGGTCATGGATTTCATGCTTTCTTATGATTGGCCCGGTAATGTCCGCGAACTGCGCAATTTCATCGAACGTCTCATCGCCACCTCACCGGAAAGCGATTTGCTGGTTGAAGGCATTCCCGCCGGCCTTTTGCAGACAGCAACGCAAAGGGAGCAGAATCCGGTTCGTCCCTTGCTGTCTCCCGTGGCTGAAAATACGACCTCAAGCATTGATGAGAGCCAATTTTCCTATCAGTCCTACATGAACCAGTGCGAGGAGCAGTTGCTGCGCAATGCTTTCGCGCACTTCAAAACTCCCGCCAAAGTGGCGGAAATCTTAAAACTGGACCTGTCCAATGTCTATCGAAAAAAGAAAAAGTATAATATCTGATTTGCCGTGTCAGGCAGACAATAAAATAAAATGCTTTTAGCAGCCTTAGTTCGAATTTCCATGGGACTGAGGCTGTTGTTTTTATTTGGCATACTTATTGCAATAGCATGTGACGCAAAAGACTGGGGAAGAGCCCCTGGACTTGCATTTGGCAAACCGGGATTTCTGCAATGAACAGCGCAGTGGAGTTTCAAGCTAAGAACTTCTATATTTTTAGGAAAGGTTGATTGAGGATGGCACAATTAGTGACACTTGAAGAAGCAATTGGCAAGATTCGGAATGGAATGACTATCATGGTCGGAGGATTTCTCGGGTGTGGAGTCCCGGACCAACTTCTGGAAGCTGTTTGTCATAAGGAAGCCAGGGAGTTAACTATCATAGCCAATGACACAGGTATTCTCGGGGATGCAATGTCCCAGCTCATAATCAAGCGCTGTGCGAGTAAAGTTGTCGCAACCCATATAGGAACCAACAAAGAGACCGGGAGGCAAATGACCGCGGGTGAACTTGAGGTAAAGCTCGTGCCCCAAGGAACGTTAATCGAGCAAATTCGGGCGGCAGGATCAGGTTTAGGAGGAATCTTAACCCCAACGGGGATCGGAACGGTTATCGAAAAAGGTAAGCAAAAACTTGTTGTAAACAGCACTGAATATCTACTTGAACTCCCCATCCGTGCTGATATAGCCTTATTAAATGCCTATAAAGGAGATAAGACCGGAAACCTGGTCTATCGCCGTTCAGCCCGTAACTTTAATCCCATCATTGCCATGGCAGCGGATATTATTATTGCCCAAGTGGATCATATCGTTGAGGATGGAGAGATCGATCCGGATGAAGTCATGACTCCCGGTATCTTTGTCGATTATTTGGTTCAGAAACAACCGAGGGAGGTTCCTAACGTTGGATAAGGAAGCAAGAATGGATTGGTTAGTTAGACGAGTGGCCCAAGAATTCAAAACCGGGGATGTGGTCAATTTAGGAATCGGAATTCCGACGAAGGTTGCCGGGGCATTACCGGAAGGAATAAAGATAATCCTTCAATCTGAAAACGGTTATTTGGGAGGCGGTCCGGCACCGGAAAAGGGAAAAGAAGATCCCAATACGGTAAATGCCGGAGGGCAATATACGACGATCTTGCCAGGCGGCTGCAGCTTTGATAGTGCCACATCCTTTGCCATCATCCGTGGCGGGCATGTAGATGTCACAGTGCTGGGGGCCCTGCAAGTGGATGAAGAGGGGAATTTGGCCAATTGGATGATACCGGGCAAATTAGTTGCGGGAATGGGTGGGGCAATGGACTTAGTGGTTGGAGCACAACGGGTTATCGTTGCCATGGAGCATACCGCCAAAAATGGCAGTTTCAAAATCCTGAAAAAGTGCACCTTGCCTTTGACAGCAGTCAAACAAGTCAATCTGATCGTTACTGATATGGGAGTTATCGAAGTAACTCCCATAGGTTTGATCCTTAAAGAGCTGGCCCCTGGCTTAACCTTCGAGGAAGTTCAAGCCAGTACGGAAGCCTCTTTGAGCATTCGGTGATTTACAAACAAAGGGATAGTGACAAAATAAATGAATAGCTATGAATTTCCAAAGAACACCATTCAACAGTTTGGACAATGAAATGAAAAGCCAGTTCCTCTAAATAAGACAAGATGAAAGAAGTTTTTTCCTTTCATCTTGTTTTGCTTAGGGTTTTTTATTTTAAGGTGACCTGTAGCAACTCTATTTCAACTAGTGTGATTAGTTCAATAAATTAGATATTGGAGAAGCTTAATTTAAAGCTAACGATTCAAATTTGGATCGTTAGCTTCAAATTTGAATCGTTATGTGGATGAAAGATTCAACCAAATCTCTTTTTGGCGAATTCCAGACTATCAAGATGCCGCATAAAGACTCAGTTTGAAGGCATAAGGCCAATTATGTTTGACTTTTTTTGTTCATGGCACGATTATTGCAATCATAGCATATGACGGTTTATTCCGAACATTTAGTCAATTTAAAGTTTGATTAAGCTTTAGTATAGACTTTGCCTAAGATAATAATGAAGTTCTTTAGGCGGTCCTGCCAAGAACTTGAACCAGACTAAATAGTTTCCAGTGAGTTTATCCATTGCTTTTTGCTGAGTTCGGCCTTGGCAGGTACTTTAGAAACTGTGTTCTTTTTACGGGTCGCGGGCGACCATACACAGACTTGTTTGTGACTGATGCCAAGAAGGAAGGAGGGGAATGAAGGATTTTGAGAATTAAGTGCTTTGATTATGATTATTAGATTGTAAAAGAGAGGGGATATTTTATGATAACAATTTTAGCTTTTATGAAAGCTCTACCTGGCAAGGAAAACGAGTTAGCTGAAGTATGTGCCCTACTGGCAAATGAGGTGAAGGTTAACGAAAAAGGTAACTTTATGTACAAAGTTCACGTTGCTGCTGCTGACCCCTCTGAATTTATTCTTGTAGAGAAATATGAGGACGAGCAGGCTTTAGAGATTCACCGGAATACAGCCTATTTAAAAGAAGCTAAGGTTAAGTTCCAAACTCTACTTGCTGTTCCACTCCAATTAAAATTCTTAAATGAACTTGAGTAACTATTGATGTTATTTTTTATGAAAAAATGCTTATTTATGGAGGGATGTTAGGTGAGGCGCAATCGAGAACTCTTTGATTTAACCGGACAAGTGGCTATTGTAACTGGCGGAGCTTCAGGTATTGGTGTTCAAATGGCATATGCTCTGGGGGAAGCGGGTGCAAATCTGGTTATTGCAGCAAGAAAGATCGAAAGGTGTATGGAGGCTGCAGTCAAAATGGAAGACGATCTTGGGGTGAAAGTATTACCAGCCAGAGTAGACGTAAGTATACCTGAAGAAATTGACGATTTATATGATTTAGTAATGAAAGAATATGGTCGTGTAGATATCCTAATCAATAATTCTGGAGCTTCATGGGGCGCACCTTCTCTGGAATTTCCCCTTGATGGATGGAGAAAAGTAATCAACACCAATCTTACCGGTTCGTGGCTCATGGCTCAGAAGGCAGGTCAAATAATGGCAAAACAAAAGTATGGAAGAGTTATTAACTTGGCTTCTCTGGCGGCGTTCGTTGGCGCACCTGCTGAAATTATGGATGCAGTACCTTACCAAGCGAGTAAAGCAGCTATTGCTGGTTTAACCAAGGATTTGGCAGTAAAGTGGGCAGAGCATAACATTACAGTAAATGCCTTAGCACCAGGTTGGTTTCCAAGTAGAATGACTAATGGAACGTTAGACAAGAGTGGAGAACTAATGTTAAAGAATATCCCTGTGCGACGTTTTGGCTCCGATGATGAACTAAAAGCAGCTACCTTATTTCTGGCTTCGCCTGGTGCCAGTTATGTTACTGGCGTCATCTTAAGTGTCGATGGTGGATGGGTTGCTCAATAAGGATTATATATTTGGGATGAAGAAGATGAACTTTAAGAAAAGAAACGATGATATTGTCTGCGTTAGCGCAGTTAGAACACCTTATGGCCGCTTCGACACAGGGTACAGGAGCGATCATCTGGGTTAAATAGGGGGAAGAAAAGATTGAATAAGCAGATAAAAATTCTTGAAGGTATGAAGGTTGTGGATCTAACAAGAATTTTAACGGGACCATATTGTACTCAAGTTCTTGCTGATATGGGAGCACAAATCGACAAGATAGAAGATATAGGGCCAAATGCCAATGAAAGAAGTTGGCCGCCTTATGCTCCGGGGACTGAGGAAAGCACTTATTTTTTGGGAATTAATAGAGGCAAAAAAAGCATCGAGTTAAATCTGAAAGAACAGAAAGCTAAGGAAATCGTTCATAAATTAGTTGCTGAGGCAGATATAGTTGTTGAGAACTTCGCCCCCGGTGTTGCGGGCAAATTAGGTGTTGGATATGAAACCATTAAAAGCTTAAAGTCCGATATTATTTATCTTTCTATATCATCCTTTGGACAAACGGGCCCCTTAAGCAAATTGCCAGGTTATGATATGTTAGCCCAGGCTATGGGTGGATTACTGAGTATTACAGGACTTCCGGATACACCCATAAGGGTGGGGTCTTCTATGGGAGACATAATTGCAGGACTCTATGGTGTGATCAGTATTCTCGGAGCTTTGAACTATAGAAATAAAACTGGCGAAGGGCAGCATATTGATATAGCTCTAGTTGATTGTATATTTACTTGCCTGGAGAATTTTGTACCGGCGTATACCATATGTAATCAGCTTCCTCAGAGACGTGGCAGCAGGCATCCAGATGGAGGCCCGTATGATGTATATACTTGTAAGGATGGATATGTCTGCATTGTAGCTTCTAATGAAAAGCTATGGGGAAATATGTGTAAAATCATGGGTTGTTCCGAACTGGCTACTGACCCTAAGTTTAACAGCAATCAAGCGCGTATTGCGAATATTGAAGAAATGACTGATATCATAAATCAATGGATGAAAGATTATACCGTTGCGCAGGTCATTAAAGCGTTCCGTGAGGGTCGTGTACCCGTCGCTCCAATCTTGGAAATACCTCAGATTGTAGAAAGTGAGAATACTAAATTTCGGGAAATGTTAATTGAATATGACCATACAACAGCCGGAACAATCAAAGTTCCGGGAAATCCCATGAAATTTGGGGCTTATAATGCCAAAGCAGAGTCGCCACCACCTTTTAAGGGCCAGCATAATATCGAAATACTCACTCGATTAGGCTTAGATTCCCAAACAATTGAGGATATGATTGAGTCCGGTATTGTTGGAAATGGGCATATTGTAAGAGCAAAGAAGTAATCTTAGAGACCTCAGAGCCTGTTGCTCACGCTTCATTTTTGAAATCTCCATTCTGAGGCTTGATGGAGATATTTTCAAACTAGACCTTATCATATTATCAGAATTATGTTCAGAATATTATGAATATTAGCTGCTTACCACCGATATTTGCTTAGAAATTGCAAATTTAATGGATAAGCATAGCAGACAGACAAAACAGGAAGGAGGGTTCTCCAAATGTAATAAGGGAAGGTACCATTGAAATTATATTATAGGTGCTTTAGGGAGGTTCAAAGGAAGGATGAGAAACAAGTTCGTCTGTATGAAAGATTCTTACGTTAATATTAAAGAATTTGGGGGGGAATCAAATGAATAATCAACGTGTCACGCCCATACCGGATAGGAATGCGCCACTGAATGGGTCAATGATCGTAATATGGATTTTTGCTTGGCTTGCTTTAGTGTTGGATGTAATGGATTGGCAGTTAGTTTCAGTTTCGGCTAAGGCTATTAGTACTGAATTCAACATACCGGCATCAATGATGGGGTTTGTTTTGGGAGCGCCATTGCTAGGAGCAGGCCTGGGTGGCCTTATCTCTGGAGTTTTATCTGATAAGTTAGGAAGAGTACGTGTTATGTTCTGGTGCCTGATCTGGTACTCGTTATTTACCATAGCATTTGCATATGCTAATAGTATTGAAATGATGTTGGCCCTTAGATTTTTAGTTGGTATTGGTTTAGGAGCACAGTGGGGAGTTGGGAATACTCTGGTTGCAGAATGCCTTCCTTCAAGAATGAGAATTATGTGTTCAGCTGTAATACAGACTGGTTTTGCCTTTGGACCGATGCTGGCGGCTTTTCTAGCGAAAACCGTCATGCCTACTTATGGATGGAGGTCCCTATTTTGGTTTGGCGCTATCGGAATAGTTGTAGCTATAGCGGCCAAAATCTTCATTGCTGAACCTGAAGCATGGGTGCGCTCAAAAGAACATGCAACAGCAAGTGGGCTTAAGATGGGTAGTTTAAAGAGACTCTTTAGCACAGAAATATACGATTTTACTGGAACAACCATTAGAAGAAATACCATTGGAGCTTTCTTTCTAGTTGTCTTTTCGTTATTGGCTTACTGGAGTGCCATGAGTTGGATTCCTAGTTGGTTAGCAACTGATAAGCATATGGATATTGTTAAATCTATGAATTATATGATGTTTCTAAACATTGGAGGTGTCCTAGGGTATGTATTATTTGCATTCATAGCTGATCGCTGGGGAAGAAAGAAGCCTGCGTATGTAGCACTGTCAGCTTCCTTTATTGCTGTATTGATCTTTGTAAGGATTGGGGATAATAACACTTTGCTAATGTTTGCCCCTGTTTATGCATTTATTACTTATCCCATATTTGGATTATTTGGCGGATATATGGCTGAATTATTCCCTACTGATATCAGGGGTACGGGCGTAAACACAATATACAACCTCGCCCGAATGATGAGTTTCTGGGGACCCGCGATGTTGGGTGCGATTGCTGCATTAACGTCTTTTTCCTTTGCCATCGGGGCGAGTGCATTCTTGTATCTATGCGCGATTGTACCGCTCATATTCTTGCCTGAGACCATTAAAAAGGCAGTAAGCAGAACTGGCACTGCAATTGACGTGTAAAACAACAATTAATACTATTACTACACATGCGGCAGAGGATAGGCTTATATGCGCTGTCGCATGCTTATTTGTAGTTTTAGTATTAAGTAAAGCAATTATAAAGATATAATGAGACTATACAAACAACTCAATGCTTACCCGTATTAAAAGTCTGAGGAATAGTACTGAATTAGTGATTAGGAGTGAAACACAATGTGAAAGAGAAAGATAAAAATAGTTATTAAAACGGCTACGTTTTTAATTCCTTCGATTATTATTTTTTTAGGGGTAACCGTATGGTATATTAAAGAATTCCTTTCAATTGATTCGCAAACTAATATTATCGATAAAATTGGTTGACATACCTAATGATATCTTTATTTCTGCAATATGTAATTTACGTAAATGCTAAAAAACAGATATCGGATTAGAGCATAGGTTATGGTGAAATGAGGTATTCAAATGGTTAATTGGTGGATAATCGGTGGGATAGCAATAATTGTTATAGGGTGGACATGGTACCGAGGAAATAATATGATCAAGTCTCGGGAAAGTCTTATATGTGAAATCACCAGGGTAGGAAACATTAACGCTAAAGATATCTATTATTTATCATATCATGGCGGTGTACCTGCGATACCCAAACCCCAGAAGTTGAATATTGCCATAGCTAACCAATACATCCTGTTATTCAATGACAAGGGAGATAATGAGAAAATATATTTTAGAAGTTTTCGTAAGATTGATAAACTTACCACAAGAAAAGGGCCGAATTTAAAGGGTAAAAGTATTGTATTATGGGGACCATTTGTAGGGCTGTTTTTACAGGTAAAGTTAAGGTACTTCATTATTATTGAGTATCTTGATTCCAATAATCAAAATAATAATATTCTATTTGAATGTGACCTCAAAGGTCATAAAGATCTATATGACAAGATTTATGGGTATTACAATAAAGCAAAAAACGAACCCAATCCGCGAATAGGTGCTTGGGCAACGTGGTAGATATTCTTATTATTGGATTTGAGGTTATAATATTTTTTAATAAACTATTTTGGCTGCCTGAAATAGGCAGCCAAATAGTTTATTGGACTTAAAAGTGCCATCCATTTGACACGATTGAGATCTTAGATTTACTTACCAAAATATTCACCAACTTCAGTAGGTGCGTCATTTAATATATGGTACAATTTAAGCAAGTTCGGTTGGGGTTCAACCATACATAAAGAAACGATGGAAACATGAGTTTAATGGGGTGATAAGATGATCGATAAATTGATAAAAACTGATCCATTACCTGTCACACTCGAAACAAAGGTTGAATCTGTCTTGGGTTTATACTTGGACATGGGGCTGCTAAGAATACCTGTTGTAGATAATACAAGAAAATTTTGCGGTGTAATTAGACTCAACAAAGATATTTTGTTTAAAATACTAAATAATGGCGGCAAGGCGAAGGAATACCTGGATTCAAAGTATTCTACTATATATTTGAATGATTCAATTGAAAGTATAGATTGGAAAAAAGAAACCTATCTCCCTGTTATAGCTGCTGACGGTATGTATCAAGGGTATGTTGTTGAAGAAGATGCAACCAACTTTATCCATAATTATCAGAAGATTCTGCTAAAAACTATTAGAGATCAAGACATCACCGGGATTGTCGCCATTGATCAGAGCAACCGCATTACGTTTGTAAATCGTACTGCAGAGAAATTGTATGGGTTAAACAATATAAAAGGAAAATTGATCACTGAAGTTAACCCTCAGACGATGCTTCATAATATCATCAAATCCGGAAATTCGTTGTTCTCAATAACTATGAAATTACCCAATGGTACACAAGTTTTGGCTGATTTTCATCCGCTTTATGAAAATGATGAGGTTATTGGCGCTATAGCATTCTTTAATAGTATCGATGAAATCGATGAAGTGCTTAAGAAATCTCATCAAGTCATGGAAATTGCCCTTAATTCATCTTACGACGGTATATGGATTACAGATAATAATGGAAAAGCCATCTATATCAATGATGCTATTGAACGCATTACCGGCTTAAGAAAAAATGAATGCATCGGAAGATATTCGCAAGATCTTGAGAGGGAAGGGATTCTTAGCGAGTCGGTTGCTATGAAAGTAATGAAGGAAAAGGATATCGTTACAATATTACAAGCAACTCCATCCGGGAAAAAAACTCTCGTGACGGGTACTCCAATCTATAGTGAGAATCATGAAATATCATTTGTTGTTGTTAATAACAGAGACATTACTGAATTGACGGCTTTAAGGGAGAATTACCAAAAATCTCAAATTTTAAAGGCAGAGCTTGAAAATTTAAAGACAAAATTAAAACGTTATGAAGAGAAAGAGATAATAACTAAAAGCAAACAAATGAGAAAAATACTTGACTTGGTGGAAAAAATTGCGCCCTTAGACTCTACAGTGTTGATTAATGGTGAATCAGGAGTTGGAAAAGAAGTCATCGCCAAACTATTACATAATTTAAGTCCCAGATCGAAAAATGGAAGATATGTTTCCATTAATTGCGGAGCCATACCTAGCACTCTTCTTGAATCGGAATTATTTGGCTACGAAAAAGGTGCTTTCACTGGCGCGATCAAAGAAGGCAAACTGGGACTAATGGAACAAGCGCATAATGGGACACTCTTGCTTGATGAAATAGGAGAATTGCCTATGGATATGCAAGTAAAACTCTTGCGGGTTCTTCAAGAACGCAAGATAGTGCGATTGGGAGGAACAAATGAGAAAGAATTGGACTTGCGAATTATTGCTTGTACAAATCGGGATCTACATGAAATGACTCAGCAGCATCTTTTTCGTGAGGACTTATTTTACCGACTCAATATTGTTCCTATAACGATACCTCCTCTCAGAGAAAGGACCGAGGATATTTCGGGACTTTTACTATACTATCTGGATATTTTTAATAAAAAATTTAAGACTGCTAAGTATTTTTTCTCCAGCGGTCATGGATCTGTTTGGCAAGTATTTGTGGCCTGGTAATGTAAGACAACTTATCAATATTGTAGAAAGATTGGTGATTACTTCACAGGGTGATTTAATTGGATTAACCGATTTGCCAACCGAGTTTTTGGGATCTGTTTATAGACAAGAAACATTTGAGGAAATTATCGTGGATGACTGTAAAACTCTGAAGCAAATGGTGGGAGAATTCGAAAGCAAAATTGTCGAAAACGCTATGAAGCAATATGGTACTTCTCGAAAGGCTGCCTCAGTATTAGGAATAAGTCAAGCATCTGTTTTGCGCAGAATCAAGAAAAATCATCAGGAATAATCCTAAACTGGTCAGTGAGCTTGCTGTATCTGAGGGTCAGGAAATTTACGGTGACGATACGCTTCTGATCGCAGATATTCCCCTACGCTTCAAATTTGAATCGAAAGCATCAAAGGCATCAAATGTGCCATGTTTGGGGATGAAAACGTCAATCAGATGATTGTTCTTGGCAGGTTCCGCAACTTCAAGTACTATGCCAAGACTAGTGCCTTCCGGCAATGTGTTGAAGAAAGGTTAGTGAATAAATATAGCATAATAATAGCCGAAACTAATAACTGCTAATATCCAAATAACTGTCACACCTGATTTAACGACTCTATCATGACGCTTAAGACATTCAGGGCAAAGCCCAGAGTCATATATTTCTTTTCCACAACTACTACATGTATAAACTGTTTCAGTATCCAATAGTCCCACCTCCCCTGAATCTCGAAGATCCCTCCTTTCTAAATCAAGCAGCAAAATTTATGCCAAAAGACGTATTAGTAAAGCATCAAATTTTAATGTGAAATTCCCCCCGATTTTCAATAGTCGAAAATCGGGGGGAATTTTTTTGTGCAACTCTATTCTTAGTCAACGCTTCATATTTGAATCGTACGCTTCAAATTTGCTTTGCTTTGGGGAGGAAACGTCAATCAGATGATCATTCTTGGTGGGGTCTGCAACATCACGAACCTTGTCAGAGCTGGCGTCTGAAGACAGAGGCCATTAATGTTGATATTTTCTAATACATGGCATGACTATTGCAATAACTTTACTATATTCAGAACATTAAATAAATTTAAATATTTAAGGGGGTGAAAGGTGCCAAACGGGAATACCTTTCGGTGAAATCTGAATATCTAAAGGAGGAATTAGTTTGGGTACAAAATTGGATTTAAACGTTGAAATAATGAAACCAGCTGGAAATAAACGTTATTTTGCAGTATTTATGGTTGCCTTGATGGTTGGAATAAACTACTTGGATCGAGTGAATTTTAGTGTCGCTACTCCAACAATTATGCAAGAATTTGGACTGGATGCCGGGCAAATGGGAATTTTAATGTCTGCTTTCTTTTGGTCATATACCCTCACAATGTTGCCCATCGGTGGTATTCTAAATAAATTCGGTCCCAAACACGCGATAACAGGGGCAGCAGCCGGGTGGGGCTTAGTGACCATGCTTACAGGTTTGGCATCTAGTTTTACACATTTTTTTTGGGTTCGTATCTTATTAGGAGTAACAGAAGCACCCGGCTTTCCCGCTAGTGCACGTGTGGTTTCAGTATGGACTCCGATAAAAGAAAGGACTTTTTGCTCAGCATGTTTTGATTGCTGTGCCAGAGTAGGCTCTGCGTTTGCACCTCCTTTGGTTGCTTGGTTAATCCTGAGTTATGGTTGGAGAGCATCATTTGTAATTACCGGCGCAATCGCGGTAGTGTATGCATTTTTTTGGCATTTTACCTATCATGAACCGGATGCACATCCAACTATTACCAAGGAGGAACTAGCTTATATTAGGCAGGATGAGATCGTTACTTCAGAAGGCGCTGTCGAAAGTAAACCCATTCCTATGTTGAAGTTATTCTTATATCCGACGGTTCTAAAGATTTCAATCGCTTATGCTCTGTATTTATACGTTTGGACTACCTTTAATTCCTGGATGCCGGCTTATTTAATGCAAGCAAGGGGATTAAATCTGAAACAAATGGGTTTCGCAGCAATGGTCCCTTATATTGTAGCAGTTGTTTGCGAATTATTGGGTGGTGTAGTATTTGACAAATGGAAAGCAAAAGGAGCTACTGTAACCCAGTTGAGAAGAACAGGTATGGGTCTGGCAATGCTGGGTTCCGCGGTATTCATTTGGCTGACGATGCTGGCTTCTACAGCAACAGGAGCTATCATGTACCTCAGTCTCTTTATGGGAATCTTTGCATTCGGAGCTTCAAATGTTTGGGCTATTCCTGGGGATATTGCACCCTACGGACAAGCAGGCGGCGTAGGGGGCGTATACAACTTCGTAGGTAATTTCGGAGCATTATTTTCTCCAATGGTGACAGGTTTTTTCATTGCATCCAAATATGGTTACAATGGTGGATTTACAGTATGTTGTATATTAGCCGTAATTGGAGCAGTGCTCTTTATGATCAGTGACTATACTCGTTTATCGCCTAAATTGGCATAAGATGAGCTTGGAAAAGAGGAGGTACAATATGGATCTAAGTATTAGGCTGGATGGAAAAATAGCTATAGTAACTGGCTCGGCAATGGGAGTAGGCCAAGGAATAGCACAAGGATTAGCTTCTGTAGGAGCACATGTTATTATCGCTGATATCGCCGAAGAAGCTGCTCAGAAGACTGCCGGCGAAATTGTTGATAAGGGCGGTAAGGCTGAAAGTTACCGACTGGATACAACCGATAGCGCTCAATTTAACACCCTAGTTGAATATTTAATGAAGCAATACGGAAGGATAGACATTCTCGTAAACAATGCGGGAATTAACAAACGGAATCTGTGCATTAATATGCCCGAAGAAGACTTCAAAAAGATTATTAATATCAACCTAACTGGTGTTTGGATAGGTTGTAAGGCTGTAGCACCAGCAATGATTGCTCAAAAAAGTGGTAAGATTGTTAACACTTGTTCGGTTATGGGCTATGCTTCATTGCCTGAACTCTCAGCCTATTCAGCTTCTAAGGGAGGGGTACTGCAATTAACCAGGAACCTAGCCTTAGAATTGGTAGATCATAATATTCAGGTAAATGCCGTAGCGCCAGCTTATATAACTACAGAAATGACGCTTAAGCTTAAAGCTAATGCAGTAATATATGAAGACCTGATCAGAAGAACCCCGATGAAGAGATTTGGGACACTTGAGGAGGTTGCGGGGCCAGTTGTCTTCTTGTGTTCAGATTTATCAAACTATATGACAGGGCATACGATGCCTGTGGATGGCGGTTGGTTGTGTTGGTAGCTGCTCTGAAAAAAGACCCTAAAGACATGCCGAAGAATTCCCAGACCCGCAAGCAGGGCAGCTTCGTCCACAGAAGCGAACCCATTGCATGGAGAGGCGGTAAAAGCCCACAAGACGGTGCGGGGATACGGAGCCACGGGTTCACATCAGGTATTACCCTGAGGTTTGGCGGAGTCCCGCACCGGCGAGTGGGCGAGCCTCGGAATGCTGCGGTGAGCGGATGTGGCGAAGCTGCCCGACCCGAGCACTCCCTTTTCATCCTCTGATGGTGCCGCGACATCGGCATGGGCGACTACTCTATGAATTCTCTAGTTCTCAGGTATTTCCAGAATTTCAAAAAAAGTCAATTTTCCTTGGAGAAATTTTAATAATAATCTCTCCAAGGAAATACTATCTTATCCTTTGGTTATTGGGGATATTACCCTCTTCTAATAGTTGCTCAAAGAGATTATACCTAGGGATTAATTGAGCGCATCACCTTAGTGAAGTTATAGATACTAATAAATGCAATTTGTATTGCAGAGTATTAGAGCCAATCGAACGAATTCTGCTCATCATGGAAATTAATTGTCAAGGAGCGATACACATGAACTTCGAAGGGAAAACTGTATTTATTACTGGTGCCGCTTCTGGTATAGGTAAAGGAACAGCACAGTCCTTTATGGATAAAGGAGCTAAGGTAGCTGCTATTGATATTAATCAGGCGGGTCTCGCAGCCTTCGCCGCTGATAATGTTGACAAAGTTGATAGACTACTAACCATCCCCACAAACATTGTGAATACTCAAGAAGTTGATGAGGCAGTAGATGCGGTCATGAAGTGGTCAGGCCAAATTGATATCCTTATCAATTCAGCAGGATTGTATGTGCAAGAAATGTTAACTGAAATGAGCGATGAACTCTGGGACAGAACTATAAAGGTTAATTTGTACGGATCATTTAACTGCACCAGAGCAGTGGCACGTGAGATGAAGAAGAAAAAATACGGAAAGATAATAAATATGGGCTCTATTGCCGGAGAACGAGGATCAATTGCCAACAGCCACTATACGACAACTAAAAGAGGAATTGAAGGCTTTAGCCGTAGTGTAGCATTAGAACTGGCACCCTATAATATTACCGTTAATTGCATCGCACCTGGAATAATAATGACTCCCATATTCAGTGCGGAAATTCTACAAGAACGCGGTGACGCTTGGTTGAAAACCATTCCACTCGGACGCTTTGGACAACCTAAAGATGTTGCAAATGGAATTATGTTCCTGTGTTCCGAATATGCGGATTTCATAACCGGATTTACTCTCGATATAAACGGCGGTATGTATCTGCGCTAAATGTCTGATACTACGAAAACTTCTGCAACAGGGATTGAAGTAGAAAGCAAAAGCCCAAAGTAATCAACGCTCAAGTGGACTACTTTGGGTTTTATCCTCTGGGAGGGATGGTTTAAGTCTGACTTTCGCAAGATTATAGTTGTTCGCCCAATGGTTGTAGCATAATAGGACACGATTAAACATTTGTCCCATGGTTATTTGTGAAGTTATTTTATATTGTATTTAGACATTTTCCTATATAAACAACTTCTTGAAATGTTTAAAGCCTTTGCCACTTCACTTTTGTTATCTTCAAATTTTGACAAGTAGTTTCTGATAAGTTGTTCTTCCACATCTTCTTTGGTAGGGGTATTTCTCCACAAGGAAAGATGGCTGCCTGATGATCTCTGGTATATCTCAGGCGGCAGTAAGTCAATAGTTAACGTATTATTGCGCGATAAGTTGATTGCGCGTTCAATGACATTACTCAATTCCCGGATATTTCCGGGCCAATCATACTCTAAGAGAATATCAATTAAGTTCGGTTCAATTTTATCAATCTTCTTTCCAACCCTGGCGGAAATGGTTCTCATAAAATGGTCTGCCAGAATGGGAATATCACCTTTTCTGTTTCGAAGGGATGGAATAGTAATTGATATTACATTAAGCCTGAAGTATAAGTCATTGCGAAAATTGTGATGTTTGATTTCCTCTAATAAATTTTTATTGGTAGCACTAATCAGGCGTATATTAGTCGGAATGCTCAGATGACCGCCTACTCGTGTTATAGTTTTATCCTCTAAAACTCTGAGAAGCGACGTTTGAAGATCGATAGGCATTTCTCCGATTTCATCCAGAAATAAAGTACCTTGATCAGCCAATTCGAATTTTCCCGGATGCCCTCCTTTGCGGGCTCCGGTAAAAGCCCCTTCCTCATAGCCAAATAGTTCACTGGAAATCAGTTCTCTGGGAATAGCCCCACAATTAACGGTAATGAATGTTTCCTTAGTTCGTTTACTGGCATTGTGAATGGCATGGGCAAATAATTCTTTGCCAACACCGCTTTCACCGAGCAAAAGCACATTTGAATCTGTTTCAGAGGCCATTTTTGCTTGCTCTAACGCTAATTGGAAGGTGCTGCTTTTGCCAATCAGACTATCAAAGGTTATGGTGGATCTGGGCCTCATGATTTTACTGACGACGCTGTGCAATTCGTGGAACACACAGACGGAACCTATTTTCTGATTATTTATTTCATTGACAAGAGGGGTACAGTTGATCATGAATTTCTTTTTGCCTTTTTGAGTTTTGATAAGTACGGATTCTCCATAAATGTGCTTGCAGGAAGTAATTAGATTTATGAAATATGAATTATTTGGCAGCATACGCTCTATGTCCAGGCCTAAATTCTCTTTAGTATCGATACCTAAAAGATGACCGGCACGTTTATTGATATGAATAACTCGTTTATTTTCATCGATGACTATAATACCTTCGGATATTGATTCCATAACAGTTTGTTTTAATGAATTGGCAAGGTTTACTTCATTATAGGCTTTTTCAAGAAGAATTTTTCGTTCAATAGCACTTGTGGCAGCAACAACTATTCCCAATGTATGAATATTAACATGCTTGTAAGGACCTGTGAGATCCAGCACACCAATAATATCTCCGTACTCGTTGTGAATCGGAGCCGCCGAACAAGTTGAAAGAGCCGCACATTTGCAATAATGCTCATACCCATAAACTTGAACAGGCTGATCGAGAGCCAGGGCCAGTCCTATTGAATTTGTGCCCATTACCTTTTCAGACCAATTTGAACCTTCGCTGAAATTACTGTAATTTGTAAAGGCCAGTTCTTCAGTGTCGCCAATTACTTTGAGAAGTGTACCATCTTTGTCACTTAAGGCGACACAAAAACTTGATCCTTTTGTGTAATTGTAGATGTCTTCCATGGAAGGGGCAGCTAAATTTAATAAGAAATGATTGGAACTAAGCAATTGGTTAAAAGCTTCTTTATGGAGAATATCCGTGTTTGTAGATTTAAAAGGGTCCACCTTGTATTGTTTACTTCGTTCCCAGGATTGATAAATGTATTTATGAATAGAAATAGCGGGATCAAATTGGCCTTTATTCAATTTCTCCCAGAGCCGTAACATTTCGAAGCGGTTTGTTTTATTCTGCAAAACACTTCCTCCAATCCGACAATTCTGAATAATCTGTGGATTATTGTTATTGTACAATAAATCTGAATTTTTCATAAGGCAAGAATCCTTCAATAAACGTTTTTATTGGCCTCTTTAAGTTAAATGTATTAATTAACCTTGGCATAAAAATTGCAATAAATAAAAGGTATCGGAATATTCCAATGACGGATAAGTATGGACGCAAGAAGATATTGATTTTGTGTGGATTTGTTTCAAATGATATGCAATTAATCATTGCATATCATTTGAAGCGCCATTTGTCAAATGATTTTTAGTGCAATTGAAAGAGTGTCAATTAGTGGCGCGGACTATAGAACACGTTTGAGGAGTGTAATCGATGAAATTGAAAAGCGTACTTGACATAGCAGCGGAGTTACAGAATTGGTTTGAAGAAGATATTTCTATATCGGTTATGGATGACACAGCTTGTCGGGGTTACTTTCCGCATCCGAGCCTGGATTTTGGAATCAAGACAGGGGATCCCTTGGAAATGTATAAAAACACCGTAAGTTATAAGGCAATCCAAACCCGAAAACGCCAAATTGGTTATGTCAATAAAGACCAATCACAATTTGGAGTGCCCTATGTTGCCATATCCTGTCCAATTATGGACGGGGATATATTACAAGGTGCTATGACGATTATGCGTTCAACCAAGCAAGTTGATTCGTTAGTTGAAGTTGGGGAAGAAATAATGTCGGCTGTCGAGGAACTTTACGCTTCTTCAGAAGAGCTGTCGGCCCAAGGTGAAGAACTGGCTGCGACGGCAAGATACATGGAAACTGAGACGGTGAATGTCAACGAGAAATTAAACAATGTAACTGAAATTACGACAACTATTAAAAGGATTTCCCAACAAAGCAATATCCTGGGCATTAATGCCTCCATTGAAGCTGCCCGCGTAGGGGAGCATGGACGTGGGTTTGCCGTGGTTGCCGAGGAAGTTCGAAAATTATCTGATACTACGAAAACTTCTGCAACAGGGATTGAAGCAGACATTGACAGAGTTTATAATTCAGTCTCATTACTCATCGAATCTGTCAATCAATTAGCTCTTGTAAGTGAGAACCAGTCCCAAGGGGTACTGGAATTGACGAAAGCGTTAAGCCATATCGCCACTATGGCAGAAGAGTTGGTGACTATGGGTAAGCGTAATAGAACTTAAAATCTTTGGGCTGATGTATTTAACTGAAGCGGGAGCGGCGATGAAGCACTATCATTGTACCAAGATGCTACAATAGTCTGACCTATGGTTGTAGCATAATAGGACACTATTAAACATTGTACCATAATTATTCATGAATCAATTGTATATTGTGTTTTGACATTTTTCTATAATAAACAGTTTATGGAAATATTTATAGTTTTTGATGCTTCACTTTTGTTATCTTCAAATTTTAATCACTAGTTTCTGATAAAACTCTTTAAGTGCCTATGTATAAATTAAATTTGGCATAAGAATTGCAAAAAGTAAAAAGTGTACGAATATTCCGATCAAATTATCCGGAAAGGAGCGTGATTCAAGTCTGTACAAGTCCATAGCTTAACTGAAATTACAGAAAGAGGGAGAAGCTACGTGAGACATATCAGGGAATTATTGGACTTAACCGGCCAGGTGGCCATCGTAACTGGAGGAGCAACAGGAATCGGCAGGCAAATGGCTTATGCACTGGGAGAAGCGGGTGCTAATTTAGTTATTGCAGCTCGAAATTTAGAGCGTTGCCAGGAGGCTGCCAGCCAGATGGCAGAGGAACTGGGAGTGCGTGTGCTGGCCGTTGCCCTGGATTTAAGAAAGACTCAAATGATCGATGATCTATATGATTTGGTCATGAAGGAGTTCGGCAGAGTTGATATTCTTATTAACAACTCGGGAACGACCTGGGGTGCTCCAACTTTAGAACTTCCGCTAAAAGGATGGAATAAGGTTATTGAAACTAATTTGACCGGTGCTTGGCTAATGGCCCAAAAAGCCGGCCAGATCATGGCCAAACAGAACTACGGGCGGATTATCAACATAGCTTCCTACTTAGCCTTTGTGGGAACCTTCACTGAAATTATGGATGCCGTGCCTTATCCGGTGAGTAAGGCTGCTCTCATAGGTTTAACCAGAGATTTAGCGGTTAAGTGGGCTAAATACAACATCACCGTCAATGCCATAGCTCCGGGCTGGTTCCCCTCGCAATTAAGCGACGGAAACAAAGAGCACCATGAAGAAATTTCTCAACACTTAATTCCTATGCACCGTTTGGGCAGTGAAGATGAATTGAAGACCGGAGTCTTATTCCTTGCTTCCCCGGGATCAAGTTATTGCACCGGAATTACCCTAAGTATTGACGGGGGATTATTGGCTGTTTAATCTAGGAGGCCTTGAGAAAATGAAGTTTGATCTGAGGTTGGACGGTAAGGTAGCCATCGTAACCGGTGGAGCCATGGGCCTGGGGAAAGGGATTGCCGCCGGACTGGCTTCCCTGGGAGCCGGAGTGGTAATCGCTGATATAAATGAACAAATCGGTCAGCAAACCGCGCAGGAAATTATGGCTGACGGCGGCAACGTTCAGTTTAGGGCAGTTGATGTAACCAACGCTGAGCAGTTTCAAGACTTTGTTGAGCAGGTAGTTAAGCAATTTAACCGGATTGATATTTTAGTAAATAATGCGGGCGTCGCAGCAAAAAGCCATTGTATAGATATGCAGGTAGCGGACTGGAAACGAATTATTGACATCAATCTCACCGGATCCTGGCTAGGCTGCAGAGCCGTAGCTCCGGTCATGATCCAACAAAAATCAGGAAAGATCATCAATATGTGTTCCATGTTTGGCTTTACTGCTATGCCGGGATTGTCTGCCTATGCCGCCAGCAAGGGCGGAGTCAATCAATTGACAAAGGCACTCGCCTTGGAGTTAATCGAACACAACATTAACGTTAATGCTGTAGCACCGGCCTATATCGCCACAGAACTTACCGCTAATATGAGAAAGGATAAGGAACGCTTTAATGACATAATGGCCAGGACTCCCATAAAGCGGTTAGGAACTATAGAGGAAATTGTTGGTCCGGTAGTGTTTTTAGCCTCTGATCTGGCCAACTTCATGGTAGGACACACGATGCTGGTTGATGGAGGATGGAATGCCTGGTAAAGCGTCTTTATGCAGATTAAGAACTCAAAAAAAGAAATAAGGAGGAATGGGTTTAATTTTCTGAAAAGTCGGTATTGTCTGCCGGAGACAGCAGCGGGCTTTGGCGGGGGAAAGCTTAGGGGTTATGGTCTGTAAATAGAGTTACCTTATCATGTTCTCAGAGAAGAGATACTCTCGTCATGATTTTTAAGGAGGATGAAGGGAATCTATGGAAGGATGGAAACAGATACTGATCCTCGCCTTATACCTTGGGCTTTATTTCGTTGTGAAGAAATTTGTGGTGGGGCGATTCAAGAGAGTTTAAAAAGAACTTTTTGGGAGGAAATGAGATGGCGGAATTATCCTATAACCAAAAAATAATAGCTGATCCTCTTAAGTATAAGTATAAGGCCTTAACCGGTGCCATATTGGGTTATATGTTCGATGCTCAAGACTTTATGGTTCTGGCCCTGGTTATTCCTTTGCTGGTAAAAACCTGGGGCATTAGTTTAGCCAGTGCCGGGTTAATAAGTACAGCGACTATCTTTGGCGCGGCCTTAAGCGGCTATCTTTGGGGACCAATGATCGATAAATTTGGACGCAAGAAGATGCTGATCCTGTGTCTGGCCTGGTTTGGTATTTTCACCTTCTTGTGTGGATTCGCGACAAATTATACGCAATTAATCTTATTAAGATTTATAGCCGGTATAGGGCTGGGGGGAGAATGGGTTATTGGTGCGGCTTTAATCAGTGAATTCTTCCCTCCTGAACAAAGGGCTCGGGCTACTTCGGCAGTGCAGAGCGGCTGGCCCCTGGGCTATGCTCTGGCTCTTGGCGTAAATGCCTATTTGGTTCCAACCTATGGTTGGCAGATCCTTTTCTTTTCAGGAATTCTTTCTTTGATTGCAGCAGTCTATATCGCTGTATTTGTTCCGGAGTCACCAGCCTGGTTAAAAGCCCAAATCAACAAAAGTCAAGGCAAAGAATCTGTCTCCAAAGCGGAGGTTAAGGCGGCAACCTGGACTGATCTGCTCAAAGGAGCCAACCTGAAAACCACCTTATTGGCTTTCGGACTTTGCGCAAGCTGTCTGGTCTCTTACTGGGGAGCGGGATCGTGGATTCCGGCCTACCTTTCGGCAGAACGGGGCCTGAATGTAAAAGACATGAGCGGTTATTTGATGATTTTAAATGTGGGGGGCTTTATCGGTTATTATGTTTATGGATATTTTGCGGATAAAGTCGGACGTCGGGCAAACTTTATTTTTGGATCACTGGCCTCGGCGGCAGTTATGCTGATCTGGATCAACCTCAGCAGCCCAACAGCTATCTTGTGGATGGCAGGGGTATTTGGTTTTATAACCTACGGCTATTGGGGACCACTGGCAGCCTTTGTTTCTGAACAATTTCCCACCAATGTGCGCGGGATCGGAACAGCTTTTGCCTATGCCAGCGGCAGAATGATGTCCGCCTTAGCTCCTTTTTTGATGGGTGGCATTGCCAGCAAATACAGCCTGGGTTTTGCCTTGGGATTAGTATCCGTGATCTATGCGGCAGGTGCAATCTTCGGATACTTTATGAAAGAAACGAAAGATATCATTATAGTTGACTAGCTCAGTTCGGTGCTGCAATTAATTATGACATGGGTTGAGGGCTTGGCCCGGAAGGTCATTCCTTTTGGGCTTAGCCCCATCAGTGTGATATCTGAAAAACTAAAGATTTTCCTTTAATCGTTTGGAGGTAGACTATATGGAAATTAAGCAAGTAGGCGTCTTAGGTGCCGGAACTATGGGAGCCGGTATTGCCCAGGTTTTTGCTGAAGCAGGGCTGAAAGTAATGTTGGTTGACATTGACAGCAATATGCTGCAGGCTGCTTTGGGGAAAATTAAGAAGTCCTGGCAGAAAGCAGTAGAAAAAGGCAAGATCGATGATGCTGTCAAGGCTGCCAGGGAAGCCTTGCTTGAATGCAGCGGGGATATGTCCGGGTTTAAGGACTGTGACCTGGTCGTCGAAGCCATCGTCGAAGAAATCGGGGTCAAACAAAAGGTCTTTCAGGCCATGGCCGATATTTGCCAGGAACAGGCAATTTTGGCAACCAATACTTCGGCTCTCAGCATCACGGAAATAGCCGCTGCAACCCAAAGGGCTGACCGCATCCTGGGTATGCATTTTTTCAATCCGGTGACCGTCATGAAACTGGTTGAGGTTATTCCCGGCCTGGAAACCAGTATGAGTACCACAGAGGCTGTTGTGGAACTGGTCAAGAGAATCGGTAAAGAACCTGTGATTACCAAAGAGGCACCGGGGTTTTTAGTTAACCGCATTCTAAATCCCTTAGTGAATGAGGCGGCCCTGGTTTACCAGGAGGGTATGGCCAGTGCGGAAGAAATCGACAAGGCGATGAAGCTGGGAGCGGGCCTGCCCATGGGACCGCTGGCTCTGGCCGACTTAGTGGGTTTAGATGTGGTCCTAAAGGTCACGGAATATTTGTTTAAAGAATTTGGCGAATCAAAATACCGCCCGGCCCTGGTTCTCAAGCAGAAAGTTCGAGCGGGGCATTTGGGTGTAAAAACCGGCAAAGGGTTCTATGATTACAAGAAGTAATGAGGGAAAGTTATGCGTGAATTTAAAAACTTAATTTATCAAAACGAGGATAACATAGGGATAATAACCTTGAATCGCCCTAAGGTTTTAAATGCCACAAACAGCGAGTTATTAAAGGAATTGGCGGAACTGCTGGATGAGATTTCAGGAGATGATAAGGTAAGAGCACTAATTCTTACCGGGGGAGAGAAAGTTTTTGTTGCCGGTGGGGATATTCAGTTCATGTCTCAGGCAGCACCCCTGGAAATGGAGAAGTTTATTGCCCTGGGACACAAAGTCTATGACAGGATCGCTAATTTCAACAAACCAGTCATTGCCGCCATATTCGGAATGGCTCTGGGTGGGGGATGTGAGCTGGCCTTGGCCTGCGATATCCGCATAGCCGCAGATAATGCCAAGTTCGGTCAACCGGAAATTAACCTGGGTATCATCCCTGGTGCAGGCGGTACTCAGAGGCTTAGCCGGGTCGTCGGCCCAGGGTGGGCCAACTATTTGATTATGACCGGGAGGATTATCAAGGCGGATTTAGCCCTGAAGATCGGTCTGGTCACAGAAATCCTTCCTGCCGGGCAACTGATGACCAGGGCCAGGGAATTAGCCTTGGAATTAGCCGCCAAATCCCCCGTGGCGATGAGATTGGCCAAGAGCTGTATCAATAACGGAGCAAACAGCAGTTTATCCTCAGGCCTGCTCTATGAGCAAAAGGTATGGGCTTTATTGTTTGCTACTGAGGATCAAAAGGAAGGAATGAATGCCTTCCTGGAAAAAAGAAAACCGGAATTTAAAGGCAAATAAGGTTTCTTTAGATTGGAGTGAGGTAAATATGAGCTATCTGCAGGAATACCGGAGCAAACTTAGATCAGCCGCAGAGGCGGTAAAGGTCGTCAAGTCGGGAGACACTGTTCACTATGGTGAGTTTGCCATGGCTTCTCACGTTTTAGACGAAGCATTGGCCCAGAGAAAGGATGAACTGTATGACGTAGTGATCAGAACCGTATCCAATTTATTTCCCCCGAAAACGGTGCTGTCAGATCCAGAAAAAGAGCACTTTATCCTGCATGAATCCTTTATGAGCGGGGCGACCCGCAAATTACATGACCAGGATATGGGCTACCACCTGCCGATTACCTACCATGAATGCGGCAGTTACTACGGCTTGGGCACCATACCCGTGGACGTTGCTCTGTTAAAGGTAGCACCTATGGATAAACATGGTTACTTTAATCTGGGTGTGTCCAATTCAGTAACTCCCAATGTTTTAGCCGTCGCGAAAAAGGTCATTGTGGAAGTGAATACCTCTATACCCAGGTGTTTGGGGGGAGTTAAAGAGGCTGTCCACATTTCCAAAGTTGATTTCATCGTGGAAGGGGACAATAAGCCGCTGATTGAGATTCCTCCTGCCCGGGTAAGTGAAGCAGACAAGGCAATTGCCGCCCTGATTATGGAAAAGATTGAAGACGGCGCCTGCCTCCAGTTAGGGATCGGCGGAATGCCCAATACCATTGGCAAACTGATCGCCGAATCCGATCTCAAGGACATAGGGATCCACACGGAAATGCTGGTGGAATCCATGGTGGATATGTATGAAGCAGGAAAAATCACCGGGGCCAGAAAAACCTTGGATCAGGGGAAAATAGTCTATACCTTCGCTATGGGCACCCAGCGGCTTTATGATTTCATGGATGACAACCCTGCTTGTGCCAGTTTTCCCGCTGATTATACCAACAATCCCTATATCATTGCCCAAAATGACAAAGTAGTCTCCATTAACAACTCCTTGGAGATCGATCTTTACGGGCAAATCTGTTCGGAATCCTCAGGAATCAGGCAGATATCAGGTACTGGGGGGCAATTGGATTTTCATTTCGGAGCCTACAAATCAAAAGGCGGCAAAGGGTTCATCTGTCTGAGTTCAACTACGACCAATAAGAATGGCGAGCTGATATCCAGAATAAAACCCATTTTAACTCCGGGCGGAATAGCCACAGTTCCCAGAAGTTTAATCAGCTATGTAGTCACCGAGTATGGCATAACCAAAATACTCAAAGGGCTCAGTACCTGGGAAAGAGCAGAAGAATTAATTAAGGTAGCCCATCCAGACTTTAGGGATGAACTTATTAAAGAAGCCCAGAAAAACAAGATCTGGAGAAGGTCCAATAAAATCGTTTAACTATTACTAAAATGATAATCCAAATTCCCTTGACCCAGCAATGTTGGCAAAAAAGAAGATTGATTGAATTTAGAGGGGGAGTTATTTTGAATCGGGAAGTAGTCATTGTCGCGGCAGCTCGTACTGCTATCGGTGATTTCCAGGGAAGCTTAAAAAAGCTGACAGCCGTTGAGTTAGGCACAATCAGCGGTAAAGGGGCCTTAGAGAAGTTCAAGATTGATCCCGGTGTGATTGATGAAGTGGTTGTAGCTCATACTTTGCAGGGGGGCGCTAAAGGGAACCCCGCTCGTCAGGTTCAGAATAATTGCGGCATCCCTATGGATCAAGGGGCCCACGCCGTAACTGTTAACCAGCAGTGCGCCTCAGGGATTCGCGCCCTGGAGATAGCCTACCACGATATCCTTCTGGGTAAAAGTGAGGCGGCTTTTGTAGGGGGGATCGAGAGTTTCAGTAATGCTCCCTACTACCTATTCAAAGCCAGAGAGGGATACCGGATGTTTCACGGCAACGATGGCCCTTGGGATTCCATGATTTACGACGGTCTGCAATGCGGCATCATGGGATATCATATGGGCATTACTGCCGAAAACCTCCAGAAAAAGTATAACATTTCCCGTGAGGAACAGGATGAACTGGCCTTTATCAGCCACACTCGTGCGGTTCAGGCCACTCAGGCAGGCAAGTTTAAAGAAGAGATTATTCCTATTGAGATCAGCTCCAAAAAGGGAACCAAAATAGTTGATACGGATGAGCATCCCCGCGCCGACATAAGTAAGGAATCACTGGCTAGAATGTCGCCTGTTTTTTTAAAGGATGGCACGGTTACGGCGGGAAATGCTTCAGGTCTGAATGACGGAGGCGCTGCCCTGATCATCATGACCAAGGAAAAGGCAGCCGAGCTGGGTTTGAAACCTCTAGCCAAGGTAGCAGCTACTGCCAATTATGGGGTTGATGCCAGCATTATGGGGATCGGTCCGGTTTATGCTATCCCCCGGGCGCTTAAATATGCCGGCTTAACTCAAGAGCAAATTGGATATTACGAAATCAATGAGGCTTTTGCGGCCCAGTGGCTGGCCTGCAATCGCGAACTGAAGATAGATATGGATATGGTAAACGCTAATGGTTCCGGGATTGGTCTGGGACATCCCACCGGGTGTACGGGAGTAAGACTGGTCGTGTCGCTGGTTTATGAAATGAGAAGACGTGGGGTTCAGTATGGGTGTGCTTCTTTGTGCTCCGGCGGGGGGCCGGCGGGAGCAGTGATCGTTGAGTTATGTGATTAGAGGCTCACGCCGCCGTGACGCCAGTGGATAAGGGGCCGTATCCGGGTCGGGCAGCTTCGCCCACATCCGCTCGCCCAGCACTCCGAGGCTCGCCCACTCGCCGGTGCGGGACTCCGCCAAACCTCAGGGTAATACCTGATGTGAACCCGTGGCTCCGTGTCCCCGCACTGTCTTGTGGGCCTTTACCGCCTCTCCATGCGATGGGTTCGCTTCTGTGGACGAAGCTGCCCTGGCTTTCGGGACTGGGGTTCGCTTGCTGCATGGTTCTGGGCTTGTTAGGGTAATGTTTTTGGGTTTGTAAAATTTTTCAGGATAGATGCCTATGCTGCTGACGCAGCACCATCAGAAGATGAAAAAGATTCCACGAAGCCTTACCAGCCTCCCCCTAAAGTTCTGCTTACATTCCCAACAAACTGGCTGAAGGAGCGCTTGTCTGCTAAGCGGATGCGTCAGTGGAGCCGCGCTAAGGCGAGCGCAGACGGTTCGCGTCCCCGTAGCGCGCCGCAGGTTCACATGCAGAAATACCCAGAGGTTCGGACGCGCTCGCGAACCGTCCAGCGAGCCAGCGGCAGAACTCGCAGACGCGTGCAGATAAGCGCTCCGCCCCAGAGCCAGACAGTAGAACGACCTCCTTTCTAACCCCAGGAGGCTTTTTTCAGGATAGCCCTTCATGCCGCTGAAGCGCACCGGCAGAGGGTGAAAAAGAGAGTGCTCCGGGTCGGGCAGATTCTCCACATCCTGCAAGAAAAGCTAATTCGTGCGAAGACAGTGTCTTCGTCACCGCAGCATTCCGGGGCTTGCCCAATCGCCGGTGTGGGCGGTGGATACAAGATCAGTGCCAGGAAAAAGGTATTAGTGTAAATATTAACATAATAAGAAGGTGTAAGGAAAAATGGGAGCAAATTTCGCTTATAAAAATACCAGGGATCTGCAGTTCATTTTGCAAGAATGGCTTCCCAGCGAAGAAATCTTTAATTATGACCAATTCAAAGACTACTATGCCAAGGAAGAGATAGGGTTAATTTTGGATCCCATCCTCAAATTATGCAAACAAGTGGTGGAACCGGTAGCGGAAGAAGTTATCAAAAATCCGGCTAAGTTTGAGAATGGCAAGGTCATTTCCCCGACCGGGATGGGGGAGCTGTTTAAACGTTTGCAGCAGGAAGGCTGGGGAACCAGCAACATCAGTGAGGACGAGGACGCCATGGTCCTGCCTCATATTTTGTACGCTATGATCTGGGAGCTGATCGGAGCGGCCAATCCGTCCCTGACACCTTATATTGAGCTTACGGATGGATCTGCCAATTTAATTCAGACCTTTGGGGATGAGAAACTTAAAAAGATGTTTTTAGCGAAGATGATGGATGGCAGCTGGTCCGGGACCATGTGTCTGACTGAGCCCGGTGCCGGGTCGGATGTGGGGGATATCACCTCCAAAGCTTATGCCACCGCTGACCCCGGAATCTTTAAAATTAAGGGCAGCAAGATTTTTATTACCGGCGGTGACAATGACTTCACAGAGAATATAATTCATCTGTTTCTGGGCAGGGTGGAAGGAGCCAGACCCGGAACTGCTGGGATTTCTCTGTTTATTGTCCCCAAGTACTGGGTTAACGAGGATGGCAGTCTCGAAGATAATGATGTTCAGACCACCGGCATAGAACATAAAATGGGCCTGCTGGGCTCTATTACCGCTTCCCTGACCTTCGGTGAAAATAATGGTTGCCGGGGCTGGCTGCTGGGTGTCAATCCTCTGGAGAATGAAGGCAAAGGAAACGGCATGGCCCAAATGTTCCAAATGATGAATTTAGCCCGTTTGGAAACAGGACTCTCCGCCCTCTCCAGTCTGTGTAATGCCTTTTACAATGCCAGGGACTATTGCCAGGAAAGAATTCAGGGCCGGCTGGCTGCGGATCCCAAGGGCGACCGGGTGGCGATTATCAGACATGAGGATATCAAAAGAACCCTTCTCATGGGCAAGGCGCATATGGAGGCCATCCGGGCCATGATGTACAAGACATTTTTTGCGTTTGATGTACGCCATCGTGATCCGGATCCGGAAATCCGCAAAAAAGCCTCTGAGCTCATTGAGGTGGCTACTCCCCTTTGTAAAGCCTATACCAGTGATGAAGCATGGTGGTTAATCGGGGAAGCCCTGCAGACCTATGGCGGATATGGTTACATGAACGAATATCCCATCAGCCAGATAGCCAGGGATGTCAAGATCTATTCTATTTGGGAAGGAACGAACTTTATCCAGTCTATGGATCTGGTGGGACGCAAATGGTCACTGGAGAAAGGGGAGGTCTTTGCCCGGTTTTTACAAAGCATCAGAGAATTCTGCGTCAGCAACCAGAGCAATCAGGACTTCCGGGGAGAGTTTGAAATTCTCCGTCAGGCCCTTGAGGCCTATGGAGAGATCCAAGCGGCCATGCAAGCATATAAGAGTGAGAACCGGCCGGAAATGATTCCCCTTTACTCCCGCAGAATCCTGACAGCTACGGCCCAGTTATATGCCGGCAGTCTGATTCTCGACCAGGCTCTCCTGGCCGAAAAAAGGATTAAAGAATTGGGTCGGGATCATTATGACTATGCTTTCTATGCCGGTAAAGTAGCAGCGGCCAAGTACTATTTGGGTAATGTGGTTCCCAATGTGATGACCATGGCCAACATTATTAAGAATGGTGATACTTCGGCAATCGACATTCCCGTTGAAGCCTTTGATTATTAATAATATGGAAAAACCATAATCGGAAAATGACCGTTTAATTGAGTTGCTAAAGGTAAAAGGGGTGAACAAAGATGGATTATATGAAGGCCGTCGTCTTTCACGGCAATGATGATCTCAGGTTTGAGTCGGTTCCCCGCCCACAGATCATTAACCCCGGTGATGCCCTGGTGCGGGTAACGACCTCCACAATCTGTGGTTCGGATATCCATATCAAGCATCACGGCGAAACCATGGGAGTTAAACCCGGCAATATCATCGGGCATGAATTTGTGGGTATCGTTGAGCAGGTTGGCGGGCAGGTCAGCAACTTCAAGACCGGGGATAGGGTTGCGGTGGCCTGTGTCTTCAGCTGCGGGGAGTGCTTTTATTGTCAAAAAGGCATTCACTCCCAATGCCCCCAGGGCAGTGTCTTCGGCGGCTCGGGAAAACTCGATAACAGAGGAGCCCATGCGGAGTATGTGAGAGTTCCTTTCGCCTCCAGGGTCATGCATAAAATACCGGATACTTTGTCTGATGAGGATGTTCTCTTCGTGGGAGATATACTGTCCACCGGTTATTACGGGGCCGAGCGCGGTGAAATAAAAGCCGGCGACACAGTTGTGGTGATTGGCTCCGGACCGGTGGGTATGTGTGCCATGATCTCTGCCCGTTTGTTTGGAGCTGAGCAGATCATTGCTGTTGATTTGGACAATCACCGCTTAGGTATTGCTTTAAACCAGGGAATAGCTGATAAGGCCATTAACCCTCAATCAGAAGAGCCCCTTAAAGTCATCAAAGATCTGACGGATAACCGGGGGGCTGATGTGGTCATCGAAGCAGTGGGCAGCAAAACAAGCTTTGAAGCTGCTTTCCGCTATATACGGCCGGGAGGAACAGTCTCCCTTCTGGGGGTATATACCATGGGGGTGGATTTCCCCATTAATCAACACTGGCGCAGGAACCTGTCGGTGAAGATGGGACTGGTAGAGGTTACCCATATGAATTTACTCATTGAGCTGATTAAAGATGGCCAAATAAACACTAACTTTCTCATATCTCATGTTTTACCCTTCACTGAAATCATGAAAGGATATGAACTTTTTGAAAACCGGGTGGATAACGCTCTGAAAGTCGTTTTAAAGGGTTAATACCCGTCCGGTTCAAGGAGCTGGTCCAGCTCGCCAAGACTATAAAGGAGCAGGTGGTGATGTCATGGAAAATCAGGAATACACGTCCCTTCTCTGTGAGCAGGAGGAAGGCGTGGCCATTGTAGTAATTAACCGGGCTGAGGTTATGAATGCCCTTAACGGCCAAGTTTTTAATGAACTTGGCAGAATCTTTGCCGAACTGGAGGCAGACGATACAGTTCAGGCGGTGATTTTAACCGGCAGCGGTAAAAAAGCCTTTGCTGCCGGGGCAGACATCAGCCAAATGCAGAAGATGACCACTCTTGAAGGGCGTAAACTGGCCCTGGCTGTCAAAGCAGCCCAGGATAAGATAGCCTCTCTGAGCAAACCGGTGATAGCGGCGGTTAACGGATTTGCTCTGGGTGGCGGCTGCGAGGTGGCTATGTGCTGTGACTTCCGGATTGCCGCTGAGAATGCCAGGTTCGGTCAACCGGAAATCAACCTGGGTATCATACCCGGCGGCGGAGGAACTCAGCGTCTGACTAATCTGGTGGGTTTGGCCAGAGCTAAAGATCTGGTCTTAACCGGAAGAATCATTGATGCCCAGGAAGCCCTGAACATAGGCTTGGTCAACAAGGTCGTAGCGGCGGAGTTACTGATCAGTGAAGCTAAAAAACTGGCTTATAGTCTCGCTGAGAAGAGCGGCTTTGCCTTGAATATGGCTAAAGTGGCCCTGAACCAGAGTGTCAGTTTGGATCTTGAAAGCGGGTTGGATTATGAAATCGAGTGTTTCGCGGCTTGCTTCTCAACCTATGATCAAAAAGAAGGCATGGCTGCCTTTGCGGAAAAAAGGAAACCGAAATTTATGGGCAGATAAACGTTATGTCCGATAGACCTTTAATAACTTCTAAACAATGATTGAGACTAAAAGACTCCGGAAAAAAGACGATTGAAAAAGGGGTGTTAAGCAACATGGAAATTAAAAATGTGGCAGTTATCGGTGCCGGTGCCATGGGCCTAGGGATTGCCCAAGTGTCGGCTCAGGCGGGTTATCAGGTCAGTTTAAATGATATATCCGAGAATAGCTTGGAAAAGGCCATGAAAGCCATTACCAAGTCGCTGGATAAGAGCGTGGAAAAGGGTAAGCTGACGGCTGAGTCCAGAGATGAGATTCTGGGCCGGATCAAAACCACCACTGATTTGGCCGGAGCTGTCCGGGATGCCGACCTGGTAGTTGAGGCAGTTTTTGAAAACCTTGCCCTGAAACAGGATATTTTCAAGAGGATCGATCAAATAGCTCCTCCGCATGCTATTTTTGGCTCCAACACATCCACCCTTCCCATCGCGGCCATAGCCGGCGGCACAGGACGGCTGGACAAATTCGTGGGAATCCACTTTATGAATCCGGTTCCCTTGATGAAGGGAGTGGAGTTGATTCGCGGCCGTCATACTTCCGACGAAACTCTGCAGATCAGCTTGGATTATGTTAAGTCTTTAGGCAAAGAAACGGCTGTAGCCGCGGACTACGCTGGGTTTATCGTCAGTCGGATTCTGGACGCCATGCTTAATGAGGCGGTGAAGTGCGTGATGGATGGCAACGATCCTGAGGAAATTGATAAGGCCATGAAGCTCTGCTGCAATTTCCCCATCGGACCGCTGGCCTTAATTGATCTGGTAGGTGCGGATATAGTCCTTAAGGGCCTGGAAACCATGAAAGGAGACTTCGGGGATAAATACACTCCCGCGCCGCTGCTCCAACAGATGGTCAGAGGCGGTGACTTAGGCCGAAAAACGGGCAGAGGTTTCTATAAGTATTAAAATTGAGAAAATCAAGGAGGAAAATCGTATGCTCTTAAAAGACAAGGTAGCCATTGTTACCGGTGGGGCAAGAGGAATCGGCAGGGAAACTGCTCTGGTCTTTGCCCGCGCAGGGGCCAAAGTGGTGGTGGCCGATTTCGATAAGGAAGCGGGAGAAAAAACCGCCGGCGACATTAACACATCGGGCGGCCAAGCCATTTTTAGGCAAGTGGACGTGACGGACAGGGATAATGTTCAGGCCATGGTCGATGAAACCAAGGAGCGCTTCGGTCAAATCGATATTTTGGTCAACAATGCGGGAATTACCGCCGATGCCATGCTGCTTAAAATGACGGAGGCTCAATGGGATAGGGTTATCGGAGTTAACTTAAAGGGTGTCTTTAATTGTACCCAGCTTGTCGTTCCGGCCATGGTTGAACAGGGAGGGGGAGTTATTCTTAACGCCTCTTCTGTGGTTGGCCTGTATGGCAATATCGGACAGACCAACTATGCCGCGACCAAATCGGGAGTTATCGGGATGACCAAGTCCTGGGCCAAAGAACTGGGCAGAAAGGGTATACGGGTTAATGCTGTGGCCCCGGGCTTTATTATCTCCGACATGACCGCCAAGGTTCCGGAGAAGTTACTGGGAGTCATGAAGGAAAAAACAGCGCTGAACCGGCTGGGTGAAGTGCAGGACATAGCTCATACCTACCTGTTCCTGGCCTCGGATTACGCTTCCTATATAACAGGTCAGGTGCTGGGGGTTGACGGCGGACTGGTAGTCTGACGCGGCGGATGAGCTTTAAAACAAAACCAGGGGAGTGAAGAAGATGAGTTTTAAGAAAAGTAACGACGACATTGTTTGCGTAAGCGCCGTCCGGACGCCCTTCGGTCGTTTCGGCGGGAGCATGAAAGATCTGGATATTTACGATTTGGGCGCCATTGCCATGAAGAATGCCATGGAGAAAATCAAGTTGGATCCCAACTTAATTGATGAGGTCTGGTGGGGGAACGGGGACACTACCAACTGTAAAGACCCCTTTACGCCCGTGGTGGCCCGGCAAACCATGCTCAAGGCCGGAATTTCCCCGGAAACACCGTCCATAACTTTCGACCAGGCTTGCACTTCAGCCTTGACCACGGTGAAATACGGAGCCAGAAGCATTAAATTAGGTGAGGCTAAAGTGGTCATGACGGGCGGCTCCACTAGTTTCAGCACCGTGCCCTTTTTACTGCGGGATCTTCGCTGGGAGGGGAAGAAGCACAGCTCCTTTATGGCTGAAGACCCCATCATTCCCTTGGGATACAAAGACTATGCCCCCGTCGCCGTTGACTCCGGCAACGTGGCCATCGAATATGGAGTATCACGGGAAGAGCAGGATGAATTAGCCTATAAAAGCCACAAGAACTATGGTGCGGCTTGGGAGCGGGGTTTCTTTCAAAAGGAAATGACCCCTCTGGAAATAATCAAAACAGATAAAAAGGGCAAGGTTATTTCTAATTTAATGCTGGATAAAGACGAACAATATCGCTCAGATATTACTCCGGAAGCCCTGGCCAGGTTAAAGCCGATTTTTGGCAATCCCACCTGTACTGCGGGTAACGCCCCGGGAATGAACGACGGTGCTGCCGCCCAAATTTTCACCACCAGAGAATACGCCGAGGAACTGGGGCTGGAAATAATTTATACCTTAGTATCTGTTGCGGCCATTGCTTTGCAGCCAAGAATCATGCCTGTCTCCCCCGCCTTCGCCATTAAGAAATGCTTAGATGAAGCAAAGCTGACAATGGATGATCTGAAATATCTGGAGATTAATGAAGCTTTTGCCTGTGTGCCGCTGGTTTCCTGCAAACTTCTATCCAACGGCAGATTCTTAAGCGGTGATTATAAGGATATGGTTAAAGAGGCATCTGAAAAACCGATTTTGGATAATGACGCCCGGAAATATCAGGATTTAAAGAATAAGCTAAATGTTAACGGCAGTGCCATTGCTACCGGTCATCCCAACACTGCAACCGGAGCTCGAATCATGATGACGGCAGCCTACAATTTAAGAGAGAATGGCGGAGGTTTTGCGGCCTGTGCTATCTGCGGCGGTTTAACCCAGGGTGCGGGAGCAATAATCTGGGTTGAATAAAGCCCCCCTGAGCAGGATTATGGCTAGTTTTTGGAGGTGTATTTATGATAAGCTTTGAACTTACCGACGAACAAAAAGAGTTGCAGGCTATGGTTCGAAAATTTACTAAAAATGAGATTATTCCTGTTGCAGCAGAATACGACCAAAAAAATGAAATGCCGTGGCCCATTATTCAAAAAGGGTTTGAGATTGGCTTGTGGAATTTTAATCTGCCCCAAAAATACAATGGCTTGGAACTGGACCATGTAACTGAAGCCATCCTCATTGAAGAACTGGCTTACGGATGTTTGGGAATCAGCGGAGCATGGGACGGAAATACCCTGGCCCTTACGCCAATCCTGATTGCAGGGACGGAAGAACAGCAAGACAGGTGGCTGCCGCAATTTGCCGAAAAACCCCTTTTGGGGTCCTTTTGTCTCACCGAACCCGGTGCCGGCTCTGATGCAAAATCCATGGTCACCCGGGCGGAAAAAGTTGGTGACGACTACATTATTAACGGTACCAAGTGTTTTATTACCCATGGTGGTATAGCAAGTATGTACACAGTTTTTGCCAAGGTTAAAGGGAGCAAAAAGATCAGCGCCTTTCTGGTATCCGGTGATAATCCCGGTGTTTCCATGGGAAAGGTGGAAGATAAACTGGGGGACAGGGCTTCCCATATAGCAGAAGTGATTTTCGAAGATGTACGGGTTCCGGCCAAAGATCTGCTGGGGCAAGAAGGGGATGGCTTTAAAATTGCCATGCAGACCCTGGACCGGACCAGGATGAGTATAGGGGCAGCAGCAGTCGGGGTGGCGCGCAGGGCCCTGGAAGAGTCCATTGAATACGCTAAGGTTAGAACCCAGTTTGGCAAGCCTATTGGCCAGCACCAAGGAATTGGTTTTATGCTGGCGGATATGGCTACCAAAGTAGAAGCGGCTCGAAGTTTGGTGTTCCTGGCTGCCTCAGAGATAGACGCTAAAAGAATAGACCCTAAATTCGGCGCTATGTGCAAGCTTTATGCAGCGGATATCGCTATGGAAGTAACGGTGGATGCCGTGCAAATTCATGGCGGTTATGGGTACATGAAGGATTACCCCGTGGAAAAGCTGATGAGGGATGCTAAGATCCTGCAAATCTATGAAGGAACCCAGCAAGTACAAAGGATGGTCATTGCCGGCAGACTCTTGAGTTAACTATCAACTTCATTAAACAAGGCTCTCACTTCACAAGCAACCAGAAGAAAAGGCGAAATACCCCTTTTTTCATAACGTTTTAAACGTTTTTGGAAAAAGGGGTATTCTCCTTTTAATTCACTAACTTGAATCTTACTTGAACGTGAAAATTATCGGAAAGACAATGGTAACCATAAGCGTCCAAAGTGAATAAACAGGCAAATATCGCGTAATGGCAGCCTCAATCCTCTCCACTTTAACGTTACCCAATAGAAACCGGAAATAATTAACCGTAATCCTTACTAAGTGGACGAATACAATAAGGTTCATACCCAAAACTGCCAACCGGTTTGGAGTTATGCCATAAGACGTTAATCGGAACAAAATAGCTGATAATGCCACGCAGTCAATCAGTATAGCAACTGTTAGCAAGGCGAAGATTATTCGATCATTGAAAGCAATTTTTGAGCCGGTTTCTCTTCCTGCGACGGAAAAAATCGTGATGGCTAAGACTAAGATCAGCATTAAGTTGAAAATTAATAAGAACTCCCGATCGGTATAAGGATTCTTCTGCATAACAATGATTGTAGCTAAATAGACAGCTAAGGTTATTAAAACTAAAGGACTAAAGACCTTGGCTAAATAAGGTGCAATATTTTTAGTCAGGCCCCTGGTTTTCGCTAAATAAGTACCGACAAATGGTGAAGCGGCAACTCCATATATCGCAATTTTGTTCATATAGAAATTGTCTATTTTGACTTGAATTGCCGCAAATAAATTAATGGTCAAAGCTGTTAAAACGACACCGCAAATGAGTAACAGACCAGCGCTAATTAAAAGCTCACCGTTGTACTTCAGGTATTCCAATACTTTTCCTGGCTGCAGGCGATAGTCTCCCATAAAGGATATTGCAACTAACGACCATAAGAAAAAGGGTAAATGCAGATTAGCCAAAATAATAGTGTCTGAGTTATTTACAGGCAGAAAGTTCAGGTAAATCAATACCGCCAGGTAGGATAGGCTAATTGACAGAATAAGCTTTTTCGAAGGGTTGTTTTTTAAAAGGAAATAGAAGGAAAGCAAAGGGAGAACGGAAAAAACAATATTGGCCGGATTAATTAATCCTTTATCAATGGATGGAAACAAAAACCTGGCAATGGTTCCGGCCAGCAACGAAATCACAATAATTAACAGAAGGTCTTTCCGCTTAGCATCGGGTTCCATCCTTTCATCCCTTGTCAGATCAAAATTTAGTCGTTCATGCCAAACTTTCAGGATGGTTAGATTCTGATTTTCTTTAAATACCTCGGGAAAGGCTCTAATAAATTTCTCAGGCTCCTGACGATAAAGTCTTTCTAACTCGGACGGTTGCTCTAGATTTTTAAAAATGAGATTTTCCATAATAACCTCCAAACCTTTAATTATTCTTTCTGTATTCGAGAATATCCCCCGGTTGACAGTCTAAAGCTGCACAGATAGCCTCTAAAGTAGATAACCGAATCGCTTTTGCCTTACCGGTTTTTAAGACGGAAAGATTAGCAATCGTAATTCCGACTCTCTCCGAAAGTTCTGTGAGGCTCATTTTTCGTTTGGCCAACATCACATCAAGATTGATAATAATTGCCATATTACTCACCTCAAATCGTCAGATCATTTTCGGATTTAATATCAATAGCATCTTTTAAAAGCTTTTCAAGAACAGCAGCAAAGACGGCAATGACAATTGGAGCAAAAGCAATGACCAATCCGAGTAATAAGAGACCCGGGGCATCGTCTGCATCCGCGACGAGATAAAAGAGCGGCATACTTGCCGAAAACAAAACACCGACTGAGATCGCACAGTATTTTATCGTCTTTAAACTGTTTACCGATAATTCCGAGAAAGCTATGTTTTTGTCAATATAGGTTAAAAGTTTAAAAGCCTGATACAATACAACGTAAAAAGGTATCGTTGCGCCATACATGCCGATTATAGAGGGATACACCCAATAAGTCGGAAAATGTTCCGCTGCTTCTTTAGCTATCGGGGGCAACCCAAAGAGACACAAGGCAAGAACCGGAATTCCCATGAGAAAAACAACGACCTTTAAAAACAGTGTTTCTCGTTTCATAAAAAGCACCTCACTGATTTTTCTTGAGTTGATTGTAATATATTATTTATCGTAAATCAATAAATATTTATTGATTTCAATAGCGAAGGGACCAGGTCAAGAACCTGGTCCCTTTCACCGCTTATACTATTCCTGAATTTACCTGCCACAGATACTTTTTCAAATCCACGCACCCGTTTTCCTTGAAGCGGATACCTTCATTGACTAAAAGTTGTTTTTGCCCGGTCCATCCCGGAACTAAACGACCCTGAACGTTTACGACCCTATGACAAGGGATATTGAGGAAGTCCGGGACATGATGGAGTGCTTGCCCAACCATTCTGGAATGTCTGGGGTAACCGCATAAAAAGGCAATCATTCCATAAGTGGCGACATTACCGCAAGGAATATCTTTAACGATCTCATAAACTTTATTTGAGAATTCTTTTCTGTTCAATTCAAATCACCTTAACCTCAAGACCTATTTTAGAATTAAGCTGTTCTTCTCTTGCAGTGACCTAAGATCATTGGCCTTAATCATTTCCGGAGAAATGGTATAGAGTGTGTCTTGGATGTAAATGATCCGCTCTATGGCCTTAGAGCTGTTCAGATAAACTTGACCGGATTTCAAAATGTCCTCATCCTTAAGATGGGTTATTCTTCCTCTTAAGGTGAAGCCCTTGACCAGATCAAAATGATAAACATAAGCACCCTGATAGGTGAATTGCCCATAGTCAGGGAAGCCGTTTCTTGAGTTGGCGGTGCTTGAATTGGCAACTTCCATAAGGGTAACAGGGAAGGATAAAATCCCTCGTTCTTTATCAAACAGCAAGGCTTTGTGGTTGTGAAGCAGTTCGGAATCCGTTCCCCGGTCCCCGATCGTTGTCTTAAACATCTCTACAGGATGAGCAACATCCGTTACATCAAAGACGGCAAGCTTAAGACCCTGGTAAAAGGCCGTCGAGTCCCCGGCTTCAACGGTCAGGCTGCCCGGACCGCTGTTTTGGCTTACTTCGATGGTGTCTTTGCCGAAACCAATGATATGGTTCTCATCATAAGGGTGGAGGTAATCACTGTAGCCCGGGATTTTCAAAGCCCCTAAAATTGTCGGAGCCGTGGGATCTTTAAGGTCCAGGACAAAGAAGGGATCGACTTTTTTAAAGGTTACCAAGTAGCCGCGATCTCCCATAAAGCGAACGGAATAGATTTTCTCACCGGGCGCAATATCTTCGATCCGGCCTGTCAGTTGGAGGTTTTCATCCAGGACATAGACATTATTTTTTGAGGTAAACTCATCCGTTCGCCAAATTTGACCGGTCGTTGTCGCAATCCTTAAGCAGCCCTTATCTTCGTCCAGGGCAAACTGATTAAGAATGGTGCCGGGAACTTCCCCTTTAGCTTTATAGGTGGTTCCCCCTTGAGCCAGTCCGAATTTATAGAGAGCCGTTGTGGTTGTTAAGGAACCGGGAATTAATTTAGAAGAGCTATTAGAGGCCGGCTGCGCTTCTGCTGCAGATTCAGGTGAAGGCTGAGCAGGGTCGGATTGATGAACCTGCTGGTATTGGGTTACCGCCACATAGAGATTGGAGGCAGAAGCATAGACAGCCTGACCGGAACCCAGATAAGCCGCCACCTGCATTTCTTTATCCTTTTGATCCAGATCAAGAGCAGCTATCAGCAAATAATTGGCTTCAATGGATTGGGGAAAGTAGCGGATGTCTTGGTAGCCTATGGCTGAAAAATCCCCTTGGCCGGCAGTATCCCGATAACTGGGGAGGGGTGGTTCCTCACCTTGTTCCATAATACGATAAGTGTCCAAATACTTGTTGGCGATTAAATAAAGGTTGGAACCGATTTTGCGGGAAGACACATAGTCCCCGTCCAGCTCTACTTCCCGCAGCTTCTGCAGATTGCTTTTATCGGCCAGGTCATAGACGATGGCCTTGGTGGTGAAAGGAGTCCATACGGGGGGATATATTTGTACTTGGGAAGCACCCTTAACTTGAGGCTGAACCTTTGGAGCATAGGAAGGGGAAGTTTCCGGGTAATAAGTATTGCCGATTAAGACCAGATAATGATCATCCACATAGAGCTCCCGGGGAGTGAATTCTCCCTCTTTAAAGCCTATACGGCTGAGTATGTGCATCTGATTGGCGGGATAAGCCTGAGTGACAATGAGTTCCTGCTGGTTTACCTGATAGATGTATTGACCATCGTTTTTAATAATATCGGCTTCATCCACACCGGCCACTTGCAGATTAGTGGTTGAATGACCGGAATTTCCCGTCGTCATATCAAAATTGGCTGAAGAGGGTGCTGCCTCATCGACTGTTTGTGCGGATTTATTGACGGATCCCAGCGTTACGTCAACGGCATAGACTCTCCCTTGTCCCAGCAATGTTCTGGAACTTTGCGATTCTTTCAAGAGATTGCGCAAATTTTCGGCGGTTTCCACTGTGGGCAGACTATGTTCCTGGGTTACCGTTACCTCTTCGTCGGTTGCTTTGCCTAGCTCAGGCAAAGTAAGAAAGACAAACACCATGAGCAAAACTACTAAAAACCGAGCCTTTTTCATTTTTAAAACCCTCCTCAATACACCAATAACAACTCCATATTTAATAGACGCGGCCGGGGGAGTAAAACTGACGGCTTGACCTGGAGATTCTCCTTATTTATGTCAGTATTTGTTAATCTAAATCGACTCCTCCCCAGCATAGTATAACAATGTCATTTCAGATGGAAGGGGGAGTGCAATTGGGACGGTAAAAGGAGGGACCCTTTTTGGACTAATGCTGTTAATTCTGACAGTCCTCATAGCTGCCGGCGTCAGCAGGGCAGCCGGTGATTCAAAGCTGAGAATTACTCAAGTAGAGTCGAACTTACCGGACTTGAGGCTATTTCTGCAATTGGATAATGTCAATATGAATAATAGCAAACTTGAAAAGAATTTGAGCATTAAAATCAATGATACTCCCGTCCAAATAACAGATATTCAGCCGGTCAGGAAAGGAAACAAAGTTATTGAAAATACAGCCTACCTGTTCCTGGTCGATACATCGGCATCTGTGCCAAACTATTCCAGTGAAGTCCGGAGTATATTAGAAGGATTATTTGGCTTTGTCAGTGCAAAGGACAAAGTGGCTGTCTTCAGTGTGAGCAGCAAGCTGCAGCCGGTTAAGGATTTTATGAGCAATGCTTCTTCAGACATGGTAACTAAAACTCTTGGAAATGCCCTATCTTTGGATGCCAGGACAGGGATTTATTTATATTCGGGGATCCGCGAAGCTTATGACCAAGGAAGGGCAGCTTCAGATATTCCCTCCCGGCGGGTTATTGTGCTTATTACCGACGGGGGAGTCGAAGGAGATTGTCTCAGTTGTGATGACCTGAAAAACTATCTTGATGTTGACAGATTGCCCGTTTATACCTTGATTTTAAACCAGCAAGCTTCGGCGGATGAGGACTTTAAGAACGCAGCTGATCAAATTGCTCAGAAGTCGGGCGGCCAGGCCTTTGCCGGCAGGAGTGGAACTGAACTTTTCGCTCAGTTCAAGGCCTCCCAGGAAAATGTCTGCGTCCTTAAGCTGAGCTGTGATTACTTTAAACCCCTAAACCTGCAGGCGAACCTGACTGTCTCCTTGCCGGGGGACGAGGGGGAAATCAAGCAAACAGCTAAATTCACGGCCACTCCAGCCCCGGAAAATACAGCGGGGCTTAATGATCGGCAAAATTTGCGTAAGAGCTATTATGGAGTTATAGTGATCCTGCTACCCATGATCCTAGGTTTGTTTATTACCCTGGCTATTGGCTGGGTTTTAATGACTAAGGGTGAGCAGTCCCTTTAGGGCAGCAGGTCGGCCATCCAAATTCGTCACCGGTGACGAATTTGACCTGCACCCAGGCGCTCATCCTTTTAGGATCATGGAAGAGGAGCGGGAGTTAATGGAAACAATAGGAAGGATTTAAATCAGGTATACAGGATTCATCCGGAAAAGGTGTTGCAATATAATTAACAATGGATTAGAATGACAGTCATAAGGTGTGCACAGCCGAAACAACCTGGGAGAATTAAATTATGCAAGCAATGGTGCTTTGAGGATACTCGCAAGAGTAGCTCGAAGCACCATTTTGTATTGCATAAGTTAGCATCTGTGCTTGTTGAGAAAGTGACTAAAGCAAAAAAGGGGGAGAGAATACAACCATCAAGTTTATTTTTTATCAAGAATTGTCGACAATCGACAATAGTGAGCAGAATGAAAGAGGTTATCCATTGTTAACCAAGGGTGAGCATCAAAAGAACCTGAGTATTGAGCAATCGAGCAGACAAAAGGCAGAACAAAGGAGGAAGAAAAAATGAAGAGAAGATCAGTGATTCTGGCCATCCTCAGTGTTTTCATTTTAGGAGCAAGTTTAGTGGGGTGCAGTTCCGGGGCAAAGACTGATAATCCGGCTCCAAAAGAAGAAACTGTCTTAGAAAAAGCAAAGCGGCAAGGGTATATCACCGTAGGTTTTGCCAATGAAGCACCCTATGCTTATGCTACACCGGAGGGAAAATTAACCGGCGAAGCCGTGGAAGTCTCCCGGGTCATCCTTCAGAAATTAGGAATTAAGGAGATGAACGGGGTGTTGACCGAGTTTGGCTCCCTGATCCCCGGTTTAAATGCCAACCGTTTCGATATGATCACCGCCGGCATGTGGATTAACGCGGACCGGGCCAAGCAGGTTGGTTTTGCCAATCCCGATTATCAAATCGGGGAAGGCATCGCTGTCAAGGCCGGAAATCCCCTGAACCTGCACAGTTATGCAGATATCGGTGCTGATTCTAAGGTTAAAGTGGGGGCTATGTCCGGTTCGGCAGAAATTAAAGCGCTCATTGGATCAGGGGTTGCGGAAGCGCAGATCGTCTCGGTTCCGGATCAGCCTTCTGCCCTGGCAGCCCTGCAGGCCGGTCGGGTGGATGTGATCACCATGTCAGGGCCGGCCCTGCAATCCGTCTTAGATACGGCCAAAGATTCCAGCCTTGAGAGGGTCAGGGAATTTACCCAGCCCGTCATAGACGGCAAGAGCATTGTGGGTTATGGAGCCGCGGTCTTCAGAAAGACTGACAACGATTTTCGGGACGCCTATAATAAGGAGCTGGCCGATATGGAGAAGTCCGGTGAACTGCTGGCCATAATAAAGCCCTTTGGTTTTACAGAAGACAACCTGCCTCAAGGAATTACGGTAGAACAAGTGCTGGCAAAGTAAACTCGTTCAGGTTTAGGCTTACTTAAAAATCATCTCCTCAAGGAAGTGGGGGATTTTAGGCGGCAAGAGGTTCGGAGCCAGGAAAACGAACCTCAGCCCCTCACTCCTTCCAATCTCTGGTTTTTTCCTAAGACATCTGAAACAAGGAGCGTGTGCCATGAGCCAGCCATTTGATATTTTGCCGATCCTTTTACGAGGGGCAGGAATAACCATTGAACTTACCTTAGTATCAGCTGTGTTAGCCTTTGGCGTCTCTTTTCTTGTGGGCTTTGGACGTTTGGCCAAATTCAAGCTAATTAGGATTATCGCAGGGGTTTATACGGAGTTCTTTCGGGGAACCTCTTTGCTTGTCCAACTATTCTGGGTGTATTTTGTTTTGCCTCTTTTCAACGTGAATCTAACGGCAATGCAAGCAGGGATCTTGATTCTTGGCTTACACTTCGGTGCCTATGGTTCGGAAGTTGTGCGCAGTTCAATTCTTGCAGTACCCAAAGGACAGACAGAGACAGGAATTGTTTTAAATATGAAGCCCAGACAGATTCTCTGGCGAATTATTTTGCCTCAGGCTTTTCTGATCATGATTCCGACCTTTGGCAATTACCTGATTGAATTGTTAAAGGCCACGGCTATCGTTTCTCTGATCACCTTGAATGATTTGATGTTCCAGGCCAGTATGCTGCAGAATACGACCCTTCGGACAACAGAAGTGTTTGGGATGGTGCTGCTCATTTATTTCTGCCTGGCCTATCCCCTTACCCTGGGAGTTCGTTGGGTTGAACGAAAAATTTCTGTGGGGAGGGCTTAATAATGTGGGAAATGTGGGATTGGAGTTTTTCAGTTTCAATTTTGCCGAAATTACTGAAGGCTTTACAGATAACCCTCGGTGCCACCTTTGTGGCGTTCCTTTTAAGCTGTGTCTTGGGTTTAATTATAGCGATCCTCAAGAGGTCCAGGATCAAGCCTCTGGTTTGGCTTGTAGGGGGACTGGTTGAATTTGTCAGGAGCACCCCTTTGCTGGCCCAAGTATTTTTCGTCTTTTATGTACTGCCTAAGTTCGGCTTTGCCTTATCCCCATTTTTAGCGGGTGTACTTACTTTGGGGATTCATTACAGTACTTATCTATCTGAAGTCTACCGAGCAGGGATTGAGTCGATTCCCAGGGGTCAGTGGGAAGCTGCCGGCGTGTTGAATTTTTCCCGGACTTATATCTGGCTGAGAATTATTATTCCTCAAGCGATTCCACCGATGATCCCGGTTTTGGGCAACTATTTAATTGCCTTACTCAAGGACACTCCTTTGCTTTCAGCGATTACCCTGATTGAATTGTTGGGAACTGCCAAAATTATTGGAGCAGACTCCTTTCGCTACTTAGAACCAATTACTATGGCTGGTCTCATATTTTTAGGGTTGAGTTACCTGTTGTCGCTGCTTGTTCAACAACTGAATGCCCAATTAAACCAGAATTTATAAATCTCTAATTGATCCAAACATCAGCAGTTTAACGTTCAAACAGAAAAAGGAGGGGCGGATCAATGAAATATGAAGCAGAAGTAAAGTCTGAGCCTATGGTTCGTTACCGGGGAATAGCCAAGTCTTTTGGCAGTCTCCAAGTATTAAATGAAATCGACTTGGATATTGCCCCCGGCGAAAAGGTTGCCGTGATTGGTCCGAGCGGTTCAGGGAAGACCACTTTAGGGCGTATGCTGGTGACCCTGGAAAAGCCGACAGCCGGTACCATAGAGGTTAATGGAGAACAACTATGGCATAAAACCGTCAATGGCCAACTGGTCCTTGCCGATGACAAGCATCTGCACAAAGTACGTGGTCATGTAGGGATGGTTTTTCAGCAGTTTAACCTCTTTCCCCACATGTCAATTCTAAAAAACGTTATGGAAGCTCCTGTTCATGTGCTTGGCATCGCTAAGCAAGAAGCTAAAGAGCAGGCTGCAGCTATGTTGGATAAAGTTGGTTTGGGTCAAAAGCTGGATAATTACCCGAGACAGCTTTCAGGAGGACAGCAACAACGGGTGGCTATTGCCCGGGCCTTGGTGATGCGTCCCAAAGTTATGGTTTTTGATGAAGTGACCTCAGCCCTTGACCCGGAAATGGTGGGAGAAGTGCTTGCCGTTCTAAAAGAGATTGCCGAAGAAGGCAACATGACGATGCTCCTGATTACCCATGAAATGGCGTTTGCCAGCGAAGTCGCTGATCGGGTTATTTTTATGGATGGCAAAATTATTGAACAGGGCCCTCCTGAACAATTGTTTGGAAACCCGCAAAACCCGCGGACAATTACCTTCTTAAGCCGATTCCGAAGGTGATTTTACGGTTTAGTTTAAAAGCCCTTTTATCAGAGGTCCGATAATTAAAGGAGAGAGCAGAATGTTTAATAACATCGAGGAAATAGACGATCTGGTTAACAAACATGTTCAATACCGACAGAGTTGTTTAAATTTAATCGCTTCAGAAAACTACTCCAGTCCGACAGTGCGCAATCATTTGACCTCTGACTTTGGCAACCGCTACGGTTGTTACTCGACGGCAAATCCTGCAGCGAGAGAATACCGGGGCAATAAATACATTCATGAATTTGAAACAAAGACTCAAAACCTGGTAAAGGACGTATTTGGTGCCGCCTATGCAGATTTAAGACCGATTGGGGGGCATATCGCCGGTGTGGCAGCAGTGCTCGGCCTGCTCTCCCCCAATGATTTGGTCCTGGAAATAGAGCTTAAAGATTGGGGTCATGGTTTAGTTACTTTGATGCGCGAAGCGTCTCACTTAAATCAAAGCATTAGAACCGATTTCATACCTTTCGATGAAGATAGGGCTGTGGATCTTCCCAAACTAAGAAAAATGCTTTGTGAGTTGAAACCAAAGATGCTGATTTTCGGAGGATCGGGTATGCTCTGGCCGGAGCCCATTGCTGAGATCAAGGATATAGCTGCTAAGGAAGGAATTATCTTAGTTCATGATTCCTCTCATGTCAATGGACTCATTGCAGGGGGAGTATTTCCTAACCCTCTGGAAGAGGGCGTTGACGTAATGTTCGGCAGTACTCATAAATCATTTCCCGGACCCCAGGGCGGCTTTATTCTCACCAATAAGTTTGAGATGTATGAGAAAATGGGCAATACCTTAGGAGCTTCATTGGTTACCAGTCATCATTTACATCGTCTTCCGGCTTTGGCTGTATCAATGTTAGAAATGAAGACCTTTGGAAAAGATTATGGTACCCAAGTGATTAAAAATTCTCAAGCCCTGGGTATGTACATGGAGAAAAATGGCTTCAAGGTTATTGGCTCCGGTAAGGGCTATTCCCAAACCCATCTGATTCTGGCCGATGTCAGCGAATTCGGCAGTGGGCTGGAAATCTCTAAATTATTGGAGAAAGCCCATATCCTATGCTCCGATGACTTTGGCCAACTGGACAAGGAAATACGGATAGGGACTGCTGAGGTTACCAGAAATGGAATGCAAGAAGGAGATATGCAGTTTATTGCAGATTGTTTCCAGAGAATTATCGTAAAAAAGGAAGACCCCTCCGGAGTAGCCGAGGATATTGGTTGTTTTACTAAGAATTATCGTGATTATCGATATATGCTGTGAAGCTGCAAATTGCGCTGATTAATATTGCCTACTACGCGGGTAAGATCCAGGGGAGGCTGTTATGAGAGAAGAAAAAAGATTGGTGCCTGGGAATCTAAGCTCTTTGGTTGTAGATTACCTTAAAAATAAGATCCTGTCCGGACATTTTAAAGAGGGGGATCATGTTACTGAGGTCAATATAGCTGCAGAGCTGGGGATCAGTCGAGCCCCCGTACGGGAGGGAATCAGGGAGTTGCAAAACCAGGGTCTGATGAAATCAGTACCCCGGAAAGGCAACTTTGTTGTCAGGATGGGTTTGGAAGATGTAAGGGAAATTTTTGATATAAGGATTCTTTTGGAAAATAGTGTTCTGGAAATTATCGTTAGGGAAAATAAATTGTCTGAGGGGGACTTTTGTAATTTAACTGAGATCGTCATGGAAATGGAAAGAATTGCAGAAGGTCAGGGTGAAGAGGCTGAAAAAATCGTTAGAGTGAACCAAAAAGATATGGAGTTTCACAGCTATTTATGGGAAAAATCCGGCAGCAAACGAAGGGAAAAGGTTTTGCACGATCTTTATGTCCAACTCCAAATGGCTATGGTTATAGATACTCAGCTTACAGGTGATCTTGATGTAACGGCCAAAGATCATTATGAGATTATCAGATATTTGAAGCTGGCTGATTTGGAAAACTGTAAAAAGGCTCTGAAAAACCATATTATTACTTATAAGATAGAAGAAGCTGTCAATCAATCATAGATACACTGACCCAACCAGTTCGGTAAGCTGAATAAGCAAAGCAATGGCGCTTAGGGTTACTTGTAAGAGTAATTCAAAGCGCCATTTCCTTTTGTCCTGGATTAGATTTCCCTATGTCACAATCGGCAATTCTGAATTTTTATAGTTAGGAAAGGATGAGCGGGATGTTAAATTTCGAAGAGTCTGAGTATCAAACTCGCCTGCAAAAAGTGAAGGAAAGGATGAATGAGCTGGGAATACGGGTCTTGCTGGTGACAGATCCCGCCAATATGAATTATCTGACGGGTTATGATGGCTGGTCATTTTATGTTCACCAATTAGTTATTGTCCTCATTGATCAAGAACAGCCCATATGGGTGGGCAGAGGGCAGGATGCTAATGGTGCCAAAGTTACGACCTGGTTAGACTCAGACCATATTCGAGCCTATACCGATGATTATGTTCACTCCACTCTTAAGCATCCTATGGACTACGTGGCAACTATTTTACAGGAAAACGGTTATGGAGAAGCCTCGATAGGCGTGGAAATGGATTCCTACTACTTTACCGCAAAATGCTTGGAAAGCTTGAAGCATGATCTGCCTAAGGCGGCTTTCCAAGATGCCAACCTGCTTGTCAATTGGGTAAGATTAGTCAAATCCAATCAGGAAATCGAATATATGAAAAAGGCTACCCAAATTGTCAAAAACGTCATGCAGACAGCTATGAATGCCGTTCAAATTGGAGTTAGAGAATGTGACGTTGCCGCTAAGGTTTATCATGCCCAGATGACCGGAACGGAGGATTTCGGAGGAGATTATCCGGCTATTGTGCCCTTGATGCCTTCGGGAGAGAGAACCTCAACTCCCCATTTGACTTGGACGGATAGACGATATAAACATGGAGACTTAGTCATTCTGGAGCTGGCCGGTTGTTATAAACGTTATCATGCTCCTTTGGCCAGAACCATGATTCTGGGCGAAGCACCCCAAAAAGTCAAAGATTTGTCCAGGGTGGTCATTGAGGGGATCAGTGCTGCTCTTGATTTTATTAAACCTGGTGTGACCTGCGCGGAGATTGAAAGAGTATGGAAAAAGAGCATTGAAAAAAGCGGCTTTATCAAAGATTCCCGGATCGGCTATTCCATGGGTCTGAATTATCCGCCTGACTGGGGTGAACATACTGCCAGTATCCGGCCCGGGGACAAGACCGTCCTGCAGCCCAATATGACCTTTCATATGATCCCCGGCATTTGGCAGGAGGATTATGGGGTGGAGATCAGTGAGCCTTTTCGGGTTACAGAGCAAGGGTGCGAATTATTCGTTGACTTCTCCCGCCAATTGCTGGTTAAGTGAAGTTTAGTTAAGGGAGTAAAAGGAATTATGGATAATATCAAACATGAAATTGCCTTGCTAGAAGAAGAGCTCATTTCCCTGCGACGTGATTTTCATCAATATCCTGAGTTGGGATATCAGGAATTCCGCACCTCAGGCATTATAGCAGACTATCTGGCAAACCTTGGCTTAGAAGTAACCAGGGTGGCCGGGACTGGAGTTGTAGGCTTATTAAGGGGCAAAGGGGGAACGGGTAAGACCTTATTAATCCGGGCTGATATGGATGCGCTCCCTGTAGAAGAAAAAACAGATTTAGCATTCAAGTCCCGGATTTCAGGAGTCATGCATGCTTGCGGACATGATGGTCACTGTGCTGTTCAACTTATTGTCGCCAAGGTATTAGCAAACCATAAGGATGAAATTAAGGGATGCGTTAAGTTTATCTTCCAGCCCAATGAAGAAGTGGCAGGCGCTCTGGACATGATTAAGGCTGGGGTTTTGGAAAATCCTAAAGTTGACGCCGCTTTAGCTATTCATCTTTGGAGTCCCATTTCCAGTGGCAAAATCGGCTTGAGTGCAGGGCCTGTCTTAGGAACTACCGAAGAATTTGAGTTAAAAATTATTGGTAAATCAGGCCATACATCTGCGCCCCATACTGCTTTAGACCCAATTTTAGGGGCAGCAAAAGTTATTGATGCCGTTCAATTACTCACTAGCAGGGAATTTGACCCTCTGCTGCCAATCGTCATCATGTTCGGGAAAATTCAAGGTGGGAAGGTCAGAAATAGTATTCCTGATTGTGTGGAATTAGGCGGTACTATCCGATTTCTTTTCGATGAGGAAAGGGTGGCTAAGCCTGGGGTCTTGAAGGGTTTTGAGAGAATAGTTAAGGGAACCTGTGATTCTTTGAATTTAGGCTATGAACTAAGCTTTATTCCGAGCAACCCGTCCCTGGTTAATGACGGGGACTTGGTGGCTCTGGTTAAGAAGGCGGCTGTGGATACCTATTCTTCCGGCAATAATCTGGAAGTCTTTCGCAGTTTAGCAGGAGATGATTTTGCCGAATTCAGCCAGCGAGTTCCTTCAGTGATGACCTTTGTGGGGATCAGCAATGCGGAAAAGAAGACGGATTATCCCCATCATAATTCCTCCTTTGATATTGATGAAGCGATGTTGAAATACGCTGTGGAATTACAGGTAAGGTCAGCATTTAATTTTTTTAAGGCCTAAGGATTAAACCGTGTCTGAATCCGCTTAAACAGCAGGTATTGCTGATCAGAAAGAAATTGATTCTAACGAGAAATGGAGTGTTATATATGGGATTATTAAGCAAATCTGAGTATAAAAAAATTGCTCAAACTATTCGATATTGTACGGATGCCCTGATCGATGGGAAAATGGTAAAGTCATTATCCGGCAAAACCTTTATAACAGAAAACCCGGCTACCGGCGAAAAATTAGCGGAGATTACCGCTTGCAATGGCGAAGATGTTGAGCTGGCCGTTAAGGCCGCCCGCCGAGCTTTCAATGACAAGCGGTGGGCAGGCTTGGCACCTGCCGAGAGGAAAAGGATTCTCCTGAAAATGAGCAGCCTTATCCTTGAACACAAGGATGAACTGGCTGTCCTGGAATCCTTGGACAGCGGGAGACCTGTCTATGATATTGCTCAAAGTGATGTGGTTGAGACTGCTGAGTGTATTGCCTGGCATGCAGAGGCTGCGGATAAGCTTGAAGATCAGATCACGGCATCCGGTCCGGATATTTTAAGTATGATTGTACGAGAACCTATCGGTGTTGTGGGGGCGGTACTTCCCTGGAATTTCCCCATGCTGATGGCGGCCTGGAAGCTGGGGCCTATTTTGGCCGCCGGCAACAGCGTGGTTGTAAAACCCTCAAAGCTTACCACTATGACTATGCTGAGGATCGCTGAATTAGCCTTGGAAGCAGGCATACCCCAAGGAGTCCTGAATGTGGTTACCGGCTCCGGAGCATTGGTGGGAGAAGCCATCGCCTTGCATCCGGATGTCAATCTGATAACCTTCACCGGTTCAACGGCGGTTGGCCGTACTTTACTGGAGTACTCAGGCAAATCAAATCTAAAACGTGTTCTCCTGGAGTTAGGCGGTAAGAATCCCTGCGTCGTCATGCCCAATATTACCGATCTGGATGCTGCCGCCGAGGGAATTGCTCAGGCTGCCTTTTGGAATATGGGTGAAAATTGCAGCGCCAACTCCCGACTGATTGTGCATAAAGACATTAAGGATGCCTTATTAAAGGCGGTTATCGAGAAAACCAAGGATTGGACCGTGGGAGATCCCTTAGATCCTCAATTCCGCTTAGGTTCCATGATCGAGAGACCTCATATGGAAAAAGTTCTGGACTATATTGAAACGGCGAAGGCTGAGGGTGCAGATCTCATCTATGGAGGACGCCAAATCTTGCAGGAAACGGGGGGCTGCTTTATCGAACCCACAATTTTTGACAACGTTACTGCCGGCATGACCATTGCTAAAGAAGAAATCTTTGGACCGGTTTTAGGAGTGATGACCTTCGGAGACGAAGAAGAAGCCATCCGGATGGCCAACGATACAGAATATGGTCTGCATGCCTCAATCTGGTCAAATGATGTCAATGAAGTTCATAGACTATCCAAAGCAATTCAAGCAGGCACAATTTCAGTTAACTGCTTTTCTGAAGGAGATATGGGAACTCCCTTCGGCGGATTTAAACAATCAGGATTTATTGGCAGAGATAAGTCTCTGTGGGCCAGCCGGCAATATACAGAAATGAAGACTGTCTGGATGAAAACTTTATGAAGCATCAGTGCAATTAGGGCAGACGTCTGCAATTATGCTCCAAGGGGCTGATTATTTATAAGGCCATATCACTGCCAAGAATATTGATACCACTTTGAAGCAAATATCTGGCTGTACGACGGTTAGTAATTCCATTGGCATTTGGTACAAGCCCATTAAACTTTAACAAAGGAAGCAATTGGGGTATTTCAATAAATGCTTGATATGGTGCACAAGCCAAAGTAATGTTAGCCTCTTTCATCCGTTCAATATTGAAGTCGCCAGGTAAAAGCAGTTTTCCTAAAGGAATAGATGAATTTAGATGTCGGAAATTCTCCAATTGTTCAAAATTGAAGGAAATAACCGTTACGTAGTTTTCCATTTCACATTTATAGATTTCATAAAGAATACACTCAAGGTCAGAAGAGGTAACCGTTTTCTTTAACTCAATGTACATTTTCCCTTTTTGTCTTACGGTAAGAAGTGCTTCATGAAGTGAAGGGACTTTCTGTCCACGATAGAAATGTGAAAATTTAGCTCCGGCGTCAAGTTCCCTTAGTTCTTTAAGAGTCATGGAAGTGACTGGGCCATGGCCGTTAGTAGTCCGGTCAACGGTCTCATCATGAATTACGATGGGAACTTTGTCGTAACTCATTTGAACATCAAGCTCTATACCATCGGCACCCAAATCCAAAGCTTTACGGAATGCCGCTAATGTGTTTTCTGGGAAAAGAAGTTGATAACCGCGATGGGCAATAATTTCGAATCCTTTTACTCTTTTATTGATGAATGAACCCATATTCCAATTATTCTCCTATTGTGTTCAGCGTTATATTACATAGTATTCTCTATAGACTAAGAGTCAACTGGTCCAAATTTAATAATTATTGATTGGATCAAGATTGTGGAGGCCGTGAAATCCCTCTGGTCTTCGATCCTTCGCTATGTGCCATAACAATGATATAACAAAAGGAAGGGTTTCTGACCCTTCCTTACATTATTTGAACTATTTCAGCTCGCTAAATAACTGGTTTCATTGAATTCTTCCTACTTTAATTATAACATACAAAAAATTGTAAATGTAGACTATTTCTTCCCATTTGTTGCTGCTATAATGCAAGAGCACGCCAAAGAAACCAAAAGAAATGTAATGGTTAGGAGAGATATGGAATGAGTTCTTTGGTTCTAGGTTTTCAGGAAATGGAAAAGACACAGCTTTTGCTCGTTGGCGGAAAAGGGTTGAATTTAGGGGAATTATCAAAAATTCAAGGAATACAAGTACCGGAAGGATTTTGTGTTACAACCGTGGGATATCAAAAAGCCATCGAACAAAACGAAAGGTTTCAAACCTTGTTGGATCAACTAACCCTGCTAAAAGCAGAGAATCGGGATCAAATCAGTGAAATCAGCAGGAAGATCCGACAAATCATTAGGGAAGTAGAAATTCCTTCCGATGTTGTGAAAGCAGTTGCTCACTATCTCTCCCGGTTTGGTGATGAACATGCTTATGCAGTGCGTTCCAGTGCGACGGCTGAAGATTTACCCCAGGCCTCTTTTGCCGGTCAGCAAGACACCTATTTAAATATCATCGGAAAAGAAGCAATCCTAAAGCATATCAGCAAATGTTGGGCTTCCCTCTTTACGGATCGTGCGGTAATCTACCGAATGCAAAACAGATTTGACCACAGACAAGTTTATATATCCGTTATTGTTCAAAGGATGGTTTTCCCACAGGCTTCAGGGATTTTATTTACCGCCGATCCCCTTACATCTAACCGAAAGCTGCTATCGATCGATGCCGGTTTTGGACTTGGAGAAGCACTGGTCTCCGGCTTGGTATCTGCCGATTGTTATAAAGTACGGGAAGGGGAAATCGTCCATAAGCTGATAGCAACTAAAAAATTGGCTGTCTATGGAGTAAAAGAAGGCGGAACAAAGACCCAGCCCATCGATCCTGATCAGCAAAAGACTCAAACACTTACTGACCGGCAAATTTTACAACTGGCACGCCTGGGAAGACAGATCGAAGCACATTTCGGCTGCCCTCAGGACATCGAATGGTGTTTGCTTGTTGATACATTTTATATTGTCCAGAGCCGGCCAATCACTACGTTATACCCGATCCCTGAAGCGAACGATGAAGAAAATCACGTTTACGTATCTGTAGGGCATCAGCAAATGATGATTGACCCCATGAAACCATTGGGAATGTCGATATTCCAGTTAACATCCTTTGGACCCAGGTTTAAAGCCGGCGGAAGGTTGTTTGTTGATGTTACACATCTGCTGGCTTCACCTGACAGCAGAGAAACGTTATTGGATACCATGGGACAACACGATCCGCTCATGAAAGACGCACTCATGACCGTTATAAAGCGAGGAGATTTTATAAAATCGTTGCCAAATGATAAGCAAGAACCGAGTTCCGGTAAAAGCAATAAGCGTGTGTCGTCCGCGGATTCTCAAGTACAAATTGAAAACAATCCGACCATCGTTTCTGATTTGATTAAGCGTAGTCAAACATCCATAGAAGAGTTAAAACAAGCCATCCAAAGGAAATCAGGGTTGGATTTATTGGATTTTATCCTGGAAGACATCCAGGAGTTAAAGAAGATTTTATTTGACCCACAAAGTTCGGCTGTATATATGGCTGCTATGGATGCTTACGCCTGGATCAATGAAAAAATGAACCAGTGGTTAGGTGAAAAAAATGTAGCAGACACCCTTTCTCAATCTGTACCCAACAATATTACCTCGGAAATGGGTCTGGCGCTCTTGGATGTGGCAGATGTGATTAGCCCTTATCCGGAAGTCATTGATTATTTGCACCATGTAAACGATGATAACTTTTGGGCTGAACTGGTTAAGGTTGACGGCGGGCAAGTTGCCCAGGATGCTATCTCGGCTTATCTCAACCAATATGGAATGCGCTGTGCCGGAGAAATCGATATTACGAAAACCCGTTGGAGCGAAAAGCCAACGACGCTTGTCCCCTTGATTCTCAATAACATCAAAAACTTTGAACATAAGGCCGGCCAGCGGAAATTTGAGCAAGGGCAACTGGAAGCTTTGCAAGAAGAACAAGAGTTATTAGATCGATTGCAGCAATTACCGGATGGTGAACAAAAAGCCAAAGAAACAAAACGAATGATCCACCTAATGCGGAATTACATCGGTTATCGTGAATATCCAAAATACGGCATGGTCAATCGCTACGGCCTTTATAAACAGGCTTTACTGAAAGAAGCCGAACAACTCGTACAAATGGGCGTTATTCATGACAAAGAGGATATCTACTATCTCACGTTTGAAGAACTTCGCGAAGTCGTACGCACAAATAAACTGGATTACCAGATCGTAAGCAAACGAAAAGACGAGTACAACTTCTATGAAAAACTAACTCCCCCACGTGTTATCACCTCTGATGGTGAAACGCTCTCCGGTGAATACCAACGAGAAAATCTTCCAGCGGAAGCTATTGCAGGTCTGCCTGTTTCTTCCGGAGTTGTAGAGGGACGAGCACGGGTCATCTTAACCATGGAAGATGCTGATCTGGAAGATGGGGATATCTTAGTCACCTCCTTTACTGACCCTAGCTGGACACCCTTGTTTGTATCCATAAAAGGCTTAGTCACCGAAGTCGGCGGACTGATGACCCATGGAGCGGTTATCGCCCGGGAATATGGCTTACCGGCAGTTGTCGGAGTGGAAAATGCCACTAAACTGATCAAAGATGGGCAGCGAATTCGCGTGCATGGAACAGAAGGGTATGTAGACATCCTGTAATCGAATACGTCCAGTAGAAGAATAGATCCATTCACCCGGAAGCTCACAGATGTGAACTTCCGGGTGCTTTTCATTTAAAGGCCTTTGAGTTAAATAGATCGTTGACAGATATATCGGACGGTGATATATATAATATATCGGCAAACGATATATTGGAGGTTGATTAATTTGGATAATAGTTCCCCTTTGACCGAAGCCTTATTTTATATATTGTTGGCGGTGCGCACACCAAACCACGGTTATGGCATCATTCAGGATATTAATGAAATGACAGGCGGCAGGGTGGTATTAGGCCCTGGCACTTTGTATGGTGCCATTAACTCTATGCTTGGCAAAGGTTGGATCAGTTTATTCAGTGAGGATAAAGAGTCCAGAAAGAAAAAGGAATATTTGCTCACTAAAATTGGCAGGGAAATATTTGAGCAGGAAGTTAACAGGCTAAATGAGCTTGTAGAGAATGCCAAGAAGATGGATGAACGAAGGGAGATGAAGCAATGTTAAAGTTCAAACTCTATTATGATAAAGATGCCGAAGAAGTTTGGTTAAGAGAAATGTCGTTACAAGGCTGGGCTTTCAAACGATTCTTTCTGGGGTTTTACATTTTTAAGCCCTGTGAACCGGGAGATTATAATTATCAGATCGATTTTCTTGATAACTGGAGAGGGGATAAATCCGATTATGCAGCCTTTATGGAGGACCTGGGAGTAGAAGTTATCGACCAATGGTGGAGATGGGTCTACCTAAGGAAAAAGGCAGCCGATGGTCCCTTTGAAATGTATACCGATGCCGAGTCCAAAATTAATTTGTATAGGAAAATTATCAACTTCTTTAAGATATTTTTAGTCATTGAAGCCATTTGCTTTTTTATGGAACTGACAGCGGCAATTCGCACCGGCAATTTCGTGTTGGGGGTGTTTACCGTTATCCTGGGAGCCATCGCCTTAGCCATCTTAAATGTGGTTTGGCAATGCCAATGGAAAATTGAACAACTAAAGTTCTCCAAAGAGAACATAGGTTCATTTTAGCGGGTGCAAATGTGAGATAATTGTGCTAAATCTGTAATCGTGTAAGTGCTTTGAATTTCCGGAGGGCATTCTTGCGATGTTCTATTGAACCAACAGGTATCAATTCCCGACATCAGGCCGCCTTTAATATCCGTGTTTAAGGAATCCCCGATTATAAGCGCATCCCTTGCATCAAAATCCTTAATATGACTCATCACATAATCAAAGAATGCTTTTGAAGGCTTTTGAAATCCAATGCTTTGAGAATCAAATATGTCTTCAAAAAAATCATATAAGCCTGCCTGCTTTAATCGTTTTAGCTGAGTTTTGGTTATACCATTTGTGATCGCAAACAGTCTATGGGATACAGATAAGCTCTGACACACTTCCAAAGCTCCGTCAATCAGCTGATATCCATTACCCAAAAGTTCCCGATATTGATTTTCCCACTCCATCCCATCCACGATTTTGTCCAATTTCAACATGGTTTTTGAAAACCTTGAGTTTAATACCTCGTCTAAGGCAATGGTTCCATTTTCATAATCAGTCCACAGTTGTTTGTTTACGGAATTATATAGTCGAAAAAGTTCATCTGAAAAAGTATAACCATTTTGTTGAAACAATTTATTTAACGAATCAATTTCGTTAGCACTGAAATCTAATAATGTATCATCTAAATCAAATAGTAATAGTTTATAACTCATTTAAATCGCTCCTTATAAACTATAAATTACCTGCAGCTCATTAACTGGTTATTATTATGTTATCACATTTGTTCTGCCCTGTGAAAGTCTGAGACTCTTATAAGTAAAGAGCAAGCCGCCGTTCACAATGAAACGGCGGCTTATGCTAAAAGGGGTTAAGATCTTGCCAGTCTGGCTCCCATATCAAAGGCTTTTTGACAATCCAGTGGGAATTGTTCTGCTTTCACTTGGGATTTGTGTTTTTCATCGAACATGGATGCTTCATACTTGGAATAGTCATCAAATTGGTAAGTATCGGCGGAAATCATAAATTCAGAGGTTCCGTTGAGTAATTGCAGGCTATTTTTAGTTTGTTCAAATAGAGCTTCATAATTAACCCGCTGGAGAAACTCCTTAGGAACATTCATGGTATAGATAAAACCGGAGGTCAACTTCCCCGGATAAACCGAGCGATGCCCCTCATTATAGGAAAGGTTGGAAAAGAGCAGCCGTTCCAGGAAAGAACGCATTAAACCGGTAACGTTGCCAAAATAGATGGGTGAGCCTAAGAAGAGCACATCGGATTCCAGAACCTTTTCCAGCACCCCGCTTAAGTCATCCTTCATAGCACAGTGCCCGACATACTTCGAATTCTTCCTCTTACAGGCGAAGCAGCTGGTGCAGCCTTTATAATTTAAGTCGTACAAATGAACTGCTTCTGTTTGAGCCCCCACGGATTCAGCTCCTTCAAGGGCTTTTTGCAATAAAGTATCCGTATTCCAATTTTTGCGCGGACCGCCGTTGACAGAAAGTACTTTGACCATTAGATATCGTCTCCTATAATTTACTTACTTGTGTTGATCTCCGACACTTAATACTTTCATTATAATAATTTTAACCGGGCGTAATATTAAACTTATGTGCACACTTCGGGCAAGTCACCTGGAGTGTGCCTTTATTGATGGGCACTCGCATCTTGCCTTTGCATTTCTCGCATTCCATGACCCTATGATCGACGAGCTGGAGAATCCGCTGCTGATCAAAACCGACAATTAAGTCGTCCCCGATCAGAAAAGAAGGTACTCCCTTAACGTTTCTGCGGATTAACTCCGCGCGGGCTTGCTCATCACGGTTGATATCCTTTTCAACAAAATGAATCTTATGCTGCGAAAGAAACTTCTTCGCTGTAAAACAATGTGGTCAAGTTTGGGTGGTGAACATGATGACGTTCTTCATAGAAACATACTCCTTTCCCATATGCGTATGCGCGGAATGTTTCGCCATCTTACCGAGTGAAGATATACCTATAGGGGGTATAATGAAATTATAATTAGAGTTTTTTAGTTTGTCAATCCGTAAGACAAATTCTTTGAAGCGATTTTCTTTTAAAGAGGATATTAATGAATGTACAATTCAATTGTGTTATAATATGGTAAATGCATCAGTCTTGGCCAATGAGGGGTGTTTATAGTGGGTTTAACTGAACCTCAAGTCATTACAATCGCTGAATATAATAAACTCAGGGAGAATTCCGAGAGTCGATTAGAATATATTGATGGGATAGTGTATATGACCCCATCTCCTTCGACTAAGCATCAAAGAATTTCCAGCCGATTGCAGGCAAAGTTATTCAATTTCCTTGAAGGAAAAGAATGTGAAGTTTTCCCTGCACCCTTTGACATTGAGCTTAGGATGGCCGATGATGACCAAGGAGATCAGACTGAAAAGACCAAGGTGGTCATTCCGGATTTATCGGTTATCTGCGATAAAACGAAACTCGGCGAAAATAAATATGTCGGTTCACCTGAACTTATCATTGAAATTCTATCTCCTTCAAATCAAGCTCATGATCTCGTTAAGAAACTTAATTTATATATGCAAGCTGGGGTTAAAGAATATTGGATTGTTAATCCTCTTTTAAATACTGTACAGATTTATGGTTTAAATGAGGAAGAACAGTATCAGCAGGTAGAGGTATTGAAGGAAACAGGGGTAGCCTATTCGGAGGTTTTGAAAGGATTCTGTATGAACCTTGAAGAGTTATTTAAGTGAGTGCATAAGACAGTGTATTGAGCATTCAAGCTATGTCAAAGCAAGGGTTTAAGAACTTTGAGGACAGGCTGGATGCTTTTTTAGGTTTGCTGCTATATTGGGGTGCAATAAAGAATTTAAAATATAAGAACAAGAACATATAGGCATTTAATATCAGTTGGGTACTAAGGAATGAAAAAGTGGGGAGGAATCTGAAGTGCTTGGATTTATATTTATAAAAATAATCGCAAGTGTATTTCTACTTATTACCATAATAAATCCTAGAATTACATGGATGATTTCTGAAGGTTGGAAATTTAAAAATGCCGAGCCGAGTGAACTGTATTTAATGATTAACAGAATAATGGCTGTCGTCATCTTCATTGTTATTTGGGTATTAGTCTAACTAAAGAGACTAATGAACTTCATTCTTATTTTGCGCATTAGAGGCATTACGGGTGAATTCAAGGCAGTGCCCGAAATTATGAAGCAAGTTGAAGAGCAGGCAGAATGGGAGTGTGTTTTATGATGAATGGAAAACTTAAAAAGCTGTCCCCATCAATGGATAAATGGCTCAAAGAAGCAAAAACTGACCCGGCGGCGTTACAGGAAGGGATGTTTTTAGTACATAATGGTGTTGTGCGCCAAACCCCTAAAGCCAAGGTGCGCCAAGGAATTGATGACGGTTCTCTGGTAACCGGAATGGAATTTGCCTATGATGCAGCAAAGGTTGAGACGGCGATTGCTGAAACTTATAAGAGGGATGGTATTTTCCAGGTCAGGGTTTGGCTTAATGAAGGCCGGCTTGAACTTGGCGACGACATAATGTATGTGCTGATAGGCGGCGACATTAGACCTCATGTTGTGGATGCCCTGCAATTTCTGGTTGAAAAGATCAAAAGCGAATGTGTTACCGAAATAGAACAAAAATAGTTAAGAGGGAGGGGTTGGATGAGGAAAATTATTGCCTATTTAGGTTATGTATTGGGTCTGATGCTTTTGGTTTATTATGGTATAAATTATCAGGAAGAACTGCGCATCTTAGCTGGCAGAACCTTTGATCCGTTTCCATTAATGCAATTCAGTCAGGTTTATCCTCTCATGATTGGCGCATATATAGCCTTGCCGAGGTTTATAAGCAGGTTGAGAAGGAAAGGCGGGTTATCCGTTGACTGGTTACAGATCTTGATTATCGGAATCCCCACCTTGTTAATCAGCGCTTCGGGTATTCTATCTCATTATTTCCTTTCATATCCGCTTAATTCACTATTTGGACAAGTATACGTCAAGTATAATATGACGGGTATTACTTTAATTGGAGTAGTTTGCGGATACACGTTATTAAATTCAATTGCCAGAAAAGAGATTGAACCGGACGCTGTCCCGGCTGTCAATTCTCGTATTGCCAAAATCTTTGTCCTGCTTATATTGGGGTCAACTCTGCTTTATAGTTCCTTAAGTGGATTCCTTCGTCCTTTGAAGCTTGTGGATGTTCAGGCAGATGTCGTAAAAAATGATAACCAATCCGGGTATTTAGTAAACGATGGCAAGGATACAGTTTACTTTATACAAACAGAGCTCAATTATTGTTTGAAGTTCAAGAATATGCCTCTCCGATTGATTCGCCAATCCGGCGATGATCTGAAGATAAAGATTGAACCTAAAGAGGAATTGGCCAGTTTATTGGCGGAGGATATCTTTAAGCAACCGGATGGACGCGGGTTTAGTCGCAGTGGTAACGAGACAGAGATAACCCTCACTTATATCATTGGTTCCATTGACCCGGAAGGAAATAATGCTAATATTCTCCCGCCTCCTCCAGAGGTTTTGGAAGAGATTAAGGCTTCTTTATATGATGCTGAATTAATCATAGAAGCTAGTGATACGGATATAAAACGATTTAATTTGTTGGATTATAAAGATTGAATTAACCATGAAGAACTTCGGGGGGTTAAATGGATGCTTAGCAAGCTTTGGCTTCATTTGAAGCGATATAAGTTTAAGTACATTACCTTGGCGGTTTTGGTGAGCGCCATAATTTTTGCAAAAGAAGTTCTGATCGATATCGTTTATATTGAAAAGCAATATGAGAAAAATAGAATTATCACCCCTTGGGGCGAAAAGATAAAATCGGGCAATCTTTCTGTGGATTACTCCATAGAACAGGCATTGACAGATATTGAGCGTCTCGGCTTAAACACAGTTAACGTACCGGTTCAGATCGATATTCCTTCGTTGACTGCTAATGCGGCAGTCATCAATGAAGAAAGCCAAAAGAAGGCAATTGAGCTGATTAAAAAGTTAAGACTGCGTGGAATCAATATTATTTTAGAACCCTATCCCTATATAAGAAATGGCGAACTGTACGAAACCCAATTAGATCCCAGTAACAAAAATGAATGGTTCACGAATTGGCAGGAAGGGGTTCTTTCCCCCCTAATCCATGATATAGCTAAGCCATATAAAGTTTATGCATTATGTATAGGATCTAATTTTGATAAGTTTGAACAGGAATCGAATTATTGGACGAATATGGTTGATTTCGTCAGAGCGGTTTATCCTGGACGAATAACGTATAAAACCAACTGGTGGTATACCGCAGAGTGGGATACCCAAAAGAACGGCTTACATAATACCTATACTGCAAAATTGAATAATCCTGTCCTGGAAAAAGTGGATTTTATTTCAGTTGCGGCGTATTTTGAACTGACGAATCAGGATATCAACACGGTTGAAAATTTGGTGAGCGCGCTTTATAGTACTCAAATTTTTAATCGACATCAAAATGTCTATGCTGAACTAAAGAGTTTATCCATGAAATGGGATAAGCCGGTGTTTTTCGGGGAACTGGGCTTTCCAAAGCGAAATAAAGGGACGATTCATCCTTGGGACCCTGAGCCTTCTAATCTAGTCAATGAGCAAGAACAGGCCAATGGTTTTCAGGCATACAAAGAAGTATTTGAGAAAGAGAGTTGGATTTTAGGTTTTTCAGTTTTCGCTATCGGGAAAGACGATGAGTTCAAGAATTATTATCCAAGTGATCAAAGTATTCGCGTCATAAATAGTTGGTACAGATAAGCAGTAATAGAATGTGGAATTTGCTTTTTGCACTTGAAATATAAAGGGAAAGGTGTTAGCATGGATGCAAGTATGTACTTGCATCCATGCTAACACCTTTGGGGAGGTTTTTCGGTGGAAAATTTTGAGCTAAAAAATCCTTTAGACAATAACCTAAGCGCGAAAATAGTTGAAGCAGCCAGACAATTATTTATGGAGAATGGTTTTAAAGGGACCACTACAAAAATGATTGCTCAAACAGCAGGAGTTAATGAGGTAACTCTATTTAGGCATTTCAAAAGCAAAGAAGGAATCTTTCTGGAAATATCTAAGGAGATTACGAATTATAGTCACTCAAAACTTAAGAGTATTGTTCGAAGTAATCTTTCGCCGGAAGAAATGTTCTTTCAATTTGGAATGGAACTCTATCAACGTATTGTGGAAAGTAAAGGTGTATTAATCGTCGCTATCATCGAATCAAAAAAGAGATCTGAATTAAGCAAAAATGTAACTAAAACCTTTAAAACAATGATCGAGATTCTAGAGGAAAAACTAACTGATTTATATCACGAGGGAAAACTTAAAGAAAATGACTTTTTCATTGCCGCACTGATGTATGTGGAATCTCTCATCGGGCTGTTTGTGGTTCAGAGCAGACTTGAAGGAGAGATGATTCCTGTTGATATTGAGAGATTATGCAGAAGTGCTTCAAAGATTTTTTTAGACGGATTATTATTGGAACGCTAAAGCTACATAACGTTGTTTTAACTGCCCTTTTTTGCTATCTCCGGGAAACCAGAGTTGTTTTTACCGTCAACTGCTTTGTTCAGTGAGTTGTCTGCAATCTCATCATTAAAAGAGGTGGATTTTGTGAAAAAGGTGGTTTGCTTCAGTGTTTTAATTATTTCCTTACTTGTTATGACTGGAGGATGCGCAGATTTTCAAAATCGCGAATTTGAAACCGATTCAAGTGTGAAGATCGTGAAAACTGAATTGGCGAAATTGGTTGAGGTTGAGGATAAGCTTGAGCTTTCTGCTATGCTGCAACCGATAGAAGAGGCGGTTCTGTCCTTTGAAGTGCCGGGAAAAATTATCGCTTTGGAAAAACAGGAGAGCGACAACCTGGAAAGCGGGGATGTTATTGCCAGATTGGACTCCAGTCAATATGAAATTAACGCGGAAATTGCCAAAGCTTCCCTTGACCAGGCCAGGGCAAATTTTAACCAGGCTGTAAATGGTTCAAGAGACCAGGAAAAGGAAACTGCCAAAGCAGCCTATGACAAAGCGAGTGTTGTCTATCAAAAAGCTCTGGATGATTCCAAAAGAGTGGAAGCTTTATTAAAAGCGGGTGCAGTTTCGCAAAGTGATTATGAAAATGCCCAAATGGGCCTAAGTGTGTCGGAAAGTGACTTGAGGACAGCAAAAGCGGCCTATGAAATGGCCATTGAGGGTGCTCGGGATGAACTAAAGGAAGTGGCACAAGCGGGGTATAAGCTGGCAGAAGAAAATGGCAACCAAGCAAAGCTCGCTTTAGAAAGAACTGTACTTAAGGCACCCTTTCCGGGTACTGTGTTAAATAAATTAGCTGCAAATGGTCAACTTGTAGCAGCAGGAACTCCGGTTTTTCGTTTTGGAAATATCGATTTACTTAAGCTTACACTCCCGGTTCCTGACAATAGTATTAGGGATTGGAAAAAAGGGGATACAGTTACGGTTAGCCTGTATGGCAAAGAGAAACAAGGCACGGTAACTAATATTTTATCGGCAACCAATGTCATGACAGGAACTATCGGGGTTGAAGTTACCATAGAAAATATGGAACATGATTGGCTTCCCGGTCAGGTGGCAGTTTGCAGCCATGTCACTCAGGCTCGCAAATCAATATTCTTGCCTGTGGAATCCCTGCGAAGCTTAAACGGAAAAAATCCTTATGTATATATTGTTAGAAATGGAAAAAGCATTAAGCAAGAAGTAACGATTGGAGAGATGAAAGATAATAAGATTCAGATTCTCTCTCCCCTCGATGAAGGGACAGAAGTGATCGTCAGTGGGGTGGATGACCTTTTTGATGGAGCTCAGGTTAAGGTAACCGGGGGTGGGGATCTGTGATTGAGTATTTGATCAAGAAACGCAAGATCACCCTGCTGTTCTTTGTAATGCTGGTTGTCTATGGATTGACAACTTTTTTTCAGCTAGCTCATCAAGAACAACCGGATATTGTCGTTGACACTGCAATGGTTCTTACGGTATATCCGGGCGCATCACCGGAGAAAGTCGAGCAGACGGTTACCAAAAAGATTGAAGAGAAAATTAATGAAATACAGGGACTAAAGTCAATAACTTCACAGTCCAATCCTCAATACTCAAAAATCGTTGTTGAACTCCAAGAAGGGGTGGATCCAAAGGAAAAATGGAACGAGCTGCGCAATAAAGTTAAAGATGTAGAAAGCAGCCTTCCGTCTGACTGTAAGCAACCGGAAATAAACGATGATTTAAGCAAAACGTTTATTGAAACCTTTGCAGTGACTGCCGGCTCCTATCCAGATGTCTATGATTTGAGAGATACCCTGAAAATCTGGAAGGATCAACTTAGAACTCTTCCCAATGTGGCAGATGTAAGCATAATGGGCCTTCCGGATCAGGAAATTAGAATCGATGTTGATACCCACAAAATTAATCAGCTGGAAATTCCTTGGACTCAAGTGGCAGGTGCAGTGAAAAAGGAAATTGAAAGAACTCCGTTAGGAGATATTGAGCAGGAAGACAGGCTTTATCAGCTCAAAGTCAAAGATAACCACGACCCCGAAGCCCTCTATGATACAGTTGTCGCTATGAATAAGGAGGGTATTCCCGTATACCTCAGGGATGTTGCAACTATTACTTTAGCTCATGAAAAAGAGGAGTCGTTAGTCAGCTTTAACGGCAAACCGGCAATTTCCATCAGTGTTCAGGGGGAAATTGGCAGTGACGTTCCCAGCATGCGAAAAAATGTGGATGAAATGATGAAGAGATTAGAGAAACAACTGCCTCCGGGGGCTCTGCTTAATCATGTCTATTCTCAAAACGAACGGATTGATGATCTCTTCTCAGATCTTACTATAGAGGTATTGCTTGCTGTAGCAGCTGTCCTGCTGGTTTGCTCTTTAGGATTGAACTTGGTTACTTCCTTCATCATTGCCTTGGCAATTCCGATCTCCTTATCCATGGGATTGATGTTAACACCAAACCTGAATATTACCTTGAATTTAGTATCCATTGCCGCTTTAATCATCGTCTTGGGGATATTAGTTGATGATGCAGTTGTCGTTAATGACAATATTGAGAGAAGACTTGTGGAGCTGGGGGAGCCCCCTTTACTGGCCGTTGTCAAAGGAACAAATGAAGTGTTTATTTCAATCCTTACCGCCACTACTGCAACCATCTTTGCCTTTGGCCCCATTGCCTTTTTGCAGGGCAATGTCGGTCAATTTATCAGGCCCCTTCCGATAATTATTAGCCTATCTATGATTTCTTCAATGGCCATGTCTCTGACGATTGTTCCTATCTTTAGGCACTGGAGAGCTGAAAAGCTGACTGAGTTTCCATCCCGACTCACCCAAAGCAATGGCTTTTTGGGAAATCAGCTTGACAGACTAGCCGTTTGGTATGCAGATAAACTCATGCCTCAAATTTTGAAAAAGCCCATGAAGGTTGGTTTAATAGCTGTGCTGATCAGTACCCTGGCCTATGGCCTATTTCCCTTGCTTCCAGTACAGCTTTTTCCTAATTCTGTTCGAGGGGAAATGTTGATTGATGTAAGAATGCCCAAAGGAGAAAGTCTTAAGGGTACCAATCAAAAAGTTCAGGAAATTGCTGACTGGGTTCAAAAACAGGAAGGCATTATTCTCGTGAACACTTATGCAGGGGATAGTGCACCGTCAATGTTTAGAGGGGACTTGTCCATAGGCAAAGGCAATAATATTGCTCAGATTGTGGTGAGAATTGATACGGAAGAGAAATGCACTGAAGAATTGGTGCAGGAGTGGAATGCCAAGTTCAATGAAATGTATCCGGGAATTCGTATCTTAGCTAAAGAGATAAAGTTTGGACCGCCAATTGGCGCTCCCATTGATATCAGAATATACGGAGAGGATCTGCAGGTTCTTCAAACTCTGGAAGATGAAGTAAAAGATTGTCTGCTGAAATATCCCGGAGCTGTTAATATCAATGGTTCTATCGGCCAAGATACAACAGGAATCGAATTGACCATCAATAAGGCTCAGATGAATCAAAACTTGGTCAAATATGATGATCTTACAAAAACTTTAAGATTAGCTACAGAAGGCATTGAGGTCAGTGAATTTGACAATGGCCAGGATTTGATTAGTATTATGATGTATTCAGATAAGTCGAAGGCAGAGCCGATGCTGGTATTCGACAGATTATACGTTCCGAATGCTAATGGAAAGCTGATCCCTTTAAAGGAAATTGCCCAGATGGAAACGTCCTTTAGCCTTAACACTGTGCCAAGGAGAAACTTGAGCAGACTGGCAGAGGTGACTTGCGACTTAGATGGGGTTACAGCAACAGCGGCAATGGAGAAAATCAAACCGCTGATGGAAGGCATTGAACTTCCGGAGGGATACACGTTGGAGTTCGGCGGGGAAACCTCCGAGCAGACGGACATATTTACGGATATGGGCAGGCTAATGATTGTGGCCATTTTCTTAATTCTCATTGTCATCGCCATGCAATTTTACTCACTGAGTCTTCCTATTCTGGTGATGAGTACGGTTTATCTGGCCTTTGCAGGAAGTATGATTGGACTACTGATTACGAGGACGCCCTTTGGCTTTGGCTCAGTCATGGGCTTAATATGTCTCGTAGGGATTGTTGTAAGGAATGGGATTGTGTTAATAGAATTCATCGAGAATGAACGACATGCCGGAGTGACTCTGGAGCAGGCTGTCATTAATGCCGGCAGAGCACGCTTGAAGCCAGTCTTATTAACTGCCGGCACTGCTATAGCTGGCTTATTATCCCTGGCAACAGGTAAAGAGCTGATGTTTAGAGCCTTAGCTATAACTATCATTGCAGGACTTTTCTATTCTACGATCATGACCTTGGTCATTGTTCCGTCTTTCTATACAGTGCTGGCTAAATGGAAGGAAAAACGCAATATAAACCAAAACCAAAAGATGCTTGAAAGAGTTTAAAGTATTCGGAGGGTTTTACAAACGTTAATTTTTTTATAGCCCAACAGTCATTATCCTGTCAAAAGTTACATTAGCCCGGAGATTAAACTCTCCGGGCTAATGCTATTCCCCATTCCAATTCGACGAAGGGGCCATATTCCGTCCGGTTCCATGTTCAGCTTTCAGTGAGCCATTGTATTTCTTAACAACCAGTTCATTAACTTCCTTCATCTGTCCCGAATACTGATTGATTTCTAAAAAGAAGTCGAGCAACGGTTCTATGCTTCGACAGAATAAACCACTCTGGCGTGCTAAGATTATCGTAAATAAGTAAGAACGGGAGAATAGTGATAATTTTTAATTTTAACAAGTATCATGAACAGAACCTAAATTAGTGAAGAGACTTTTAAAGCAAGTTAGATCGACTAAATTAGGCAAAAGGCTTTGGGTAATTACTCAACTATAGCATTTTATACCGTTATAAAAGATAGGGGAATGATATGGAACAGCAATTGAAAAAATTACAAACCGAACTCCTGCAATTAAATGAGCGGGTTGCCTTTCTTGAAAAACAAGTCGGGTTTTCTCAGTCAAGTGATTCAAAACAACAAATCCCGGCGCGAAGCCCTCGCCCTCCGGAGACAAAACCGATACCCCGGAAAAGACCCTTTTTCCCGGAGGGGATGAGCGAGGAAAAACTGGCCGGAACCTGGTTTAATCGCTTGGGGATTCTGGCTATCTTATTGGCGGTCGCTTTCTTCCTTAAATGGTCCTTCGATAACCATCTGGTTGGGGAGCTGGGACGCATTGTCATTGGCCTCATCTTAGGCTTAGCATTCCTGGGAACCGGCGAATATTTTCAACGCAAAAAATTTCAAGCCTATGGTCAGGGTTTCACTGGTGGCGGGATAGCCATCCTATATTTCTCTATTTTTGCGGCTTTTACTTTTTACCATTTGCTTACACAGCCCATTGCCTTTGTACTGATGGTGTTGATCACCCTGGCCGCTTCCTTACTGGCAATCCGCTATGATTCTCCGGCCGTAGGAATTTTCGGCATTGTAGGCGGGTTTGCCACACCGTTCCTGTTAAGCACGGGTCAGAACAACCAGCTTATTCTGTTTACCTATATCGCCATCCTCGATGCGGGGGTGCTGCTGGTTGCCTACTTTAAAAAATGGCCGGTATTTAATTACCTTACATTTCTATTTACGTATTTTACCTTTGGCATTGTACTTGGCCACAGCCCGACTGTGAAGAATATCCGAAGCTTCGACGACGCTGTTTCTTTTTCCTACTTGACCTTGTTTTTCCTGATCTACCTGGGAATCAGCTTTACAAGGAATCTCCGCCTGAAGGAAACTTTCCTTAGAATGGACATTAGCCTGATTGTGCTTAATGCCGTCATCTATTTCGCTTTTTCATATGGCCTATTATTGAATTATTTAAAGGATTGGATTGGGTTTTGGCCGGTTTTCCTTGGGCTGATCTATCTTCTGCTGGGCACGTTCATTTATCAACGTTATACCGGAACCAGAAACCTGAGTCTGACACTCTTGGCGGTCGCTGCCGGCTTTATTACGCTTGCGGTGCCGTTGCAGTTAGATGGATACTGGGTTTCCATGGTCTGGGCAGTCGAAGCAGTAATCATTTTTTATCTGAATCTTAAAATCAATCCCATAAAAGTCCCACTAGCTAGTTTTCTAATCTTGGGGTTGTCCATCATATCCCTGTTCAGGCAACCCTTTAGAATCACCGGAAAGGAAATTTGGATTTTCATGAACAAGGCTGCGGTTAGTTATTTTATTGTAATCTTAGCCCTGGCGATTATTAGCTGGCTCTATCATAAGCAAAGCCGCAATGCCGATGCCAAAGGGAATCACTTCCTAATTTTCGGTCTGCCGCTGGCGCTGAATCTGCTGATCATCATTTTCTTTACTAAGGAGATTAATGCTTATTATGAGTATCGCTGGCGTATGCTTGACTATCAAGGGTTAGCACTCTTGCAGCATTCTCAGGATCTGGTGCTGTCGATTATCTGGGGTTTACATGCCGCAGTTCTGGTTGCGCTGGGATTCTGGCGCCGTCTGGAAGGGATCCGTTGGTTCGGGCTCAGTTTCTTGGGTATCGTTATCTTCAAGGTATTCGTTTATGATCTTTCTAGTCTCACTCCTCCGTACCGGATCCTTTCGTTCATGGCCTTAGGCATTATCCTGCTGACAGTGTCTTGGCTCTATCATCGGTACAAAAATCAGCTTAGGGGAGAAGATGATTATGAAGACCCTACAAACCAATAAACCCCAATCAAAACTGTCTTTAAGCAATTTCCTGATCAGACTTTTTCTAGGTACCTTGATTCTGTCTGTACTTTCCCCGGGCCAGATCCTGGCTGCGGTCAGTGACTTTCGCTATCACGCCCCGGTCACAGTCAATGATTCTGTTGCCTTCTATAATCTTTTGGAACTGACAGATGAGGTTCTCGGACAGACCCAGGCTGGTTCTCCTGATTTGCGGATTTACAGTGGTGATCAAGAGATTCCCTTTGCTATGGTCACTGAACAGGATTTAACTGCAACCGCTAAAGTCGAAGGGGCAGAAATCCTCAATCAAGGAAAGGATGCCCACGGAAACTTCCAATTTGAAATACTTATTCCGTCTAGTCAGTGGGTCAAACAATTAACGGTGCTCAGTTCCGACAAAAACTTTATCCGCAGGGTAAAGGTTGAAGGCAGCCGAAATCAGCAGGATTGGCTGACATTGAACGAAGATAGTACAATATTTGATCTGAGCGATGAACAAAAGGCCCGACACTTGGAAGTCAATTTGGCACCCACTAATTTATCCTATTTGCGAATAACAATTTATAACGAAGGAAAAGGCGCTTTCAATTTTGACGGTGTCAGCCTTTCTACCCAAGAACAACTTGAAGTTGCCTCAGGAACAAAAGAACGCCCCTATACCTTGCTTAATCAAAGCAGTAAGGACGGGGTTCAGGAATATACCCTCGATTTACTTCAGCCCCATCTGCCCTCCAGGGAATTGGGAATTATTACGGATGAGGTAAATTTCAACCGGACCGTTGAGCTCTATGCCAGTGACAACAACAAGGATTGGAACCTGATCACTCAGGGAGAATTCTTCGTATACCAACTCGATAAAATGACCGCCAAGCAGCTCGTCCTCAAGTTTGATACCCCGTTCCGGTATATTAAACTGAAAATTTATAATCAGGACAATCCAACCTTGAACATCAAGTCAATGAACCTTAAAGGTTCCAATCCCCTGTTGGTTTTCCCGGCTGAGCGGGAGAAAGAGATGATTCTGTACTGGGGCGACAGCCAAAGCAAAGCTCCGGTCTATGATATCCAAAAGTTTAAGAGTAATCTGGACTACGCAAAAACGCCTAAGGCCTTCCTGGGGCAGGCTGGGGAAAATACCGAGTATCGGTTTAAAGATACCCGGCCATGGAGCGAGAAGAATTCCTGGCTGCTGCAAGGAATTCTGGTTATCGTCGTTGCCACTCTCCTGGTAATCATCACACGCAGTATCCGGAGAATCTCCTCAGAAAAGCAGTAATTGACGGCGAACAGCAGTTAAAGCGATTTTGTCGTCGAGGACCAGATTCCACCTCGCGATGGCTTTCACTACCTAGTTAATCGCCATGCGTGGCGCACTGAAAGTAAAACCCCGGATTAATCCGGGGTTTTAGAGGAAATAGAAGGAGTGAACCTAAGGAAATCTTAGGCTTCGCTCCTTTTATTGTTCTGGTAGTCCATATTAAACAACTGGTAATTTTTATAACAAGAATTCGTATTGCCTTCGACCATAAAGTATTCGCCGTATTTGCACTGTGTTGCTGCTTACAGTAAAGAACACTACATAATTCTGTACTACCAGCAAACGATATGCTTTCGCACGCAGCACAGTATTCTTGGCCAGTGGACAGCGCATTGGCACTTGTTCAAGAGAAGCGATGCTATCGACAATTTCATCATAGATTTTAAGAGCAGCCTGCGGTGAAAGCTCATTTAGATAATCAGTAATATCCTTTAGATCTTGCTCGGCTGAAGGAAATATCTTCAGTTCATACTTTTCCATGAACATAAGTCCTCAACTTTTTTGCCACTTCAAAGAAGTCCTTTCCTTCTGCACCGTTTGAGATCTCAGCCTCAGCTTCAGCCAATTTGCTATAGAGTTCAATTAATGTCTGCTGTCGCTCATAGGTTTCTATACTCATCACTACCATATCGCCTTTGCCGTTCTTAGTTATGAACACAGGCTCACGTTCGTTATGGCAGAATTCAGAAATCTCGTTAGCATTATTGCGCAAATCAGAGATGGGACGAATATTTGGCATCTTCCTCACTCCTTGCTCTCAATATTTATACATCTATTGTATCGTAATTTTGAGTAGATATCAATTTTTGGTTAAAGGTACGGCAGTCCCGCCAAGTACCTGCGAGCGCCCTCTACCCATTTCTCAGAAGGGGCTGTTGTATAAACGATATTAGACGCTTTGGCAGCTTCTACGGGAATACCAATCCATTCGGCAGTGATCGTAGCTGCTTCATCTTTATTGTCGTTACACCAATCAGCAACCTTGTGCGTCATTTCAACAATAGTTTCAGTTATAGCAGGATTTGTATCGATAATCTCTTGACGGGCTCCTACTACACAGCAGGGAAAATCATGCGTGGACTAAACTCGGGTTATTGAGCAAAAAGCTCTTTTCATAAAAGGCATTTAAAGAATAATGGTTTACAAGGTTAGTTGATAAGGAATAATGGTAATATGGCATGATTGATTATTTGACAAAGAAAGTTTCGGTCTACTCTGTCACGGAAAGGAAACCCGGCACGGTGAATTTTTTTGTGAATAAAGTAGGGTTTCAGCAAAATTCGGCGAAATTAAGAGAAGCATTACTTATTTTGATCTATGAGGTAATTTCGATGAACGAACAACTTTTTAAACCGATTCAAGAAGCAACCTACTTGACGGTGCCGAACGCCTGGCGCTACCGTTCAATTTTACGTTATGTCTATCAACAGCACGAGCGCTTGCGTCACTACATTGTTCTTGAAGAGATTTTCCAGCATTTGCAGCAGGACGCTCATTTCCGGGAGCTTACAGAGGAGCAATTTCAGCAGGATCTGGATCAGCTCGTGGCCTGGAAAAACCTGATCCCCCGTCAAGATACCGGCCGCGTCTCCAGTATTGCCGAATTTAAGAAACGGAAATTTCGTTATCAGTTGACACCCTACACCATTGAAATTGAACGGATGGTTTTGAGTCTTGAGCAGTTAGGAGAAGGGTTCGGCGGCTCTTTGGAACGAACTATTTTTGACCGTCTGCTTGGCAACCTCAAGGACCTTACCCAAGCCTGGGAAGCAAATGAAGCTATCTTTCATAAGACCAATGAGGAAATGTATCTCCTTTGGCAAGATTTATACGAGAATTTTCACAAACTAACGGATAACGCCGCTGATTATTTGGCTCATCTGCACAGTGAAAAAGTCGAGGAACAAATGATGACTGAGGCTTTTCTGGTGTATAAAGAGGCCTTAACAGAGTACCTGCGCAATTTCATGACCAGTTTGCAGAAAACCTCGTTCCGGATCGAAGGCTTGCTTATGGAAATCCCGGAGTTGTTTTCCCGCAAACTTACCCAATGCGTTGCGGAGTACGAGCTATCGATTCCACGCTTGGATGTGCGCCCTCCCCAGGAACAATTGATGGAACGCTTTCAAACTGAATGGGAGAGCTTGAGAACCTGGTTTCTGGGCGATGGAGGGCGGGAAAGTGATCTGATCTATCTCCAGAATGCCACGAATGAGACGATCCGGCGTCTGACCCGCTTTGCCCAACGTCTGGGGGAAACTCATCACAACCTGCGCAACCGCCGTCTGGATTATTTACATATCTCCAAGTGGTTTGCTTCTCTGGAGACCCTTCAAGAGGCTCACGAACTCTCAGCCTGTGTGTTTGGGGTCTTTCACACCCGGCATTTATGGGTTGACTCTCCTAAGCAGACAGAAAGTTTTGAAGTGGAAGTTTGGGATGAACCCCCCTCCGAACTTCAGATTCGGCCCAAAGTGCGCAGCTATAAGGAAAAAAGCCGGCCGAATGCCGTGGTGGATCAGTCGGAACGAAGAAAAGCTGCCTTGGAGGCCTACCTCAAAGAAAAGGAGATTGAACAACAACTTCTGGAAAATCTCATCCAGGATAACCGGATTGTCCTGCGCAGCCTGCCGGAGCTGACGACCTTTATCCGTAAAACCCTGCTTACTTGGATCAGTAAATGTATGGCAAGTCCGGATCGTCAAGGAAAAACGGAAACCGGACGCTTATTTTCCCTGAAACGTATCAGTGATCGTCCCATCCAACTGAATTGTGAGGATGGGCTGCTGGAAATGCCGGATTACGTTTTAGTGTTTGAAAAAAAAGCGGAGGCGGCCCGATGAGTGAAAAGAAAGGTTTTGACGAGGTAGCCAGAGAGGGATTGATCGCCCTTTTAGAGAACTTTTGGATTCTCCGCGAGCAAGACCCGGAGACTTATCAAATCATACGCGATCGGGAAAACGCTCTCAAGGATTATGTCCTGGATAAACTGGGCTATCATCTGATCGTTCACCGGCATTTCGCCAAGCTGGAAAAAATCCCGGCCCAGCCCGAAGGGTGGATGGGAATTGAGCTTTTCCAACAACCCAGAGATTATGCTCTGCTGTGCTGTGTGCTGGCTTACTTGGAGAGTATCACAGGATATGAGCAGTTTCTGCTCTCGGATCTCTGTACTGAAGTGCAAGCACTCTATCCGGGAGAACTGGCCCTTGATTGGCGCAGCTATGAGCATCGCAAATCTTTAGTACGAGTTCTCCAGCTGATGATTGAGTTAAGAATCCTGACTGTGGTCGATGGAGAAACCTCCACCTTTGGTCAGAACGAATCGAACGAGGTTCTCTATGAGGTTTCGGTGGTGGCGCGCTATTTCATGCGTTCCTATCCCAAGGACCTCTTCCAATTTCAATCCAAAGAAGATATTCTGGCGGCTGAGGTCTTCGAGGGAGAAGACGAACTCCTGGGAGCGCGCCGACGCTATAGGATTTATCGGCAGCTCTTGCTTTCACCGTCCATGTACCGCAGCACTGCTGAGGATGGGGATTTTCTCTATTTGCGCAACTATCGTGCCCGTCTGCAGGATGACCTGGAAAAACACACCGGCTTACAGTTGGAACTCTATCGCAACACGGCTCTGCTGGTTGCCCCGGAACCCAAATCTGCCCTGACTCTCTTCCCCAATCAGAAGGGGATCTCGGATATCGCTTTGCAGTTTGGCTCCATCCTGAGGACGCAAGTGCAGGAAGGACTCCACTCCTTGGATTCCTTTGGCCGGGTTGCCTTAACTCTCCTTGAGTTTGAGCAAACTGTGAAGCTTTGCAAAGAGGGGTTCGGGTTCGGCTGGAGTAAGCAATTCCGTGAAGGTCTGATTCGAAATACGGCTGAAGAACTGTTGGACTTTCTCCTGGATTGGACCTTTGCCCAGCGCAGTGAGGAAGCCAACGTCATCCTCCTGCAACCGGCTCTGGGCCGCTTAGCAGGAGATTATCCTCCGGAATTCAGGAACAAACAGCAAGCCAAAGCCGGGAGCTTGGACGAAGAGCACGAAGAAATTAAGGATATTTAAGGGAGGATCACGATACATGCGCTGGCAGCTAAACCGAGCGGGCTTGTTCAATTTTTGGTATTACGATGAAGAAGAATTTCACTTTGCCGATGGCAAATTGCTTTTGCGCGGGTCCAATGGTTCAGGAAAATCTGTCACCATGCAAAGTCTGATCCCCGTCTTGCTGGACGGCCGCAAATCTCCCGATCGGCTGGATCCCTTTGGCTCCCGCGCTCGTCGCATGGAAGATTACCTGTTGGGAGAGAAAGATGTTTCAGATCTCGATGAACGGACGGGATACCTCTACCTGGAATATCATCGACCGGGTACTCAGGAATATCTGACGACGGGAATCGGTTTAAAAGCCAAACGCCAAGGCACTCTGGACTTTTGGGGATTTATCCTCTGGGATAATCGCCGGATTGGACGGGATTTCCAACTCTTTAAAACAGAACGGGCCTTAAACGGGACTTTAGAAAAAATCCCTTTGACCCGCCGGGAACTGGAGCATCGTTTGGCTGACGGCGGTGAGGTGGTCAAGACTCAGAAAGACTACATGGAACGCGTCAACCGTTACCTCTTCGGGTTTAAAGCTGTTGAGGATTATGATGATCTCATTAAGCTGCTGATTCAATTGCGCAGCCCCAAACTCTCGAAAGATTTTCGACCGACGGTGGTCTATGAGATCTTGAACGCAGCATTGCCCTCCTTATCCGATGATGAGCTACGGCCCCTTTCCGACACCATCGAAACCATGGATCAGATCAAAAGCCAGCTGGATCAGCTTCAGAAGGAAGAACAAGCGCTAAAACGCTTGGTTCGCTACTACGATCAATACAATCATAAAGTCCGAGGGGAAAAGGCGGAAGGCTTCCTGCAAGCTCATCAGCGTCTGCTGGCGGCGGCTCAGACTTTGAAACGTCTGCACCTGGAGCGGGAAGAGACAGAAAGCGCCCTAAGCAAACGGAAGGAAGACGAGATGTCCCTCAAACGGGAACAACTTGTTTTGGGTCAGGAACGTGAAGCCTTAGAAGAGCATGATGTCTTTAAAGCAGAAAAAGAGAGGTCAGACCTTCAGCAAAAGCAACGGATCAACCAGGAAAATCTGGTTGCTAAACAGAAACAGCTGGCCGGCAATGTCTCTCAGGAAGGGAAGCTCAAGGAGCAAATCGGTGGGCTGGAACTTAAGGAGCAGCGGACTTTAGACAGGATCCATGAGGAGCTTGAAGAACTCGAGGGTTTGGCAGAGGAGAGCGACTTTCTGAACCATGAGGTGGCGGCTCATGAATTCGAGAAGAACTTGGAGCAACTGTTTTCCTTTGCACTTTGGAAGAAAGAGGCTCGGGACTACCAGAGTTTGTTGGAGAGGGTGAGCAAAGCCCTTCGCCAGGAGGCAGCAGGGCGGGAAAAATATCAAGAAGCGGAGCTGATGCTGGGTGAGAGTAAGAAAGCTTGGGATGAGGCTCAGCATCAGGAAAAGAAGTGGGCCGATGTCCTCCATGAGGAGCAGTCCAAATGGGTAGAGAATCTATTTGCCTGGCAGCCCTTGAATCAAGAATTATGGTTAGAGGATATCGAGCTCCAGACCTTGGCCCAGCGTGCCCGATCCTTTCCGGAATCCGTCAGCACGAATAGTTTGCGTGAACCCCTTCAGAATGCGGCCAATCGGGCTCGGGATAAGATTCGTACGGAGATACTCCAAGCCCGTCACCAGCAGGACCAACTTCAAAGGGACGTGAAGGCGAAAATTCAGGAGATCGAGAGCTGGCGGCAGCGCAAGGACCCCGAGCCGTCACGGCATGATCTGACGAATCAGGCTCGTCAAAGCCTGCAAGGGGCAGGTATTCCCTTTGTTCCTTTCTACGCTGCCGTGGAATTCCATGATCAGGTTCCTCAGGAGACTAGAGAACGACTGGAGAGTGCCCTTAAAGAGATGGGCATTCTCGATGCCCTGATTCTCCCGGAACTCTTTGCTCCCCAAACGGCTGAACAGAAGCAGGTGCTGCAAAGCACCCCGGTACATGACCGTGTCCTCAAGCCGGACCCTCAGATCCTTGCCCATACCCTGGCGGATTATCTTTATCCAACCCCTGCAGCGGGCAGTCAGGTGATGGCGGAGGACATCGATAACCTTCTGCGCACGATCCTGGTTGAAGAAGGCCGGGCAGAGGGGAATGGCAGCACCACTCTAACCACGGCCGGCTCTTACCGGATTGGTGCTCTGCAAGGACATGCTCCTCAGGAGGAATCCGCCTTATATATAGGAAAGGAAGCTCGCCTGCAGCTGCGCCTGCGGAGAATTAAGCAGCTTGAGGCTGAGCGTGAAGTACTTGATCAACAAGTTCAGGAACTCGAAGGTCGTCTGCAGACTTTAAAGCAGAGAAGTGAAATCCTGGAAGCAGAATACCGGGGATTTCCCGGGGAAACAGCCATCCAGGAGGCCTGGGATATCATCTATACGGTTCGCAAAGAGGCGGCGCTGCTGGAAAAAGATGTGCAGCGCAAAAATGAAACCCTGCTTAAAACCTTAGAGGCCTGGAGAAATCTCAAGGCTCAAGTGAAAGAACTGAGCAAGACCTTGACTCTGCCCTTGGATGAGCTTGCTTATGAAAAGGCTCTGGAGGCTGTGGGAAGCTACAAAGATGAGCTGAATACCCTGGAATCTCGGCATCAGCAGCTGCATTCCCTGCGCAGGGAACGGAGTGCAGTTCTATCTCATCACCAGGATGTTGCCGAGGCTGTGGACGAACTTCGCGGCGACATTAACGAGCTCGAAGACCAGTCCCTGACCTTGAGAGATTTATTGAGGCGGGTAGAACAGCGCCTGCAGGATCTGGGGGCCGACGAGATTCGTAGGCGCATTCAAATCGTTATTCGCCGCCTCAGTGATCTTCCCGGCGAAATAGAAACCTGTATCAAACAAATCACGATGCTCACGAAGAATCTGGAGGACTTCACTCAGAAGATTCTGGAGCAGGAGCGGGATTGTTCGCTGGCGGAAAATCTGCATCAAGGCTGGGCCAAGGTGTTTCAAGCGGAGGAAACCCTTCAGACTTCGTTTTACCATGATTTAGAGGGCGAGTTGAAACCCGATTCCCATGCCAAAGTCCCCGCTCTGAGCAGTGCCCCCCTGCACGAAAGTCACTTAGGGGATCTCAGGCAACGTGCCGAAGAATTTCTGCGTTCTCAAGATACCAGGAACTCCAATTCCCCGGATCGGGAAACCTTGCGTGAACGGATTAATGACGCCTTTACCAAGGAAATGGGTAATTTGGTGGAATACCGCTTGACCCAGAACACCTTGTTTGAAGCCCTTGATGAGTTAAGTCGGCAAAGGGAAGAAGGTCCCGAGTTGTGGCTTAAGCTCTGGGAAGAACTTCGTCAGAAGGCCAGACGCCTGCAGCTGATGCTGGAGTACGATGGCAAGCGGGTGAATCCCTATTATTTACAGGCTCAGTTAGGGAAAAATATGACCTTGCAGCGTCAGCTTCTCAATGAGAAGGACCGGGAACTGTATGAAGAAATTATTATGAATAGTGTTGGCCGGATTATTCGGGGGCGAATTCAGCGTGCCGAACACTGGGTCGAGGAAATGAACCGGCTCATGGACGAGCGGGATACGTCCAGCGGGCTTCGCTTTCGTATCCGCTGGAAGCCGCGAACCGCCGAGCAAGAGGATGAGATTGATACTCAGGACCTGGTTGAGCTGCTGAAATCTGATCCGCGACTCCTCAAGGAAACGGATATGTCGCGGATCACCAACCATTTCCGGGCCAAAATTGAGCGGGCCAAGCAGCAATTAGAAATAAAAGGCTTCGGAGAAAGCTTCCATCAAATCATTAAGGAGATGCTGGATTATCGCCACTGGTTTGAGTTCCGCTTGTTTTACCAGAAAGAAGGGGAGAATTGGCGTGAATTGACGGATCGGGCCTTCTATCAGTTCAGTGGAGGAGAGAAAGCCATGGCCATGTATATTCCGCTCTTTTCAGCGGCCTACTCTCGCTATTCCGATGCCCGCCCCGATGCGCCGCGCATCATTTCTCTTGATGAAGCCTTTGCCGGAGTGGATGAAAATAATATCCGGGATATGTTTGATTTGCTGGAGAAGCTGGGCTTTAACTACATTATGAATTCTCAGGCCCTCTGGGGTGACTATGATACAGTCTCAAAATTGGCCATAGCAGAACTGGTTCGCCCTAAAAATGCCTCCTTCGTGACCGTGATCCGCTACCGCTGGGATGGGAAAGTCAGGTGCTTGGACGTTTGAGGAAAGGAAGAGATGTTTTGCAGTCCGACGAACTGGAAAAAGCTAAAGCATATTTTACCTCGACCAAGGGATTTGCCAGGCTTTTTAAGGCTATGGCTCAAAAATATCAGAGCTTGGGGCGCTGGGGTGGATCTGTAACCCTGACATCTCCCAAAGATGAGGAACGAGAGGCTTTTTCTGCATTATTCCGAGCAGATTTTTCCCGCCAAAAGTCAATTACGATCTCTCTGGAACGCTTTGCTAAGGCCTTAGAATTCACAAAATTCAGCAGTGTCTCCCCTGTCAGCTTGCTTGAAGAGATTCAAGGAGAATCTTTGATTTCTAATGCCGAACGAACAGCCGGCAAAGAGCGGATGAAGGCAGGATTTTTTGGCGATCTGTTGTCTCGATACCCACAACCCTACTGTCAGCGCTGGCTTCAAGCAATTATCGCTAAGAAATCGGGAACCCGTCCGGTTCATACGGCCTATGAGACTCACCCGGAGCTGCTCAGGGTTCAAATGGATCACGTCCTCAAGGCTTTATCGGATATGAACCGGCAGCTCCCTGACAAAATTGAGCGCTTGCCGATTTTTGCCCGGCGAATCACCAAAGACCCTCACGGGTTTGACGCCAACAGCGACACCGGCCGGCTTCTGATTCAGGCTATGAAGATTTTGGACAGCGAGGTACGTGGACGTGATCCTCTGACCTTCCCCTTAACCGGGACCGAGGAATTGACGGAGCTCTATTACTCCTTTGGTCTTTTGCGGGATGACCTGTGGAATTTTGTCACCTGCACAGGGATAACGGCTGCTGCAGTGGATCATGAGAACAAGGACCTGAGCTATTTAGCAGAGGCTTACCGGCAGCAGGTCACCTTAAATCTGCCTTTAAGAGAAGTTGTCCGCATGGGGAATGCTTACGCTGGAGCACGATCTCCCAATGAATCGGCCAAGGTCGTTTTTGTAGTCGAGAATTCGGGTGTCTTTTCGGCTCTTTTGGATCGTTTCCGCGGATATAGTGAGGATGAAGGGCTTGCGGAAAGCCCAAATCCGCCATTCCTATGTAGTCACGGACAATTTAAACTGGCTAGTTTGCTTTTATTGGATAAATTAGCCGCTAGTGGGGCAATGATTTATTACTCCGGTGACTTTGATCCGGAAGGACTATTAATGATGGAACGTCTCCTATTGCGTTATCCCAGCCAGGCAAAGCCCTGGCATTACACCGTTGCTGACTACCAACTTGCCCAATCGGAGCAGGTTATAAGTCCTCAGCGTTTAAAACAGCTTGACCGGGTGGTTTCCTCGGAGCTGGTGCCCTTGGCAGAGGAAATTCTGAGAGCCGAACGAGCAGGATATCAGGAGGGGATTCTTAGCGAGCTATGGAGAGATATAAAGGCGCATGAAAGATAGCCGACTAAAGTCAAGAAGAAGTATCTTCCCCGGATGAGGATTAGAATAGCGGCGGGATATACGTCTTTCTCCCAAACGTCAGCTGGAATTAATGAAATTTATTGAGGATGCCGCACGGTTTTGGAGCTGTCAATTTATAATATCAACCCATTCGCCGTTTCTGCTAGCCTTGCGAGGAGCAAAAATATATGATCTTGATGAGAATCCGGTTGATGTGAAGAAATGGACGAATCTGGAAAACGTGCGTACTTATTATGAATTTTTCAAGAGATATGAGAAACAGTTTTTATGATAAAGGATATGCAGGGGGACCATGGGACAAGAGTTAACTACCCTCTTTCGATGAGGATAAGATCCAAAAGCGGTATTGACTATCTTGATGTCTTTTGTTAATATTGCTAGAGTCGCTAAAATATGTTTTAAGTTTTATAGGGTTCCGCAGTTATAATAACTGGTCTGGTCCGAGATAAAACGCACAGTTTTAACTGTGTTCACGGAAGGATAAAAGCCTGGGAGATTCAAATCTCTTGGGCTTTTTTTAATTTTATAAGAGGAGTGAAAATGATGAAATGGTTATTGCTACTTGTAGCGGGACTTTTTGAAGTGGGCTGGGCTGTAGGGTTAAAGTATTCGGAGGGTTTTACAAAGCTTGTACCAAGTATTTTCACCATCTTAGGAATGATAGCAAGTTTCTATGTTTTATCATTAGCTTTAAGAAATCTTCCCTTAGGTACGGCATATGCAATATGGACAGGAATTGGTACAGTCGGTACTGTAATTTTGGGAATAATATTGTTCAAAGAACCGATTGACCCAAGCAGGTTAATTTTTGTTGGATTTATAGTAATAGGAATTATAGGATTGAAAATTATATCCGCTCATTAGGAACATCGATGTTTTTGCCGTTGAAGATTTCAAATCTTATTCAATTAAAAGGATACTTCTATCTTAAATTAGAAATAATAGGAATGTCCTGATATAAAGCAAAAGGGAGGGGCATTCATGAACGACAATCAGCCATCCATTCAGCAGCCCATCCATCATAACTTAGCTGATTTGCCGCCGGTGTCATCAGAGGTAGGTTTCTTATGGAACAATTATATAGCAGCAAATATGTCGACTTGTTTTCTGACTAAATGGGCTAAGGAAGCAACGGACCCTGACATAAAAGAATGCTTGCAGATGGAATTAGATGCGGCAGCAACTGCCTGGAAAGACATAAAGATTCTTTTTGAGTCAATTGATTATCCGGCTCCTGCAGGATTTGGAGAACAAGATATAGACATCAATGCACCGGCTTTATTTTCGCAAAGCTTTTGTTTGCTTTTTACGAGGATGATGCAGCGTATGTTAATTCAACATCTGGTTCCTGCCGTAACCTCAGCCTATCGAGGGGATTTCCAGGACTTTTTTCACAACCAGATAAAAACTGCGGCTGACCGTCATCGAAAATATACTGAAATCTTATTGGCGAAAGGGATACTTCAGAGGCATCCAAGTATTGTCCGGCCGGAACAGGCGGAGATCGTTCACGACAAAGATTTCTTGGGTTCTTACTTTAGTGTGTTTGGGGAGCAAAGACCATTAACCGCGGTGGAAATTGGGCACATTTATTCGATAATGGAGATCGAACAACTGATCAGAACCTTTTACGTAGGCTATAGTCAGGCGGTTAAATCTGATAATGTCAGACAATACTTATTAAAAGCCGGGGATACTCTGGAGAAACAATTAGATGCCTTAGGACGCATTCTGACTGAAGAAGATGTACCCTGTCCAGCAATATCTGAAATACCAATGACCGATTCCACAACACCGGGTATAAGTGATCGTTTGGTACTTAATTTGGCAACAGCGGTTACAGCATTTATTGCCACATCCTACGGAGAGGCAATTTCTACTGTGGCCCGCAAAGATTTGGGGTTAACTATGATGAGATTTATTACTGAAATTCTTAGCCTTGCTAAAAACGGAGCAGAATTAGCCATTGAATTAGGCTGGCTGGATAAATCACCCCAAACGGCGGATCGTAAAGAGTTAACCCATTAAAGACAAAATAAGTTTGCCCGCGTTGATATCAACGATAATTGACATTTGCCATAGAAATGTAATAAACTAGGTTATACCCAAAATGAGAGGATGGTTTTTTTGTTAAATGTGTCTGTAATGGTGATTTTCAACTAAACAGTTGAGAGAGGTTGCTTTCTAAAACGCGGGTCTTAACCTGCTTTTTTAAGTGTGCCTTTCTGAAAGCGCAGGGTTTGCGCTTTTGGATAACGCCTTACAGATTACTTCCTACAATAACCATTTGAGTTATAGCAGTGTCAACCTTTGTCGATAAGCTCAACAAAGCTGACATTGAAACTATGGCGATTATTATCGTATAGTTTTGTAGAGTGTAACAGGCATGTCCTGTTGCACTCTATTTACGTTTCTCAATAGCGTTATGCCCACAGGAGTATTCTGCGTATTTTTGGGAATTAAATGATCCTAAAAATAAGGTAATCTCTCTTGTGGGCATTTTCATTGTGATAAGGAGGATTTTTAATGAACGCCAATAATACACTGGAATTTAATACTATACTTGAAACTTTAGCCCAACACGCACTTTCTCAAAAGGCAACCGAAAAATTGCTCTCACTAAAGCCATTTTTAAGTGAGCGGGAGTGCAAATCCAAAATGCAGGAAACGACGGAAGCGCGCAAAATTTTAGAGGGTATAGGCACACCGCCCCTAGCCTCAATGAAAGAGCTTGATAAGATTTTGGATCTGACTGTGAAGGGCTCTATGCTGACCCCTGAACAGCTCACAAGTATCTGTGGTTTTATTTCTTCCTGCAAAAGAATGAAGAACTATCTTAAAAAGGCTGAAGCCTTCAATGCGGAGATAGGTTTTTATGGTCATTCGTTTAGTTCGCTTGATAGGCTTTTTGAGGAAATTGAGCGCTGTATCAGAAATGAAGCGGTTGACGATAGTGCTTCTCCTGTCCTGCGTGATCTGCGCAGAAAAATAGAGAACACTAAATCTGCTGTCAAAATGAAGCTTGATGATATACTGCGCAGTAAGAAGGAATGGTTCACAGATGGATATGTCACTATCCGTAATGGCCGGTTTGTATTGCCGGTTAAAAAGGGCTATAAAAATCAGTTAAGCGGAACAGTTATTGATACTTCAAGCACAGGCGGGACCTGTTTTATGGAGCCTACAGCCGTGAGAAAGCTGCAGGAGGAACTGGAGATTTTACAAATTGCTGAAGATAATGAAATTAGAAAAGTTTTGTATACCCTTACCGCACTTGTCGATGAGCATATGAATGAGTTGAGAATAAACAAGGACTGCATGGAAACCTTGGACTTTATATTTGCCAAGGCCAAACTGTCTATAGAGATGAAAGCAGTTCCTGTGTCCATTACAACGGAACGAAAAATCATCATCAAGCAGGGAAGACACCCTTTATTGAAGCCGGACCTATGCGTTCCGCTTGATTTTGAAATCAGAGGGGATCTAGGTGACGACGCTATTAATGGTGTTGTGATTACCGGGCCAAATACAGGCGGAAAAACCGTTGCCTTAAAAACCATTGGCTTACTGTCACTTATGGCCCAAAGCGGGCTTCATGTTCCTGTGTCCCCTGGCAGCGTATTTTGTATGCACAATAGTATTTTCTGCGATATCGGTGATGGGCAAAGTATTTCCGAAAATCTATCCACATTTTCATCCCATATCAAAACTATTGTAGCTATTCTAAAACACGTATCAAAGGAAAGTCTTGTTTTGCTGGATGAATTAGGCTCCGGTACAGATCCTGCCGAGGGAATGGGACTGGCAATTGCCATTTTAGCTGAATTAAATCAGAGGGGCTGTCTTTTTGTTGCCACCACCCATTACCCGGAAATAAAGGATTTTGCCAAGAACACAAAAGGACTTATGAATGCCCGAATGGAGTTTGACCGCGAAAACTTACAGCCTTTATACAAGCTGCAAATTGGCGAGGCCGGAGAAAGCTGTGCCTTATATATTGCCCAAAGATTAGGATTTCCGGGGCATATGCTGAAGAGAGCAGAAAAGGAAGCCTATGGCAGCAGATGCGCTGTGTCTGGAGACAGACCCGCTATGCTGTTTGATGAGGATAACATTAATGAGGAGGTTAACACTAATGCAGACACTGTTTACAACAGCAAAATTCAAAAAGACGTTCCCAAGAAAAAGTCACCCTCACGGAGCGAAAGCTTTAATATAGGCGACAGTGTAAGGGTTTACCCCCAAAAAACCCTGGGTATTATTTATAAGAGGACCAATGAAAAAGGCGAGCTGGGAGTGCAGATAAAAGATAAGAAGCAGCTTATCAATCACAAGCGGATTAAGCTTTTTATTCCTGCAAGCGAACTTTATCCTGAGGATTATGATTTTTCGATTATTTTTGATACGGTGGCAAACCGCAAGGCAAGACATCAATTAGAAAAAGGGCATGATGTAGTGATAGAATATGAGGAGGATTTAACCTTTAATGATTAATGAAGGAGCCGTTGCCGGGACCATGGGACTCGAAATTCTTTTTTTCTGAATTGGAATGAGCTTTTAGCCAGAGGTTGGGGGCGGAAAATTAAAACTGGTACTGTTTAAGATTTCCCTCAAGCTGGTTGGATAATTGAGCTAAAGATTCAATAGAGGAAGCGATTTCCTGCATGCCGGCCGATTGCTCTTCAGTGGCGGCAGAGATACTCTGACTGCTGGCGGCAGTTTCGCGGGAGATTCCTCGTATTTCTTCCATAGAAACAATCATATGGCTGCTGGAGGCTGAAAGTCGCTGGACGGTTGCTGAAATTCCTTGAACAGCTTGGTTGACATTGTCTATCTGGCCTTGGATTCTTTTGAACGATTCACCGGCGGCTAAAACAACCTCCTGTCCGCTGGAAACCTCTTGGGCACTCGTATCCATTTTTTTAATGGCGTAATTTGTTTGGGATTGAACATCTCCGATGATCCGGGCGATAGTGTTGGTAGATTCTTTAGATTGCTCGGCAAGTTTCCTGACTTCATCCGCTACGACGGAGAAACCACGTCCTTGCTCTCCTGCCCGTGCAGCTTCGATGGCGGCATTCAGGGCAAGAAGATTAGTCTGGGAAGCAATGCCGGAAATAGTCTCAATTATCTGGCTGATTTGATCAGAATAAGTGCCAAGGCCTCGAATAACCTGAGCAGTATCCTGAACAATGGTGTTGATATTGGTGATGGAATCCACCGCGCTGTGGATGGACTTCCCGCCGTCGGCTGCTACTGCGGCTGATTCATTGGCCAGCAAGGCTACCTCGGAAGCCTTGCTGGCGATCTCGTTGATTTCATCGCCGATTTCCTTAACTATTTCCACAGTATTATCGATAGTTTTGGCCTGAGCCATTGTTCCTGAGGCAACTTCGGCGACCGTTTGAGCTATTTGAGTTGCGCCTTGAGCAGACTGCTCGGCACTAATTTCGAGGACCTCACTTGAGGAGGCAATATTGGTTGCGGCTTGTCCGATTTGCTGCATGGTCGATTTAAGCATTATTGCCATATTTTTAAAGGCTTTCTGAAGCTGAGCGACCTCATCCTGCCCCTTCACAATAATATTTTTTTCCTCGGTAAAATCGCCGGAGGCAATAATATTAGCCTGCCTGGCAATGTTTTGGATAGGATCGACAATAAATTTGGCAGTTGCCATGGCGATGATGGCACTTAGAAATGAAGTTATCAAGATGATAATAAGAGTCGAATTCCGTTCTTTTCTAATAGGTTCCATTGCCTGGTCATAGTTCAGAGAGCTGACAACCCCAAACGAAGTCCCTGGAACATTTGTATAGGCAGCAATAGTTTTTAGACCATTAAAGCTATAGATTTGGGTGCCTGAGTGGCCTGAAACGGCCTCTTTAGCCATTGTTTGCTGTTCAGGAGGGATTTTTGATTTGTCTTTTTCATCGGGGTTAATGATTTTTAGTAAGCCTACATAGTCTGTGATGGGATGAGCAAACACCAGCCCGTCTTTAGCATCGAAAGCAAAGGAATAATTACTGTCGTTCTTTTTCGTGCCGTCAATAATACTTTGCAGTTTATCGACATTGAGAGAGATGCCCAGGTATCTCTCTGGCGCACCAGGAACTTTGATGGGAGTTGCAATCATGATGGATGGCTTATTGGTAGATTGGGAGATCAGGATCTCCCGAGAAATGACCGTTTGCTTCATTTTTTTAACCTCTTGCATATATTCTCTGCTGGCAAGGGAGGTAATATCCCCTTTTTCATTAAGCCTGCTCAAAGATGCGTCGCAAAGAAAAACCGTTGAAAAGATCTGGTTTTGTTCTTTGATTGAAAGAAGTGCGTTCACTATTGTGGCATTGTCGCTAGATATAAAAGCCGTGTTATTTGCCGCTGTCTCCAGGGCCGATACAGTTCGGACTATTTCAGTTTCTAATTTTGAGGCTGTCAATACAGCAATATTTAAGCGTTCTTCCTGCGCGGTTGTTTCGATTTCCCGTATTCTGATAGTATAGTCATACACTTTTATTGCTGTAATTGATAAGACGATGAGCAGTACTATCAGCAAAAACATCTTTAAGCGGATATTGAGAAAGTTTGCACGTTTAATGCTTCTTTTAAGATTCATAAGTATAGTCATCCTCCTCTGGGTGATATGGCTCCCGGCATTTGCCGGGGCAGTTGGGACAGGGTCTATAATTTCCTGAGTTCCCGATGTTGCGTGATGACAGATAATTGTTGGGCAGTAAAACCCCTAATTCAGCTCAACATTATTTGTCCAAACAACCGCCTTAAAATAGGCTTCGGCAACATCCTCAACGTTAATGGCATACCTATCCGCATAATCAAAAATCGTATCCCATTTGCCTTTTTCATAGGCTAAGACTAATTTGTAGCAGGCTGACATTTTTCCTTCAGCATAGTTCCCTGAAAGTACCCGTACCACCTCATCCGATACGGGCAATTCCGGCAGAAGGAGCTCCATTGGACAGCCGGCTAAAACATCAATCATGGACAAAATACCTAAAGTAAAAAATTCCATTTCTTGCCCAGTCAGGCTTAACTTCCGGCAGAGAAGTTCCAGAGTTTTGGCACGCTGGGCAGAAAGATTCACAATCGTATCCTGGCCGTTGCCGCCAATTTTGCGGAGCACCGTTATAAAGGCCCATTTTTTTAGTTCATCCAGACCAATTCGAATCGCCGCCTGCCTAATTGACGAGATGCTCTGGCCCCGATAATAATAAGCGGTATTGGCAATTCGCAAAATTTCATAAGAAAAAGAGACATCTTTTTCAATAATTCGCGAGATATCTTCAAATTTAGGATCTTTACTTTCCAGCAAATTAATTAATTTGAGATGGTTTACCTTGGCCGGCGGGATTCTTGTCGAAGAGGTTATGACAGGTTTGGAAAAATAATACCCTTGAAAGAGTGTATAGCCAGCTTTAACCGCGCTCTGAAAATCGGCATAACTTTCGACTTTTTCGGCAAGGAACCGGACCCTCTTATTTTGCAATTGCTTGACAACATAGCTCCGATCATGATCCGTTTTAGTTAACATAAAATCGACTTTAATAATATCGGCTAATTCAATCAATGGTTCATACTTTAGATTGAACACAAAATCGTCCAGAGCAATGGTATATCCTTCTGCTTTAAGATGTTGGCAAGCGGCTATGATGTCCATACTTGGCTCGACGTTTTCCAGTACCTCTACAACTATTTGTTCCCTGGGAAACAAGGTTGCCACTCCATGCAAAAGCATGGTTTCCGTAAAGTTGATAAAGGCCTTTTTCTGATTCGATAGTTCACTGACCCCCATCGACAAGAAGCTGGCTGCCATCACATTGGAAGTAGCGACATCACCATTATCACAGCTATAAGCGTTGCCTTTCCCTTCTTCTCGGCATAGAAACTCATACCCAAACAATTGATGATTAAGGTTAAGAATCGGTTGGCGGGCAAACATCAAGGTCATAAAAATTCCCCCTTCAGCCACAGATTGTTTTTTCCAGTCCTTCATTGCCTAAAACTAGTGAGAGAAATAACTCCAACTGCTATATTCAATTCGTGTACAAAAATAAAAAACCAACAATTATAAGTTAATTGTTGGCAGGGGATAATGCTTTAAAACCTCTAAGGCTTGTGGTAAGAAATTTATGATTATAGTTCTTGCAATCTCAGCATTTGCTATGGAAATATACCATTTTATTTTCCCCTTGCCGAAGCTAATTATATCTCACAGAGATGAAGGGTGAAAATCGAACAAGGGTTATTATCAAGAATCATCCTGTTGTTCATCTATAACCTGAATCAGTTTATCTGCAGGTTCCATAGATTCTCTGGATCTTTTACGGTTATTCTTTACGTTGGAATTTATATCCAATCTAAGTTCATTGTTTGCGGATGGGTACCCCAAAAACAAAGGTCGTTCCTTGATTTGAAGAGAAATAAACATAGCCTTGCAAATATTTTTCCCCGAGAAGTTTCATGCTGTAGGTTCCGATTCCACGCCCGCTACCTTTGTTGGAATAGGAGCGTTTGAAAATTTGCAGTTGAACCTCTCGCGGTATGGCTTGGGGATTAGTCACGCTGAATTCAACATAGTCGTCCTTTTTTTCAACTGCTATGGTTACCGTATCGGTATCCTCATCGGAAGCTTCAATGGCGTTTTTTAACATATTGTTAACAATACGTCTTACCAAAATAATATCACTTTCCAGGATGACATCTTCAGAGCAGGCGATCTCTATGGGACAAAGCGCTGTGTCATAGTTTTGATAAAACTCAACCAGCTTGGCAACCAAACCTTTTGCCGAAAAACTTGACAGATTCAGTTTGAGTTCTCCATTTTCAGCGGCTATCAGATCTCTTTGACTATTGATTTCATCAATGAGAATATCAACGGCTTCAGTGGCGTGAGTCGATAATTCCTGAACTTCGTTCAAGTTTGGTGATTCTTTCATTATCTGAACAAACCCTTTGACAGCCCCCGACGTATTCAGCAGGTCGTGAAAGAATACCTGTTCGAACACCTGTCGTCTTTTCTCTTCGCTGATATCTCTGACGATGAGGAGTGTATACTCGCCATTGATAACTCCGGCAGGAGCAGCATAAACCGACAGTTCAAAGCTTTTTGTATCGCCGGCGCTTCCTGCAGAAAGAAGGCATTCTTTGGCGACAGGGGCTTTCGTCTGCTGTGATTCCAGGATTGCCAGGACAGCTCCACAAACACTGCAGCATTCCGTGGTTCCACAGCCCCCTGGGGTCTCGTGAGAATGAACACAGTTTAAGATCTCTCCGGGGCGCAGACCTATTAGATTCTCTTGTGATGTAATTCCCAAGGTCTCAAATAAAACATGGTTTGAATAGATGATTTGTCGTTCTTTGTTCAAAACAAGGATAATATAAGGAAGGATATTAAAGAGGTCAGGAATCAAAGCTTGTTGTTTTATTTGTTCTGCTTGTCCCAAGATTAGGTCATCAGCTAAACGGGCAGCAGGTGCAAATTGGGTTTCAGGGTTGTCATTTATTAAATAAGTCATTTTTAGATCAAATCCCTTACCTTAAAAACTTCAGAGGCTTGCATAAATTTTTCCGCGTAGTCTTTATTTCCGATTGAATAATAGGCCTCGCTTAATAATCGATATATTTCCGGGTTCGCAGGATCCTCAGAAAGTGCTTGTTTCAGATATATTAAAGCTGCCGCTGGATTATCGCATTCCAAATCTCTTTTGACGACTTGAAAATCCTCTTGATTTTCAATAACAGGGTCAGGAATAAAGTTTGTTTTCACCGTGCTGCCGGATATTTTTTGCTCGATTTCAAGCACTAGTTCCCTAAACCTAGCTAAGGTGAAGGGCTTCTGAAGATAAGCGACGGCACCCATTTGAGTACATTCCACTGCATTTTTTACAGTGGCATATGCTGTAGTTATGACAACGGGGGCCTTAATACCCTGTTGCGTTAGCCATTTAAAGACTTCTGTCCCACTCATATAAGGCATTTTTATATCTAAAAATATGATATGATAGTTCTCAGCTTTCAGTAGGTCCATGGCCTGTTTGCCGTTTCCGGCGCTTTTGACCAGATAGCCTTCAGATTCCAAGCATTTAGATAAAAATAGCCTATTTGATTTGGTATCGTCAACCACTAGGGCTTTCTTCAATGTTTCCCCCTCCTGAAGAAATTTAGCTTCAAATTATTGGCTAATCATTGTGTTTTCTTCATTATTTGGAAACTATTATATAGAGAGAAGCATGAAATATCAACTCCAAAGAATACATCTTGGCAAGCATTAATGACAGTCATAGAGCCCTTTTTGTGGCCGTGCAACGCTTGGAGCAACACGGCGCTGTTTATCCTGTCAAAAGTACATTAGCCCGGAGATTTTGTCTCCGGGCTAATGCTATTACTAAAGCGGCAGCGCCGATGAAGCACGATCCACCAGATACATCAGCGACTGATAGCTGATTCCGCTGTGGAGGGAAAGTCCGATCTCACAGGTTCTGCTGTTGGAATAACCTGAAGTGCACTCCTTGGGGAGGGAGGGTTTGAGTCCGGCCAAGGCGGAATGATTTAGCTCAGGGAAGGAAAAGCCCCGATCCCCGGCAAAGCCGCAGCAGTGGACATCATCAGGCATAATCACCTTTTCCGCACAGGATTCGGCCAGAGCTTTAAACTTATCGCTGATCTGCATCTTAACGGAACTGCAGGTCACGTGCACAGCCACCGTTTCCGGAACCTGTCTGAACTTTAAACGTTCCATCAAGAAATCGTGGGTGAACTCCACGGGTTCATAAAGCTTAACTCCGGACTTAAAGGCCCGCCTCATGCGATAGAGACAAGGGCTGGTATCGCAGAGGATAGGATATTTGCCATAGTCGCTGGCCTTGAGGAGCACCTTTTCCAGTTCGTCACTTTTCTCATCGGCTATCTGAAAGAAGCCTTTACTTTCCCAGGGCATACCGCAACATAAGTTAGACATGTTCGGCGGGACGATGACTTCATAGCCGGCTTTGGCTAAGATGGACAGCATCACTTCATGGAGAGGCCTTTGATCCTTGTCCTGACGAGCAGGTCCCATAGAGCGGCTGATACAACTGGGGAAATAGACCACCTTCAAGGGTTCTGTCCCTGGGGAAGGGGCTTTCTCCGAAGCCAAAGGTCCCGCTGCGGAACCGGATCTCGCCCGGGGAGCAGACCCCCGGCCAGGCATCCAGGGGTTCCAGAGGGGAATCTGGTTCTTCGTTACCCGGTGGGCCTTAGAAGCAAGTTTATCCATCACCCGGGTACCCAGGACTGAATGAGCAGCATTCACTGCCCCCAGTCCAAAGCGCATAAAGGTCGTTACCCCATTCATATTTTTGGCCAGACGTTGGGCAAGGAAGTTAGTGGTGGGAGTAATGGCCCGGGAACGCAGATATTTGGAATTGTCGCCGGTATTAATGGAGAGGGGACAGGCTTTGGCACAGAGTCCATCCGTAGCACAGGTGGCATTTCCTGCATAGTCATAATCTTTTAGCAAGCGCATTAACCGCTGCAGATCTTTGCCCGTTCTTTTTAGGTAGGAAATTTCCCGCTGCAGAATAATCCGCATCCGTGGGGTTGTGGTCAGATTTTTGGAAGGACAAATATCCTGGCAGAAGCCGCAGTTGGTACACCGGTCGATAGTTTCATGAGACTGGGGCATCATTTTTAAGTCTTCAAGATAAACATTTTTGTTGTCATTGATAATAACCCCGGGATTTAACAGACCATGGGGATCAAAGGCGGATTTAATCCGTCTCATCAGCTGATAGGCTTTACTTCCCCATTCCAGTTCGACGAAGGGAGCCATATTCCGTCCGGTTCCATGTTCAGCTTTCAGTGAACCATTGTATTTCTTAACAACCAGTTCATTAACTTCCTTCATCAGTCCCGAATACTGATTGATTTCTTCCTCGGTCTCAAACTTCTGGGTAAAGATAAAGTGCCAGTTTCCATCTAAAGCATGTCCATAGATAATAGCATCGTGGTAACCGAATTTATTAAGGATGGAGCGCAGATCGATGGTGGCCTCTGCTAATCGTTCCAAGGGAAAGGCCACATCTTCGATAATCACGGCAGTCCCTTGTTCCCGGATTCCGCCCACGGCCGGAAAAATTCCTTTGCGAATTTTCCAGTAAGTTTCATACTCGGATTTTACGGAGGTAAAATCGATGGGTAAAACCGTCGGTACGCTCTCCAGCTGTAATTTAACATCTTGAATCCGTTGTTCCAGAAGCTCCCGGTTTTCGGCCCTGACCTCCACCAGGAGTGCTGTTGCTGTTTCTGAGAGAGTTTTTAGATAAGCGGGCATCCCGGGCTCGTCTTCCATGGTCTTAAGGGAAACCCGGTCCATCATTTCCGCAGCGGATACTAAATCCCGGTTAAGCTTCATAACGGCGCGGCAGGCATGGTCCATATCAGGATAAATGATTAAGGCCGAGGCTTTATGGTCGTGTTCAATGACCGTTTTATAGGTGATCCGCGAGATAAACCCTAAAGTCCCTTCCGAACCGATCAGGACATGCTTGATAATTTCAAGGGGATCCTCAAAGTCCACAAAGGCATTGATACTATAGCCTGTCGTATTCTTGATTTTATACTTCTTTTTGATCAGTGCGGTAAGCTCCGGATCGGCCTTAAGCTCGTCCCGAATCAGCTCGACTTGGCGGATAAGATCCGGCTTGCTTTGCAAAAAATCACGGCAAGAGGCAGGATTTGCTGTGTCAAGCAGGGTTCCGTCATCGAAAATAATTTGCATATCTTGCACAGTTTTATAGCTGTTATCGGCAGTACCGCAGCACATACCACTGGCATTGTTGGCTGCGATCCCCCCAATCATGCAGTGATCAATGGAGGCCGGGTCCGGTCCGATTTTGCGGCGGTAAGATCTTAAGTAGCGGTTGGCCTCGACGCCCAGGATACCTGGTTCCAGGGAGATGGCCTTGCCGTCTTCATGAACCTCATAGTGCCGCCATGCTCCCTGGACCACCAGCAGGACAGAATCCGTCAAAGCCTGCCCCGATAAACTGGTCCCGGCACAGCGGAAGGTAACCGGTGTATGTAGAGTTTGCGCAATTTTTAAAATCGCCGACATTTCTTCATTATTGACGACTTTAACCACGACCTTCGGGATTAAGCGATAAAAGCTGGCATCAATGCCATAGCCTAAGGTGAAAAAGGGGTCGATAAAGACCCGTTGGAGAGGAAGGAAACGGGTTACTTCCCTGTAGAAATCTTGATAAACTTTAGGCAGTGAGGGCAAATCTTTAGTTTTTTGGGCCAGATTACGCGGGTCTTTGGGATTCAAAGGATAAAAGAGTGGTTGTGTACCGCTACGCCAATGAGTCAAATTGATCACGTCCTTTCTTGTACTGTCAGAAAGTATAAAACTTACGTTATTATACTGCAAGAAGGTTTAACCCGTGCGAAGACAGTGTCTTCGTCCAAGCATAAGTGCAACTAAGGCTGCCGCCGCGCCTGCGGCTTAGCGCCAGCCAAGTTTTCTTTAAAGGGTTATGCTTTAGTCTTTGCGGAGTTAAGATGTATGATTCCCGATTATAATTGTTATTGTGGTAATATTCAATCGTATATTAGTTTGGAGAGATTATAAACTAATATACGATTTGCTTTTGTTATTTAAGATCCTTTTTCAGAGCTGGTTTTTGTTTGACAAATACTATTACATCTGTAATAATAATTACAAACGTAATCATATTTACATAAAGGAGAACAATATGTCTGAAATACCGAAGATATCTGAGGCGGAGTGGGAAGTAATGAAGATAGTCTGGCTAAAGTCTTCCCCCTGTACAGCAAACGAGATTGTGGATGCTTTAACCGGCGTAGCAGATTGGAAGCCAAATACGATTAAAACCTTAATCAATAGGCTGGTCAAGAAAAAGGCTTTGGGATATAAGGAAGAAGGCCGGCAATATCGTTACTATCCCTTGGTCGATCAGGCTGAGTGCATTAAGTCAGAGACCAATTCCTTTGTGAAACGGATGTTTGGCGGAACCCTTCAACCTATGTTGGTGGCTTTTCTTAAGGAGGAAAAACTTTCTCAAGACGAAATTGAAGAACTAAAACGGATCATTGAGGAAAGGAAGGGGTAACCTTGCCCTCAGGACACATCGATTATCTGCGTCTTTTTGATTGGGTCTGGCAGACTTCGGCAAAGGCAAGCCTATTAATTGTCCTCTTGTTATTAGTGAAATTTGTGCTTAAGCATAAAATCAGCGGGCGGGTACATTATTTATTATGGTCGATTGTGTTGGTCAGTCTTCTGTTGCCTTGGGCACCTCAAAGTTCATTTAGTCTCTACAACCTTTCTAATTTAGAGATGCCGCGAACCAGTTCTTTGCCTAAAAATACAGAAGTGTTTTCACATCCTGGCGCAAAGAATGACGGATTATTTTCTGAAGAAACGGACTACCGGTCAGATCAGACTGCCGGATTTCAGAACGCGGATACAACGAATACATTAGCTAATAAGAATAAATCACCTGATATAATTGCCGCCCCCATGTTTATCCATAAACTGTTTTGCTTTGTATGGCTTATAGGGATTATGGTTTTTATTGCGGCGACTGGATTGGTCAACAGACGATTTAAGCATAGTATACAAGATCGGGCTGTGCTTGATGAAAAGCTGCTGGGGGCCTTTGCAGAGGTTAAAACCAAACTGCATATTAAGGCTAAGGTCTCTTTGGTTCAAACCGGGGCAATAACCAGTCCATTACTTTATGGACTGTTCTGTCCGAAGGTGTTGATACCAACAGGTTTTTCGGAAGAGTTTAACCAGGAGCAAATTAAGTATGTTTTTGTGCACGAATTATTACATTTAAAGCGAAAAGATATAGCAGTGAATTGGTTGGCCCAGGGATTGCTTATTATCCATTGGTTTAATCCAATACTTTGGTACGCATTTTATAAACTGCGGGAAGACCAGGAAATCGCATGTGATGCGATAACCCTTGAACATATTGGGGGCGCTTCAGTTAAGGAGTACGCCTACACACTCATTAAGCTGGCAGAGAAGAACATGAAACTCCCGGGAATTGTTAGCTTAGCAAATTTGTCGGGTACAAGCTCACAAATAAGGAGGAGAATCCGGATGATAAAAGACTATGGAAAAATACCTTTAAGGTGGGCGGTCTTAGCTGTTGGAGTTGTCGTTGCTTTGTCAATTGCAACAATGACCAACGCCAAAGCAACGACGGCTGATGTCTCTGAGGTTGACCAGAGTTACAGCCCGGTTGTTTCAGCTAACTCTTTGGAACCGATCCAGCTTAATCAGGACCTAGTGGAATATGCCAGAACGAACTATCAAGGCGGATATGACTATTCTACAGAGAAAGATATTGCCAGCAGTACCTATGGCTGGATGCTTGGCGGCCTTGACCGGGCACCTGATAAAGATGGAGTGGCTGAAAAGAAGCAACAAGCGGAAGGATACCTGCCCGTCAAACCGATCTTTGTTAAATCCTATGACGGAGCCTTTTTAGACGATTATTATATTGTTCCCTATCTCCAGGGAGAAAGGTTTGTCGGAGCCAGTGTTGTATGTCCTGTTGTCAATGAACGTGTTGAAATGATTAATGGAGTTACCTTTTCGCCGCGTGAAAAGCTATTGGAGATTGATGCTGATGAGGCAATGAAAATTCTTAAACAAGAAAAAGGAATTGAAAAACCTCCGTCGCCCAGGCTTATTTTTCATAGTGTACTGAATGAATCCAGTCCATTCCCATCAGATTATAGTCTATTGCCGTCCTATAACGAACCAAGTATGCTGACACCTTATTCTATCCTCCAACCCTCCTGGGAATTTGTTTTAACCGATAAGACCAGATTATATGTTAATCAAGCGGGCCAGGTATTTAATGACACCAACGTAGTTCCCTGGTATGAGACCTATGTTCCTCCTGAATATAATCCACAGGCGGTGCGAATTGAACCTGACAAATTGATACGGGATGATGGCTGGACTTTAACTGTCAGCGAAGTGTGGCCCTTAAGCACTTCTAACGGAGGGTGGGGGTATAATCCCTATGATGAAACTAAACCTGACAAATACTACGCGGTTTCCCTTACCTTAGAGAATATTCAGGGAAACGATCAAGTGTTTATTCCTAAAGGCAGAGTCGTAGGGACAGTTGGCAGCAGCGGCAAGGTATATAGTGCCCAACAGCTTTCGTTTGATAGTTGGTATATTCAAAACCTGCGCGGCCTGCAGCTGATGGCCAAAAAGGATGGCAGAACTATTGAACCCGGTATCTTTAAAGCCAGCCTTGCGCCTATGCAGGTTGATCCAAGCGAACAGAAATTGACGAAGATTATTTATCAAGATGAGCACGGAAACAAATTTGAGATACCTATTCAGATTCCTGAATCTAAGCCGAAATAAACCTGATGCGGAGAAAGTAAACCAATGACATGCAGAAGTTATAGAGTAATGGTGGAGATGAGTGTATCTGAGGAAAAAGGCAGATATGGACCCTTTGTAATAAGTGACGCCCCGATGCAGGGGCGTCAAATTGTCCGATCTCTTGTTTGGGAACTAGTTCCTCCCGTCGGGAATAGAAGAGGGTACAAGACAGTGAGAAGGATTTTGTTTATATTTCAGGAAGCCGCCTACTCCCAGAAGCTCAGCATATTGAGCGAATTTCAAAAATGCCAGGTTAGTCCAAATATAGCCAAAATTATTAAATGATCCACTGGCCAGGAACTGCACATTCATAAACATTGCCAGAAGAGCAAACCAGACTATCCGGAACCCCAGCAGCATTGATAGGCCCACTAATAGTTCAATAATGACGACTAAGGTATCTGTCAATCCTGGAGTGCCCAGAAAAATAGTTTGTGCAACCCAAGAAAATCCTTTGTTAATGTAAAGAGGATCAAAATTAGATACATTTGGACCTGCTATATTAGTAATGAGACTTTCAATTCTCCCGGCTGAATTAAGTTTGCCATCAGAAAACCAACCTAACTTGTGGGAAGCAGATTCTACCCACGACCATCCATAAATTACTCTGGCTGCAGTGAAGATGATCACTAAAAAGGCCACTTTCCGATCCCTAAAGAGTGTTTTTACAGCTTCAAAATAGGATGTCATAAAATCCCCTCCTCTAATATTTGTATGGTTGACACTGTAAATTATTAAGTCTACCGGATTCGGCATAAAATGGTTTGTTATACGAGAGAAACTAAAATAAATAGATGCTAAGATAATAATGTTAATGTTGTAATAATTATAAACTAGAATATAGTATAAGTAAAGAAAATTTTAACAAAATTTTCAGATAATTAGGCTTGGGATTAGTGTATCCTGTTTTAATCGGATTTAGATACGGTTAGATAATTGGCTGCAAGAGCGCCGCTCAGATAGATAAACTGACTGGCGCTCTTAATAATAAGGTTAGTACTTTTGGGTCTGGATTTTTTCAGTGTCCTGTTATATAGGTATGTGATTAATGCCGGAAACAAATAATAATGTCAACAAAAACGTTGAAATAGGGTGTGAAAAATGAGCAGGATACAACCAAGCTACGGAATTGAGAAACTGGGAAGATTAAGAAAGGTCTTACTTCATGACCCTGTTGAATCGCTGGCAACCATTAATCAATCAAACTACAAGTATCACTTATTTAATTATGTTCCGAAGGTAGATCAATACTTAATTGAGCATAAAAAATATGCTCAGTTGTTGCAAGCACACGGAGTAGAGGTGCTCTTTGTCAGAGACTTTGTACACCACACAAAGGACTTACTTGCCAAACTCCCGAATTTGCCATATCTGCACGACACAGCCGTCGTCACGAGTAAAGGGGCTATTTTATCTGAAATGTGTCCGGGTACCAGGGCGGGGGAGGAGCAGGTTGTTAAGGAGGTTCTCCAAGCTATCGGCATACCTATCTTTCATGAATTTGAAACCCATGAGCAGTTTGAAGGCTGCTTAGTTTTGTCCCCTGATACCTTAATTATCGTGGATACTGAACGGCATAAGCCCAGTACAATTGAGAAATTCTTTACCAAAGCCCTGGATATTTTCGAAGAAGTGATTTATGTTGAGGTACCGCAGGCACGAAGGTTTATGCATGCGGATATGATTTTCAACAGAATTAGTGAAGACTTGGCCCTGTATTTTCCCCCAGCATTTCTTAGAACCTATTTAATTACCAGACAGAAGCGGCTTGAAATTGACCTAAGGACATTTTTAGGAAAGCGAAATATGGAACTTGTGGAAATAGATAATGAAGAGCAACAAAATTGGGGCTGCAGCTTTGTTGTCTTAGAACCTAAGGTCCTTATTCACTATGATCTGGCACTTAACCGTCAGACTAAAGAGACCTTAAAACAACGGGGGGTACAGATTATTGAATTTCACCCCGATGCCTTATTAGCCGGAGGAGGAAGTCTTCGTTGTCTGACCTTAAGACTTTGGCGTACCTGAATTTTTGCCTGTACAGTTGCCTATTTTCAAAAGGCCGATGGAACCTTTGCCAATGATCGAAGTAATCGCTTAAAGGAGAAATTGATTATGCGTTGAATATAGTTATTAAAGATATAACCATAATCAATGACTTTGACCGAAGGTGATTACACAGCGTTCCGAGTACAAAAATAAAGGAGTTGGTTGGAATTGTTGACGTTACTGGCAACCTTAAAAGTAAAACATGGCAAAGAGGTGGAAGTGACCGAAATTTGTACTCAATTGGCCAAGGAAGTTCTTTCTAAGGAAAAGGACTGTTTGATGTACATACCCCATGTGGTAAAGAATGACCCAACTAAAATCGTCTTCTTTGAAAAGTACAAGGATAAAGAAGCCTTCAAAGCCCATGGGAGTTCAGCTTATTTTAAGGAAGCAGCCCAAAAGTTTGAAGACCTGCTGGAAGGTAAGATTCAGGTTGAATTTCTTGAAGAAGTTTAATAGGCAGCAGCGAGGGATTGATGTCAAACATAAAAGTTATAAGTAAAAGGAGGCTTCGCGTGTTGATGCGAAAGCCTCCATTATTCTTTACTATATTGAATTAGCGTATGCATAAGGATATAGGTAATAACACCGGAGCCCAGAATAACCAGAAGGTCGGCAGGGGATAAGGGAATTATCTCTAAGGATGCAAAGAAGAACCCCTGGCCGTAGATAAAGAGAACCCCATCCATCAGTACCAGTTCCCCCACATACATGAGGAATGTTGTCAAGGAAGCAGATAAAGCAGGTATGGTCTTGGCGAACAGCGGGCTTCTTCCATAAAACAGCGAGCCGGTATAAATGCCGGCGGTAATGCCGAACACTGTAAAGAATCCAGCCATTAGCAGGGCAGATAAAGAGGGAATATGGAGGGTGCCGTTTCTGTAAAAAGCGGTAAAACAGGCGAAAATACAAAGACTAATCAACAACAGAGCAGAAACCCCTTGAGCAATCAGCGGACGCTTTCTGGAAAAGTTCCGTTCTCGGATCATTTTTCCAAAACCATGGATTACATTCAGCGCTGCCAGTATCATGACAATAGCAATAAGGTAAAAGTGAAATTTAAAAGCTGGATTATTCGCTGCATAGATAGGTTGGCCGACCGAGCGGAGAACCTCCGGGGTTGCCATGCACAAGCTTAATTGCCAGGATTCAAGGGGCATTTCCACATAGCCTTCAATTACTTTGATTTGTTCAAAACCAAATTCAAAAACCAGGAATAATAGAATTCCCAAAATTGAAACCACCGGCAGAGTGTAGCTTTTGCACAGCTTAAAAATCAGCGGCATGAGTGCGGCGGAAGCAATTAAGGCAATACATATAGGGGTGTAAGGAATAATATATTTCTGATAATCCGCTGCATTGATAAAACCATGTTCTAAATAATTGCCTAGGGTTACAACCCCCATGTATAGGGGGTAAACAGAGGCCAATAAAAGGATAAACAGGGAAAGGAAATAGAATTTTTTATAGCTCATAAATGTTCACCCCTGACACGGCCTTGAACGGCTTGCCTGGCTGAGATGTTTTGGCTATCTTCATACACAGCTTTTAGGTATTGATAGTTTAAGCCCCCGGAAGAGACCTTGAAGCATTCTGTCTTACCGTCAAGCCAAAACACTCCGTACTTATCAACCCAGAAGCTTTTAACCCCCTTCCCCTTATAGGAAAAATAGACATGAAAGGCAGTTGCCGGATCCATTTGCTGAGAGGTTCTTTCAAAGCTGAGAGAGTTGAAGTGACTAAGCAAGTTATCGACGATCCTTTGATCTGCTCCAAACATTGCATAACTGGAAAAGCCATAGCCTATAGTAACATTGTCTACCTTAAGCCTGTTGTTGCTGATCGGTGTACAACCTGTCAGCAGCAAGAAAAAAATCAGCATGATTAAGAAAACACGTTTCAAAGCAGCACCTCCTAAACAGTGGCGTTGGTGATTATGATGACAGCAATAGAGATTACCAAGGCAGCAAAGCAGAGTGAAGAAAAGAGCGTAAGCTTTTTATAGGATAAGATCGTTTCAATGCGCAGCTTCGTTTGGGTCCCGCCAAATGGCGATGCGAAGAAAGCTTTGCCGGAAGCGCAGGTGAGTAGGGCGCGGGCATACTCCTTGGTCTGCCGTTCATTGAGATTTTTGATAACCTTGGCATCGCAGGCCAGCTCCATATCGGCAAAAAAGTACTTTAAGAATACCCAGGATAGGGGATTGAACCAATGAACGCAGGCTGTCAGCAAGGCTATGGCCCGAAATAGATTGTCCCGGCGTGCAATATGCACCTGTTCATGGAGCAGGATATAGTCCAGATCCCCGGCAGCTATTTGGGCAGGGACAATGATTTTGGGCTGAATAATACCATAGACAGCCGGAGCGGTAATTTTATCCGATTGATAAATATTGCCGCTTATAAGCTGCGCCGTCTTCAACTCTGATTTGCTAAAGAAGTAGAGCAGCGCCAAGATTAGCATGACAGCACAGGAAACGATAATCCAAATCAGCGAAGCCACATTAAGCACGTTTTTAAGCAGGTCGGTTTTGTATTCGAGAGGGAAATAGTTTTTGGCAGCCATGATACTATTGGTGGCTGTGATCTGAGGCAGTTCCTGGCGGATAAGCACTGTTTTGGTGGTGAATTTAGAAATTAAGTTTAGCAAGCTGTATTGATTAGCAATTCCAAAAGGCAGCCAGAACCTGATCAGAGGAAGAAGCCATAGGACATAGACTGCAAAACTTGGCAGAATTTTAAGCTTGCTCAGTAACAAAACAAGCAATCCGGCAACACTGCCGAGGATACTCATGTTAAGTACCCAATAAAACAGTTCAGAGAGCATGGCCTACCTCTTTTCTACCAGTTTTTTCAACATCTCCAGCTCATCCTCAGTAAGGTCATTTTCTATGAAGGAGGCGAAAAAGGCTTTTTTAGAGCCGTTATATAACTTGTCGATAAGGCTTTGGGTTTCAGCCTTTCGTACCTCTGCTTTTTGGATAAGGGAAGTACAGATAAAATTCGGTTCAGTCCGTTGAAGGGCATTTTTCTCCATCAGTTTTTTAATAATCGTATAGGTTGTATTCTTATTCCAGCCGATTGTTTCAGCAGCGATAAGAGAAATTTCTTTGGCCGATACCGGCTCCTTATCCCACACAATGTCCATGATCTTGAGTTCGCTGTCAAAAAGCTTTAGAGATGCCAAACTAAAAACCTCCAGACTATTCTAATAGTATGAGTATATACTACTAGAATAGTCTGGAGTTGTAAAGACTATTTCGATAGTCTACGCCGCAGCGGCAGGAAAACTATGCCAAAAAGGGGATTATTAAGATGATTTTCAGACAGGCGCTGCCTCAGGAGATAAATTTTATTTTCAGTGAAGGGTACAAGGAGTGGAGCAAACATAGGACCTTTGAACAATATTGCAGCGATAATGCCAAGGAAGATGCGTATGGGACAAGGTATGTCCTGGATGTCGGTAACGAAATTGTCAGCTCTCTGATAATGTTAAAACTGAAGGATATTGCTGGAAAAAAAGCATATGGTATTGGCTCTGTATTAACACCAAAAATTTACGCCGGTCAAGGTTATGCCACGGAACTGTTAAAAAACTGCTTACAAAAAGAAGAAGGCTCCTTCATTTTTTTATTTTCGGATATAAATCCTGAATTCTATAAACAATTTAAGTTTAAAATATTGCCTCCGCATCTTCAAAGATACGAAAAAAGCGTCTGCATGGTATATTGTAATGATGTTAGCTGGAATGAACTTTTGAACTGTTCGATAGATTCAATACCTGATTATTTTTGAACAGTCCGGCGTGATCCAGGAATCCGGCCAATCAGTTCCTCTTTATAAGACATAAGAGCCGCGTGTATATTGTTTCACGCGGCTCTTGATCACTTCCATTTTATTAAATATTATGCAGAAGTCTTTTTAGGCCGTTCTATGTGCCATCGGATGCGTCGTCTGTGTCTTCCATATCCGCGCTGATGTAGTCCAGGATGTCCGGTAACCGGGAGTTGATCTCTTCCCGAACTTACCGGTCACAGTGGAATATAATTGCATGCAGAAAGAATACTCAGTCATCCCGAAAACGCTTAACTCGGTGAATACTTCTTCATCGCTATCGTTGACGGGCAAAAGAAAGCAGACATATTCAATTCCGTTTTCATCCGCGCGCCGGAAGGTATCATAACCGAGCCTTCTTCATTTCGGCATCCAAGGCTTCCGTATACGGACTTACTAATTCATGGCCAGTCACATTTGCGCCTTCTCTCCGCTTAATTCTGGTTCGAAAATTATATTGATTCAATAATTATATTAGTTCTAGGCTCCTTTTTTAGCGGCGTTCTTTTTGCCTCTTCTTCCAACTTTTGTTTGACGGCGTCCTGCTGCACTTTTAGCGGCGTCGGAGTCGCGGGCACCGGTGCCGGTGTTGTCTGTGCTGCCGGCCCCGGCGTTGCCGCAGTTCTCTGAGCAGCCGCGGCAGCCTTTTTGGCTGCTTTCGCTTTTTCTGCTTCCCGTTGTTTGCGCAGCGTGGCTTGAATGCCGGAGCCAAGCGCCAGCTCGCGTTCTTGATGCATCTCGTCAAGATCCTTGCCGTCTCTGGAATAAAGCTTGCGTCCGACAGCCGTCTCACTGTAGTTGCCGTCTTTCGTTTTCTTCAGGCCTGAACCTTTAATCAGCTGCTCGGCCAAAGTGCCGCTGTTCGTGGGCCTTCTTGGCGTCTTTATACACACTCACGCCAACGCCGTCCACGGCACCCTGCTGCACGGTATGTACCAGTTCGTGGGCGGCGGCGGAAGCCTCGAAGCCGCCGGAGCCAAAGTAGACGTCATTTCCTGCCGTATAGGTGTGGGCGACCATGGCGTCAGCCTTTGCGGCGGAACCGGCGTCGGTATGAAAACGAACCGAAGAAAAATCAGCGCCCAGTTTATTTCCCATGGCCGCTTTAACATTGTCCGGAGTGGAAGCGTGAATATTGGCGGAAAGCCTTTCCGCCTCGTCTTTATTAATTTCAATATTATAATCGATTAAATAATCTTAAAATTGAAATAATATCCATTGCTATTCATCAAGATAGGACTAGATATTTCTTCCAAGGCATTTTCATAGCAGAACGATACTACTATATCTAACAAATCAGGAGTATTTGAAAGGCGATCGCACCACCGACATCATCAAGATGAATGATGCTGCCGCCTTTCAAAACCCGACATGTTGAGCTTATAAGACATAAAATATTATGAGAATATACCTTAGATTTAGAAAATTATGTTATAATAATTTACAATATTTAGCTTTAAAATGAGGTAGATAATTATGGACTGTATTGATTTTTCGACAGCAAATTCGTATGGGGTTACGGCAGAAGACTATAAAAATTATGAAGAGTCCTTGTTTAAGAATGCGTATAAAGATGCCCTGAAGTGTCTGAGAATGATCGTGAAAGATAGGGATTCTTCCGACCATACTTGTTCTGAAGCATGTTCAGGTTCTAATGCACGTTGGAGGGAAAATGCCAACAGTTGGGACGAAAGCAGAGTAATCTCCGATAAGCTTAACACAATAATTGCCTTTGTAGGAGATCGAGGTACCGGTAAAAGTACCGCAATGGTCTCCTTTGTCAAATTCTTGGTGACAGGAAACCTGAAAATTGCCCGGTATTCAGAGAAAGAAATGCATTACTATTTTTATACACTTCCGGTCATAGATCCGTCCAGGCTATCGGAAGATGAAACAATTATTGGCGCAATAGTATCAAAGATTTTCCGGGAAGTTCAAGACTATGTTCAAAAATGTGTTCGTGAAGGTGGAAACGATCTTGATGATAATATTATCCGAAAGGCTATAGAAGCTTGTGAAAAAGTACATCAGGCAATCCGGGTACGCTATCTGTCCTTAAAGGAAACCTTAAAAGAGAATTCCGATGATTTAGAACATTTAAGTATGCTGGCGAAAACTACACGGCTCCGGGACAGTATTAAAGAATTGGTGGATATATATCTCCAAATCATTGCAGGTCCCGAAAGAGCCAAGTATTCATTTTTATTTATCCCGATTGACGATTTGGATACAAATATTGAACATGGTTATGAAATGGTGGAAGAAATTCGAAGTTTTCTTATGCTTTCCAATGTGGTTATTCCGGTTGCTGTAAAACTGGAACAGCTTTCTGATGCCCTTGAACAGAAATTTATCACCTTGTTTAAAGAACTGCATAACGAGAAGAAGGAATTACTTGATGCTCACCCTGCCGAAATGGCAATGAAATATATCCAAAAGTTAATTCCTGCCCAACGCCGCATCATGCTGCCTAAGCTTGAAATGCAAACCTTGGGAAACATACCGATTATTACAAAGACGACTAAAGGAAAGTATAAGTCATTGGCAGGCAAACGGAAGCTGGTAGACTATTTTTTCGAACTGATCTATACCAGGACGGAAATTGTCCTGGTCAAAAATGAAAATGGCGCGCACCCCATTATACCCCTTAATTTAAGGGCTCTGCACCAGTCAATTGATTTTTTCGAAAACCTTCCCGTCTTGATTGAAGATAACAATAAAATCTCTGATAGTAAAATATGGCTTGATAATTTGGATGCGCTGGAAGTTTGGCTGCTTGACAGTGTGACTTCAAATTCTGTTCCGCGGGAGATGGCAAATATCATCAGGAGCTTTGCCAGACATCCCAATGAGGGTATCAATGGATATCTGGCAAGAAGCTTGGATAAGTATGGTATTTCAAAAAATATACGCCTTACTTCACGTCATAAAGGGCCGGAATATTGCGGATTGTTTGGCAATGACCAGTCTGCCTTGCGCATCATTGAAACTGGAACTCTGCAGGAGAATATCAGTCTTGGAGATGTACTCTATTTATTGCATGTGATGCAGATGTACGACTCCAGTGAAGGGATCCGCCACTTTACGGCAGCAATTAAGCTTTTATATTCGATTCGCATGAAACGTCAACGTCGCAATATTATGATGCTTGATAAATCAGAAAAGACAGAAGGGACAAAAAAAATTAAGGATGACTATTACAGGCAGATGGCCAATCTCTTGAACGGTCTTATATATAATCCTGCGCAAAAGCTTACATATGATGGTCTTGAAAGCACAATGATAAACATTGATGCATCTAACGTAACTTTAGTAGTGGAAGAAGGAAGCAGGACTATTAAATCGTTGCTTGATGCGGAAGTAAATAAATCGGATAATCTTGAGACCGGAGCAATGAGTCTTGCCCAGGCAGTATGGCTGAGCTTTTTTGTGACGACATTTGGCAGAATCAAATCCAGAGACCTGCATATGCATACGCTAAACGAACCCTATCTCAAAATGCGGCTTCAGCCGCTTGATATTGATAAAAATAAAGAAAATAAAGAAGGAAGTCCTTTATATGTCTCGTTTAACTGGATGGCTTTCGTCCATAATCTGCTGGATCCGGAAAAAACGATTAGCCGTATGTTGTGGCAGGTAACCATACCTGCCGGTCAAGCCGCAGATAAAAAAAGTGAACTGATAACTTGCTATAAAAGTCTTCGCAGCAAGCTGTTTGCCGGCATCTTGCATTTTGAGAGCGTCGAGATATTGGATGCTCTTGCCGCCACAATGATAAGCGAAAAATATATCATTGAAAGGTCCTCTGTAGGAACTATAGGAAAACTCAAAGGGTATTTTAATTTCTCCCGGGCTGTAATGAATGCCTATGGCAAGATACTCGAAAGAACGGCATTGTTTAATAGTGTACCGGATGAGATGATCGGCAAAAGGAAGAAAGAACTTACTCAATACCTGAAATGTATTTTAAGTCTCGAGCATGTCAAAATGTACAATGAGAACACAGACGAAAAACGCCCCTTTGATTGGTTATTGCAAGGTCGGGAGTGAGGGAATGGAACAAACTTTTGCTTATGGGCTCTCAATATTGTTGCGGCGCATGTCGATTTGTGAAGTCATGAATAATTCCCGGTTGACGGAGACAGGTCATTCCAGACAACCGAGCTATTTAAGTCTGTGTGATCGTCAAAGTTTTAGAGTCGCCTTCTTGAATGAATTCAGACAATACTCCGAAAACGAAGCGGACAACATTTATAGCCGTCTGGCCAATGAGGTGAAAGAACTGCGCTGGGGAAAGTGCGGGATCTATTCTCTGATCCGGTTAGTTGCCAACAGCGCACTGCGTATGGACGGTGCATCCGCTTGTTGTGCCCACGATAAGATGGTACATTGGCGTAATGCAGTCCATCAGATCGGCCAATCGGTGTTTATTTGTGCCTATCTTGCCGACCAGGACCTGCAAAATCGCTTTCAAAGGAACAATTTTGCCTTCAGTCCCTACGCTAAAACCGATAATCTCCGCTTGCGCAATATGTTAACTCAAGGAATCGCGGAAAACCATTTCCATTTAAAGGGTTCGGCTCCGGCCTTTTTGCTGTCGTGGGTTTGTCTGATGAACCATATTGACAAAAGGAATAACAAAGAGGGTTTCAAAAATGAAAAAATGAAGCGGCTTTTTTATCCGGTGCCTTCAGGAGATGAAGCTCTGGAATTACATGATTTCGTTTGTTTGGCTGCGGAAATACGGTTATTCCTTTGGAGGCGCTTAAGGGGAATCGGAAGTAAAAGTATTGATGAGGAAAAAACAAATATAAGTCGATGGACGAACCCAAAAGGGCTATTGCCTCCGGTGGCAGATTTACAGCGCAGAATAGATGTTGAACGCATGCTCAACTTGGGATCCTTGGATTATATAACTGATACTGTGAAAAATGCTGAATCCGACGATGCGTATGCACCGATTGCAGGTGAACACCGCTTTCTATATCTGATGTTCCGGGCTATTTATGACAAAGATGGGGAGATCAAACCTTATTTGGATTGGTTTTATACGTATTTGCTGGTTTTCATCCGTATGAGAGGAGAACTGGTTCAATGCAATCACGCTGTGGGGTTCCATAATTTTATGCTCTACCAGGATCGGAAGGAAATTTTTCTGGAAAAGTACCCGGAATATGCTGAAGCATTAGTGCGTCTGGCTTTTTCGTCAGCCTTAGAAAACAAATCGGTCAAGAACTTAGAGGTTCGGATTACGCCAAAGGAATCTCCTGCCCAATTGCATAAGTCATTGACAAACTACCAAAAATGTATCCCGGTTGCAGCAAGTGAATCAAAGGGCGAAAGGTATATCAAGCGTATTTTAGCTGCCGGGAAACCTGCCGGTGATTCGGTCTATGATGAACGGGCTTATTTTGTATTGCACTTAGTTAAAGAAGGGGACGAACGGTGTAAGAAGGACATGATGATGGAGATCATGAAATGCCGCCACTATTATTTCCGATCTTATAAGGTGCAGCCTCAGATCCGAAGCATTGTAGAGTTGTTTCAACGCAATGACCCAATGGTGCGCAGGGTTTACGGGATAGATGCCTGCAACCAGGAAATTGGCTGCCGGCCGGAAGTGTTTGCTCCGGAGTTCAGATATGCGCGTGCGGCGGCCTGTCAAAGGGACGGGTTTCCCCGTTCGAATAGATCTTTGCCGGTTTTACGTATAACCTTTCATGTGGGAGAAGACTTTCTGGATATTGCCGATGGGCTGAGGGCAATTGATGAGGCTGTTCGTTTTCTTGAGCTGCGGCACGGTGATCGCTTAGGACATGCTTTAGCCTTGGGAATTGGTGTAACTGAGTGGTACCGGTTTAAAAATAAAAAACTATATCTGCCGCGTCAGGACATCTTGGACAATTGTGTATGGATGTATAAACAACTGGAAAGCTATGATATCGGTAATCAGAGCATCCGAAGTCAATTGGTTGAGATGTATCACCGGCAGATGAATCACATTTACTATAAAAATATTCCCGGATCTGAGCGGGAAATTTCCATTGACACATATTTTGAGGCGTGGCTTTTGCGGGGGGATCGTCCGGAATATTACTTACATGGTTTCGAGGGTGATGCAACTCAATCGATGTTGAAAGACAATAGGGCGGAAAATTTGCATACCTCGCCTTATTGTCGGCTGGTTCGGGAGAGTAATCCCAGGGCAAGACAATTGATGCATTACTACCATTACAATTGGGGGGTAAAAACAGACGGGAATAAAATTGATGAGTTTGATGTGACTGAGGACTACATGAGTGCGGTAATATCCATCCAGGCCGAGATGCAGAAGGAGATTGCCCGACTGGGGATTGCGATTGAAACTAACCCTTCCTCTAATTATCTGATAAGTACTTATAAACGATATGATAAGCATCCGATTTTAGAGTTGAATGATGCAGGCTTGAGAAACAATGAAAAATGCGCTCAAATATTTGTCTCCATCAATACCGATGATCAGGGTGTTTTTGATACGGATCTGGAGAATGAATATGCCTTGATGGCCTGTGCCTTGGAAAACGCCAGGGACGACCGAGGACAGTTAGTGTTCAAGTCTTCTCAAGTGTATCAATGGCTGAATCAAGTGCGCATTATGGGTATGGAACAAAGTTTCAGACAACAACAAATAAACCTTGGAGGAAGTGACTATGGGCAGTGAGCTTACGCAGGAAATACTGGATGGTTTAAGAGTGGGAAAAGCTGGGGCGGCATACTTCTATCCTAAGGATCGACGACTACAGATTATTGAGCTGAGAAATAAATCACTACTGGACGAACTCAAAGAATACGAACAATCCATATGGGATTTAACAATTGAAAAGTTCCAGGTTGATAACAAGGTGTTTAAGCAAATTGCTGCACTAAATAGCATAAAAAAATTAACAATAATCGGTCTAAACCAACAACAGCCTTCTGCATCGGGTTTTAAGGAATTGAGCCGGCTTCCCGGACTTTCCTCCATTGCCATTAAAGATATACAACGGATTAGTGCCAGTTGGTTTAAGTTAATCACAGGATTTAGAAAAAACGCCGGAATAATGGAATTAGAGATTAGCGGAGTTAGCGAACTAGAGAGGAAGGCAATCCCTGTTTTGGCCAAATTACCTAATTTGGAAAAACTGGTAGTGAGCCGAATTGAACTGGGGCCTGAGTTCTTTAAAACTTTGGTGAAGATGACAAGTTTAGAAACCTTGATCCTTGACGCTATTAGCAATGATCCGAATCTGGTAGACAGGATCAATCTTTCCCAGTTGAAAAAATTGACTACTCTAAACATCAATCATGTGCCGTTTCAAAGATTGCCTTCAGGCTTTAAGGATTTAATAAAACTGGAGCATTTAGACGTATCTTCCAGTAGATTTGAACGTTTTTTCGATGAAAATACAAATTCAGATGAACAGCAAGGTATAAAAAAGGTACTATCTAACCTGAAGTCTCTTAATCTCAGCTCCAGCAAAATATCTTCTCTACCAAAAATTTCATTCCCTAAGCTTGAAACCTTGAATATGTCCAATACTGTGATTAAGAATGTACCGGGATGCTATATCCCAGCATCATTAAAACAGTTTCATATGAGAAGTTGTAATATAGAAGAGCTGAAAGGCGTCGGGGCTTTGGAGCATCTTGAAACGCTGGATATCTCTCTAACGGCAATCAAAGAACTACCTGAAGAGATGGTCTGCATCAAGACCCTGAAATATTTGGATATTGGGAATACAAAGATTACCAAGCTGCGGGAGTGGATAACTAAACTCACTAATCTAAAATATTTGGGGCTGACTCAACTCAAACTGGACACTTTTCCCCAAGAACTTGCAACGAGAGAAAAGGTCAAGTTTTATGATAAATTTAAATCAGATAGGGATTATGATGATCAAGATAGTCAAGATAGATGTGAAGTTTATGTGGGTGGATTGCGGATTGCCGATATGGATGTGCGTTACCTAACCCTGAATGATCCCGAATTTTTGCAGGCCTATTATGGAGCTTCTGACAAAATGCCACTCCATCGGGGTAACGTTATTTTCCTGGGGGACGTCGGTGTAGGAAAAACAAATATTATTGAACGGTTGCTGGATATTGATGAGGATGAAATCAATAAAGCTTATGGCTTACATTTCATTAAGGAAAAGAGCCTGTTTTGGGAAATGGCCGCTCCTTTTAAAAAGAGCAACGGAGAAGCCTATATTAGCAATAATGCTGACATCCATATTATTGAGTTGAGCGGCTATGCTGCAATGCAACTGGTCCATCCGTTGTTCCTGCCCCAGACAAGTGTATATGTGATTGTTCTGGACGCGCGTAAAACTGATTTATTATTTCAGCGTGCTCAGTATTGGTCTAAGTTGGTAGAGGCCTATTCCCCCAATTCGACCATTATATACGTTCTTAATTACGCGCCCAAAAATAGAGCGAGCCTTAGTCTGCCATTGTTGAAAACGTCAATATTTTTAAAAATAGTGGAAAAAGTAATTCTCTTAGAAACGGAAGAGGATCCGGATCAAGAGGAGGATGGCCCGGATATTTCAGGTACTATCGAAAATTTAGGCAAAACTTTGGCGGAAGAAGTCTCCGAATTGGGATATTATACGCAAAAGATTCCCCGCCCTTGGCAGAATGCAATGCGTCATGTTGAGGATGTGCTTGAATCACGCACTGTAATGTCCTATAAAAACTATCTGGATATATGTAAGCTTTATGGAATGGACGAAAGGGCTGGTTGGGGATTCTTGCGGACAACTCTTTCAGGCAACAGCAGATTATTTATACCGGATGATACGGATACTGATATAAAGCCGGGATTCATATATCATACCTTTTGGTTTGAGAACGGAATATACAGAATCATCAAATGCGCGGAGTTAAATAACGGCAGAATAGAAGACTCTGTGGTTGGTGTGTGGGAAAATATCATAGATTCTGATTCGACCATGGATTATTCTATAAACAATATCAAGATGCTTATGGAATATCTACAGGAACAAAATTTAAGTTATCACATACCCTCTGAGAAAGTATGGCTATTCCCCGGGTTTTTAAATGGATTAGCCGGAAACCGGGGGGAAGATGAGGACTGGATAAATAGGATTAGTTTAGCGGCAGGGCAGAATCATTTTTTTGTAGAATGTCCAATTATTTCACACAGGCTATTGTCAGAAATAATCTGCCGGACGGTAGGCCCACTACAAGAGGAAAAGGGAAATAATCTGCCGCCTGAAGGAAAGCAAGGCGTTACTTTTTTGGTGGGACAGGAGGGAGTGGCTATTTCGTTTCCTGATGACGAAAACTGGCGCGGAGGCAGTTTGCTGATGATAGGCAGCGTAGGCTGTCCCGGCATGCTGCATATTTATGCAGTTCCAGTGGGCCGCCGGCAAGCCTCGTCAAGAGACAGAGAAACTTTATCAAATGACATAGAGTCAAGGCATTTGCAGGCCTATGCAGAGTTAGTTTTTGGTAGACTTACCCATTCATTGAAGAGATTCAGGCCTTATTTTGCATCGCAGTATAAAATTTATGTGGAACAGGTAGTTGGTGAAATAGATGCACCAATATATAACACTCGAGCAAATATCATGCTCAGTAATATCATTTCCGCCTTTAAGGCAGGACGTCCTGATTATTTTATTGGAGAACTGGGGAAATCAGAATATATCGTTGAACTGTATAATAAGTATATTTCCGAGTCTGTTGTAGATTTCGAAAACAATAAAGCCGGTCAATAAATCATGATTTATTGACCGGCTTATAAAACATAGTTGAATAAATTATTAGGTATTTTAAGGACGACCGCCACCGCCACCACCACCGCCGCCACCAATGGCAGACCCTCTTAAAGGTGAAATCGGTGAAAGTTGCTCCCGGTTATCATATGGAGTAAACGCTGAAGTCGTCTGAAGAGGTAATTTCGTGCGAACCCAAAACAAATCTTTTTGTAAGTTGCAGCTTTCATTGCCCGGTAAATAATGTTCAAACTTCATTTGGTACACTCGCTTTCATCAGATACTAAAAACCCGTTCATATAAAGCATACGGACAAGTTCCGTTAGCTTCGGGAAATATTGCTCGTTAAGCTTATTTTGTCTTAAAAAATTTCGAATTGCCAAATCTGCCTGTTGAGGTACATTAAATGCTGATAATAATTCCGCTAAGGCAGGAGAGACCTGAATACTAATATAATAGCATAAATGAAACAAAAGGTGAATTCCACGGAATAAAAAGCTCGTAACCCACTTAGGAATATACAGCTTTATTTGTATGTCAAAGTTTTTAATTAAAGGGCTGTCTGTTGAGTTTGTCTTCCAGATTAGGGTTGCCCGTATGGTTTCACTAAGCCGATAAAAAATATTTACAGGAATAATGGCATCAGGGGGCATCCATGGATACATCAGCCCTCGCATAACGTTATTTTGCTCTTTTAACAAAGCAGATTTATCAAACCACCCTTCTTGCATTCCCCAGGCCTCTACCGAATTGCCCAGAAAATAGCGAGAGGAGCAGGGTAATTTCAAGGCGGTAATTTCGAATTCTTCAAAATGAAGATAAAGATTGGAGGATACATCCATTTCGAGAATGTTAATATTGAAGGTGAAGTTCTGATACTTCCGTTTAAGATGGGTCAGGAAATGGTAAGTCTCTTTACGCTGTAGTGGTGTTTCCCCCGGGAAGCCTATGATGAGGGGACAATGCACGGATATCCCCGCAGAGTGAAAAATAGCTACGATATGCTCCACAGTATCCAGTTCAAAGCCGGCTGAGAATTTGTTCATGCTGCGAAGTACGGAAGAAGATGCAGACTCTAGCCCGAAACGTATTTCGCGCAGCCCGGAGGCATACAACAATTCACATAATTCAAGATTGAAATCCCCATCGAAACGAGAACGGACCTGCCAGAAAATATTAATTTTCCGGCGGAGTAAGCCTTTGGCAAACTCGGCAAGAAGTGACGGTGGAATAGCCTCATCGATAAACCAAAAGTACTTCCGCCCTTCTTGCAGAAGGTGTTCTATCTTGTCAAGTTTTTCGTCAATATTGACTTCAAAGCGGTGATTTCCTTCGACATGGTATTTTGAATTAATACCGCAAAATGTACATTGGCGCCATGGACATATTATCTCGGGAAAAAGCTTTGCGGACAATATCTCATAGGGGTCAATGTGAGTGGCATTGTTTGGAAGAGAGCGGGGGCGGGTATTTAAATAATCGTCAAATGTTACTGAAGACAAGCTGGAATATGGATTTTGATGGATATGCCCTGAATTATGGTCAACAAATATTAGATTCTTAATAAATTCTAAAGACTGTCCCTTTGCTAACGCTTGACGGAGTTTTACCATGGTTGGATTCGTTTCCTCCAGAACAATGCTGTCGATGATGGAAAACAAAGTTTGATTCCCCATAAGATGGGAGGTTATTTTATTCAGGGAATAATATTCTGAAGAATGATTTACGACCGAAATGTGAGCAGTCGGCTTATTTTTTTTGATGTAAACAGCCATGGCCATGGTTGACATTGTGATACGTCCATGCAACCAAACTAAATCTGGATTATTGGACAGAATTACCGGGAATACTTCTTCTTCCAAAAACTTCAGATAGGGATTCTGGGATGGTATCATACAGTTTGCCAGCATTTCCTGGGAGGATGTTTGATTTAAAGCGAATCCGTCCGAAATAGTCAGGGTATGCGGAAAATAGATCAATTCAGAATACATTTTGCAGAGAATCGAAAGGGTTTCAAGAGCGCCAAAATAATCGCGCACGTCCGTTGCCTGATTCACAATCTGATGAATTGCCAGCTGACACCTTTCGACAAACAACTGCGGTTTTTCTAGGATGGCAGCATATTGAACAATATCTACCGGCAGATTATGATGCTTATTTGCCAAAATATTCAACAAATTGTGAATGGATGCGGCTTTTAAGTGTTGAGCCCAGAATAGGCCGTTTGCACGGCGTAAACTATCAGGGACGGCGTTGTCGAGTGGTTCCAGTCGTAAGCTGTTTAGATCCGGTTGGCTAAACTCATAAAAGAGACCTTCAAGAGAATAGAGGTGTAATTCATTCATAAAAGTACTCTTGCCCACTTTCATTAATAAATATGATATTCAATTCGCGTAGGGCAAATACATATGTAGGTATAAGCAACGAGACCATCAGAAAAGTAAAACTATTACCCAATATTAAGTTGATGGTTACACACCATTATATTTAATGTGAGGAAAACCTTCAAGTCAAACACCTTCAAAAATAAACAGATTATGGAATACCGGTATAAACGAATAAGTACTTATCTGGTATAGTGGTTCGCTCTGCTGTCTTGATCTGATTATAAATGACTGGACAAGGTTCATAATATTTAAAAACAGTGGAACTTTTTAGCCTCCTTATGAATCCTAAGTACTGAAATGCATTTCGAATTGAAATTGAAATAGTTGAGGTGAGGATCAAAGCGTGAAAAAAGATCTGATTGGGAAGGCCCGGCAGGGTGACCTTGACGCTTGGGAAGTATTAATCCGGGAAATCTATCCCCAGGCTTCGAAACAGGCCTTCTGCCTGCTGAGAGATAAGGATCTGGCCCTGGATGCCGTGCAAAACACGATGCTTAAGGTTTTTAATAACCTGTCAGGCTTAAAAGATGACGGTGCCTTTACCGGTTGGTGGCGGCGGATATTAACCAACGAAGTATACCTGTTGCTGCGTTTCAGCAGCAGGGTAATGCCGGGGATAACACCGGAACTGCTGAACACCGGGGAACTGTCTGTCGAGGATGCTGTCACGCTGAAGTTGGAAATGGGGCAGGCGATTAAAGGGCTTCCTCTGGAACAACAGCAAATCCTGCTTGATATTGATCTAAGAGGATTGAATTTACAGGAAGCAGCTGTTGAATACAATCTTCCCCTGGGAACGGTCAAGTCGCGGTTATTCCGGGCCCGGGCCCGTCTGCAGGAAACGCTGAAACAGTATAGAAAAAAGCCAAAGGAGCGAATAGACATGACGCTAGAGCCATCAGATATAAAAGACCGGATTTGTGACTATTTGGAAGGAACCATGGAGGCAGCAGCCAGAAATACCTTTGAACAAGAACTGTCGCAAAACCCTGCCTGGCAAGAGGAAATGAAAAAGCAAAAGGACTTTTTGACATTTCTGCATTCACTGACCGGAAAAATTACCCTTTCCGTAGCCGAGATTAAGGATAAGGTGCAGGCGGTGATAGAGAAAACAGAGGATTACGAGGAAATCGTGGATGCTACTTTCTTTGAGCAGGGAAAACCAACCACCATGACCTCTCATATTTGGTTCAAGAAGCCTGATAGCTATCGGACAGACGGGGACAGTGCGTCAACGGGTCCCATAACCGTCATTATGAAAGACGGAATTATGCTGAGTTGGCTTGCCGATAAGCGCCAGGTCAGAAAACTTATCTTAAGCCAGGAATACAGAGAACGCGGCAACTTTAATTTTCCGGACAGCCTCAAGGCCATGGCCGAGAATAAATCCAGCCGGATATTAGGTACGGAATACCTGCAAGGCCGGCCTGTTCTTCATGTCCAATTCAGTGAACAAGTTCCCGGGCTGGGGGAAATGAATACTCATCACTGGATGGACAAAGAAACCTGGATGCCAATACGAACGGAATATTATAATGTTAAAGGAGAACTGGTTAACCGCCGGGAAGTGAGGGAGCTCCGTCTCAATCAGGGACTGCCTGATTCCCTGTTTGAACTGGATCTTCCTGAAGGGGTAACCATCGAGGAGGAAAACAGTCAAGTCCTCAATCTTCCTCAGGATATAACGCTGACTGAGGCAGCAGAGCGTTTACATCAGGCCCCCTATAGTTTGCCTGGTCAGAATTATAAGATCAAACACCAATGGATTGAAATAAAAGAGGGGAAAGGTGCTCTGCTCAGCATGTATTCCGTCCTCGGTGAGCAGAACCCGTTGTTGATTGTCACCCAAGGGCCGGTGCCGCATACTAATCTGCCTCCAAATTCAAGCACCGAACCCGTAGAAATTGAGTTTGACGGCAGGAAAACAACAGGGGGCCTCATCAAGGTCGAATTGGCGGGTGTCAAATACATGCTCGAGTGGGAGGACAATGGTTACTATTATACCTGCGGCGGGCAGCTGGAAAAGGCTGAATTGCTCAAAGTCCCCGGAAAATTGAAGCGGGCAGAATAAAAATTTTAGAGAAGGTGATACCAGTAGATCCCGTCGCCCTACCGCGCTGCCATGGTATTTTTGTCTGCTGCAGCAGGTGGCAATGAGAAGAATATTACAATCTCCCGTAAGGAGTCATAATAGCCTGAGGCGGCCACGCGGCCGCCGCTCTTTTGGGCTCCACTTAAACTTACCGTTGATCATAGAGATCGTTGCCCGTGTACCTGGGGGGTTAGGCGGCTCTTTAAGAAACCAGGTTCTGCTTTGCGCCTACGAGGTCTCCAAAAGGCACAAAGGGATTACGACCCACTTCCATGAAAAGCTGGGTTTTTATAGCTTACCGCAAAAACGTGAGTGAGGTTTTGAAAGGATAAAGCATTGTCGCATCTACACAATCAAGGTGTAGTAATTATGCGACTATTTTAAGGGAGATACTATTAAATATCAGGTAAGACCAGTTAATTCACAGCTATCAGATAAGCCCGAGTTTACTAATTATTTAGTGAATTCGGGCTTATCTGATTTGAGGAAAATCTATTATTTTAATAACGAGCCATTTGGTATGAATCTTGCGTATATTTTCCACTCAGAGGTTGACTCATCTAAAAATGAAAGAGAGGGGGATAGGTTGAAAGGGTTTAGAGGTGTCTCGGAAAGTGGATAAATATGAGGAGGAATGTCAATGTCAAATCACGCTTCACACCCTCGCTGGGGGCAGCCCTTAACCGGTCTTATTGCAACGGCTTCAATAGGAATTTTCAGCTTGATAACGTGGTACATCTTTGGATCTCCCCAGGGAATTTTTAAATACTATGAACACCCAATTCTTGAATTTTTAGCCTGGATGGTTTTGATAGGTGTCTGGCAGCATATTCTTTTTGGAAATTGGCCGATTGCTAAGTTAGAACCCGTGAAACGCGGAATTGTAATGTTGGGGATTAATATCGCAGCAACCTATATAATTATTTATGGTGTCTTTCAAGGTTTTTTGGGAAAACTCATACTTCCTCTTTGGAGTGTTGAGGCTTTAACAGTACGGGGTATAACTGAAGAAGTCGCCAGAGAATACACGGGTGGGGCGCTTACCATGTTCGTTTTAATAGGGTTTTTCACCTATATGTTCTGGACGATTCTCTTTAAAAAATGGCCTTGGGGAGGAAAACTGACCCAGCCTGCTTTAGGTTTGGCGGAGTGGGGGATCACCACAGTCGTGACGCTTTTGGCCTATGGAACGCTTATATACCCCTTCTACGTAAGTGTAGTGTTAAAGCAACCTCTAGCTGCTGCGGCTCCTTGGTGGGGGGGAATTGATGGTGTTGCGCACTTAAACTATGTCGTTGCGATTTGGCAATGGATGGCAATGTATCTTTTGATGACTGCGAATATCTGGTCAGGAAAACCGTTTCACCTTATCAAAAAACAGCCTTGGAGCGGGCTGGTTGGCTTAGTTTCACTGATTGCTATAGCCTACTTGACCGTTAAAATTTTGATGTTTGGAATGGGTGCAGTATGGGGGGCAGTAAATCCGCAGGCTTCTGATGGCCCCGCCTCCTTAGTATGGCGCTATTATCATATCGCCTCTATGGCTGGGTTCACCTTATTTCCGTTCCTGATCTGGAACCATTATTTTGACAACTGGCCGCAGAAATGGGGAAGCGCTGTTGGTTGGATTGTTCGGACCGTGATAGTTTTCGCCCTTGCTGCGGTCCAGTATTTTGTCTATTACATGGTCTGTCTGCCGTTACTTGGACTAATGCCTGAGCTTTCTAATCATGCCAACAAACCCTTAGTTTGGTTGTTCTGGGTGGCTATTCCCGTAGTTTTCAATGTTTGGTTTATGGGAAAGGTTCCTTTTTACAAGTCAACTTCCGAGCAGGTGAACCTGGCAGAATCAAAAGGTGTATCGACCAATTGACAGCTTCCAACTTTGAAGAGATAGCTCTGAGATGACTTAAGCAAATGTCGCAAAAACACAATCAAGTTGTAGTGCGTATGCGACTATTATTGAGAATTAATGATGAAAGATTTGGAAAAAATCAGGACTTTAATAGCTATAACGGAAGCCCGAATTTACTAATTGCCAGGTAAATTCGGGCTTCTCAGACTATTTTGATAATTATTCGTATAATATTGGCCGATTTGGTATGGATCTTGCTTATATGTACGGTCAGAGGGAACTTACAGTGATAAAGGAGGATAGAAGTAAACCCGGCTAGAAGTATCCGCGAGTTTTTGGTTTCAAAATAAAGGAGGGTATCCAAATGTATTCAAAAGCGTTTATTCCTTATGGTGGTTACTACAGTACACCCTTTGCCCGTTGGCAGGGGAGTCTGCAAAATGAACATGCTGTCGAACTGGCAGCCTCAACCGCTAAAAAATGGCTGGCAAGCAAGGCCATTGATCCCAAGTTATTCGAATATCTGGTTTTTGGTAAAACCATCGGACAAATTTATACGTTTTACGATGCTCCTTGGGCGGCCTCACTAATGGGTGCTCCGGATATCCCTGGTATGCATATTACTCAGGCCTGCTCTACTTCCACAACGGTTTTAAATCAAGCGGCGTCAGCTATCGAGACAGGCCTTTATGAAACCTCATTTTGCTTGCTCACAGACCGTTGTTCCAATGGCCCCTTCACAGTCTGGCCTAATCCCAAGGGCCCTGGGGGTGAACTGATTTCGGAAAGCTGGCTGATGGATAACTTTGACGGTGGTCCTTGGAGAGGAGTTGCCATGATTCAAACTGCCGAAAACGTGGTCAATAAGGCTGGTGGAATCACTAAAGAAGACGTTGACCGGGTTACGGCGAGACGTTATGAGCAATATCAGGCTGCTTTGGCGAATGAGCGGGCTTTCCAAAAACGTTATATGATTCCAGCGGAATATAAAATCAGCAAAAAGAAAACAGGAGTCGTGGAAACGGATGAAGGCGTGACCCCCACAACGCTGGAGAGTTTGACTGCCTTAAAACCGGTTATCCCAGGAGGGGTACACTCCTTTGGTGCTCAAACCCATCCGGCGGATGGCAATTGCGGGTTGATTGTCACCACCAGAGATAAGGCTCGGGAACTGAGTACGGATAAAAACCTGGAAGTTCAGATCCTATCCTATGGCTATGCCCGTGCTGAACAGGCGCATATGGCTATGGCTGTAGTTCCTGCCGCAAGAATGGCGTTGGAAAAGGCCGGGATCGGTATCAAGGATGTAAAAGCGATCAAATCTCACAATCCATTTACGGCCAACGATTTGTACATGGCTAACGAGATGGGTATTGATGTCATGATGATGAATAATTACGGCTGCTCACTTGTTTACGGGCATCCTCAGGCACCTACTGCCGCTCGGACCATTATCGAAATGATTGAAGAGCTGGCGATTCTTGGTGGCGGTTATGGTCTATTCACAGGATGCGCTGCCGGCGACACCGGTGCTGCCTTAGTTATCAAGGTTTCTTAATAGAAACGGGAGAAGGGATCAGAGTCAAGAAACTGTTTTGCTGATTGAAAGAGCGGGAAAGGAAGGGAAGCTATGCCCAAGGTTATCAAATCTGACGAAGTGCGGAATTATGTAAAAGACGGGGACACTATTTATACGACAGGCTTCGGATTGGGAGGTTTTGCGGAAGAAGCGGCCGTTGGTATTAGAAAAAGTTTTCTTGAAACCGGCCATCCTCGCGATTTAACGCTCTATTATGCAACGGGTGTCGGTAATTTCAAAGATCGTGGAGTTGCTCATTTCGGACTTGAAGGACTCTTGAAGAGATTGGTAGCAGGACATTTTGCAGTTGCCGGACCCGATATAACCAAACTCGTCATGGATAATAAACTAGAAGCCTATACGCTGCCCCAGGGTGTGTTCGTGACGATGTCGCGCAACATAGCCAGTAAGCGCCCGGGTATTTTGTCCAAGGTTGGCTTAGGTACTTTTATTGATCCTCGCATAGTTGGGGGTAAGCTTAACCAAAAAGCCAAGGATAGTGAGGATCTCGTAGAACTCATTGAGTTTAAGAACGAAGAGTGGCTTTATTACAAGCTTCCCAAACTTGACGTTGTGCTTGTTCGGGGTTCAGTGGCGGACGAACGTGGTAATATCTCCGATTATCGGGAAGGGGTTTCGGTAGAGGGTTTATCGGCGGCCATGGCAGCTAAAGCTTGTGGCGGAATCGTCATAGCTCAGGTGGAACATTTAGTCAAAGCAGGATCGCTGCACGCCAAGCAGGTGTGCATTCCGGGTGTACTGGTAGATTATGTGGTTGTTGCAAAGCCGGAGTGGCATTATCAAACCATGTGTACGTATTTTAACCCAGCCTTTACAGGGGAGATAAAACTAGCCGTTGATTCGATGTCGGTCAAAGCGATGGAACTGGATGATCGGAAGATTGTTTGCAGAAGAGCGGCCATGGAATTATCGCCGGATGTTGTAGTTAATTTAGGGATTGGGATGCCGGATGGGGTTTCCAAAGTGTGTGCAGAGGAAAAGGTGGCAGATCAGGTATGCTTAACCACGGAATCAGGCGCCATCGGCGGCATGCCGGCCCCAGGCTTGGATTTCGGCCATTCTGTTAATGCGGAAAGTATTATAGGTACGGCATTTCAGTTCGATTATTATGACGGAGGCGGACTTGATATCGGATTTCTGGGAATGGGTCAGGTGGATGCGTTTGGGAATGTCAATGTTAGTCAGTTTGCCGGACGGCCGATAGGTGCCGGCGGATTCATTAACATAACCCAAAATACCAAAAACGTCGTGTTTTGTGGAACCTTTACCGATGGGGCTGAATTGGAGATTGCCGATGGCAAGTTGACGATTGTAAAAGAGGGAAAAAGGAAAAAGTTTGTATCCGATGTGGAACAAATCACCTTCAGTGGGAAGTATGCCGCCAAGGATGGTCAATCGGTTTTATACGTCACAGAACGAGCCGTTTTCCAACTTACGGCGGAGGGCTTGGAATTGATTGAAATTGCGCCTGGAGTCGATCTGGAAAAAGACATTTTAAGGTCCATGGATTTCAAACCGATTATTAAAGAGGTAAAGTCAATGTCTCCAGAAATATTCCAGGAAAGATGGGGAAAACTGGCCGGAATTCTTCAGTCTAAAATCAAGAATTAGTCGGTTCAAACTGAGAAGGCTTTAAGACCAAACAGAGGAGGTACGGATAATGTCAACTAAGAAAATTGGGGTTTTAGGTGCGGGTTCAATGGGTGGCGGAATCGCCCACCTGGCAGCAGTAAAGGGTTTTGAGGTGGTACTCTGTGATGTGGAACAACGCTTTGTCGAAGGTGCAGTTAAGCGTATAGCCGGTTTCATGGATAAGAGCGTCGAGAAGCAGAAAATGACAGTTGATGAAAAAGAGGCAGTATTAAAGAGAATCACTATAACCACCAACATGGAGGACTTTGCTGCTGTCGATATGGTAATTGAGGCTATTTTTGAAGATCTGGAAATTAAAAAGAGTGCTTTTGAGAAACTGGATAAGATTTGCGCCCCGGAAACAATCTTTGGCTCTAATACGTCTTCCATGTCAATCACCACGTTAGCTTCAGCCACTAACCGCCCGGATAGAGTGGTTGGTCTGCACTTCTTTAATCCTCCCTTGATTATGCGTTTGCTAGAAGTCATCCGAGGTTATTACACCAGTGATGAGACGGTAAAGTTAGCCTCTGAGGTTGCTCAAGCTTTGGGAAAAACCCCTGTAGTGGTGAAGAAGGACACTCCTGGATTTATCGTAAACCGCATAATGATGCCTCAATTCTTGGAGGCTATTCGCATCGTCGAAGAAGGAATAGCTACTCCAGAGGATGTGGATATAGCAGTTAAACTGGGGCTGAACTATCCGATGGGTCCCTTCGAACTCATGGACTTTACCGGCGTAGAAATCTCGGTTCATGTAGCAGATTATTTGTTCAATGAATCAAAGGATATGAAATGGAACCCTCCTCAGGCCATCAGGGCTTTGGTACGGGCCGGACGCTTGGGCAAGAAGACGGGTGCCGGATGGTTTGACTACCGAAAATAAGGCTCAGAGGGTAAATCTTTCCTCAATATGTCAGATCTAGATTGTATAGAAAGGGAAATGATTTCATGACTTATGAAGCAATTCAGTTGATTAAAGAAAACGGGGTAGCCACTATCACCCTTAACCGCCCTCCCATGAATCCTCTGAACAGTCAAGTGTTCAAGGAGCTGAGCCAGGCGGCAGATGAACTGCAGTCCGATGCTTCTGTTAAAGCTGTTATCATTACTGGCGCAGGAAACAAGGCCTTTGCAGCCGGTGCCGATGTTGCGGAAATGGCTAACCTAACCCCGGTAGAAGTTTACAACTTTTGTCAGGCTTCCCGGGTTGCCTTTGAGAAGATTGAAGATTTAGGAAAACCGGTTATTGCTGCCATTGGCGGTCTGGCTTTAGGGGGCGGGTGTGAGTTGGCTTTGTGCTGTGACTTCCGTTTGGCAGCCGATACTGCCAAATTCGGGCAACCTGAAATTGGTTTGGGCATTATTCCCGGCGCTGGAGGCACCCAGCGTCTGCCGAGGCTGATTGGGGCAGCCAGAGCTAAGGAGCTGATTTTCTTGGGTGACATCTTCGATGCTTCTGCGGCGCTAAGCCTTGGTTTGGTAAACAAAGTGATACCAGCTGATTCTCTTATGGAGGAAGCCCGGAAGCTTGCCCAAAAACTGGCTGCAAAACCTGCAGTGGCTATGTGTATGGCTAAATCAGCCATCAACACAGGGGTAAATCTGGATATCTCATCCGCTTTAACTCTGGAAATTCAATGCTTTGTCACTGCCTTTGCCAGCGATGACCGCCAAGAAGGCCTGGGGGCCTTTATGGAAAAGCGAAAACCTAACTTCATGGGCAAGTAGACTTTTAAATAGTCTGGAAGGAAGTGAGAGAATCAAATGAAAAGCTTACCTAAAGGGGGGAGTTTCCTCTTCGATCAAACCAACCCCCAAGCTATTTTTACCCCTGAGGATTTTACCCTTGAGCATAAAATGATTTACCGGACTACGACAGGATTCGTGACAGATAAGGTTTTGTCGCAAATGGATGAGCTGGAAGCCCAAAAGGATAGTTTGCTCAGGGAGCTTCTGGAGGCAGCCGGAGAGTTGGGGCTGAACGGCGCAGATGTTCCGGAAGACTATGACGGCATGAATATGGATAAAATCAGTACCACGATCATAGCCGAGTGTATGGGGCGGTCCGGTTCCTTTGCCATGACTCATGGTGGCCAGACCGGGATTGGCAGTATGCCCATCGTTATGTTTGGTACCCATGAACAAAAGAAAAAGTATCTGCCTGGAATTGTCACTGGCGAAAAGATCGGGGCCTATGCGCTGACTGAACCGGGAGCGGGCTCGGACGCCCTGTCTGCTAAGACCCGGGCAGAATTAAGTCCCGATGGCAACTATTACATCCTAAACGGGACTAAACAGTTTATCACAAATTCCGCTATAGCGGATATATTCATAGTTTACGCCAAACTAGATGGGGATAAGTTCACGGCGTTTATCGTAGATGGAGATTCGGAGGGGCTTTCTACCGGGGCTGAGGAAAAGAAAATGGGCATTAAAGGTTCCTCCACCAGGTCGGTCATCCTGGAAGATGTCAAAGTTCCCGTAGAAAACTTGTTATTCGAAATCGGTCGGGGGCATGTGGTGGCTTTTAATATCCTGAACTTAGGCCGCTATAAACTCGCTGCAAATGCTTTGGGCAATGCCAAGTTTGCCCTGGAGTTGGCGGCAAGCTATGCCAATGAGCGCAAGCAGTTTGGCACTCCTATTGCTAATTTTGGTCTCATTAAGGAAAAACTGGCCGAAATGGCCATTAAAATCTATGTGGCCGAGAGCATGGTCTACCGTACTGGGGGCTTGTTAGAAAACATACTGCACAGTCTGGATACCACAGGCGCTGACGGGGGACAAATCGCTGCCAAGGGGATTGAGGAATATGCCTTAGAATGCTCAGTAAACAAGATCTTCGCCACAGAGGTTCAGGCGTATGCTGTGGATGAAGGCGTGCAAATTCACGGCGGTTATGGGTTTAGTGCTGAATACACCATCGAAAGGCTATACAGAGATGCCAGAATTTATCGCATTTTTGAAGGGACGAATGAGATAAACCGGGTTTTGGTTCCCACAACCCTGCTGCGCCGGGCGGCAAAAGGGGATTTGCCTCTTCAGGAAGCCATTGAAAAGCTGAAAGGGGCAATGGCAGGCGGGAGCTTGGTCAGAGAGGGGGAAGCCGGTTTGGTCCAGGCAGCAAAGGATATATTCTTGCTGACCATAGGTGCCGGACTTGAGAAGTATGGGAAGGAATTGCAGAAACAACAGGAAATCCTGGGCAGGTTGGCTGATCTGGCTATAGGAGCTTTCGCAGTAGAGAGTGCTTGGCTCCGAGCCCAGAAGGCAGTAGCTAATGAGGGCGGAGTCAAGGCAAAGCTTAAGCTCAGTATGGCAAGGGCTTACATTAATGCTGCCGTTGGGCTTTTGGAATATTCCGCAAAGGAAACCTTGACAGCTCTTGCCGAGGGCGAGGAGTTGGCAGGCTTACTGGAAAATCTGCGGAAGCTGACTAATTATGCTATCAGGGACACAGTGGCCCTGAGACAGGAGATAGCTGCGGCCATTTCGGAAAACGGCAAATATGGGGTTTAAACTGAAGTTCAGGGGAGTTCCTAGAAATCAGAAACAGGTTAATGCTATAATTTAGAATATTTGCCTTCTTGGGGTGTAGAAAAACTTCTAACTCCCGGAAGGCTAATAGCGTTTAAGGGTGGCTTTGGAGAAGGTGTTTGTTTATAAATGTCGAATAGAATAGTGTGTTAATAAAAAATTTTCAGATAATTTTGAGGGATTAGACTGCAATTTATAAAGTGACTGTCAGTGCAGATTCTCATGCAGTAAGGTTTTGGTGGGCAGACTTTGTCATACCTATGTTAAACTTTGAAGGACGGTGATAAAGTGGCGTCTGAATCTGAAAAACAAAGTCTTGATCGACAAGACGCTTATAAGGATGAATTAAGAAAAACCCTTGAGCAACAGTTTCTACAACAGATTATTGATAATTCATCTGATGCGATATTTGTTACCGATAAATTTGGCAATATTCTTTTGGCGAACGCAGGAACAGAGAAGTTCATGGGATGTAAGGCTGAAGAACTGATTAAGTGCAATGTCAAGGATTTGCTGGAAAAGGGTGTATATGACTGGTCCCCGACCCTGAAGGCGATTAAAACACGTTCTATTGTATCAGGGAATGTGACAAACAAACCCGGAGTTCAGTTTATGGCTACCAGTAATCCCTTACTGGATAGAAATGGCGATATTGTTATGATGATCACCAATGCCCGCGATAAAAATTTAGTGGACGAGTATATTGCGGCTTTGGAAAAAGAGAGAATAGCTGTGAACCGATACAAAACAGCGGTAGAGTATTTGAGTGAAGTGGACTTGGAGAATAAGGAGCTCGTGGTCGAGAGCCAGCAAATGCAGCAAATTATGAAAATCAGCAATGTCATAGCGAAAACGGACAGTACTGTTATGTTGATCGGAGAAACGGGTACGGGTAAAGAAGTCATGGCAAGGCATATCCATCGCAATAGTCTGCGGTCGAAAGAACCTTTTATCCCGGTAAATTGTGCAGCAATTCCTCATGAATTGCTAGAGTCAGAATTCTTCGGCTATGTGCGGGGGGCCTTTACAGGTGCAAATCCGCAAGGAAAACCGGGGTTGTTTGAAATTGCCGATAAAGGAACGTTGTTTCTGGACGAAATTGCCGAACTGCCCCTGGCGATGCAGGCTAAACTGCTAAGAGTGTTAGAATCCGGTGAAATACAAAGGTTAGGAGATACGACTATTTACAAGGCCGATATTCGATTCATTGCGGCGACGAATCGGGACTTAAAAGTAATGATGGGGCAAAAACTGTTCAGAAGCGACTTATACTATCGCCTTAATGTAATACCTATTAATTTGCCGCCTTTGAAAGAAAGGCCTGAGGACATTCTTGCCTTGGCCTATAAATTTTTAGACGAATTGAATAGGAAATATTCTCTAAAGAAGAATTTTTCTATTCAAGCGACGAAAGGGTTTTTAAACTATAGCTGGCCAGGGAATGTCCGGGAATTGCGTAATGTTATCGAGAGATTAGTCATTACCTCAACAAGTGATATCTTGAATTTTGAGTATGAGTTAGAATGTTTTTCGGAAATAAATATGGCTTATCAAGGGACCTTGAAAACTGTTATGAAAGCCGTGGAAGAGAAGTATATAAACCAGGTTCTGGAAGAATGTGGAGGACGAGTAGACGAGGCGGCTCGGCGACTAGGCGTTCACCGCACCCTGCTGTATCGTAAGCGTGAAGTAAAATCCAAGTGATGGAATTCCAAGACAGGAGAACTTTACAAATGATGCCATACCTAATATGTATTGAGCTATGATGCGGCGGTCCTTCAGATTCGTCACCGGTGACGAATCTGACCCGGCAACAGGGTGATCCGATATTGGAAAAAGCCCTGAAGCTGATTTTACTAAGTCAGTTTCAGGGCTTTTGTTGCGTAAATCGTCATAACTTTATTCGGTTAACCGTTTGCTGTTAAGCCGAGGATACTATTCAATAGGTGTTGAGACCGCAAGCTGATCTTTGATCATCTCTTTTTCAGCAATCAAATCTTCGATGCGTTCTTTCTGAGCGACTAATTCTTCTAAAGTCATGGAATTATAGTCCTTTTTAGCGGACACAGGAATGTCGATTCCCTGATTTCTTAATAACTGATCGACCTTGTCCTCATTTTTCTTATAAAGATAATACCCTACTGCGCAAACTCCCACTCCCACTGCAAAGCCTGTTAGATGTGTTCTGGTTATGATCATATTCTTTCCTCCTCTCGTTTTTAATAATATTTCAATCGTTTATTTATAATAAATTTTAAGATCAGAATTCTAATCTTAAAAATATTATATCTTTATTGCTGGTTAAGCCTTCCAGAGCATCTCCGTGTTTATTTGAGACGTTTTTTATTTGATTAAGTAAAGAAGTCACCTTCATACTGCTGCGAATACCAACATACTTCCTCAAGAAATTCCCCGCGATTTTGATGAAACTTTTATGATAGAGAGTCTCTTCCGATTTCACAGCTACATCATAATACATGCGGTTCTCTTCCTGGCTGAAAGCTTGATAGGCTTGAATACTGATCCGATCCGATTCCTCTCCGGTCAGATGTCTGATAAACGTCGAGATCCAGGTGATGGTTGAAGCCCCTAAGAATTGATTTTTCAGCATGGAATTAACCAGATAGATGGCTGTTACTACTTCAGGATCCGGGGTGCCTGAAAGCTTAATTTCAGAAATTCCGTGATTCACGACGGCTGCTAAGGTGCTTACTCCCGCATTCCAATCCAACAGGTTGCTGATATTGGTCAAAGGAGCCCAGCTGCTTCTGCCGATCCAGGCGGCCATTAAGGCCACGAGAGCATAATTATCGATGAGACTTACTCCCACATTTTGCTTTTTATTTTCTACATAAACAGAGCACATATTATATTCAATAGACAAAGCTGTACCGATCCGGATAATAATTTCCGACATTTCTATTTCAATGGGGTTGTAATACACCAGGACGGATCGGGTGACAGGACTGAATTTTACACTGTGTATGCCGTTATGTCCCAGGACTTCCGTTTCAAACTTTTTAATTCTCCTGGGCGGCATGGATAAGGAAAGGCGAACCCTTCCCGGCAATTGGTGAATGATGTTCATGACCGGATAACTCATACCATCAACTCACATTTCTTTCAAAATTATGGAACAGCAATCGGGCAGAGTTACAGACAACCAGTATGGTGGTGCTGTTGTGAAGCACCGCTCCCCAAAAGACCGGCAGAATCCCGATGGCACCCAGCATAAGCCCGACGGTATTGATGCCGATGGTCACTGCGAAGTTTTGCTTGACAATGGACATGGTTTTTCTGGACATATTCACCATACTTGGAATCAATAAAGGGTCATCACTGGCTATGGTGACATCTGCCGCTTCGATGGCGATATCGGTTCTCGTATTGCCGATGGCAACCCCCACATCGGCATAGGCTAAAGCAGGCGCATCATTAATTCCGTCGCCTACCATGATGACTCTTGAACCCCTTGATTGAGCCTGAAGGACATACTTAGCCTTATCCTCCGGAAGCAGCTCTGATTCAAAGCCATCCATGGCCATGCTGTGGGCTACTATCTCTGCGGAGTTTGCCAAATCACCGGTGAGCAGTTTCAACTCATCGAAGCCTAAATATCTCAGCCGGTTGATGGCCTTTTTCATATTAGCCCTTAAGGTATCCTGTACCCCTAAAACACCCACCAGCTCCTCTGCCTGGGAGACGAAAATCAGGTTTTCTCCGCGATCAATTAAGTGGGCGATCTCCTTTTCCAATTCGGAAATATAAATGCCGTTTTCCTCCATGAATTTCCGATTCCCTACCCGAACGGATTTAGCATCGACCTTTGTCTCCACCCCCCGGGCGATATGGACAATGGTTTCAGAATGCTCCGGTATGGTCAATCCGGAGCGGCGTACCTTGGATAAAATGGCATAGGCCAAGGGATGATCTGAAGTTTCTTCTGCGGCTGCCGCAAGCCGGAGTACTTCTTCTCCCGATACATTCTTCTTAGTTACGATGCTTGTGACTTTAGGCTTCCCTTCAGTCACTGTGCCGGTTTTATCCAGGATTAAGGTATCGGCTTCTGCCATGGCTTCGATCAAATTGCCGCCTTTTAAGAGGATGCCGTTCCTGGCGGCGGTATGAATGGCCGCCGACAGCGCTGTAGCCGTTGAAAGCCTCACTCCGCAGGAATAGTCGATAATCAGCATATTTAAAGCCCGGACAACACTTTTCGTTGTCAGATAGACGATACCGGCCAGGGCAAAATTCAAGGGGATCAGATGAGCTGAAAACCGGTCGGCATAGACCTGAATTTGCGCTTTATTATTGCCGGCGTCTTCCACCATACTGACAATCCTGGAAACGGCCGTATCGTCACCCACTTTTTCCGCCTTGACGGTTACATTTCCGGATTGAATCACCGTCCCGGCAAAGACGCGCTCGCCTTTTTTTCTGACCACCGGCATAAACTCCCCGGTAATGGCCGTCTGATCAATGACGGCTTCGCCTTCGACAATGATTCCATCAATGCTGATTTTATTGCCGGTTTGCCCCAAGACCAGATCCTCCACTTTAATTTCGGATAAGGGAATCTGTACCACGGTATCATCGTCTAATTTCTTCCAAACAAAGGTTTCTCCTACTGCGATCATATCCTTAATGGCGTTTCGCGTCCGGTTCATGGTGTAAGCAGTGATCAGTTCGGCGACATCGGATAGTAAGATCGTGGTTAAAGCGGATACACCGCTGCCGGAGAAAAGGGAGGTGATAATGGAAGCCATGGTCAGGGTATCGGCATTGGGTCTTTTCGTGACGAGCAGAGATTTCATACCGCTTTTAAAAATAGATTTGGATAATCCTAAACTAAGCAAGGCGGGAAGGGTTGTAAAACGTGACAGCAGCCCTTGCTGCGGCAGCAGCACATAACCTTTGGTTAAATTAGCCGCAAAGAAACCCGCCCCTGTGATGGCAATCCTGCCTAAGATATCCTGATAAGACTCTTCCTGCAGTCTTCGTTCCTGAACCGGGACATCGCTTTTTTTGGTTTGCTCATTTTTATGGGCTATCAACGAATAGGTATAGGTGACCGTTTCAATGATTTCCAGGATTTCATCGCTGTCTGCAAGTGTAGAATCAAAATACACCAACACATTTCCGGTAATGGTATTAACCGTGGCCTTCTTAATAATGGCGATGTTATTTAAGTTTTTTTCCAAATCCCAAGTTTGTTTCTGAAGGTATTTTAGAGCTCTGCATTTAATCCTTACTCTTCCCGGGATGCTGTGCACTATATCACATTGGATTAAAGGCTGTTCTTTTTTTATGGCCATTACACCTTTCTCCTCTATAAGCTCATCTCAAATTTGATGATTTCCCGCATTTTATAGACCGCCTCGTCCAGTTCCTCTACCTTTGTTTTGGCTAGCTGGGTTCTGTGAGACGCAACGATTCTCAGCATTTTTTTTAAGTACGTAATAATTTGTTTTTCATCAAGGCGAGCGGCGTCATAGGTAATTAAAGCGCTGCCTGTGAGATAATTGTAAGAAGCTGCTTTGACCCCCGGGATTGCTTCGATTAACTCTGTCACTGCCAAAGAATCCACTTGCCAGGCTTTGGGAATTTCCTTCATAGCGGGTATGGCTAATCTCAATCTTCCTGGAATGCTATGCACAATATGTATTTTGATCAGATAGTCATATAAATTGGCGATTAGGGTCATTGATGGTCAGCCTCCAATACCAGAGACCGGTACGCCCAGTATAATAAGCTATAGGGGTTGGCCTTCGCTATTTCAGTGGAAAAGAATAATCCTTTAATTCCATAAAATAAAAAGACCAGAGAGAGGGCTGCTTTGACATCCAATAATCCTCTTGTTTTTTCATATAAAGAATAACTTAAGGCTTCATTCCATTTTCTGATTTCTTTCCTGACCAGCGGAACCTCTTTAGTTTGGAGTTTATTTTCTAATCCCAGCAACTTGATGATGATTCCTAAGATTAGTATTTTTTCAATCTTCTCTTCCCGGTAGAGTACCACTATTGAACCACTGATGGTATTTACTTTTACTTGCTCTATCCCCTCAATTGCCTGCATTCGCTCTTCCAATAGTTCTTTTCCCTTTGATAACTGAACCAAAGAAGGCGCAAAAAAGCGAATTCGTCCCGGTATAGCGTGCTTTATTTCTAAAGTACCGGGGAAGCCATTAAAAAGGGTGGGATCATTTCCTTTATGACTTTTAGCCCCATAAAATAACCCCAAAAGTGCTCCGCTGAGCAATGTGTATTTATTCATACCTTTTCATCAACAGCCAATGTATTGATTTCCTCCCTCTTTGTAAAATAATTGGTTTAGTTGCAAACTTTGCTAAACTTCTTACTTATTCTCTATTTTACTATGATATCTCTTAGATGTAAACGATAATCGTTATCAATCCGAATGGCTGAAAATATTATTTACGCCTATCGTATTTCCTAACTTTTAAGGTTTCCACTTCTGACAGTAATGGATTACTACCCAGGTTGTCCGGCGAATACTGAATCAGAATGGAACCAGTCGCTGGATTCACTGAAAAATTATGGATTTCTGTCACGGATTTTAAGTATTCCTGAACCTGATGAGCATACTCCGGATTATTGCGCAATTGCTGGGAATAAAGCCTTGCCCGGCCCGGCAGATAATGCAGCACTTGCAGGTTTTGGGACAACAAGGAAACAGTGGTTTTTTTCCCAATTCCATTCACGTTCTTACGGAGATGCTTGGCCAAATACTTGCGATGCTGCCATGAATGTACTCCGGCCCAAGCTGTTAGCATAACGCCAAAGGCTGCATGATATTTTTTACTAAAGGGTAAGGCCAATAAAGTTCCCCCTAAAGAAATCACTAACCCCAAATTAGTAGCTGAATGCTTTATTTGCATATTAAGGTTCATTCCTTTCGAAATTTATAGGCTGATCACTAACATATTACATTTTTCCCTATTTTATAATAATAATTTTTTAGTGTAAACGACAGGTGATTGATGACTGAAATTGGCATATTTGCAAACTGGACAGGATAAAAGAAAACTATGGTGAGTGGTTAGTGGGAGGAATTAAGGGCAGCTTGGCGAAAATGTCCCCAGTAGAGCATCGGTTATCCTGAATGATGATTATCTCAGAGGACCTCAAGAATTGGAAGGGAGGATTGTTTTGGATAATAAGCGGATATCCCGCAGAGCATTTATTCTCCGCGGGATAGGGTTGGCAGCCTATCTTTACTATGATCTTCATTCGATTGCTATTAAACAATATACCATTGCCATTAATAATCTCCCTAAAGACTTTGAGGGCTTTACAATTCTCCATCTGACAGATTTGCATGCCAAACAATATGGTGATAAACAAGAAAAGCTATTAACTATAATTAACCGTCAAAGTTTCGACATGGCAGCAATAACCGGGGATGTTATGGATAAAAATAATCCCGATGCAGAACCCGCTTTGTCGCTGGTCAGAGGGTTAAGTTCCAAACCTATTTTCTTTGTGCCCGGGAATCATGAGTGGTGGCATGATTTCAGCATTAAGCCTTTATTGGAGGATTATGGAGTAAAGATACTGGAAAATAAGAAGTTCAAGTATGCAAAAGACAACTCTTATATTTGGATAGTTGGGGTCGATGACCCTTATCTGCGCAGAGATAATTTGGACGAAGCACTTGATAGCCTGGCAGATTCTCAACCAAGGGTTTTGCTGGCTCATGCACCTAATATTTTTCCAGCGGCAGCCATGTCAAATATCCAATTAGTATTAGCAGGTCATACTCACGGCGGCCAAGTCAGACTTCCTCTTGTTGGTGCGCTTGTTGCTCCCGGGCAGGGGTTTTTTCCCAAATATGATTATGGCCAATTCACAGCCGGGTCTACAAATATGATCGTTAACGGTGGTTTAGGGGAGAGCGTTTTACCCATAAGATTCTATAATCGACCGGAAATCGTGTTAGTCAAAATGGTTTCCCCGGGTTAATCTTGTTGTAACGTAATAATGGCATCCCATGCGGCAGACCTCTGATATCGGTGCAGGAAAAGAGAGGATGGCCAATAAGGATTTTAATATACTTTGATCATTGAGAGGTGATGGTATGGAATGGCTCAGTTGCCTGAATGAAGCGGTAAACTACATGGAGGAACACCTGGAGGATGAAATCAACCTGGAGCGCGTCGCGCGGATCGCCCGTTGTTCGTCGTTTCATTTTCAGCGCATGTTTTCTTATCTTGCGGACATACCTCTTTCAGAGTATCTTCGCAGGCGGAAGATGACCAGAGCGGTGTTCGATTTGCAAACCAGTGATGAAAAAATTATTAACATTGCGCTCAAATATGGATATGAATCGCCGACGGCTTTCAATCGTGCTTTTCAGAGCGTTCATGGCATAGCCCCGTCTGCTGCCAGAGCACAAGGGGTTAGACTGAAAGCCTATCCACCCATCAGCTTTAAAATATCGATCAAAGGAGAGGCTGAGATGAACTACCGAATCGAGAAAAAGGGTGCTTTCAGAATTGCAGGGGTTAGAGAGCATTATGCCATGAACATTGAAGAATGCTTCACCAATGTGCCGCTGTTTTGGCAAAAGACGGCGCAAAGCGGCGTTATCCCGAGACTCTGCACCCTGATGAACCGGGAGCCGAAGGGCATCCTTGGGGTAAGCACCTGCATGAACGGCAAAGACTTCGATTATTACATTGCCGTGGCTACAGATCAGGAGACGCCCGAAGACATGGCGGAGTATCATGTCCCGGAATGCACATGGGCTATCTTTGAATGTATCGGAGCCATGCCCGGCGCCATACAAAATCTGCAAAAGCGTATTGTGAGCGAATGGCTGCCCAATTCCGGTTACGAGTACGCCAATGCGCCTGATATCGAAGTCTATTTTGAAGGGAATCAACAGGCGGAGGACTACAGATGCGAAGTCTGGCTGCCTGTTGAAAAGAAATAATAACGGTGTAATAAGGCGGCCTCGCGGCCGCCATTCTTTTTGGGACTAAATCCTGCTTACCAAGGCCATTGAGATTAACCGGCTGCTGGAGGAAGCCAAATAGCCGGAGAAGATAATTTCAATCCAAACAAATATTACCAGCAGGAAAATTCATCACGCCAACGAATACTAAACGTAAGCCCTAATATTGTCATCAGGTCAAATTTACTTAAGTCTAAAATATAGGCAGTAGAATGCTTCAAGTACGATGGTTAAAAAGAAATCTAAAGAGACGCGAGGCGAAAAAATAATAATGAGTAAACTTAAAAAAGCCTTAGCTGCCCTGGTTATGGCAAGTATGGCATTGACAATAGTCCCCCTTAACGTATTTGCTTCCGACACGGTTCCAACTCGATTGGCAGGTACAAATGCTGAACAAACCGCAGTCAGAATTGCTGATCAAACAGGTTGGACAGGAACCGCAATTCTTGCTTCCTCAACTTCCTATGGTGTGGTTGATGCCCTAACCTCAGGTCCGCTGGCCTACTATTTAAAAGCGCCGATCCTTCTGACCGGAGCTGGAAACATACTTGACGCTGCTACCAAAGACGAACTTGTTAAACTCAACCTTACCAAGGTTTATGTGACCAGCGGAACGGCGGTGATCAGGCAAGGAGTCCTGGATGAGTTGAAAGCAATGAATATTACGGTTGTACCCCTTGGCGGAGTTGACCGTTTTGAAACCTCGGTTAAGATCGCCCAACTGATGGTTACCCTCGGCGCGCCGGTGACGAAGGTTGCGGTTGCCTACGGCTGGTTAACCCAAGACGCGCTCTCAATTGCCTCGATTGCTTCCCAGGCAAGTCAACCGATTCTTTTAACGGACAGTGCGAAACTTCCTGAGATTGTTCAGGAATTCTTGAAGGAAAATCCAGGCATCACAACGTCTGATGTCATTGGCGGAACCGGCGTTATTAATAGTACTGTATTAAATCAACTTCCCAAGCCTACCCGCCATTCAGGAATCACAGCCTATGATACCAATGATCAAGTCATTAAAGACTTCGCCGGTTCCCTCTTGTTTGACCGGGTATACCTGGCCAATGGGGTTACGGGTATTGATGCTCTTTCCGGTGCACCGCTGGCTGCTCAAACTAAGTCTGCCATAGTCCTCACTGACGGCGTTAATTCTCCTGCGGCCGGTGCTTTCGTGAAAAGCAGAATGTCTGTTAACAGTATTGTCACTGCGCTGGGAGGCGAAGCGGTAGTTACGGAGAGTCAGCGTAATCTTGTAAATGCAGAGGATACAAGTGTACAAAACGCCATAATTGCCCAAAAGCTAGAGGATATAGCCAATCAAAATGATATTCCGCCTGCCCTGGTTAAAGCCATTGCTTGGATGGAGAGTGGATGGAAACAATACAAATCAGATCCAACCACAGGGCAGCCTTTGACAGATCAACCCTTCATATCTGCCGACGGCGGCATAGGAATTATGCAGATTTCTCCGGCCAATTATCCCGAATACGATGTCGCCAGGCTGAAGAGTGATCTGGATTATAATATTGAGGTAGGCTGTCAAATTCTCAATAACAAGTTCCGGGCCTACCCCAAGCTTGGCGACGGGAATCGCAACGTCTTAGAAAATTGGTATTTCGCCGTCTGGGCCTACAATGCCTGGACTAAAGAAAATAACCCGAATTACTATACGGGTCAGGACGCCTATCAGGATAAGGTATTTGGCCTTCTAGGCAAAAAATACAACAGTGCTATTACCTTCGCTCCAGGCGCCACAATTCTTCCCAAAGCCCTGTTGCCCCTTACAGATCCGCCTAATCTCTCCAGTTGCTGGAGCACTCCAACTCCCCTGCACAGCGGGGACCTGGCCTTTGATCCTGAGTCATTGCTGATGAACGGGGATTTCTGGTATAACTATGAAATCCCTCAGCAGCCCAGGGGGGATTATTATGTACAGGCTTTAGCATTTTATAATACTTTTTATAATAGCCCATTGGTCTCGTCAGGGGATAAGGAGATCGTCTCTCAGAAAATCCTTGACACCTATAGCAAACTCTTAGATGCGGCGGATGCTTTGGTGTTAGAGAATAATGCTACATCCTACGCAATTGCGGCAAAATATTACTGGACCGTTCTTCAAGGGCCGAATTTGGATTCTGCAATTAAGAACCGGGCTGGTTCCGGTTATCAGAATGCTTCTGCTAAAGCAAACCAGTCCTAAGATTTGAAACTGTTTATACTGCTAAAGATTAACGAAAACCACTGAGGCCAAGTGCTCAGTGGTTTCCGTTTTGTTATCAGATTCCCATGCCGCTGTGCGGCACCACTGATGAGTGAAAATAGGTCTCTCGGGTCGGGCAGTTTCTCCCACATCCGTTAACTCAGCACTCCGAGGCTCGCCCACTCACCGGCACGGGACTCCGCCAAACCTCAGGGTAGTACCTGATGTGAACCCGTGGCTACGTGTCCCCGCACCGGCTTGTGGGCTTTTATCGCCTCTCCATGCGATGAGTTTACTCCTGTGGGAGAAGCTGCCTTCCTTTGAGGTCTACAGATTTTTTGAATGTTTTTGGGGTATTTTTTTAGGGCAGAAAGTATCAATTTGCGTTATATTTATACTATTAGCAATATATAGACCTTGCTAATGAAAGCGAGAACAAGGGCCTTCACAACAATTATTGGTAGTATGAAGAATTTGTAGAAGACCAGAAAAAGTGGAAAGTAGGAGTGATGAATATGGATATGATTCAAGTTAACCAGGAGAAATGTAGCCGCTGTGGACTCTGTGCGGAAGTCTGCCCCTCAGGAAGTATCATTATGGAGAATCAAATACCACAGGCCACAGAACGGAATTGTTTTGCCTGTGGACACTGCGTAGCTGTGTGTCCTGTGGCGGCAATGGATAACGTGAAGGCACCACTCGCCAAACAGTTGCCCCTTGAAAATATGCCTGTCCTTGACGCTGATACTGCAGCCCGCTTTCTCCGCTCCCGGCGATCTATCCGCCGCTACAAGGAAAATCCTGTACCACGGGAAAAAATAGTGCAGCTCCTCGATATCGCGCGTTTGGCACCAAGCGGAGGCAACACTCAGGGTGTTGCTTATCTCGTCATTGATAACGCTGAAACGCTGCACAAAATAACGGCTGTTACAGTTGATTGGATGGAAGAGCAATTACAAAATGGCTCTGCCTGGGCACAGTATTATAGCGGAGTGGTGGACACTTATCGCCAAACCGGCCAAGACGTTATATTAAGGAACGCTCCATGTCTGATTGTGGCCATAACTGCCAAGGACTTTCGACACCGTGGACGGGATAATACACATTTTTCACTTGCCTACGCTGAACTCTACGCTCCGGCTATTGAATTGGGAACATGTTGGGCGGGATTCTTTGAAGGGTGCGCATCCAGCAATTATAAGCCATTATTGAATATCTTGAAGCTGCCGGAAAACATGGTTGTCACCGGTGGATTGTTAGTAGGTTTCCCAAAGTATACTTATAAACGATTAGTGGACAGAAATCCTTTGCAAGTGTCGTGGTGGGACTAAAGACGTGAAAATTCCCTTATAGTTTGGCTATGAGGTGGGGGCAAGGTTATTTATTAGGTTAAAACAGTATGGTTGGAAACGATCAATCCTGCCAATATCTTTAAGGTGAAGCAGTTTTAATCTCCTAAAGATACATTCAATATTATTTTGAGATATTTGGAAAAAAGCTTTTACAGGCTTTTTTCTTTTTTTAACGAATGAATAGGTAGCATTTTTTATTGAAAGGGAGTTAGGAATGCAGAAATTTCGCCTCAAAACATTTTTCGTTGTTCTTCTTACCTTTTTACTCATTTTTTCTCAAATAGGTTTTGCTCAAGCTACCAACAGTGCAGATACAATTCCTTTGGATTTCACCCCCTTTACCAGTTTAATGGACCCTATCCAGCCCATCGTCTACCTGACATGTCCAGATCAAAAGTTACTCTATGCCATCAATATAGAAACCAAAGAAACCAAAACTCTCGCCTTTGAGTTGAAACCAAAAATGATGACTTATGACCAGAAGCAACTCTTCGTGGCCTTTTCTACAGATTCAATTCATCATTCAGACACAAAAGGGAAAATTGCGATCATTGATACGGATACCTTTACTCAAGTTGATGAATTGAATATCGACGTTGACCCCTTCTTCATCGCTGTCAAAGACAGTTATATCTTTATTTCATATTATGGCGGCTATGTCTCCTATTCTCTGTCAACAAAAGAGCGGATAACGCTTGCCTCTGGAATTTTCGGAACTTCAGCATTGGCTGTAAATCAACAATCAAGTCGGCTTTATCTGATTCCACAAGCAGCAAAGCCTCAGCCGATAGTTGCTGATATCTTCCAGGGTATTCTCATGAATTCTTTTTATGGTCCAGAAACGAGTATCCCGTATACAGATTATGATTTAAGCAGTGGTATTTATATTCCCACTCCGCCCTTTGCTAATTTTCGGATCAAAGCGTCTCCGGATGGACAATATGTGTTCGATACTTCGGGGCAGGTCATGGATGCTAGTCTTAATTTAGTGACCAAGCTGGGGTATATGTTGAGTGATGTTGCTTTTGATCCGATCAGCACTAATTTTTACGCAGCCGAACGGAATATTATTAAAGCTTATGGCAAGGACTATGAGAGCAATAATAGTGGTTTTATGAGCTTTAAAAACTATGCCCTGCTTAACACCAGCGGGACTATTCAAGAGCTTAATTTTCAAAGGAACCGGCTCATTGCTTTGACCAAAACTAAAACAGGTCAGCACCAACTGGAAATACTGGCAGCTCCGGCAGCCTATGTATCCAACCCGGAATATAATGATTTTCCTCCCATTCCTATCGATTTCAAACCTACTGCTTTTATTTATAGTCCTGACCAGCCTATAGTCTATATGACTGATGCAAACAACCGCAGATTGTATTCCTTAAATTACGAAACTCACGTTGTTAAAAGTCTGGAGTTTTCAGCACAACCGGAAAAGCTGGCTCTTGCTAATAACAAGCTCTACGTTACCTTATTTAAAGGACCTCATCAAGACTGGAACCCCATTGAACCTCCGCCAGGTCTGGTAGAGATAATTAACACGGATACTTTCACAATCTCGGACGAGATCCAATTAGAGGCAGATCCGCTCGATATTGCTGTGAGTACCGATGGTTACATCTATATTCTCGGCGGTACTCACAATTCTGCTAAAATCAGCAGTTATTCAGAGGCAACCAAACGTAGGGTTGCCACCTTTGACCAGAATTACGGCATTTACTCCATGACTCTAAATCCGGTAACTAACCAGCTTTATGTGAATGGTTATTCCATGGCTACTAACATCATTACTTTGAACCATGGGCAATTTGACACCATCAAAGTTATGGATATAGTCACTGGGGTAACGGGTGTTTCACCTGACGGACAGTATGTACTGAGCTACGATGCTATCCTGGATTCTAAGCTGAATAAATTGAGAGACATTCAGGATATAACTCGTGCAGCCTTTGATATAACCAATCAAAAGTTTTTTGTTCAGACTTCGGATACAAATATCGATGTCTATGATTATGATGCCTTATTTAATCAATCCCTGAAGAAACTTAGTTCACTTACGTCCACTGACACGATTCGTGGGATATCAATTCAAAAGGGTAAATTGATTTCAATTTCTCAGAATACGAATAAAAGTTTTTCCCTAACCGGGCACTATGTCGAAAAGCTGCCTCTGGTATCACAAGCAGCCGAACAACCGGAGGCAGTCGCAGGGTTTCCTCCTGAAAACTCCAGTGACCTTCCTACTAATTATCCCGTTGCTGTCGAGTTTTCACAAATGGTATTCCCAGGCAACAATTTGTCAGGTATTAAACTCCAAACCGGAACGGTTCAGGTTCCGATAGATGTGCAGTTAGTTAATAGAACCTTATTGATAACACCGAAAAGTGAGCTGGATTACAATACCCAATACACTCTTACCGTTCCCGAGAACGCTGTGGTGGGATATACCGGTGTAAACAGTAAGTCAATGTATACCTTAACCTTTAACACAGATCGAGAGTTTAACAGGTTAGGCGGTATAGACCGTTATGCAACAAGTACTGAAATTGCCAAAAAAGGATGGCAGCAATCGGATTATGCTGTGCTTGTCTATGGAGGAAACTTTCCCGATGCGTTATGTTCAACACCCTTAGCGGCAAAGTTTCGGGCTCCGATTCTTTTAACAGATCAAAACACCTTATCTCCAACAGCAGAGGCAGAAATAACACGTCTCGGAGTAAAAAGAGTGTTTATCGTCGGAGGTACGGGAGTCGTGTCCGGCCATATTGAAGAGAATCTTAAGTCAAGAAATATTCAAGTGGTACGTTTAGCGGGTACAACCCAGTATGATACCTCGGCTGCTGTCGCAGATTATCTCGGTCCGAGTGAGCAGGTTTTTGTTGTCTCAGGAGAAAGTTTTCCGGATGCCTTGTCCATTGCTTCCTATGCAGCCAGCCAAAGGAGTCCGATATTACTGACAAGACGGAATGCTTTACCTGCACCTATTCTCGATTATGTCAGAAATAATGGCGTGAACAAAGCCTATATTATCGGGGGAACGGCCGTAATTAATAGTCCTGCAACTTATGATCTTCCGGCCCCGGAGCGGGTCTCTGGTGAGACTCTCTATGATACGAATCAGGAGGTGTTCAAAAAATTCAGCTTCGATTATTCGGTCACCTTCTTAGCTAATGGCGAATCCTTCCCGGATGCACTATCTGGGTCAGCCCTTGCAGCAATAGGACAGCATCCGGTGCTTCTCCTTTCCGGCGCGACCAGCAAGGATATTATCAATGATATCAACTATAACAAAGGGATGATGAAGATGAAGTATATTCTTGGCGGAACTGTAATTATGCCGGATTTGCTCATCGATCAAGTTTTTAAACAATAGGATGAACTAGGTGCCAATCAGATTTAAAAGCTGACTGGTACCATTTTACATAGTTTTTAATCTTTTTGGATTAAATAATATATTTTCCTTATATATTTACGGATTTCAAGGTTTTCGCAGCGTCAGCCGCACGATTCAGTGAGTTATTGACTGTGTTATAAAACACAAGCCGTTCAAGGATTATATAAATACGAGTGATAGAATATAAATAGGAGCCAAATTATACTTGTATAAATTATAATGGACAGGCTTTGCATGAAATCCAAAGCAATAGCGAAAATATTGAACTGCTCATAAGGAGATTCAAAAAAGATGTGGAAGAGTAAAGTAAGGTAAAGATGAAGGATGACAAAGAGGAGAATTTTTATTTCTATTAAGCAGGCGGGGAAACGTAAAGACTATATTACGAAAAAAGAGCTGGTTTTGCCAAAGGTCCCCCTCAACTTACGAGAACTTATCTCCGGGATTGTACAGATTAATGTTGTTGAGTACAATAACAAAGCTCGCGAGCCTTGGATCATGAACTATCTATCGTCTGAGGAGATAGAGAATCAGGCGGAAACCGGCAAGGTTGGCTTTGGCGAACCTAAGAACAGTCAGCAGGCCGATGTGACAAAAGCAATCGCTGCAGCTCTTACAGCCTTTGAGGACGGTATCTATCGGGTATTTAGCGATGAAAAAGAAATTTCAGAGCTTGATGAGATGCTTTCCTTAAATGAAGGGGATGTCCTGACCTTTATCCGGTTCACAATGCTTGCCGGCAGAATGTGGTGAGGTGATTTGAAAAATGTATTACATAACCAACAATGAAGCCAAGCAAAAGTACCTTGCCAGGCTAGACTCTCAACTGAGTTTGTTTTTGGGCAGAAATAATGAACTGTTTAAGGCCATCTTAGCCTGCTTCCGTACTAATATAAATACCCATCATGTAGCGGATAAAAAGTTGAATGAACTTCAGAAACTATTATGGCAGGCAGACACTGAACAGATTGCCAGTATTTTTTCCGCGGGCGAATTTAAAGTTTTAGTAAAGCTTCTGGGAAAGGAATGGGCCGGGAAGTTTAAAAAAATTTGGGACAGGGGTCCCGACTATATCTATTCATCAGGATATGACCGGCGTTCCTTCCGGACCCAATCATTCCAAGTGCACTATCTTTCTGCCAATGTAAGAAAGCTGGATTGTATGATTGATCTGGTCGCTAATGATTTTACCTATGAGCGCTACTTCACTCAAAAAAACAATGTCTTTGCCAACAATCCGGTCATCGCTGACCTGCTGGCACTGGAAATAGATGAGGGCAATCAAGGGGTGCTTGATTGGCTTCAGGATATTGTGTTTGGCGATAACAACACAGGTCTTATGACTCATGAAATGATTAAGGGATTGCTTATGAGCCACAGCAGTCAAGCACACAAGTGGGTTGGAGACCTGCTTCTGGCGGCTAAATTGCAAGAGGGACTGCGCCAGTCTATAGTTGAAAAAATGGACGAAGGATCTAAGGGAGGCTTCCTGTATATTCTAAAAATCATTCTCGATCATGATCTGGCCCGCTTTTCTTCGGTTGTTCGGGCTTTTGATGTTTGGACGGGACTTGGCATTGGGGCTCAGAAACCTGCTGTCATTAAAAAGTGTTTGGTAGCCGCTTACCGATGTCTGACCGAAGAGGCTTATCGGGAGGAATGCCTGACGGGCAGCGACGCCCTGCTTATTTTTATGGGGCTCTGGGCCCTGGCCTTTGAGGAAGTAGGCTTCATCGAGAGCTGCCTGAAACCTCTGCTCAGTGCACCGGAAAAGTATAAAAGAATGGCCGCCCTCTTCTTTTTAGGACAGACAAATTCTCCCCTTTTACAGCATGGACTTGCTGCACCGCTGCTGGATGATCCGGAGGAAGAGGTAAAATGCTGGGTACTCGGCAATCTTTTCCCTGATCTGGGCCTAAGATCTTTGAACCCGGAATATCAGGCCGGACTCGTCAAATATGATAGAATCGGGAGTATTGTCAGTCGGGAGAAATTATTCGACAAGCTGAAAACTATGCTGGATAACCTTCCCCGCCAAGGGCTGGTCTTCAGGGAGAGCCTTTTTCCCTGGTGCCGGATTAGCACATCATCTGATGAAATAATTGCCAAGATGCTGCTGGCCTTTGCCCCTGAAACGTCAGCTGAAAAGGTTGACTTAATCCTCGATTACCGGGATAAAATGAGTCCCGATACCCGCCGGGAATTCCTGCAGGCCTTTTTGAAAACTCCCCGCACAAGCAAACAAAAAACAGCGCTTGTCGAGCTGATGGGGGATAAAAGCTCCTATGTAAGAACAACCGCTCTTGAAATAGTTAAAGAATTGGAACTTGCCCAGAAGGATTACCGAATCATCGAAGATTTACTGCACTATAAATCAGGCGACTTGAGGAAAAACGCGATTTCCCTGTTGTTACGCCGTTCTCCCTCAGACTTATTAGGGAGTATCCAACGATTGGTTGATGACAGAAATGAGAATAAACACCTGGCAGCCCTGGACATGATCTCAGCCGTTGAAAATGATCCAACCTACAAGGAAATACTGCCGGATTGCCGCGTGATGGCCGGAGTGCTGGCCGGAACATCTCAGAAAACCAAGGTTCTGGCTGACAAAATAACCAACCATGCTCAACCTGTTTATACAGCAGCCAATGGCTTCGGACTCTATAAGCCAACCCAGGAGATTTCTCTGCCAGAAATAAGCTGTTCCGAAGGCTTCTCAGCTAAGGATATTCTTTCTTTAACCTATGAGGAAATCGAAGAGATCCTCCTGGCTCTAAGTGGTCTGATTGATCAGCATAAGGATTATGAATATGAGGTTGAAGACTGGAATGGGTCAATGACCAAAGTGGTGCTCGGCGGTCTATACGATCTCAGAAGTTTTAAATGCCGTGTTAAAGGAGTTTTTACCCTTGATGATTATCCCCTTCCGAAAGTGTGGAGGGAGGCAGCTCAAGATAATCATCTGACAGCCCAAAGATTATTGGCCCTCTTATTTCATTATCTTATGCGCAACTCGTTTCAGCAAAAACAGCGAGAGTGGTTTGAAAAGCTGATGGCTGATTTGTTCGCCGTAAATCATCAGAAAATAGAGGGGATTTTCAAGAAAATACCCTACCTGGGTCATATTCGGAGTATTCTTTCTGCGTTGCTCAGTGAGCAGGCCCCAGAGGAGGTATTTCCGCTCTGCCGGGAGATGACCGCCTATATTTATCAAGAGACTCCGGTCCATCGTTTCGCGGAAGATTATGAAAAGAGGAGTAACAAAGGATCCTTTTATTATTATGGAAGACATTCTTCCTGCCTGGTCAATGCCCAGGAGATTTCCTTCTGGCATCATAATTTGAGCGCGAATATTTACAATGAACAAAGCTTCCGGGACGGTTTTCAAATCAGGTATGCCTTGTATAAAGCTTCAGGTTTCAAATCACCGGCCTCACTGCAATTGGCCGAATTTGAAAAAGCTTTCACTCTGGGACTAGTGGATGAGAATGAATTATACGCCGAGTTTTGCGGCAGGCCTTTAAGCGGCGAAAATTTAAACAGTCTGACTAATAGTAAACGAGGCGGGCATAAAGACCTGGCCGGCTGTCTCAAGCTTAATGAAGTCGGTCAGAAGGTTATTGAACGGATCGTTGGCCTTGAATTAAAACGAGGGGATATGACCACTGAAGTCAGCCATCTGGCCGCCAAAATAGATCATTGCTCCGGTACCAGGTTCTTTGTGGATATCCTGGTAGGAGCTGAAAAGGATACTTATGTAAGAGGGTACAATTCCGTGGGGGGTGACAGCACCAAAAAGGAGATTTTCAGTCACCTGCTGAGATGCCTGTATCCGGAGGACGGTGAGGATGAAAGCACCCTGAGCGAGCTGCTTAAGGATGTTAAGGTAACGGAGAAGCAATTGATTGATGCCGGGATGTATGCGCCCCAATGGCTGGATATTGTAGAGAAGTATCTGGATTGGCCGGGGCTTAAATCAGCCTGTTGGTATTTCCATGCTCATGTTAACGAAACCTTCTCAGCGGAGAAAGAAACCTTGGTGGCCCGTTATTCCCCGGTGTCCCCCCAGGATTTTAAAGACGGGGCCTTTGATATTGTCTGGTTTAAGGAGGCTTATGCCGCCCTGGGTGAAAAGCGTTTTAAAATTGTTTATGACAGTGCCAAATATATCGGAGGGGGACAGCACAAACGTGCCCAGCTTTTTGCCGATGCTGTTTTAGGGCGAATCGATGTCCAAGACGCAGAACAAGTCATCAGGGAAAAACGCAACAAGGATTATGTGCTCTGTTATGGCCTCATACCACTGAGCGGTGACAAAACTGAATTGCTGAACCGGTATGAGTTCTTGCAGTTGTTTCTGAAAGAGAGCAAGCAGTTCGGGGCGCAGCGGCGGGAAAGTGAAGGAAAAGCAGTCTCCATTGCCTTGGAGAATTTGGCGCGGAATGCAGGCTTTCAAGACTCAACCAGATTTATCTGGTCTATGGAAACAGAAAAGCTCAAAGACATTGCCAGCTATCTGGAACCTGTAGCTGTTGAGGATATCGAACTTAAGATTATTATTGACGAATTGGGCAGAGCTTCAATCGGCGCTGTGAAAGGCGGCAAAGTCCTGAAGGATGTTCCGGCTAAGTTAAAGAATCATGACTATGTTAAGGAGATAAAAGCGGTCCAAAAATCACTCAAGGATCAATTTGCCCGAGCCAGGTTATCTCTGGAGAAAGGGATGGAAGCCGGGGATAGGTTTACGGCAGAGGAGCTGCAAAATCTTGCTCAAAATCCGATTATCTATCCCCTTTTGCAGAACCTTGTTTTTCAGTGTGGCCATAAACTGGGCTTTTTCAGAAATAATGCCCTGGTTGATACCCAAAACCAAAGCTATCAGCTGCGACAGGAGGATGAATGCCTGATAGCTCACCCTGTTCACCTTTACGCAAGTAAGGAATGGGCTGCCTACCAAAAGGATATTTATGACCGCAGGATTGTCCAACCCTTTAAGCAGGTATTCAGAGAACTCTATCAACCGAATAGAGATGAGCTGGAGGGTCGTACCCTGTCCCACAGGTATGACGGTCATCAAATTCAGCCGAAAAAGGCGGCTGCGCTCCTGAGAGGCAGAGGTTGGACGGTCAGCTACGAAGAAGGTCTGCAAAAGGTCTTTTACAAGGAAAATATCATCGCCCAAATCTATGCCATGGCCGACTGGTTTTCTCCCGCTGAGGTTGAGGCTCCGACCATTGAAGGCATAGCCTTCTGGGACAGAAAAACCGGCAAGGGCTTACCGGTTACAGAAATTCCTGAAATAATCTTTTCCGAGGTCATGCGGGATGTGGATCTCGTAGTCAGTGTGGCTCACGTCGGAGGGGTAGACCCTGAAGCCAGCCTGTCGACCATCGAAATGCGCAGGGTCATTGTAGCGGAAATGCTGAGATTACTAAAACTGACCAATGTGGAATTAAAAGGCTCCCATGCCTTCATTAAGGGGACACTTGGCCAGTATACAGTCCACCTGGGCAGTGCTGTTGTCCATAAAATGGCCGGCGGAGCTGTGCATATCCTGCCCGTCCACTCCCAACACAGAGGGCGTATCTTTCTCCCCTTTCTTGATGATGATCCGAAAACTGCCGAAATAATCTCCAAAATTGTTTTCCTGGCTGAGGACAGCAAGATCAAAGATCCTAATATATTGCTTCAGATAGCAGACTAACTTTTTTTTGATAAAATGACGCCCCTATACACATTGTTGTGAGGAACAAAACAGGCCGCCTCGTGTTATGAGGCGGCCTGAAGCCAGTGAATTGTTATGATCATAAAAAAGAAATAACCGCCCCTGGCAAGGTTTGCGGTTATTTCTTATAACCCGTAAATCCGGCTAACCGTTCGGTTAGACAATCTGCCGGGCTGGCGTGCATGCAACATGTCAGTCCTTATTTAATATTATATCCATAGATTGTAAAATATGCAACCAGCTCACCTTTGGAAGATGAAGGAGCCGCTGCCGTGGTTAGTCAACTAACAGCTTGACAAATGAATGAATTTTATTATAATTAAGTCAAATTTAATATTAAGGGTGTGCCCAATTCAATTGGAAGACTGCCGAAAACAATAACAGAAATTCTGTTAGTGTTTTCGGTTTTTTTATTCCTGAAATTTCGGATAGGGTCTAAGAAAGGGGAGCAAAATGTATTTAATTATTGATCATTATGACTCATTTGTTTATAACCTAAAGGCCTATTTTGAAGTGCTGAATTGCTCTGTTCAAGTTATTCCCAGTGACAAAGCTACATCAGATTATATAGAACAAATTGAAAACCTCGAGGGAATCATCTTTTCTCCCGGCCCCAAGCGTCCCGAAGACTGTGAACATTCGGCTGCCCTGCTTCGTGCTTTTGGCAAGCGCCTTCCTATTTTAGGAGTTTGCCTTGGTCATCAGCTGATTGGGTATACATTCGGAGCCAAAGTCAGCAAGGGTCTTCGGCCAATGCATGGGAAAATCACCGGGATCAACAATTACAATACAGGTGTTTTACAGGGGCTTCCGGATAAATTTGAAGTGACCCGTTATCATTCCTTAGTTATAGCAGAGGATTTTTTGCCGGATTGTTTGCAGGTTGATGCCAGGGCTGACGACGGAGCCATCATGGCCATATCCCATAAGGAGCTGCCGATATTCGGGGTACAGTTTCATCCTGAGGCAATTTTGACCCAATATGGCTATGAGGTACTTAAGAATTTTGTAAAGATTGCTGAAAAAAGGAGGAGAGAGGATGGCCGACTACAAGGAGTGGAGCCGCTACTATCCTGCTGTTGACATCTATTCCTGTTATTCTGACGAAGAAGATACCGTGTTCCTGGATTCTTCTTTGGAAAATAGGTACGGAAATTATTCGATTATCGGCATCCATCCTTATCTTAAGGTTGAGGACAGAAACGGTGAACTGTTTGTCAACAGTGTCTTTCAGGAGGGGAGCTTTGCCGACTATATTTCCAAGTATTTAAAGGTTCATGAGGAAGAGAATCCCACGGCGCTGCCGCTGCTTTCAGGAGCCATCGGTTATCTGGCCTATGATTTCGGGTTGAGGCCGAAGGGCGTCTCATCCCGCCATCTTAAAGATGTTGATATTCCGGAAGGACTATTTATCTTTTATGAGCACTTTATTATCGAGGACCACAGGAACAGAACAATTTATCTGACTGCCGCCCACCCTTTGTATCACGGGGAAGACAGTCTGGGCGCTTTGGAAAAGGAGCTCGAAGAAAGACTTTATTCCTGCCCAACGAACCTATCACCGGCTAAGCTGAAAAAAGGAGGTTTTAACCTTCGTTCTGACTTCGAGAAAGAGCAATACTACGAGGCCATCAACACGGTCATTAACTATATTGTTGAAGGGGATATCTATATAGCCAATATGACCCGTCAAATCATCATGGAAAGTCAGATGCAGCCCTATGAGGTATTTTTACGGCTCCATAAGAACAACCCCGCACCCTTTAGCGGCTATCTGAATTTCGGGGATTTTAAGATTGTTTGTTCTTCGCCGGAGCGGTTTTTAAAATTAAGGGACGGGATTGCGGAGACACGCCCCATCAAAGGGACCAGAAGAAGAGGGGAAACCCCGGAAGAAGATGACGCCCTGCGGACGGAGTTGTTGCATTCATCGAAAGACCGAAGCGAATTATTGATGATCGTTGATTTGGAGCGGAACGACCTGAACAAGGTCTGTGAACCGGGCAGTGTTGAAGTTACCCAGTTGTTCGATGTTGAAGCCTATGCGACGGTATTCCACCTGGTGTCGACGATTGTCGGAAAACTAAAGGAAGGTATGACTTCGATGGATCTTTTGCTGGCCATGTTCCCCGGCGGATCAATCACCGGGGCACCGAAACGGAGAGCCATGGAAATCATTGATGAAGTGGAACATTCACGCAGAGGGCTTTATACCGGGGCGATCGGTTACCTTTCGTTCGATAATAGCTGTGATTTTAATATCGTGATTCGTACCGCAGTTTATAAAGACGGGCTGTACCATTTGGGGGTTGGCGGCGGGATCACCTGTGAATCTGAATTGGAATTTGAATTCGAAGAAACTGAACAAAAAGCCAAGGCCTTACTGGAGGCAATAAAAGTTTAACAAGAAATAATAAGCGCTTGAAGGAGAAATCGCCGGTGTGTTGAATATAATCTCGAAGCACAAGTGATTAGCAGCGATGATACTTTAGGAATCATGTCCGAATAATATTGGAGAGGAGTGTTAACCTTGAACAAATATGTTCTAAATGAGGCCGAAGTCGTGCTAGTGGTCATCGATATTCAAGCGAAATTACTTCCTGTGATGAAGTACGGAGAACAAGTCATTCAAAACACCAACACCTTAATTTCCGTTGCCAAGAAATTAGATATTCCTATTTTCGTCACAGAACAATACCCCAAAGGCCTTGGCAAGACTGTTTCAGAGCTAAGCAACAATCTCGAAGGATCGTCCACCTACGAAAAGATGACCTTTTCAGGTTGTACAAGTGAGGTAACTTCGGCACTGAAGGGGTTGGGACGAAAGAAAATCATGATTACAGGGACGGAAACCCATGTTTGTGTTTTTCAAACGACCAGGGATTTACTTGCCAATGGTTACCAGGTTTTCGTAGTGGGTGATGCGGTGTGTTCAAGGACCAAGGCAAATTACCGAAATGGGTTATCCCTGATGTCATCTATGGGAGCAGTCGTTACCAACACAGAAACCGTCGTTTTTGATTTGCTGAAGCAATCAGGTACACCTCTGTTCAAGGAACTCTCCAAACTGATAAAATAGCGTAACTCTAAGATCAATACAAATCAGGCCGTCTCGTTTTATGAGACGGCCTGAACTCTGGAATAGTTCACTCATTGTTATGATCATGAAGAAGAAATAACTGCCTCTGGTCAGGGCTGCGGTAATTTCTTATACCCGTAAATCCGGCTAACCTTTCGGTTAGACAATCTGTCGGGCTGGCGTGCTTGCAAGTGTCTCACTGCAATCCAGTTCTGCTCACAACTGCTTGGTGCCGGTTAACAAAGGGAAACGATAGCTTTTCCGGTGTTCGGGAATGAAGACGAAAGAAGGAGGCGCTTCAAGAACTGAGTGCAGTTCAAAAGGCGCTTCCTTTTCTGTGGGCAAATTGCTTAGGTCACCGGCGGATCGTAGAGATCGTTTGTAATCATGTCACACTCTTAAGTCTGTCCACATATCCTATGAGTGACATCAGCCCAAGGAGTGTGGATACCATGACGAGTACCGGCACGGACATTATCAGCGGACGCACCACCCAGGTCATCGCCGCTGAAATTAACATGATCAAATACCAGACTGAGAGAATCTATCTGGCCGCCGCCGTGGAGATCGGAAGGCGGCTGACGGAGGCCAAGGCTTTGCTCGAACATGGAGAATGGGGCAAGTGGCTGGAAGAGTCGGTGGATTTCTCCCAGAGCAGGGCCAATAAACTGATGCGTATCTTTACAGAGTACGGAGCGGGACAGCTTGCCTCCTCAAATTCGGATCCGGGTCCGAATTTGAACTACAGCCAGGCGGTCCTTCTATTAGGTATCCCAAAGGAGGAACGGGCGCAATTCATCCTTGATATGGATATCGAGGGAATGACCAAACAGGAACTCAGGCAAGCGATCAAGGAACGGAGGCAGACCCGGCAGGAGAAAGACCGGGCCCTGCAGGAGAAGGAAGACCTCCGGAAGACAGTGGCAGAGCAAAGCGGTATTATCACCGGGCTGACTGGAGAGCTTGCCGATCTGAAGGTCCAATTGGAGAAGGTTAGGACGGCTAAAGGAGAACTGGATAAAACGGCCAGGCAGCTGAAGGATTCCCTGGAATCCCTGCAAAAAAGCTCATCCGCCAAGGGCTATAAGGGGGTCAGGGCCAGCCAGATCGCCTTCCTCTGTGAAAACCTGGATAAAACTCTTAAGCAAGTCAAGCATGAGCTGATCCAAATTGCCCCCAATGACAAAGAGACCTATATCACTTATAAGAATAAAGTGTACGATCTTTTGAATGTGTGGCTTAAGGACGAGACCTGGAGCAGGTAAGTCTGTGCCGGCGGAGACGATTATGCAGTAGCCTGAAATATAAACCAGCCATCCCTGACTGAAAAACGAAATACCTGGATGTGAACGGCTACCTCCGCGATTACCGGCGCAGCATAGAGGAAATAGAAAAACTGGTGTCTGCACTCAGAACGGTGGCCTTTCCGGGCGCAGCCGAGCAGTCCGCCGGCCTTGGCGGGGCGGGGGCACAGTATTATAGCAGAGTGGTGGAAACTTATCGCCAAACCGGTCAAGATGTCATATTACGGAACGCTCCCTGTCTGATTGTGGCTATGACTTCAAAGGAGTTTCACCCCCGTGGACGGGATAATACCTATTTTTCCCTGGCCTACGCTGAGCTCTACGCCCCGGCTATTGAATTGGGAACATGTTGGGTGGGATTCTTTGAAGGGTGTGCTTCTGCCAATTATCAGCCCTTGCTGAGTATCTTGAACCTGCCGGAAAACATGGTTGTCACCGGTGGATTGTTAGTATAAGGCTGCTACTGTTGTTCCTATTGATGCCTATGATATTGTGAAAGACGATAACAAAATGAGGATATGATATAATGAAGAAATTATAATAGGAAACTAAATACGGGAGATGGTATTTTGAAAATCATTGATGCGCATTTGCATTTTTCATGTCGCCCTGGATTTAATGAAACGGCGAAAAATATATCACAAGTGGAATTCAGTGCTCAAGGGCTAAGACAAGAGTTCGAACAAGCCGGTGTTGTAGCTGGAATCATCATGTCAACGCCCAGTCGGGAGCCCAGCCAACCTTCGGGAAGTCCGGAAGAATTTGTTTTGGCAGATGGGACTGTAGAAGGTTTACTTTCTTGTGTAGGCGTCAATCCTGAAAGGCTTAAGGAAGATCATCAAGAGCTTGATTATATTGAAGGAGAACTTAAAAAAAGGGGAGTGACAGGGATTAAACTCTATCCCGGTTATTTTCCATATTACGTGTATGATTCGATTTATGATCCTATCTATGAGCTTGCTCGTAAATACGAAGTTCCCGTAGCGATTCATTGTGGCGATACACAATCCCCAAAAGGGCTTTTAAAATATTCCCATCCGTTAACCATTGATGAGTTAGCCGTAAAACAAGAGGACGTTACGTTTGTGATCTGTCATATGGGCGTCCCGTGGATGATTGATGCAGCAGAGGTCACCGCCAAGAATCATAATGTTTACGCAGACTTATCCGGACTCATCGCCGGGAATAAAGAGCACGTGATGAAAATCAAAGATAAAAGGCTTTACGTCGAGTATATACAACAAGCCTTAGTCATTTCGAATTGCTATAATAAAGTTCTATTTGGATCAGATTGGCCGCTCGTACCTATTAAACCTTATGTAGAATTTATCAAGCATGTTATACCGGAAGAGCATCACGAAGCTGTATTTTATCGAAATGTGCTTAAGGTTTATCCTAAACTTAATGAAATTTTGTAAGCTGCGTAGTCTGCAACTCTGATTTGTTAAAGAAGTAGAGCACCACCAAGACCAGAATGATAACACAGGAAACAATAATCCAGATAGAGAGAAAATCACATCGTTTGGAAAGAAGGGGAAGCAAGTAAGTGAATGTATTTTTTGTAAGCTCCCAGAGATAGCTATCCTTGTCCAGAACGATCTGGCCCTGGCCTTTTTTGATAAATTCCCGGTCAATGAAGGACATGTTCTGATTATTCCCAAGAGGCATGTCGCAAGCTTCTTTGACCTAACCGAAGAAGAAGTTCTGGGCACCTGGAGATTAGTCCAGGAAGTAAAAGATTTGTTAGACAGCCGCTTCCGTCCCAGCGCTTACAATGTGGGGGTTAATGTAGGAGCGGCTGCCGGGCAGAGCGTTTTTCACGCACATATTCATGTTATTCCCCGTTATGAGGGGGATGTCACAAACCCCCTGGGCGGAGTCCGGAATGTTAAGAAGAGTATTGTTCCCTATGCCGGGGATGGGGAGGAGTAAAGCGTGGTCTAGAAATGGGCATAGTTATTGAGGCACTGATTAAAACCTTGAAAGGGTGATAATATGAATGTGACCAAGGGGCAAAAGGCAGATGTTACAAAGAATAGACCGGATATTAAAAATTTGGTGGTTAACCTTAGCTGGCATGTCAAAGACGGGGGCAATCCTTCTCACTACGATATTGATGCTGCGGCCTTTTTATTAACTATGGACGGAAAGACCCGGGCTGACCAGGATTTCATTTTTTATAATAATCCGGCAGGGGGCAATGGAGCGGTTCATCATTCTCTGGCTCGTGACGGGGGTGGGGAGCAAATAGCTATAGATTTGGCACGCCTTCCTCAAGATATTTGCAGGATTGCTTTCACAATAACTATTCATGGCGCTGAGGCTAAGGGGCAGAACTTTGGCGGGATTGACCAGGTAAGGGTAGCTGTCTTAAATAAAGATACGCGGGAGGTTCTTCTGGAGTATGAAGTCAGGGAACAGCTTATGGTTGAAACGGCTCTGGTACCTGCCGAATTATACCGTCACAATGGAGCCTGGAAATTCAATGCCATAGGAAGCGGCTTTAAAGGAGGGCTTGAAGCCCTATGCAATAATTTTGGAATTGAGGTTGAGCTGGATAAGGAGGCAGCCCCTCAGGAACCGTTGGTTGTAAACTTATCGAAGATCGACCTGCTCAAAAAGAAGGTAAGCGCGGTTCTCGAAAAGAAAAAGCTAATCAACGTGCTAGCTAAGGTGGGGTTAGTGCTTGATATTTCCGGCTCAATGTCTAAGCTTTACAAAGGTGGGACCGTACAAAATCTGCTCGACCGGATTACCGCGGTTGCCAGCCACTTTGATGATGATGGAATGCTGGATCTTTGGATTTTTGATCATCGCTTTCACCGCCTGCCCGCAGTTTCGGAGAAAACATATGAGGGGTACATAGAAAGAGAAATTCTAAACAAGGCCAAAAACGGTGGTTTCAAGGGCAAGATCTTCGGCAGGAATGACGAACCGCCGGTTATCAGGGATGTTATAGGTTTTTATACAGAAGAACAAGAGCAAAGGAGCAGCCTTCCGGCCTTTATCGTCTTTATTTCAGACGGAGGAATCAACAAAAACAGAGAGATCCGGAAATTGATTACTGACGCCGCCAGCTTGCCGCTGTTTTGGCAATTTGTAGGTATTGGGCGGGAAGACTATGGTATCCTGGAAAAATTGGATACCATGGCAGGCAGAGTTGTGGATAATGCCAACTTTTTTGCCCTGGATGATATTGACCGGATATCGGATGAGCAGTTGTACGAACGCCTGTTGAATGAATTTCCCCAGTGGCTTAAGGAAGCAAAGCTTAAGAAACAGATTTAGATATTTCTTTAAAACGAATGACTAATTACTTTAAAGGAAGTGATCAAAAGTGAATCATGATGAAGTGAAAAAACAATTACTTCAAAATCCTGAAGTTCAAGGTGAATATGATGATCTTAAAGTTCTCTATGATATTAAGCGTGAAATAATAAGACTCCGATTGGAACAAGGGTTAAGTCAAAAAGAACTAGCCGATAAAATTAACACAAAACAATCTGCAATTTCACGTTTAGAAAGTGGTGAATACAATCCTAGTATCGAGTTATTAGCTAAGATAGCTAATGCGCTAGGCAAAGAACTTCAGATAAGCTTTCAATAACAGTTGCTCCTGCTATTATCTGATATAGGGACTAAAAAGCCGCTTCCATCCCGTTGCCTTCCTATGCCGAGGATGAGGAGAAGTAAAACATGGCCCAGAATGACAATGTTGTCGTTTCTGGGCCGTGTTTATTTAAAACTATTTCTTGTGAGGGTAGGGTTTTTCTACATCCGTGCGGTTTACCAAATAATCAATGCTGGTTTCAAACAAGTCGGCTATTTTATCCAAAACTTGTACCGGGATATTTAGTTTGCCAATCTCATAATCAGAGTAAGTTGTCTGATGAATTCTCAGATACTCTGCCATTTGGGACTGGGTCATATCTCTATCTTCCCGCATATTACGAATTCTCACATACACAGCAACCACCTCACATATAAGTATGCCTTAAGGGAATATCCCTTATTGACATTTAAGGGATATTCCCTTAAAATATGTGTCAAATCTTTGCTTTTTATTCGGGAGGGGTCTATGGAGCGGGAAGCCATTAACTTACAGAATAAAAAGATAGAGCGGATGATAGTCAGCATCAGCGCTATGATTGCTGATGCTATCGAGATAGCACAGAAAGCAAAGGCCATGTCTGCAGATTCGGAAAAGAAGCTTATTCTTGCGCAGTTAGAGTTGGAAAATTTATATATACAATTAGAAAAGTCAGAAAGCATTTGAGCGCACTCAGATTGAAATAGCCCACCATTTGTGGGCCTATTTCAATTGTACCTACAGCTAAAGAAGAGGGTTCCCAAGCTTTTTAGAGTATGATATCATGAAATGGAAAATATAGTGAAAAGGGGAGGGGGTTTTTGTAGCTGCTCAGAATTTGATACTAAATAAACTCTTTACCCAAAATGTTTTCCATAATTTACTCAATGGCAATCATAACGCAACTTATAGCCAAGTTGTGCGAAGATATGCTGCCGATCCGGAAGCAAAGAATAATGGAGAGCTCATTAGCGAAGTATATAAGTTCATGTCAGCGTCCTATCGCAACGAATACTTTTATCTAAATACCTTGCTGAATAAACTTTTACTGGGTAAGCACAGCATCAATACTACAACAGCTTTAACCCAAATCCCCATCGGAAAATCGAAAGCGGATTTTATTTTGATCAACGGTAAGGCTGTTGTGTACGAAATAAAAACGGAATTAGATTCTTTTGAGCGTCTGGACACACAGTTACGGGATTACTATAAGGCATTTAACCATGTGTGTGTAGTTACTTCTGCAAGCAATTTTGCTAAGATATCGGCCATTTTGCAAAATACCCCGGTGGGTATTTATGTTCTTACGAAGAAGAATGCAATCAGCAGGCGTTTGCGCAAGGAACCTACAGAGGACAATTCACAACTAAATCATCTGGCTATTTTTAAGGTGCTGCACAAAAGGGAATATGAGAAAATCCTGAAAAAGTATTTTGGACGGCTGCCCATTACTTCTCAAGTGTTTTATTATGATGAGTGTTTTTCTTTGTTCGCAAAGATACCGGTTGAACATGCTTATGCCATGTCAATCCAGGTATTGAAAGAACGCAATAGAATAGAGATTAGTTTCTTTCAAAGTGTCCCCTATGAATTGAAATCGCTCATATACTTTTCCAATCCGGCGAAAAAGGAATTTGAGGCTCTCAATCGTTTTCTAAATCAGAAGTTTGGGGGATGAGAGTATGTATTTTCCCTATGTACGCGGAAGACAATACGAGCTATTGGCTTTGCGGGAGTTGGTATCCAATGATCTGTTGGGAGACTATGTGGTCCCGGTCGTTGAGCCGGTGAAGCTTTCCCCTACGCTCATTAAGACGATGTCCGAACACATCAAAGCTGACCATCCGATCTCAATTATCAGGAATCCAGCGGTAGGTTCGTTTCTGAAAGATTTAAGAGATGTCCGGGATGGATCGAAAGAAGCCTCATACAAAAATGAGTTTTTAACCTTGTATGAAACTAAGACAGTCATCAAGTCCATAATCATGCAGGAAAATGCTCAATCACTTCTGGAATATTGGACTAAGAAGGGTATCGCTAAGAACGAATTGCTCGTTGTTAATATTAACCGGGATTATTTGGATATTTATGAGCGTGAGTTTGCTGATGTAAATCCTAAATATGCTTTGATCCCGGACGAAAGTACCTTCAGGCGCAGAGTAAAACGGAATAGGATTCTCTTCAATGATAAATTTGAGAAACAAAACCGGAATGCCGATTATCTCAAGCAACCCGATGAATTTTTTTCTGATAGCCATTTGTATTTTAAGGATGATGGTAACTCAGGGTTTGCGGACTATTCAGTCATAGGAGACGGATATCTTGAAGCCGGTTTTGCCCCGTATGCAGTTGCGATCCATATCGTGTATTTTGCTGAAAATCAAGAACTGAGAGTAAGGCATTTTGTTTCTGATTCAAATGAAGATATAGCTAACCCTGCCAAAAAATTCTATGAAGCGGTTTCCAAATTGGCAACCTGGTATAAGGCAGAACCTAAGTCGGTTGAATTAACATCAGGGCTAAAAACTTTGTTGGAACATTACGAAAATCAAACATATCCGGGACTTGGAAGCGTAAAAAAACTGTCCTTGATGCATCATTTGGAGTTAATGGGAAAATACTTGAGCGAGGTTGGTTAATATGTATTGCTGTACCAACTGCTTTAGGGATGCTGAAATCAAAGGGATTATTCAGGGCTATAATATAAGCGGCAATTGCAGCTTTTGTGGACAAAAGAATGCCTCTACATATCAAATCGGTACAGATACCAATTTGTCCGATTTATTTGATGAATTGCTGGATGCTTATACTACAGCGGCAAATCTGCCGGAGACTTTCCCAAAAGATAGTACAGACTTGCTGAAAAACATTCTTTATTCTAAGTGGAATATTTTTAATGTTGCGCCGGAGTGCATTTATAGGTTGATTACAAGCATTTGCCATGAAAAATATAGTGAACAGCCCGAGTTGTTTGATGCTCCTGTTGGGCTATGGCAGAGTCAAGACCAAGGGTATTTAAAGGATAATGGAATCATAAAAAATTTTGCCTGGGCTGATTTCGTTGAGGTAATTAAACGCAAGAACCGATTTCATACGGATTATTTAAACAAAGATGTTTTGTACCAATTCATATACTGTGTAAGGAAGACCTATAAGGCTGGTACTACTTTTTATCGCGGGCGGATATGTCCGACAGGACAGGGTTTTTCAACAGATGATATGGGTCCCCCGCCGCCTCATTTAGCATCAGCCGGGAGGGCCAATTCCGAGGGAATCAGCATTCTTTATTTGGCAGATACCGTAAAAACAACTCTGCATGAGATTCGAGCGGGAGTTTACGATTATGTGACAATTGGGAGTTTTGAATTGCTAAAGGATATGGAAGTGATTAACCTGGCAGAGATTGATAAGATTAGTCCATTTATCGCTTCCAAATCCTACGGGATTGAGTTTACCCGTCACGCTGTAAATATTGAACCATTAAAAATGATCAGCCAGGAGATCGCCAAGCCACTTAGGCGTCATGACAGTCTTTTAGACTATCTGCCGACCCAATATGTAAGCGATTACATAAAAAGCAAAGGGTTTGACGGTATTGAATATATTAGCACTATGTCCCCTGATGGAGTTAATCTGGCAGTTTTTGATTACAGTTTATTAAAGTGTACAAGTACGACCGTTTATGATGTAAAGGCTCTTAACTATTCATATGACAAAGTTAAATAGACTTAGTTGCGCCGCAGTGAATTCTGTCGGCGTTTTTTGTCTGAAGAAAAGTGAAAATTGATTATATCTGGGTTTCAAAAAAAGAAATGCCGAAAAGATCTGAAATTTTTGTTTTTGTAAAGATCAATACAGGAAATTACAATTTTTAAAAGAAATATATCAAAAGGTTTCATTGTCCTTAAATCAGTTCATAGGCTAATGCAAAGGTTGGTGAAAATAGGATGAGCCTTTTTAAAGACATTCTATCCGGAATCTCCGGTATCTTTTCCGGATCCCCGTATCGGATTATTCTCTCTGCAGAAGACAAGAAATTCTATCTAAATGCGTATAAAGGAGCCGGAGCGATACCCTTCGCTCAGCTGCTGAATAAATATCCGCAGTTAGGTGATCTAGCTGTATGGGTGAACTATGAGAAAGGACGCATAGTAATTCCTCTGGGAAACTTAGCCTATGTAAAAAAGGAATTGGCCCGCTTAATTTCGGAGGAGCAAAAAAATAAGCCTCAGATTGTAATACCCCAGGAAATTCAGCAGCTCAAGCCCGGAAAAATGCCGGCAGGATTTGAAATCCGGTATAGTTGGAACGGCTCGGAAAAAGCTATCCAACCCCAACTGAGGGGAGAATATTGGGGAGAAGGCACATATGTATCAGAAAACAGCTATTGGAACATGCCAGGCTTTACTGAAAACGATGACCTTTGGCTCAGAAAAAACAAAATCCAGGGCCAAGAAATCCTTGAATTTCTCCGCGCGATCCTTCCCCAATGGCAAAGGCGCAGTTTCCCGGTACAATCTGAAGTCGTCCTGGAAGCAGAACCTGCCTGCACTATTAAAATCAACCGGGTCCTTATAGATTCCGTCACCTGTGAAGCTCTCTGGCGGGTAAATCCCGGGAGCATCGCTGAAATCCCTTCATTGGCAGGCTATATAATTGCAGGCTCTTCACTTTGCGAGGGATTTAATCCCGCCGGGCTTTCCTTGCAAATTCCGCTTCAGAGCGGGGAGTTTACCCTCAGGGGTGAAGAAATTGCTGTCTTTCAGCGGGAAATCCTACCTAAAATCAAAAAGTGGATCAAAGGCAACCTGGAGGAATTGTCTGACAGACACCGGGTGACGGAAAACAGAGGAGGGCTTATTCTTTCCATCGCCAGAGGAGAAATGAATGGTATAGGCTATGCGGAGGCGATTCCTTATTTTGTGGAGGGAAATGAAAGAATTAAAGCGGAAGATCTCTCCAGGAAAATTCAACCGGATAAAAAATATATCCGCTTGGAGAGTGGCTGGTGTCCCGTGGAAAGTTTGAAACAGCTTGGGTTAGGGCCCATGGGGCGTTTAATTGACGGAACAGCATTAAGCAATTACCTTAGGTTATCCGCCGCGGAAATTCTGCTGAGAGGTTCGGAGCGTTTTGATGGCCCCTGGCAGCGGCTTGAGTTTCCGGAGCTGAAATTGCCCGCCAATGCTGCACCGGGCAGGATTGCAGCTGAACATCTGAAGTTCCTGATCCAATGGGGGATTCCCGGAGGTTTTACCGGAGCTTTTGCCGATTATGAGATTACTCTGCTGGAAACTTTGACTGGTCTGTTCCGGGAATCCCCTAAAATCCGGGTGCTGGTGGTGGGAAAAAAGACTCTTTTCAGCCAAATGACGGAGCAATGGCAAGCCATTCTCTCCGCAAAATATGAAGGAAATAAGAAAGATCCGGAAATAAAAAGCAATGCAGCCGGATTGTATATGGCGACTCCCAATGCCTTGGAAAATTACCCGGGGCTGAGCCGGGCTAAATGGGATCTGCTCATGATTCTGGAAGCCGATGCTTTGCTTAAGTCCAGCACTTCAAAGCTATATAACAATCTCATCGCTTGTAAAGCGCGCCTGGTCCTCGGCCTGTTTAGCGGTACCGGGTTTTTCAAGCATCAGCAATCCTTGGAGGCCCTTTCAACTCTGTTTGGCATTCAGGATAGAGATACGGTTTGGAAGTATGGGGTTCGCAATCCTTATGAAGAGAGAGTAGCCTTGCCGCCGGCCTATCGATTGCGGCAAAAGCCTGTAAGCGGCGGAAAAACACCAGGGGGACCGGCTGAATTTACCCTTCGGAATGATTCGCCGGGTAAGGCCCAGCCCATTCCCCTCAGGACTGAACAAAAGGTACAAGTAGCCACTGCTGAGGGCAACTTGGATTTCAGCTTCTCCATTGAAATCAGTACGTCTAATTCCTATACGGGCTATTATAACGGAGAAAGTTTTCTCCAAGAAGCAAAGAAGCTCGTCGGACATGTGGAATCTAAAGCCAGGTTCATTCCCTTTATGTCCTATTGGCCGACGTACAGTTCCATGAGCGCCGAACAGCAGAAGTGGTATTTTTACTGGCGGGGGCAGGTCAGAAAAGGACTTTATCCCGACACGGATCTTTCTTACATCTTTGTTCATGTCTATGAACTGATTAATAATGTGGGAGTCTTAAGGCCTCAGGATGGATACCGGCAGTTGTTTGATCTATGGATCAACTACCGGGAGCGCTATCCGAAGCTGGATCATTATTTGGTGGACTGGCTTATGGATTATGCGGTTATGTTTGGGTGCGACAGCGACCCTCTGCAAATCTATGAGCAACTCGACACCCGGAACGCGAATTCTGTTTACCTGGATACCATCCTGACTCGCTATAACAAGTCCGGAATCTATCGTTTTCCCCTGGAGTTAATTAACCGGCTTTCGGATTATAATCTTTTCCGCAGTAAATTCTACAATGAAAGCGGTCAAGCCCTTGTGGCGGAATATATCCCGAAAACTATTGAAAAAGTTAATGAGTTTCTGTTACAACAGCACCATTTAGGAATGCTGGATATGTTTCAACCCAGTCAAAGGGAGAAAATACAGCATGCACCTTTCCGCAGTGCGGTGCACTGCTATGATGCAGGCCGGCAGATTACCCTGGAGACGATTCCTTACACCAGGCACAAACCTTTACGGGAATTTCTTACCGCCGTGATCAAACACACTGAAAACAAGCTCAGAGAAGCGAAGGGATACAACGGAAGGCTGCGGAGCTATGCACTTGAATCTGAAATCAGGATCTGGATCGATGATTTTCTGGCTTCCGAAATAGAAAGTCTGGAACCGGCAACCAAGTCCTCTCTTAAAATCGAGCTGGATCCGTCTAAAATAGACCAACTGCTCAAAGACTCCAATAAAGTACGGGATATGCTGATCATCCCTGAAATTGAGGTTCAAGCCGAAGACAAGGAGGAGCCCCGGCCCGGAAGAGAGAAGACTGTCGCCGGCAATTTAGAGAGGCCTCAGGGAACGCCGGTTCAATTGCTGACGGATTTGGAGCCTGTTCATCAATTGCTGGAGGAGCTTGATGACCGGCAATTAGGATTGCTCAGAGCCCTGGCAGAAAATCTGTGGGTATTAGAAGATTCAACATTATCCGGGTTGTTTCCTGATCTGTTGGTCGACTCGGTGGTTGACAATATCAATGAGCTGTCTCTTAACTATCTCGGCGACCTGCTCATTGCCGTTGAAGGCAGCCAGAAAATTGTTGCCGATGACTTCCGGGATGAACTGGACTATCTTTTACCCCGCCTGGAAGAGGCAAAGCCGCAGAAGCCGGAACATTCCAAGCCGGCGCAGGATCTTTCTGAGGAGTGGAAACGCTTCCGGATGAATATCTCCGCTTTTCAATACCGGGCTTTGAAGGCCTTCAGCCAGGAAGAGGACTTAATCGCCAGGATCGATAAAATTGCCGGGGAGTCCCTGATGATGCCCGAAATTCTGATTGATTCCATCAATGAATTGGCCCTGGATAATCTTGGCGATATAATTATTAATGTAGAATCGTTTCCACCGGCAATCAATGAGGAATACAGGGATATGATTAAGAAAATTACAGCATAAGATAGGCGGGAATGGAATGAGTCAAATGAAAATACCGAAAAGAATCAGCACCGCATTAATCCAGTCACTGTCGGCGGGAGTGGTTCCCAGGATCGGACTGGAGTATATAGCGGTGGGCAGAAAAGAAGAAATCGAATCCCTTCTGTCTGACCTGGAAAATGTGGGGGAGGGGGGAGCCTCCTTCCGGTTTATTGTCGGAAGGTATGGCAGCGGCAAGAGTTTTCTCATGCAAACACTCCGTAACTATGCCATGGAAAGGAATTATGTCGTTGCCGATGGGGATTTGTCACCGGAGCGCCGTTTCACGGGGACCAAAGGACAGGGGCTGGCTACTTACCGGGAATTGATGACTAATTTATCGACTAAGACCAGACCCGACGGCGGCGCTTTGGCCTCAATCCTGGAAAAATGGATTGGGGGAATCCAGATGGAGGTTATGAAAGATACAGGGCTGCGTCCTCAGGCTAACGGTTTTGGCGAGGCGGTAGAGCTCAAGATCTTTGAGACTGTAAACCAGATGTCTGGCCTGGTCCATGGCTTTGACTTCGCCAATGCGGTGACAGCTTATTGGAATGGTTACCGTCAGGTGGATGAGAGTAAAAAAGCAGCTGCTTTGCGCTGGCTGCGGGGGGAATTTGCCACTAAGACCGAGGCTAAAGCTTTTCTGAATGTCCAGATGATTATTGATGACGAAAGCTGGTATGACTACATTAAATTGATGGCGTCTTTCGTGGTCCGGATAGGCTATAAAGGTTTGATTACGTTCCTTGATGAAGGAGTTAACCTCTACAAAATCAGCAATAGTATAGCCAGGCAAAGCAATTACGAAAAGCTACTGACTATGTTCAACGATACCATGCAGGGCAAGGCCCAGCATCTGGGCATCCTTTTGGGCGGTACTCCTCAATTTGTGGAGGATCAGCGCAGGGGATTATACAGTTATGAGGCCTTGCGCTCCCGATTGGCGGAGAGCAGGTTCAGTCAGGGAGGGTTGCGGGATCTCTTTGGCCCGATTATCCGCTTACAGACCCTGACTCATGAAGAAATATTTGTACTGCTTAAGCGTTTGGTTGAAGTCCATGGACAGCATTATGGCTATGAACCCCGCATCACGGAGCAGGATATGATGGCTTTCATGCAGGAAGTGGCAGGACGGATGGGCGCCGACGAACTTTTAACACCAAGAGAGGTGGTCCGGGACTTTATCGGGATATTAAATATCCTGCTGCAGAATCCCCGGATATCTTGCAGTGAAGTTTTGTATGGGCCTGATTTTAAACTGAGAGCGGCCGATCAAGATCCGGAACAAATAGGCGTAGATGATGAATTTGCGGAATTCAGCTTATGAGCGGCAATCCATTTTACAGGCTGGCCCCTTTTATTCAGGAATACATCTATAATCATCAATGGACAGAACTGCGGGCCGTGCAGGTGGAAGCCTGCCAGGTTGTCTTTGAGTCGGACGCCCACTTGCTTTTGGCCGCCGGCACTGCCTCGGGAAAAACCGAAGCAGCCTTTTTGCCGGTGATTACCTTACTCCATGAAAATCCGCCTTCAAGTATTGGCGCTCTCTATATCGGCCCTTTAAAGGCTTTGATTAACGATCAATTTGTGCGGCTCAGAGATCTGCTGGCAGAGGCGCATCTTCCGGCCTGGCATTGGCACGGGGATGTATCTCAAAGCCACAAAAACAAGATGTTGAAGAATCCCCGGGGGATCTTGCAGATTACCCCGGAATCCCTGGAGAGTATGCTCATCAACCGCAGTACGGATAGTTTGCGGCTCTTTGCCGATCTCCGCTTTATTGTTATTGATGAGGTCCATGCCTTTATGGGGACGGACAGGGGCGGCCAGATTCTCTGTCAGCTGGAGCGGCTGACGCGGATGATCGGTCATCAGCCCAGAAGAATCGGTCTTTCCGCAACCTTGGGTGATTATGCCAAAGCTGAAAAGTGGCTGTCATCCGGGACGGAGAGGGCGGTAATCACTCCCATAGTTCAAGGGGGGCAGCAGAAAATTCGTCTGGCTGTGGAACACTTTTATCAGGATGACGAGGTTGAGGAAGAAAAGGAAGCCGCAAATCTGTACGGGCCGGAAGGGCAGCGGGAACACCGACCGGAACAACAATCCGATAAAGTTTCCAAGCAAGGGATTCCACCCTTTGACCAATATATTTTTGAGCAGAGCAAAAATAAGAAGTGTTTGATTTTTACCAATAACCGGGAGCAGGCAGAGTACACGGTGGCCACCTTGCGTCAGCTGGCTGAAAGTAAAAGGATGCCGGATGTCTACCATGTTCACCATGGCAGCATCTCGGCTCCTTTGCGAGAAGCGGCAGAAAAGGCAATGAAGGAATCGCCGGAACCTTGTGTTACGGCTGCCACCATTACTTTAGAATTAGGGATTGATCTGGGATATCTGGAACGAATTATTCAGTTGGAGACCCCTTTTTCCGTTTCCAGCTTCGTCCAGCGCTTAGGACGTTCAGGCCGCAGAGGTACTCCTTCGGAAATGTGGTTTGTTTGTAAGGAAGATCAAGGGGCAAATGACCTGCTCCCTAACCGGATTCCCTGGTCACTGCTTCAAGCCATTGCTATTATTCAGCTGTATTTGGAAGAACGCTGGATTGAGCCGGTCAGTTCTAAGGATTATCCTTTTAGTCTTCTTTATCATCAAACCATGAGTACCCTGGCTGCTATGGGAGAATTGATACCGTCAGCACTGGCCCAAAGGGTGTTAACCTTGAGCCCTTTTAAGAACATTTCCAGTGAGGATTTCAGGCAGCTCTTACTTTACTTGATTGAAATTGATCATATTGAGCAAACGGAAGAACGGGGACTGCTGGTGGGTTTAACCGGGGAGCAAGTAGTGCGTAATTTTCGCTTCTATTCGGTATTTCCGGACAATGAAGAATTTGCAGTACGCGATGAATCCAAGGAAGTCGGCAGTATTCTGTCGCCGCCGCCTCAAGGGGAGCGTTTTGCTCTAGCCGGCCGGACCTGGGAGGTCACGGAGATTGATCTGAAACGCAAGACCGTTTATGCCAAACAGGTCAAGGGCAAGGTCCGTACTGCCTGGAACGGCGGGGGAGGCTCTATTCATTCCAAGATCCTGCAGCGCATGAAGCGGGTCTTGGAGGAAGATATTACTTATGCATACCTTCAGCCCGGTGCGGTTAAGCGGTTATCTGAAGTGCGGGATTTAGCCCGGGAGACCGGGGTCTTGAAAACCAATATTCTCCCCTTAGGAGGTAATAGCTACTGCCTGTTCCCTTGGCTGGGAACAGTCGCTTGTCGGACTCTGGAAAGGTGCCTGCGTTATGGGGGAGCAGAGATGTTTGAAATAAGGAATGTGGGTGGCCTTTCACCCTATTTTATTACCTTCAGTACGAAGAGCGGGTCTGAGATTGACCTTAATTCCTTGCTTAAGAGGGTTATAGCCGGCGCTTCTGACACAGAGCAGCTTATGCAAGAAGACGAAGCACCACAATTGGAGAAGTACGATGAGTTTATTCCTCCGCCTTTACTGAGGAAAGCATTCAGACATGATTATCTGGATTTGCAGGAAGTAAAATTTGCGTTGGACTTTGAAAAAACCGGTCAGATCGTTTAATAATAGTAAATTATTAAAAGCCGATGGCTGAAAATACTTCAAAAGGAAAAAGGACATGAATCGATGAATCCTAATCAATACTTAATCTGGTTAAATGGCGAAGATAAGACAGAAGAGGTTGAAACGTATAATAATGCAGGTTATATGGTGCATGTAATCTTCAATAATAATTCCCGTCAGTATTCTTATCATCGCAGCAACACCTTTATCCGTGAAAATCCGACGACGATTAATATGGAAGATAAAGCAGCCTATTGGGGGGACATGCCGCTGTATGATGTTGAATATATCTTGGATTTTGGACCGATGGTAAGAGTTAGATTCAGGCAGAAGAGCAAAAGTCAGGTGTTCAACAAGACGGAATTAAGTATAAAAAGCAACGGCATCAATGAAATGGGAAAAGACATCCTGGAATATTGGAAAGAAATTGCGCACTTCAGTCCCATAGAAGATGAAGCTGAATCTTTTCTGGAAAAGGTGTTCGATAAACTTACATTTGTCAGTCCGGAAAGTGTTCTCGGCAGTTATATCAATAAAAGACCTCTGCAAAAATCAGCCCCCGATCTCCAGAACCTTATCTTTCCGTTCCGTTTTAATCTGAATCAAAAGAAGGCCCTGGAGAACGCGCTGTCATGTAATGTTTCGGTTATTGAAGGGCCTCCGGGAACGGGTAAAACCCAATCCATTTTGAATATCCTGGTTAATTTAATTACCCGGAACAAAACGGTTGCCGTCGTATCCGATAATAATGCGGCAGTTAAAAATGTGAAAGACAAGCTGGAGAAAGACGGCTATGGATTTCTGGTAGCTGCCTTGGGAAGCAATGAGAACAAAGGAGAGTTTTTCAGCTGTTTGCCCCAAGGCAATGTGCAGGACTGGGAGCGGGGAGTTCAGAAAGAGGAACTGACAGCAAAGATCACCAATCTAAATACTAAAATCAACCGTCTTCTTGAAGTTAATGTTGAAAAGGCACGAATTCAGCAGCAACTTGCCTCTTTCCTGACAGAACAGGAGCATTTTGAGACCTATTACGAGAAACAAGACATTCCGGAGATTCAAAAGCTTTCTTTTTATCGGACCAGCCCTGAAAAAATTATTGCCTTCTTAGCCGATAGTTATCTGGCTAACCAAAGAGGAACGGTGGATCGTTTTCTTTATAAGATCAAGCTGTTGTTTTCTTACGGTTTTAAAGATTTTAAATCTCTTCTGAAAAATGACATGGACCTGGTCATCAATCTGCAGCGGAAATTTTATCAATTAAAGATAGAAGCTTTGACAGAGCAAAAAGCAAAATTGGCCAAAGAATTGGCGGACGATTCATTCGATCAATTATTGAAAGAGCATCAGCAGGCTTCCGAATTGCTGTTCAGGGAAGCGTTGGTTAAAAAATACCGTAAGCAAAAGCTTCCCCAGTTTACAATCAAAAATTATAAACCGATGTTTGCTGAATTCATCCAGCACTTTCCTATTGTTCTGAGCACAACTTACTCATTGCGCAATTCGCTTCCGGATAATTACCTTTTGGACTATGTCATCATCGATGAATCCTCTCAGGTGAATTTATTGACGGGCGTATTGGCTCTTTCCTGCTGCAAAAATGCCATTATTGTCGGGGATATCAAGCAGCTGCCGCAGATCGTTGATGAGAAGAAAATAGGTAAACTGTCTAAACAGGTTGCTGATCCTGTTTTTAATTATTTTAAACATAATATTTTGTCTTCAATCCTTGCCCTGTATGGGGAGAAGGGTATTCCTCAGGTCATGCTGAAAGAGCACTATCGCTGCCACCCCAAAATTATTGAATTTTGCAATCAGAAATACTATGAAGGCGGCTTGGTTCCTTTCACTCAAGAGGATATGGAGGCTAATCCTTTAATTCTCTATCGTACCCCAGAGGGCAATCATATGCGCAATAATACTACAGGTGTGAAACCGGGAAAATACAATCAGAGAGAAATAGATGTAGTAGTCGGGGAGGTATTGCAGAATCCCAGTATAGCCCAGGATAGTGAGGAAATCGGCTTTACGACACCTTATGTCAAGCAGGTAAGCGCAGCCGCCGGACTGCTTCCGAAAGAAATCCAGTGTGACACTATTCATAAATATCAGGGGCGGGAAAAGAAGATCATGATTATGTCAACCGTCTTGGATGACACCCGGGACGGAAAAAGCGGTCTCCGCTTTGTGGATGATCCCTGTAAAATCAATGTTGCCGTATCCAGAGCAATCAAGCAGTTTGTCCTGGTGACAGATCACTCTTTATTCCAGCGACGGGGAAAAGAAATCGGCGATTTGATCCGCTACATGGAGTACAATACGTTGGACCAGAATATTATTGAAAGCCAAATTGTCTCCGTATTTGATCTCTTGTACAAAGAATATTCAGCGAAACTGCATTCTTTCAGCCAAAGGCTGAGTCGACGTTCAAAATACAAATCTCAGAACATTATCTATACGCTTTTAGACGACATTCTTAAGGAAAAGCAGTATGATAATTTGAGCTTTACTACGGAGGTCATGGTGAAAAATCTCCTCAAGAGTCTGGAAAAGCTTACCCTACAGGAACAACGTTATGTTAACAATAGAGCATCCGTTGACGTCGTCATCTTCCATAAGCAGGATAAGCAGCCTGTTCTGATTATCGAGGTGGATGGGTTTGCTTTTCATGAAAATAACCCCTCACAGCTAGAGAAGGATGCCATGAAGGATGAGATTTTGCGGAAATATGAGTTTTGCTTTTTAAGGCTGCCCACTAATGGCAGCGGGGAGGAAGGTAAGATTAGAAGTCAGCTGGATATTGCTCTGAAGGCAGTGCGAAACTAAAGGTGCATAAGATAGATCTGTATCATAATGAAAATGTACTAAAAACAAGTTCTTATATATCTTTAATGGTTCTTATACAAAAGTCAAAGGCTGCAGGATTTCAGGTAATGGTCTTGCAGCCAATAACAATGAAGGCATGGGCAATTGAACAATTGCATCCAAAGATACCCGGTCATTAATTTTGGGGTAAAGGTTAAAGATTATATAAAGTTAATTTATGGTATATTATAGATAGTATCCCAAATCAGGACAAACGTGAAATAGGGTGACACTATTGACCTTTGAAGAATTGCTGAAGCATTATCAAACTCTGATTAAGGAAAACTGTAAGCTAAAGGATGAAATAGTTCACTTGAAGGCAAAGCTTGATGCTTTAGAACATCAGGTTACAATTACCGGGTGTTCTGATTTTGCTGTTGAGAATATACCTCATCAAACGATACTTCCGTTAGAATTATTCAGGCATGAATCTGAAGATCAAGCCTTGCCCCCTGAAATAGATAATCAGTCAGACCCAGAGGAAAAAGTTAAGTTATTTATGTCATACTTTAAAGGCCGGGATGATGTCTATGGAAAACGGTGGGAAAATAAAAAGAAGGGGACGGCAGGATATTCACCGTCCTGTCTAAACGAATGGAAATCGGAGCTATGCAGAAAACCGATGGGAAAGTGCGTCGATTGCCCAAATAAGGCCTATGCAGTTTTAGATGAAAGAGTTATTGATGATCATTTGCGAGGGAAAAACAACTTAGTTGCGGGAATTTATCCTTTGTGCCTTGATGAAACCTGCTATTTCTTGGCTATTGATTTCGATGAAGAAGAGTGGCAAAAAGACATTACTCAGCTGAGAGAAGTATGTTCGCAATTTGACTTCCCCATAGTTATTGAACGCTCACGATCAGGTAAAGGAGCCCATGCCTGGATTTTCTTTGAAAAGCCGATTGCGGCATCACTGGCAAGAAAACTGGGAAGCGCGTTACTTACCTACGCAATGAATAAGAGACACGAGATTACCTTTAAATCCTATGATAGGTTTTTCCCCAATCAGGACACTATGCCGAAGGGTGGCTTGGGGAATCTAATAGCTTTGCCTTTGCAAAAAACTGCCAGGGCTAATAACAACAGTGTCTTTGTCGATGAAAACTTTGAACCCTTCAAAGACCAATGGGCCTATTTAGCTGCTGTTCGGAAGCTCTCTGAAGATGACGTTGATAGACTGATAGCAAAACTTTGTTATGGCAATGAATTGGGACTATTGAAAACAGATGATCAAACAGAGTCTGAAAAGCCTTGGGAAACTAACCGAGTCAAGCTATCCAAGGATGATTTTTCCGATAACTTAGAAATTGTCAAAGCAAACATGCTCTTCATTCCTAAAACCGGAGTTTCGCAAAGAGCGTTAAACCATTTAAAACGGTTGGCCGCCTTTAAAAATCCGGAGTTTTATAAGGCCCAGGCAATGCGTCTGCCCACCTTTGACAAACCCAGGATAATATCTTGTTCTGATGAAACCGAAGAATATCTTTGCCTCCCGAGAGGCTGTGAGTCAGATTTAGTGGCTCTTTGTACAGAACTTGGGATAGAGACTGATTTTATAGATAAGACGAATCATGGCAATACCATCGATGTACAGTTTAAAGGGATCTTGAGAGATGAACAACTACAGGCTGTCAACCTATTGTTAAAACATGATCTGGGAGTGCTTTCGGGAACAACCGCTTTCGGAAAAACAGTTGCAGCAATAAAACTGATTGCTGAGAGGAATGTAAATACACTGATTCTGGTTGACAAAGTTAGCTTGGTGTCCCAATGGAAGAAAAGGCTCAAGGAATTTTTGATAATTAATGAGGTTTCACCAGACGATGCTGGAAGAAATCCAAGAGGGAGGAAAAGGAAAAAAGATAATATCGGACAGTTGGGGGCAGGCAAAGACGACTTGGGCGGTATCATTGATATTGCTTTGCTGCAATCCTTAAACAGGATGGGTGAAGTGAAGAATTGCGTGAAAGAGTATGGCATGATTATCGTCGATGAGTGTCATCATATTTCAGCCTTTAGCTTTGAGCAGATCCTGAAAAATTCCAACGCCAAGTATGTTTATGGATTGACAGCGACTCCTATCAGAAAGGACGGGCATCAGCCCATTATTTTTATGCAGTGTGGTCCTATACGATATAAAGATGATGCCAAGAAACAAGCAGCAAAACGCCCGTTTGAACATTATGTCATACCAAGATTTACGGCAATGAGGGTCCCCCTCGATAAGATTGAAAAGGATGTATCCATTCAAGAACTGTACTCTGAGATAGTCGTTAATGAATTGAGGAATCAGCGGATCATTGATGATATCGTAAAAAGCTTTCAAGGCGGCAGGAACTGCCTTGTCATAACTGAGAGAACTGCGCATGTTGCCTTGCTTGCGGAAAGATTGAGTGAAAAAATTCCCGACGTGATTGCTGTTACAGGTGGAATGGGGATAAAAGAAACCAGAGAAATAATGGCGAGAATATCTGAAACACCGGCAGACAAACCGCTAACCATAGTAGCTACAGGAAAATATATCGGAGAGGGCTTCGACGAACCTCGCTTGGATACCCTATTTTTAGTCATGCCAATATCATGGAAGGGAACCCTCCAGCAATATGCTGGCAGGCTGCACAGACTTTTTGAGAATAAGAATGAAGTTCTAATCTATGATTATGTGGATATCCATATCAGGATGTTGGAGAAGATGTATCATAAACGGCTTAACGGCTATGCCTCCATTGGCTATAAAGCTAAAGGCGAATCAATAACGGAGGAGTCCGTCAATAGTATCTATATTAAAGATAATTTTCTTCCAGTATATTCCAATGATGTTATTAATGCGGCAAGGGAGATATTGATTGTCAGTCCTTTCATTACCAGGAAGCGAACCTTACAAATGATGCAATATCTTATAGTTGCCTTACAAAATAACGTAAGAGTTATCGTGGTAACAAGACCTAGTGAAGATTTTAAGGAAAAGGATAGAAGTAGGATACAGGAGACGGTAGATATAATGAAAAATGCCGGTATAAGCATTGTCTTTAGATCACGGATTCATCAAAAATATGCAGTTATAGACCAAAAGCTTGTATGGTACGGAAGCATTAATCTTTTGAGTTTTGGTAGTACGGAAGAAAGCATTATGCGGCTTGATAGCCCGAATATTGCCAGTGAATTAATATGGAGTATGGAGAACAAGTAACGGGAGGCGCTATTTTCCGCTTCTCATTCTTGGTGTGGTGGCGAATTATAGAATTAGAACTCTGTCGAACATTTTGTGCGCTGCACTTTCTGTTGTGCTCCCCAAAAAGGCAATTAATAAAGAGCCTGGAATATTCTAAAAGTGAATAGTTTGGGCAGGGATTAGCAAAAGGATGAAGAATATTAGAATAGCAAAGAATTATCTAGAAATATTATAAAGTTTCAAAAAATAAAATGTAATTCATGACAATGTTTAGGTTAAGCTATTTATAGAACAATGCCCAAGTCCGCTTGGAGTCGTGATGAAGGGTTAAGATGGTATAGGCATTATTGATTATATTTCTGATTTTACAATATATGAGAATGCTTGGAAGTGTTCTGAAGAACTAATTCTTAATTAGAGAGGAGTTGATTAGTTTGAAGATTACGGAACTGCGACTGAAAAATTTCAAAGTCTTTAAAGATATTAAAATCACAAATTTGCCGGATATGGCTGTCTTCTTGGGTGCCAATGGGACGGGAAAATCCACGCTCTTTGATGTCTTCGGTTTTTTGCACGATGCTTTGACCGATAACGTCAAAGCAGCCCTTCTTAAAAGAGGAGGTTATAAGGAGGTTATCTCGCGTAATGCAAAGGGACCGATCGAGATCGAAATTAAGTTCCGACCAGAACCGGACGAACCCTTAGTTACTTACGAACTCAACGTAGGTCTTAATGACAGGGGTTTACCCATTGTGACTCGTGAACGTTTAAAATACAGACGAGGTCAAAAAGGTAAACCTTGGCACTTCCTTGATTTTTCCAATGGGTCTGGAACTGCCATTGTCAATGAGAGTGAGTACGGCAGTGCCGGGGCGAAAGAGAAACGAGAAGAACAGAGGCTGGATTCTCCTGATATCTTAGCGATTAAAGGTTTAGGTCAGTTTAAAAAATTTAAGCAAGTTGCGGCTTTTAGACGCCTTATTGAAGGCTGGCATGTTTCCGATTTTCATGTTCAAGCGGCTCGATCAAGTCAAGACGCCGGCTATGCAGAGCATCTATCCCCAACGGGTGAAAACTTGCCGTTGGTTGCGCAATTTATGCATGAACATTATCCGGAAAAGTTTCAAGACGTCTTAAGAAAGATGGAACAAAGAGTTCCGGGAGTAACTTCGGTTGAGGCGGCTGAAACTCAAGATGGGCGAATTATTTTAAGGTTTCAGGATGGAGCCTTTCGAGATCCGTTTATAGCACGGTATGTTTCAGATGGTTCTTTAAAAATGTTTGCCTACTTACTTCTTTTAAGTGATCCGAACCCTCATCCGTTGCTTTGTATCGAAGAACCGGAAAATCAACTATATCCCGATTTGTTATATGAGTTAGCGGAAGAATTCCGGAGCTATATGGAGGCAGGTGGGCAAGTCTTCATCTCAACGCATTCTCCTGATTTCGTGAACGGGGTTAAACTAGAGGAACTGTTCTGGCTGGTCAAAGTGGATGGGTTTAGCCAAATTAGGCGAGCCTCGGAGGATGAACTCCTGCGCAATCTGGTGGCCGCAGGGGATTTGCCCGGTTATCTTTGGAAACAAGGGCTTTTTAAAGGGGCCAGCCCTCTATGAAGGAAATCGTGTTTTTAGTTGAAGAACCCTCCATGAAAGAATTGCTCAAAGCGATCTTACCTAAAGTGATACCTGATAATGTTTCCTATACGATTATTCATCATGAGGGTAAGCAGGACTTAGAAAAATCGATTCCCAAGAAACTTTGTGCCTTTAGGCAACCTGAGACACGTTTTGTGGTTTTGATCGATCAAGATAGTAACGATTGCATAGTATTGAAAAAGCGTTTGTTAGAACTCTGCCAAGTAGGCGGAAGGGAAAATTGTCTCGTGAGAATTGTATGTCATGAGCTTGAATCCTGGTTCCTGGGTGATTTAGCGGCTGTGGGAAAAGCCTACAATCAGACAAGCCTTGCCCGTCGGCAAAGAGAAGCAAAGTATCGGCAACCTGATCGGTTAAGCAATCCTGCTCAGGTCTTAAAGTTACTAGTGCCGGAATACCAGAAGATAAGCGGTGCACGGGCTGTAAGTAATTATATGAAGCTTAGTGAAAACGAATCTCATAGTTTTGCAGTCTTCTTAAAAGGGTTGCAAAAAGTCATTGGAGATTAGACAGATAACGGGGAGAAGGAGTGCGTTGAAAAATTGGCGTGGTGAAATACTTAATCACTTCAGTGAGCCGACACCAGCTCTGAAGATCGTTTCAGACCCGGACGAGCTGCTTTGTAATGAAAACATTTATCGGGATGCCTTGGCTAAGGCATCCCTTTGTTTATGATGTTCATAGACAAAGAGAAAACCAGTGATGAGAATCAATGGCTTAAAGAATAATATTTTGCAGATGTGGTTACCGTCAATGATATATTTCGTGTAAATATGCGAAATAAATTACTTCAAGAGTCGTACCACGCCTTGCCCACCATCGACAAGTACACGATCGCCGGTCCGCAAACACATGGTCGCGTTGCCACAACCTACAACTGCCGGAATACCCAACTCGCGAGCAATGATAGCTGCATGCGACAGCGGTGCTCCCACATCAGTGATGATTGCTCCCGCCCTAGGAAAGAGTGGTGTCCAAGCGATGTCTGTTTGAGAGGTAAGCAGTATTTCACCTTTCTGAAGTTGTTCACATTCCTCCAGAGTATGTATGCGGCGAACCAATCCCTCATATCGACCGGCAGACCCGGAGGAGCCTGTAATTATATGACTCTTCGATTGACTGGAATTATTCTCAGAACAGGATGTAGAGCCATTAGCATCATATATGCCATTTTGCCGCATGGGATCTAACGCCCACCGGAACGGATCAAAACGGCCACATATGATCGAAGGATAGGCAGGTAAAGATAGGTACCTTTTGTGGATATCCTTCCTGGCAGGGATATATTCTATTGCTGCCTCTTCTCCAGACAGAACATTCAACACCTCATCGATTGTCAGATAGAAAATGTCATCTCCAAGGCCTGTTAAATGCCCGGCTTGAAGAGCAAACATACGGGCAACCCAACGATCACGCGCATATTCGGAACGAACTGCCTCGCGTATGCGAGCCTTTGGAGCAACTTTGTTTAAACGACGTTTTATAGATCGCACCTTCTGGGGATGGCTTGTTGCAAAACGATTCCAGGCAGCGGCAAAAGAGGTGCGCTGTTTTATGAGCAGAGCTTCTATATCTATGGGCGAACTCTCATATTGTGCCAGCTGCTGGTCAAGCCAGCCCGGGTCTTCAGCCGGACGAGGAACAGATAGTTCAAACTCATTTGGCCCACGGTGGCCAAAGTAAGCTATGTATTCTTTGCGGGTGATTTCCTTGCAGGCCAATTTTGATATGCCAAGAAGAGGTCCAAGACTTGCTAATAGTTTCGAATTGTCTCTTACGTCCGAACTGCTGCTCAGTCCGGATATAAACAGATCTGCATTTTCCGGTCCAATTAGCTCGGTTAACTCACGTCGTAGTTTAATGGTATAGCCTGAAAACTGAGTAACACTAGCCATTACATACCAAACAGTGTTCTGCAGGTGAGGTAAAATTTCTCTTTGCCACAAGGAATTAAGTTCGGCTTTGGTATTTGTTTTTTGGATCTGTTTTTGCATATTCTCGCACCAAACCGGATTCGAACTAAGGAATTTGGGTAATAATCGGGTTGTCTGAATTTGTTTAAGTATTAACTTTCCAAAACTAATAAGAAAGGAAACCGTAGATCGTTTAGACAGTGATATTATGGGAATGTCCATACTCTCCGGGATTCGTGTGTATAATAAACCTTCCAAAAATTGAATTATCCCTTGTTTGTTTTTTCCTAAAGCACTTAATACCGAAGCATAAATACTTAAATTAAGATAGATACGCCCACCAATATTGCCTGATGATTGATATCCGGGCAGCAACTTCCACGACTCGAATATTTGATGTTGAACAGTCCAAGTGATAGGTGTCATCACTTGGGGGATAGCTTCGCCGAAATTTACGTTAGACCATAGGTAATTGCCAGTCAAGCTATCGTTACACTCACCGGTGATAGGATTATATCCGATCAAGGTGGTTACTGGCCGGGACTGCAGCAAATATAATGTGTTGCTAGTGATCGCCCATTCGATATCCTGAGGACAGCCCATTTCCATCTCCAGACGATTTGCCAGTTTGTAGAGCTTAGGAGCGAATTTTTTAAGTTTCGGCGATCCATCATAGCTAAAGCTATGCCAAATTCCTGTTTTTCGACGCAGCTTGAAAGTATTCGCTGTGATATGACCAGACACTAATTTTTCACCCAACCCGAAGATAAAGTTGCCGGCCATTTCATTTCGGTTATTAGTAACCGGGTCTACCGTAAACAAAACGCCTGAAATATCTGACTTCACCATTTGTTGGATTACTATAGGCATGTCGTGAGACACAGTAAGGCCTTTCGAGCGACTGTAAACCTGCACATCCTCACTATGCCGTGATTGGCGCACAGTTTGAATCGCCTTTCTGATTTCATCGTCAGTACCAACATTAAGCACAGTTTTAAATTGGCCGGCAAAAGATGCAGTGGAAGAATCCTCAGATAGCGCAGATGAACGGACAGCGAAAGCGTTTTCATCAACTGTCTGACGCAGTTGTCTAAGGTACATTTGGATTTGGTTCCAGGCTTCAGGTATTAACTCGTCCTTTTCGAAGGCGGCCGGCATAATAATAAAACCATTGGGCACCGGATAACCGTGTTGATAAAGGTAAGCGAGTGTTCCTCCTTTACCGCCTGCCAAATGCTGATCTTCAGTTTTCAATTCCTTAAATAAACAAACTAATTGTTTCATACCAATTCTCTCATTCTAAATTTGATTAGTTATCTATGGGTTTTATTGCATTTAACTAATCTTTTTCGTGCCCTGTTAGACTGTTGATCAGTACTTGTAGCGCCCAATTCATTGCTTCAGTCGTTTCTTCGGAGTTAAGTTCGTACCTTTGCTTAAGAGTTGTCCAGGTTAGAGAACTGCAAAGATGAGAAATTATTGCAGCGGTCTCTTTGACGGCTCCTGCGGACAAGTGTGGGGCATTTTCTATAACCAACGCTTGTATTTTTTGATCGCGCTGATTCCTGCTTTTTGGCTTAACATTGTTAACCAGCAAAGCTATCGTGAAAGCCTGAACGAGATTTGCCTTCTCCTCGAATATCTTTAAAGTATTTCCTGCCATGGCAGGAATGTCATCTAACGATTGAGGTATAAAAGGTGCGCTTTGTGCGATAATAGTTGAGGCTGCTTCATAAAGAGCCTCCAGGAAAGATTCTCGTGTCGGAAAGTGGCGGTAAACCGTACCATAAGAGATACCGGCACGGATAGCTACATCTTTTACAGTAAAATCAAGGATGCGCCCTTCACTGATAATTTCCGCTAGAGTATCTAAGATACGATCACGCGTATTTTCCTTTTGATTACTACGCAGGGGACTAGTGTAAGAACGACGATCGGATTTTTCTTTAGACATACAGTTGCCTCTCCATTACTATATAATTGGATTGATACTCTCTATATTAAATTATGAGTTTATATATCAAATATGTCAAGGGGCAAAATAAACCTTTAGGTACTATTATTAAATATACCAATTTTACAGTCCAGAACTTTTGGAACAATACCGGTCTTTCCAGTGACAACATCCACAGCATGGAAGACGCTCTACTCTGTAAGATGAGTTATGGTAAACAGGTTCTATTTGTCAAGCTCCCGGAAAATGGCATCGGTATCTTGCCTTGCAAAAGCCTGTGCTGCCGGTATTTGAACAAAGATGTGCATCTCATTGGCAAGAGCTTCAAAGGGAGAAAGCATCTTTGCGGGCCACGTTGAATGGACAGTTGATCAGTGCACCGGAAACCCTCTATGATGACTTTATCTTTCGTTAAATCGCAGTAGAAGGTGAGGAATTTCAGGAGGCAAAGGTTATCGAGCGGGTGATGGGTAAATATCAACTTGGAATGAAGACGAAAGAAGGAGGCGCTTCAAGAACTGAGTGCAGTTCAAAAGGCGCTTCCTTTTTTGTGGGTAAATTGCTTAGGTCACCGGCGGATCGTAGAGATCGTTTGTAATCATGTCACACTCTTAAGTCTGTCCACATATCCTATGAGTGACATTAGCCTAAGGAGTGTGGATACCATGACGGGTACCGGCACGGACATTATCAGCGGACGCACCACCCAGGTCATCGCGGCTGAAATTAACATGATCAAATATCAGACTGAGAGAATCTGCCTGGCCGCCGCCGTGGAGATCGGAAGGCGGCTGACGGAGGCCAAGGCCTTGCTCGAACATGGAGAATGGGGCAAGTGGCTGGAAGAGTCGGTGGACTTTTCCCAGAGCCGGGCCAATAAACTGATGCGTATCTTTACAGAATACGGAGCCGGACAGTTTTTCTCCTCAAATTCGGATTCGAATCCGAATTTGAACTACAGCCAGGCAGTGCTTCTTTTAGGTATCCCAAAGGAGGAACGGGCGCAATTCATCCTTGATATGGATATCGAGGGAATGACCAAACAGGAAGGCCTCCGGAAGAGTGGCGGAGCAAAGCAGTATTATCACCGGGCTGACTGGGGAGCTTGCCGATCTGAAGGTCCAATTGGAGAGAGTCAGAGCCAGCCAGATCGCCTTCCTCTGTGAAAACCCGGATAAAACTCTTAAGCAAGTCAAGCATGAGCTGCTCCAAATCGCCCCCAATGACAAAGAGACGATATCACTTATAAGAATAAAGTGTACGATCTTTTGAATGTGTGGCTTAAGGATGAGACCTGGAGCAGGTAAGTCTGTTCCGGCGGAGATATGCAGTAAGGACTGGTGGATGATGAAGAGGAAATATGTTTTCCCGGCCATTATAGAGCGGGATAGAATAAACGGCAAATATACGGTTGTTTTCCCGGATCTGCCGGGCTGCTCCATCGAAGGGGAGGATTTTATTCAAGCTTATTACTGGGCCGGGCCCAGGCTGGCGTTTCATTTATATATGATGGAGAGAGAATATGAGTACATTCCCGAAGCTTCGGATACTTCAAACTAGGAAATTGCGGCGGACGCTGTCGTTGTTCTGATAGCGGCCGATCGGCAGGAGTACCGGCGCATGTTCGGTTCCAAATTCGCCAGAAAAGCCATTGGGTTTCCCAGCTGGCTCTTTCAATTGGGGGAAAGAGGCAGGCCGATTTTTGTGCGGGATATACGCGGGGTATTGAGGGAGAAGCTGGGGATCGACATGCTGCCTGAAACCACTCATGATTTATCTGAGGTGTTCGGGAATGAAAATAACGAAGAAGGAGATGTCTAAAGAACTGGACGTAGTCCAAAAGGCGCTTCTTCGTTTCTCACATCCTTTCCGACCTATTGGCCGGCCGCTTTGAACTCAGCCCGTCCGGGGAGGCGTTAGATGATTTTTCAAGGATTATAACGTTTTATGATGCCGAGGGGATTATGCATCAATTCGAGACTAGTGCTTGTGTAGAAGCCCTGTTTGAAAGGATAGATGAACTAAGATAGAGGAATCCTATTTTTCGCTGTTCGGAGTCATCTGGTTTCATCATGTAGAACAATGAGTCACCGGTCATGACTGTCAACCCTCTTGTATCCTAAATCCCGCAAAAAAATATCATATACCTGTATAAGAGCATAGAAATATAGCTTAAATACAGGTATTTTTTCATATTAGGGGGAAGATAAATGTTTATGTATATGGTATAATATAATCATATACATAAGGCTTTAGGAGGGATGTTTATGACGAAACTCTCAGCACCCGCATACACCTTCGTCTCCATGCCGAAAAGCAATGTCTCCTGCAAGAAGTCAGGATATGTGTACCATATTGGCAAAGGCTATCGAAATGACAAAGGCCAGCCGACGAGTTCCCAAACCATCATCGGCAAATATGACACGCAAACCGGTATGTTGATTCCAAACGATAATTATTTCAAGATTTACGGCGGGAAACCACAGCTAAGGACTGTTCCGATCGAGAGCATCAAGAATTATGGAAGCTACTTTCTGTTGAAGGCAATCACCCGGGAATCTCAGCTGGATACGTTGCTGTACAGAGTCTTCGGCGAAGATGCCCAAAGTATCTTAATGCTGGCCATCTATATGGCTCTGGAAGGCAATGTTTTGTCTCATTGTGAGGACTGGATGGAGGAAACGCTCACTGGAAGCGATGTTATCCTTGCATCTCAAGAATGCTCAAGGCTTCTGAAAGTTATTAATGAAGCTAAGCGCAATGAATTTTTCCGAGCATGGGTCCATATACGCCAACAGGAAGAATACCTAGCCTATGATATAACCTCCATTTCTTCCTATAGCAAGCTCAATGAAGAGGTGGAATTTGGTTATAACCGCGACAAGGAGAAACTACCGCAGATCAATCTGGGCATGTACTTTGGCGAGACGACGAAGCTACCGGTCTATTATCGAACCTATTACGGCAGTATCCCTGATAAAAGCCATTTAGTCGCCATGATGGAAGGCAGTGATAAGGTTGGCATTAAGAACGCGCATTTTGTGATGGACAGAGGGTTTTTTAGCAAAGACAATCTGCTTTATCTGAACCAACATACCCGTGGGTTTATTATCGGTATGCCCAATAGGCTGGTTCTATCTCAAGAGATTATTCAGGCCCATGGCGAAAACGTCAAGAGTTCGCGTTATGATCTGGGCATTGGCGATGTTAATGGCATAGCCCTTGAGCGCAGTGATTATGGCTTTCGCTGTCGAGTCCATCTCCTGTATTCCGATGAAAAAATGGCGGATGAAAAATACCGTTTCAAGATAGACTTCAAGAAGTGGCAAGCCTCCATAGCCAAAGGGCTCATTCCTCGTGAGGCGGAACCGTTTTTTCATATCACCAAAGACAAAAAGGATACTGTCCTCAGCGTAGAAGCCAACCACGAGGTCATCGATGCCTATATGCGGACCATGGGATATTTTCTAGTGATGAGTACGGATTTTCAGAAAAGCACGGCGGACATCCTGGAGATTTATAGGATGAAGGACGTCATCGAAAAATCCTTTGACAGTCTAAAAAATGATTTAGATATGAAACGATTAAGAATTCATTCCGCGCAGGCGGAAGAAGGAAAGATGTTTTTAGCCTTTCTGGCGTTGATTCTGAGGACGTATGTGTTCAATACGATAAAGCCCTATATCCTCAAGAAGCGTCTCTCCCTAGATAGAATCTTTATCGAAATGCGCAAGATCAAAGTCGTCGTCCACCCATCGGGGGTGATGATGCACAACCCGCTGACGAAAAAGCAAAAAGATATTCTTGCCTACTTTAATCAATCGGAAGAGAGTGTCACAGAAAGCTTAAAACACATCCTCAAGTATCAAAGTGTCTTCTGATGCTCCCAAAAACCAAGGCAAAAGATGGAACGTGTAGGTGTTCCAAATCTATTTACAGATGTTCGGTTGACATGCATTTTACAATAAGAGCTTTGGCTCAATGGCGAAAAGTGAAGACACCAGGGTTTGAGATCGGTTAGGCCGGAAACTCATACCCTTGGTGTCTTATTGCTTTTTGTATATGGTAAATTCATGCGGAATTTACGTTGTATAAAAGACCCAAGAACATAAAATTAGTATGAAAGAGGCACCGCTCAGCAGTTAAGACTGACCGGTGCCCCTTTGCAAAGTTTTTATTTAGGGAGACAGGGACCAGAGGGACTGGGACCGGGGATAATCTCAGCGAGGCGGGTTTTAATTCCTAACTCCAGGAAATAGAAGCCCATGCCTCTGGATAGCTCGGCGTTAGCCCCTCTGGTCTGCAGATAAGCGATTCCCAGTTCCCATAAATCCTGGCAGTTACGTTTAGCTAAAATGGAATAGCGCTTGCGGACATAGTCATAACCTATCTCAAAATCACTGAGGTCTTGTCTGGACATCGTTTTCCTCCCGCTGTTCAGGGGATTGTTCTCCGATGAGTTCGGAAATACTAACACCGAGGGCGGCAGCGAGTTTGGTCAAGGTTCGGATTGAGCCTGCTGAATGACCATTTTCGATTTTATTGATCATGCTCTCGTCGATATGAATTAAATCAGCAAGTTGTTTTTGAGTCAGTCTGAGTGATACTCTTAGCTTTTTAATTTGTTTTGCGGTTGTATCCACAATAAGACCACCCCTAATTACAGGTTATAGAATTTAATTCATTATGTCAATATATAAAGTGAATTAAAATCACGATATTTACATTTCAGTGATTCAGTTATAATTGAACATGAATTATATTCAGGATGTGATGAGATGAATTACGGACAGCGAATCAAGTTCTTTCGTAATACCGTTGGAATTTCTGCCAATGCTTTAGCGAAAAAAATCGGACTGGATCCGACTACGATTTATAAAATTGAAGCCAACGATTCTAAACCCTCACTAGGTTCCCTCGAAAGCATTTGTGCTGCTCTGGGCATTAGTCTTGCCGAATTCTTTGCAGAAGAAGAACAGGCCTGGGGCCCGGAGATCCAACGACTACTGGGTACCGTGAAAAAGCTGTCACCGGAACAAATCGATTATCTGCAGAAGTTATTGGAATCTCTGAGTAAGGAGTGATTTTGTTCTCTGAGCCATAGGGAAAACAGAGCAAGTGGTGTTATTGAAGTTTCATTTTATACTATATGTCATTATCATTGTGCGGTTTGAAAATAGAAAAGGGCGCCAATCAGTTTTTAAGACTGACTGGTGCTCTTTTGCATAGTTTTTGAATTATTTGGTGAATGGTGGAAGGAAAAGATAAAAGTTCGGCGAAAAAGAAACTATACGTCAAAGGTTGTCCGTAAGGACTAGTAATAATCTAGGGGGAGTTTTCAGTGCATCGTAATGTTGAACAGAGAAAATTAATCCAAACATGCCCGGGGGCTCACTCCTTGATAAAAGAAGCTGCCGGGTCATGAATGACCGCGAACTAAAACAAGTTGACATATATACTGATGGAGGATGTATCAGCAATCCCGGAGGCAATGGGGGGTATGGGGTTGTACTCTTATATAATGAAAAGAGAAAAGAATTATCCGGGGGATACGCCAATACAACCAATAACCGGATGGAGTTAATGGCTGCTATCAAAGGGCTGGAGGCTTTAAAAGAAAAATGCCGTGTGACCATCTATAGTGATTCGAAATATTTGACAGAAGCTATTGAACAGAGATGGATCATTAAGTGGATGCGTAAAGGGTGGATGAGGACTAAGACGGAAGAGGTCAAGAATGTAGATCTATGGAAAAGACTGTGGGTGATGATCCAAAAGCATGAGGTCAGATTTCATTGGGTGCGGGGTCATGCAGGAAATCCGGAAAACGAGCGCTGTGACCAATTGGCTGCAATAGCTATGAATTTGCCCGATTTAGAGGAAGACGTCAGAGAAGAGACTCAAGGTTCCTCGCAAATCGGGATGGACCTCTTTAGCTGACCGCGCTTTTGGAGGTTAATAAAGACTGAGATCAGATTGGTATGAGAATAAAGCCAAAAGTTTTTGGGGGTAAATCAATGCATTATATCGGAATCGATTTAGCCTGGACCTATGCCAATGAATCGGGAATTTGTGTGATCGCTGACAATGGGGAAATCATCTATTGTGAGTCCAGGGTTTTCAGCGACGAAATGATTGGGGATATCGTAGCAGAGTATGCCCGGGCAGGAGCCCTTGTGGGGATTGATGCCCCTTTAATCGTTAATAACGAGACAGGTGCCCGGTACTGTGACGGAGCTATTATGAGAGAGAAAATTCATGGCAGAAATCTGTCCGTTTTTACCTGCAGCAGGCGCTTTATGCTCAAACACTTCGGGGTGGTCAGAGGAGAAGAAGTGGTTAAAGCCATTCGAAAGCGGATGCCGGAATTTGCCCTCACAGGTGACTTAAGCAATAAAGAGCATGTGATTATGGAAACCTTTCCCACGGGAATAACCTTAGGCCTTTTTCCCGACGCTTTTCCCGTTAAATATAAGATCAAACATAAGGTTCCCTTTGAAACAACCAAGACAGAAATGGGGCGGATGGTCAGCCTTTTGCAAAGGCTGGGGGACTTTAATCCTCCCGTCCATAATATTAATGATTTCTTTAATCATTCACCGGGCATTCAGGCTATGTCTAAAAAGGAATATAAGAACCTTGAGGACAGGCTGGATGCTTTTTTATGTGCTTACGCCGCCTATTGGCTCGTCAGGCATAAGGGAAAGGTGATCGGCGATGATCGGGATGGCTTCATTACCATTCCGGTAATAGATGAGAAGGAAGTCCGTGACGGCGGATCAGAGAGGATAAAAATCTACAACAAACTGATTCGCGATAAAATACCCCAGATCATCGAAGATAGCGGCAAGAAAGCCATTATCGCAAAGGTTTCAGGCCCGGAATACCTGGATTTATTAAACGCCAAGTTAGGAGAAGAGATTCAGGAGTACCTGGACAGCCAAAAGGTTGAAGAACTGGCGGATTTAGTGGAAGTGGTCTACGCCATCCTGGATTACAAAGGGGTTTCCCGGCAGGAATTTGAGAGTATCAGGAAGCAAAAGGTTGAGGAGAGAGGCGCTTTCCGGGATAGGCTCTTGCTCAAGGAAGTCAGGGAAGACTGAGAGGTAGAAGGAAATTGACAGAAAAGATCAAGCACAAGGGATGTTTGGGCAGTATCGCCGAAGACCTCTTTGTTGAGCTGTTTTGTGATACCTTTGGTCCGGATCAAGCGGAGTATCTATTTCTTCAGTATCCAGTCATAGATATTTATGGCCATAGACGCTCCCTTGATTTTGCTCTGGAAAGCGAAGACTTAAAAATCGCCATCGAGATTGACGGCGAAACCTATCATAATCCCAACAAGGTTTCTTCTAATAAATATTATGATGACCTTACCAAGCAAAACAGCCTGATCTATCAGAACTGGAAGGTTTACCGCTGGGTTTACAACCAGCTTAAGCATCAACCGGAAAAGGTCAAGGATGAGCTGCGGATTTTTGTGGGGGAAATGCCTGCCTTTAGAATGCTGGAGGATTATCTGCCTAAGCAGAAGGGCAAGGTCATCGAACTGCGGGAGCATCAGCAAGCAGCTTTAGACAATCTTCAGACCATGCGCGAGCATGGGGAGAGTATCGCCCTGCTTTATCATGCTACCGGAACTGGAAAAACTGTGACTGCAGTCAGTGATGCCAAACGCCTGGGGAAACGAACTCTGTTTTTGGCTCATACCAAAGAACTAATTGCCCAGGCGAAAGGCACCTTTGAAGAACTTTGGGATCAGGCTGAGACAGGACTCTATGTTGCTGAAGAAAAGGCTAATGACGCTTATGTTGTCTGCAGCAGCATTCAGAGTGTCGCCAGAAATCTGGAAGGCTTCAAACCCGATGACTTTGGATATATCATCTTCGATGAATGTCATCATGGAACAGCAGATACTTATAGGAAGGTTTTGAGTTATTTCAAGCCTGAATTTACTCTGGGTCTCACGGCTACCCCGGATAGAGCCGATGGCGAGAGTATCCTGGAGGACTTTAAAAATGTGGCTCATAAACTGGATTTGCAGCAAGCCGTGGAATTAGGGGAACTTGTTCCCATCAGGTGTATCCGGGTCAAGACCAATGTGGATCTTTCTACAGTGAGAATCAATGGCATTAAATATTACGCCCAGGACTTAGAAAGCAAGCTCTTTGTGCCGGAGAGAAGTAAGCTGATTGCCGAAACTTATCTGAACTATGTTAGGGATAAGAAGGCGGTGGTGTTCTGTGCTTCCGTAAATCACGCTCAGAATATTTCTGCCTTGTTCAAGGAAAAGGGAATTCATTGCGAGGCTGTTTCCGGTTCTATGAAGTCAGGAGAAAGGGCGAGGATTTTAGATCGTTATGAAAATGGGGATATCCAAGTCTTATGTGCCTGTGATCTCTTAAACGAGGGTTGGGACAGTCCGAAAACAGAAGTTTTGTTCATGGCTAGGCCGACGCTTAGCAGAGGACTTTATGTTCAGCAGCTGGGCCAAGGGATGCGCAAGTGCGCGGGTAAGGACTATCTGATGGTCTTCGATTTTATTGATAATGCTGGATTGTTTAATATGCCCTACTCTCTGCACAGAATGTTTAACCTGAAGGAATATAGGGCCGGAGAGTACGTTGTTGCTTCACAGAAGCAGTTTGAATTGGACAGGGATTTAATCGCCAGAGGAGAAAAGCCGGCTGTTTTTCTGGATTTCCCGGTGAATGCCGCGGATTATGAACTGATTGATCTTTTTAACTGGCAGGATGAAGTGAAAGGGATGATATCCCAGCTGGAGTTTGTGAGGATGGTGGATGTGCAAACAGAAACCATTGAACGGTACCTGCGTGAAAGAAAGATAACCCCTGATTTAGAGGTACCCTTTGGGGATAAAAGGAGCTTTAAATATTTTAAGGAAGCAACTGTGGAGAGCTATGCTAAACAGTACGGCTGGGAGCTGATTAATCCTGCCAATATGAAAGATAAGTTTATGGACATGGTCAGGACCATGGATATGAGCTTTTCCTATAAGCCGGTACTGCTCAAGGCCATGCTTGAGCATGTTGACGAAAGTGGAAGAGTTAGAGTCGAGGACATGGTTAATTACTTCATGGATTTCTATAGGGACAGAAAAGAGAGCGGGCTGGTGGTTGAGAAGAAATCCAGTCTGTATTGTAAAGATGGATATACCCGAAAGGATGTTGAGAGAAATATCTTTAGCAATCCCTTTAAGCGGTTTGAGGATATGCGGTTTATTAGCCGGTGCCGGGATATTGAGTATGTGGAGTTTAATCGGCATGTTTGGAGGAGGCTGACGCATGAGGAGAAGGACTGGATTTTTGGGTGGTGTGATGAGAAGTTGGAGGAGTATTATAGGAAGCGGGTTTAGGTGCTTAAAGAAAAGTTCTTTTAGTCGTGCTTAGAAAAAGCTTAGGAGTTAAAAAGCGACTATAGGCTTTGAAAACGCCAAGAGAGGAAATGAGGGGGAGAAGCTCAAATGATAAAGGCTTTCGTGGAGTTATGGTATTTGTGGCTTTTAGTTTTAGTAGTTTTTATTTATCGATTGTATAAGGCCAAAATCAAAGGAATCATTGGTGAGAAAACTATATCGGCATTTCTGATGAGGTTAGATCCTACGAAATATAAGGTCATAAATGATCTGATGTTGAGAGTTGATGGGAAGACGTCCCAGATAGATCATGTAGTCGTGTCAAATTATGGGATTTTTGTAATAGAGACAAAGAACTATAAGGGCTGGATTTTGGGAGATGAGCACGGGGAGTATTGGGCACAAGTAATTTACAAGCGGAAGGAAAAGTTCTTTAATCCGATAAGACAAAACTATGGGCATATTCAGGCTCTAAAGCAGAATTTGCAAGAATACCCAGAATTGAATTACGTGCCAATTATTGTTTTTTCCATTGATGCTAATTTAAAGGTTAAGACAAATACCAAGGTTATATATTCAGTAAAATTGCTTAAAACGATTAGAGAGTTTACAGCGGAAACCATTACTGAACAACAAAAGGAAGAGATATATGCGAAATTACTAGCTCTAAATGTAAGAGATAAGGAGGCCAGAACTCAGCATGTTGAAGGAATTCATAAAAAGAAAGCTGAAGTGGCGAACCAAGTAAGCGCTAATATTTGCCCAAAATGTGGTGGGGATTTAATCATGAGAAAGGGTAAATATGGGGATTTTAAGGGGTGTAAGAATTATCCGAAGTGTAGGTTTACAATTACCAACTAGGCGTGAATTTTGATTTCGGTGTAAGTTGAGTAATCAAGTATCGATGTTGAGTATGTCTAGAATGAGAACCTATTGAACGTTTCACTTATAGCAATAATGAGAAAAAGATGGTTAAGAGATTGGAAATATAAAATCGATTGTATTATTACTCTTGAAATGGAAGTAGTCGAATAGGTGCCGTTTTTGAGATCTTTAACTTTTAAGTGGTAGATTTAGGCAAAATAATAAAAACTTACTTGTGTCCTGATTATAGCAATAATGCGAAGTCAACAAAGCCACATACCTTGACATTGAAATGCAACAGAATAGGAAGGGATAAAAAAATGAAATTATTATTTGTCCAATTAAGTGATATGCATTGCCATAGTTCGGATCATTCTTTAACAGAAAAACTCAATAAGGCCGTTAGCGCAATTAGAACACTTGGTAAAATGGATGGCGCTGTTCTAGTTTTCTCAGGTGATCTTTGCGATACGGCTGACCCAAATGAATTTAAAACGGGCAGGCATTTACTTGGTAAGTTCCTGTATCAATTGTCAGAGGCTTTAAGCTGTGGTTTCATTCATACAAAAATTGTCCCCGGTAATCACGACATGATTCTACCGAAAGGGAGCCGCGGAGCAGAAGAAATCAAAGTCTGGAACAAAGATGAGCATCTTTTTGAAGAGTTAGATCGTCTTAAAAGCTTTTTCGCATATTCAGCGATCAAGCACTGCTTTGTTAAAGACAAAATATGTGATGTGAACACTATTACTGTTGGAGACGTTAAACTGCAATTCTGTCTGCTGAACTCAGCGCCGTATTCAACGCGAGATCCAGAAGATAAACAATTTCACTATCTACCCACTTATGTCGGTGAAAAACTAACCCGTGATCCGGAAGCCGAATTGAAAATCACTATTATGCACCATCATTACGAATGGTGTGAATGGAATACCAAAGAAATATTGAAAAAAGCATTAGCTACCGATGATCTTGTTTTCTTTGGTCATGACCATAAAGCGGAAGCGATTACAACAGTAAATGGCGATGGTTCCACCTTCAATATCATTATGGGAGGACAGTTCAATCTTAATATAGACAAAGAATGCGCTTTTAATGCGGTTACATACGATAGCAACACACGCGAGATGGAGAGGTTAGAGTTCAATTGGGCTACCAAAGAAAATATTTTCGTCCCGGTATCTCGCGGGAAAATTAATAAAAAGAAAAAAGGGCTTGCGCCTACTGATGCATTCTTAAACATGCTTCTTGAGGACAAGCAAAACATACGGACTCATTTTACGGATTATTATGTACTTCCAAAACTGGCTGCAGAAGGAGACGCGTTCTCCTCTGACGAACATGTTGAATGCATCGGTATCGATGATATTTTTTCTGCGGTTAAAACCGATAAGGCTATCAGAATAACCGGCAATAGCGGTTCTGGTAAAACTGCTCTTCTCCGATATTTGTATTCCAAGTCAATAGAACTTGGTTTTATGCCAATCCTTATCGAAAAGAGAGATTATAAGGATAGTAGAATAGACAAAATGTTCCGCGATTTGTTCGAAGAGCAGTATGGAAACATGTCCGAACACGGATACAATACGTATGAGCAAGCTGATAGAGCGAGTCAAATTGTATTCATCGACGATGTGGATCTCATTTCAAATCAAAAAGCGCAAGAGAATTTGATTGCAAGAATAATCGAATCAGGAAAGCTTCTTATTTGTACAACCAAAGAAAAAAAACAGGATCTCGAGGAAATTGTCAAAGCCAAATTGCAAGGAAAAACTATTAGCACCATTGATATTAAGCCGTTCTATAAGGAAACACGTGACAAACTTGTGGGAAAAGTATGTGGAATTTATGGAAAAAGACAAGATGAGATAGATGCAATCAAAACCGCTCTCGACTATATGGTTCAATGCCAAACTAGCCTCTTTTCATTCATGCCGGTCAACATGTTGCAATATATCAAATACTTCTTGCAAGGCGGTGCCGGTGATCGTAAGGGCGTTCAGACTATTTCCATGGTATTTGAAACAAATATAAGGAATTCGATCCTTTCATGCGAAAAGGACTCTGTTGCCAATGTATATCTTATGGTACTCGAATACATAGCTGACCAAATGTATTTTGGATTGCAAACCGAGAGGATCAACATTTCAGATCTAGAAAGAATTATCAAAGGATATAACAGTAAGAAAAAAGCTGACATAATCGCAAAGAGGTTTCTGAATTCTTGTGTCGAGGCACATATATTGAAAGAAGACGATAATTCCTTTAGTGTTAGTTTCTTCGATAAGAATACCTTTGCTTATTTTGTAGCTAAGTCCATAAACAGAGAACTGGAGAAAGACCAAACAAACCTTAAAACGCTGTCATTTGTCATGAACCATATATGTTTCGGAATAAATGATACCATAATTCTATTCTTGTCATTTATAAGAAACAATGTAAATATTATCCTCAGAATTGCTGATGATGCTATAAAATTGATGGGCGAATATCCTGAGTGGGATTTTGAAAAGATGAATATTCCGTTTCTTCACGAATCTGCTGATATATCAGACAAACTTCCTTCTTCGCAAGATAAAAAAAATGCCCATTGGCAGGTTGAACAGATTGAAAAAGAACGTCATGATATGATTAAATTCCGTGGAATATTTGATTATGACGTAAATGACGTTAATAAGGAGCATTACATAGTGATGCGTGCATTAAAGTACTCACAGCTTATCGGTCGTGCCCTAATTGATCAATATGGAGCTTTGGATGCAGATGAAATAGATAAGATATTGCAAACATTGTACTCTGTACCTCAAAAAGTCATTTACGCAATGCTGAAACGTTATCAAGACCATAGCGAAAATATTGTCCACAGTATCATTGAATTTGCAAAAGAAAGAATGCCAGATGAAGTGATAAAAGAAGATTATGTAAGAAAGCTGATTGGGCAGGTAGGTACCTTTATTGCGCTTAATATTATGAATGATATTGCATATAACGCCTCAAATGAAAATACAATCACCGCTCTGCGGGACGGCCCTCTCGATAATGCAAACCACAAAATTATGCTGTTGATGATGGAAGAGAATGTTGGAAACACCCCCCAATTTGTATCGAGAGCTATAACTCTGCGGAAAGAACTCGATAGTTGCTATTATGCCAGAACGCTGATTGCGCAAATTGCAAGAAAGCATATTATTTATACCGAAAATATAGATCATAGGGAAATTGACAGGCTTTTATCAGGGAAGGTCATGTCATCTGATAGCAAATCGATATTGTTACTTGAGCAGGGTAAAAATAGTAAAAGCTAAACACCGTGCCGGTCCTTCCCCGGCTGGCCATTTTTGCCCTAGAGATAATGGCCTAACTACTAGAGCAAGATCTGGCATGTCATATCGCCACGCTGACGATGTTTAGCCCTGATATTATATTATGCCACTAGCAATGACTAATATTCATTGAGCTAGTACATGCTTTGAATTATACCAAATTGGAAGAAAGAAAATGATAGTTACAGAACTTCCGTTATGTCCATATACTTAGCTTTCTCAAGGCTAATCTCACTCCGTGAACTAGAGGTGCATCATGTCCGAAATCATCTATGGCCTATACGAGCAAATCATCAACGGAATTATCAACGAAAATCTGGATAAAGTGGATCGGCAACTAATCTTTAAAGATACTCAGCCCCTGGATTCAGCTGAGTCTTCTAAAATTCTGGCTGAATACCTGACGAAAATTATGCGTGAGATTTTGGATTATATTGAAGATAGAGACTCTGTCGTCATAGACCGTGTCAATTTCTGTAATGGTATCTTACAATACATAGCCGAATGTATTCAGAAAGGGAGCTTTAGCTTCAAAAAGGATCAAGAGACCTTAAAACGAGTTGAGAGTTTCCTAATAAATCAGGACGCCCAACTCTTACTAGCCTTGGTAGACAAGAATGCAAACAAGCCAAAAGCTTTACCTACCTCGGAAAAGATCGTGAGGCCAGAGACTTCAATCGCGGAGAACTCCCTCTTTACTGGGGCAGTCCATGAGCCGAGCATGATCTCCGAACTCAAAAAGGAAATCCTAAGCAGTGACAGAATAGATTTCCTCGTTTCCTTTATCAAGTGGAGCGGCTTGCGGTTAATCATCAATGAACTGACCCAGTTTACCATGGGCGGTGGTAGACTGCGGGTTATCACCACCTCTTATCTAGGAGCCACGGATTTTAAAGCCGTAGAACAACTCAGTAAACTAACCAACACGGAAATACATATTTCCTATGATACGGAACGGACCCGCCTTCACGCCAAAACCTATGTCTTCTGGAGAGATACCGGCTTCAGCACCGTTTATATCGGATCATCAAATATCTCAGAGTCAGCTATGACCAGCGGCTTGGAATGGAATATCAAGCTATCCCAATATGACTCCGGAGATATCTTAGAGAAAATCCGGGCCACCTTTGAAGGATACTGGAATAACCTTGAGTTTACCCCTTTTATTCCAACCCTTGATTCTGAGCGCTTGAGAAAAGCCTTAAAGTCTGAGCGAAGAAACAGTCAGGATGAAGCCAATGCCTTAGGGTTTCACTTTGATCTGAAGCCTTACTATTACCAGCAGGAAATTCTGGACAGATTGAAGGCTGAGCGGGAAGTGCATCACTCGTTTAAAAACCTGGTGGTTGCGGCCACGGGGACGGGTAAGACCGTGATCGCCGCCTTTGATTACCGGGACTTTTGCAGGACAAACCACACTCGCCCCAACAAACTGCTCTTTGTCGCCCACCGAAAGGAAATATTAAGCCAAAGTTTGGCTTGTTTTCGCGGGATACTCAAGGATCTCAACTTTGGTTCCATGATGGTGGGAGGTCTGAAGCCGGATAGCTTTGATCATTTATTTGTCTCCATCCAATCCTTTAACTCGAAGGATCTAACAGAGGTCACTTCCCCTGATTTCTACGATTATATTGTCATTGACGAATTCCATCACGCTGCTGCCCCATCTTACCAAGAACTTTTGGAGTATTATCAGCCGAAGGTGTTGCTCGGACTGACGGCAACCCCTGAGAGAGCGGACGGCCGGAGCATCTATACATATTTTCTAGGCAGAGTGGCTGCTGAAATCCGCTTATGGGAAGCTATTGAACGGAAATTGCTCAGCCCCTTTCATTATTTTGGGGTAACGGATAATGTTGACCTTAGTCGGGTTCACTGGGTTGCCGGCAATTACGATGAACGGGAACTGGAGAACCTCTATGTGTTCGAAAAAGCCATTGCCGAAAAAAGGGTTAGCTATATTATCAGCGCCCTAGAAAAGTATTGTTTGGAACCTGGGGAGATCATCGGAATTGCTTTTTGCTTAAATAAGAGGCATGCTGAATTTATGGCTCAGGTTTTTAACAAAGCGGGGATTGCTTCAGAATTTCTGGTGGCGGAATCGGAGAGCGCTGTGAGGGATAGCGTGAAGCGGCGTTTGGTGACGAAGGAAATCACCTTTGTTTTTGTGGTGGACATTTATAATGAAGGAATTGATATTCCGGAAGTGAATACGGTTCTTTTTCTGCGGCCTACGGAAAGCTTAACTGTTTTTTTGCAGCAGTTAGGCCGGGGGCTAAGACTCTGTGAGGGAAAAGAAGCCCTGACGGTCTTGGACTTTGTGGGACAAGCGCACCAGAAGTATTCTTTTGAAGACCGTTTTAAAGCCTTGTTATCCAGGTCTCGCAAAACCATTGAGCAGGAAATCAAGACGGGTTTTGCCAATGTGCCCAGAGGCTGCTCCATCCAATTGGAAAAACAAGCCCAGGACTACATTCTGGAGAACATACGCAATGCCGTTAATACTAAGCGTAATATAATCAGCAAGCTCTATGATCTTATCGAAACTAAACAAGAACTTAAGGTTAGGGAGTTTTTCGAAGGTTATCATGTGACACCCCAAGACGTCTACAGCAAAAAGGCAACGGTTGTGGGACTGGCAGCCCAAGCCGGTTTACTGACGGGATATGAGGCAGATGCAGAGCGGGAACGATTGCTTGCCTCTGCGCTTGGAAGATTATCTTTTGTAAATTCCAGACGCTGGATTGGTTTTATGCAGAAGATCTTACCGCTGATTCTTTTAAGTAAAGGCTCTTTATTGCATTCTTTAACTACGGTGGAACGGACAATGCTAACCATGGTTCACTATACACTATGGGGTAAGGGGCTAGGTAATCTGGACAAGAGGTTTGCTTCAATAGAAGAGGCAATTTATTGGGCCATTAATGATCAGCGGCTTTACCAAGAACTAATGGATTTACTGGACTATCAATTCGGCAAGATCGATTTCGTGGATAAGCCTTTAATTGGTTTTGAGGATGAATATCCACTCGACTTATACTGTGCCTATACCTTTGATCAGATTTTGGTGGCTCTGGGCAAACATACGGAACAAAAGAGGAGCTCTTTCCGGGAAGGAGTTCTCTACTTGGCTGAGAAGAAACTGGATGTCTTTTTCGTGACCTTGAACAAGTCTGAAAAGGACTATTCCCCCTCAACCATGTATCAGGATTATTCCATCAATGAAGAGCTGTTTCATTGGCAGTCCCAAAGCCGGACGACGGTGGAATCCTTGACAGGGCAGAGGTATCTTAGCCAAGCAGCCAGTGAAGGGAAGGTGCTGTTTTTTGTGAGAGAATATAAGCAAGAGGGAGCTTTTACTACTCCGTATACTTGTCTTGGCTTTGCCGATTTTCAAAGCCATTATGGTTCAGCGCCCATTAGTATTGTCTGGAAGATGAAGGAGCCACTGCCGGGGTTTGTAATGAAGAAGACGGTTAAAGTTTGATTTCTGCTGTTATTGCGCAGGGATTGCCATTGTCGCGAAGAGGTTAAATAGTTATAGCTCTCATCTAAGCCTAGGTGGGGGTTATTTAACTTTAATTTCAATGTGCAAGGTTTAAATCCCCCGCCTTTAAGGCGGGAAAGGTTTTAGCGATGAACTTTTTCAGCCATATTATTCATGAGAGGTGAGTAATATGGTTGAATATAGGAAAAGCAGCCATGCAATCTATGATATAAAGTATCATGTAATATGGGTAACCAAGTATCGATATAAAATCTTAAAAGGAGAGATTGGCCTAAGATTAAGGGAGCTTATCCGGCAAGGATGTGAAGCACGAGGGATAACCATTGTGCAAGGGAGTATAGGTCGGGACCACGTTCACTTGCTATTGTCTTGTCCAGCAACTTTGGCCCCCAGTAAAATTGTGCAGTATTTGAAAGGAAGATCATCGCATTTGATGCAAGATCAGTTTCCAGAATTAAAGAAAAAATACTGGGGTCAACATTTATGGGCAAGAGGGTATTTCTGCGCAACGGTAGGCACAGTGACCGAAGAAACTGTGAGAAATTATATAGAAAATCAGGAACTGCATGATAAAGGGGATAACTTCAGAATCGAAGACTAAGTTTCAGTTAGAAGTCTTTAGCTTGCTTTAGCAGATGGGCTTTTTAGAAGGCGTTCAGCCTTAACGCGAGTTTTACTCGCAACGTTAAATCCACCTGCTTCAGCAGGTGTGTTGTTTAATTATTCTTGCTTTCCTGGGCCGTCTGAATCCGGGCTTGACTTCATAAGAACAAATTCACTGTCCCTACTATTTAAGTATATTTCTTCAGTTAGACGCTGGGTTTGTTGAATTTCTTCAATGATATCGGTCATTTTGTTGAAGAGTATACTATACAGTTCTTTATAATTTACCAATGTTCTTCACCCCTATAGTGCTTTACACTCACTATTTTATGCGATAATCGCATAATAATCAATATGCGATTATCGCATACTATAAAATAGTGATGGGGTGAATACCGTGTACCAGCGATTACGTGACTTGCGAGAAGACGGGGATTTGACTCAGCAAGAGCTTGCTACCTTGCTGAAGGTAAGCCAAACAACCTATTCAAGATATGAAAGTGGTGTCCTGGATATTCCTAGTACCTCGCTTATTAAACTTGCCGAATTCTATAAAACTAGCATCGACTATCTGGTGGGATTGACTAATAATAAAAGGCCCTATCGTTAATGCTCAGTGGAACATGCAGTAAAATTGAAGAGAATTGGTTCACAATCTTCTCCAAGACCTTTGTGCTGAGGGTCTGAATTCAGACTTTCTACGTTAATCCAAACCAAAACTAAAGGGGAGCTATGCATGAAAAATAAGATTTTGGTAACTGGTGTGTTCCTTCTCTTAGTTCTTGCAGCGGGTGGTTACTGGGTTTATTCTGAACGGGGTGAGACAACAGTCTATGGTGCGATTGAAAAAACTGGACGAAGAGGCAGCCGGGTAATTTATCAGGAAAAAGTTAAGGGTGGCGTAGTTGTTTTCACTAAACGTCTTACCGGAGATAGTAACACAATTGATGCCGGCTATGTAAAAAAGGGGTTGTTTGGCTGGAAATGGATTTTGGGAGGCGGTTTTTCCGGCCACTCGGGACAGTATTTCCAAGCAGTTTCCGGAACTCCGTTTCCTATGCTGGTTGGCACCATTGACAATGACCAAACCACAGAGATTAAAGTGACTGATTCTGAACACAGAAATTCCAAAGATGCTAAAATAGTTGGTACCGGTGATGATCGAATTTGGTTTGTTTTTGTAAATGAATCTGACGGACCGGCTTTTGAAATAGACACGTTATCAGACTCGGGTAACGTTCTTAATTCTAAAACCATCGACATTCGAACCAGTACAACCTTTTAGCCTCCGTAAGAAGTTATATTGTCAGTTTATGGGAAACGATTATTAGCAATGCCGGCGTCGTATACGTCGAAACTGAAGTCAATATTCAATCCAAGACCACTGATAGACGGTCTTGGATTGTCATTTTACTGATGCCTATATGCTTATGGTTTTCTCTCTTTCATTAGCTTGATTAACATTTGGCGGGCTTTTTTTTCAAGCCTTGATACATAGGACCGTGAAATCCCAAGTGTTTCGCTTACCGTTTGTTGAGAATACTCTGTACTGTTCATCAAGCCAAATCTCATTTTAAGAACCTGGCGGTGAAGGATTGGTAGTTTTTTTACGTTTTCAAGCAGATCGCGTTGATCTTCATTGTTTACGACTTGATCAAGAATTGGTTTGTTGTCAGCACTCAAACGGTCAATCAAACTTAATTCATCCCCACTGTCATCTGGTCCAATAGGTTTAAAAAGGGAGGTTTCTAAGTTGCTTCGATCTTTACGAAAGTACATAAGGATCTCATTTTTGATACAGCGTGTGGCATAAGTGCTTAGTTTGGCACCAATATTAGGATTGAAGCTATCGATGGCTTTAATTAAGCCTATCATTCCTATTGAAAACAGATCTTCGTTTTCTTCTTGATTTTTGACAAATTGTTTAACGATAAATGCCACTAGGCGCATGTTGTGCTCGATCAGCATGTTTCGTGCATGTTCTACTTCAATTATTTCATCTATCCCGTCTAAATCTGAGTTTATATGAACACGCTGTAGGATTTGGAAGTAACGTGCTTCATCCTCTTGACTCAGAGGGGGTGGAAAAGAATTATTGTTAATATATGAAACCAGTAGGGGTACCCCTTTGAGTAGTAAAAGGGCCAAACTAGTCAGGATAACTTCCATTAACCTCAGCCTCCTTTCACAATGTTCTATATTATGTGAAAGAGATGAAGTTGGTGTTTGTCCTAAGAGTGAGTGACTAAAAAGTTAAAGACGGGGTGTAGTATGGAAGATAGGAAATCAAGCCTGGAAATAATATCCCCTGGTCTCCCGAAGGAGTTAGATATACTTTCAATTTTCGATAAATGTATTCTACCGGAAGATTCATTTACTAAGGGGATTATTAGCAATGTTCTGTGCAAGGATCAAAATGCTGACCATGTATCCTTTAACAAAGTGCTTTTTAAGAACGTAAAGTTTGACAATGTGTCCTTTAAATACCTCGATTTAGTCGATGTTAGGTTTGAAAACTGCGATTTATCCAATGTGAATTTTAGCCAGTCTGTCATACATAAAGTAGAAATGATCAACTGCAAAATGGTTGGCATGAATATGAGTGAGTCTGCGCTGCGGAATGTACTTTTTGAGGAATGTGATGGAAGTTATGCTTTATTCCGTTTTTTGGATTGTAAACAGGTTGGTTTTAAGAATAGTTCACTTGGCAGCGCTGACTTCTACAAAGCTAAATTTTCAAAAGTCGCGTTTAACAATTCTAATCTGCAACAAACTGGAATGTCAGGAGTAAGCTTAAAGGGAATTGATTTAAGCAGTTGTAATATAGAGGGCTTAGGGGTTACCGTGGCTGACCTGGATGGCTGTATTGTTTCCCCTGAACAAGTAATATCGTTTTCAAAACTCTTAGGACTTATCATTAAGAGATAATTCTGGAATAAAACCTTGAGATACCGCTTGAACTGGTGAAAAGCTAAGCATAAATTTGCTTAAAGATGGATTTGCATTATAATTTAGTTTAGGTCGTCCCCAAATAGTTGGTAAGCTTATACTCTGAAGGCCTGAATCAGGAATTGTCATAAGGAAAGAGAGACCTCTCAATGAACAAGGGTAATTTTAACGACTTTCAATTAAGCAGTGAATTATTAAAAGCAATTAGCTTACTGAATTTCATCAGTCCCAGCAAAGTCCAGGAGCAAGTGATCCCGGCAGTCCTGGCCCAAAAGGATATCATCGTCAAGTCCCAGACCGGAAGCGGAAAGACGGCGGCCTTTGCTATCCCTATTTGTGAATTAGTGGACTGGGAACAGAATAAACCGCAGGCCCTAGTCCTTACCCCCACCAGAGAACTGGCAGTTCAGGTCAAAGAAGACCTGTTTCATATCGGCAGATTTAGAAGAATAAAAGTAGCAGCAATTTTTGGTAAGTACCCTTTTCAAGTTCAAGAAAAGGAACTTAAACAAAAAACCCATGTTGTGGTTGGAACCCCGGGTCGCTTGATCGATCATATCGAAAGAGGGACCTTGGATCTATCAACTATAAAATACCTGGTCATTGATGAGGCTGATGAAATGCTGAATATGGGCTTTATCGAGCAAATCGAAACGATCATTGCCAACCTGGCTCATGAACGGGTGACCGTTTTATTGTCAGCGACAATGCCCCAAGATATCAATGTTTTATGCAGTAAGATTATGAGAAATCCCATCCGCGTGGAAATCGAAGAACAGAATCCGGCGGCCGATCGGATCGCTCAGGAACGATATCTTGTCGATCAGACAGACAAGATGAAGCTTCTTCGAGATCTGACGATGGTTGAAAACCCGGACAGCTGTATGATCTTTTGCAATACTAAGCAAACTGTCGATGAAGTTTACACAGAACTCATGAAGCTGGACTATTCTTGTGATAAACTTCATGGCGGAATGGAACAACGAGATCGATTGAATGTCATGAAGAATTTTAAACAAGGATATTTCAGATATCTATGTGCGACAGATGTTGCCTCAAGAGGTCTGGATATCGAGGACATTACCTTGGTCATCAATTATGATATCCCATACGACCGAGAAAGCTATGTTCATCGGATCGGAAGAACAGGCCGAGTCAACAAACTGGGTAAAGCCATAACCTTTGTTACCAAAAACGAAGATAAGTTTTTGAAGGAAATCCACGACTACATCGGCAAAGAGATCCTTCTAAAGGAAAGACCGGAAGAAGCAACGGTGCATGAGTCGAAACAAGGTTTTATGGCGAAAAGCAATACCTTGCCGGAAATCAAGGAAACAAAAGGCATGCAGCTGAGCACTGAAATCATGAAGATCCATGTGAATGCCGGGAAGAAAACAAAAATGAGACCCGTCGATATTGTGGGTACGCTTTGCCGTATTGAAGGCATAACCGCGGCAGATATCGGAATCATCAATATCCTGGATGTATCAACCTTTGTTGACATCTTGAACAATAAGGGTGAGGTGGTGCTGCAGAATCTGCAGAACACTCCGATTAAGGGCCGGCTTCGGAAGGTAAGCAAAGCAGAGCGGTAAACACAAGAACTAGGTGCTTTAAGGCAGGCATAGGAAACTAAATACGGGGGATGGTATTTTGAAAATCATTGATGCGCATTTGCATTTTTCATGTCGCCCTGGATTTAATGAAACGGCGAAAAATATATCACAAGTGGAATTTAGTGCTCAAGGGCTAAGACAAGAGTTCGAACAAGCCGGTGTTGTAGCTGGAATCATCATGTCAACGCCCAGTCGGGAGCCCAGCCAACCTTCGGGAAGTCCGGAAGAATTTGTTTTGGCAGATGGGACTGTAGAAGGTTTACTTTCTTGTGTAGGCGTCAATCCTGAAAGGCTTAAGGAAGATCATAAAGAACTTGATTATATTGAAGGAGAACTTAAAAAAAGGGGAGTGACAGGGATTAAACTCTATCCCGGTTATTTTCCATATTACGTGTATGATTCGATTTATGATCCTATCTATGAGCTTGCTCGCAAATACGAAGTTCCCGTAGCGATTCATTGTGGCGATACCCAATCCCCAAAAGGGCTTTTAAAATATTCCCATCCGTTAACGATTGATGAGTTAGCCGTAAAACAAGAGGACGTTACGTTTGTGATCTGTCATATGGGCGTCCCGTGGATGATTGATGCGGCAGAGGTCACTGCCAAGAATCATAATGTTTACGCAGACTTATCCGGACTCATCGCAGGGAATAAAGAGCACGTGATGAAAACCAAAGATAAAAGGCTTTACGTGGAGTATATACAACAAGCCTTAGTCATTTCGAATTGCTATAATAAAGTTCTCTTTGGATCAGATTGGCCACTTGTACCTATTAAACCTTATATAGAATTTATCAAGCTTGTTATACCGGAAGAGTATCACGAAGCTGTATTTTATCGAAATGCTCTTACAGTTTATCCCAAACTTCATGAAATTTTATCAACTTAGGTTTTATATGCCCCACACCGGAATCAGCAAGGTGTGGGGCATAGCAGTTATAACAAGATTATTTCTTTGATTTAAAACTTTTTAGGGCTCAGTGAAGTCCAATAAGTGAAGCCCAAACTCGACCAAACGAGGAATCCGGACAGAGAGGTGAGCAATGGAAGCGCAAACTATTGTCGCAGCAATAAGAGGAGATGCTGAGGCTTTTTACGAGCTTATAAATTTTCATAAGCATCAGCTATATCGGATCGCTTTTCGGTATTTGAAGAGTGAACATGATGCCCTCGAGGCTATTCAAGAAATGACCTATCGTGCTTACCGCAGCATACATAAACTTAAGGAGCCTAAATACTTTCAGACCTGGCTTATTCGCATTCTTATTAATGTCTGTAACGACGAGTTAAAGCGGCTTAAAGCCCAACTTCCTCTGACTGGTGAGGTTATTCAATCTAAACTGACAGCCTTAGATGACTCAACTGAACCGGGAGGAAGGGTGGATTTGCAACGTCTGGATATTCTAGAGGCCCTCGATCGTCTCGATCTCAGATATCGTCAGGTTATTGAACTGAAGTACTTTGAGGATTTAACGATTCAGCAAATTGCTGTTGTTTTAGAACGACCTGAAGGTACGATCAAGACCTGGTTATTCCAGTCATATAAACTGCTTAAAGAATTCCTTCAAATGAGGGGGGACAGTCATGTTTGAACAAAATGAACCAGATGAGAGCATTAAAGGGGAAAAGGGAACTTTTAGCTATTCAGAAACGATGGATGAGTTAGATACATTGGACGACTTGGGAAAATTAATGAATGAGTTTAATGCCTTTCACGAGCTTGAGGGTGTTAATCAAGTTCATGATCAATTGATTCAGGCCAAGCTTCGGGTTGCTGACATGCCTATCCCCAATGAACTCGACGATCATATTCAAAAAGGTTTAACTAAGGGAATAAAAGCCCAAAAGGTATGGCGTTTCCGCAAATGGAATACTCTCGTGGCATGTTTTCTGCTGGTCGCCTTCATTACGACTGCTCGGGTTTCTCCCGCCGTTGCAGCTGTATTGCATAAAATACCAGGTTTAGGTTATATTGTTCAACTTATAAACTATGATAAAGGACTTCAATCCGCAGTAGAGAATGATTTTATCTTACCTCTGGGGGTCTCGGATGAACATGAAAATATTGTGTTTACCGTCGATGGAATCATTATGGATGAGGCAAGTCTAGTTATATTCTACACGGTGGAAAACAAAAGGGGAGAAGGTACCTTTGATTTTTCCGAAGTTGGGATCTTTGATGAAGTGGGTGAGCCTCTGAAGGAGATTTCTATTGGTCACAGCAGCTCTGGTGACCCTGATGAGGATGGTGATGGCAAGATTCAGTCTCGAATTAATGTCAACTTTTATGACAATACTGTTATTCCAAATCGACTAACCTTGAAAGTCAAGCTTCATCAAATAGTTCAAGATGTTCCCGCCGCTCCTTCCTCTCAACTACCTTCAACTTGGGAAATCACAATCCCTGTGGACAAAGATAAGTTTGTTGGTATGAAGACGGTTTATGAAGTCAACCGGAGTGTAGTTATTGAAGGGCAAAGAATTACCTTGGAAAAGGTTACTGTTTATCCAACGCGCATATCCCTGAATATATTCTATGATCCGGCGAATAGCAAAAAGATCTTTGCCTTTGATGATCTGACTCTAGTCAATGAAAAAGGGGAAGAGTGGGGTAGTATTATAAACGGAGTGAGTGGCAGCTATCCAGATGAGAACCGGGAAATTCTCTTCTTCCAAAGTAATTATTTTACCCAATCCAAAAAACTCTTTTTGAGAGGAAAAAGCATCCGAGCTATGGATAAGAAGAGTTTAAGCATTACTCTGGATCCAGAAAACGAAAGAATCCTTGTTGGCCCGCCAAACCTTGTGCTTGATCAGGTAATTAAGAATCCCGCAGAAAATAAAATGGATTTAATCTTCTCCCTGAAAACTAATCCTTTGTACGATGAAAAGCGTGGATTTGGTGTATTTCCCTTTGAATTCATGGATGCGCAAGGAAATTCATTCGAGATTAAAGGGCAAAGTACAGCAACTAGCTCTGACAAACCAGGGTATGATAAAACCTTATGGCTAACTCTCCCGGATGACCAATTTTACCAATCTCCGATCACATTTCAAATTCAGGATTATCCAAGTCGGATTACGGGTGAGTTTGAGATTAGAATTAAATAGTTGAGGGGATGCATCTCATGATTGCATTTGCGGCACTCATTGTTCAGGCCGCCTCATACTTGAGGCGGCCAGCGGATGATATTCGCTTTTACATTATCGAATTGGATTCCAGCTTCTGTTCAATATGTATATCAAGGCACTTAGTATTTCTTGCTACAAGCTAGACGAGAAGTGGCGGCTACATGGCCGCCGTTCTTTTTTTGCTTCACCTAAGCTTGTAGCGGGTAGATAAGAAGGAACTCTCCTTTTCAGTGCAGGGCAGGAAAATTAATTGCTTAAAGGAGAAATGGCCTGTTAGTTGAATATAGTTACTAAAGATTTGGCGATAATTGGCTTTGGCCGAAGGCGGATATACTGCCGCAGATTCTTTTAGCCGAAGGCTCTTTTGGTAAGACTCTAGATAAACCTTGTATCTGCTAACATAAAAGTGTACCACTTAGACATGGTTTGCTAACAAAAAAGTTGACCACCCTGAGCCCTAACCTGTTATGCTCGATTTGTCCAAGAATCAGCAAAACAGGAGGAAGGAATGCTTAGAATGGTCGACAAAGAGTATATCAGAAAGAAACATTTTTTGGAAGGATGGTCAATCCGAGAACTCAGTAGACAACTGAAGATTTCCAGGCAAACCGTAAGGAAAATGCTAAAGGATGGTGAAATACCGAAGTACCATCGAAAAAAGCCTAAACCCAGTCCGGTCATGGATCCTTATCGAGACGTCATAGAAAACATCTTAGAAATGGATACAAATGCTCCACCAAAGCAGCGGCATACCTCAGCTCGTATTTATGAACGACTTCATGATGAATATGGATTCAAAGGCGGAGAATCAACGGTCCGACGCTACGTGCGCAGTTTAAAAGATGTAAAGAATGAGTGTTTTCTTTTGCTCGAAGCCGCACCAGGCGAACAAATGCAGATCGATTTCGGGGAAGCCCAAATCTATTTAAAAAATAAGCTTGTGAAAGTTTTGTTATTCTGTATGCGCTTAAAGCACAGCAGCGTACCGTTTGTTATCGCTTTCCCAACCCAACGTCTTGAAGCTTTTCTTGAAGGCCATAATCGTGCCTTCGCATATTTTGGAGGTGTTTGTAAAGAAGGCTTGTATGACAATGCCTCTACTCAGGTCGTTAAAATCCTTGAAGGTCCCGAACGAGAAGAACACACTTGGTTTTCCAGTCTGAGGGCTCACTATCTCTTTAACAGCTTATTTGCCCGACCTGGTCGTGGAAACGAAAAGGGCAGCGTTGAATCTCTTGTTAAATATGTACGTAAACGCGCTTTAGTTCCAGTTCCATCGTTTCAGACATGGGATGAATTGAATGCTCATCTGCTTTCTTGGTGCCAAAAAGAGAAAGAGAAGCATATGGATCAATGGCTTGAAGAACAAAAAGCTCTGCGTCCGCTTCCCGTCACCTCCTTCTCCGCTGCACGGCCAAAACCCGTTAAAGTGGATTCTTATGCTTTAGTTACGGTCGATCGTAACAAGTATTCCGTTCCATGCCAGTATACTGGCCAAGTGCTTCTAGCCAAAGCGTATGTGGATCGTGTAGACATCATCCATCTTAGCCAAATTGTAGCAACACATCCTCGCTGTTATGCCCGAGGTGAAGCTATCCTTGAAATCTTGCATTACCTACCCGTGCTTCAGCACAAACCTCATGCCGTCACCCATGCTAAAGTGGTGAGGCAGCTCCCGGCAGTGTTTGGACGTTTACGTGAACGAATGGTCGGGGTCCATAGCCGCGGCTACAAAGACTTTCTTGAAGTTCTGCTTCTGCTGCGTGACTATTCCGTTGCCGAACTGACCACAGCGTTGGAATTGCTGGGTGAATCTACGATCACAGCGGATACTATCCGCCAAATAGTATCAGGAGATAATGTTCAACCCCAAGTCTATTCAGAAGCCATCACGACCATTGATGATGCGACGAAATACGATCAACTTCTAGCGGAGGTGATCTAATGGATGCCTCTGCCATTATTGAAGCGCGGATAGAGCTGGCCTGTGGGCAACTACGGTTGCCGGGACTTGCTCAATACTATCGAGACATTGTTCGCGATGCTCTTGAACGGAATTCAGATCACTTAAGCTTCTTGGCAGCTTGCTTGGAATATGAGGTTGCCCGAAAACAAGAGCAAAAACAATTAGCCTTACTTAGGCAGGCCAAATTTCCGGTCCTTAAAACACTGCAAGAATTTCAATTTACAAAGATCCCTAAACTGCCAAAAATGAAGGTAGAACAGCTTGCCGGGGGAGATTTTGTCGGTCACCACGAAAACGTTCTTTGCATCGGAAAATCTGGAACTGGTAAAAGCCACATAGCCATTGCTCTTGGGATAGAGGTTATGCGTCAGGGGTATCGGGTGCGTTTTACACCGGTTATGCAACTCATCCAGGAGTTGCAGCAAGCGGAATCGGAATACCGTCTTCCCCGTTATCTGAAAACCTGGAACAAATATGATGTCGTGATTCTTGATGAACTTGGGTATATCCCTTTGGGAGAAGGCGGCAAGCTTCTCTTCCAGTTTATTTCTCAGCGTTATGAACGAAGCAGCCTCATTATTACCTCTAATTTGGAGTTTTCCCGCTGGATCGAAGTGTTTGGAGATCCCGCTTTAACCACCGCACTATTGGATCGACTGACCCACCATTCTCACATCCTTGTGTTTGATGGCGAATCACACCGATTCCGTGAGCGCTTAAGCCGCTCAGAGGAGGTGTGAAGTGGTGAGTAGAAAGACGACGATTCACTACAACCGTGAGCAAGACCAGTGGTGTGTCAAATTAAATGAGCGGATGTATCCCTTACACTGTGGAGAATCCTTTCTGTTGCATATAGGAAAAACCACGTTTTCATGCCAATTGGAGTTAGATGCTAACTGGTATGTCATTGTTCAGGAAACTCCCTTCGTGTTGCATCCAACGACTATTTATAGCGTGAGCATGTGAGAACGTCTAGTGGCAACAGATAAGCCTATCTTAATCCAGCTTGAATACGTTAAAATGGAGGAAATTACGTGAATCGATTCAACCGCGACCTTAAAAATCTAATTCAAATACTGCTCAAAAATAATGTACCGGCAATTTATCCTGCAGAAATAGCCCGCATGCTGCATTGTGAAGTGGAAATGATTCAAACTATACTCTTTCAGATGGTAGAAGAAGAGAAGCTTGAGCAGGCGTATGAACTGCATTGTGGCGAATGCGGTGAGATCATGTGGGTTTATGAGGACCCGGACCAATTAGATGGTCCTTCATTTCCTTGTCATGGCTGTTACACTCAAATGGATTCCATTACTATGAACGAAACGGTATGTACATTCTATCCACAAGGGAATAAGCGAGTGGTTTATGCGTAACCCCAAAGATTGATTCGGTCTTGTCTGTGGATAGGTGGCTTAGTAGCCTAGGGTTACTCCGGCGGATAACTTACTTTCTCCTTGGTGATAGAGGCTGAATTTTTCGCGGCGCGTGTAAAATCTTCATTCGGACTACGTCCTCACTTCGATTTTACACGCGCACTCTCTCCAAAAGAAGAATATGTCATTAACATTCGTATGTATTTAACGCTAATTTTTTTTGCCAGGGTAGGTCAACTTTTAAGTTATCAAGGTGGTCAACTTTTAGGTTGACAAATACAAACCTAAAGTATAGAACACTGCTACTAACACTTAGGAAGATAAAACGATATAGCGTATCGGAAATTCACAACTTTATGGGCATTATTCTTATTCGGGACCCAAGTAGATGAATGTTTATTCGAAGGAGATTTTCCAATGTTTGAATTAACAAACGAAGAACGCAAATATCTAGGATTAACCCTTGTTTCTTCTACTTGGGATTTAGTCAAACTCATTCCGAGTCCACATGATAAGCGAGATACATTTGTATATTTTGACGGAAATACTATCTGCAAGCGAATAATAATAAGCGAAAATACTTATTTCGAACATAATTTAAATGAGGAAACAACCAATAGCAGAACAGAGCTTCTCCCAAAGACGGGAAGAGGTAAAATTGTGAAATTGACCACTTCAACTCTCGAAAAAAGAACGCCAAAAGGAATGTATTTTTCTTTTAATGGTAGCAATGTAACTATTGGTAAATGGGAAACGAACAGAGAATTTTATAGTTCCTACATTGAAGATATAAAATTAAATACTTTTGAAGATCTTTCTGGTTGGATAGAACAGTGGATAAAAGAAACCACCATATCAGACTTAAACGAGCTTGCAGAATTTGCATCATTACCCAAAAAACATTACAAATATAGCGTTGGCGATTTTTTTAGATTTAAGCTAAATAGAAGATTATATAGTTATGGAAGGATACTGCTTAATTACGATAAGATGCGAAAAGAAAAAATCAAATTTTGGGATATTTTAATGGGCAAACCGTTGGTAGTGAAGGTGTATTATATCGCAACAACCGACAAAAATATTAGTTGTGAGGATTTAAGAAACCTTAAAGCGATGCCCTCCCAATTTATAATGGACAACCCGTTTTTTTATGGTGAATATGAAATTATTGGGAGTTTACCACTAGCAGATAATGAGCTAGACTTTCCTGTTATGTATGGAAAAAGTATTGATATAAGAGATGGTAATAAAGTATTTCTTCAGTCGGGGAAAAGTTATTTTGAGCTAAATAGAACCCATGCTTTATATTCAGAGTTTAGAAACAACGGAATTGTTTTTGGAATAAATGTGAAACTGCCGATTTTGGATAAGTGTGTAAAACTGCATAATAATCAACCCTACTGGGAGCAAAATAATTATACGGCAAATAAAGATTTGCGAAATCCAAAATTTTGTGCAGAACGAGAAATGATATGTAAACAATTTGGAGTTTCAGAAGCGGATATTTTTTCAAAGATGATTCTCTAAAAGTTAATATGAATTTTAAGTTGAAGACCCATCCTACGGAGATATTGGTCAGTATCATAGTGATTGAGAATATAACAAATTAAACAACGAGGCGATGGGGATTCAATTAATTAAGCAAAGGTGATGCATTAATGGTGGCTGTGTTTCTACTTCAGCATTATTATGAGGTTGAGAATCTAGAGGAAACTAAGATTATTGGAATTTATTCTACAAAGGAAAAGGCAGAAGTTATTATAAGAAAATACCAAGAACTACCGGGGTTTAAACTTTATCCTGGTGGTTTTTATATTGATGAATACAATCTAGATGAAGATAATTGGACAGAAGGATTTATAAATGTCGGCTAATTTCAATAAAAGCAGCATCTGATATCAACAACGAGCTAAAATTCAATTTTCACTGCCGGTTTTAGCATAGGAAATTGATAAACATCAAGCCGATGGATTTCGCCTAGGGCAGGACCATAAACTGATGCGTATTTTCATGGGTACGGAGCCGGACAGCTTGTCTCCTCAAATTCGGATTCGAATCCGAATTTGAACTACGGATATCCTTGATAAGAATACACCTGGAATAGTCTGGGATAAGTTTTATGCTTTTGTCTGGAAGATTATGCTATAATAATTACAACAGGTTGTCGTGGGACGGTTAGCCACACCCTTTTAGAAAGGGGGTGGTAAGATGATCTCAATGGTTGAGGCGATGTATTTAATGATTGCATTTGCTACACTCGTTGTTATGATCATGAAGAAGAAATAACCGCCCCAGGCTAGGATGGCGGTTATTTCTTATAATCTCTGATTCTGGCTAACCGTTCGGTTAGACAATCTGCCGGGCTGGCGTGCTGGCAACACGTCAGTCCTTATTTATATTATATCCATAGATTGTAAAATATGCAACCGGTTCACTTTAACCCTTTGCAAAACGATATTCTCAGATTTAACTTCAGTCTCGGTGCAGAGGATATGGTACAATAGTTCAAAAGAGTATATAAGCGCTGATGGAAGGTGTGTGACTAAAAATGGAAGACAGAGTACTATACACTATAAACCATATTTTACAAAGGAAGAAGAGAAAAATAACCCTGGAGAGCCGTTTGCGGGAAGACCTATTTGTAGATTCGGTAGATATGGCGATGATTATCGGAGATCTGGAGGATGAATTTGAGATAACCATTACTGATAACGAGTTTGCGGATGTGGTGACCGTCAATGATATTGTAGAGAAACTGAAAGCCAGAGGTTTATCCGAATACTGATTAATTATTATTTGAGTGATATAACCTGTCGTTCCCTGCTTCTGAATTTGAAGCGCAATTCATCTGGTTCCTCCTCCGCTGTTTGGGCATGATCAAAGGAGGTTAAGGTGGCAATTGGGTTGGTCGGGATAATAGATGGGATACCTGCGCACAGACATTTACAGCCATTATCTGAAATGTATGTGCGCTTTGTTATTTTGCATCTCCCCTTTCGACAGAGTATGAAGCGGGAGATTATTAGGGAAGACTCTGGGTAACCTTAAAAGAACTATAGAAATCTGAGGTGGATGGGGATGGAATAGCAGGAAAATAGAAGAAAAGTGGAGAATTCTGTAGGATGAAGTGAGAACAAAGGAGGAAACGACCCTGAAACCCATCGTCTTTATCGATACAGAAATTGAACCGAAAAGTGGCAAAGTGCTGGACATCGGCGGTGTCAAGGGTGACGGCGGTTCCTTCCACTCCAATTCTCTGGTTGACTTCGCTAAGTTTCTTCAGGGGTCGGACTATGTTTGCGGCCATAATATAATCAAGCATGATTTGCAATACATTCGCCGGGCCCTCATTGCTGCCGGTCTTGAGGATCCGGAGATTATTGACACCCTGTTTCTTTCCCCGCTGCTTTTTCCGGCCAAACCTTATCATAAGCTGGTCAAGGACGATAAGCTGCAAACAGAAGACACCAACAATCCCCTGAATGACGCCATCAAGGTCAAAGACCTTTTCTTTGATGAGATTGCGGCTTTTCAGCAGGCGGATGACGGTTTAAAACAGATCTTTTATCAGCTCCTGAGAGAGCAAAAGGAGTTTGTCTCCTTCTTTCATTTCTTGGGCTATCAAGGAGACAATATCCATCTCGAAAAAGCAATTCGTGAAAAGTTTCATTCTCAAATCTGTGCCAACAGTGACCTGGCCCGGATAATCGGGGACTATCCCGTCGAACTGGCCTACTGTCTGGCCTTAATCCATACGGATAACCGCTATTCCATCACGCCGCCCTGGGTTTTGAAGAGCTATCCGGCAGTAGAACGGATTATGTTTTTATTGAGAAGCAGCCCCTGCCTGACCGGCTGTGAGTATTGCGATCAGGCCCTGGACGTTCAGCAAGGGCTGAAGCGTTTCTTTGGCTTTGATCATTATCGGACCTATGCCGGGGAACCTTTACAGGAGCAGGCCGTTCAAGCCGCGGTTGACAACAAATCTCTTTTAGCCGTCTTTCCTACCGGGGGCGGCAAGTCCATTACTTTTCAAGTGCCGGCCTTAATGAGCGGGGTCAGTACCAAGGGGCTGACCGTCGTCATTTCTCCTTTGCAGTCCTTGATGAAAGACCAGGTGGATAACCTGGAAAAACTGAATATCACAGATGCGGTGACGATTAACGGTTTGCTGGACCCCATCGAACGGGCCAAAGCTTTGGAGCGGGTGGAAAATGGTTCGGCCTCCATTCTGTATATCTCGCCGGAGTCTTTACGTTCCAAGACCATTGAACGCTTGCTGTTAGGCAGAAATGTGGTCCGTTTCGTCATCGACGAAGCCCACTGTTTTTCCTCCTGGGGCCAGGATTTCCGGGTGGACTATTTATATATCGGGGACTTTATCAAATATTATCAGGAAATGAAAAGCCTTGGGGAAGGGATTCCTGTTTCCTGTTTTACGGCCACAGCCAAGCAGAAGGTGATCGCGGACATCCGGGACTATTTTAAGGAAAAGTTAGCTCTGGAACTGGAAGTCTTCAGCTCCAATGCCTCCAGAAGCAATCTGCATTATGAGGTCTTCGAGAAGCAGGATGAGGAGGACAAGTACAATACTCTGAGAAACATGATTGAAGAAAAGAACTGTCCGACCATCGTCTATGTATCGCGGACCCGCAAAGCAGAGGGGTTGGCCCAGCGCTTAAACCAGGACGGTTATGTGGCCGGAGCCTACCATGGTCAGATGGACAAACAGGAGAAAAGCGAAAATCAGGATGCCTTTATGGGGGGAGAACTTCAGATCATGGTCGCCACCTCGGCTTTTGGCATGGGGGTGGATAAGAAAGATGTGGGCTTGGTCATCCATTACGACATCTCCGATTCTCTGGAGAATTACGTTCAGGAAGCGGGCAGGGCAGGACGGGACGAAAGAATTTCCGCCGCCTGTTGTGTGCTGTTTAATGACGATGACCTGAGCAAGCATTTTGTGATGCTGAACCAGACCAAGCTGAGTATACAGGAAATTCAGCAGGTCTGGAAAGCGGTGAAAGATCTCACCAGATCCCGGAAACAGGTGTCTCAATCCACCTTGGAAATTGCCCGCAAGGCCGGTTGGGATGACAGTATCATGGACATCGGCACCCGAGTGACCACGGCCATTGCCGCTTTGGAAAATGCCGGCTATCTGAAAAGGGGCCAGAATAGCCCGAAACTCTACGCCAACAGCATTCTGGCCCGAAATGCTGAAGAGGCTATTCAGAAGATTGACCGTTCCTCCCGTTTTAGTGATAAGCAAAAGGAACAGGCCGCACGGATTATCAAGAAACTGATCTCCAGTAAAAGCAAAGGACGCTCCGGGGATGAAGTGGCGGAAGCAAGGATCGATTATATCTCGGATCATTTGGGGATTGTGAAGGAGGACGTCATCCGGATTGTCAATCTTTTGCGGGAAGAAAAGATTTTAGCGGATGCTAAAGACCTGAATGCCTTTATTAAGAAAAAGGATAGCAGGAAGAATTCTTTGAGTATTCTGAAGACCTATGGGCAAATCGAAAAATTTCTCCTCACCATCATCGGCGATGAGGAAAAAATCATTCATCTCAAGGAGCTAAATGAGCAGGCGGAAGGGGCGGACTGTGCAGAGGTTTCGCCCAGTAAGCTCAAAACCATTCTCAATCTCTGGGCAATCAAAAACTGGATCAAGCGGCAGACAACGCCCCATTCTAAAAACCATCTGGCCGTCTTGGCGCTGTTTGACAGAGAGACCTTGGCGGCTAAGCTGGAAAAACGCAATGAGATTGCCCGCTTTATTTTGGATGTGCTTTATGATCGAAGCCAGGCAGACCCTGCTGCGGATGAAAGCAGCCGGGAGGAAGTGCCGGTAGCTTTTTCGGTTTTGGAACTGAAGGATCAATATGCCCGGCGCTCCACCCTTTTTCAGACCGGCGCGACGACGGCGGAGATTGAGGACGCCCTTTTCTATCTTTCCAGAATCGAAGCCCTGAAGATCGAGGGCGGCTTTATGGTGGTTTATAATGGGCTGACCATTGAACGTCTGGAGCAGGACAACAAAAAGCGCTACAAATTAGAGGACTACCAGAGGCTGGAGGAGTATTACCGGAATAAAGTCCAGCAAATCCATATTGTTGGCGAATATGCCCGGAAAATGATCAGGAACTATCAAGAGGCCCTCCAATTTGTGGACGATTATTTTAAGCTGAATTACACCTCCTTTCTGCAGCGGTATTTTCCGGGCAGCCGTCAGGACGAAATCCAACGCAATATTACCCCTGCCAAGTTCAAACAGCTCTTTGGCGAATTGTCCCCGACCCAACTGAAGATCATCAAGGATAAGGAATCCAGGATCATGGTCGTCGCCGCCGGACCGGGAAGCGGCAAGACGCGGATTCTGGTGCATAAGCTGGCCTCACTGCTGTTAATGGAAGATGTCAAGCACGAGCAATTGCTGATGGTGACCTTTTCCAGATCGGCGGCGACGGAATTTAAGAAGCGTTTGTTAAAGCTGATCGGCAATGCGGCCAACTATATTGAGATCAAGACCTTTCATTCCTATTGCTTTGACTTATTGGGCAGAGTCGGCTCCCTGGAAAAGTCGGGGAATGTCATTCAGGAAGCGATTAAGCGGATCAAGAACGGCCAGGTCGAACCGGGCCGGATCACGAAAACCGTCTTGGTGATTGATGAAGCCCAGGACATGGATGCCCATGAGTTTGCCTTAGTCAAGGCCTTGATGGAAGAGAACGAGGGGATGCGGATCATTGCCGTTGGCGATGACGACCAGAATATTTTTGAATTCAGGGGGGCCAGTTCTAAATATATGGAGAGCCTGATCACCGAACATGGGGCTGTGCTGGTTGAACTGGTGGAAAACTACAGGAGCAAGGGTAATCTCGTCGATTTTGCCAATCAGTTTTTAACGCGCCTGCCCAACCGCTTAAAGCACACGCCGATTATGGCCGTTAAGAGTGACCACGGCAGGATTAAGCGGCTCTGCTATGGCAGCCGGTATTTGCTGATGCCCTTAGTCGAGGACCTCCTGGCCCAGGGGCTGACCGGCAGCACCTGTGTTTTGACGAAAAGGAATGAAGAAGCGTTACAGATTGCCGGACTGCTTATGAAGAAAGGCAGGCAGGCTAAGCTGATCCAGTCCAATGAGGGGTTTAACCTCTATAACCTGCTGGAAATCCGCTATTTCCTCAGCCGCCTGAATTTGACGGAGGATGTGTATATCATCCGTGATGATCTTTGGGAAACTGCCAAGAGGAAACTGGCGGAGCGGTTTAGGGGCAGCTTGAATTTGGAGAGTTGTCTGAATTTGATTAAGGATTTTGAGGCGGTGAATCTCAAGTATAAGTACAAATCGGACCTGGAGATCTTTATCCGCGAGTCCGCGCTGGAGGATTTTAGCGGCGAAAATATGGAAACGGTCTTTGTGTCCACTATTCATAAGGCCAAAGGCCGTGAGTTTGACAATGTCTTTCTGATGCTGGACCACTTTGACCCGGGAACCCAGGAGGCCAAACGCCAGCTTTATGTAGCTCTGACCAGGGCCAGGAATAATTTGACCCTTTATGATAACGGGAACTATTTGAATTTTATCAAAGCTGAGGCTATGCAAGTGGTTGTTGATTCTCAAACCTATCTTCCGCCTCAGGAATTGGTGATGCAATTATCCCATCGGGACGTTCAGTTGGATTTTTTTCTCTACTGCCGGCATCTGGTTAAGGATCTGCAGAGCGGGGAATTCCTCGGTGTTGACGGGAAGGGCTGCTATAATACCAAAGGCCAGGCAGTTCTCAAATTCTCCCGGCAATTTTTACAGCAAATCGAGGGGATGAGGCAGAAGAATTATGTGCCGAAAACCGCCAAGATACGGTTTATTGTCTACTGGAAGAAAGAAAACACTGAGGTTGAGGTGAGAATTGTTTTACCGGAGCTTTACTTTGAGAAGAAGTTGCCGTGATTATTAATCAGAACTAATCTACATGGGAGGATCATGAGAATGAAGTATACTTGCACGTTGATTGTGGTAAGAAAAGCACATTGACGGGACAATTTCCCCATGCTATGCTGAGAATACCAATAATTGGAGATGGGAAAATGCCGGGTTAATAGTTTAGTTTATTAATTAGCCAAAAGTATTAAACAAAAAAGTCTTAGATAATGACAAGAGGATGTGATCTGAATGTCTGAGCAAAATCATCAAATATCTGAATTAGAAAGTATTATGGTTCAAAATAATCTATTTAAGAAATTCAAATTGAGCAAATTAGGAGTATTCGGTTCTATGGCAAGAGGAGAAATGTCTAATGACATAGATATCCTCATTGAAGACAATGTTGATTACCGATCACTGTCAGTGTTTAGAGATGAGCTCAAGAAACTTACAAATAAGCACATAGATATTGTAATTGAAAGGTATGCCAATCCCATCGTGCTGCATAGAGCAAGAAAGGAGATTATCTATGTTACCGAGCCTTAAGAACGACCTCATGTATCTGCTCAATATACTTGAATGTATTGAGAAAATCATACTGTATTCCGCAGATTGTGCCGGTGCTGAAGACTTCTTCGAAAAGAACGAACAGATGAATTTCAACGCCACTTTGAATCTTTTGACAAACATCGGTGAGAATGTTGGAAAAATCAGCAAAGAGCTTAAACAGATATATTCGGATGTAGATTGGTCGTTGATAAAAAGCTTCAGGAATCGGGTAGTGCATGACTATATTAATATTGATACTTTTATGGTGTTTGATATCATCACAAATGATCTCAAAATGCTTAGAGGTACGATTATGAATATTGTGGGGATAGAACTGGATAAGGGTAGTTTCGATACAGAGGAATACGAGGTCGCTAAGAAGAGTTTCTATTATCGGCATATTAAGTTTAATTAAATAAGTACAGAAGTGCTGCTTAATCTCAAGGGATTCGGAAAACTGACAATGTCAGTTTTTTATACTATTTATACTATCAGAAAGCATAAGTTCTGGGGGCACTAAAGGGTACCTGATTCTAAGTATTCAGATCATCAATAAAAGCACTGACGCTGTCAAAAGCTTTGCTCATATTGCATGAGAATTGTTTTACCGGAGCTTTACTTTGAGAAGAAGTTGCCGTGATTATTAATCAGGCCGCCTCGTTTAGAGACGGCCTGAATCCCGTAATAGTCAGAATAAGTTTCCTGTTTTTACCTGGAAGATTATGTTATAATAGTTATAACGGTTGTCGAGGGACGGTTAGCCACACCCTTTTCGAAAGGGGGTGGTAAGATGATCTCAATGGTTGAGACAATGTATCTCATGATTGCATTTGCGACACTCATTGTGATGATCATGAAGAAGAAATAACCGCCCCTGGCAAGGTTTGCGGTTATTTCTTAATAACATGTAAGCCGGCTAACCGTTCGGTTAGGCAATCTTGCCGGGCTGGCGTGCTCTCAACACGTCAGTCCTTATTTAATATTATATCCATAGATTGTAAAATATGCAACCGGTTCATATATGGAAAGGCTACAAATAATGGGGGACGGATTTTTCCTGGCGCTCCTACGGATGCCGTTCTTTTTTGGCTTCACAATCCACTAAACTTGCCGCGGATCGTAGAATTCGTGATTGGAAATGGAATGTAACCGCCCTTTGCAGGTTTTGCCGTTACGCAATAAATAAAACAAGGCAGACTCTTATTTTATTGGCTTCTGATTCAGCATAGATTTCACCGTCATGAAGATCGATAATACTTTTAGCGATGGCCAGGCCCAGTCCTGAGCCGGATGTCCTTGAATTTCTGGACTGATCAGCTCGGAAAAACCGATCGAACAAAAGGGGAAGAAGTTCGGTGGGGATGGTATTGCCTTGATTTTCTACGCTGATCTGGACGTGATTTGTTTCCTTAGTGACAGTGACAAGGATTTCCCCAGGCAAATCCTTATAGCTGTATTTGATGGCATTGGAAAAAACGTTTTCGAATACTCTGGCGATCAAATCTGAGTCCACATTGACCATGATACTGGGGTGAGAAAACCTTTTGACAAAACTCAGGCTATTTTGCTTGGCCAGGACAGAGATTTCGCCCATTTGCTGCTCCAGCAGCGCAATGAGATCAATGGTTAATTTGTTGGCTTGAATAATGCCATTGGAGAGTTTGGTGTACTCAAATAAATCCTCAATGAGTTTTTTTAGTTTCAACGACTTAGTGTAAGCTTTGCCCACGTATTCAGCCAGGATGTCCTGGCTTTCATATTTTTTGTCGTTAAGCAGAGTAAGATAGCCGATGATGGTGGTGAGCGGAGTCTTCAAATCATGGGAGACATTGGTGATCAGTTCATTTTTAGTCCGTTCGGCCCGCCTTTCATCTTCAATCTTGTTAATTAATTGTTCGGACATATGGTTTATGCTTTGAGCGAGGGTTCTGAATTCATCCTCGCCTTTGACCGTGACCCGGTAATCGAGATTGCCTTTGGATATTTCCGCGATTCCGTCGGTAATTTCCTTGAAATAGTTCAGCTTGTTTCTGACAAGCAGACTATTGATGATCAGGAAGGAGATAACACCAAGGATACCCGCCAGTATCAGATAGTAGGGCCAAGTATAAACAAGAATGCAGAATATGACAGCTCCTCCCAGGAGGCTTAATAAATTAAAGACAAAAAGTTCCATACCGACACTGCGCTGGCAGATCCCTTTAATTACCAGACAGGATGTCAGGATAGAATGTTCAAACTTTTTGTATCTGCCGGTAAAGGCCATAATTATCAGAAAGATGGAGACGGCTGTACCTAAGGACGTCCATAAGTCAAAGGTCAGATAGTATTCAGCAAGATAGACAATACTGGAAATGATAAGTCCGAGGATTCCTTTCCGAATGGTTGATTTCAAGTTGCTTGTAACAATCAAAGAGATAACGAAAACAAGCGCGGAGGCAATGGTTGCTTTAGTAGACCAATCATATACATAATTGTAGGCTGTATACACCGTTCCATAAGCTGCAAGGGCTAAACCCAGACAGATAATCAACCGTCTTACAATCCCGGCAGGGTCAATTTTACGGATTGTGATCAATTTTATAGCCTACCCCCCAAACGACCTTAACGTAGCGTGGTTCTTTCGGATTAATTTCGATTTTTTCTCTGATATTGCGGATATGAACGGCAACCGTGTTTTCCGATTCGTAGAAAGGTTCCTTCCAAACGTCTTCATAGATGTTTTCAATGCTTAAGACCCTGCCTTTGTTCCGGGCCAGCACCTCCAGGATGGAAAATTCCGTTGGCGTCAGCTTGATATCCTTGCCGTCCACTTTGACTTGGTGGCTGGCGGTATTAATCAGCAGCCCTCCGATGATAATTTCATCCTGGGATTTGGGCATATAATCATTGAGCCGGGTATAGCGTCTCAGCTGGGATTTCACTCGGGCCACTACCTCCAAAGGATTAAAGGGCTTGGTGACGTAGTCGTCGGCACCTGTGTTTAAGCCCAGGATTTTATCCATGTCCTCACTTTTGGCGGATAACATGATAATGGGGATGCCTTTAGCTTGTCTGATTTTGATGCAGGTTTGTATGCCATCCAGTCTCGGCATCATGATATCCAGAATGATCAAATCAAAATCACGTGCTTCAAGTATTTGTAAGGCATCATAACCGTCAACAGCTGTGGCGACTTCAAAGCCTTCGCTTTTCAGATAGATCTCCAGTAAGTCCCGGATATCATCTTCGTCATCGGCTATAAGTATCCTGTAACTCTCCATACCGGGTTTTTCCTCCTATCGTCTGGTCCATACGTCCAAGTATACCACATTATGGGCAAGGAGTTGCTTAAGAGGCTGCTATATTCGATCTGAAAGCAAATTTCCTGATTAGAATAAAGGTTATGGGAACCCCGATGATGGCGGCAAGGAAATAAACAAGGACTTTAGGCAGACCGCAGAAGTTAAAAAAGATCAGCACAATCAGGTTTTGAATTAAAAAATTCGGCAGGTAGGAAAAACAGAATTTAATATATTTAGGCCAGGACAGGGCTTCTTTAAATGTCAGGCAGCTGTTCAGCAGATAGGATAGGCTGAGGCTCAGCAAATAGCCGGCAATAAAAGCGGTATTGACATTAAAGAGCAGGGAAAACAAGTAAGCGAATAAGACCCCGTGGAGGGCATTGAGGGTACCGATGATCAGAAAGCCAATCAACTCTTTGCTGAACAATAACCCCTTGGCTTTCTTGAACCCCGCTGGCTGATAGTCCGACCAGGGGATAAGCTCATCACCCTCAACAAGAAAGCTCCGCTCCGCCAGCAGGGCCAGGGGGGCATCGGAGAGGGAATCTGAATAAAATTCATCAATTGCCCAATCCTTGATTTCATCCTGCAGACGTTGGACTTTCGCTGTCCCGTAACAATTATCCCCTTCATAAAGACCGGTGGCTTTATTGACCTTTGAGGCCAGAATAGTTATCCCCAGTTTTTCGCCAAGGGGCTTAAGTAAAAACTCCGGTGACGCGGAGATGACCACATCACTGTCAGCTCTCTGCTTCAGGTACCAATCCTTGATTTTACCGGCATGAGAGGCCCAAAATCCAGCGATGATTCCGTCAATGTCCTGCAGAGACCGGAGAAAGGAATAAAAGATTTCCTTAAAGCGCACTTTGCTGTGCACGCCCAATCCATATAACAGGGCTGAAGCCAACTGAGAGGGGAGATAACAGGCGGTTCTTGGGTGTTTTTTTAAGCAATAGACATAGAAATCCAGGGTACTGTCGCCGTCGTAAATGGTCTTATCGAAGTCATAAACATTCATTGTTTCTTCAGATCCTTACATTAAAAAAATCATAGCTGCCGGCAGATGAAGGGAAGGATAATAGATAATGATAAACATCAGGAGGGCGTAGGAAATCACGAGGCCGATCAAGGTTTTGTCCCCAAGCAGGACATCAACGGGATCACCCTGGGAATCTCCTTCCACTTGCAGGCTGTATTTCATGCAAATGATCAGAACCGGCATGACGGTCCAGATCATATTATTTGTGGAATGCATGGCCATAGTCACCGGGTCGACACACCACAGGGCGTAAAAAGCGATGGTTAAGCCTAAACAGACATACATATTCCGATCAAGAAAATTTTGATTGTAGTACTGAGATACTTTGCGGATATTACCATGGTTTTTGATTTCATTTCTCCGTTTTCCCAGGGCCAGATAGAAGGACAAGGAAATAACGGTTAAATAGAGCCAATTTGATATGATCACCGCAGTAAGGGCGGAACCATAGACAACCCTTAACAAAAAGCCGGAGACTAAAATTATAATATCCAGGAGAGGAATGTTTTTCAGTCCTAGGCTGTACAGTATATTGAGGAAGACATAGGTTATAAGGATGATCCAGCCGAAGGCCTTAGTCCCGCAGGCCAGGTAGTTAAAAAGCAAGGATAGGATGACCAGAATAAAGGTCAATGCTTTCGCCGTCCCTAGGGAAACATTGCCGGAAGCAATCGGCCTTTTTGATTTAAGCTCATGCAGCCTATCGCTTTCCACATCACGAAGGTCGTTGATAATATAGATAGCCGATGCCGCCAGGCTGAAAGCGATAAAGCCAACCATAGTATTGAGAAGCATTGTCCCATGGAACAGGTTTCCGCTGAAGAGCAAAGGTAAAAATATTAACAGGTTTTTCAGATAGTGATGGACCCGCATGGCTTTTAAAATCATTTTGATTTTTACAGTTAGCATAGTTTATCACCAGCTTCTTTTTGCTCATCTGATCCCCTAAAAGAAGTCAGGGCCAAAATCGGAAAGATCCAACAGGCAATATAACCGTATCGTGATTGGGATTCCGTAATTAAATAGAAGAGGGCAAACCCGGCAAAAAGGATATACAAAAGCTGCAGGCTTTGGCCGGCAGACCTTTCTTGACGAAATAATCCCCTCAGGGACAACATCAAGAGGACGATCCAGACCAGCTGATGGAAAAGAAAGCCCTGGGAAAGCATGGAGACGACCATTTTGTTTTCCCGGTGGATACCTTGGGCAAATAGGGTCTGGGACTTGAAGTCCGTACGTCCGGCTTCCGCCCAATAGGCGCCGCCGAAATCGCCGGAGCTCCACTGGCTGCTGTATTTTAGCAGGTAAAATTTAAGCCAGGCGCCGGGTGGGGTTTCTGTGAACCTTTGTTTAATAAGTCTTTGGCATTCTTGGTTAACAGCCTCATAATCCCCGTTGAATTGACTAAACACGGAAGCGTCTGCTTGATTCCAGCCGCCGCCGGAGGAAATGTTGGTCCCTTTAAGCATGGAAACCGTTAAAGGTTCCGTACCATGCCACAAGGGGTACTGGGTAATGTCCATTCGCACCAAGAGCAGGCTGATGAGCACAAAGGGTAAAAGGGAGGCTAGGACAACACTGAGCACAGCCTTAAGTTTTACCCGGATATGATTTTGATAATAGATCAAAGCGTAAAGCACGTAAGCCACGAGAACGACATAGAGGAGGGGCCGGAATAAATGGGCAAGGCTCAAACATAAACCGGAACCAAGGAAGGGGATTATTTTTTGGTCATTAACTCCTTGAAGATAAAAAAGAACACTCAGCAGTAATAAGGGCAGGGCCAGGTTTTCTGAGGCAAAAACATTGTTGTAGTAGATCATGGGCGGGTAGATTCCGGCCAGCAGCATGACCCCCAGACTTTTATGCCTGTCGCGGAATAATTGCCGGGCGATAAAATAAAGTAAAACAATATTGAGCAGTGAAAGGCCGATATTGATCACACGGCTCATTGTGAGAGCATCCGCAAACAGGTATTGGATCAGGCCGAAGTACATTACCGTCAGTGACATGTGGGGAAAGCGGGCAAAATAACTGATCCCCTTAAACATGTCCGTATGGCCTTGGATAAACTGACTGCCGTTATAAAACATCATGCCGAAATCAGAGACCGGCAGACTGTCGATATTTAAAAACCATAAAATTCGAAGACCCAGGTTTATGAGGAAGATGGCGGTGAAAAGCACTTTAAAATTGAGTTTGGACCTGAGCTTATAAAACAAAAATCCCAATCCGCTCCAAATCCCAAGCAAGATAAGGGCTATGGGGGATTGCTGATACATACCTGAGGTTATGTAGGTATAGATCGAACCCATAATAATAATGCTAAAAAGTACTTTTAAAACAGAATTAAGCCATAAGGTCATTCTTTGCATCGTTTTTCCATCCTTTATTTGTTAATGACTATAATTTTAAAACAAACAAATTAAGAAAAGCGCCTGAGTTTATAAAGACTTTCTGAATATAAATCTGAGAAATATTGAATTATGATTCATGGATCGCCATTCCCTATCGAAGAAATGCTGCCAATCTATCATCGAGTGTTGAAAAAGTGAGTAGTTCGGCGAAAATGGGGTATGCATCATAAAGCAAGCAGAACACTACGGATCATCAGTGCAGAAGATGAAGGTGGGGTGAATTGGCTGGCAGGTACCGAATGCTGAATCAGTGTTATTCTCAGCGGAGCGACAAGTTCCTGGGAGCAGCGGTAGAGCGGACCGTAACCGCTTGTTTAAATGCAGGCTATTGCCCATTGATCAGAAAATAAAGAAAAAACTATTGACAAAAAGAAATCTCTTCCGTATATTGTAAACATAGTGCATTACATCTCTAATGTACTACACCACAAGAATGGCCGGAGGTGAATGCTGTGCTCTTTAACCCCGACAGTATTAAGCCCATCTATGTTCAAATCTCTGAGTGGCTTGAGGCAGAAATTTTAAATGATAACCTCCCCGAAGATGAACGTATCTATTCCCAATATCAGCTAGCAGATATGTTTACCATCAATCCGGCTACAGCGGCTAGAGGTCTGAATCTCTTGGCCGATGAGGGGATTGTCTATAAAAAACGAGGATTAGGAATGTTCGTATCTCCCCAGGCTAAGCACTATATATTGACTAAGCGTAAAAGTCAGACCCTTGGACAGATGATTAGGGAACTTGTGGCTGAGGCTCGGCGCCTCGGGGTAGGAGAAAAGGAATTATCCCAAATGATTGAGCAAGCCTATTATGAAACTCCGAAGGAAGGGGAAAGGGGAAGATGAGTGTGATCGAAAGTTATGACCTGAAAAAGACCTATGGTAAAATTCAGGCAATCCAGGATTTGTCCTTCATGATCCCAGAAAATACAATCACGGGTTTAATCGGGAGGAATGGGGTCGGCAAGACTACGCTGTTAAAAATGATAGCTGGGTATTTGTGGCCAACTCAAGGAGAACTGAAGGTCTTTTCCCAGAATCCTTTTGATAATTTAGAGGTCGCCGGGAATATGATTTTTGTGGATGATAGCATGGCTTTTCCGAATTCCTTCACTTTAGCTGACATTTTGAGGGAAATGCCTCCCTTTTATCCAAACTGGGATGCTCAGATTGCCCGGGGGTTATTTGATTATTTTCGCCTCAATCCTCAGCAGCGGCACAGCAATTTATCGAAGGGAAGCAAAAGTACATTTAATGCCATTATCGGAATTGCCGCCCGCTGTCCCCTCACCCTTATGGATGAGCCTACTACAGGTATGGATTCAGCTGTTCGTAAGGATTTTTACCGAGCCCTCCTTAAGGATTACCTCGAATATCCCCGAACCGTGATTTTATCCAGTCACTTGCTGGGAGAGCTTGAAGATATTCTCGAAGATGTTCTGCTCCTGGATCAGGGGACGAAGAGGCTGCATACCTCAATTTTGGAGATGAAGCAGTATGCATTGGGCTTGAGGGGAAATGCTCAAATCATCAGCGAGAGGCTTCTTCACCAACTGGCAGAGAAAGAAATCCTCTGCCGTGAGGAGTTTGCCAAGGGGAGTTTGTACGTGGTGGTCAAGACCGAGCGACTTCCGGAAGGCTATGAGAAACTAAGACAAGCCGGGGTAGAGATAATCCCAGTGGGGATTGATGATCTATGTATTTATCTGACGGCCGGGACAAAGGGAGGGATAGATGATGTCTATAAACGAGACTAGGCTTTCCAACAGCATTGTCAAAAAAATTCCCTGGCAGCAAATCGTCCTGAAGCAATACTTGTATAAGCTAAAAGGTCACTCCGGCCTCATCTATTCCCTAATCTTCACCCAGCTGCTGGGCTTGCTTTCTTCCCTGGGCATGCGGGGCAGCATGTCTTCCGGCGGGGAATTTATTTGGGTCTCTGTCAATACTTATTCCGGAGACGTGATCTTAATTTTCTCCTTTATCTGGATAATCATAGTGTCGTCCTTAATAGGCTCTCAATCCTATCGGAGTATAGGATTTTCAGTGGTAAGCAATCGAATGACTGACCACACTTCTAATATAATGCTCCTCTTAACCTCTGCCGTATTTGCGGGGGTGACGGGAGTTCTTATGAGTGTTGGCCAGCGGATTATCATGATCATGACTCAAAGTGAAGGGGAGTTTCTTGTTGGGGAGCTGGGGATCGCACCTCAGAATTTGCTTCTGGGTATCTTCGTGGCAAGTCTTTATCTGATTTTGCTGGCGGCAATCACTTATCTGATTCAGACCATCAGCACCTTAAATAAGACGTCAGCAATTATTCTGGGGATGGTAATTTTAACCTTTGGCTTCGGATACATCAGGATTTTCGCTTTTAACTTTGGGAACCTCATGGGCTTTTATATCTCGGAAAGCTCCTTGGAGCTCTTCGTCCTAAAAGTATTCTCCACAGTCTGTCTTCTTTTTGGGCTAAGCATGTTTATTTCTAAACTAATGGAGGTGAAAAGATGAGCAATACAGCTACATTATTGCCCCTTGTGATCTTGGCCTTGGGAATACTTTCCCTTTTCCTTCTCAAAAAGGGTATGCAGCCCATGCTTTATCGTCTGTATAAATGGAGAACCAATTTAATTGCAGCGGGGTGCTATCTCACGGTACTTTTTCTGGTATCTCTGGTCGTGTTCTTTGGTCAGGATGGGCTGATTCAAGCGGCCAATAACCATAGCAAGGGGCAGATATCTGAAACTCCCGATGACTGGAGAGAGGGCAGGTGGCAATTTGGCCTTCCGAAAGATGGGAGCTTCGAGAAACAAGAGGGGGTATATAAGAATAGTAGTCAGACTTTTAAAGTAGATGCAACAGAAACTCCACCATTAAAAATAAGAACTGTGGGAAATTCTGGCTATGAGCAAATCTACATAGAACGCAAAGAAAGTGCCGATGGAATTATCGAAGTCAATACCTATGTGGCACCTCATTATGCAGGAACGATTGATTTCACGAAAATAGTTGCTCCCCCGAAAATATCTCTGGAGAAGGGGATTTTGCAGATTGAGGCACTCAGCGAACAAAAGCTGGTCTTTAAAACCATCGGCGAGACGTTTGTTGTGAATCAATTTAAGCAGAAAGCTCAAAATACAAGTGCCGGCAGGAATGGGGTTATGCACGGCGCACGAAAAGTTTTGGTGCGGATTCCTGCTAATCTGGAGATTGCCGATGAGGATAGGGAGCAGATTACCTGGGTAGGGGATAGCTAGCGCGGAGAATATTCAAAGCGATTCACCTCAAAAGCTATGCTTTTACAAAGTGCTTTGCAAGAAAAACAGGATCGAATGGCGAAGGTCATCCTTTTCTCGGTAAGCTCGGATAATTTAATGCAAGGTAAGATTAAATAGAAGAGCAGCTTACTCACAAGGGGTAAACTGCTCTTCTATATTTTCTGTTGTAAAATAGTCGTAAATGATAACAACTGCCCCAGGCACTGGCTGTACTGGAATATACTGTGAGAAACACTTTTTATAAAAAGTTTTAAGAGAAATCGCAGATAGAAAACGTAGTATTCTATGAAAGGAGATAAATAAATGAACTTTTCAGAGAGTGAGCTCATATCTGAAATCAAAAAGGGAAATTTGAACGCTTATGGATTCTTAATCAAAGAGTATACCAAACCAGTTTATTATTTAACCTATAACATTTTAAACATTGGCAACAGTAAAGAAGACATAGAAGAGTGCGTAGCGGATGTCTTTTTGGAAGTCTGGTTAAAAGTTAATGAATTTAATAGCGAGAGAAGCAATTTCAAAACCTGGGTTTTAATCCTCACAAAGTTTAAAGCGCTTACATATAAGCGCAAACTTCTTAAAAAAAATGATGTCGTAAGCCTTGATGATTACCAGATTGAGGAGCCTGATATCGTTGAAAAGCAGATTATTGACAGAGAAACACAGAAAAAACTGCTGGAAACAATTAATAGCTTTAATAAAAAGGACAAGGAACTTTTTATCCGTAGATATATTTACAACGAGAAAATTAGCGATATTATGCAATCTTTGGGGTTGAGCCGTTCGGCGCTGGACAACAGGCTCTTAAGAGGCAGAAAAGTAATCAAGGAGGCTTTATCCTATGACTGAAAAGCAAATTCAGACGCTAATGCAAAATCTTGATAACGATTTGTTGGTTAAGGAGCTGGATGATTTAATGAGTGACTTGGAAGTCGATCAGGACTCTATTACCCAAAAAGCATTCAATAAGCTGAATAAGGAGCAGTTAAAAGTGAAACGAAAAAGGAATAGAATTTATCCAATGGTGGCAGCGTGTTTAATTATGTTTATCGGTGTATCAAACGCCTATGCTGGAGAAATCTCAGATTTTGTCAGATCTTTTTTCAATCAAAGAGCAATTTATTCAACGGTGATAGACGGAAGTGCCTACTATCTGGAATCCCCCTTGCAGTTGGATAAGGAAAGCAAATTGGAGAACGTTATTTTTTCAAAAGACAAGTTGGAAATGAATTTAAGTTTTTCTTTACGAGAAGATAAACTTCCGGAAATATCAGTTGCTGCGGAAAACGGCAAACTATATAAACCGGGAGGTTACGATTACGACAATAATCGTATGTTCCTCAGTTTTTGGAATGAAGCAGAGCGGAACTACGTGTTCTCGCCATCGAAAGAATTGAAATTGATGATTGGAAATAAAAGTTATAGTATTCATTTAGCAGAAGGCGCGCCTGTAGTTGGCAACGGCGAAATTAAAGCTGCTGAACAAACGGATATTGGTTGGGTAAATGTTGGTTATCAAAAGACTAAACAGGGTGTGCAGATTTTAACGAGCTTTACAGATAAAGACTTGAAACTGATCGGCATTGGTGAACTGGCTCAAAATACTGTGACGAACATGTTTAAAAATGAAAAGGGCATCATAAACAACAGCGGGACTTCCTCAATGACCAAGCCCCTCATTGGGTATGACAAAGATAAAAACGTTTACACCTACAATCAAGCTAAAAATGCTGTGGGAACACCCATCACCGAATTTGAATCCCAGGCTCCTGTCGACAAAGAAATTGAACTGCAAATACCAAGTTTGCTTGTTGGTTATGAAAAGAACTTTGGTGATATTGATGTGGCAATTCCGGGGTTAAATGAAGAAAAAAGAATCGGCCAGGATATCGACCTGAAATTACAAAAAATCTCCTTGGAAAGTATTAAAAGAACCTCCGCAACAACAGCTGAGTTAAAATTTGCTGTGAACACGGGAGGCACAGAAGGGGTTGCTGTTCGAGCGGTTAACCTTTACAGTAAAGATGTGCAAAGAGGTGACAGCACTTGGCAAGGTGACGTATGCACAATGCGTATCAGTTTTGACGAAAAATTAAAAGATGCTAAGTTTAATGTGGGCTGGCCGAAGTTTGTGGTAAAAGGTAATTGGACTCTAAAGATTAAATAGTAGTTCATTGTTGAAGCCGGTTGCTTTTTGGCAATTGGCTTCTTGCGTACGACAGGCAGCAGCACCGCCTTGGAAGATTAGTGATGAATTTCCCATTCTCATCTATTTCGTTGACTAGGGTTGGCTATTGAAGCTTTGATTTTTATGATATACTAATTTATACTAAATTTTGGGAGGATGTTTTTATATGAAGTGGAATGAGGTAAGAACTATTTATCCCAATCAGTCATGCTTAATGAGTAAAAGCCAAAATTATACTTACAGTCAATAGGTAAATGGGGTGTTTTATCTTTGATTAAGCAGAAAAAGCTAATCGGAATGATTATCATATTGGCCCTTATCGTTTTGGGTCTAAGTTTGTATTACGTGAATAATTTCCCCCCAAAATTTGATGACGAGGTGGTAGCAGTATCATTAGCAAATCAAGAAATTACTTCGGATGGCGTAACTTATACAATAAAAGTGATCAATAACGGTAGCTATAGCTTAAAAAATAACGCTTTATATTTTACGGCAAGGGAATATATGCAACCTATAGAGGCTAAAGCCACTGAAGGTAATAAAGAACTTATTAAACCTGGGAAACAGGTGAAGTTTACAGCTTTCGTTCCTAAAGAGAAATTTAGAGACTTACAGTCATCTCAAAACATATCCTCAGAGGTTATGTTAAAAGGGTACGTTAGTTGGTGGTTTTGGAAAGTTTCGTTTAACAAAGGTGGCGGAGTGAATATTAACCATCCTTCACTGTAGTAAAACAAAGGAGGAAGAATGTACAATCTGAATTTAAAACTAGTTTAAGTCGAATTAGGTAATGCAGCAAAAACATTTTCATGATGAAGGAAGGATATTGAAAATGACATCATCACTCTACGAACAAATATATGATCGGGAAGACAGACTGTTACAACCTGAGATTCGTCGCTCCAGAGAGGAAATTTCATGGCTTCTAGCTGACGATTTTGTTGAATTTGGGAGTTCCGGGGGCATATTCAATAAGTTACAAGTTGTCGAAGAATTACCACATTCTCCTGCAGTTCCAGTGATTATTGAGGATTTTCAAGTGAAAGTCTTTGCGCCGGATGTAGTACTAGCTACCTATCGGGCAGTTAAGACCAATGAATCCAGAGAAGAAATGAGGAATTCATTGCGCAGTTCAATTTGGAAGTTCCTCGATGGAAGGTGGCAAATGGTCTTTCACCAAGGAACCAGAACAAAGGAGCAGACTTTACCAGTATCCGGATAAAATCAAGGTTGGAATATTAGCTGACTTGAACATTGATTTAGGTTTGGTGTTTTTGATGGATTAGGAAGAGTTCATTCAAAGCGGGACATCAACAAAATGTGCTTATTTTGCCTGACAGCCTAAGCATGGAATGAAGAAGACCTTGGGCCCCGGTATTATACTGTAGGGCTTTATTTTATTTATTTTGGCAAAGCTATTTACCGTTCTTTTCATAAATAATTATCCCTGAATCTGGTGTTTCTCCTGCAAAATCTAAGTTTTCCTTAATATCTGATGCCGAGTTAAATCAATTGATAATATTATATTGCGTCGCCTCTTTATGACCATCAACACCCTATAATGTCACACGAGATATGTCCTCAGCTTTTATTGGAAGGTGTAGATTTGAGGTTTTAACATGGTTCCAAAGACTTAGAGTTATCAGAAGTAAAATTGCCTATCCTCTTCCTGGTGTTCAGGTGCTTCGAACCAACCAATAAACTGTTTTAGGTCACTTGCGTACTCTTTTAACGTCTTTGGCTTTAAATCTTCACGGATAGTTAAGGTATCGATAAACTTGGCAATTATCAGTTCTCCTTGAGTGGATACATTCATTGCATCAGCTCCTCCTAACTCTTGACTTACCTTAGCGGACATGATAATTTTTTCTTAGCCGAAACCTTAGCGGACATTAAGACTTATTTTAAGCAGGGGTTATAACCGCTAATCTTTATTAGCGGACATTAGATAGGAGGCGTTTTCATGGCTATCAGTAATGATGATTTATTAAAGCTGGTAAAGATACTCCCAGAAGAGGCCAAGCAATCTGCTTATGATTATTTGAAATATTTAACAATTGGACATAGGCGACCCGATTGGGATGAAATTGACCTAATGGAGCCGGATGATATACCCTTAAGTGAAGAAGAAGAACGGCAAATGAATAACAACACGGAATTTGTGTCATGGGAGGATGCGATGCATGAGCTCAATTTACCAACTGACATTAAACCGTGATTCGATAAAATTTCTTGCCAAGCAGGAAAGAGCTGTTCAGGAACGTATCCGTAAAGCAATATCAGGTTTAGCCATTCGTCCACCGATTGGAGATATTAAGCCTCTTAAAGGGCAAGTAAAGTTGATGCGTTTACGAGTTGGTACATATAGAATAATTTTTGAAGTTAATCATAAGGAACAAATTATATATATATTAACTATCGACAATCGTGGTGATGTCTATTAAAAGATGTAAGCACAAAAAAGCCGGTGATCCTTAGAGTAAGGAAATCCGGCTTTTTGCTTCCATAAAATGTCTTAGCGTATATTTTCGTTAAAAGGTTGGCGAGACCCCTAGTAGTGATAAAGTTGAGAACGAGAATTGGATTGGGGAGAGCATTAAAAAATGCGCATCAGAATGTGTTAAGAAGGGATAGATATGGGACAAATCGAAAAACTCCTGAATACTGCCGGCAAAACGATTACCGATCTGGAACTCCAGCAGATCCTCGGAGAGCCGGATTATTCTCGCTTTCAGAGGGAAGTGGAAAGGCTGGTCGAGTCAGGATTGCTCACGCCTATAAAGGCTTCCCCAAAAAATGGCCGCTTGCCGCCTCTCTATACTAAATATAAAATTATTAAGCCCCAGGAGGATTATGCCGTTTATCTGGAGTCCATTCGCCGGCTTAATCCTGTGCTCAGCGTTGGGGATATTTCGGAGAATCAGCCCGGTTTAAAAGGGTAAAAGAAAATCTGAAAACGGTTCAGGAACGCGCAGTAGCGGGAGAATCTCTGCGAATCTGGTACAGCAATCGGCCTGATGAAATGTGTGGACTCTATTGGTTCATGGAGCAGTTGAATCAGTGGAAAGTGCCTGGTAAACAAGTTTCTATTGTCAAGCTCCCCGAATGGGAGGCTGACGAAGATATGCTAATCTATCACCGAGTGTTGAAAAAGCGTACTTAACAGATTAAATATAATAAAAGCCCCCTTGAAACTACGAAATAGGTCATCATACTTCGTGTTATCAAGGGGAGTAATTTAGAAATAAGGTCGATAGTTACATTAAGTTATAACGTGAAGAAACGTGTGATTTTCTCCCAGACCCCTGGAGTTATTACCGCCGTTCCTCCTGAAATACCGGCACGCTTGATAGTGGACTTTCGCCCGATTTTTGTGTAAAATTTTGAAAACTAAAATGAATTGAGTGATTTAAAATGGAAAATAAAATGAAAATCTGTGGACATCCTCACGGAATGGGCGGACATCCGCAGGGTAAAGGTGGTCATCCAGGTGGGCACCCGGGAATGAACGTTGACTACGATAAGAACCCGTTCATCGTAATCTGGGAAACTACTCGTGCCTGCGGGCTTAAGTGCCAACACTGTCGTGCAGATGCGCAACCTGATCCGCATCCGGAGGAGTTAACCCACGAGCAAGGTATCGCTCTAATCGATGAAATCTACGCAATGGACAACCCGATGCTGGTTTTCACTGGTGGGGACTGTATGCTTCGAAAAGACCTTTTTGAATTAGCAGATTACGCTATTAAAAAAGGAATGCGTGTTTCCATGAGCCCAAGTGCTACTGTTGAAGTAACCAAAGAGCGCATGGACAGGGCGAAAGAAGTTGGGATTTCTCGTTGGAGTTTTTCAATTGACGGTGCAGATGCTAAGACGCACGATGCTTTCCGTGGAATCGATGGAACGTTTGATTTAACAATTGAGAAAATTAAATATTTAAATGAAATTGGTGTTTCTCATCAGATCAATACTTGCATTAACAAAGCAAACTTACACCAAGTTGAGCAAATGGCGGAATTAATGAAAGAGTTGAAGACTTCGGTTTGGTACATTTTAATGATGATTCCAACCGGACGCGCTTCAATGGCTGATTGTATAACAGCTGCTCAGCACGAAGAAGTGTTCAAGTGGCTTTATGAGTTAAGTAAAGATGCGCCTTATGATATAAAAACAACTGCGGGTCAGCACTATCGTCGTGTTGTATTCCAACAACGTGCTAAGGAAAATGGTACTACAGGTGAGCAAATCACTTTCGAAGGTACTAAGACACGTGACATGGCTCAGTTCATTGACGGTCTGGCAAGAGCACCAAAAGCAGTTAACGATGGAAATGGTTTCATCTTCGTATCACACATCGGTGACGTTACACCCAGTGGATTTTTACCATTAGTAGTTGGTAACGTTAAGGAAAATAGACTGCGCGACATCTACCGCGAAAGCCCTATTTTAAAAGACTTGCGTTCACCAGATAAGTACGAAGGTAAATGCGGTATTTGTGAGTACAACAAAGTTTGTGGTGGATCAAGAGCGCGTGCATACGGCGCAACTGGAAATTATATGGCATCAGAGCCATTCTGCGTGTATATTCCAGAGAAGATGAGAAAGAAATAGAATTATGTTACTAGTAACAGAAGACGACAAGATAGCTGGAGGTGTATAGGAATGAATTTTGGTGAGATTTTTAAGGATATTTCTGCGGGACTTTTGGTTACAGATGCAGATTTCAATGTGATCTGGGCCAATAAATTCGAGGAAGAGTTCTATGGGAAAACCGTTATGGGTTTGTGGGCTTTAGACTGTCACAAGGAAGAAAATCGCCAAAAGATTGCCGACTTTATATCGCGGTTCAAAACCGGGGAATTAAAATCCTTTACCAAAATAGCCTTTGGGATGGTTATTACCTATAGCAGCTATTTTAAGGATGGGGAATTTGCCGGAATGATTCGAACAAGAATTTATTTGCCCGAAGGGGCTGATGCAAAGGAGACAGCTCATTATCCAAAGTAAACTCGTTAAGCTATTTATTTCGTTACCGGAAAATGAACTTCCAAGGAGGAACCGGCTGTGCCTGCCCGGAAAGTACCCTGTTAAAAAGTCTCTTGGATCATATTGTCCTGGAAAGAAACGAAATTGCGATTCTAGATATGGAAGCAGGACTGGAACATTTCGGGCGGGGGGACAGCCATGGGTGTGGATGCCTTTATTGTTGTGGTGGAACCTGGGCGACGCAGTATTGAAACAGCTCAGGCAGTGGCCAAACTTGCCGAGATCTAACAGGTGCTTGATTTTCTGCCGGTTTTAGGGCATTTCCCCTATGATCCCGTGGTTGTAGACGCTGATTTTTATGGCCAAAATCTGTTTGATTTTAGTACAAGTTTTGTTCAAGAGGCTGAAAAGATAAAAGCTAAAATTGATTTGTTGCTTAGGTAGAGGTTAGCAAATGTTAGTTGAAGTAAAAAATCTAGTAAAACGATACAAAGATGTACTTGCTGTAGATAATGTCAGTCTGTCCATCGAAGAAGGTGATATTCTTGGGCTGCTGGGTCCTAAGGTGCGGGTAAGACCACCACCATAAACGCAATGATCGGGCTAGCAAGGGCCGATAGCGGTGAAATCCTGATTTTCGGCAGGAACTTCAAGGATTGCGAATTGGAGATCAAGCGGGATCTGGGTGTTGTACCTCAGGATATTGCGATCTTTGAAGATCTCAAGGCTTATGAAAACCTTTGTTATTTCGGGAAACTCTATGGATTAAAAGGATCACTCCTCAAGGAACGGGTGGAAGAAGCTCTGGAGTTTACGGGCCTGCTTGATAAGCAGAAGCAGTACCCCAAAAAGTATTCCAACGGTATGAAAAGAATACTAAACATTGCCTGCGCCTTAGTCCACCATCCAAAGCTCATTATCATGGATGAGCCGACAGTGGGTATAGACCCGCAGTCCAGAAGCCACATCATCCAATCAATCAAGAAACTCAACAAAATGGGTTCTACCGTCATTTACATTTCACATTATATGGAGGAAATTGAAGAGATCTGTACCAGAATCGTTATCATGGACCACGGCAGGATTATCGCCAAGGGGACAAAAGAAGAACTTAAGGCGCTGATGAGCAATAATGAAAGGGTAGTCATAGAACTTTCAAACCGGAAGAGGATGCTTACGTTCGTGGAATGATTCCATCCAAGTAAAAGACCTTTTCTTTGATCGGTTAGTGCCTTTGGCGATAGGTTCACGGTTTGGGGACAACACAAAGTTACTACTCAGGGCCATCGAGAATGTGAAACGTTCTACGAAATTTCTTATTCCCATTTATTTTCGTTGACTAGGGTTGGCTATTGAAGCTTTGATTTTTATGATATACTAATTTATACTAAATTTTGGGAGGATGTTTTTATATGAAGTGGAATGAGGTAAGAAATATTTATCCCAATCAGTTTGTTAAGTTTGAAGTTTTAAAATCACATATTGAAAACGACAAGGAGTATGTGGATGAAATAGCTGTAATTGGGCCTATAGCAGATGATAAAGCAACGCGTGAGCTTTTGGAATCTAAGGATAATGTTTTGATTTATCATACTGCAAATGAAGTAGTAGTGATAAAGTTGAGAACGAGAATTGGATTGAGGAGAGCGTTAAGGAATGCGCATTGACTATAGAGATGGATTGCTTTTTACTAGTATTGAAATTACATATAGAGGGAAAACGAAGCAAATAAGCAATGTTGTAATAGATACAGGTGCCTCGCATTCCCTGTTAACCCAAGATTGTGTTGATGAAATAGGTATACGAATAAGTGGTGAGGATGAAATTGTTACCTCTTATGGCATAGGGGGGAGAGAACATTCTTTTGTAAAGAAAGTGGACAAAGTCGAGGTCGGAGAATATTGCCTTAATAATTGTTCATTGGATTTTACAAGCCACATTTACGAAGATATTAATGGACTTTTAGGTTTGGATATGCTGCTAAATGCTGGGTTTATCATTGATCTGAAAAAGTTAAATATGTACCTGCAAATTTGATGTTGCAGGATATTTTTTTATATGCACCTTTCCTTCTGAGCAAACTGATTCTATCGAAAGAGGTTTTAGTTAATTGGCCTTAATTAACCGAAGGCGGCCTTACCTGCCTCATTTTTGGGATGGAAAAGTTCGGCGCTTGATAGGTCAAGCAAGCATAAGCTATAGTGATGGTTATACGGAAAGGAAGAGACTGTCTTTAAATCGGATCTACCCCGGGCAAGCAAAAGCTTGGCATTATACCCTCGAAGATTATCAGCTTTCGCGCTCAGACCAGGTCCTAAGTCAACAGGAGTATCACACTATATTGGCTGTTGCCGACAAAGCGGCGGATTCTACAGCTTTTGTTGAATTTATGCTCCGCTTGATCCGAGATGCTTTAAATGATCTTATGCAAATCGAACAAGTTCGCGAGCAAGTTACAGATCAAGTCGAGCGCCTGATGTCCGCTTTAGGCAGCGAAACGCTGTCCGCAAAAGAGCTTTTGGAGCAGCTTGGGTTAAGCACCGTCCAACGTTCAGCAACGTTTAGCTAAATCCCAGTACACTAATTAAAGAGAATCCAGGAACAATAAAAAGCAACCTCTATATAAAAAAATTTTACCGAATGTATTTTATAATTATTCTAATTCAAGATCTAAGTAGATTGCTCAAAGGAGTCGGTATTTATCAAAAAGATTGTTTATTTCATATTAGCAATTGCTATCCTATCAATATCTCTGATAACTTACTCCAATATTTCTACCTTGTCCAAACAAAATAAAGATTTGAATCAAGAACTTCGGAAATCTAAAGAAGATTTATTGACTTGGAAGGAATTATATGAGCTACGTAACACTCTAGACCTAGAGGCACGCGATATCTTAACTCATTTAGAAGACGGCGATACCGAATATGTAAAGAATAAAGTATCCGAAAATGTAACAATTTATGGAGATAAACTTATCTACAAAAAAACAACTAACCAAGACTTTATTATTCCTAAGTATCCTGAGAATAAATACATCCTTAGACAAAGAGCCTATATGTTTACAAATGACAAGAAGGATGAGTTTTTATCAATATACGAAATAATGTCGGGAGGCTTTCAAGCGAAAAGGCAGAATACTCTGAATTTTTATTACATATATAAAGAGGGTGAATGGTTGTTAGATTACTTAAGTGAAGACGAATAAGTGCAACTGAGTAGCTTCTTCTTCAAGTATTCCGTTATCTCCAGGCCCTTGACCAGCTTAGAACCCCGTACCCACGGATATTAATGCTCAACCGTGGTTAACCAAAGGACGAATCCAAAAGATCTGGAGAATTTGAGTGAACGACTGCTTAAGGCTGTCGAGGTTCTGAATACCCAGGGGCAATGGCGTCTCGATGTTCTTGAGGCTGGATTAGATGGCGGCCCAGCTCGTGATCCCTGGGGAAACCTCATAAATCAGGTTGAAAAAGTGTCCAGGCAAGCGCTGGAGGCCAAAGAACTCTTGCTTGAATTAGGCCCTGCTTTGCCAAGTCATATGAGTTTTGAAGAGATGGAAAAGGTTTTCGTCGAAATTCTGGATTTCTTTGAGCAAAGTACTAAGCTCACGAGCTTTAAACTCTGGACGAAACGGCAATGGAAGGTTTTTATTGAAAATGCGCGTGTTGAAGGCAGGCAGAGAACCCGGAGAGCCAGGCTGCAGTGGTTTCTTTCCTTTATGACGCTCTCTCCGGTCTAAGTCCTTCTAGCTATACCCGAGCCTATCAACGTTTGATCGAGCTTACTTCCAGACGTTAGGATATTGAACTGCGCAACAAGCTGTTGGCAAAACTGGAGTTGGCAGCGCCTGATTGGTCAAGTGCTCTCCGATCACGAGCCGGTTTACATGGGCAAGGCAGAATTCCCGGCAATCCCACAGACGCCTGGTTATGATGTCAACTGCAGGGAGAATTGGAACAGGAATTCAACACTTCATCCAATAAACTAATCGCTTGTTTTTCTTCTAGGCCCTTTACTTCCATAATCTCACTGACAAAAACCTGACGTGCATTGTTCAACATGTTTGTGTCATTTGCATCAAGCTTATTTTTTTGGCCCTTACGTGTTAAATCACGAATAATTTCCGCACCTTTATAAATGTCACCACTTTTAAATTTCTTTTTATTAATATCTTTACACCATCGTTGATTTTCAAAGATAATTGAGTCAGTATTTCCAAGGTTAAAACCACTGAGTACATTTTCTAATATCTCAGGTTTAACGACCTGTCGTATCCCTATATTGACAGCTTTGTCCATAGGAATCATAACATGCAATTTTTCCTGAGGAATGTTCAAAATGTAGCAGAGTTTTCTTTCCCCTAAAATCTCTTTTTCTTCAACCGCTTCGATAATACAAGTTCCATGAACCGGATAAAGAATTTTGTCGCCCACGTTAAACATAATTTCACCTACCTCCAGACTATCCTCTTGAGTATATCATGGGGTCGGGTAAAATAAAAATTTATATTTTACCATATTACATTTATATGTGTCAATAATCTTGTGAAAATGACAATGTAATATTTTGATTGATGTTTAAGCAGAGATGAAGCCGAAGAGGTTGTTCGAAAAATGGTACTTGTAATAGCGCTTTTTACCTCAGCAGTTGGACTGGTTGTCGAAGTCGGCGGAATGATGTCTCATGGATCGGTGATGACTGCCTTCCGTCCGGAGCATTGCCTCATAGCCGCTTTGGTCAAAGATAGATCGTCCTTATAGACAATGAGCCGGAGATAAGAGAGAGTATTCTTGATCTCCATCCGGCCAAAAATAATACCTTTGACGTCAAGGTTAGTGAGTTGGTGGAACTTATATCCTGTATGATATAATTAATTGATCTGCTGAATAGAAAAGACGCTAGGAGTTCTGTCGACATGGATTTAAATGAACTGAGGAAAATTCCGCTTTTAAGGACTTTAAGCGATGAACAATTGGAAATTCTTCAAGGCAATGCCCAGGAAAGAGCTTATAAAAAGAATAAACCTATCTTTGAACCAGATGGCAAGGACAATTTCATCATGATTGTGCTGGAAGGTAAAGTACGCATTTATCTTGCCTATCCGGATGGAAAAGAGTTTACCGTCGCCTTTTTAGAACAAGGTGATATTTATAGCAGTCATTCCAAAACCTTTGCCGAAGCGAGAGAAGTTACTAAGATTTTAACAATTAATGCTAAGGCTTTTCATCTTTTCATGCTTAATAACCCTGCCATACTCATCAGCATGGTTAAGACTTTAGGAGACAGCTTAGGGAATACCCTGCGTATCATTGAAAATCTGGCTTTCCTGGATATCGATAAACGTCTGGCCCGCTTTTTACTGGATGCAGCCAAGGAAAAGGGAGTTGTCAGACAAGAGGGCACGTTTATCAATCTGGGTTTATCGGTGGAAGATATCGCCCTGGCCGTGGGGAGTTCCCGGCAGACGGCTTCCATGCTCTTGAATCGCTGGGAAAGGGATGGGGTTATCAGACGCAATCGCAAAACAGTGTATTTGCTGGATATACTCAAGCTGCAAGAATTGGGAGGAAGAACAGAATAAATTTATATTGTCGAAAAGGTATGAAAACCGTCAGATATTTGATGGTTTTTTTATTTGCCATACCCTAAGATGATTGTCAGAGAAGAGAAACTTTTTTGACAAGGAGAGGATAAGATGTCAAGACAAGTATTAATGACTGATCTGACAATGGATACCGGAGTACAGGAATTATTAGTGAAAGCAGAACAGGAAACTATTGAGACAGCGTTTCAAAGGGCGAAGGAGCAAGAGCCCCATTGCAAATTTGGTTTAACGGGCGTTTGCTGCCGCCGTTGTCTTCAAGGGCCCTGCCGGGTGACCTTTAATGGGAACAAAGGGGTAAAACGCGGAGTGTGTGGGGCTACAGCCGACCAGATTGTAGCGCGTAATCTGCTGTCCCTGATTGTGGAAGGTACGACTCCCCATGTAGAACATGCCCGGGAGATACTCCACACCCTTTTGGAAACCGCCGAAGGGAAAGCTCCTTATGAAATAAAGGGCAAGGAAAAGCTTATTGCTATTGGCAAGCAGCTGGGCTTAATGGTAGATGGCGTAGAGTTAGATAAATTAGCCCGGGAAGTTGCTTTAATCGCTTTACAAGATTTTCAGCAACAATCCGGAGTGTCTCACTGGTTGCGTCTGCGGGCCCAGGAACAATCGGTTGAAACCTGGGAAAAACTGAATATCCTGCCTTCCAACGCTCACTTGGAAATAGCCAATGCCATCAATAAAACAGCGATGGGCTGTGAGAGTGATCCGGTTAGTCTTTTGTTGGCAATTATGAAAATGGGCTTAGTCGAAGGATATGACGGCTTGCATCTTTCCACGGATCTCCAGGATATTTTGTTCGGTACGCCACGGCTGGTCAAAACCCAATACAGAATGGGTGTGATTAAAGAAGATTATGTCAATATTGCCGTGCACGGTCATATTCCGATGGTCTCGGAAAAAATCCTGGAGTGGAGCCGTAAGTTGAATAATAAGGCCCAAGCCTTAGGGGCTCAAGGAATTAACATTGTAGGAATTTGTTGCAGTGCTAATGAACTTTTAATGCGCCAAGGGGTTGCCGTAGCGACAAACTATGCCAGTCAGGAATTAGCGATTATTACCGGTGCCTTAGAGGCCATGGTCGTCGATGCTCAATGTATCATGCCTGGCCTGGCTCAAGTGGCTGAGTGTTACCATACAGAACTTATTTCCACCTTGCCCAATATTAAGATAGAAGGAGCAAGCCATGTGGATTGGACACCGGAAGCTGCAGATCAAATGGGAGAGGAGATTGTCCGCCGGGCCCTGGCCCACTATCCGGAGCGAGACCAATCCAAAGTCCGGATTCCGGGAGATACCGTAGAAGCCTACGCAGGTTTTTCCGTTGAGCAGATTGTGGAGCTTTTGGCGGCTTTAAATGGTCCGGACCCTTTACTCCCCTTGATAGAAGCCATTGCTCAAGGGGATATCTTAGGTGTAGTTGCTATTGTCGGCTGCACAAATCCTAAAGTAAAACAAGACTGGGCTAATACGGAAGTGGCCAAAGAGCTTATGAGGAATAATGTCTTAGTCGTTGCTACCGGATGTTCAGCTCACTCCTTAGGGAAAAATGGCTTATTGTCCCCCGCCGGCTTGCAATATTGCGGCGAAAAACTAGCCAGTGTTCTGACAGCCATTGGGCAAGCCAACGGTTTACCGGCCTTACCTCCGGCTCTTCACATGGGAAGTTGTGTGGATAATTCCAGGATTGATGATTTGCTGGTTGCTTTAGCCACTAGAATGGGTGTAGCTGTGAGAGAATTACCTGTGGCAGGCTCCAGTCCTGAAAATCATAGTCCCAAAGCCTTATCGATTGGAACCTTCTTTATCGCTCAGGGAGTGGATGTTCACATCGGGGTTAATGCCCCTATTACCGGTTCACCGCTGGTAGAACAGGCTCTTACAGCTAACAAAGGCGAGTTTTCCGTGACTACCGATGAGCTTTTCGGGGGAAAGCTAATTTACGAAGCAGACCCCATTCAGGCTGCCCAAACAATGATTGTTCGTATTATGCAAAAACGCCAGGCTTTGGGACTTGTTTGTCCGGAAATTAAGGAAAGTGCTGCAAAATAAAGGACAGGGTGAGTATTATGAGGGAAAAAAGCATCAAAATTGCCATCTCCGGTAAAGGTGGCGTGGGTAAAACGACGTTGTCATCACTATTATGCTATCTGTACGCTCAAGCCGGACAGAGAGTTCTGGCGGTAGATGCCGACCCTGATGCCAATTTGGGAACGGCTCTGGGATTTCCCCCGGAATTGTTAGCCCAGCTGACTCCTATTTCTGAAGAACGAAAACTTCTTAAAGAACGTACCGGAGCTGAACCGGGAACGATTGGGGCCATTTACAGTCTCAATCCCCGGGTGGATGATATTCCGGATACCTATGTTGCAGAATACCGGGGGATTAAACTTCTCCGGATGGGGTCGGTTACCCAAGGAGGAACCGGCTGTGCCTGCCCGGAAAGTACCCTCTTAAAAAGTCTCTTGGATCATATTGTTCTGGAAAGAAACGAAATTGCGATTCTGGATATGGAAGCAGGACTGGAACATTTCGGGCGGGGGACAGCCAGGGGGGTGGATGCCTTTATTGTTGTAGTGGAGCCTGGGCGACGCAGTATTGAAACGGCTCAGGCAGTGGCAAAGCTTGCCAATGACTTAGGGGTCAAAAAAGTTTATGCAGTCGTAAACAAAGTGCATGCAGGTCAACTTGCCGAGATCGAACAAGTGATTGATTTTCTGCCGGTTTTAGGGCATTTCCCCTATGATCCTGTGGTTGTAGACGCTGATTTTTATGGTAAAAATCTGTTTGATCTTAGTACAAGTTTTGTTCAAGAAGCTGAAAAGATAAAAGCTAAAATTGATTGGTTGCTTAGGTAGCGTTACTATTATATGGGAATTGACTAGAAACAAATCAGGCCGCCTGGTTTTTTTGGCGGCGGCCTGAACTCCGTGAATAGATAGGGATAAGTCAACACTCATTGTTATGATCATGAAGAAATAACCTGTAATTCGGGCTAACCGTTGTAAACTGTGCAGCCCGCTCGCTTGAGCTTTCTCCTTTGCTATAGAGCCTCAGTTTCAATTATCTTCGGCTTGGACTGGCGAATATGAAAGTGATTGTGCTGCAGCTTTAAAATATGCAGCGTTCCGCAAACCGGGCATTTTTTATGTTCTCCGTCTCTGAAGGGTATCTCCCCGATATGCCCGCCGCAGCAGGTTACTTCAACGCTGATGATTTGGCCGCCATTACGGAAATTAACACGGTAGTCATTAATCTTACCTTCGATCTGACTGTCCTCCATAATTTCTTCACCCTTTCATGTATTGTTTCGCTACCCCAAATATAGCACTAGTTCAAAATAGTGGCAACCTCAAGATGCGAAAGCGGTGTTAGACGCAGTCCAAAAGTTTGGAATAGATGTCTATAAAACAGCAAAAAGGTTTACTAAATTGGCTGTCGTTTAGTTTTTGGTTAATTTCTGCTGTTTTCCGCTTCGATTTTGGCTCTCAGGCTTATATTCCTCACCGTTCCAAGGTTGTCGAACTTAATTAAGTAGGCAGCTTTGTCACGGTTGATTCCGATGACTTCACCGGTGCCCATGATGCTGTGTACGATACGGTCGCCGGGCCGAAAAGGAAACCCAGAAGACTTCGCTTCTATTAGTTTCTCGCTGCTGCTGATATGCCAATTTGATTCTTTGACCAGACCTTCATCAAGTTCCGCCGTGTAAACAAGCAGGTTTTTGTCTACATTAAAAATAAACCGGGAGGGATAGCGATAGGAGCCGTCCAGGTTCCGTCCTTCCGCATCCGTCAGGTACAAACCTTTTTCCCCACGGGTGAAGGCGACAAAGGCGAGCCGCCGCTCTTCTTCCATGGCTTCAAGGGTCGCGGTCTTTTTGGAAGGGAACACGCCTTCCCCAAGACCGCAAAGAAATACATAGGGGAACTCCAGGCCCTTGGCCGTATGAACGGTCATCAGTTTAACCGTATTTTTGCCGGCAGCGGTATCGGTATTGGTCAGCAGACTGGTATGAGACAAATAGTTATCTAAGGTGTTTTCCTCGCCGCTGGTGGTCTCGTATTCATAAACCGATTGTTTGAGCTCCGCCAAATTGTCCAGCCGCTCTTGACTGCCTTCCGTCCGGAGCATTGCCTCATAGCCGCTTTGGTCAAGGAGGGAATTTAACAAGTCGGAAACCGGCATAGTCTGATATCCTGCGGAAAAACGTTCGATTAAATCGAGAAACCCCTGGGCCTTGGTGCCTTTGAAAATTTCCTGGTCGATGGTTCTTTCCAGAGCGCTGTACAGGGAGCATTGGTGCCGGGCGGCGTAATCTTTTAAAAACGTCATGCGCCGCAGGCCGATATTGCGTTTGGGTACGTTAGCTACCCGCAGGAAGGACAGGTCGTCCTTATAGACAATGAGCCGGAGATAGGAGAGAGTATCCTTGATCTCCATCCGGCCGAAAAATTGTACGCCGCTATAGATGGTGTAGGGGAGTTTTTCTTTCAGAAAAACCTCCTCCAGGGTACGGGAGATGAAATGGGCGCGATAGAGGATGGTCACGTCGCTGAGCTTCACCCCCTGAGCAGCCAGCTCCTTGATTTGAAGGGCAATCCACCGGGCTTCCTCTTCCGCTGTTTTGGCATGATGGTAAACAACGGGGGCCCCGTCCGGCAGCATGGGAAGCAAGACCTTGCTGATGCGGTGTTTGTTGTTTCCGATTAACGAATTAGCGGCAGCGAGAATCTGCGGTGTTGAGCGATAATTCTCCATCATCATGATGGTGCGGACCTGGGGGAATTCCCGGTCAAAGTCCAGTAAATATTTAAGCCGGGCACCGCGCCAGGTATAGATGGTCTGATCCGGGTCGCCGACGATAAAAAGGTTTTGGTGATAAGCACACAGCACCTTCATCAGCCGGTACTGCAGCTCGTCAATATCCTGATACTCGTCTATCATGATGTATTCCAGCCGCTGCTGCCACTTCAGCCGGATCCCCGCGTCCACGCTGAAGATGTGGAGTACATATTTAATCAGGTCGTTGTAGTCAAGCCCGAAACATTTCTTTTCCTGATAGAGGTATCCCCAGAAGATGATGTCCTCCGTTTCGGCGGCATTCAGATATTTGAGATGCAGCTCCTCAAGGGAAAGAGAGATCATAAATTTGTAGTACTCCGGATCTTTAAACAGCTTGCGGATTTCGATCATGTCTCTCGCTTTAGAGAAGGTCATGTGCCGCAAGGTGAGGCCCCGTTCTTCATAAACGATCTTCAGCATGTCGTTGATATCGGAATTGTCAAGCACAAGAAAGTTTTTTGGATAGTGGACAGCGTTGATGTCCTCCTGCAGAACAGTCACGCAGAAGCTGTGGAAAGTGCTGATATAGCCGGTATCGTTGTCGCCGCAGAGCTGGCGGATGCGCTGCTTCATCTCCCGGGCGGATTTATTGGTAAATGTGACGCAGAGGATGTTGGACGGCATAATGCCAATCTCATTGACCAGATAGGCAAACCGATGCGACAGCGCGCGGGTCTTACCCGACCCCGCACCCGCAATCACGCGAATGAAGCCTTCCGTGGCTGTTACTGCTTGTCGCTGCTGTTCATTAAGTCCCGTCAAGATGTCATTCATCCTGTTCGTCACCACTTTCTTCAACCGAATCCATACTACGTTTGTTAACCGGTGCAAGCATAAAAAATCAAGCTTGGCTATCGAACGTGCGTTTGTTATTTTTTATTATACATTACTTTGAAAAAACCATCCATAACTTAAATCCTTTGACTGAAGGTCTTCAGTCTGTGAATGAAACATCATAGCCGGTTTCTTTAACTAAAAATGATTAGGGTGATATGGGTTCATTGCCATGGAGTCCTGCAAGTGACATTATTTCAGGGCGGATTGTAAAGGATTAATCTTTCACTAATTCTTAAACCCTGAGTATAAAAGTGATCCCCAATCTAAGCAATGTTGGGCGGCATTCTTAGAGGGTATTGAGAAGCAATGATTGAATTATTAATGTACTTGGAGTGACGATTGCTTCTTGGTTAAATTGAGTTAGAGGTGGACAAAATGCATTATTTTACAAAGGAATGGTATGAATTGGAGGTTAGTGCTCATTTAGAGTTAGAAGAAGATAAACAAGCGGAATTTATGTCTGAAGAATACTTTCAAGAATTATATAAGCAAAAATCTGAGGAATTTTTAAAGGAATTGCAGATTGTACATGAGGAAATCGCTTTAAAACATCAAACTCTTAAAGAAGGTCATATTAAACATGAACCATTTAACAGAGAGAAAGTAGCGGAAAATTTTTATCAATCATTTTTAGATAATCAAAATCGCCTCAAAAAAACCTTAACCATTATATTTGATAATTCGGGTAGTTTCACTACTATAACTAAAATGAATTTGGATAATTATGAGATTATCAGACAAGATTCTTTACTGCAAAACTTATTGTGGGTTAATGATGAAATATATAAAACAAACGGAAAATATGAATTGCATGTAATGCTTCGGAATGTGAATAATGAGCTAATAGAATTTATCGTTTCTGCTGAACACATATCATTTGAGCATTAACACAACAAGCCACCGTTCATAGACGGTGGCTTGAAACGTTTGAAGCTCAGACCTATCTTGTTTCGGTCTTGTTTGAAAGGGCGTTGAGGTAGATCAAGCTTACTTTCTCAGGAATCTCGTTGGGTTTTACTAAAATGATAGGGGATTGTATCGATCCGGCAATAACTGAGCCGGAGAGAGCATCCGGAAAATTTGTTCCGGTGGCGATGATGACTTCCCTGCCTCCGGGAGGCTTGACTTGGGTAATGATCCACTTGTTTTTGCCTATTAAAGTCATTATTGAGCCGGTCTATGATCAAATTTACCGTTTCTCAGGACGGTCATTAATGGTAAAATTAGACTAGACAAGATTTAATCCTAAGTCGATTTTTTCATCTTTGTGGATGTGCTGCTGGAAGTCACTCCGGACGTTATTCGGTTTAAAATGGAGGCAAATAATGAAAAGCAAACGACTCTTAGCCATAATCATAGGTGCACTGCTGCTGGCGGGCTGCGGGAAAACGGTTCCGGCTGATACCCCGCAGCAACTTGAAGAGCAATCCCCATCAGCGGCAACCCCAGAGTCCTCCCCGGCTGCGCCGACCGGTGAGGAAATTGACTACACTCAGTACCTTAAAAAGACGTGGGTTAAGAAAAATGATGCTGATAACAACTCGGGAAATGCCGTATCTTTTTCTATTTCTGAAATTAAAAACGGAAAAATTTCAGCAGAACTCCTTGTGACCGGTCCGGCTCCCGCCTATCCTAATGCGATAGCCAGGTTTGATGGAATAATAAGCAACCATACGGCCGAATGTCAGTTCACTGATTCAAGAGGTAATAAAGGAACCATCAAATTGAGCTTTGAAGCCAGGGATGAGATGAAAGCAGCCATTAACCTTACGGATAAATCAGAGGATACCAAAGCCCAGCCTCCGGTGGGAACTTTCCGGTTCGCCCCCTATAATCTTAAAGATATAGAGGGGTTCAGCCCTATTGAGGAGCAATCCTTCATGGTGGATTTAAACTCCTGGGGCAAGGTTAAATTTGTAGCGGGTAAATTGACAGAAGGCAGCCATATACCTGTTGTATTCTATTTAACTAATCAAAATGGGGATATCCTGTATAATTTTTATCCAACTCTCCCTTATAGGGTGGATGTCAAAGCTGTTTCTTTTGAAGATGTAAGTAAGGACGGGCTAAAAGATATTATCATTATTGTGGATGATGATTATTCCGGACAGGGGAGTGCTCCCATAGCTACTGTCTATTTTCAAAAGGACGATGGAACCTTCGCCAATGATCTGAAGCTGGATCAGGAAATTAATGATTCAAAGAGCAATAAGGACGTAAAAGCTGTCAAGAGTTACTTGTCTCGAAAGTTCTAGCCCTGTGCTGCCCCATATGGAGGTGTGTGAATATGGAAATCAGAAAAGCAACACTTCACGATGTCAAACAAATCAGTCGTATTCATGCGTTAAGCTGGAAATCGGCTTATAAGGGAATTGTTCCACAAGCTTACTTGGATGAACTCAAAGAAGATTTTTGGGTACCAGCTTTTGAAGCTTGGCTAAAAGATAATGTATTAACAGCTCAGCTGATTTTTGAAAAGAGCGGAGCAATTGGCTGTGTTGCCTATGGAAAGTCCAGAGATAAATCTCTGCCAAATTGGGGCGAAATTGTTTCCATTTATCTGTTGCCTGACTATTTTGGCAAGGGATATGGCAATAAGCTGTTAGCAAGTGCCTTATCAGATTTAAAACAAGCGGGCTATCCTGACATTTACTTATGGGTACTTAAAGAAAATCAAAGAGCAAGACATTTCTACGAAAAGAATAAGTTGCAATGTAATAACGATGAATGCATTTGCGAAATTATGGGAAAACGGCTTATTGATATACGGTATTGTTTTACCTAACCAGTTTGCAGAAAGATGTATTGAACCTGGCATTTTCAGTTTTTTGAAACAAGTGGAGATTTTACGCATTTTGCTGTGGCCGGACGGAGTTAAGTAGTATCGCCATGCTCTGTAGCTCGTTCTCATCATTCAGTAAATGAATAATTATAGTAGAATTTTTTTTAAGTGCATTCCCGCTGTCTAATATTCTTATATCTTCATCTCGGCTTGATTTTTTGACTTTAACCTTATTAAGGTTATGGATTATTTCCGATATCATATCGCTATCAGTATATTCCTCCTGTTGAGAACTACCTTTATTTATTGCTATTAGACTAATTTTCTCTTTTTCAATTGAATTAATTTGATTTGTTGAAAATGTCTTTGTTCCGCACCCTGAAGTTGTCGTAATAAGAGAAATAACAATAACCCATAAAAGCAATTTTCTTATCCAGTTCATAACTTCATCTCTTTCATGTTTATACCATATATTTGATTATATGTTAAATAGGCTTATATAATCAACATAGTTCAATGCCATAGGAAGCGCTTTAAAGGCTTTTGAATGAATTCCCGCAGTGGCTTAAGTTCATTTTGTAACAATTGAGCTATATTTTAAATATTTCTAGGCTAGGCTCCCGTTAGGAATGGTTCAATTCATAATAATTATATGTCCAAATGGATATTGAAGCAGGAATATACCAAAAGAAGGAGAAATTCGGAAGGGAATGGGAGGGAAGCCGGATGGCTATTGCTATTGTCGATGATACGCTTTTTAGCTTAGAAGTACTTAAAGCCTCTCTTAGGGCTGCGGGATACTATGACATTATTACGCTTAGCTCCGCTAAGGAACTTTATCAGCTCGTTGAAGGGCAGTCTGAGCTGGGAATTGTTGAACTCGACTTAATTTTAATGGATATCGTCATGCCGGAGATTAGTGGGATTGAAGCTTGCCAAAGTATTAAAAAAAGAAGTTGGCTTGTTGATGTACCGGTTATAATGGTGACTTCAAGAACCGACACTAATGATTTACAGCTGGCCTTCTCTGCCGGAGCTATGGATTATATAAAAAAGCCCCTGGATAATGTTGAATTACTGGCACGGGTGAGATCAGCCCTAAAATTGAAACATGAGACAGCTCGCAGAAAAGCCCGGGAACTGGAGCTTATTGAGGTGACACGTCAATTACAGGCAGCAAATGAAAAACTTCAAAGCCTTTCTTTTTTTGATGGATTGACGGGGATCGCTAATCGCAGAAACTTTGATCAACGATTAATGCAAGAGATAAAGCGTTCCCGGCGGGAGGGGATGCCCCTTTCTTTGATTATGCTGGATATTGATTATTTTAAAGCTTTCAATGATACCTATGGACACTTAAAAGGGGATGATTGTCTGATCCTTGTTGCGTCCCTGCTTGTTAAGGCACTAAAGCGTCCGGGGGATTTTCCGGCACGCTATGGGGGGGAGGAGTTTGCGGTTATCTTACCGAATACCGACGACATAGGAGCGGCCGTTATTGCAGAAGAATTGAGGACGAGTATTGAAAGAGCTGACGTCGAGCATGTTAATTCCCTTTGTGCAGGCCGGGTTACAGTGAGTTTAGGGATGGTAACGAAATTTCCCGGGCAGGAGGAAACCTCGGAAGATTTGATTAGGGCAGCGGATCGTGCTCTTTATCGCTCCAAAAATGATGGCCGTAATCGAGTCAGTGAGGAACGGCTTCATTCCAATCCTTCAAATTGCATATTATAGCAATGAGCATAGATTTTCGTTTCAACTATCTGCATCGCTGTGAGGAACAGAGTCCTTCAGGTTTAAGGTTACTGAGGGCTAAATCAGGCCGCCTCATTTTATGAGGCGGCCTGAACCCTTTGAGTAGTCAGGGATAAATTTTATCCTTTTTTCTGGGAAATTATGGTATAATACTTATAACAGGTTGTCGAGGGACGGTTAGCCACACCCTTTCAGAAAGGGGGTGGTAAGATGATCTCAATGGTTGAGGCGATGTATCTCATGATTGCATTTGCAACACTCGTTGTTATGATCATAAAGAAGAAATAACCGCCCCCCGCCAAGGATTGCGGTTATTCCTTATAACCTTTGATTCGGGCTAACCTTTCGGTTAGACAATCTGCCGGGCTGGCGTGCTTGCAACACGTCAGTCCTTTTCTTATATTATACCCAGAGAATGTAAAATATGCAACCGGCTCACATATGGAAAGGTTACAAAGAGGGAATGATTAGTTACTTCAATACCGGTCAGCATTTCATGGAAATTCAAGTGAAGATCAGGCAGCGGATCGTGCTCTTTAGCGCTCCAAACAGCTTCATTCCAATCCTTCAAATTGCATATTATAGTAATGAGCATAGATTCCCGACTGTTCAATGAGTTGTTTGTGACTGCCTCTTTCTTGAATGCCTTGGTCAGTGACGACAATAATTTCGTCGGAATTTTTAATGGTACTTAATCTGTGAGCAATCACGATGGTCGTTCTGTTTTGAGAGAGTTTCTGCAGTGATGTCTGGATATATTTTTCACTGTCGTTATCCAGAGCGGAGGTAGCTTCATCTAAGATCAAAATGGGAGGATTCTTTAAGAATACCCGGGCGATGGAAAGCCTTTGCTTTTGGCCTCCTGAGAGTCTGACTCCTCGTTCTCCTACATAAGTGTCATAGCCCTCGTCAAGGGACATGATAAACTCGTGAATATTGGCTTTTTGGGCTGCTTCAATAATTTCTGATTCTGTGGCGCCTGCTTTGCCGTAAGCAATATTTTCTTTGATGGAGCCGTCAAACATATAGACATCCTGCTGCACAATGCCAATAGCATTTCGCAAAGATTCTAAGGTGACATCCCGGATATCCTTGCCGTCAATGGTTATGGAGCCGGAGGCTACATCATAAAATCTGGGCAGCAGAGAACATAAGGTGGTTTTCCCGCCTCCGGAGGGTCCCACTAAAGCAATGGTTTGTCCGGCACCAATAGTGAGGCTGACATTATCTAAAACGTTGGCATCATCGTTATAACGGAAGGATACGTTTTTATAGCAGATCTCTCCCTTTACGTCAGTTAAAGGTATAGCATTGTCTTTGTCCAGGATATCCGGTTCCGTTTCCAATACTTCGATAAACCGCTTAAACCCGGCATACCCCTTTTGAAAGGATTCAGTATAGTTGATTAAGACATCAATGGGGTTAATAAAGAGGTTGATGTAAAGTACATAAATGGCCAGATCCGAAATTTCTAATGAGCCATCGGCAATGAATAGCCCGCCGGAAACAATAATGACAACATAGAGAAGCCCTTCAAAGAAAGAATTCCAGGCATGAAAACCACCCATCAGGTGATAAATCCTGACTTTGGAGTCTAAAAATTGGTGATTGCTTTTTCTGAATTTCTCTTGTTCAAGGTTTTCGTTGGCAAAGGACTTAACAACTCTGATTCCAGCCAGACTGTCTTGCAGTCCGGAGTTGACAGCGGCAATTTTTACACGGCTGTCAGCAAAGCTGGGGGCCATTTTAACATTCTTATAAATTGTAAACAATACCATGATTAACGTAACTCCCAGCAGGATCAAGGTCATTTTGACATTGATTAACATTAAGAGAGCAAAGGAACCAATGATCTTAAGGGCGGAGATGAAAACGTTTTCCGGTCCGTGATGTGCCAGCTCGGAGATATCGAAGAGGTCAACAACCAGCTTGGACATCATTTCGCCGGTGTTATTTTTATCATAGTATGTGAAAGACAGTTTCTGAAAATGATTAAACAGATCCCGCCTCATATCGGTTTCCATCTTAGCTCCCATGATGTGGCCCCAGGAAATAATGAAATACTGACAAAAATATTTAACCACATACATCCCCAGTAAAGCCAAGCCGATAAATCCTATGGCGTGCAGGATCGCTTCTTTGTCTTGGGTAAATAAATTTTTGGCCAGGTAATTAAGAATCTGCGGGAAGGCCAGGTCAATGGCGGAAACAATGATGGCACAAAACATGTCGAAGTAAAAAAGGAATTTGTAGGGTTTATAATAGGCTATAAATTTCTTAAGGATATTCATTTGCGGAATGCCACTTGCCTTTCTGTTGGTTGCTTTAGACAATCTTATCATACTGAGATCGTTAAGCAATTCTGAATATTTGCTTGCTGCAAGAAGGCAATCGGAAGAGAAACAGATCAGTTTTACTGAGCGTAAAACAAAGGGATTGTTGAAAATCGTTGCAAAACGGCTTTCGGAAAATGATCTGCACAAAAAATCAGCCCGAGAGTACACTCATTAACGTCTTTCGGGCTGATCTCTTATGTGCCGTCTTTAAGTCAAATAATTTTCAATACTATACTCTGCCTTGCATTCCTGAAGCCAGGCGTCAAATTCCGTGGACAGTTTTTCATCAAGCAAAGCAGCGGTTATCATATCCCTGCTTTCCGGGAGAGTAACCTCTTTAACCTCTTTTTTATCCTCAACTTTAATAATATGATAGCCATAGTCAGTTTTAACCGGATCGCTGATTTTACCCACCTCTAAGGAAAAGGCGACATCTTCAAATTCCTGCACCATAGCTCCCTTTTGGAAATAACCCAGCTCTCCGCCTGATTCCTTGCTGCTCTCGTCGGTTGAGTATTGCTTAGCCAGTTCAGCAAAATCTTCACCGGCAGCAAGCTTTGCTTCGATTTCATTGGCCAGTTCTTCAGTGCTTACCAGAATGTGACTGGCCTTTACTTGTTCAGGTTCGGCAAGGCTTGCTTTATTAGTATCATAGTACTGTTGAATTGCCTCATCGGTTATGGGACTTCTAGCTGCGAGAATCCTTTTTAGTTCGATATTAGTTATGATACTCTCTTTAAGAGCATCAAGAGTTATTCTATTGGTTGTTAAGGCCTGATTAAAAGCTTCTTCGCTGCCAAAGGATTCTTTTAAAGTCGATAACTCCTTATTGATGTCTTCCTCTGATACTTGGATGTTCTGTTTTGCAGCTTCTTGTTTAATAATGTTTTGTTGGATTAATGTTTCCAGGGCATCTGCTCCGCCTTGTTGAACTAATAGTTTATTTAACTCTGATTCAGTGATGGATATCCCATTTACTTTAGCGACAACGTTATCTTTAGCAGCATAAAGAGCTCCAATTCCGATTCCGGCTGCTAATAATAGGATCATGAGAAGCCAAAGGTAACTCTGTTTAATTTTTTCCAGTTTCACTTAATCGCTCCTTTTGAAATTGATAAGATTTACAAAATAAGGGTGTCATATTGAATATAAACTATATTTGTTGTATTTCCGTGGCCTATTTATGGAGAATATGTGAAGCTTATCAAGTTATAAGTAACACATTATTCAATTGGCGATAGTTGGGCAGAACTTTGAGTTTCGACCGTTACATAAAGTGACTAAAGAACCCTGCCGGCATATGTCAGCAGGGTTCTTTAGTCACTATGGACATGAGATTCCACGGGAATCGATACTGGCTAAACTTTCAATTTACCGAACTTGTTTTAGGAGCTGTGCCATATTTTTACCAAGAGTTTGGAAGGTCTGAACCCCTTCAGCATCCTTTTGAACTTCGCCGGGATCACGAGATAATGTCAAATTCCAATAACTCGAACTGCAAATAACCATTTCAGCGATGCCAAAAAAGAAATTAATGGCCGAGTAGGTAAAGGTTGACCCAGCCCTGCGGGCGGCAACGACAGATGTTCCGACTTTCCCTTTTAAGAGGGCACCGCCGTTAGCTTTGGCTACATAGCCGCAGCGATCAATTAAAGCTTTGACTTCTGTGCTCACATTGCTGAAATAAGTAGGTGAACCAATAATAATGCCGTCGGCTGCTTCTATTTTTTCAATGAAAGTATTCATTTCATCATCTTTGCGTATACAGCGATTATCTTTCGTTTCTCCACATTTGCCGCAGGCTAAACAGCCAAATACTTTACGCCCTCCTAATTGAACAATCTCGGTTTCAATGCCTTCTTTTCTTAATTCATTCAAAACAATTTCCAGGCTTTGCTTCGTATTGCCATTAACCCGAGGGCTTCCATTAAATGCTACAACTTTCATTCTCGAACACTCCTTCTATAATTGCTTGGGCAATTGATTGGTATTATAATATACGATATAATACTATCAAGCAAGTACGTACCTTTTTGTGCTATAGTATATAAAGGTATACCATGGTACCTGAAAGTATCTTATTATATAGGTGTAGGTAGGGGTATGGTCAGAGCTGGAGTAAGTTTTAGGAGTGAGTTCTCGTGATTAAGTTTAAAAATAATGAATATCAGTGCTCGATGGAATTAACCTTAGCTCTTATTGGGGGAAAATGGAAAGCCTTAATACTATGGTATTTAAGTAACAAAACCCTTCGTTACAATGAATTGCGAAAAATATTGCCTAATGTAACAGCGAAAATGTTAACTCAACAATTACGAGAGTTAGAAGATTGTGGATTACTTAAGAGATTCATCTACACTCAGATACCGCCTAAAGTTGAGTACTCTCTAACTGAAGCAGGTAAGAGTTTATTGCCAATTTTAGATGCCATGTGTAAATGGGGTCAAAACTATGCGAATGACTATGAAAAAACAGAACAAGAGTATAACTTGATTAGAGATTAGAGAATGCGAAAGGGAGCTGGAAGGTTTTTTTGCCCCCAGAGAAGCAAAAGCTGGACAAACCACCGGCTAAGAGTATACTTATAGGTGAATGACTTATTCTCAGGGCGGGGTGAGATTCCCCACCGGCGGTATCCTAGTTGTTTCTAGGGAGCCCGCGAGCGCTCTTCTTGCCGAAGAGGTCAGCAGAACTGGTGAAAGGCCAGTGCCGACGGTATAGTCCGGATGAAAGAGGATAAGGGAGTCTGCATAATCTAATTCACTGCAGTAAATCTGCAGTGGAGTTTTTTAGTTTTTGCCTGCTGTCTGTCTTTATGCCCTGATTCGAGTAAGTCGACTAAAATTAGGAGGCGTGTTACTTTGAATCAGACCTTATTAACTTGTTTCGGAACCTCATTAGAGAGAGTAGAAAAGGCGCTTGACTCATTACGGCGTGGTCGGGGAGTCTTGGTCACTGATGACGAACAAAGAGAAAACGAAGGAGATATTTTTTTCGCGGCCCAGCACTTAAGCGACGAGCAAATGGCTATGTTAATTCGAGAAGGCAGTGGAATCGTTTGTCTGTGCCTGCCTGAGGAAAAGGTTCAGGAGTTAGGATTACCCATGATGGTGGAAAACAACACAAGCAGTTATCAAACTCCTTTTACAATTTCTATCGAAGCTGCAGAGGGGGTTACGACGGGCGTGTCGGCTGCTGACCGGGTCACGACCGTGAAAGCGGCGATTGCCGATCAAGCGCGTCCGGAGGATCTTCGTCGTCCGGGACATATGTTTCCCTTAAAGGCTAAGCCATTAGGAGTGCTGGAGCGGCCCGGGCATACGGAAGCGAATGTAGATCTAATGAGACTTGCCGGGTTAAAACCTTATGGTGTATTATGTGAATTAACCAATCCTGATGGCACTATGGCGCGTCTGCCTGAAATTGTGGCCTTTGCTGAAAAAAACGAGATGCCTGTCGTTACGGTGGATGATATAATCAGCTATCGTAAGGCGAGAGAACAGAGGGCGGATATAATTTAATTGATTTTAAGAGGATTGAAAAATGCCAATACACCCATAAGGGGTTATTGGCATTTTTCTTTTCCAAGACAATTAATTCCCCCAGCTTATTTTCCACTATTAGGAATAGTGTTAGAATAGTTGATAAAAGGGAGGGATTTTATGAAAATCGCAATAGTTTACTTTAGTAAGACCGGAAATACCAAGAAGGTAGCAGATCTTATTGCGGAAGGTGCCAAGAAAGCCGAAAAAGTTGAAGTGAAAGCTATGTCTATTGAAGAAGCCGATTACGAATTTTTAAACGAAGCAAAAACAATTATCGTCGGTACACCAACCATTGCCGGCACTTTTTCCTGGCAAATTAAGCAATGGCTGGATACATCCAGTAATCCCATGTTTGCCGGAAAACTAGGGGCTGTTTTTGCAACCGCCAATTATGTAGGGGGCGGAGCGGAAGTCGCAGAACTGGCACTCCTTGCTGAATTGTTGGTTAAAGGGATGTTAGTTTATTCGTCGGGTGCGGGAGAAGGTCAGCCTTTTATTCATTATGGCCCTGTGTGTATTAAAGATGGAGATGCAGGTCAAAAAGAAAGAGCAGTAATATTTGGCGAACGGGTCGCCAAAAAGACTGCCGAACTGTTTAGGTAACAGGCAAAAACTGCAGTAAAAGGGGATTGGAATGGAATTTATTCCTGCAAAAAGGAAGAGACCAAGCTTCTTTGATGTTTTAACACGAGGATAGGGTGGCTGGAAAGGCCACCCTATCCTCAAAAAAATATTACATAGGAGAGAAAAAGTTTGAAAAGGTATTTTATTTTATTCTTATGGATTTGCAGCTTTACCCTTATTGCTTGTAGCCCAATTTCGCCTGGAGACCCGCAAAATGAGATAACTCAACAATGGGAAGGTCAAGTGAAGACTGTAGAATCTTCAAAAGAGATAGTTGACGGTCGATATATATTCTCTTTTGAAATTACGCCTCCAGAGAGAATAAACCGGATGGATGTTTGGGTAGACATTTACAAAAAAGGGAACAAAGTCAATCAGATTGATGGAGGAGGCTACACTTTATCTCCGGACAAAACCGCAATGTTAATTACGATGGATAGAAATAACGAGAATAGCGAAGAAAATTGGAAATTTTATGGTCTTACTAATCAAAGTAGAGTTGCAATAATAACTTGGCCGGAAAGAGAAGAATCAAAATTCTTGGGCACATTTCAACCGAAGACTTCTTTAAAAGAGATTCCTGCAGAAGGTGGAGAACTACTTTTGGGTGAGATTGTTGTTTGGAGTCAAAAAGGGGGGAACGCTGCAGATATGCCAGAGGCAATGAGCGACTTGGAAAATAATTTAGAAAATGATTTCGAGAAAACTATTGCCGTTTTTGATATGGTCTATCTGCTGAAAGGAAGGTTTTCTTTTGACGAGTCTTTTTATGCTAGCTCATGATTGAAGACTTTTCCATGAAAAGCTCTTATACACTTAAATCAACATGTTGAATCGTTCCGGCACTGCCATCTTCTTTAAGAAATAGTCCGGTTTTTTGGATTTGGGCGTTTAATTCGTTGTTGCTGTTCTTTAGGGCAAAGCTGGTATTGACATTTCCCAGATAGATGGCACCAATTCCCTTTTCGCCCAGAGCCAATAATAAGTCATTACCCTGGGCATCTTTGATCCAAATCCGCAGTTTTTCATAAATAGCATCGTTTTCATCAATCCACCCGTTTTTATCCAGATCATATTTGGCCAGATCAGAAAAACCATCCCCGCTGTTAGGACCAAAAAGTTCCCTGCCATCGTTGATAATGCCGTCATTATTAAGATCTAAGGCTAAAAAACCGCTGCCAGGTCCGGCAAAGGATATTTGATCCAGTGTTCCGTCCGCATCAATGTCAAACTCATACTTCTCCCGGGTAACTGAGGCACTTGCCGAACCATAATTGATAACCAAGGGATCGATTAAAGCCTCTCCGGCACGTATGCTGAGGTTGTTTCGGGAAATAAACTCTCTGCTCAAATTTAACTGCAAATTCAAATTGATTTCCCGGCCATCTTCCGTTTTGATGGATGCCTGAGCGTTAAAAGACGTACTTTCGGCTTCATAGTGGGTTGTACTTCGGTTGTAGATAAGACCCCAGCCTGCACTTTGGGGCTGCTGCAATTGCTGAACAGCAATTGTTTTGGGGGCTTGGATGTTATCCGGTACTACAAGCTTAAGCTTTTTTCCCGTTAGACTTTTGAAGAGCATTTGGATAAGCTCAATCTTTCGTTTATCTGATTCGCTGAGCTGAAAAAGCGAATCGGATTCATTGCTGGATTTGCTTACGCTGTTTTCCCCGGACATCTGAAGATATTTAGCTTCTTCAGATAGTTCAACCGTATCAACCTCAAGCTTGGCAGAGTTAATTTGGCTAAGAGTACCCCCTTGGTTGCTCCATAATTTTAAAGACTCAAAACTGACAGTTGCTTCAGAATAACTGTGCTGACTGCTCATCGCTACATCTGAGCTTGCTATTTTCATAAAGCCACCTCCATTGTAAAAGTATAAATTTACCTTTCAAGTTATTTATCGGCACACAAGTTCTAAACATTTATAGTTTCCGGTGATTTCCAAATATTTGACGACATCAAATCACCATTCTTTTCTTCGAAATGCTAGTATTTGACAATTTAATATCTAAAAACAATTCTATAGACAAATATTAGCAGACATGCTAAGATTAAGCTAATATAATAACATGTATAAGTTTCGCATGAATTAAAAGGGAATCCGGTGTAATTCCGGAGCGAGGCCGTCACTGTGAAGGGGAGTTTTGCAGCAATCCACTGGAGTATTCCGGGAAGGGCTGTAAGGCGATGAACCAAGTCAGGAGACCTGCTTATACACATATTAATGAACGCCTACGGTATCTGGGCCGCTCATTTGGTGGATTTCTCATGGGCTAATGGTCTATCCTTTGCCTTTAGTGACATGGTTTCCCGGATTAGCAGCATAAACTCAAAGCAGCCGTAACAGGCTGCTTTTTTATACTGTCAGAAAGTATAACTTTTCGTTGTATACTTTCTAAGCATAAGTGCAACCAGCGACTTCGCCTCATTCGCAAGCATGCGTTTAAAGCTCGGCGAAGCCGGGTTTTCTTTATATGATCAGCAGCAGGTATTGCCGGGCAGGCAGGCCATAGGGCTGAGATGATTGAGAGGTGATACATATTAGCTTGCTGAAATTGACCAAGCGGTTCTTCCAAATGGTGATTGTATTGTTTTTTGTAAGTTTTTTCACTTTTTTGCTCACATATCTGGCCCCGGGGGATCCGGCCAGTGCTATGTTTGCAGCCAGCGGCATTGTGCCTAGCGAGGATATGCTGAAGGCGGCCAGACATTCGATGGGGTTGGACAAACCTTTTGTCCTGCAGTATACTTCATGGCTGACAAACTGTCTGGCAGGCGATTTCGGGACATCCTTTTCGAAGAAAACACCTGTGGCGGCACTGTTGAGCCAGCGGCTTTGGCCCACTCTCAAGCTGGCGTTGTTTTCCCTCGTTCTCATGCTGGCTCTCTCCCTGCCGGCCGGTATTGTCTCGGCTGTTCGGCAAAACAAATTCACGGACTATCTGTTCCGCGGATTTTCTTTTGTCGGAATATCCATGCCGGGATTTTGGATCGGACTGCTTCTCTTGTACATATTTGCCCTTAAACTCAACCTTTTGCCGGTGATATCAACCACGGCAGGTTGGAAAAGGCTGGTTTTGCCGGGGGTTACCCTGGCTATCGCCATGGCCTCGAAATACTCCCGCCAGGTCAGAGCTGCGGTTTTAGAAGAGCTGCAGCAGGATTACGTCGTAGGTGCGAAAGCAAGAGGCATCAAACCCTCTGTGATAATGATCCGGCACGTTTTGCCCAATGCCTTATTGCCCCTGGTAACCATGCTGGGCCTTTCCCTTGGCTCCCTTCTGGGCGGGACCGCAGTGGTGGAGATTGTTTTCGCCTATCCGGGCCTTGGCAATCTGGCAGTAAATGCCGTCGGCGCGCGGGATTATCCATTAATTCAGGGCATTGTGCTGTGGATCGCCATGATTTATATGGTCATCAATTTACTGGTTGATTTGTCCTACAGCCTGATTGACCCCCGAATACGGAAGGAGGCATAAGCCATAAAGACTTTCCTTGACTTTGTGAAAAAACACAGAAGTTTCATGGCATTTGCCTTCCTGGCGGTGCTGATCGGATTCATAGCGCTCTTTGCGCCCCTTATTGCCACTCATGACCCCTTAGAGGCAGTTCTGCAGGATGCTTTGCAGCTGCCCGGCGCGGAGCACTGGTTCGGTACGGACGCCCTGGGGCGGGATGTATTCTCCCGGGTTGTTTTTGGCGCGAGAACCTCAGTGGTGAGTGCTCTGACGCTGGTCACAGTCATTCTGGTATGCGGTACGCTGCTCGGAATTGTGGCCGGTTTCTTCGGCAGAACCGTGGACGCTGTGATTATGCGGTTGGCCGACAGTATGCTGGCTTTTCCCGATCTTGTGCTGGCTATGGCGATTGCCGGTATTTTAGGACCCAATATGATAAACTCCATTGCCGCTATCGCTGTTGTCAGTTGGACAAAATACGCGCGCTTGGCGCGCAGTCTGGTTCTGAAAATAAAGAATTGCGACTATATCACCGCCGCACGCATGACAGGCACGAAAAACAGATATATCCTCTGGCGGTATATGCTGCCCAATGCCCTGCCGACAATGGTGATTACCGCCGCTACGGATATCGGGGCGATGATGCTTGCTTTAGCCTCCCTGTCCTTCCTGGGATTCGGCGTCCAGCCGCCCACGCCGGAGTGGGGCTATATGCTCAGTGAGGGCCGGCAGTATTTCCAGTCGTCTCCCTGGCTGCTGTGGTGTCCCGGAGCGGCGATGTTTATAGTAGTGGTAGTGTTCAACCTCCTGGGGGACAGCCTGCGCGATATTCTGGACCCCAAACAGGAGCAGACCCTCTCAGGGCGCCCGGAGGATGAAGCCGGGGTTCTCCGCAGCAATGCTACAGTTAACCAATTATCATAATAATTTGAAAGGGGTCAAACATATGAAAAAGAGAAAAGGGTTCATTCTATTCGTCACTATCTGCCTTGCGCTGTCCATGCTCGCCGGCTGCGGCAGCAATCCGGGCACAGCCGGCCCGGCAAGTTCTTCGTCGGGAAAAACACAGTTGAATGTCGCCACTGAACTGATGTCCGCCACATTGGAGCCTTCCCTGAACTGGGACGGTTGGTTTGTGATGCGCTGGGGTGCGGGTGAAACCCTGATCCGCTATGATGAAAACGGGAACTTTGCCCCATGGCTGGCGGAAAGCTGGGAAGTAGCTGCCGACAACCTCACCTGGACGTTCAAAATACGCGACGGCGTGAAATTCTCAAATGGCAAAGACATGAAAGCAAGTGATGTAGTGAAATCCATCGAGCGCCTCTTCAAGCTGGAAGATCCCGCCAATGGCGGGGCGGGGAACCCCCAGGGGCACTTCACTTATTCCTCCATTGCAGCAGATGACGCTGCGGGGACGGTAACCATCGTCACTAAAAAGCCGGTTCCCGATATGCCGGGATGCCTGGCTTATCCCTGGACAATGGTGATTGATGTGGAGGGCTCCGCTCAACGGAAGGTTCAGCTGGAGGGTCCTATTTGCACCGGTCCCTACGCTTTCGTTTCCTTTACTCAGGACAACGATGTGCAGATGGTGCGCAACGAGCATTACTGGGATGGGGAAGTCCCTTTTAAAACCGTCAATATCATGCAGGCGAAAGAGCCCTCCACCCGTACCATGGCCCTGCAGGACGGCAGTGTGGATCTGGCCCTCAACATTCCTGCCTCTGACCGGGATCTCCTTCTGAAGGCAGGCGGCTTCACAGTCAACGAAGTAGCCGGTTCCCGCATAGGCTATGCCCACATCAACATGGAGGGCATTATGGGCAACGACGCCTTGCGGCAGGCCGTGATGATGGCCATTGACGGCAAAACCATTGCCGATGTAACTACCAGCGGCTCCTATACCTACGGTTACGCTGCCGTTCCATCCAGTCTGGACTTCGGCTACGATGAACTTAAATATCAATTCAGTTATGATCCGGAGAAGGCTAAAAAAGTTCTGGATCAGGCGGGTATTGTGGATTCCGATGGCGACGGCTACAGGGATCTGAAGGGGCAGGCCATTAATCTGGATTACAAGGTAACCGCCAACCGGCAGATGGATAAAATTGCCCAGGCTCAAGCTGCGCAATTAAACGTCATCGGCATCAAGTGCACCGTGCAGCTCACCGAAACACAAGCCGATGTTTTGAACCACCATACCTTTGATCTCTGCACCAGCAATGAGGTGACCACTCAGACCGGTGATCCCGCCAAGTACCTGAAGCACTGGTATTCCAAGAGTGACGACAACTACGCCAATTATAAAAACAGTCAATACGACGCACTCTACGAAGCCTTGGAGAGCGAATTTGATCCTGAGGCCAGAAAGAATTATATGGTGCAAATGCAGCAGATCCTGCTGGATGACGCCGCCGTCCTTGTCTACGGCTACTTTAATTACAATATGTGCACCGCCGATACCCTCACCGGAATCAATGTATCCCCAAATGATTTTTACTGGGTGACCAAGGATATTAAATTTAACAAATAGACTGTAGGAGGCCGCCATGCTTGAAATCAAAGATCTCACCATCCAATACGGTTCCGCCGCCCCGGCGGTAGCGCATTTCAACCTCAGCATGCAGCCGGGTGAGATCCTAGCCATTGTGGGGGAAAGCGGAAGCGGGAAGACATCGGTTATTCGTGCGGTCATGGGACTCCTCCCTCACAGCGGTTTTGCCGCCCGGGGCGACATCCTCTTTGAAGGGCGCTCCATCTTATCTCTGAACGAAGAGGAATTGAGGATACTCTGCGGTACCCAGATCTCCATGATCTTCCAGGATTCGGGAATGATGATCAATCCCATCCGCCGCATCGGCCCCCAGTATGTGGAGTATATCCGGATGCATGAAGCCAGTACCAAAAAACAAGCCTATGGGAAAGCCGTCCATATGTTGGGGCAGATGCGTCTGCCTGATAGCGACAACATCATGGAGAGCTACCCTTTCCAACTCAGCGGCGGCATGCGGCAGCGGGTAGGCATTGCCATGGCCATGACTTTCCAGCCCAAGCTGCTTTTGGCGGATGAGCCGACCAGCGCTCTGGATGTGACAACTCAGGCGCAAATCGTCCGCCAAATGATGGAATTGCGGCAGCGCTATCATACCAGCATCATTTTAGTTACCCACAACCTGGGGGTTGCGGCTTATATGGCAGACCGGATTCTTGTAATGAAAAACGGCCTGATTGTAGACGAGGGGACCCGGGAGCAGATTCTTCGCCGGCCGCAAGACGAGTATACTAAAGGATTGCTTGCTGCCGTTCCGGTGTTGGAGGGAGAAATGTATGTTTCGTAAGGCAGACCCTATTCTGGAAGCCAAAAATGTCAGTCGTGTTTTCCCCGCTTCCGGAGGGCGTCGGCTGTATGCGAACAGCGATGTGAATTTGACTTTGTACAGGGGCAGGACCCTGGGGATTGCCGGGGAGAGCGGATGCGGGAAAAGCACTATGGCCCGCATGCTTGCCCAGCTGGACAAACCCACCAAGGGCGAAATACGATTTAAGGGCAAAGACATCACGCATCTGCGGGGAGAAGCTCTGCGCCAGACCCGCAGGCATATCCAGATGGTCTTTCAGGACCCGGCAGCGGCTTTTAGCCCTAAGATGAAAGTTAAAGACATCCTGTGCGAACCCTTGCTGAACTTCGGTATTATTTCTAAAAAAGAAACGGAGGCAGCGGCCGTCCGGCTTTTGGAAATGGTGGAGCTCCCGGGTGATTTTAGCCATCGTTATGCTCACAGCATGAGCGGCGGACAGAGGCAGCGCGTCGGGATTGCCCGTGCCCTGGCTTTGGAGCCGGAAATTCTGATTTGCGACGAAGCGACCTCGGCACTGGACGTGTCCGTTCAAAGGAACATTATTGACCTCTTAGTCAAATTGCAGCAGGAACGGAACCTGACCATTGCCTTTATCTGCCATGATGTCTCTCTGGTTCGTTCCATGTCCCATCAGATTGCCATCATGTATCTCGGCCATGTGGTTGAGCTGATTCCCGGAAAGCTTGTGGGCAAATGCGCTATGCATCCTTATACCCAGGTACTGATCAATGCCATTTTTTCTCTCAATATGGACTTTTCCAAGCCTATTCAGAGCGTTGATTCGGACGCGCCCAGTCCATTGGATCTACCCGCCGGATGTCCCTTTCAAAACCGGTGCGGTCACTGTATGAAAATTTGCCGGGAGACAAAGCCTGTTTTGCGGGAAACAGCACCCGGACATCAAATAGCTTGTCATTTATATAGATGATATCTGGAGGTAATCAAGTGGAGATGTTTGAACTGTGCGGTCACCGCATACCACCCAATGAAAAAAAACAGATTGTGATCCATCCCAATATTCCCGACTATGAGATACCGGCTACGGTGATTTGCGGCGGCGGAGAAGGCATGACCCTGCTGGTGACAGCAGGTATCCACAGCGGAGAATATCCGGGTGTGGCGGCTGCCATCCGTTTGGCCAGGGAGCTTGATCCCGCCGGAATAAACGGCCGCCTGGTGTTGGTGCACAGTGTGAATACCAGTGGGTTCTGGGCGAAAAGTCCGGGCCGTGTACCTGAAGACGGCGCAAATTTAAACGCTAATTATCCGGGGAATCCCCAGGGCGGAGCAGGGGACAGGATTGCCGATTATTTTGTCCGGCAGGTATTTCCTCAAGTTGACTTTATCGTGGATTTGCACAGCGGCGGCGGCATGGAGCCGCTGACCCCCTGCCTGTTTTTTCCGGCGGCTGCCGGTGAAGAGGTGCGGAGGATATCTCTCGCCGCCGCCCGTGCCACGGACATCCCCTATCTCATTGCTTCGACAGCCAAAACCGGGGAGTACAGTTACGCCGCCCAACAGGGGATTGCGGGCTTATTGCTGGAACGGGGCAGCTGCGGCCTCTGCAAGGAAGAATGGATTGAGGCCTATTGCCGGGATCTCCGCCTTCTGCTGGCTCACTTTAAGATGCTGGCTTTAAAGAAGCCGGAACCAATCTGCAGCAAAAAGGTTTATGGTGAAACCATCTATCTTTCAGCGGAAGACAGAGGGCTTTGGTATCCTCAGGTAGAAGAAAACCGGATGATAAAAAAGGGGGACCTGCTGGGCTACATGGAGGACTTTTACGGTAAACGCCTGCGGGAATACCGGGCGGAAGATGACGGAACCGTTTTCTATTACAGCGGCGGGCTGGCAGTGCTTCAAGGGGATCCCCTGGTGGCTTACGGCCTCGAAAGATCCGTCGAATCCTAATGCCGGCAGAAAAAGCGCGGAATAAAAATATGACTGAGGGCGCGATAGGGAAGCAGTTGATTCTCTTCGCGCTGCCGTTGCTTGCCGGCAGCCTGATCCAACAACTTTACAATACCGTTGATCTGATATTTGTGGGACAGCTTCTGGGGAAGGAAGCTGCCGCCGCCGTCGGTGCCAGCAGCCTGCTGATTACCTGTATGGTCGGCTTCTTCACAGGGATGAGCGTGGGTTCCGGCATTGTGGCCGCCAAGTGCTTTGGAGTCGGGAACTATAGGGAGCTGGGCAGGATTATTCATACGGGTGTGGCTATCGGTGTGTTTGGCGGGGCGCTTCTGATGGCAGTCGGATATATATTCGCCCCCGTGTTTTTGCGCTGGCTGAATACCCCGGAGGATATTTTCATCCAGGCAACCGGCTATATCAGGATCTACTTTCTCAGCTTGATCCCCCTGGTCGGCTATAATATAGGCGCGGGTATTCTGCGGGCTTTAGGCGACTCCAAATCCCCTATGATCTATCAATTGGTTGGCGGTTTAACGAATGTTGCCGCCAATGCCCTGTTTATTTGTTTGCTTGGCTGGGGGGTAAAAGGGTCGGCCCTGGCATCTCTGATAGCCCAAGGTCTTGCCGCGGCTTTGGTGTTTTTTCATTTATCAAGACTGGATGAAGCATATCGTCTGCGGCCCCGTCAGATTCGAATTGACAGAACTGCCGGCGGGCAGATTCTGGCGGTCGGTATTCCTGCGGGGATTCAAGCCATGGTGATCACGCTTTCCAATTTAATCGTGCAATACAACATCAACAGCCTGGGGGTGGACAGCATTGCTGCCTTTACCGCTTATTTTAAGGTGGAGCTGTTTATCTATCTGCCCATTATGGCTTATGGTCAGGCTGCCACGATCTTTACCGGGCAGAATTTCGGCGCGGGTAAATTGGAGCGGGTGAAGCGCGGCACCAGGGTCAGTTTATGGGCCGGGATTATAACCACCGTTGTCCTGAGTGGTCTGGTGCTGATTTTTGCCAGGCAGGCCTTCGCTCTCTTTTCCAATGATGCCGGTGTAATCGAGCTGGGCCGAAAGCTGGCGTTTACCACATTTCCTTTCTACTTTATCTATCTCGTCATGGAAGTCCTGGCCGCCTCCATCAGGGGAACGGGCAAGGCTTTGCCGCCCATGCTTATTATCCTTACGAACATTTGTATTCTCAGAATAGCTTTGCTGAGCATTATGACTGTCATAGCCCCTGGTATCAGGGGTATCGCCATAGTATATCCCATAACCTGGGCTTCAACGGCGCTCTGCATGTTCGTCTATTACAGAAGGATGCCAAAGGAGGTTTAGTTTTTTAAGACTTTTCAGATTAAGGTTATTGACTTTTTTAAATCCATGAACTATAATGGCAAAAATTAAATACATTAAGCTATGAAGAAGAAGAGTACCTGTTTTTAGATGCCCAGAGAGAAGATGGCCGGTGAAAATCTTCGTGAAGAAAACAGGGAAGCCGTTTCTGAGCTGTTAGCCGAAAAGACATCTGTCCAGTAAGCTTTACCGGAGTTCCGGCCGTTATAGCGGAAGCGGCATTTTATGCCGTCAGAGAGCAGAGTAACCTCTGAATTTAGGTGGTAACACGGATTTGCCAATTCGCCCTAAGCTGATTAAATCAGCTTAGGGCTTTTGTATTTGTAGGCTTCAGCCTATTGAGGCAGGCAGAGAGTTATTTTTGGAAAGTGGGGATTGTAATGAGAACATTTACTATGTCAAAGAAGCTGGATTATGTCTGTTATGATGTGCGGGGGCCTGTGCTGGAGGAAGCCGAGCGCATGCGCAGTCAGGGCCTGGATATTTTGAGCCTGAATATCGGCAACCCAGCCCCCTTTGGATTTGAGGCTCCCGGAGAGATCATTCACCAGATGACGGAAAACCTGCACAATGCGGAAGGATATTCCGAGTCCAAGGGAATTCTCTCCGCCCGTGAGGCCATTGTCAATTACTGCGAGTTCAAAAATATACCTCAAGTGGGTGTCAATGATGTCTATACGGGAAACGGTGTCAGCGAGTTAATCCTGATGGCTATGCAGGGACTGCTGGACAACGGAGATGAGATTCTCGTTCCCGCGCCGGACTATCCTCTCTGGACGGCGGCTATTACCCTGGCAGGAGGGAAAGCCGTTCATTACATCTGCGATGAGCAGTCTGAATGGTATCCGGATATCCGGGATATCACGAGCAAAATAACCGCAAAGACGAAAGGGATTGTAATTATCAATCCCAACAATCCCACCGGGGCCTTGTATTCCACGGAATTATTGGAACAGATTGCTGAACTAGCCCGGCAGCACAGTCTGATTATTTTCTCTGACGAGATCTATGACCGCCTGGTCATGGATGGCGGTGAGCATACTTCCATTGCCGCCCTGGCTCCCGATTTATTGGTTGTGACTCTGAACGGCCTTTCCAAATCCCATATGATCGCTGGGTTCCGCTGCGGATGGATGTGTTTAAGCGGGGATAAGTCCCATGCCCGGGGCTATATTGACGGGTTGAACATTCTCTCATCCATGCGGTTGTGTTCAAATGTACAATCCCAGTATGTGATTAAAACAGCCCTTTCCGACCTCCATAAATGCGACGACGCTCTTTTGCCGGGAGGACGGATCTATGAGCAGCGGGAATATATCGTCAAGGCCTTAAACAATATTCCCGGTCTTCAGGTGGTAAAACCTAAGGCAGCCTTCTATGTCTTCCCCAGGATTGATACCAAACGATTCAATATCACTGATGATGAAAAATTCATCCTGGATTTTCTCCATGAAAAACACATCCTCATGGTTCATGGGCGCGGGTTCAACTGGCCGTCGCCGGATCATTTCCGTATTGTCTATTTGCCTAAAATGGAGGAGCTGAAAATGGCCTGTGACCGTCTGGGCGATTTTCTGGAGGGCTACCGGCAGGCCTGATGGGGATTTTTTAAAGGATCTTTCCTAATGAATGAATCACATAGTCCACATCCTGAAGGGAGTTAAAATGGCTGAAACTAAAGCGTATGGTTCCCTGGGGGAACGTACCCAGTGTCTGATGGGCTGCCGGAGCGCAGTGAAGACCGCAGCGGGTCATAATTCCAAAGTCCTTAAATAACTCATAGCTGACTTCGGCATTATCGTGATTCAAAACGTTAAGAGAAGCAATCCCGGTTCGGTCCTGTCCCGGGTCGGGGCCAAGGAGCTGAATACCAGGCAGGGTATACGCATTTTCCATAAACCTCTGGACAAGACTCAGCTCTTTTTCTCTTATGGCAGGAATACCTTCGGTGCTTAAGTATTTAAGTGAGGCATTGAGCCCGTAAATCCCCGGCAAGTTTAAGGTGCCCGCTTCAAAACGATCGGGCATATAACTTGGTTGGAGAACACTGTCTGATGCGCTTCCGGTCCCCCCTTCGATCAAGGGTTCAACCAGAGAGGCTAATTTATCATTCAGGTAAAAGCCGCCGATTCCTTGGGGGCCTAAGAGACCTTTATGGCCGGTAAACGCTAATCCATCCGCCTTAAGCGCCAGAAAATCTATGGTTAAGAAACCGGCTGTTTGCGCACAATCAACAATGAAAAACAAGTTATGCGCCTTACATAGTCGGCCGACTTCTTCTAAGGGCATGATCGTACCACTGACATTGGAAGCATGAGTCATAATAACTGCTTTTGTATTGGATTTAATTTGCAGGACTAAGTCGCCGGTGGGAAGCTCCCCTTTGGCATTACAAAGAACCGTTGATACTTCAACCCCTTTTTCAGCCAGTGAAGCCAAGGGCCGCATAACTGCGTTATGTTCCATGGAAGAAACAATCACGTGATCACCTGATTTCAACAACCCTTTAAGGATAACATTAAGACTTTCCGTAATATTTTTAGTGAAAATTACGTTTTCCGGTTTAGGAAAATTAAACAGGCTGCACAGAAGTTCCCTTGTTTCATAGACAATGTTGGCAGCTTCAAAGGATGCCGTGTAAAGCCCCCGGTTAATATTACAGCCGCAATTGGTCAGAAATCCGGCGACGGCCTCAGCCACCCCGGGAGCCTTAGGGAAAGAAGTGGCTGCATTATCTAAGTATAATCCGTTCATGACACCATTCCCTTTAGTAAGGGCTTCGTCATTTCACGAAGCCCTTACTATTATTAAGTTCAATCCTTAGCAGAATAAACTAATTGGTATTGATTCCCTTCAACTGCATAAATCTTCTCGATTTCGTCAGAAATAATTCCGGCAAGATCCTGGGTAAAGCGAAATTTTACACCCATGCCGCAACTGGAAGTCAACTTGCGGGGTAAAGGGATCAATTCTCCCGGATAGTTAAACCTTTGAATGAACTTGGCGAATTTGATCGCTGAAGAGTTCGTGTAGAAGAGCACAATGTAAGTCATAATGCTATTTCTTCTTTGCTGATATTTCAAAGGTATTGGTTTCGCCGTCCAGTTGGATAGTATCAATAGTGTAGCCTGTTAAGTTTAAGTATCGTTCCACATTTGATTTTGCTGTTTTACTATCAACGAGGACGGTAACTTCACTCGAGTTAACTTCCAGGGCCTTTTTGGTCATAAGAACCGGTTGAGGGCAGGACATTCCTCTTGTATCAATTTGCGCCAATTTTAGCACCTCCTTGTACAGTTGCTTTGGCATCCCGTTCTATATTGAAATAAGCAATCACAAGTAAGAGAGCAAACCCAATCAGTACCGCGATTTTTCCGTTAGGGGAAGGTCCTTGAGCACTGGCGGCAAGAGAAAAGTTATGAGCAAAGGCCGCTCCGGCAGACATCCCTAAAACGGTGATCACGGAATCAACATTTCCTTCGGAAGCCAGAATAAGTTGTCTTAAGGGGCACCCTCCCAGAAGCACAGAACCCCAGCCTGCCAGAGTCATGCCCAGAAAGTTCCATAATCCATCAGCATGGGCAACGGATTGACCGGCAAAACCGAGCTTATAAAAGCCAAAGTATAAATTTCCCAGACTGGCAAAAACAATGATGGAGATAAAACCTAAAATTAAATAAGTATCTTTAAAGAGAATAGCATCCCGGATACCACCTACCATGCATAACCTGGTTCTTTGCACTAAGACCCCGACGATCAATCCTGCAGCAAGAGCAATCCACACTGGCGCATGCCCGGCTCCCGGACCTTTGGTACTAAAGTAGATAAAGGCAGGTGCTGTTAAGAGAAGGATAAAAAGCCCGGCATTAAACAGGGGAAAAAGGTAACCTTCCAGTTTGGAGAGTTTATAAGTTCTTTTAAGACTAAACCCATTTTTTAAGAAAATAATGCCGACAATAATTCCGGAAGCGAATCCAGCCAGACCAAACAGAGCATTGAGATCGCCGCCCCCCAGTCTTAAGACCATGCGAAGAGGACAGCCTAAAAACATCAAAGCACCAATCATAACCACAAAGCCAAGAATAAAGCGAAGGAAGGGGGATGAGCCTCCTCGCACATCAAATTCCTTTTTGGCAAATGAGATCAGAAAAGCTCCTAAGACAATCCCGATAATTTCCGGACGAATGTACTGAACAACCTCTGCACGATGTAAGCCCAAAGCTCCCGTAGTGTCCCGAATAAAGCAGGCGATGCAGATTCCCATGTTCACAGGATTACCGAAACGAACCAGAAGAACTGCAAGTATCCCAATAACCGCTCCCGTAAAAATAATGCCTTTTTTACTATCCAATGTTCTTCCTCCCTTTTATAGATCAGAGTCTGGAATGTTAAAGTTGAAATCTGTCTTATCCCTCCTTTTCCATAATTATGTAATGATATATAAACATAATATTATTATAATGTAAAAAAATCAACAATTATTCCAATTTATCTAAAATCTAGGATACTGGAAAGCCTCCAGGGTCAGGATAGTATGCTTAATCTAGAGGGAGTTCAGTTGATCATTAAACAGGCCTAAGCAAAACAAGATGAAAGGTGATTTTCCTTTCATCTTGTTTTGCTTAGGCCTGTTTCAATTTTCAAGGGGAAGAATTACAGATTGACAACCTTGGAAGAGAGTGTGTTCCTGTCGGGGCTGTCCATGATATGCTTTACGACTTTAACCACAGTAGCCGGAGAACTGGTCAGTTTGACCACTCGGAACTCTCTGGATTTTTCACCATATAAGACATTGAGAATAGTCAAGACCTTTCCTTTAGCGGCAAAGAATGCTGCCGCATTATTGGCACCACGCAGTTCCGGTGCACACAGTTGTTCAATTTCCTGACCTAGCTTGGCTAGTTCAGAATGAAAATCAAAATACATAAGAACCTCCTTAAAATTCCCTCAATGGTTATTATTCTATTTAGAAAACCTGGCCGGCGCTCACGAAGACACAGTCTTCGCGCGAATTAGCCTTCTAGTTAGCCTTCGGGTGCAGGCGGATGCCATGTTGCACCTATGCTTCAGAAAGTATATAAATGATCTATTTGGAAGGCGTTGGTAAAACTAAACACACACGATGTTATTATATGCTCTGGGAAGACTTTTGTGAAGTATTCCCAGGCAAAAAGAAACGACCGTTCCCCGGTGCAATACCGGGAAACGGTCTCATCTGCATTAAACCAGAGCAGGATAAAGAAAACTTGGACGGTTCCAGAATCTCTGCTTGGCCATGGCCTTGATAAATCTGCTGGCAAACTCCGGACCTGAATCCGTGACGATCCCCTCATCAGCCAATAAGCCCAGCGGTTCCAGTACAGCCTCACCCTTTTGCATGATGCCGATGGGTTTGAAGTGATTGTAGATATCCGTGGTGAATTTCTGGGCTGTATATGTAAAATAGGGGGTGATATTGCCGCTTCCTACGATAAGTATTCCGTCATAGACAAGTGGGGAACCGGTTAAAAAGCTGTCATGGATTTCATAGGTTACCCCCTCGGTTCCACTGACCATCCCCAAGGTATCGTGGACAATGACCACTCTTAATTTGGCGGCCGACAAATCCTCCAACAATTTGCTTACGCCGGGACCATCGAAGCCTTGAGCGAGGAACACCGCGACGCGCAATGTATCCGGCACAAAAATCGTATTATGCAGGCTAAGGGCCGGAGATGACTTCGTCACAGGAGATTCCTCAACATCCGCCGGCACAGTTGTGCCTAATTCCTTGGAAACACTCTTGGCCAGTTCTGTGCTGATATGAGCAAGCAGATCAACCCATTCCTGCCGGACAAAGGGTCCGCATTTGCCAAGCTCAAAGCAGTAAGCGCCGATAATCTGACGCTTTTCAACCTCAGTCATACTATTCCAGAACATTCTTGCCTGGGAGTAATGATCTTTAAAGGATGAAGCTGTTGATCTTACCTTATGTCCTTCTATGGTCGATGGATACGTGACAAACCCGCCTTGGGTGCCTGGTACCGTAGACGGTGTATTATTGGCAAGCCCATTGCGGTGATAAGCAACTTTTCCCCGATCAATAACCAGCCTCGAAGCGCCGTCACGCTGATTATTGGCAAATGGACAGACTGGACGATTGATCGGCAGTTGTTGATGATTTGGACCAAGCCGTGCCTGCTGGGCATCGGTATAGGAGAACAATCTCCCCTGAAGGAGCGGATCATTGGAAAAGTCAATCCCTCTCACAATATTCCCAGGGTGAAAGGCACTTTGTTCGGTTTCAGCAAAAACATTTTCCACATTGCGGTTAAGAATGATCTTGCCAATTTTGCGTAAAGGAATCTCTTCTTCCGGCCACAATTTCGTCGGATCTAACAGATCAAAATCATAGGCAAATTCATCTTCCTCTTTAATGACCTGAATAGCCATCTCATACTCCGGATAGTTCCCAATATCTATATTTTCCCATAAGTCTCTGCGGTGAAAGTCAGCATCAGAACCAAGACGCTGCGCTTCATCCCATATTAATGAATGGACGCCCAGCAACGGTTTGATATGAAATTTAACAAAGTGGGATTTTCCATCCTTATTCACCAAACGGAATGTATGTACCCCAAATCCCTCCATGGTTCTGAAGCTTTTGGGAAAGGCGCGATTAGAGGCAATCCATAACGACATATGCGCAGTTTCTTTGTTGTTCGCCATAAAGTCCCAGAATGTGTTGTGGTCTGTTTGACCTTGTGGATATTCAGTATCCGGCTCGGGTTTCACCGCATGGATTAAGTCAGGGAACTTAATCGCATCTTGAATAAAAAACACCGGCATGTTAATGGCAATCAAATCGAAATTGCCCTCATCGGTATAAAACTTAATGGAAAAACCCCGGACATCCCGATTGGTCTCATTACAGCCTTTGGAGCCAACGACTTGTGAGAAACGGACAAACAAGGGCGTTTTTTTATTGGGGTCTTGCAAAAAATCAGCCATCGTTAAATCCGCTAAGGATTCATAGGGCTGGAACTCTCCATGCGCCCCATATCCTCTGGCATGTACGACACGTTCAGGAATACGTTCACGATCAAAGTGAGCTAGTTTTTCGCGCGAGAGAAAATCTTCAATAAGTGTTGGTCCGCGCTCGCCGGCTGTTAGTGTATTTTCATCATCAGAAATCGTGATTCCTTCATTCGATGTCATTTGCTTTCCTTCTGATTCGTGAATGAACGGCTCTAATTGCTCACGCTTTTTATTTGACCTGTTATCCTTCATCTGACTCACCTCAAATTAATTATGTAGGTTCCCGGAATTAAAATTCCGGCTTTCCTCGGTCTGCGCGATTCTCAATGTTTGGTTCTGGAACGGGCCCTTGTTTCGATAATCATTATGCCCGCGAGACAAGTTTATATGCGAGATCAAAGCAGAAGACAGACACTGCCTTTATCCAAGCGTAAGGAAGGGCGCAGTGGGCATTCCTTTATCTGAGAAATAGTCAAGTAATTGATAATAGTTATCATTTACAACGTGAGATTCATGGTGTAGAATAAAAGAAAACATAAAGCCTTCTACACAAGAAAGCCAAGTCTTATAGAAAACCCCAGTAAAATCGAGGTTAGGGATAACTGCTATATAATTGAGAATCGTTATTGAATATTTAAGGAAAGGATGGCCGGCAATGAAAGAAAAAGTATATTATTGGAGCGACACTTGCAACAGAAAAGCGATGGCTGAGGCGGCGGTCCAGGAAGTGAGGAGGGTATATGCTCATGCTCCAGTGAAAAAAACGAGGCGAGAGGGAAAGCCGGATTTCTGGAGGGATGGGCTGTGGCTGAAATACTTGGAGGAAAGAGTGAAAATTTTAGCAGAGTCCGATCAATCGGCAAGGAAGTTGGGGAATTCATGAATTTTATCAGCTTGCGGAGTATTCAAAATGACAAAGATTACTTGTACTATAAATTAGCTTACCTGACTGCCCCAACCATGGCTAAGAAAAAGCCTGCTACCCTGCTTTCCTTTTCCCATAACAACTGGGACCTCTATGCTCTTTGGGAAACCTATAAGGTTGAGATTGCGGAGAAATTACAGCTGGAGTATTTTGAAATCCGTAAATGCCCGAAACGAATCCTGGTTATTTTTTTCAACAGACCGCTTTTGCTGAAAACTCTGTTAAAAGACTGCAATCGGAAATACCTGATGGCTGCAGGATATTCAGGAGAATTGGACTTGGAGGAATATCTGATTTTGCTCAAGCGCCGCTTCGCCACCTCTTGTCCTCATGAGGTAGGCATCTTTTTGGGCATTCCCCTGGAAGATGTTCTGACCTTTGTAGAAAAGGAAGGCAAAGGTTGTTTGCTTAATAGTTATTGGAAGGTCTATCATAATCCGCAAAAAGCCCGATTAATCTTTGCTTCCTATGATCAAGCCAGGGCAGAAGTAAGTAAGCTGCACCAAATGGCTGCGGCAGCAGGAAAGGGGTAAAAACATGGTCATTGCCATTGCCAGTATTGGAGGAGAAATTTCGCCTCATTTCGGACATAGTGACGGGTGTATGATCTATAGCCTGGCAAATCAGGAGCTTACTGTGAACGAATTCGTTAACAATCCGCTGGCCCGGATAAAACAGGGACTATTCCGGCAGAACCACGGCAAGGACAATTGCTCCTGCCGGTTCTTTGCAGAATTTCTTCTTCATGAAATTCAATTTGATGTGCTGGTGACGGGGCATATCGGCGACGCAGCGTCCCAGCTTTTGAGCCGGAGGGGTGTTGAGGTTATTGCCAATACTAAAGGGAACATTTCCGACTATTTGCGGGAGTATATCAGTAAGAAAGGGTTAACCTGCCCTGCATTTGCGCTAAGTTAATTGACCTATGGAATTGATTAGAGTTAGGCTAGTGTGTACGAAGAAGATTTTTTATACTGAAGATGATCCCCTTTAAGGGGGTCTTTTTTCATATCTCCCCCCCTATGAGTGTAAGTATCTTTCATTTCTACCGCCGGAGGAGTTTTGCTTCGGGTACTTGCGAGAAGTTAGGTAAAAGGCTTCTGATATGACATTTTTTGGAGAGGGTATATAGAAAGTGGGTTTTTGGTGATATACTATTATTTAGAAGCTCTTGTGAGAGAGGTAAAAATATATCAGCCAAGATGAGCCAAGTAAAAGAAGCTGCAATCAAAATAATCAATGACCTTAGTGCTTGCAATAATTCATGCAGCACGAGACTTGAATAACATGAAACCTCAACCTTGGGAAAATACATAATCTCCTGAGGTTTTCTGTTAGGCAAAGCCTAACGGCATATTTCCAGAATCTGAGCGGATATGATGTCAAGAGAATTAAGTTAAGATCTCCGGCGAGGCTTAAGGGAATTTCTTAAGGGCAGATATTATTGTTTGAAGAGGCAGAGGGTAAAGAATAAGAAAGTTGAGGATGCATATGAAGAGACTCATTACTTTGATATTGATAAACATGCTGCTGCTGACGCTTTGCGCTTGTTCCCACAGGGGTGCCGCCAGGACTGAGGGGACGGCAGGGCCCCCGTCTTCTACACAACCTGCTTCCGAAGGCAGCACTGACGGCACAATGACGGCCGGTGCCCAGGCACTGGGTATTACTGCACTGAATTATCCAATAATTGACGGCTCAACTTCCACACTCTCTATCGTACAGTCTGTCTACCGGGCTATGTATGGCGAGGAGGCAGCCGATACAGACGGATATCCCACAAAGGCATCGAAAACAGTTCCCTCTTACCATCGTTTGATTGATGGGAAAGCGGATATGATCCTCGTACCCTATGCTTCTGCCGATGTACTGGAGGAGGCGGAGAATGCAGGTGTGGAACTGGAATTCCACAAGGTTGCCGCCGAAGCGCTGATCTTTATCACTTCCGCTGAAAACCCGGCGGAATCCATAACCTTGGAGCAAATCAGAGACATATATCTGAACTATGGCATTACCAACTGGAGGGAGTTGGGAGGGCAGGCTAGAGAAGTTGTTCCTATTTGCCGCAATTCTGACAGCGGAAGTCAATCGCAAATGGACAATCTGATCCTCAACAATGAGAAAATGCATCCGGACATCCGGAATAATTATGTAGAACTTACGATGGAGGGAATGCTGGAGCAGGTAGCATTTTATCATAACGGCGGTTTGTCAGGGAGCCCGACTAACAGCTATGCCCTGGGCTACACCCTGTATACTTACCTGCAGTGGATGAATAATGTAACCGGTATCGGCGAATATCTGAAAGTTCTCTCAGTTAATGGCGTGCCGCCCACAGCAGAAACTATCGGAGACGGCGATTATCCCCTGGCCGACGGCTATTACGCAGTTATACGCTCAGACCTTCCCCGGGGTCACAGTGCCCGGGCGGTTATCACATGGCTTCAGGGAAAAGACGGTGCAAAGGCCATAGAAAATCTTGGCCTGATTCCCTGTGCTGAATGAGGGTATAAGGCTTCCAATCATATTGAGAATAAACAGCCAGCCGCGGAAACTTACTTCCGCGGCTGGCTGTTTGTTTAAAACGTCAAAAGCGGGCTAATCTGAAAAATTAAAAGACCCTAAAGACATCAGAAGAATACCCATACCCGTAAGCAGGGCAGCTTCGTCCACAGAAGCGAACCCATTGCATGGAGAGGCGGTAAAAGCCCACAAGCCGGTGCGGGGATACGGAGCCACGGGTTCACATCAGGTATTACCCGGAGGTTTGGCACGAAAGTGTCCGGTGGACACTTTCGCCGAAGCGGCAATCTCCAAAGAAAACTTATCCGCTGAAGGTAGCTCCCGCATCGGCGAGTGGGCGAGCCTCGGAATGCTGCGGTGAGCGGATGTGGACGAAGCTGCCCGACCCGGACACAGCTCCTTTCATCCTCTGTTGGTGCTGCGTTAGCGGCATGGGGATCTACCCTCGAAAAAAGACCCTATAAAGACATGCAGAAGAGAATCCCCGACCCGAGAGCACTCTCGTTTTCATCCTCTGCTGGTGCCGCATCAACAGCATGGGCGTCTGAATAAGCCAATGATCAATACACCATAAACAGAGGCGCTTTCCAGGCGACTGATGATGATATAACTTAACTTTGATTTTCCAAACTCCGCAAGTTTGGAAACGTCATAGAAATTCTCCTTAGCTATAATGAGCATGACTTTTATTATTTTTGGATACGGCACAAAAACTGTTCACTTAATAAGATGAGAAAGATCAAACTTCTCATCAGCTTTTTGAAATTTTCTTTTATCGTACTGCTAAGCAAAAGAGGAATGGAGCGGAACGAACTAAATATTAAAATACAATAATTTTTAGGCTAATCTTACTTCATTTGATATAATTATCCATAACCGATAAAATTTATGTTAAAACTATAGATTATATTTATTAAGGATTAAAAGTTAGGAGGTTTTACCGGAACTTGCCGAGAAAGAGAGAAAAGGATGGAGCAACTTATGAAGCTTAAAAACGTACTTATTTTAGGAATTGGTAGTTTTCTTATTCTCTTGATCACAGTAGTCATTACTGGATTTTATCAAATGAGAGTCGTCAATAATGAAATGGTTTTAATAGTCAATGACCGTTATCAAAAGGTGAATCTAGCGAAGAATATTTCAATTGAGTTAGGGAATATTACCCGAAACCTTAGAGAAATCTTTTTACTTAATAATCAGATGGCCCCTACTCAATATATAGAAAGCATCCATAATTCCAACAGTCAGGTAATAGGTAATATTTCAACTTTAGTGGGGCTTTCCAAATCAGCAGAAATAGATAAAGTTGCTCAGCTGAGAGCAAGCTTTGAAGAGTACCTTAATTATGAAAAACAAGCTATTTATCTAATAGAGTCCAACAGAATTGAGGAAGCAAAAGAATTAATTCTTAATTCTTCAAACGATAAGTTAGAGAATCTAATCCGATCATTGAATGATGTAAATGAACTGGAAGAACAGTTGATGAATGCGTCTTTATCTAGTTCACAGAATGTTTTTTATAAAAGTAAAATTATATTTGCTTTGTACGTACTTATCGGTTTAATCCTTGGAATCATTATTTCTCTATGGATGTTAAAGGCTTTTCTCGGAGATCTCGGTCAATTGACCAAAGCAATGAAAGGAATTACTTCTTATCCGGATAAAACCTCGTTACCCCGTCTGAATGTGTCTAAGAATGAGTTGGGGGAGTTATCCGCCGTATTTAATGAAATGGCTGGTGCTTTAGAAATCCAAACCCGTCAACAGAGCGAATCCACCCAAGCTTTAAAGGTTCGGAACTGGCTGCAATCAAAAGTCAGCGAGACTCATGCCTTATTTCAGGGGGTTCAAAAGGTTGAAGATTTCTGTAGTTTATTAATCCATTGGGTTTGCCAAATTGTTGAATCAAACTATGGCAACTTTTACATCCGTTCCAACGAAACCGGTACTATTAAGTTAATGGCTTCGTATGCCGGAGATGGTCAAGAGATTGGCACAACGGAGTTTAAACTTGGTGAGGGTTTAATAGGTCAATGTTTTTTAGAAAATAGAATCATTAACCTAACAGAAGCTTCCGGCCAATACATTTCTATTACTACCGGACTGGGACAAATTATTTCAAAGCAGATTAAATTGCTTCCGGTTGAATTTGAAAATCAAGTAGTTGCGGTGATTGAGTTAGCATCCCTTTCAGAGTTTTCTTCTAAAAAGAGAGAATTTTTAGAACAAGTTCGCTGGAATATCGGTATTATTCAGAACCGCATACAAGAGCATGAGCATGTCCAAAAACTCTTAAAAGAATCTCAGATACTTACTGAGGAATTGCAAACTCAATCTGAATTGCTGCAAACTCAGCAAGAAGAATTGAAAACCTTTCACGAAAAGCTGGAGGAACAATATAAAGAATTGGAGCTTAAAAATATTGAACTGTCCCAGGCTAAAGCAAATTTAGAAGATCAGGCCCGTCAACTCGAATCCAGTTCCCGGTATAAATCTGAATTCCTTTCAAATATGTCCCATGAATTAAGAACTCCCCTTAACAGTCTTTTAATATTGTCAAAGCTGTTATGGGAAAACAAGGATAGAAACCTTAATTCAAAACAGCTTGAATACGCGAAAACAATCTGGTCCTCCGGTAATGATTTGCTGCAGCTAATCAATGATATTTTAGATCTATCGAAGATTGAGGCCGGAAAGCTAGCAGTCAATAGGGATGAGGTTATCTTAACTGATCTCGTAAAAGAGCTTGAACGACAGTTTAGACCAATGTCTCTGGAAAAAGGACTGGATTTTAGGGCTGAAGTGAATAATATAACATATGAGTTGATCACAGACAGACGCCTCTTAAAGCAAATTTTAGCGAATCTGTTAAGTAATGCGATTAAATTTACTGAACAGGGTTATGTAAGAATGCACATTCAAGAACGAAAGCCAAAGGATAACATGATTGCTTTTCATGTTACTGATTCCGGAATCGGTATTGCCGAAGATAATCAGGATTTGATTTTCGAAGCCTTTCAACAGGCTGATGGTACCACCAGCCGTAAATATGGCGGTACTGGCCTTGGTTTGTCTATTTGCAGAGAGTTGGCAGCTTTATTGGGAGGTTATATAGAACTTAAAAGTGTTGAGGGAAAGGGAAGTACCTTTACACTTTATTTACCTGGTGTAACTTCAGATAATTCCCTTGCAACAAGTGCACCATCGCTGGAGACTAAGCAAAATTTCGTTAATGCTGCTGCCAAAATAGTAAATGAAGAAGATGTTTTCTCAAAAACGGCTGTCCCAGGGGAGTTGATGGGGAGGGTTGTCCTTGTTGTTGATGACGATATGCGTAATATATTTGCCATATCAGCTGCTCTTGAGAAAGCTAAAGTCAAAGTATTGTATGCAGAGAATGGACGGGAGGCTTTGGAAAAACTTAAAGGGAACCGTGACATAGAACTGATCCTGATGGATATTATGATGCCTGAGATGGATGGCTATGAGACGATGATACAGATAAGGGGATTGCCCGGGTATGCACAGATCCCCATAATAGCCCTAACTGCGAAGGCGATGAAAGATGACCGGGAGAAATGTCTGGAAGCCGGCGCTTCTGATTATTTAAGTAAACCCGTAGATATCGATAAATTAACGTCCTTAATTCGAGTATGGTTGTATAGGTAGGTGAGTAAATCCTGGCAGCAAGCGATGGTCAGACTATTGGTAGCTTAGAAAAACTGGAGATCGAGTTTTTGCTTGAAGGAATCTATAGAATTAGTGGTTATGACTTTAGAAATTATGTGTTGTCGTCCATTCGCCGGCGTATATGGCATCGTGTTCAGGCAGAAAGGTTAACCACAATCACAGGACTACAGGAAAAGATTTTTCATGATACATCTTGTATGGAGCGATTAATCAAGGATTTTTCGATACAAGTCACGGAAATGTTCAGAGATCCTGGATTTTTCATATCATTTCGAAAAAATGTAATCCCACTAATCAAAAAATCCCCGTTAATTAAAATTTGGCATGCGGGCTGTTCTACCGGGGAAGAAGTGTATTCTATGGCTATTCTTTTGTCAGAAGAAGGGCTGTATGATAAAACCCGTCTCTATGCGACGGATATAAATGAAAATGCCATTGAAATGGCTAAAAGAGGTGTTTATTCTCTTGGAAAAATGAAAACGTACACAAGTAATTATCTGAATGCTGGGGGGAGGCAATCTTTTTCAAACTATTATACGTTAAGAGGAGAAAATGCAGTTTTTGATAATGTACTCCGGAAAAATATCGTTTTCGCTAAACATAACTTAGTAAGCGATAGCTCATTTAATGAATTTAACGTAATAATCTGTAGAAATGTTTTAATCTATTTTAACAAAGAGTTGGAGAATAAAGTGCATGGTCTCTTTTATAACAGTTTAGGACCCAGGGGGATTTTAGCTTTAGGAAAAAAAGAAACCATTAAATTTACTACTTATAATGATAACTACAGCAAAATTGATAATGAAGAAAACATTTATCAAAAGATGCAAAAGGGAGCTAATGATGAAGGATAAAGTTAAAATCTTAATGGTTGATGACCGGGTGGAAAATCTTTTAGCGTTAGAAGCTATTTTAGAGTCAAACTCCTATGATTTGATAAGGGCCCATTCAGGGCACGAAGCCCTAAAGCAAGTGCTGGATCACGACTTTGCCTTAATTCTGTTAGATGTACAAATGCCGGAAATCGATGGCTTTGAAACAGCAAGCTTGATAAGGATGAGAGAAAAATCACAGCATACCCCCATCATTTTCATTACTGCAAATTATCAGGAGCAAGAACAAATTAATAAAGGATACGAGCTTGGAGCCATAGATTATATTTTAAAACCTGTGAACCCAGCGAATCTCAGATATAAAGTCGCTCGTTTTGTTGACTTATATAATTATCAAGATGAAATGATCGAAGAAGAAATGCTCAGATCCCATCAACTTAGACTTTTGGGGGAAATGGCAGCCGGAGTCAGTCATGAGGTTAGAAATCCAATAACCGGAGTGAGAGCCTATCTTCAATTAATTCAGGGAAAAAGCGAGTTTGTAAACTATCAGGAAGATATAAGCTTGATGATAAGTGAACTTGACCGGGCGAAATTACTAATCAGCGAATTCCTATCCCTGGGACGCAGTAGTCCATCACAGTTTGAAATGAATAATCTGAATATCCTGGTTAATACTCTGAAACCACTCATTCTGGCTGACGCTAAGCATCATAAAATGACAGCCAGAATAGAGACCGGCGATGTGCCTGATTTTAGTATGAACAGTAAAGAGATACGGCAAATCACTTTAAACTTATGCCGAAATGGTTTGGAAGCAATGGCTCCAAGAGGCTGCCTTGTCATTAAAACCTATTTGGAAAATAATCAGGTTGTTCTTTCCATTCAGGACCAAGGCAAGGGCATTAATCCGGAAATTCTAAAAAAGCTGGGAACGCCTTTTCTAACCGATAAGGAGAGTGGAAATGGATTGGGACTTAGTATTTGTTATTCTATCGCTGCACGTCATAATGCAACTATAGAGGTCAATACAAGTTCGAAGGGTACGACGTTTTTTGTTAAATTCAAATTGTAGCTTACGTTAGAATTGCCTTGATTAAAGATAGTCCTTTATTTTATGACAAAAGAACATAAAGTTTTCGGACATACTTCAACAGACTTTTCAGGGAATTAGGACTATAGTTTAGATACTAATTCTTTTTGTTGGAGAGTGAATATCTTGGCTAATATTCTAATGATTGAAGACAATACCTTCATTGGTCGGGTAATCCAGATGGTCTTGGAAGAAGTTGGACATAAAGTAGAATGGTGTAAATCAGGCACAGAGGCTTTTGACGTATTAGATAGCAAACAACCTGATTTAGTAATGACGGATTTGGGTTTGCCCGGAAAAAGCGGGAAAGAAGTGCTTGAAAAAATGCGGTCGGAACAACATCTTGTTGGGGTTCCTGCTATAATTATGACGGGCAGTTTTCCTGACAGCAAAGATTATCCCGAAAAGAACTTTTACCAAGGAATTTTAGAAAAACCCTTTGACTTAGAGGAATTAAAAACTACTATAAAACAATGGGTGTCTTGATTTGATAGTCTATTACATAGGCATTTAGTCCGAAGTAAAACGCACCTCGACATGAACGTTTTTATGTCAGAGGTGCGTTATATTTATATTAAACAACTATTAATCTGCCTTTTGGTTGGCCATAACCCTGCGATGGGAGGGCAGTAAGGCACTGGTCAGTAAGGTAATAACAGAAGTGGCAAAAACCAGAATAAAGACCATATGCAAGCCTTGGGCCATACCTCTTTGGTTCAGAGTATTGTTAAACACGGTGCCCAGGGCCGCGATGCCTACAGTTTGTCCAAGTGAGCGGGAAAACGTATTGGAGGCTGTAGCCGCTCCCCGTAAATTCCAGCCAACAGCCGACTGAACCAAGACGGTTAACGGGGTGAAAGAACAACCCATGCCGAAGCCGATGACAACCATGATCCCGACTAAATACCAATAAGGAGACCCGGGATTAATCAGCAGCAGCCAGGCCGACCCCGCCATAATCATGACCGCGCCGAAGACAGCAGTGGCTTTGGAGCCGATTCGGTACATGAACCTTCCGGCCAAGGTTGAGGCCAAAGGCCAAGCGAAGGACATGGGCATCAGAGTCAGCCCCGAACTGGTAGCACTATGCCCCAGCAGGCTTTGAATCCAGACAGGCAGGTAAACATTGACGCCGATCAGTACGCCGCTGGCCACAAAACCAACAGCATTGGATACGGCAATGACCGGAATTTTAAAGAGGGAGAGGGGCAGCATAGGTTCCTTAGCTTTGGTTTCTACAATTAGGAAGGCCAGGAGAAATACCAAGGCCACGATAAAAAGGGAGATGATCTCCACTGAACTCCAGGCGTAGAACTGTCCTCCGCTGATTAGGGCGAAGAGCAGGGAGCCCATGGAAATGGTAAACAAGGCGGTTCCCAAATAGTCAATAGACTTCTTGGTTTTTTCCAGGGCCGTTTCGTGAAGGAAACTGAAGACTAAGAAAATGGCAATGATGCCGACGGGAACATTGATATAAAAAATCCAGCGCCAGGAAATGTGATCAACAAACAGTCCTCCTACTAATGGGCCGAGCAGACCGGCAACGCCCCAGACCGAGCTGAAGACACCCTGCATTCGTGCCCGTTCTTCCCCGGGATAAAGATCGGCGATGATGGTAAAGGTCAGGGGCAGCACGGCCCCGGCACCCAGGCCCTGAAAGCCGCGGAAGATAATGAGCTGGTGCATGGTTTGGGCCATACCGGACACCATGGAACCGATGACGAAGAGGGCAACTCCAAAGATAAACACGGGCTTTCTTCCGAACAGGTCGGCAAGCTTGCCGTAAATGGGTGTGGTTACGGAGGATGTCAGCAAATAAATCGCAAACACCCAACTGAGTAAATTCAAGCCGCTTAATTGGTCAACGATGTGAGGCATAGCGGTGGTAATGATGGTCGTATCCAGAGCGACCAGTAAAATCGATACAAGCATGGCTAGAGTAACCATCTTGCGCTGGGTTGTCTTCTCCATTTGGTCAATGATCCCCTTTAAAGGCTCTTGAATGGGCAGTTAGAATTTTATGGTTCTGGGCTCAGCGGTAAAGGAAGCGATGGTAGCTGTGGCATCTTTCAAATACAATACCTGGGTGTTGTCATCGCTGGCCGAATACCGGTCCTGAAGGGAAGGATAGTTATCCAGCATACTCTGTTTGGCTTCAACCCGGTCATCCTCCATGGCGACGGCCTGAACGCGAATCCATTCCTGACCATTAAAAGCACAGATTTCAATTTTGGGATTGGCCAGCATTTGCTTGGAAACATCCTTTGCTTTGCCGGTTTGAATGTAAAGCTTACCCTCAAAAATGTTGACGGTCCCGAAAGGACGGACTCGCGGCTGATCCCCGTCAACGGTTGCTAAGTAATAAGTCTGGCACTTCTTTAAGAAATCAAAAACCTCTTGCATGTGAAAACTCCTTTCAAATTTATACACCTAAATTTACAATACTAGGATTGAAATAACAAGTACGATTATTTATGATACATAGTATCTAAATATATACCGCTGAATTAAATGCGATGAGGAGAAGATTATGGAATTGGAGAAGGATTTATTTGGGAAATGCCCTTATACAACTGCCCAGAAGGTTCTGTCCGGCAAATGGTCGATCATGATTCTCTATCACCTCGGGATTAAGACCATGCGCTTCGGAGAATTGCAGCGGCAGCTGCCGGACTTGACCCAGTCAACGCTGACCAAACAGTTGCGTGCTTTAGAGGATTACGGGTTGATTGAACGAACGATTTACCCCCAAGTCCCCCCCAAGGTGGAATACTCCTTAAGCGATATCGGCATCAAGTTTCAAAAGGTCTTGGCCGAATTGGCAATTTGGGGCAATGACTACATCAAAACCTTGCAGAAGAAGGAGCTATAAATTGTATCCGGGGTATAGAAGGAGAGCGGTATTGGACATGGCCATAGACTGGGAAGATATCAAACGGGAAATGATCCGCTACTTAAGGGACTTAATCCGCATAGATACCTCGGCAGGCCGGGATGGAGAAACCCGGGCGGCTCATTATCTCAGGGCAGTATTGGAGGCAAATAACTTGCCGGCTGAAGTCAGGGAACCTGTTCCGGGAAAAGGCTCTCTTATCTGCCGCAGACCCGGCCGGGTTCCGGACCAATCTCTGCTCCTCCTCTCCCATCTCGATGCGGCTCCCGTTGACAACCCGGCGGAATGGCAATATCCTCCCTTCAGCGGCGCTTATCAGGCAGGAGAAATCTGGGGCCGGGGAGCCGTTGATTGTAAAGGCTTGGCGGTTGTCTGGCTGATGCTGGTCCTGCTGATCCAACGCCAGCGAATCCCTATAAAAAGAGGACTGGTTTACGCGGCCACAGCGGATGAGGAATCAGGAGGCCGCTGGGGAGTGGAATGGCTGCTGGAACATACCGGGGATTTGCTGGGGTGCCCTTATGCTTTAAACGAAGGCGGCGGGTTTTCATTTCACCATAGAAAAGGGGAAATCTATACCTGCCAATACGGGGAAAAAGGGAGCTTGGTTTTGGACTGCAGGATTCAATCCCACAACTCCGTCCATCCCTTCTCCGGAGCTGAAAAGGTACGGATTAAGCCTGAGAATGCCAAGCTGATCCAGCCTGTGCTGGATGCTCTGGGGCGAATAAACAATATCCCCCCTGGACTGATCTCCTGGCTGCCGTATGGGGGGAAAGCTGCTTTGCTTAAAGGATTTTCCGGCTTGCCCTTTGATTACGCCACCCTGATGTACAATACTCTGAAACTGGAAATTCTTCCGCCGCCGGACGGCCAAGGCTCCGTCCTCCGGGTACATTTGTCGGCGGTGCCGGGGGAATCCCTGGCGGAGCTGAAAGAAAAGGTTTTTCAGCAAGGCTTGATTTTGCCTGGCCAAGTGAGTGATGTCCGGACGGTATCCGCTGCAGAGGCGAACAGTTCGCCGCTGGATACCTCTCTTTACCCCTTTATCCGGAGAGCTATTGAGCAGAAAGGCAGCTCCGGCGGAGTGCTTTTGCCGTTTGTTACCCCGGGGGTGACAGACAGCAGACATTTAAGAGCAAGAGGAATTATCTGTTACGGATTTTTCCCTACCCCGCCGGAGACGGACATTCGTTTAATCCACAAGGCCAATGAGCGTATTTCCGCTGAGGCGTTAGTGTTTGCCCTGGGGAGATTATATGAGGTTGTAATACCGTTTCTTACGGCGGATGATTTTTGATATAATAGGGAGAGGGTATGTCCAAAGCTGACATAGTCTTATATTATATTTGTTTGGAGGTTAGCCTATGGGTTCCCATCACAAACATCATAAAAGCGTCATTAATCGTTTGGCCCGTATTGAGGGGCATGTCCGCTCCATTAAGGAAATGGCCTCCAATCATCGGGATTGCGGCGACTTACTCATCCAAATCGCCGCGGCTCGTTCCGCTCTGGATAATGTGGGCAAGTTAATTTTAAAGGACCATTTGCGGGAATGTGTTGTGGAGGGCGTGGAATCGGGCAATAAGGATAAGGTGCTGGCCGATTTGGAAGAAGCCCTCAATCAGTTTATTCGTTAAATCGCCAGTCCGTTGGGTGAGTTTGATTTAGAAAATATTACCACAAACCTTCTTTGGACGAATTTAGCATGATATAATAGGACAAGGGAGGAATGTCTATGCGAAAGATACCTATGACGAAGTTGAAATCCTGGCAAGAATTTCTTCAGAATCGAGATGAAATAGCAGCTATTTACCTATTCGGCTCATATGGGACAGAATTTGAACATCCACAAAGCGATATGGATTTAGGAGTTGTTTTTAATCGACCGGTTACACTTTCCGAAGAATTAGAGCTTGATTGCGCATTAAGCCTCCATATGGGTCATGATCAAATAGATTTGGTAAATCTGAATCGTGCTCCCATCCCTTTGCAATTCCGCGCTCTTCATGAAGGCTTGCTTTTGTATGAAGGCGATTACTTAAACCATAGCAATTTCATTGAACAAGTCATAAAGACTTATCCCGACTATGCTGTAAAGTATGCTATATTCTCTCAGGATTACGAGCAAGCTCTTAAGGAGGAATACGGCCGTGGTCGATAAAGATATCCTCCAGCGAAAATGTGTGGCATCATGAGGCTGACAGGAGAAAGCAAAAAAATTAGGAAATAAATTTATAGATTAACTAGGTGTTGAAAGTTCACTATGGGGCAAAAGGGCCGAACACTGCTTTAAATAAGGCAGTGTTCGGCCCTTTTGCCTCTTTTAAGTACACCTTGAAGGGGGTGCCACGAGGAGAGCATCTCGGTGCTGCGGTACTGTCAAACATGGGTGGAGGATGAAAAAGGTATTGACAAACAAGGAGTTAATAGAGATAATTAGATTACTACACAATGTGTAATGTTACAATGAGTGTAAAAATATTTCTTTACAATTCTCGGATTGGAAAAGAACAAACACATAGGAGGCGTAAAAATGGAAGCAGGAGATGGATTGTCGGAAGGCAGGGCAGAGCGCAAGAAAAAGGAAACACGGCAGAAAATCATTAAAGCTGCGCTGGATTTGATTCAGCGCCAGGGGTTTGACAAGACCACTATGGAGCAAATAGCCGAAGAAGCTGATGTGGCCAGAAAAACTCTCTATAATCACTTTCCTGTCAAAGAAGCGATTGTTGACGAATATGTCAGAAGCCTTTCCCGGAGGTTTACTCAGGAGACCTACGCCAAATTGCCCAACCTGCCCGATACCAGGTCGCGTTTACTGGAGACCCTTGACAAAGTATATGAGCAAGTGGAAATTAACCCGGAGATTATTGGAATTTCCATGGGCTATCGGCTGAAAAATATGCTGCAGGGAGAAGAGTACCAAAGCGGCGGTACGCAAAGCCTTATTGCCGAAATTATCAGACTGGGCCGGCAGGCGGGTGAAATCAGGCAGGACATTAAGGCCGAACTCCTGGTAAAACAATTGGATATTCTGCGAGGTGCTGTTGTCATGGACTGGCTGAATAATCCTTCAGGAATAGAGCTTCGCCAAGAGATGGCTTTGCTGGTTGACTTGTTTCTGAACGGAGCTGCCGGGAAAGATGGGAAGAAATAGAAAACTGCGTAAGGAGTATTTAAGCAAGGGGTGGTTTATGTGACAGTATCTTCGGCAACCTTCTTTTTAACCTGGGATGAAGCGGTTCAATCCGGAGTACAAGCGGCTGGGGGTAAGGGCTGGAATTTGGGGCGGCTGGCTCAGTATGGTTTCAAGATTCCCCTTGGAGGGATTCTCACTACCCGTGCCTATGAGGAGTTTATCAAATACAACAGCTTACAGGACACGGTGAATAAGATTACCCAGTCGGTAACCGGGGAAAATCTGGATGAAACAAACAATCAGGACAAGTTGAAGCAACTAAGACAAAAAATCAAAGAGGGCTCGCTGCCCCCTCTCATTGCGGAAGAACTGAAAACGAAGCTTGACAGGATGGGCATCCTGGCCAAACCACTGGCCGTCAGATCTTCCGCTGCAGCGGAAGATTCGGCAAGGGCATCCTTTGCAGGTATTCATGACTCTTTTCTCAATGTTTGGGGTGCGGAAATTTTTGAGTCTGTGAAAGGGTGCTACGCCTCCCTCTGGTCTAACCGGGCCGTAGCCTACCGCAGGAAATTACAGATCAGAGATGAGGAGGTGATGATTGGTGTCGTTGTGCTGGAGATGGTGGAGGCTCAAGCTGCAGGAGTAGGTTTTACCTGCGATCCTCAGACCGGGCGCCAGGATCTTGTAGTTATTAACGCCAACTTTGGCCTGGGTGAAGCGATTGTTGCAGGCACCGTGGAACCTGACACCTATTATCTGGATGCCAGTCCCTGGAACTCCGTACCTCATCTGGTTGAGCGGAAAACCGGGCGGAAGGAGGGAGTGACCTGTCTCAATCAAGAGGGGGGAACTCAATTTGTGCAGACCCCTGAGTCTTCCGGCCGGCAGGTGTTGTCAGAAGCAAACATCAAAAAGCTGGGTTTGCTTCTCTTAAGGGTTTTCGAAGCTCTGGGGGGTTGTGATCAGCACCAGGATGTGGAGTGGGTTTTCGACGGCCGGGATTTTATTCTGGTCCAGTCCAGACCGGTAACCGCTTTGCCCAGAAGTACCTTTGCCGCCTTAAAGAACCAAACTGATATTTGGTCCAACGGAAACTACAGGGATGCACTTCCTATGGTTCTGTCCCCCTTGATCCGGCGTTTAACCATTGCTACCATCGATAAGATTCTCAAATCGAATTATACAGAGATTGGTTACACCCTACCGGAAGGATTACAGTTCTCCAGGTTTTTCAACGGCCGGCTGTATTGTAATCTATCAGCCCTGCAATGGGCTATGTATGATGCTATGGGTGCCTTGCCCCGCGCTTTCAATATTGGTTGGGGCGGACACCAGCCCGAAATTGAGTTAGAGGATCCTAAGCCCTATAAAGGGCTAAGGGGTTTGAAACGGTTATGGCGCGGAATGAGAGGTGTGATTTTGATTAACCGGGCGGTGAAAAAGGCCCCGGAAACCCATGCCCGGGTCTTGAATTCCTTTGAGAGCTTAACTGAAAAGGGGTTTAGCCATTTACAAGATAAGGATTTAATTCAGTGGTATGATGAACTTAGTAAGATTGCCATGGAATTTACAGGGAAATTTTCCTTTTTAAGCGGAGCTGCTTCCCTACCCGTCGGGGGATTAATGAAAATTCTAAGCAAATATTTTGGCGAGAGGGCTCCTATGCTTTTAAATGCTTTAATGGTGGGGGGATCGGCGGGGATAACGAGTGCTGATCACGGCTACAGACTTGTGGAACTGGCCGAAATTGCCCGGCGGGACAATGATGCGGCTCAATATTTCGGCAGCACGGCCTTCGACCCGATTGATTGGGAGGGATTACCGGAACATTCAGCGTTTAAACAAGAGTTCCGTGAGTTTATCAAAGAGTACGGGCATCGGGCGGTCTACGAGCTGGATATTATGAATCCCAGGTGGAATGAAGACCCTTCCTATTTGCTGAACATCATAGGCAGCACTATCCATACGGCTGATCTTAGTCAATTCAAGGCCAAGCAAAAAGAAAAATTCGAGCAAGCCTGGCAGGAAATAGAGAGGATCGTGCCTGCCAATAAACATTCCTCAATTAAAAAACTGATCCGTAAGGCTCAGGAAGGGGCAGCCGTGCGGGAAAAGACGAAATCCGTACTGGCCGTGATGATGGAGGCCTACCGGAAAATAGCCCAGGAGCTGGGTTCCCGTTTTTGCAGGCGGGCTGTCATTGAGGAACAGGCCGATATTTACTTTTGTACCTGGCCTGAACTGGTTTCTCTCTTAAACGGTGAATGGGATGGTGCCGGGCTCAAAGTCCTGATTGCTGGTAGAAAAGTATTTATGAAAGAAATGGAGTCTATTGCCCCGCCGGACATTATTATGGGGGATACTCCCAAGTATACGGAACCTGTTCCCCGGTCTGCCGGCAATTTTCTGACGGGTGTGCCTGTTGCTGCCGGAAAGGCCTCCGGTACGGCCCGCTTGGTCCGCCATCCGGCTGAAGGAAACAGGCTGCAGCCGGGAGATATTATGATAGCGCCCTCCACCGATCCGGGTTGGACGCCCTTGTTTTTAAAAGCCGGTGCCGTGGTTATGGAAACAGGAGGGTTCTTATCCCATGGTGCCATCGTAGCCAGGGAATATGGGATTCCTGCCGTGGTGAATATACCCGGTGTCATGGGAGTCATTCAAGAGGGCTGGAAAGTGGATGTCGATGGAGACGAAGGGAAGGTATTCTTAAAGGATTAGGTCTGGTGTTTTTTCCATACGTGTATGGTTTTGAAAGTTTGGTGATTGGAAGGAAAAGTAAGATGTTCGGCGAAATAAAGAAGGTATAAATCTAAGTGGGGAGTGAAGGTTTATGCGTTCATTTTTAACAGGCTTAGTCATTGGAGTTATTGGTTTGGTTATTTCTTTCTTTTCACAGGACACGGACAAAATCATCTATACATTACTGATTATTGGATTTATTCCTATTATAATATCTGGTTTTATGACAGGGGCCTATGTGAGCGGTGATAGAGTCAGAGGCAATTATACTGATTCTAAGGATTTTTCCGGACGATCAGGCAGGTCAGCCAAATTATTCGTATTTGGCTTACCTTGTGTGTTGTCCGCAATAGTGATTTCCTTTATCGTGTAACTGCCTTTATTCATTCATCCGATAGGGTTTTCTGTAAAGCTCCTTTTTTTTCAGCCCATTTTTGCGTGCCATGGTAATCCAGCCCCTGCCGCCCATGAAATAGTAGAGGGGCCTGGAAAATGGATACTTAGCTTCAATATAAATAGACTCCATCATTGTAGAATTCTCAGCTTGAATATCGGCTGCCATAGAGGCAAAAGCAGAGTTGAGTTTTTGAACAGCCTTTTTCATAAAAGGTGCTTCTTTGGCGGCAACCATCATGGAACCGCCGCCGATGAGCACGCCGAAGCGGAACTCGGCGTTTAGATGCCGGCTAAAGCTTTGGATAACCCGGACAGCCTCCAGGTTTATTTCCGGTTCGGGAAACCCGCAATTAACAATAGCATATACTTTGACCTGTTTATTAAGCTTCCCGCGGGCAGTGCAATAAGTTTGATAATCAACTAAAAAGCGGGTTAACATACCCGGCAAACAAAAATAGTAAAGAGGAAATGAAATAATTATGACGTCGGCCCGGGCAAGGGCTGCAAAATCCTCTGCCAAGCTATGAGTTAAGAAGCTTTTTCTGACGTCGATGAATGTTTTGCTAAACAAATCAGAATTGATCCGGCTTCCCGCCATTTCCAGGAATTCCTTGGAGGTTGACCGTTCGTTTAGCTTAGGGCTGGCGCTGACTAAAACCACATCTTTCACAGCAGTCCACCTACCCTTCCAAGTTCAAGGCTATTTAAGGCCCGTATTGTGTTCTCGAATGGTTCCTGATAGATCAGGACTTCAATACTTCTGCGGTGTTTTTTGGTGATATCAATGAAAAGCTGTTTATCCTCCTTGGAAATCTCATCTCCGTAACCGATGATAATCTGACTGGGATAGGTGTCATAGCGAGGAGGGTGCATTGTAGAGCCGTCCGGTCTTTTTTCGAAAAACGGCAGCATATTTGGCAAACCTCTGTCAATAACATTTTTGATGGTTGGGCTGAACTGCCCGAAGATGATTGGACTGAGATAAATAACCAGGTCGCTGTTCATTATCTTTCCGTTGATTTGGGCCATTTCGTCGTTGATAACACATTCCCCGGGCTTTTTGATCCAGCAGGCAAAGCAGCCCATGCAAAAGGTCACCTTATCCGCTTTTAGCTCCATCATCTCTATCTCATATCCCTTTTGTTTGAAGAACTTGCCTGTGAAATCATTGAGCTCTTGATAGGTATTGGTCAGATACTCCTGATCCGAAATCACCAAGGCTTTCATTTAATTCACTTCCTATCAAATTGTTTACAGTGTCAACATAATAATAGCACGCAATGTTTACGATGTAAACATTTTATTATTTTGTGGTATACTATAGTTATGTTTTGTTGAGAGGAAGTATAGTCGAATGTCAAACGAAAATTACCATCATGAAAATTTAAAGGCCGAATTGATTAAAAAGGGTTTAAAGCTTTTAGATGAAGAAGGGTATGAAAACGTTTCCTTGCGCAAGGTGGCGAAAGCCTGCGGTGTAAGCCACACCGCACCCTATAGGCATTTTGATAGTAAAGACGATCTGATCCTGGCGATTGCTATCGAAGCCCACCATAAATTCAACCAATGCCTGGAGGAAGCCGTTAATAAATATCCCCAGGACAATAAAAGCCAGCTTAAGGAAATGGGTTATGCCTATGTTAAGTTCTTTGTAGAAAATCCGGAGTATTTGCGGTTGTTTTTTCTAAGTGACTTTGCTGATAATCTTAAAAAGATGAATCACGAAACTTTGATCAATGGCGAGCAGCCTTTCCATACGTTTTATCAGGCCATCGAACGCTGCCAATCGGAGATCCAAAACCGGGAAGGGGAGAGTGTTGACCTAAATGCCTTGGCCTTGTCCTGCTGGGGTTTGGTGCACGGTATGGCCATATTGATTGCCAAAAAGGATTTTTCTTATGATGGTGATTATCTGGAGCTTGTCAGAAAGGTACTTTGGGATACATTTTAATTGGGATTTGCAGATATCCCGGAAAAGTGAGAGTTGCTAAATCTAATAGAGAATCATACAATCTAAGAGTGATGATAATAACTAGTTTGCGATAATAGGAGGAGCAACATGAATTGGAACTATGAAAAAGGACGGATTTACGGCACGGATGATAAAGGGGAATTGATGTGTGAGACCACGTTTATTCGCAGAGAAAATGGCGATGTGAATATAGATCATACCTATGTTAACCCTGCTTTAAGAGGTCAGGGGATAGCCGGTAAAATGATGACTGTAGTGGCTGAGTATTTTAGGAAAGAAGGATATAAAGCTGCGGCTACCTGTTCCTATGCTAATATTTGGTTGAAACGGCATGAAAAACAGTATCCGGATATTGTTTCCCATGCTATGGATGATCAAGCCGTGGCCTGCAAGATTGACGGCAAACATTAAGACGCCGAGAATGATCTTTCAGCTTGAGCCTATAACTTTTTGATGAACATTTTTATGTTTCTTTTCAATATAGTCGTTTAATTTTAGGTAACCCCAGGTTGCCAAAGTGAACCATAATGTGAAATTTGCCACTCTTAGCAAAAAATTAGGCTCAATGAACATCCCTAAGTTGACTAATACTCTTGAATAAATCATGCTCATAACTATCCCTGATGCAGGAAATATATAAACAAAGGGCTTATGCTTAGGTAGAAGATAGAAGTATATAATGTAGAATGCACACCAGGATACGGGTGAGTCAATTGGCAAATATTCATAGCCAAAGGGAGCAAAGTTAATCCACCTGAAAACATTGGTTAGATGACCAATTGTAAGTCCTATGACATCATAGGTACTGCCGAATATCATTCCATATATTGTAAGACGACGGATTTCCTTTCTTGGAACAAGTATGACAAGTGCGAGAAGAAATATTGCCAATTTTATGAGATGCATAAAGCAAAAAGGCATTTATTAAAACCTCCTTGAATTCCGTAGATTCAGTTTTGTTTTAGTCTATCATTTCCATTATTTGTGAAACTATGTGGTGGCCGAATTATTGAGGAATGGGAACAGTCTCTTGACAAGTGAGGCCAGAGAAAATACAATAAAACTAACCGAACGGTTAGTTAAAAGGCGGGATAAAGATGTCTTCAAAGGAAAGTTTAAGCACCGTTGAAAAGATCCTTCAGGCAGCGGAAGAACTATTCGCAGAAAGGGGTTTTGATGGTACAAGTGTCAATCTGATCGCGGAAAAAGCAGACGTTAACAAAGCCATGATCTATTACCATTTTAAAGATAAAAATGACCTTATTAATTCCATGTTTGAACGGATCTTGAGAGAAGCGGAGCACTATTTAAAACGTGCCTTTGCTGCTCACTCTGATAGCGGCATAGAGGTCAGTCATCTGGATCGTATTGAAGAGGAACTTAACTTTTTAAGTAAACGAAAACGAATTATCTCAGTTATGATGATGGAAGCCTTAAAAGGAGATGAGAAAGATAATTATTTCTTCAAATGCGCTGAACGTGTTTTCAAACATGAATTGAAGGGCTTTAAAAGTGAATCCGGTGAAATTGAGGAGAATTCTTCGGACCGTCAAAGGGATTTAGTTTATGAATTTTTCACCGGTTTTGTCCCAATCATTGCTTTTGTTGTTTTTAATGAGAAATGGTGCGACTACTTTAAATGTGATTCGGATAAGGCCATGGAGTATTTTTTAGAGTCATTTCGAAAAACCCATTTAGCGTCAAATTTTTAAAGCATCAGGTTTTATAAGCTTAGCTTAAATCTCCCCATAGTCTTACTTTCAAGGGGAAAATCGATAAGGCGTATTAACCGGACGGTTGGTTAATTATTTACGGATCAGAAAATTATACTGAGAAAAAAGGCCTAAATATGTGAGGAGGGCTTAGATATGAGTAACAGTGTTTGCCCATGGTGGTTAGGTTATTTTCTGCTGCTGAATCCGATAAGGAGTATGATTCATAGTCCTGAGAAGATACTAAAAAATCACGTTAATAAGGGGATGTTCGTCTTAGACATAGGATGCGGAATGGGATACTTCAGTTTGCCAATGGCGAAACTGGTGGGGGATAAGGGAAGTGTTTTGGCAATTGATCTCCAAGAGAGGATGTTAACGGCTCTGAACAGGAGAGCCAGGAAAGCTAATTTGACAAATAACCTGGAAACAAGGCTTTGCTCAAATAACTCACTGAACCTTGATGATGTTGCCGGGAAAATAGATTTTGCCTTAGCCTTTGCCATGGTTCATGAGGTTCCGGATAAGGATAGGCTTTTAATAGAACTACATAAAGCATTAAAATCGGGCGGGAAGCTCCTAATTGCTGAACCAAAAGGACATGTTAAGGAAAAAGAGTTTAATGATTGTCTGAATTTGGCCCGAAGTATAGGGTTTAATATTGCAGAGAGACCTGAAATTGGCAAAAGCTTCTCTGCTCTGCTTACGAAGCAGACGCTGAATTGTTGAAATCTGTTTAAGTATCGCCGGCTCTGCCACAGGAAATAGTCATGTTATAATGGAAGACAGTTAAGAAGAGTTTAGGAGGATTTATTAAAATGGATAATAATGATATCTTAATTCGATTAAGATATGCTCTGAATTTAAGGGATAAAGAAGTGGCAGAGATATTTAAACTTGGCGGCGTTGAACTAACTGAAGATATGGTGAGAAAACTGCTCATAAAACCAAAGGACACTTATGGTTATAATAATGAGGTTGTGGATCATCAGGAAAGAGAAGCAAAGGAAGAAACCATTAAATGCAAGAACAGTATGCTGGAGACCTTTTTAAATGGGTTAATAATCTTTAAACGAGGAAAGCAAGATCCAAAACCGGGGCAGCCTGAGACACCGGCACTAGAGAACAATGAAAATCCTAATAATACTTTGCTTAAGAAGTTGAAAATTGCCCTGACCCTGACTAGTGAAGATATGATGGATATCTTCAAAGAAACAGGGGTTATTGTCACGAAAGGGGAATTAAGTGCTCTGTTAAGAAAGAGAGGCCATAAGAATTATAAAGAGTGCGGGGATAAATACGCTAGAAATTTTCTGAAGGGATTGACTAAAAAACTTAGGGGATAGACTGTCCTTTGTCAATTTTAATATTAGTTTTATCAATAGCGAAGTATCTGAAATCGTATTAGAAGAAGTTTTATTATCTTGATATAATAACGTCAGGAAACAGCGAAACCGCCAAAAACTCATGTTTTTAGCGGTTGTCGTGAGCAAGCTTACGAAATTTCTTCAAGGGATCTGCCGCCGGTCTTTAGGCCCCATAATAATAAGACTGCTATGGGGAGGCAAACCAGTATCGCGACCATATTGTAAACACCGGCGAATTGATATTGAGCAAAAACCACGGGAATATACAATTGCAGCACTGAAGTCGCTAAACGTCCTGAGGCATTGTGAATTCCCGTTGAGGTATTCCGCATTTTTGTCGGATAATTCTCAGCAATATAGCTGAAGGTGATGAAATTTAAAGCCATATTAGTTGCGATCATCAGGAATCCGCAAAGTACGATAGGACCAAAGCCTTGCAGCTTTCCAAAAATCACAGATAAGAATGCCACAGACAGAGCCATTGCTGCCATTGGAATTTTTCGGCCGCCTTTGTCAGCAATCAGAGACGAGAGATAACATCCGGCGGGAACACCAAACATCAGCAGGGAGGATGCTGTCAAAGCATCATTAACGCTTAACCCTCTTTGGTTGAGAAGGGTCGGTGTCCAGTTAGTAATAACAAACCCGGCGGGAACCGTCAGGATAACAAAGAGCAGGATGATCAACGTCCGTTTTATATATTTCGGTGACAAAATGCCGATCAGAACATCCATAGTTTTGACACGAGGTTCAACTTTAGAAGAAGCCTGACTTAAATCAACCTTTACGTTGGCTAATTCTTCGATGATCTTTTCAGCTGCCTCTTTTTTACCTTGAGCCACTAACCAGCGAGGGGATTCTTTTAAGTATTTGAGACCCAATATGAACCCAATAAGTCCGACTCCGCCCAAGAAGAAAATGTAGCGCCAGGCTTCCGGACTTAAGGGAATAACGACCCGGCATAAAAGCCCTACCAAAGGGGCGGCCATAAAGCCGACGGAAGCCGTTAAGCTTTGCCACTTGCCCCGGGTAGCCGCAGGAGACATCTCTGCAATATAGACTTGGGAAGTGACCATCATACAAAAGATTCCGAAACCCGTTAAGGCCCTGGTTATGGTAAAAACTTCGACCGTGTTAGCGAAGCCGTTCGCTATTGAGCCGAACGAGAAGAGAAGGATTGCACCTAAAAAGGTTTTTCGCCGTCCGATAAAGTCCGAAATAATACCGCCCGTTAAGCCGCCGAGGGTCATAGCTACAAAATAGGCAAAGTTTATTTTTCCTACCTCTGCCAAAGTAATGCCCCAGCTTTTCATCAATGCGGGAGCAATGAAACCAAAATTCCAATTATCCATCTGTTCAAAGAAGTAGGCTAACATAATGATGAAAAATAACAACTTATGGGTCGATGTAACTTCCAGGTCATCAAAATAATTGCTCGGGATTGGTTCATTAGGAAGATTAGATTTCCTCTGCACTTCAGCTGCCATATACACCCTCCTGTATTTTGTGATATATTTCTCAAGGTGAAGGACCAAAGACTCAGCTAGTCTTTGCTTAGGTTTAGTGAAACAATCTCCTTTCTTTTGTGTTGTATTTTCTGCTTGTACTTGTTCTCTCAATCGTATTATACATAATCCAAATAGCACCATAAAACAGAAGCTTATTGTCCTTGGTCACAACAGAATGTGGTTACTCGCCCGTTGTCTGGCAGGAGAGTTCCAGAGAGTTTAAAAACTTTTGGGCAGCAATTGACATAGGGCTGTGAGCCGAACTTACCCAGGTATAGACAAGCTTTAAGCGCAGAGGGGACTGAACGGTGCATTCTTTTAAAAGCCGGTGATCACTCAGTTCAAGCGCAGAAATAAGCCCCATAGCCAGACCGTCAATGATTGTCTGACGGAATAACTCATTATTAAGGGTTTTTAAAAATACCTTAGGTGATTGATGGACCTCCTGAAAAATGAGAGAGACAATCTCACTGTATTGCTTTGTTGCGAAATAGACCATAGGCAGCTTGACCATTTCCTGGGCAGAAGCCGTCTGCTGTTTGCTCAGTGCCCAGGTTTTTGGAATACAGAGGATCAGATCATCGCGCAAAAGCTCTTTATAGGCTAACTCAGGATAGGTATACAAAACCCGGTTTTGAGGATCTTGATAATAAGCTTCAGGAAAATTTATGAGACCTGCCACTGCAGGATCTTTCTTAATAGCGGCAATGGTTTCTGAAGGCGAGCTCTCTTTCAAAGACAAATTAACCTTCGGATAGTTTGACTTAAATAGTTTCAAAGCTCTGGGTAAAACTGCCGTACCGGAATTATGGGAATGAAAAAGGGTCAGATCTCCGCTGACCGGTGAGGTTTGCTGCTGAGCAAGCAGTTCCAGCTCGGCCTTAAGTTCCTCATAGGTTTCAACGATCTCCTTTGCTTTGCGGATGGTCTTTTGGCCGGCCTCTGTTATGGTTGTTCCCTGCCGGCTGCGATGAAATAATGTAACATTAAGCTCTTGCTCCATCCGTGTAATTATTTGGCTCAGACCTTGCTGAGAAATATGCATTTTCTCAGCCGACAGCGTAATCGACCGAGACTTGGACAATTCAATCAGGAGTTTTAAATCGTTGATACGCATCCCTGTCACTTCCTATTCGATAGTATCTTAGTTATTCTAACTTGGTTCCGGCAGGTGTACAAGGCAGAAGATTATCGTCTTTATTCTCAAACTTCAAAGTGGGTACAGGCAATAAGAAGCGTTCTTCTCTCAGGATAAAATGGGAGAAGGACGCTTTTCTGTTCCGCTAACAACTAATCCTTGTGATAAAGAACAATGAAGTCATGTTTTATATTGTACTATATAGAACTATATAATGTACTGGAAAGAACAAGGAGGAATACCTCTGAAATAAATCTGTTTATAAGGAGTGAACGTTTTGAGGAGCTATTTAGAAACCGAAAAACATTTGATTACCCTGCAATCTGAGTCAGAAGCAACGTTTTTAGCTGAGCTTAGGTCCGGAGGCTATACTTTGGAACAGCCTTTGGTTGTCGAAAATCCCTATTTAATTAATCCCCTGGCCGCAGTTATTTGTTTTAAGACCGATGAGGAAACTTCAGCCCAAATAACAGTCAAAGGAAAAACTGCCGAAGGTGATTTGACCCATACTTTTGCCTCAGCGCAAGAACATGTATTACCGATTTACGGATTATATGACAATTACGAAAACACGGTGGTTATAACCCTGGGCAATGGAAAAACCTCAGTGGTTACAATAAAAACCGAAGAACTGGACGTCAATAAAGCTCATTATTGCCATACCACACCGGAGTATTTCGGCAAAGACCTTATGGTTGTCTCCACGACGACACCGTTAGTGGAATCCGCCAGAACGGCGGGTTTTGATTATGCAGGGGATTTAAGATGGATTATCACCAATAAACAGAGCTGGGATATTAAAAAGCTGGCTAACGGAAGACTTCTGTACACAGCCTACCGGACCATGCAAAAACCTTACTATACCGTTGGACTTATGGAAATGGACTTCTGCGGTAAAATCTATAAAGAGTTCCGGCTGCCGGGCGGCTATCACCATGATGCCATTGAGTTAGAGAACGGCAATATTTTAGCTGCCTCCGATAATGATTTTAATGAATCCGTTGAAGACTATGTGGTCGAAATTGACCGAAAAACGGGGGAAGTCGTTAAATCCTGGGATCTTCTGAATATTTTGCCCAGGGAAAAAGGGAATGCAGGGGATTGGAACCACCATGATTGGTTCCACAATAACTCTGTCTGGTATGACAAAGCCACGAATTCGATTACTATGTCCGGCAGACACAAAGATGCCATCATTAACTTCGATTATGATACGGCCAAGCTTAACTGGATCATCGGCGACCCGGAAGGCTGGGGGGAAGAGTGGCAGCAATATTTCTTCAAAAATGTAACCAAAGGTGATTTCGACTGGCAGTATGAACAACATGCGGCGAGAATTCTGCCCAATGGTGATGTTTTCGTTTTCGATAACGGAACCTATCGCTCGAAAAACGAGGCCGCCAGAGTTTCACCCGAAGACAACTTTTCCCGAGGGGTTATTTATCGAATCGACACTGCTAAAATGGAAATCGAACAGGTTTGGCAGTATGGCAAGGAAAGAGGCGCCGAATTCTATTCCCCTTATATTTGCAATGTCGATTACTACAATGAAGGACACTATATGATTCACTCCGGCGGGATTGCTACCTATAGGGGAAAACATACCGATGGTTTAGGCGCAATGCTCTTAAACAAATATAAGGATGAGCATATTCATCTGACCTTAGAATCCATCACTGTTGAGGTTGAAAATGATGACGTAAAATATGAATTGAAGGTTGTGGGCGGTAATTATTACCGGGCCAGAAGGCTTGCCCTCTATGATGAAACGACCAATTTTACCCTGGGTAAAGGAGAATTCCTCGGTGGATTTGGAGTAACGCCGGAATTTGGTTTGAAGGTTAAATTCAAAGACGCTGGAGAAGAACTGCCGGCAAAACACAAGCTATCCTTAATTCTTGAGGAAGATCGTCTGGCTCTTCGAGCAAGCTTTAAGGAAGGATCTGAAGTTTTCCTGGAATTGAAGGGTGAAGAGGAAACGAAGTTCTATTCAGTGCCCACAGTGGTTCATGATGTTACCGCAGCTTGTGTTTCCTTTGAGGAGCAAAGCGATAATGATTTTCAATTTTATGTAAGCCGAGAAGGGTTGACGGGCGACTTTAAGCTCTATTTAAATATTGACAATAAACGATATGACACTCATTTATCCGTGGCACTCTAGAAATAAGGGTTAACAAAGGAGTGAAGAAAATGTCCTTACCGCTATTAAATGCTGAGCAGTTCGAAGAGCTTATTTATGATAAGGGTGAGTCCTGCTTGGTTATCTTTTCCAGAAAAAGCTGTCATGTCTGTCAGGGAGTCGTACCTATCTTAGAAGACTTAAAACCGCAATTTGAAGGTCGGTTTGGTTTTTATTATGTCGATGTTGAGGAAGAGAAGGCTCTATATCAACGGTTTTCGTTAAAAGGGGTTCCGCAAATTCTCTTCTTCAAGAATGGTGAATACCAAGGCAAGTTAGCCGGTGCCGTTGAGGAAGAGGATGTCGAGGAAAGAATCACTGACGTGCTGAATTCAGAATCATGAGGTGGAGTGAGGAAATGGCTGGTAGGTATGATTTACTGATTATTGGCGGCGGACCCGCCGGGTTGTCCGCCGCGATTTATGGGGGGAGGGCTAAGCTTAAAACTTTGGTTATCAACAAAGGGACCGTTGGCGGCTTAGTGAATACGACCCGTGAAATTGTTAATTATCCCGGTTATTCGCAAATCAGCGGTTCTGATCTCATGCTTGACTTTAAGAAACATGCCGAAGGCTTTGGTGTGGAGTTTTTAAGAGATGAAGTTGTGAGTACCGATTTTTCTCAAGAAACTAAAATAATTAAAACCAAAAAGGGTAAGGAATTTGCTGCTAAGGCTGTGATCATTGCCGGCGGCAGTGAGCCGAGGCTCCTGAATATCCCCGGGGAAAAAAGACTCCGAGGCAGTGGGGTGGCCTATTGCGCTACCTGTGACGCGGAGTTCTTTAAAGGGGAGGACGTGGTCGTCATTGGCAGCGGGGATCAAGCCATTGAGGAAGGTATGTATATCACCAAGTTTGCCCAAAAAGTAACGGTCATCGTACTCCATGATGAAGGGATTCTGGATTGCAATAAAATCAGTGCCGAACGCGCCTTTCAAAATGAAAAAATGGAGTTTGTCTGGAACTCCACGGTGGAAGAGGTTTTGGGAGATGAGAGTGTTGAGGGAGTAAAAATTAAAAATATAAAAACAGGGTGTTCTTCAGAATTAGCCTGCCAGGGCGTCTTCTTCTTTGTCGGCATGGTTCCCTCCACTCAATATCTTAAAGAGAGTGGTGTCGGGATGGACAAGAGGGGATATATCCCCGTCGGCGTGATGATGGAAACCAATCTTGAAGGGGTTTATGCGGCCGGGGATAATCGGGTCAAATACTTGAGACAAGTGGTTTCGGCAGCCGGGGACGGGGCTGCGGCCGCCGTTGCGGCCGAGCGCTACATTGAAGAACTGGAGGCCTTTAATAGGAGCGTTCTTCAGAGTCAGCAAAAGGTTCTAATCCTCTTCTTTAATGCCTTAATCAACGAAAGTCTGGAATTTTGTACTTTATTAGAAGAAGTCAATGGTGAACTGCAGGCCGCTCAAGCCGAGGGTTACAGGATTGTCAAACTGGATATAGCCACTAAGAAGAATCTTGCTAAGAAATATGGTATAGAAAAAGTCCCTTCGGTTGTGATATTAGATCATGGTGACGAAATCGGCCGCTTAGAGTGCAGCAGGGATAAAGAAGCCGTTCGCAGGCAGTTGCCTTGAACAAAAAGTTTGGAGCAGCCATTATGCTTGACCAAGTTGTCGTTTTGTGTTAAGTTTAATTCGGTAATTTAATAAATGAGCAAGTGATTTTTCTCTAGCGGAGAAAGACAGGGGAAGTTCGGTGAAAATCCGACGCGGTCCCGCCACTGTAAGGGAGAGTTTCTGCCACATTCACTGAGGGAACTTGGGAAGGAGGCAGTAAATGAAGACCCCGAGCCAGAAGACCTGATTGCTTATGCTTTACTCACGATGGATGGGTGAAGGGATTTGTCAATTCAGCCCTTCTTTTTGAAGGGCTTTACTTATTTCAATGAAATGAAAAAGGGTGTGCAATGTTCCCCGGCGTCTTCCTATTCTAGTGAGGAATTCTTGGAAGAAGGTGTTCTCTATGCAGCTGCTTCAGATTTCTAATTTAGAGCAGCCGGAAGTGCTGCGGCTGAAAAATGTCTGGAAAACCTATCCCGGGGGTTATCAGGCGGTCAAAGGGATTTCATTCTGCATTCGGCGGGGGGAATGCCTGGGGCTGGTTGGAGAAAGCGGCAGCGGCAAAAGCACGCTGGCCCGTTGTCTGCTGGCCTTGGAACGGATGGATGAAGGGGAGATCTGGTTGAACGGCCGCCCGCTTCATAAGTTGACCTCTGCTCAGCTTTATCAGGCTCGCCGGGAAATGCAGGCGGTTTTTCAAAATCCGTCAGGTTCATTTAACAGTAAACTGACGATTATGGATTCCCTTTTGGAACCCATTCGCTGCCAGAATAAAGGTTGTCCCAGCTTTCTCGGCAGCCCAGGCATGAGTGAGTGGAAAATCGCAAGCAGCTTGCTGGAACGGGTTCACTTGCCCGCAAGTTACCTGGACCGCTATCCCAGTGAGCTGAGTGGCGGTCAAAAGCAGCGGGTTGCTATCGCCCGGGCAATCAGTGTGGAGCCTTCCCTGATTGTTTTAGACGAACCAACGGCCAGTCTGGACGTATCCATTCAGGCTAAAGTGCTTAATCTGCTGAAAGACCTCCAGGAAGAGTTGTGCCTGTCCTATCTTTTCATTTCTCATGATCTTAGTGCCGTTCACTTTATGAGCGAACGTCTGACGGTTATGCAGCGAGGAGAGATGGTGGATGTCTGTGAGGGGAAAGATCTTTTTGATAGCAGATAGGTATTTCTAAATATTATAGCCTCTAGAATGAGGTAATCCTAAAAACCAAAAGCGTCCGGATTGATTTTGATCAGTCCGGGCGCTTTTGTGCTAAGGGCTTTTAAAGTTAAACCCCGAAAGGCTAAGACCCGGAAGGCGAGACGAGAACTCGAAGGACCAGATATGCCCTATCGCCAAAAATTAGTTGACTAAAGCATCTAATAATAGTTGGCTAAGTCAGATAAATATGTTATTTTATAGTGAAATAATTATTGAGGAGGCAACCATTGAATTCGATATATACACCATTGGTGCACAGCATTCGAAAATTTAACCGATTTTACACGAACATACTTGGACTTTTAGATCATCATATGCCGGGCAGTGAATTCTCGTTGTCGGAAGCTCGTGTACTGTACGAAATCGGGCATATGGAGAATTGTACTTCTAAAAAATTAATTGAGGAACTAAGAATTGACTCAGGCTATCTAAGCAGGATCATAAAACGCTTCGAGAAGCACAATTTAACGTATAGGGTGAAGTCCAGTGAGGATGGCCGGTTGTATTATTTTTACCTTACTGATGTTGGAAAAGAAACGCTTTCAAGGCTGGATGACCGATCCAATCAACAAATCTATCAGATGATTGTCCAATTACAGGAGCAAAACCAAAAAAGGCTTGTCAAAGGAATCCAAGCAATTGAAAGTGCTCTGTCAAGAGATTCTGTTTTTGGAAACGAGACGATCAACTTGCGTTGCGAGTTGAAACCTGGAGATGTGGGTCAGCTAATTCATCTGCATGGTTGGATATATGCTCAGGAATGCGGGTTTAACCATGTTTTTGAAGGCTATGTTTGTAAGACTTTCTATGACTTCTTTGAAAGCTATAGTCCGCATAAGGATAGGTTTTGGTTTGCTGAAGTTGATGGAGAGATGATAGGAGCTATTGCAATCGTCGGACATTCGGCGGAAAAAGCTCAGCTTAGATGGTTTATACTTCATCCGGAATTTCGAGGAATAGGTCTTGGCAGCAGGCTATTGAATGAAGCCATACAATACTGTAGAGAGAAGGGATATAAAACTATATTTTTGGTGACCACGGAAGACCAAAAAACAGCTATAAAAATGTACGTAAAAGCTGGATTCAAAAAAGTAGCTGCGCATGAAAATCAGGCATGGGGCAAGGATTTAATTGAACAGACCTTTGAATTGAATTTATCGTGATTATGCCTGATAATATCTCCTGCTCTTATATTGTGCTAGAAAAATGCCAATGCATTTAGGTACGGATAAAGTTCAATTCGCATATGTATGCCGGCAAGCATGGGAATATCGAGATGTCAAGATGTAACGTTCCGGGTCCCACGTCAAACGCATGAGAAATAGCTAAAAGAGCGAAAGATATGGTAAACTTTCCCCAAGAGAAGAGGGGGGTTTATGATGAAAGAGCTCTTTGCAGAAATCGAACGAATCAATGACCCAAGGCAAGCCTATAAAACTAAGCACAAACTGATTGATATCGTAGTCATTGTGTTGATCGGAATGTTAGCCAATGCGGATACCTGGGAGGAAATCCAAATCTTTGCTGTTTCTAAACAGACCCTTTTGAGGAAGTATCTGGACCTTCCCCATGGTATTCCTTCGCATGATACCCTCCAGCGTGTCATGGCGCTTATTCATCCGGAAGTTATGAGGCAGATACAAACGGCTTTCAACCAAATGCTAAGCCAAGAAGAAGGAGAAGCCCTTAAGAAGCTCATCAATATCGACGGAAAAACGATGCGTGGCAGTGCGGTGAATGAAAAGCGTCCTCTGCATGTCGTCTCAGCTTGGTGCAAAGAAGATGGAGTCTGTTTTGGTCAAACCGTCGTCCATGAGAAAGAGAATGAAATCGTAGCCATTCCAGAACTCCTTAAGACCTTAACGATCAAGGGATCCATTATCACTCTAGACGCGATGGGTACACAAACTAAAATTGCCGAACAAATCATTAAGCAAAAGGGAGATTATGTGTTAGCCCTCAAAGAGAATCAAGGGAATCTATACAAAGACGTAGTCTTGTATTTTGAAGATGAAGAATTCCAAACAAAAGCAGCCTATACCCAAACGATAGAAAAAGCACGAAGTCAACTAGAGAAACGCCAATATTATCAGAGTGATGATCTATCGTGGCTGCCGGATCGACAGAAATGGAAAGGTCTAAAAAGTATAGGAATGGTCGTCAAAACCATTGAAAAGAAAGGTCAAATCAAGAAAGAGAAGAGATATTATATCAGTAGTTTGCCGCTGGATGTGGAGTCGATGGCGAAAGCCGTGAGAGGACATTGGGCGATTGAAAGTATGCATTGGCAGTTGGATGTGACCTTTCGAGAAGACAGTAACACGACGTTGGATAAAAACGCGGCATTAAACCTAAACATCTTACGCAAAATGTGCCTGCCTCTTTTGAAACGATTAGACATAGGAATGAGAGCTTCGTTAAAGGGTAAACGGTTTGCTTTTTGTTCTGATCCAGTCAAATATATCGAACAATTCATGCAAATGTAGTTTTTAAAATTCTCGTTACAAGCTTTATCAGATTAAGTGTTTTCATGCGTTTGACGTGTTCCGGGTCCCAGAGTATGACAAGGGACTCAAGTTTATGATTACAAATATAAGATGTTAAAGATAAGAAGAACCGAGGCGCAGCCCCGGTTCTTCTTAAAATATATCAGGGAGTATAAATTTTTGGGGGGTATCAGTGGGTACACCTTTATTTGTTTTGACGATTACTTTGTCATTACGACAATAATCGAGAGAAGATTATTGACAAGGATTAGAACATAGTATATAGTTAATGTAAATGATAATCATTATCTATTACCCAACTACATAGATTTACCGACGATTAATCTAGGAGGGTGAGTTAATAATGGACACAATGAATATTCAGGTTCACTCTACTAAGACAGATATAGAAAATCAAGAAATTCTTAATTGTTTGGCAAAAGAGAGTATTGAGATTATAACAGAAGAACTAGATTATTTCTATTCAAACAAAGAAAAAATGGTAGAGCTTTTTATAGAGAGGATTCGTACAGACGAAATTAAGGCTGGTATATTAAATGATTTTTTTGAGAAATGTTATTCGCCGGAAGAAGTGAATACTCTAATTGAAAGAATAGAGAGACAAGTTAAACGACAAGCAGGAATAACCCAATTTGCTAATAATTTCTCATTCATGAATGCCACGGATTCTTTGCTTATTGAACCTGAAGCAGTAGATGGTGTAAGGGAAGAAATTAGGACTTTAAAACTAAATCAGGTCATAGTAAAGCTAGTAGATTTAGCTTGGAAGAACACTTGCAAGACAATCCTGCCCTTGGGATTTTGCAAATATACTTCAAAATATAAGCCGGGTGAAGCCATATTAGCATCTATAGGGCTTAGTCCCAGAGAGATACGGGATGGTATTAAGGTTAAATTGACCAAGAGGCTTAAAGGTGCATTAAAACAACATAAAACTGAACTATCGAACCTGTTAACCCAAAAAATTATCAGTCAAATATTCTTCCAGCAACATTCCGGTAGTATAAATATTGAATTAATTAAAACAGCATAAGTTTTAGAGTAGGAATTTAATAGCACAATCCAAATTCTGGTTGAAAAATCAGAATTTTTTTTGTTTAAAAAAGGATTTACCGGGCAAGCTAAAAGCCTAAATGGAAATAGATGGTTTTAAAAGATAAAAGAAGAAGGAAATGAACGAACTCATGAAACCAACAGCACAGAACAACGTTGTTTATGATAAACCCCCACTCAAAGCAGGGAATAAGAGAATTATAAACACTAAAGGAGTGTTTCGAGACAATAGCCTGCTTACTCTAAGCTCAATCTGTTTAGGTTTAATGCTCTTAAATCGAATTATTTCAAGAAAAAAGTTTGAGTTGCCCAAAAAACCCCGGCCTTATACCTGCTCAATAAATGGTGTGACCGTATCTTGGCTTGGCCATGCTTCTATTTTAATTAACTTTTTTGGAAAAGTCATATTAATTGATCCGGTTTTAGAATCCAGGCTCGGAGTTACACTGCCCGGAAATTTAAATATCGGTCCTAAACGTTACTTAGCGCCTGCATTAACTGTCAATGAGCTAGGCCCTGTCGATTTACTGTTAATGTCCCATGGGCATGTAGACCATTTTGACTATCCAACCCTAAGGAAACTGCAATCTATAAATACAACTGCGATAACAGCCAAAAATACCTGTTTCTTATGGGACGGTTTAGTGTATCAAGATGTCAGAGAGATCTGGTGGGGGGAAGCCCTGAATATTGATGGAATCACAATAAAGGCTATTCAGGGAAGACACCGGGCTGCAAGATTACCCTGGCTTACAGATATGACGGCTAACAGTTATTTGATTTCCTATGGAGGAGTCAATATCTTTTTTGCCGGGGATACGGGGTATACACCTATTATTAGAGAGCAACTACGCGGCATACCCGTGGATATATTGATCGTTGGTATCGCTAATTACTTACCCACATCTTTGCAGAAAGACCACTGTTCCCCGGAACAGGCCTGGCAAATAGCCAAAGAAATCGGGGCTGCCCGGATTATCCCAATGCACTGGGGAACCTTTAAACTATCCGAAGAACCCATGGAGGAACCGCTGCCCAGGTTCCTCCATGCGGCTGGGTCCGAAAGGGGCAGAATAATAATTCCAATAATTGAGCGGGAATAGGGGAGTAATACAGATACTAATATTTGTTTGTATAAATAAGGAGTGCATGGACATACTAAAAAAAGCTTAAAAAACAAGGAGGAAATAATTGGTGTCGAATGAAAAGATTCCTAATCAGGATACTGAAGATGAATATGGGTATGATCCAGCGTATCGGGAAGATAATGGGCCAATAATGGCCCCGCCTTTTAGAGGAAACCCTCAGGAAGGCTTTCAGCGTCCCGGTTACCGCCCAAGAATGAGTGCCCCTCAAGACAACTATCAAGCTGAACCAAGAGGATATAGTTCCAGACGATATCCTATGGACGATCACGTTTATCCCGGAGACTATGGAAATGCCAGAGGGTATGGCGGTGTAAGACGCAATTATCCGTATTATTCTTACCATGAGCGTTATCATGAGGGACATCAGGACTATCGCCATAACCGTTATCATGATTATGATGATAACGATTATCGTCATCTGGGCTACCATGGCCATGGTTACTATCATCGCGGTTATCCCGGTCCCGGTTACTACCATCGCGGTTATCCCGGTCCTGGTTACTATCATCATGGTTACCACCATAATGATTACTGCCATAACGATCACTATGATTATCATCATTATGGTCCTTCAAGGGGACGGGGCTGGTTTGATCCGGAATATCTGAGCAGCATCATGAGAAGTCCGACGACTAATAATTTCTTCAGAGGGGTTGGAGTGGCAACAATTGCCATGCTCCTGGCTCCGCCAATAGCAAAGGCTTTGAAACCGCTGGCTGTTCAGGCAGTGCATGGAGTTACCAGCATTGTCGATGAACTTAAAGGGGTAGTGTATGAAGCCCGGGAAGATATTGAAGATATTTTTGCAGACGGAAAATGGGCTAATATGGAACATGAAGGCGCCATGAAGCAGCCTCCTTTTGACAACCAATAATTTAAGCGATTAATTTTTCCGAAGAATGTTTTAGTTATAGATCCCTCTTAATTAGGGATAATAAACATAACTAAAATGTGAGGAGGGAAAATTGGTGCTATTAAAAAGTTTTTGGTCTGGCGTAGGCTTAACTTCAGCACTATGGCTGTGGCGCAGGCAGCTAAGACCTGTAGCTGTTATGGGGGCAAAAGTTGGCTTGTTATTCATTGATGGCATACAGGATAATGTTAGGGCTGCCAAATGCGTTCTAAAGGATTTGAAACAAGATAGTCAAAAAACAGCCTATAAAGATTAAACCATGAATGCAACACAAATCCCTTAAACGGAAAGGGGAAGAAAATGTGGATCGGTGGAAAGTAGAAATTGTTCATTCCTTGCCTGGCAGGGTGAGAGTAAAGATAAGGGGACTAAAGAATAATCCTCAATTCACCGGCTTATTGGAAAATACGATAAAATTTAACCGGCACATATCAATATTTAAGGCTAACTCCCTCACTGGGAGGGCCTTAATTATTTTTGATGCGCAGGAAATACCAACCAATCAACTAATTGATGACATCAATCAAGTTGTCGCTAAGATAGCCGGCAAATTAATGCCTGACAGGGGGAGGCGCAAAGAAACCCCTTGTCAGGGAACAAGTAACCTGAAATCTATCTCTGAACCGGAAGATCTGGCTATAAAGACGCAATTTATTCAGGTTGTGGGAACAGGAGTATTTTTGGCTTGTCTGGTATTAAAGAGGCTATTGTGGGGCAAATCCTTCATGTCCGCCTCTTCCAAGGTACAAGGTCTTGCAGCAGCAACAACCATAGTTACAGGTTATCCAATTTTACGCAGCGGACTGGAAAGTCTAATGAATAAAAAGAAGCTGAACAATGATTTTCTCATCAGCGCCGCTACCATTGTTTCCCTGCTTTTAAAAGAGAGTGTAACTGGTTTGGTAGTGGTGTGGCTGGTAAATTTGAGCACCTTGTTCCAGACGTTAACCCTGGAAAAATCACGCAAGGCTATTAAGGATATGCTCCAAGGTAAGGAAGAAATTGCCTGGCTGGAAGTGGATGGCACTTTAATTTCAGTACCTATTGAATCATTGGAAAAGGGAGATATAATAGGCAGTCATCTGGGAGAAAAAATCCCTGTTGATGGGGAAGTAATTAGTGGTCAGGCTGCCGTCAGTCAAGCTATCATTACCGGGGAATCGATGCCAATCCCTAAAAAGGCGGGGGATAAGGTCTTTGCCGGTTCAATTGTGGAACAGGGCGAATTGCGGATTAGAGCTGAAAAAGTGGGGGAGGATACATCTGTAGCCCGGATTATCGATTTAGTAGAAAAAGCCAGTGAAGTACGGGCCCCCATTGAGAACCTGGCGGATCGTTATGCCGATAGAATAGTTCCTTTGTCTTTTGGGCTGGCTGCTTTAGTGTATCTGTTAACCAAAGATTTCAAAAGAAGTATGACGATGTTGATAGTGGCCTGTCCCTGTGCCGCAGGTTTGGCTACTCCTACTGCCATCAGCGCCGCTATGGGGAATTCGGCTAAAAAGGGCATTTTGATCAAAGGCGGGTGCCACCTGGAGAAAGTCGGTAAGGCGGAGGTGGTTTTATTCGATAAAACGGGCACTCTTACTGAAGGCAAGCCATCTGTGCGGAAGATAATTCCTTTGCAAAATACTGTGTCTGAAGAGAGATTGCTGCAATTAGCTGCTTCTGTGGAAGTTCATACGAATCATCCTTTAGCAAAAGCAATTGTGCAGCATGCCTCGGCTTTAGAAATACCGTTGTTAGAAGTCACAGATAAGGAAGTCATAATTGGTCAAGGGATCAAAGGCCTGCACAAAGATAAGCTCATTTTAGTAGGCAATGAACAGTTGATGCTTGAACACAATGTAAATATGGCAAAAGGCAACGTAATGGCTTCCACCCTGAATATATTAGGTCAGACTGCTTTGTATGTAGCTCAAGGCAAGATACTGCTGGGTATCATTGGGGTTTCAGACAAGCTGAGACAGGAAAGTTATAGCGCTATAAAGAAACTGCGGCTGGAAGGTATCGAAACTATTGGTCTGATTACCGGCGACTGTGCTGAAACTGGTCAAATAGTTGGCAAGGAACTTGGCTTAGACCAAATCTGGACTCAGACCTTACCTGAAGAAAAGGTTCGGATTGTGGAAAACTTCCAAGAAACATCCAAGGTTGTAATCATGGTAGGGGAAGGGATTAATGATTCTCCCGCCTTGGCTAAAGCCGATGTGGGAATTGCCATGGGTACAGGCGGAACGGATGTGGCAATCGAGACAGCGGATGTAGTTTTGGCTAATGATAACCCTGAAAAGGTCGCCTACCTGGTTAATTTGAGCAATCACACTATGCAGGTGGTCAAGCAAAATTTCGGATTTGCTGTAGGAATCAATGCTCTGGGACTGGTATTAGGGGCAGGCAAGCTCATTTCCCCGCTTACAGCCGCCATTTTGCACAATTTAAGTACCTTTGGAGTAGTTCTGAATTCTTCACGACTCTTGAACTATAATAATTTGAAGAAAGGACGAAGGCGAGATGTCAGACATCAAAGCATTAGAGGATCAACTAAAATCAATAATGGTTCAATTAAAGCAAAGTCTGGATTTAAGCTTAGAAATTAAGATGCAAGATAAAGAATCCGGAAAAAGAGTTGATAAATACTGGAACGATTTTATAAAGCATTTCTTTACATATATTAGAATGAGAGAAAAGGAAACCAGAGAAGAGATCGTCGGGGGGATTTCTTTAACTAAGTTAATGAATATGATTAAATAAATCCTTGCAAGCCGCCTTCGCAGAACTTTAGCAGCTACTTCAGTGGCTGCTTTTTTCACAGGATATTCAGGAAATTCAGCAGATTCAGGGGTGAAAAGAGAAGTTATAGTTAAAGTAAGGGACTAGTTTGGAGAATTTACATAATTTTCAGAAGAGCGGATGATGCCCATTTTCAGAAACGACATTCCTTCAGCTCAAAGACAATGATCGTTTAGTTGAAAGTGATGTTTATGACTTTATAAAAGGATCTTTGGGCCTTTTTAAATTACAAGTTTGAAATTCGTTAACAGTTTCATAACCTTCTAAATGTTTTATTTACCGATTAAAAAATTTTCTTTATTTACATAAACGTGACAAATGATATTCCGATATTTAAACTAAAAGAGCTGCAAGTTAACTCAACAAATAGTTTGAAAGAAAGGAGTATTAAATCTTAAACTCAAAAATTAATCGAAGGTTCCCGGTCATTATGCTTCAATAAAGTTATTGCTTATTCAGAATTAGTTTGACAAATCATTTTTAATTGGTTCTGCTCGTGTGAGTAATTGTGTTTTTCCTTGAGGGGAAACTCGTAACTCCACGATTAAATTTTGCCAGACTCTAGAGAATTAAGCAGTGACTGTTAAGTGTAAAATTTCACAACAATAAGTGAACACTTTCACTTATAAGACAATTCTAAAATTTTTTATGCACTGGTTCAATTAAAGGTAAAGAAAGCCATTGAAACAGCTGAGATTTCATAGTGATTTTTGCAAAGAGAGTTTACTAAAAAGGTGGTAGAACACATGGCAAGCAAAGCGGGACAAGTTAAGAATTTGTCCAGACGTTCTTTTCTTAAGTTTGTCGGAGGAGCAGCGAGTTTAGTTGGTGTCTCGTTAAACTTGGCAGGTTGCGGCAAACCGCTTACAGCCGATAAGGCTGTTGGTGGAAAGGGCTGGATGCCAACCCAATACAATGCACCAGGCAACTGGCCGACCAATGTTCGTGGCCGAGTTCCCATTGATCCGGCAAATCCCTCAATTATCCGGGATGACCAAAAGTGTATTCTTTGTGGTCAATGCATTGAAGTATGTGAGAAGATTCAATCGGTGTTTGGAAATTACGAACTGCCAATTAAGAAGGAATTTGTTTGTGTAAATTGTGGACAGTGTATTCAATGGTGTCCTTCCGGGGCGATTTCAGAACGGGATGATATTGATAAAGTATTAAAAGCTATCTCAGATCCCAATATCACAGTTGTCGTGCAGACCGCACCGGCAACACGTATTGGCCTTGGTGAAGAATTTGGCATGCCTGTGGGGACTAATGTCCAGGGCAAACAAGTTGCGGCCTTAAGAAAATTAGGATTTGACGTAATTTTTGATACCAACTTCACAGCTGACCTGACCATTATGGAAGAAGGCACAGAACTTGTTAAGCGTGTTAAAGGCGAATTGAAAATGCCTATTCCACAGTTAACATCCTGCTGTCCTGGCTGGGTCAAGTTTGTTGAATACTTTTATCCTGATCTTATTCCTAATTTATCAACTGCGAAGTCTCCTCAACAGATGGAAGGAACTTTAATGAAAACCTATTATGCCGAAACGAATAATGTAGACCCTAAAAAAATCTTTTCAGTAGCCATCATGCCTTGTACAGCCAAGAAATTTGAATGTCAGCGTCCTGAAATGGTTTCGGCCAGAAAGGATTTAAACGACAGTAATGTTTCCCCTGATGTGGATGTTGTTCTGACAACAAAAGAACTTGCCAGAATGATCAAGAGAGCCGGTATCGATTTTACCTCTCTTCCCGACGACCAGTATGATCAGCTGATGGGTTCAGGCACAGGGGCAGGGGCAATATTCGGTACCACAGGTGGTGTTATGGAAGCTGCAGTTCGTTCCGCCTATTATCTTATAACCGGCCAACAGCCGCCCTCAGCACTTTGGGCTTTAACGCCTGTAAGAGGAATGCAGGGTGTTAAAGAAGCGGCAGTTAATATTCCCGGTGTTGGTGATATAAAAGTTGCTGTAATTTCCGGTCTGGCCAATGCCAGAATGGTTATGGATCAGATTAGAGCCGGTAATACTTCCTGGGCTTTCATTGAAGTTATGGCTTGTCCCGGAGGCTGTGAATATGGCGGCGGACAACCCCGTGCCTCGTCTCCTCCTTCAGATGCGGATCGCAACAGGCGCGCTGCATCCTTATATACCATTGATGCTAAGGCAAAACTGCGCAACAGTCATGATAATCCCCAAATCAAACAAGTCTATGCCGATTTCTTAACCTCTCCCATGAGCGAAAAAGCAGAAGAACTTCTGCATACACATTATATTTCCAGGGCCGAAGAGTTTGTTCCGAAAAAGACCGAAGAAAACAAATTATATTAAGGTTTAGGAGGTGGAAAAAATGGCAAAGGGAGTACTCGTAGATATACCCAAATGTATAGGTTGTGAAAGCTGTTCGGTAGCCTGCAAATTATGGAATGAACTGGAATGGGATCCCCAGGAAAAGACCAAAACTGCTGCAGACAGAGCCAAGGAACCCAACAATGGCTTGTGGCCTGAAGAATGGACATCAATCAATCGTTATGACTTACAGAAGAACGGTTCATCAGTGGGGAGATATGTCAAAGCTCAATGTTTTCACTGTGAAGATCCTGCCTGTGTATCATCCTGTTTCTCCAAGGCATTTCAGAAGCTTCCCGAAGGACCGGTCATCTATGATCAGAGTCTGTGCGTAGGCTGCCGCTACTGTATGATGGCCTGCCCGTTTGACATACTGAGATACGAATGGAAGAAAGCTATTCCCGGAGTAAGGAAATGCCAGATGTGCGCCACAAGAGTCGCCAATAACATGGAAACGGCATGTACCTCAGTGTGCCCGACAGGAGCCATAATTTTTGGAGACAGAGACCAATTGCTGGCAGAAGCCAAAAAGAGAATCGGAGAAAAGGGTTATGTAGACAGAGTCTTTGGCGAGAAAGAAGCAGGGGGAACATCCTGGCTTTATATCTCGGACACGCCATTTGAGCAGATGAGATTCAGAACGGATGTAACGACCAAGCCCTTGCCTTCTTACACAGAAGGATATATGAAAGCTACACCATTTGTAGGAGTCAGCTGGGCGGCCATATTAGCCGGATTGTATATATTTAATAATAAAGGCAAAGAACCTCTGGATTAATACAACAATAACAGAATGGAGGGAAATGTATGGAACTCGTCACTACCTTCGTAAGCCGAGCAGGAGATAAAATGTCCAGCGTGAGATGGAAGTTCAGAATGACCCCTATGAGATGGGTGTTTACGGGCATAGCGGCTGCAGCTATAGCAGTAATTCTGGTGCGTTTTGTCTTAGGCTTGGGTGCGACAACCAACCTTAACGACCAGTGGCCCTGGGGACTATGGATTTCATTTGACGTTTTGTTAGGGGTAGCTCTGGCAGGAGGCGGATATGGAACAGCCCTTATAGTATACGTACTTCGCCGGGATAAGTTTTATCCCATCGCCAGAAGTGCAATGCTGACATCATTATTAGGTTATATTGTAGTTGTATTAGGGTTATTGATTGAAGTAGGGCAATGGTTCAACTTCTGGAGACCTTATGTATCATGGGGACATGCCAGCGTATTGTTTGAAGTTTTCTGGTGCATTTCCTGTTATACAGTGATTCAAGTATTAGAATTCTGCGAAGTGGCAACGGAGAAAGTATTTAAAGGGGCACATAAATACCTGAAGAAAGCAATGCCGGTAATGTTGATAATCGGTATTACTCTGCCAACCCTGCACCAATCATCGCTGGGCCAACTGTTTTACTTAATGGTAGGCAAAGTGAACCCGCTTTGGTGGACAGCATTTCTGCCGGTGTTCTTTCTGTTATCTTCATTCTTTGTCGGGGCAGGCATGATTGTTATCGAAAGCACTCTGGCTGGGAAGGCACTCAATCATAAAGTTGAAATCCCTGTCTTAAGAGGGTTAATCAGAATATCCGCTGGAGCCATGATCCTGTATCTGATCTTAAAGATCACAGATATAGTGGTAAGAGGAACCTTTGCCAATGTTTTTGCCTTTGATTTACCCAGTATTTTGTTCTTATGCGAACTGGGTTTTGGTGTACTAGTACCCATCATCATAGCCTTCAGTTCCTTGTCCAGCACTCGTAAAGGCTTGATCTGGTTTGGATTACTATCTGTAAGCGGAGTAATTCTGAATAGGTTTGATGTATTGTTCACAGGAATGGGAAGCTATCTGAACCAACACGGCGGATCTTATTTCCCTGCCTTGACCGAGGTTATAGTCAGCTTAGGACTAGTGTCAATAGCTTGTTTAGCCTACCTGTTCATAGCTGAAAACTTCAATATTTTGGGCCATCAGGAATCAGAACATGCCGATGATATAACGATTAAAGATGGTTCTTACGCTTCCACCGCGAAATAAGTATTTTAGCCTCAGCCATTTGTCATCCGCTCAATCCCTCTGATTAAGTCAGAGGGATTGAGTGGATGACATGAACAATTAACTACTTGCCAAATTGATAAGAAGATAACCGTTCAAAAGAGGTGTCTTAATGATATATAATTGTCAAATTGTATATAATCATAATAATTGTCTCAATACCAAAAAGGCATCTGATAATCTTTGCCGGTTATGTATCGACTCCTGTCCCCATCAAGCCATTTCCGTATATCGTGAACTCGATGCTAAACGCTGTACGGAATGCGGGATTTGCATGGCTGTATGTCCCAGCAACGGATTTGTCTACCGCAATTCCGATAAGCTCTATAAGTATCTTGAAAATTCAGAGAAAGTTGTTTTGAACTGCCCGCAAGCAATTCCGGCGGGTCATGAAATTCTTTGTCTGGGGATTTTTGACTGGGATTTATGGATGACTCTAATGTTGTATGCCCGGGAGAAGGAATTGACGATATTCACCGGAGTATGTGTAGATTGTCCGGATAGAAAAGCTTGCGGAATGAGTGTGCAGATTTTTAAAGAATTGCATAAAACATGGAAAGATCATCCGCCGGTATTGATTAGAGTTGCGGCTGATGATGGGAACAGTGAATCAGCGCTGTCAGTTCAAGCCCGGAACGGGAGAAGGGGCTGGCGGGACATCGGTCGTGAGACATTTGAAGCTATGAGATCGGGGAACACTTCCGGTGAAACATATATTATTCCGAAGACAAGGCAGTTCTTGGAGGAAACCTGGAAATCCCAAAAATCCGGGATTGAGGTACTCCCTATACCGGCATTAAACGTGGACGAAAGTTGTACAAATTGCGGTGAATGTTCAGAGATTTGTCCGCAAGGAGCTTTGACGAAAACGGACACTAAAGAACAATTGACCTTGATATATGAACCAATAAAATGCGCCCGCTGTCAAAGATGTGTCAGCATATGCCGCTCGAAAGCTTTAAGTATGGAAATTAAGTTCTTATCTTATCGTCTGCTAACTGGCAAAGTTCTTTTGTATCAGGGAAAACGACGGTTTTGCTCCCGGTGTGACAAGCAAGTGTTTGATAACATAGAGCCACCATTGTGTATGGCTTGTGCAACAAGTGATTCTGGTTTTATTTAAATATAATTTGAAACCATAATAATAATAGTATAGAAGATTAAGGATGCGATGATTATACCCGCCGAAATAATCCCTCTTTTCTTATCTTCCTGGGCTTCTTTTGCCGCAGCATAGCCGTTTGGTGTTCGTAAGTAGATGATAGCGGCAGTTCCTCTTACTTCGGAATTAAAATTCTTTTTTATGGTTTTGTTTCGGTTATCAATTACATAATATCTTCCACTCATAAGATTCTCTCCTTTTTAGGTAATATGTAATAGAATTGCTTTGTTTTAGTCTTATTTTGAATAGATTATTTCTTCTTTCTCAATACATAGGAATTTCACGAATAATTCTGAATTTCCTGCTTATCAACAATATTAATTGTTGATCGACACTAATTATTTTTAAAATGAACGTTTGCGGGGTACCATAGGGTACCTTTTTCTTGTCAATCTATATAGCAAAGAAGGTTGAACTGGGGCCCAACATGACATATACTTTCATTTAGGTAATTATGTAACTGGTTTAGAAAATTACCGATAAAACTTTTTTAATTAATTTTTTGGATAAATATGAATGTAGGGGAGAAACAATGGCACGAGATAAAGACAGACATACTTGGCGTGAAGGATATACCACAGGAAGCTGCGCAGCCGGTGCAGCCAAAGCAGCATGTTTGTTCCTTAGAGGAGACAGTTCAGCTAAGAAGGTTGAGATTCCTCTGCCGAATTCCGCCCGCCTGACGATACCCGTCCAGGGGGGAGAAACAAGATATCCGGAAGCAAGGGCAATTATTATCAAAGATGGCGGAGATGATGCAGATATCACCCATGGGCTTGAAATCCATGCGACAGCACGATTCCTTTCCCCTCAAGGAGAGGTTCATATCCGGGGAGGCAAAGGAGTTGGGACCGTTACTAAAAAAGGCTTGGCTATCTCAGTTGGAGAAAGTGCCATTAACCCGGTGCCAAGGAAGATGATCCGTGAAGCGGTTCGAGAGGTTTTTCCTGAGGAAGAACTTGAGATTATTATCGAAGTTCCCGATGGAGAAACTACCGCCTTGCGCACGCTTAATCCCAGACTAGGGGTAATGGGAGGAATCTCAATACTCGGGACAAGCGGGATCGTCCGGCCAATGTCTGAAGAAGCGTTTAAAACGTCCATCCTGCCGGAGCTAGATCAGGCAATAGCCTATGGGCATAAAACTATTGTGCTCACTCCGGGGCATTATGGCTATAGGGTAGCAACTGAACGGTTTAAAGTTCCGGCGGAAGCCATAATCCAGATGAGTAATTTTGTAGGCTATATGTTAGAAGAGGCAGCCTATCGGGGAATTGAAAAGGTGATTCTCTTGGGGCATATTGGCAAGCTCATTAAAGTTTCAGGCGGTATTTTCCATACCCATAATCGTGTTGCGGATGCCCGCATGGAAGTCTTAGTGGCCCATGCCGCATTAGCAGGGCTTAATATTGAAACCTTAAAACATCTGGCGGAGTTTCCAACAGCCGAAGGGGCTACCATAGAACTATTAAACCTTGGAGAACAAAAACTCCTTCATCATCTCGCTCACTTGGCAAGTGAAAGAGCCAAAGCCTTTACCTTTGATCGTCTGAGTGTAGGAACGGTTATGACCTTATTAAATGGTCGTCCTGTGGGTTGGGATCAAAAAGCTCTTAAAATGATTGAGGAACAAGGGTGGGAGTGGTCGCTTGAGCCTTAATAGCAGGCAATTCACAAGCTTTATTTTCATACAGAAGACAGGTTCGTTGATTTTGAGACAATGAACCTGTCTTCTTAATTTCTTAGCAAAGATCTTTAAGGTCACTCGTTATACTACGGGATACAGAAAGGGCAACTAACGGATTTGGGTTTTTACAGTTTATTGTAAAGATTGTGCCGGAACCGAGGCTTAGTGTAATTTCAGGGGGATGGATGTATTCCCCACACAGGAATGCTATAATAACAATAATAGTGGTATGGCGATTAAGGCAGGCTATTTGAGGTGCTAATTTATATGCGTAACTCCAGGATAAAATGCAATCAAGAGTGTTGAGGCTGGAAAGGGATTTCGAAGGAGACCGTGGTTCCTTCATTAAGTACAGCATTGATATCTAAGTTGCTAAACCCCACTGTTTTCAGAGTATAATTGATCTTGCCGATAGAATGGTGTTCATGTTCACTACATCCCTTGAATAAGGAAACAACCTGTTCCATAGTCATGCCTACACCATCGTCTTGCACACGAACCTGGACAGAATGGGACAATTTTTTAATGGATAGGCTTACAGTACCACCATACTTTCGTTTTAAAACCCCGTGAATGATCGCATTGTCAATAATAGGCTGCAGTGTGAACGCCGGTATCAGACATTGAATGTTGTCTTCTATATTTAACCTGATATTTAAGCGACCTGCGAACCTTGCTTTCTGAATATTAAGATAAGCAGAGACATGCTCCAGTTCTTCATCTAAGGTAATCAAAGGAGCCTTGTCTTCCAGGCTTCTTTGCAGATACGTACTGATTTCAATAACCAATTCGGCAGCTGCTTCAGGATTTTTACGGCACAATGAGGCGACAGCGTTTAATGAGTTAAATAAAAAATGTTGGGATACTCTGTTTTCAAATGAATTCTTCATGCGCGGAACACTTTATTCACTACATCTATAATTACTTTTGGTTTAAAAGGCTTTGTAATGTACATATCTGCTTTGACATCCAGAGCTTTTCTTCGATCAGCAGCCTGGCTTTTTGCCGTAAGCATCGCAAAAAATATGTTTTGAAGACCAAGCTTAGATTTTACGGTGTGGCAGACTTCAAACCCATCCATTTCGGGCAGCATGATATCAAGAAAAACTAAAGCCGGCATTTCTGATTGGATAATAGCCAATGCTTCAGCCCCATCCGCGGCAAAAAGCAGCTGGGTTCCATCTTCTTCAAAGTCTTCCAGCATTTCTTGTAATAGCAGCCGGTTATTGAGTTCGTCGTCTACAATCAATATTTTATTCATATGCTCCAAATTCCTTCGAGTTTCTTCATTTAGCTTCGTATTTATATATTATAAGCGGGAGATATGCTTGTCAACCAATACCTTGGGTACTCTTTATCACTCCTCAGTATCTTTACTCGTCATCATATCAATTAAAATATGAGCTTATCATTAACTGGAGAGAAGATTGTGAAGATAAGGATGAAAAAAATCATAAAAAGAAAATCATTTAGCATAATCACGATGTTCATACTTTTTTTCGTAGGGATTCTTCCTCACGCATCAGCGCAATCTGCTCCTGACTTATACAACAGTGATCCAATTAATAAGGAATTGTCAGGGACGGTTGTAAACTGTATTTTTCTGGACAGCAGCGGATTTTTGTGGTTTGGAACCCAAATCGGTCTTTATCAGTATAACGGCTATAGCTTGAAGCCCCAGAGCTTTAATACTAATCTTTCCAATAGATTTATGTCAAACTTCATAACCAGTCTTTGCGAAGATAAGGACAAGAATATCTGGATAGGTACTTTTGGCGGCGGCTTAATCAAGTTTAACCCACAAACTGCGGAATACACTAATTTTGATAGCAGTTCAAAGAAACCTAATAACCTTAGTGATAATTTTATCAGAGCACTGTACAGAGATGATGACGGGAATATTTGGATAGGAACACAGAATAAAGGACTCGATTGCCTTGACCCGGTTTCAGGACTATTTACACATTATGAAAATAGGACAGATAGTGCAGAAAGTATAAGTTCAAATACAATCACCTCTATTTGCAAAGATAAAGCCGGGGCTTTGTGGATTGGAACGACCGAAGGCTTAAACAAATTTGATTCACAGTTAGGTAAGTTCCTTCGCTTCGAAAAGCAGACCGGTGTTTATAGCAGTAGACAGGACAATAATATTTCTAAACTTTATCTGGATAAGACAAACGTATTATGGATAATAACAAGTGATGGCAGGCTGAACAAGTTCGATACTGCTTCAGGCGAGTTTATGAATAGCGGTCCTCAGGAATTGGAGGGCATTAAAGTTACCACTGTTGGCGAGGATAATTTGGGCACTCTCTGGGTTGGTACTTATGGAAAAGGTGTTAGAATGCTGAACAAAGATAATGGGAAATTTACGACCTCTGGCTTCGATGCTCCTCAAAACATGTTTTTAGGCAATTACAGGGTGGTATCTCTTCAGGCTGATCACTCGGGTAACTTATGGATTGGAACTGAAGGAAATGGTATAGATAGAATCAATACAAACCTGAACTTTATATCAAATAATAACAACCTGAATCCCGATCTGAGTTTTAGTGATGATGTTATTCTATCAATTTACAAGGACCATTCCGGAGTCATCTGGCTGGGAACAGCAAGGGGGGGAATTAACCGTTTTGATACCAAAAACAATCGGGTCAGCTATTTTAAAAATGACCCGAAGAATAGCGGCAGTATAAGCAGCAACGCGGTAAGCTCTATTTATGAGGACAGCCAGGGAGTCCTATGGTTCGGCACCATCGACGGAACATTGAACAGGTTTGAACCTGTTTCGGGCAAGTTTGTCCGTTACAAGATAAATAATCTTGAAAACCCGAACATTATGGATAATGGGATTATGAGGATGCAGGAGAGCAAGGATGGCATGTTATGGGCCTGCGCTGCAAATGGAGGTTTAGTCAGGCTCAACAGAAGTACAGGCCAAGTTACCCAATTCACCAGTAACCCACGAGATCCTTACAGTATAAGCAGCAATCATGTGATGTCAATTGCAGAAGATGAATCCGGCCTATTATGGATCGGAACCTTTGGAGGCGGCCTGAACAAGTTGGATTCCGCGACGAATCAGTTTAGTCATTATGGCATCAATGAACCCGGTTCATTGACACAAGCTTTTAATTATAACGTTAATGCCATTGTTAACGATCATGACATACTATGGCTGGCTACGGACAGGGGGTTATATAAATTTGATAAAAACAGCGGAACGTCTGTTTTCGTTGCAGATCCTCAGGAAGCTGCCAATACTATTATTTTTGGTTTGCTTAAGGATGGGAAGGATAACCTATGGTTAAGCACTGCCAAAGGGTTAATAAGATATAATATTCAAGCGGATAAGTTTAAAAAGTATGACTTCAATGGAGGGCTGCAAAGAAATCAATATATCCCTGGAGCATACTATAAAAGCTCTGATGACGAGATGTTTTTTGGAGGAAATAATGGCTTCCTTTCCTTTTACGCCGATAAAATTATGGATAATAACCATAAACCACCGGTAGTAATAACCGACTTTAAAGTATTTGATAAATCAATCAAGCTAACTGATACAGGCCAGGTTTCACTAACCTATAAAGATAATTACATTTCCTTTGAGTTTGCTGCCTTAGATTATGCCAACCCTCTTAAAAATCAATATGCCTATAAGCTTGAAGGCTTTGATACTGATTGGCAATACAGCGGTTCAAGAAATTATGCCAGCTATACAAACTTGAATGGCGGAGACTATGTTCTGAAGATAAAAGCCTCAAACAATGATGGCTTATGGAATGAGCAGGGCGCACAAATCAAGCTTTCCATCGCCCCTCCGTTTTGGAAAACAACCTGGTTTAGTATGATGGCCTTTATTTTTATGACATCTTCCATCATAGCCCTGATAAAAATCAGGACAAGATCCATAAAACTAAAAAATGTAGCACTTGAATCTATGGTTCTGGAAAGAACAAAGGAGTTAGATCGGGCCAATGCTCAACTGCGTCAGGCCGACGAGATGAAAAGCAACTTTATATCGATGGTCTCCCATGAGATTAGAACCCCTTTAGGCGCAATACTAGGTTTTGCAGAGTTGATAAGCGATAAAATCGAAAGAATTGTTTTACCCAATCTTGATTTAAATGATAAGAAAGTTCAAAAAGCTACGGAAAGGATCGGCCGAAATTTAAATATCATCCTTGCTGAAGGAGATCGTCTCTCAGCCCTTGTCGATAATCTGCTGAATATATCAAAAATCGAGTCGGGGAAAATGGACTGGAGAAACGAATTACTGGATATTTCCGAACTAATTGAACAAATATTACTGATCACAAAACCAATCGTCACCAAAGCGGGGCTTACAATCCAGGCAGACGTTGAGGCTGATTTGCCTAAAGTTACCGGTGACAAGGATATGCTGACCCAGGTATTTGTAAATTTAATTTCTAATGCAGTGAAATTTACAAAAGCCGGCTGGATCAAGATATGTGCCAAACGTTCAGGCCATGAAATTCTCGTTTCCATTGAGGATACAGGTGCCGGTATCCCGGAAGCCCACTTGCCAAAGGTTTTTGACAGGTTTTATAAGGTAGAACCCTCTCCTGCGGGGAATAAAGGGAATACCGGCATTGGTCTTGGTCTCTATATATGCGCACAGATCATTGAAAAGCATAAGGGCAAAATTTGGGCAGAAAGTCAAGTAGGCAAAGGAAGCACTTTTTATTTTACCTATCAGATCCCCATGCCGCTGCGCGACACCACTGATGAATGAACTATTCCGGGATCATAACTTAATAGAGCAGAGAAGATTACTCGGTTGTTCTGGAGGATGAAAGATGAAGGATAAGCCTAAAAAACAAGTAAAGACTATGGGGGTTCTGAAAGCGGTCCTGGTGGATGATGAAGAACTAGGTTTGGAGCAGATGCAGTATGTATTTAAGGGGTGTAATGATCTAAAGATTGTCGGCTCTTTTAGTGACTCAGAAACAGCCTTGGCGGAGATAAAGGTGCTGAAACCGGATGTGTTGTTCTTGGATGTATCCATGCCCGATAAGGATGGTTTCCAGATGGCAAAGGAAATCAGGGAAACAGGGGATTCAGGATTTTATCCCTATATTGTCTATATTACCGCCCATAACGAATACGCCTGGAAAGCGTTTGAAGTGGAGGCCCTTGATTACATACTGAAACCCGTATCCAAGGAAAGAGTTTACACAGTCGTAGAGAGAATAAAGAAGAGAATCGATTTAAGCAAACGAGTGGGAAAGGGTGATTCCACCAGGCTAAGAGAGGCTTCAACAACTTCTCCTAACTGGGTCGCGGCCGAAGAAAGAGGCTGTATCGTTATCATTCCCATCGCAGAAGTTCACTATTTTTCTGCCCAAGGTAAAAGCACAATAGTCTATACATCTCGAAAATCACTGCCTACTGATAATACTCTTTCCGCGATTGAAGATAAATTCGGAGCAAGGAATTTTTTCAGGTGTCATAAAAGTTATATAGTGAATCTGGACTATGTGGACAGGATAATTCCCATGTTTAACCAGAACTATATTATCAAACTGAGAGACAGGAGCGAAGAGATACCTGTAAGCCGTCATTACTCCAAGGAATTGAAAGCTATCTTTGGAATGTAGAGTGATTAAAACCCGGTGCAAGCCGGGTTTCTTTTTTTCATCTACCGGAAGGGAAGGATATTCCCTGTACTTTATATTGCTGGAGAGCATCTTATATCCTGAAAACAACCACTTATCCCTAAAACAATGATATTTCTACGGGCTGAAATAGAATTAAGTTTGAGGTCATAATTCATCTTGCGAACCATTAATCAGAGGGGGGTAGTGCCGAATTCACAGCAGGCTGCGGTATTCCAAATTTTTTTAAAAAAAGCCTTAAAGTTTTGCAGCAATCTTACGATATTATAGATAGGAGGAACAATCGTGCTGGTGTTGGGAAGAAAACCTGGCGAATATGTGATGATTGGTGAGGACATCATGGTCAAAGTTGTCAGAAGTGACACAGGTGATTTGAGACTCGCAATCGCTGCTCCTAAAAGTACAATAATTACGCGTGGAGAATTATATAGAGATCAAAATAACTCTTTCGCGGTCAATATGCCCCAAAGCGGGATCAAGGACTAATAGTGTTTATAGCCTAACTGATTGCCCATATACCATAACTGATTCCACATTATTTTAAGCCATTGCAGGGACGAGCAAATAAGCCAAATTACTCTTACAGGACGTAGGGGAGGATTTGGAATATTTGCTCGTTTTTTTATTTAAGGGATCAAGGAGGAGAAATTAAATGAAGTCATGTTATCCCAACGGCACATAATATGAAGCAAACTTAAGACAAGGAAAAAGAACAGGTACAGGGACGAGCAAATAAACCCAACCCCCTTACAGGACGCAGGGGGAGAATTTGGGATAGTTTGCTCGTCTTTTTTTAGTTAATTCAGGAATCAAGGAGGAGTTAATAATGCTGGTGTTAGGCAGGAAACCTGGGGAATACGTGATGATTGGCAATGACATCATGGTTAAAGTCGTCAAAAGTGACTATGGTGATTTGAGATTGGCCATCGATGCCCCTAAAGACACACCTATTATCCGCGGAGAATTATTTGAAGAGCAAAACAAGCCTCCCAAAACCAGTTAGCTGTACGTTCTCAAAGCTTGAAAAGCAACCCTTAATTTAATATTTCAAGGACGATTACCTTTGCTCATTTCCGGCAGGACGCCGGGATAGATGAAGCCGGGATCGTCCTTTTTTATAGTTTCCAGATATCAACTATGGTAATAAGCCGAGTGGCCATCAGGCTTGTTATATAAATGTGAACACGGAAGTTCATAAAAAAATACACGGAGGTTTTATTGATGATTATCAACCATAATATTGCGTCATTGAACATCTACAACAAGTTGGCGACCAATACGGCTAATTCAGCTAAATCCCTGGAAAAGCTGTCTTCCGGTCTGCGCATCAACAAAGCCGGCGATGATGCCGCCGGTCTGGCCATCAGTGAAAAAATGCGCGCTCAAATCCGTGGCTTGAACCAAGCTTCAAGAAATGCTCAAGACGGTATTTCTCTGATTCAGACCGCTGAGGGTGCCTTGAGTGAAACCCAAAGCATTCTGCAAAGAATGAGGGAACTGGCTACCCAAGCTTCCAACGACACCAATACCGATTCTGACCGTGGTGAAATCCAGAAGGAAGTCAACCAGTTAACTTCGGAAATTAACCGTATTGGTAACACCAGTGAATTTAATGCCATTAAATTACTGAAGGGCGATTTAAACGCCACCGCTACCCAAACTGCTAAAGTAACCGGGGCCCAAGTAGTGGGCAATATCGATATTATTGCCGCTTCCACTAATGCCAGTGCCACTGGAGATGCTTTAACCACGGCAGAAATCAGCGCCATAGGAGGAGCCTCTGCTACCGGAGATGTAGCTTACGATGCTAATCTAGCCAACGGCGGGCCGAAGGTTGAATTAACCAGCGCCACCGCAACCGGAACAGGTTTAGGGGATGTGGCGATATCCGAACTGAGCGGGATTACGGTGACCGGCACTAAGGATGTAAGTGGGCCGACAGTAGTAGGGAAGACAGTAGCGGTATTGACAGGAACAGGTGAAGGGGTAACCCTCGACGTCAATCAGCGAAATGATTATACCTTAACAGGGACGAAAGACATGAAAGCTGCATTAGCCCCAGTATTGACCGGAGTTTCTGCAGGTCCATTAACCAGTGATTTGGATGCCATTGCTACTGATTTAAAACTCAATGGAGTGGATGTAGCACTAACTAATGTTAAATTACTTGATGGCTCTGGTACTCCAATTGAGATGGACGACTTAGTAGATGGTCTGCAGGCAGATATTGACGCAGTATTCGACGGCGCAGATCATAATGGCGTAACATTTACTGTAGGAAATGACAACGGTAAATTAACCATCACATCTTCCGAGCAATATGCGTCAGCACAAGTCGCGATTGAAGCCACAGCTGCTTCAGCAACATTAGGATTAACCGTCAATGCTGTAACTGATAGAACAGCAACCGGCGGTATCGAAGTCTCCCGGACAGACGCGATAGCCGTAGGCGGCGTAATTCCAGAAAGGTTCGAAATATTTAACACCAACTACAAAGCTGCAACAACAGATCAAGTGTTTGCCGGCGGATTAGGCGATGCTGTTGGGAATATATCGGCAGGACTTAATGAAATCAGCATCAGCTTAAACGGTGATCTCGCAAAAACCGTCTCCGTTACTGCAAAAAATTATGATGGGGCTGCCGGAAATGAAGTGATTGATTTTCTGGACGACTTAAACGCTTCACTTGATACTGAATTCGGTGCTGGAAAAATTGAAGCAGTACTAAACTCAGCGAACAAAATTGAGTTTCGCACAAAGGAAACGAGCATCGAGATTACGGGTGGAGGTTTATTAACCAACCATCTTGGCAATGCTGCAACCTATAGTGACATTACAGCCAACAACCAGCTTACAGTGAATGCCAACGGGCTGGAAAAAACTATAACCCTAAATACAGGAGTCTACACTGACGCTGATGTAAACACTGCTGCTTCGAGAACTTTTACAAATGATGCTGGTACAGATTCACTAGTTATAGCTGCAACTGCTGGTCAAGGAAGAGACGCTAATGCAGTAAGCGTTGAGTTTACGGCTGGTGCTGGTGCACTTACAGCAGAGTGGGACGGAACCAGTAATAAGATTACTGTAAGACTATCAACTACTGCAGCTCAGAACACTGCGGCATTGATAGAAGATGCAATCCAAGGCTTGGGTACAGCAGGAATAGTGGCGTTAACAGATGGCTCAGAGCTTGATTTATCGGGATGGACTGTGACAGGTACAGGTGCTTATGTTGCAGGTAATATTACTGACACCGATTTAGATCAAGCCGCACTATCACTTCGCGGTGGTACCACTGCCGCTGCCACAGCCTTTCAATCAGCTTTTGACAAAGCCTTTGGTGGCGATGTGGCAGTAACTTGGAATGCTGCAACAGACAAAATCTCAATTGAAGATCAATATGGCTCGGTACGCAGCACCCTTGAGATCGTTGGCGGATCAGCTGTCGATACACTGGGGCTCGGTGCTGGAGACGTAGATATCACCCAGGGAACAGGCAATGAACTAACCCTAACCATTGGGACGAAGACAGAAACTGTCTATCTGACAGAGACAAATCACGCTAGTGCTGAAGCATTTGCCGCAGATCTCCAAACCAAAATCCAAGCAAAAGGCGGAGATTTTGGGAATGTCACTGTATCTGTTGAAGACAACAAACTTGTCTTTTCCACAGGCGATAGCGCTAAGGAACTTGAAATTTCAGGAGCGTCAACGAGTGCTGTGAAGCATATGTTAAGTGATCCTTCTGACCCTGATACGTTTGCGGATGCTACGTATACGGCGAAGGCAAATACGATTAATCTAACGATCAACGGAACTACCAGAAATGTAACCATCAGCGAGGGCACCAGCGAAGCAGCAGCATTAACAGGGGCGAACAATGCTACATTAAATGAAGATCTTAGTTCTCTTGCTGTTGACTTAACGCTTAATGGTCAGGCAGTTGCGCTTAATGAAGTTAAAAAACTTGATGGAAGTGGAACTCCGATTGATATTGGACAACTTACTCAACGGCTGCAGGCTGATATTGATGCTGTATTTGATGGTACAGCCCATGACGGAGTCCAATTCACTGTCGGTAATAATGGAAATAAATTAACTATCACATCGATACAAAAAGGCACGGAGGCAGAAGTAGCGATTACCGCAAATGCTGCATCAGCAAAACTGGGATTAACCGCAGACGCTCTTACGGATAACTCAGCAGCGGGAAGCGGTTTAAATGGTGCTAACGGCGCCTATGATTTAAGCGTTGCTGCAGACCAAGCCGCTTTCTTAACAGTACTCCAGGCCGAACTAAATGCGAAATTCGGGGAAAACACGACTATTGCTTCATTTGATGGGGATGACCAGCTGGTGCTCACCAATAATGATGAGTCGAGAGGCACAGGCAGCACGATTGTTGTTAACAATGGTACTGTAGCAACTGCGCTGGGAGCTGCCGGCCTATCAGCCCAAGGCGGGGAAAACACCGATCTTACAGTAACCTTTAATGGGAATACTATAAACATTATGCTTGACGAAGGGAATTACACTGCGACAGAATTAGCTGCGGAATTACAGACTAAGATCAATAATCCAGCTATCACTGTAGTAATAGAGAATGACAAAGTAGCTTTTAAAACTAACGGAGTAGGTGACACCCTAACCATCCAAAGCGGTGGAGCTCTTGCACACCTGGTCAACACTGCTGCGGAGCCCGATTTCGTCACCACGCAGATTGGTACCGGCAACAATGAGTTGGAGCTTAAAGTAGGAACGACTACTGGGACCATCAGTCTGTCAAATGAAACGTATGACTTGACCCGTTCTGCTGGTAAGGACGCCTTCCTTACCGACATTAATACTCAACTTGACGAGGTATTTGGTGCGAACAACGTTGTTGCCTCTTTCGGCGGAGAAGCTGCAGGCGCCGTAAATCCAGTTGAAGTGATTACACAGAGCGTACGTGAAGAACGGGGTATATATACCTTAAACATCGCCGAGGCTTTCACAACGAATAATACCCAAATCAATATCGGTGGTGTATTGGACGGAGTCGGCGTCGTTCAAGGTGGAGTAGACATAGCAATTGGCAGCGGAGTAATAGGAGGTATTGACACTGATACCGCTATCACCACCCAACAACAGGCACAGGCGATTGAAGCGGCCTTATTGTTGGATAGTGATTTTACCGACAGATTCGAAGTAGCTCGCACAGGCAGTACACTTACCTTTACCGAAAAAGAAGCCCAAGCAACAGGAGTGAATTTGCAAGTAAAATTAGACACTACTATTAATACAGTTGGTGGTGCTTATGACTTAGATGTAGTGAACAATAGTGCGGTAGAGGTAAGAGGTGAATATAATCTCACATTAACCAAACAGTTTGCAGCTGGTGATCAACTGACAATCAACGGTACCACTTACCATGCTGTGGCAAATGACGCTATATTAGGTGATAATGAATTTAAGGTAGGCACTACGTTAGAGAACCAGAGAGATAATCTGATAACTGCAATCAATCTTGCAAATCCTGACCCGGATGATCAGTTAGATGCTTCACCTCGTTTAGGTTTACAACACACCATCGTGCTTAAAGAAAAGTCAGGTCAGGCAACGGGTGTAAAACTCGAAAATGCAGTCACTGCTGGCAACAGCCTAGTATTGACTAATAGCCTGGAAGGCAAAGACAGCACGATAGAGGTCGTCGGCGGCAGCGCAGAATCATTCCTTAACCTTGCTGATACCGTACATGTGCAGGGCACGGAAAACAACGAACTCACCCTGACTCTTAACGGCGATACCCAAACGATTGCTTTGGATATAGCAGATTACAGTACTGGCGGGAAAACAGCCCAAGACTTCCTTAATAACATTAATACCAAACTGGAGGATGCCTTTGGTGCCGGTAAAATTTCAGCATCATTTAATGGCCAAAACCAAATTACGTTTACAACTACCAATGTAGGGGATAGCTTATCCGTGGACGGCGGTGGAGCGGTAAGTCATCTCGTAGCCAGTAACGACGCGAGCGACTTTACAATTGCAGTCGATGGCTCGGACAATAATAAGCTTAATATTACAGCTGGTGGCTTGACGAAAGAGATTACCTTGGCAAATGGGAATTATGACTTTTCAGTATCTGCTGACCGTGAAACATTCCTAGCGGATATGAACACCAAATTAAGCGCAGCCTTTGGTGACGGCAACATTGAAGCAGCCTTTGATGGGGATAACAAGCTGGTACTCACAAATAGCCTTACTGGTTCCATAAGTACCTTGACTGCTGTAACCGGTACCGCTCAGGCAGCGTTGGGTCTACAAACTGCAGCTTATGTCCAGGGCAGAAATGCCAATAACACTTCCACTCTGGAGATTGACGGCATCCAGGCTGACATTACCTTAAATGCAGGCACTTATACAGTGGGAGGTATGGCCTCAGATCTTCAGAATCAGATCCGTGCGGTTGCTGGCTTGGAAAATGCCACAGTTAATTACACAGACGGTTCATTTGTTATTACCTCAGGCCAGGATGGATCAGCTGGATCAGTCAAAGTAACGGCAGATGAAATGGCTAAGACACTTGGTCTAGACAGGGCAACAACAACTGCCGGAGCAGACTCTGTGGGGCAGGGTATAAGACTTCAGGTGGGAGCCAACTATAACCAGAGCATGACGGTGGATATCTCTGATATGCGTAGTGTGGCATTGAAAGTCAGTGGAGGCGCTGCCCAAGCTGGGGCAGAAGTAGAAGCCAGTGATGGTGCTAAAGCAAAGTATGTTGCCATTACCAACGTAACCGACGGTACCGACAATACAAACATAGAATTTGCTTTAGATGTTTCCTCTTTTGAAAGTGCAACAGCAGCCATCAGTGTACTCAATGATGCAATTGCTGCAGTATCGAGTGAAAGGTCTAAACTGGGTGCTTTTCAGAACCGTTTGGAGCACACCATTGCCAACCTCTCAACTACCTCCGAAAACATGACCGGTGCTGAATCCCGTATCCGCGATGTAGATATGGCTAAAGAGATGATGGAGTTCCAAAAGAACAACATTCTCGCTCAAGCCGCTACTGCGATGCTGGCTCAAGCCAACCAACAACCCCAGGGCGTATTGCAGCTTTTGCGTTAATTACCGATTATACAGCAGTGGGGCCTCAGGTTTTCTTGAGGCCCCTTTCTTTGCCTAACCGGTTAATGAGGAATATCCATAGAAAACTAGCTTATATTTTTACAAGTCTAGCCGCTCAAAATTGAATAAACCGGAACTGAGGTTGCCGACTTTATAGCTTGGAATCAAGCAAAGGGAAGTCAAACACCATATTATATATTTGAAAAATCTTATAACAAAGGGCCCTTTACCTCTAAAGGTATATGTAGTACACGATAAAATCTATCTTAACCCTCTATGAATTACTTCTAAAATCTAAGGTGTTTTTGCTAAAATGATTGTTGACAGTATATAAATTCTCAAGTGTAAATACAAAACAGTGTAATACATGCGTTTGCGATAATACGAATTTTATAGTTCTGCCGGTTCGACGATCTTAGACAAAAAAATGTTTGATGACTGTGTTATACTTAAAATGATAAAAAGGGTGGGGCGAGCTGATGGATAATGAAAAGTTTCAAGAGTTAGTCTTAAAACATTTAGAGGACAACGCTAAACGTTTAGGTGAAATTAGTGAAAAGCTCGCCGAGCATGATAGGCGTTTTGATAGCTATGATAAGCGCTTCGACGGCTATGATAAGCGCTTTGATGGCTATGATAGACGCTTTGATAGCCTTGAAGCTTTAGGCAAGCAGCATCACGAAGAACTCGAAAAGATCGCTTCTCAAGTGGAAAAATTAATTCAAAATGAAGACGAAATAACGGATTTCTTGCTTAAAAGACGTAGAAGGATGTAGGCAATGCCTGCGTATTATTTCTTCTGAAAGTTAGACAAAACTAACAAACTTGATGATGTGCTGACTGTTGCCGGCCGGATTCTGAAGGAAATTATCCTGCCTCTTCCGAATTGACGGAAATCAGGAAGGAGATCATAGCCACTATTACGGAATAAGAAAAAACCTTTTGTCTCAATCAGAGTCGAAAGGTTTTTATTTCTCGTTATTTAGGATATAGGATCATATCCTTAGGAAAAACATCTTGAAAAAAGCGCATAAACTGTAATCTTAGAAATTTTAAGGATTTCTGCGGCTTCTTCAACGTATAAGAAACATTATTGGATATAGTGAGCCTCCAGACTATTCTAATGGAGATAATAAAAACTATAATTATATTGCTAAGTTATTATAACCTATTGTATAATGACATTGCAGTTGGGTCTTGTTGGTTGACGTTAGTTAGTATTATATTATGTTAATCTATATAAATCTGAAATATATGAATTCATTGCACAAATGTATAGATTGAGTAATATAAACGAACTTAGACTAATTTGGACTAATATAAATCAACTGAAATATAAATTTACATATGTTAGGAGGAGTTCGAATGAAAAAGGTTTCATGGATGTTAGTGTTTAGTTTTCTTTTAATTTTAACTACGATTGGCTGCAGTTCGGGAAATAATGCCCCATCGGCAAACACTCCCAAGGCTGAACCCACAGAGATCATGGTGTCTGCCGCAGCCAGCCTGAAGGATTCATTGACCGAAATCCAGAAAGAGTATGCCGCAAAGGTTCCCGAAGTTAAGCTTACCTTCGTCTTTGGAGCTTCAGGTACACTGCAGCAACAAATTGAACAAGGAGCCCCGGCAGACCTTTTTATTTCTGCAGGAAAAGCTCAGATGGATGCTTTGGAACAAAAGGATTTGTTGGTTAAAGAGAGTAGGCTCGACTTAGTAGGCAATGAATTAGTCTTGGTTGCAGGGAAGGATAACAGTAAGGTTACATCCTTTGAAGATCTGACTAAGGCAAATGTTCAAAAGATCGGTATTGGAACACCTGAGTCTGTACCCGCCGGAAAATATGCCCAGGAAGCCTTGACAAGTCTTAAACTTTGGGATACATTACAGCCTAAGTTTGTAATGGCTAAGGATGTGACCCAGGTTCTGAATTATGTGGAAACAGGTAATGTAGAGGCAGGACTCGTATACCGGTCCGATGCTTTAGGGTCATCGAAAGTCAAAGTCGTAACGGCAGCTCCGGAGAGCAGTCATAAGCCTATTACTTACCCGGCAGCGGTTATTTCGGCAACTAAAAATAAACAACTTGCCGAAGACTTTTTAAAATACTTACAGGGTTCGGAAGCTCAACAGTTATTTGTAAACTATGGATTTAAAACATTAGCTAAATAACTAAAACGTTGGCCAAATAATTACTTTCCGGGGGAATCCAATGGAATTTAGCGTTATTCCCATTATTCTATCTTTGAAAGTTGCCTTTGCTGCCGTCGTTATTGTCGCATTCTCTTCTATACCAATAGCCGCCTTTATGGCTAAGCGCGAGTTTTGGGGCAAAGATATTGTAGAGTCAATCATTACTTTGCCCCTGGTGCTCCCTCCCTCAGTTGTTGGCTTTATGCTGTTGTTTGTTTTTGGGAAGAATGGCCCGTTAGGCAAGTTATTCGAACATTGGTTTAATGTCAGGATAGTCTTTACTTTGGCGGGGGCCGTAATAGCAGCCGCCGTTGTGGCTTTTCCCTTAATGTATCAATCCGTAAAGGTTGCTATTGAAAGTGTTGATCAAAACCTGGAGAAAGCGGCGCGTACTCTGGGGGCTGGAGAACTAAGGGTGTTTTTCACCATAACTCTTCCCTTAGCCTTGAATGGCATTATAGCGGGCTTAGTTTTAGCCTTTGCCCGGTCTCTGGGGGAGTTTGGAGCGACGCTGATGATTGCCGGGAATATTCCTGGTAAGACGCAAACTATGCCCATTGCTATTTATTTCGCTAATGAGGCCGGCGACACAGGGGAAGCAGGCATATTGGTTGTCATTATGACTATTTTTAGTTTTCTGGTCATTTATGGATTAAACCGATGGGGGAAAGGATCACGACGAGACTCCCGAGGAGGTGGAGCGTAATGCTAAAGGCTCATTTTAAAAAGAAGCTGCCTTCCTTTGAGCTGGAAGCCGATATCACCTTAAAGAGCGGTATTCTCGCCCTGGTCGGTCCTTCCGGTGCCGGCAAGACGACGATCCTGCAATGTATAGCAGGCCTCCAGACTCCTTCATGGGGGGAAATTAATATCAATGATAAAATCATCTTCTCTTCTGAGCATAGGGCAGATATTCCTATCAGAAAGCGGCGCATAGGGTATGTTTTCCAAGACTATGCTCTCTTTCCCCACATGTCGGTGGAAAAGAATGTGATGTACGGTAAGCCTCAAAAAGGAAGTATTCCCAATAAGGTTCTTGCCGTTTCCAATGTTCTGGAGATGTTGAAAATTGCTCATCTCAGAAATCGCTATCCCAATCAGATTTCGGGAGGAGAAAAGCAACGGGTTGCTCTCGCTCGTGCCTTAATGACTGAGCCGGAACTTTTGCTGCTTGATGAACCTCTTTCCGCTCTGGATCAGGACACGCGGAGTACCCTCCAGCAGGAGTTGCTTAAGCTTCAAACCCAATGGCAGATTCCTTTTATTTTGGTCACTCATGATGCCCGGGAGGCGGAAATGCTTGGCAGTCAGATCATTAAGCTGGATAAGGGCAAACAAGAGGAAATTAAGAAACTTTAGACAAAAAAATTACCAGGAAGTACTTTACAGATAACTGAAGCGGATTAATTGGTCCGAAAAATTGAAGAATGACCTCCGAGCCAGAATGACCTAAAGAGCAATTCCAAGGTCACTGGACAGGATCGCAGATCCTCAGGGTATTCCGGGAAACTGGTATGCCTTCACAGTTTGAAGAGGAGTAGTTCGGGTTAGACTGGGATACCAGTTTATTTAGCTCCCTTTTCGGGAGCTTTATTTTTTATACCATACTATTTACTAATATCATAACTAGATAAGGTAAGGGGGGTTGCGGTGTTTATAATGATTTAATGGGAATGGACTTTGCCCCGCTGCTAATTTCCCTAAGAGCAGCCACCATTTCAACGATTGTGACTTTTTTCTCAGGAATTGCGGCTGCCTGCTTTGTTTCAGGCTACAGGGGGAAATTCAAAGGGCTGATTGACGGTGTACTTACTCTGCCTTTAGTTTTACCGCCTACAGTTGTCGGGTTCCTGCTCCTGGTACTGTTTGGCAAGAACGGCCCCTTGGGAAGACTCCTGATGGCAGTTGGGCAAACGGTTATATTTTCCTGGCCGGCAACGGTTATTGCAGCTTCAGTGGTTGCCTTTCCCTTAATGTATCGAACGGTTAGAAGCGCCTTTGAACAAATTGATCAAAATATTATTAATGCTGCACGTACACTGGGTGTCTCAGAGTGGAAAATCTTTTGGAAGATAACCATCCCGCTTTCCTGGCCGGGGGTGGCGGCCGGTACTGTCTTAGCTTTCGCCAGGGCTTTAGGGGATTTTGGGGCTACGCTTATGATTGGCGGCAACATACCCGGAAAAACACTGACCATTCCTGCGGCGATTTTCTTTGCAGCCGAAAGCGGAGAAATGAGAAGGGCTCTGATATGGGTGATACTTATTTTTATAATTTCCTTGATCGTTATGACGTTAATGAACTATTGGACGGATTACCAGCGCAAGATGACTGCTGTTACTGGCAGGAAGTAATATGAAATTATGGGTGGATATTCAAAAGAAACTTCCGGGTTTTACCTTAGATGTTAAGTTTGAGACAGATGGGGAGATTCTTGGACTTTTAGGGGCTTCCGGGTCAGGTAAAAGTATGATTTTGCGCTGTATCGCTGGCATCGATACGCCTGATACAGGAAGGATTATTCTCAACGACCGAACGTTGTTCGACTCCAAGCGAAGAATTGATCTCCCTTGCCGCAAGAGAAAAGTGGGTTATTTATTCCAGAATTATGCCCTTTTCCCTAATATGACGGTGGAAGATAATATTGGATTTGGCATTGAAGACAGAAAGCGCGCAGATAGAATAGCCATAATCGAGGAAAAAGTGAAGATGATCAAGCTGGAGGGTTTAGAAAAGAGGTATCCAAATCAACTTTCCGGGGGACAACAACAGCGGGTTGCTCTGGCCAGGGCTTTAGCTATTGAGCCGGAGGCGCTGCTCTTAGATGAACCATTTTCCGCACTTGACGACTATTTAAGAAACCACATGGTCAAACAATTGACCGAAACCTTATCAGGCTATCAAGGAGTTACCCTGTTCGTGACCCATAACATGGATGAAATCTATAGCATTTGCCATAGATTAGTCGTATTGTCTTCAGGGAAGATTGAAGCAAAAGGGGGGACAGAGGAGGTATTCAGCTCTCCGCCTTCACTCGTATCCGCACAATTAACAGGCTGCAGAAATTTCTCTCCGGCCATCTACAAATCGCCCTTTGAGTTGGAGGCAACGGATTGGGGGATAAACTTAAAAACCAAGAGAGAAATCCCGAAACAGATTGAGTTTGTAGGTATTCATGCTCATGCTCTTGAATTGGCGTTAACGGAAAAAGAGGACAATGTGTTTGAAGGCCGGCTTAATTTCATCAGTGAGACTCCTTCCCGGGTGACAGTCTATCTCGTTACGGAAAAGGAAGCCCGGAGACAGGAGAATCACCAAATTCAGTGGGAGATCACCAAACAAATGTGGTCTGAATTGAAGGATAAACCACAGCCCTGGAAGCTGAAGATGAATCCGGAAAAGCTGATAATTATCTGATGCCGCGTTACCGGCAAGTACAAAAGAAAGAGGGGAGATTCAATGAGACTATCTAATCTAATTAGGAAAACTGATAAAACCCGGGCTGCCCTGGGGCGGATGGCTTTTTCCCTGGTATTGCTTGTTTTATTTATTTCCGGGTGTTCAAGTGCTGTCAATGAAACCCCAAAACCGGAAGTCAGTCAAGCTGACCAGGCTAAGCCTATTGAGCTTTTGGTATCCACTGCTCCCAGTTTGAAAGGTTCTCTTGAGGAAATAAAAAGCCTGTATTCGGCGAAAAATGCTCAGGTTAAATTGGTTTATAATTATGGGCCGTCAGGCTCCCTCCAAACCCAAATCGAGCAAGGGGCCGCTGCCGATATTTTTATTTCTCAAGGTAAACCGCAGATGGATGCTTTAGAGCAAAAGGGACTGATTAAGCAGGACTCCAGAGTGAATCTCCTAGGGGATGAACTTGTCCTGATCGTCAATAAAAACAACACTTCCATTAACAGCTTTGAAGATTTAGCCAAACCGGAGGTTAAGAAAATCGGAATCGGCGAAGCCGGGTCAGTTCCGGCAGCTAAAACTGCGCAAGAAACCCTGGAGACCCTTAAATTATGGGATACCTTACAACCTAAATTCGTTATTGGCAAGGATCTGATGCAAATAATGACCTATGTAGAGACAGACAATGCCGAAGCAGCGTTTGTTTGGGATACCATCGCGATCCTTTCCGATAAAGTGAAAATTGTGGCCGCGGCACCGGCAAACTCCCATAAACCGGTTGTATTGCCTGCAGCGGTGGTAGCTGCCTCGAAAAACAGTGATGAAGCTTCGAAGTTTTTGGAGTATTTACAGAGTGATGAGGCTATGAAAATCTTTGAAAAGAATGGATTCATAAGAGGAGAGTAAGTTAAAGCGAATTTGAGGTGGAGGCTATGATTTACATTAGTGATGAAACCATTGACCGCTGGATCAAAGAGGATGTTCCTTATCTGGATCTAACAACACTAACTCTTGGTATCGGCGGAACTAAAGGAACGATTACATTTAAAGCCAGAGAATTTACGGTTTTATCCGGGGTAGAGGAAGTATTAAGGATCTTTAACAGGCTGGGGATTAGGCAGATTCGCTCCTTGCCATCGGGCTCTATCGTTAACAAGGGAGATATCTTTATCGAAGCCGAAGGGTTGGCCTCGAACCTGCATATAGCCTGGAAAGTCTCCCTGAATATACTTGAATACTGTTCAGGTATTGCCACAAGGACCAAACGGATGGTGGATAAGGCTAAATCAGTGAATCCACAGGTGGCTGTTGTCGCTACCAGAAAATCATTTCCCGGTACTAAAGAGCTCTCCATAAAGTCAATTATCGCTGGGGGCGCTTTTCCCCATCGCTTGGGCTTGTCTGAAACTATCTTAATTTTCAAGCAGCATGTCAATTTCCTGGGAGATATTCATAATCTGGCTCAGGTGATGAAAGAAGTTAAGGGAAATGCCTGTGAAAAGAAAATTATTGTTGAAGTAGAACGGATTGAAGATGCCCGCCTTTTAGTAGAAACCGGCGTTGATGGATTGCAATTTGACAAGATTCCTGCCCATGACTTAAAAGTCATCGTTGAAGAAATCCGAAGCCTTAACCCCAATGTTACACTTCTTGGGGCAGGCGGCATTAATGAAGGCAATATCCAAGACTATGCTGATACGGGCATTGATGCCATTGTCACCACGGCCATGTATTTTGGAAAACCGTCTGACCTTGGAGTGACTATAGAACCGTTTAAAGATTAGTAAATCCACACAGCTCCTTGGCGCACATCGTCAAGGGGCTTTTTAATGGGTAAAAATGAGAACCGGCAGCGGGGGGTTACCTATAGAGTTTCGGGGAGGAGAATTTTAGATCGAGACTCAGCCATGTATTATAGATGTCCTCAATTAGTTCATGCTGAATTTGGATTCGAGGCAAATTCAGCGAATAATGAAGAGAATCATTCGGGGGATCTTCTAAGGTTAGTTCACCATGCTCCAGCTCTGCCAAACGCAGGTTGAACGAGAAAATTCGGTCTTCAAATAAGGTAGGGTTAGCGACGTATGCTGCGGCAACGACATCCCAATTATAAAAACCATCCAGATTAAATAAGAACATCATGTACTTAAACCAGTAGGATGTTTTTTTGAGAAGGTAGCGGGCGATGGGCTTGTTCTCGGATGAGAGCCGGGCAAAGAATGCTTCCTTAGGAAAAAACGCGTCCAAACAAGTATTTCCAGTGATGACAGAAACATTGTTTCCAAGCTTCAAGACGGTTTCAGTGGCTAACGAATCGCATGAAAAATTCAGTTCATTAAGGGGGCGGCCATTAATGATCAGGGGTTCAGTGGTTCCTCCCATGACAACAATGCGTTTTACCTTTGCCAAAAAGCTAGGGTCCGAACGGTAAGCTGCATAGAGATTGGTTAGTGATCCTGTGGCCAGAATGGTGATTCTTCCCGGATTGGAGTTCACGGACTCAACCAAAAAATCCGTGGCTTCGCTTTGGTAATGATGCTTGTCTTCACACCCTTTAAGCAGCGGAATATCCGGTTTGCCGATTTCCTTCAGCATGGTCAAGGTGTTCTGGTAGACTGTATTGAGGTCACTGTTGCCATAGGTTGTCGTAACACCACAGAGATCGATGTGTTCTTTGCCTAAGAGATAGAGGAGTGCTAAACCATCGTCTACATCGCACCCGGCGACTCCCATAGTATTATCACAGTCGAAAATAATTTTTTCGGTCATAAGTAAATCCTCTCCAAAAAGATTTTTTTAGTAGCCGCCCATGCCGCTAAGGCGTCACTAGCAGAGGATGAAAAAGAGAGTGCTCTCGGGTCGGGCAGCTTCGCCACATCCGCTCACCGCAGCATTCCGAGGCTTGCCCACTCGCCGGTGCGGGACTTCGCCAAACCTCTGGGTAATACCTGATGTGAACCCGTGGCTCAGTCTTCCCCCACCGTCTTGTGGGCTTTTACTGCCTCTCCATGCAATGGGTTCGCTTCTGTGGGCGAAGCTGCCCTGCTTGCGGGTCTGGGGATTCTTCCGCATGTCTTTAGAGTTTTTTTACAGGATAGTATAACCAGGTAGTTTTTAAACGTTTTTAATAATAGACTTGGTCTACTAGATGTGATAATCTTATCATAAAGATTGGATTTTTACATAAAAACACAGGATACACTTTTGAGTCATCCTGGTATTGTAACCTGATTCGGATCAAGAAAAGCTTTAACATCGCAAAGTGTTTTCGGCGCGTGACGTGCTTGCGAAATGGAGGTGACTATATGATAGAAGATATGATTGAAAATGCTGATTGTCCATGCCATGGAACCAATCTTGAAAAGTTGATTCATCCGGCTATTCTTACGCTTTTAATGGCTGAAGAACTGCATGGGTACAGCATAGTGAAAAAACTGCCCGAAAACTGTATGCTGCAAGGCAGGAAACCTGATCCTTCCGGTGTTTACCGCTGCTTAAAGTCCATGGAACAGCAGGGGTATGTCACTTCTGTGTGGAATATATCGAATCCGGGACAAGCTAAAAGACTCTATAGAATAACGGATGATGGAATTAGATGCCTTCAAACTTGGATAAACACTCTAGAGGACTATTATCGCTCTTTGGGATTATTTCTGTCTTTTGCCAAAAATGCAGTGTTAAATAATACAGCAGACAATAATAAAGAAGATCATCCTCATTAAATCAACCTCGAATTTTTGAGTTATAAAAATGAAGGTACTTATTTTTGTGCTTTTTATCACTAAGAATCTTAGTTAACCATGTGAAAGGGTGAGGATGAATGAAAAAAGTCTTATCCATTGTAATGCTTTTGCTGCTTATTTTTAGTGGAATTGGGTGTTCACAGACACCGGTTCCGGCACCGTCCAGTCCCGAAATTCAAAGCTTTGAAAGTGTTTTAATCAAGGCCAAAGGTACGACGGTCAATTTCTACGGCTGGGGCGGAGATGAGCGAATTAACCGATGGATTGATACCCAGCTTGCGCCACACGTCAAAGAGAACTATGAGATAACCTTAAAAAGAGTCCCCATGGATATCGACCAGATCCTGAACAAGTTGCTCGGGGAAAAACAGGCGGATAAGAGCAAGGGCTCCATTGATATGGTCTGGATTAATGGAGAGAATTTCTATACCGCCATGAAAAACCAGCTGATCTATGGTCCGTTTACCCAGGAACTGCCAAACTACCAAAAATACATTGACCCTGATTCGAAAGAGGTTCAATATGATTTTGGCTATGAAATCAAAGGGTATGAAGCTCCTTATGGAAAAGCCCAATTCGTGCTGATCAATGATTCTGCCATAACCTCGGAAACCCCTAAGGATACTCAAGAGCTCCTTGGGTTTGCTAAGCAATACAAAGGAAAGGTTACCTATCCGGCCCCGCCCGATTTTACCGGAAGTGCCTTTGTCCGCAACATCATCTATGATATCGTCGGCTATGAAAACGTTGTCGGTATCGGGAACGATAAGGAAAAACTCAAAGCCGCGATTCAGCCAGCGATGGATTATCTTAAAGAATTAAGCCCTTACCTCTGGCAAGAAGGAAAAACCTATCCGTCTTCTATTGCTCAGGTGGACAACATGTTTGCGGACGGAGAACTGGTGATGACCATGTCCTACAATCCAAATTCAGTGGCCGGTATGATTGAGACCGGACAATTCAAGGAGACTGCCCGTTCCTTCATTTTTGATAAAGGGATGATTGGAAATACGCATTACCTGGCGATTCCCGCCAATGCTTCCAACCTTGAGGGGGCTCTGGTCGTGATTAATGCAATTTTAAGCCCTGAGATCCAGGCCTCAAAATATGATCCGAAAAATTGGGGAGATTTGCCGGTGCTTGATAATGCCAAGCTGAATTCTCAGGAAAAGGAACTTTTCAGCAAGATTCCTTTGGGCAAAGGAGTCATCCCGCAGGATCGGCTTCTATCCAAACGGCTTCCGGAGCTGCCGGCTGATTTGATTCCAGTCATCGAGGAAGTCTGGCAGTCCCAGATTCCCGGAAATAAATAGAAAAAATGCATTATTCGAGATTAAAGCCGTATCTGATGGTTCTCCCGGTCGTCGTATTTATGGGAGTCTTCATCTATGCTCTCTTGAACACCTTAGTCCAGAGTTTTGGCATTCTGCCTGCAGCCGGGTTAAATGAATGGACCTTATCCTATTATCAAGCCCTGCTTTTAAGGGGGGATTTGCTTCCCTCTTTATGGCTGAGTCTCTATTATTCCTCAGTCTCATCATTACTTGCCGTGTTCATGGGGGTTTTGATCAGTGCGCTGGCCGTCAGCAGCGGGTTCACCCGGATGAAAATCTTTCAGATCTTTAAAGTCCCGATCATTGTGCCCCATCTTGCGGCGGCGCTCCTGATTCTTAATCTCTTTTCCCAGAGCGGTATCATTTCGCGTGTCCTTTATCAGCTTAACTGGGTCCAAAGCCCCCAGCAATTCCCCGCCTTGCTCTTTGATCCCTATGCCTTGGGGATTATACTTGCCTACTTATGGAAGGAAGTCCCCTTTGTGATCATGATGGTAGTGACCATCATGGCAAAGATCGATGGTTCAATCGGGGAAGCGGCTGTCAATCTAGGGGCTTCCAAATTCAAAACCTTTCACAGCATTACTCTGCCCCTCTGCCTTCCTACCATCTACACATCCTTTCTGCTGGTTTTCGCGTACTCCTTCGGGGCCTTTGAGATTCCGTTTCTCTTGGGAATGACGTCACCGAAAGCCCTGCCCGTTTTAGCCTATCTCGAATATACCCATCCGGATCTGGCTCATCGTCCCTATGCGATGGCTTTGAACGGGGTTATGGTTGTTCTGTCGGTCATGCTGACCTATGTCTATTACCGGATTATCAAAGGAGACCGGCAGGTAAAGGCAGGTGGAGACTATTAATCATATGGCATTCAAGGTCCTGGCAAAGACCATTTTTTATAGCGCTATTTTTTCTGTGCTTTTGCCTTTAGGAATTCTTCTGATCTGGAGTTTCGCAGGGAGCTGGCCCTGGCCGAACCTCCTTCCCGAGACACTTTCAGCCAGGGTATGGGGTGAATTCTTTGGCGGTTATTCCGGCGCACTGCGGGTTCTCTTTTCCAGTATTCTGATCTCGATGGCAGCAGCCCTGGCCTCGATTCTGATCAGTATTCCTGCGGCCCGGGCGGTTGCTTTCTATAATTTTTGGGGGAAGGGTCTGATTCAGTTTATCATTCTTTTACCCGTGATCGTACCGGTAACCGCCTTTGCGATGGGCATCCAGATTTTGTTCATCCGCTTAAACCTAAGTGACACGGTGCCGGGAGTGATCATTGTGCATATCATTCTTTGTTTGCCCTATACCATGAAAATCCTGACGGAGGTCACCAAAGCCACAGGGCACAAGCTGGAGAGCCAGGCCCGGGTCCTCGGGGCGACACCCTTTCAGACCTTCCGCTATATCACCCTGCCTCTGGCGATGCCCGGAATTATTGCCGCCGGGAGTATGGCTTATATTATCTCCTTTAGTCAATACTTTTTAACGTTTTTAGTCGGAGGAGGAAAGGTGATCACCTTTTCGATGCTGATGTTTCCGTATATCCAAAGCGGGGACCGGACGATCTCTTCCGGTTACAGTATCTTATTTATAGCGACCTCTCTCCTGGTTTTTATCCTTTTTGAATCCTTAATGAAAAAATATTATCAGGTAAAAGAGGTTTACTTTTTTAACTAAGAGGGATAATGATGCATGAACTTTTCATCCGGAATTTACATGTCCGGTTATCCGGAAAAGAAATTTTAAAGGGAATTGATCTGAATATCCGAAAAGGTGAGTTTATCTCCCTGCTGGGTCCATCCGGCTGTGGGAAGACCACCTTGATAAAAACCATTGCCGGACTTTTGCCCATCGATTACGGAGAGATTTTTATCCGGGGGCAGAATGCCCAGCCCCTGGCCCCAGAAAAAAGAGGGACCGTGATTGTCTTTCAGGATTTGAGATTATTTCCCAACCTGAATGTGGTTGAGAATGTGGAATTCGGCCTGCGCGTGAGGGGGATTTCGAAGAGCTTAAGGCGGCAAAAAGCCATGAGTTTGCTGGAAAGGGTTGAAATGATCGGTTTTGAGAAACGACGAGTTAATGCCCTCTCCGGAGGCCAGAAACAACGGGTTGCCTTGGCGCGGGCGATTGCAGCCGAACCTTCTATTCTGCTGCTGGACGAACCATTTACCAGCCTGGATGTGCTTACTAAAGAAAAAATGATCGAATTGGTCCTCCGTCTCCATCAGGAGTTAACCATGACAACGGTTATGGTTACCCATGATCAACGGGATGCGCTGCTGATGTCCGCCCGGATTGCGGTTATGTCCGATGGACAGATTCTTCAGTATGACTTCGCCAAGAGGGTTTATGAAGCTCCGGCATCTCCTTATATTGCCGATTATTTTGGCAAAACCAATTATCTGGAAGGGACGGTTGCAGGAGGAATGTTTCGGAGCATGTTGGGTGAGTTCCCCGCGTCCTTGCCGGATGGACCTTACCGGATGATGCTTAGGCCCAATCATCTCCGGATTTTAACGAAACCGGGTGATTTTCAAATCTTAGCGGTCAGCTTTTTAGGAGATTGGTATAATGTTCTGCTCCGTTATCAGGATCAGGATTTTTGGGTGACAGCGGGTCCTGAAGTCGAGCTGACTGTCGGGGATCTGGTTAATCTGGAAATTGATTTTTCTAAAGGGGTATTCTACAAAAGGGAGATAAAAAATGCAATTTAATCAACGACTGATAGAAATCCTGGATAAAGTTCAGAATTATGAAAGCCTGACGAAAGAAGACTGTCTCCACTTGCTTAATTTCAAGGAAACATCCTTGGAAGCCTCAATGATCAGGACGGTGGCGGACCATCTTTCCAGGCAAAAGTCGGAAAATTCCGGAGTGATTATCGGGCAGATTGGGGTCGAAGTCTCGGAATGCGAGGGGAACTGCCGGTTCTGTGTTTTCGGAAAAGGGCATACTCAGTTTTCTCCAAGAAGGACAACGGATGAAGAGATTGCCTTGAAAGCACAAGAATTCGCGGGTCAAGGGGACTTGTATGGACTGTTCCTGATGACAATGCACTCCTATAACCTGGATGTCGTTTTAAATTCAGTTGAGATTGTCAAAAAGAATATCCCTGATCATACGCAGATCTGGGTGAATATCGGGGATGCCGATATCAAGACTTGGCAAGAATTAAAAAAAGCAGGTGTAAGAGGGGCTTATCATGTTAATCGCCTGAGGGAAGGCATCGATACAGATCTCAGTCCGAAGGTCAGGCGTTCGACCATGGAAGCCATTGTTGCCGCCGGCCTCGATTTATATACCTGCTGCGAACCCATTGGACCAGAGCACTCCAATGAAGAAATTATTGATAATTTCTTCATTGGAATTGAACTTGGCTGTTTTCAACATGCGGCTATGCGAAGGATAGCTGTACCGGGTGTTCCATTGTCTGTCCATGGACAAATTACGGAATTGAGACTGGCCCAGATTGTGGCGGTCATTACTTTAGCCACTTTAAATCTGAAGAGTTTGCGTTATATGTCCGTACATGAGCCTAACCAAGCGGGGTTATTAGCAGGAGCTAATGTTCTAACCGCTGAAAGCGGGGCCAACCCCCGGGATAATAACCTCGAAACCTCTAAAGGCAGGGGAGCTTCCATGGCAGAATGCCGAAAAATGCTCTTTGAGGCCGGATTTACCAGTCTTCGTCGGGGAGACGAGTCGATGGTCCCGCTTAATCTGGAAAATCTCATGCCGACAGATTAAGCAAATAAGTGTTGTTGTATTTAAGGATACACCCAGCCACAGGTTCACATCAGGTACTGCCCTGAGGTTTGGCACGAAAATGTCCGGTACGATAGTCTCCAGCGGAGAGTATCGCCGAAGCCGTGATCCCTTAAGGAATCCCTACCGGCGTAGGATACAGTTTCGCCGAAGCGGCTATCTCCAAAGAATACTTATCCGCTGAAGGTAACTCCCGCGCCGGTGAGTGGGCGAGCCTCGGAGTGCTGAGTTAACGGATGTGGGAGAAGCTGCCCGACCCAAAGGACCTATTTTCACTCATCAGTGGTGCCGCAAAGCGGCATGTGGGTCTGATAGTGCAAGAAAAGGCAACGGAGCCAGTTTGATTAAACTGACTTCGCTGCCTTTTTTAAGGCGTTCCTAGATTTCGGCCATGATCTCTCCCATACTAGATATGTCATACCCCCCAATTCCTATCACCTCATTGCGAAAAGAGGGGGATTTTAAGATACTCATTAAAGCCTGGAAATGTGTCCGCTCCAGATCTTCCTGGCGAATTACCAGATCATAGCGTTCTTTATGCAGCGGGATAAAATCAAGATTGACAAATTGCATGGCAACCTTTTCAATTCCTAAACCAACGTCTGCTTCACCGCGGGCGACTTTACTCGCTACGGCAAGGTGGGTCATTTCTTCCTCTCCATAACCAACAATATCCCGACTGCGAATCCCTAGAATCCTTAGCTGTTCATCTAACAGCACTCTTGCCCCGGACCCTCTTTCGCGGTTAATAAAACGAACCTTTGGTTTAGTCAGGTCACTCCAGGTGGTTACATTTTTGGGGTTACCTTTGGCAACATAAAAACCTTCCATTCGATAAACCAAATTTATGATATAGGTTGGGTGACCTGGCAACAGTCTGCGCACATAGGGAAGGTTATAGTCGTTGGTATCGCTGTCCCATAGGTGTGCAGTAACTGCATTGGCATGGCCGCGGTATAGGGCCATCAGCCCATCGATGCTGCCGATATAGCGGCGCAGGAAATGAACTTGCGGAAATTGTCTTTCCAGATAGCGGGTCAGAATGTCCAAGAGGATATCTTGCCCACAGATGACTAAGCCTTCATCCGAAGAAGGATTGTGGCTGAATCCCTGGGTTGGTGCAAAGGAGGGGGATGGGGTTGTTGCGGGGGAATCTAAGGGGGCGAGCCCTTTGGATTTTCGTTTGTAGCTCTCAATATCAGCACTCTCTATACGAACCTTGCGACCAACATGGTAAGCCATGAGCTCACCCCGCTTTATGAGCTCATACACTGTGAACTTGGAAATCCTAAGGATTTCTGCGACTTCTTCAGGCGTATAGGAAACATCATTAGCCATAGCGAACCTCCAGAAATTATTTATGAATATTATAATAATTAATCTTATATTGCCTATTTATTATAACATATTGTATAATGGCAATGAAGTTTGGTTTTGTTATGTCTAGTTAGTTTACGTTAGCTAGTACACACGCCGAACCTATTATATTTAAAAACTTAATCAATCATATCTCCGAGCCTGATCAACCTAACGAGAAATCTATGGTTGCCGGCCAGGGCTTTAAGCCCTCAGGGCGTAACCGGAAACGGGTATGCCTTCACATTTGAAAAGGAGGTGGCAGGCCTGGTAAGGTTTTATTTGGCGTGGCTCCACTTTCTTTGAGTGGGGCCATTTTGTACCCGTTGAGCGGTAATCGAAAATAAGTTTTATGTGGTGAAAGAGGGTTTAAGGATGGCAGTTGATAAGTTGGCAGATACGCAAATCCCCGAGGGACTGGAGGTCATTGAAAATTATATCAAGGCCTATAAATCGTTCCAGATATTAAAAACGGCCATCGATTCAAGATTGTTTGACTGGCTTGAGAAAATAGGGGGGAGTACGAGAGAGGAAATATCTCAGGGGGTCAAATTGCATGGCCTTTTCATGAAGGGATTTTTACAGTCACTTATTGAAATGGGCTTTCTCGTGCAATCAGGCAATCAATACAGGAATTCCGGTATTACAAGCACCCTGCTGACCCGTGATAAAGAGACATACCAGTGGTTAAGTTTAACCGCCGGCTTTGATTGGAAAGACTTGCTACCCCTCTTTCGTTCTAAAAACCCGGTGCTGGAATTGCGTTACGATAATGTTTTTCCCGAATATATTCAGGCCATGGCCAAACGTCCGTTAACAGGGGAACTTCAGGCTCTTACGCGTCACGTAGTAAACTGGCCCGGGTTCCGACAAAGCCAAAGGATCTTAGATATAGGCGGCTCCTTTGGACTATTCACTCTTGCCCTGTGCCAGGAAAATATCAATTTAGAGGGCTTGATTATTGAGGAACCGCTTCGGGTCGCCCATACTGCCAGGCTGATTGAGGATCAGGGTTTAGCAGACAGAGTTAAGGTCCATGAGGTTGATGATCTTCTGGAAATCAATCCGGAGCCTGATTTCGATGTGATTCTTATGGCCCACAAACTCTATGCTTATCGCCAGCAACTATCGCCCATGTTCTTGAAAATGTCCAATCTTTTAAAGCCAGGCGGACTGTTGGTTTCCAATCATTGGTTCTGTGGTCCGGGCTGCGAAGCTGAAGCCGACGGAATCAATGAACTGGACAAGGCCATACACAGCTTAGGGCATCCCATCTGTCATGTGGAAACCTTCGGCCGGTTTTTTAATGAGGCGGGAATTAAGCTGTTCAGCAGAGCTGATCTACCTGGCACGTATGGTGTATCTAAGCTGCACCTGGGCCAAAAGATGGAGAGGGTGCAAATAGATGTGTAAATGGATAGATAAGATGAAGGAGAAGTTCACCCTTGAGACTTAAGAGCAATGACTACTTTAGATTGAAAATAATTGCGCTGGTCTGCTTTACCATAGCGTTGTTTTTTGGATCGTTTTTGGTTGGACGATTTGCAATATCCCCCCTAACGGTTTTGCACATCATCCTTTCTAAATTCGCCGATATACCGCAGTACTGGGACACTACCCTCGATACGGTTGTTATGCAGGTGCGTCTGCCCAGGATTGTGCTTGGAATTTTAGTCGGGGGAGCTCTCTCGGTTGCCGGAGCTTCATATCAGACGCTGTTTAAAAATCCGATGGTATCTCCCGATATTTTAGGGGTTTCGGCAGGAGCAGCCTTTGGTGCGGCGCTGGCCATGATCAACAATGCCTCTTGGTGGCAGATCCAGCTGCTGGCTTTTCTTTTTGGGATTATCGCCGTAGCGGCCGCCTATACGATTGCTTATGTATTTGGAGGGAATACAATTACCGTGCTCATTTTGGCGGGGATTGTTGTTTCGAGCTTGTTTCAGTCGTTGCTCTCCATTGTAAAAACCCTGGCCGATACAGATAACGCGCTGCCGACCATTACTTATTGGCTGATGGGCAGTTTGGGCAAGGGCAAAAACGAGGATGTCTTAGTCATGCTGCCGACTCTGGCCCTATCCCTTTTCATGATCTATATTTTTCGCAGTCAGATCAATGTGTTGGCGGCGGGAGAAGATGAGGCGCGCACGATGGGAGTCAATGTTCCTTTGGTGAAGCTGGTAGTTGTTATCAGTTCGACGCTGATGACGGTCTCGGCAGTCAGTATTTGCGGGATTGTCGGCTGGGTTGGCATGGTCGTGCCGCATATTGCCCGAATGCTTACCGGAGCAAGTTTTTCTAAGCTGGCGGTTACTTCGTTTTTCATTGGCGGAACATTTTTGCTGATAATCGACAATGTTATTCGGGGGATCGAAGGGGTTGAACTGCCGCTTGGCGTGCTCACTGCTTTGGTTGGCACTCCAGTCTTCGTGCTATTGCTGTCCAGAGTCAGGAAAGGGTGGTCGTAGTGTTAACGGTGAAAGGGCTAAGTTTTTATTATCACCCGGACAGGATGATTTTGAAGGATATTTCCTTTACGTTGGCCAGTCATGACATTTTGTGCCTGCTTGGTCCCAACGGAACGGGCAAGACAACCCTGATTCGCTGCCTGCTTTCCCTTAATAAGATGAAGAGCGGAAGCATTGAGCTTGACGGGCAGGACTTAAAAAAATTATCCGCCAAAAACAGAGCGAAATTGATGGCCTATGTTCCCCAGGCTACAACCATGGCTTTCCCCTATGAAGCCAGAGAGGTCGTGCTTATGGGGCGTGTGACTCATCTGGCAACCGGTGGCAGTCCGACGAATAAGGACTGGGAGCTTGCTGATGAAGCCATGGAGCGGCTGGGAATTCTGCATATGAGCCGGTATTTGTTCAGTGAAATGAGCGGCGGCGAAAAACAGATGGTCTTGTTGGCCAGAGCCCTGACACAGCAGGCCAAAATTATGATTATGGATGAGCCGACCGCTAATCTCGATTACAGCAACCAGGTAAAAATGCTTCAAGTGATCAGGACTTTGGCCGGGCAAGGCTACTCAATTTTAATGACCTCGCACTTTCCCGACCATGCCTTCCTGGCCTGCAATAAGGCGGTTCTCATGCGCGATGGATTATTCATGGCGCAAGGACTCCCGGAGGATGTCGTAACGACCGAAAACCTGTCAAGGCTTTATGCCACACCTGTTTGCGTAACAACAGCAACCCTACACCCGCGGGACGAAGTAACCAAAGTATGTATCCCAATCATGAATCAAAACATCATATGAACGAAAAGGAGAAACGAAAAATGAAATCAACTAAAAAAATCCTGGCCCTGGTACTCCTGACTTTCTTTGTATTAGCCAGCTTGGCAGGATGCGGGCAGCAAGCGCCAAACGGGACAAATCCGCCCGAAAAGACCGCTGTTACTCAGACCGAGCGTACCGTAGTCGATATGGCAGGAAGGTCTGTCAAGATCCCTGCCGAGATCAAAAGCATTGCCACCTTTGGCTCTATCGGAGTGCTTAACGCCTTTGTAGAGACTTTAGGCGAGGGCAGCAAAATCGTCAATGAGGGAACGGCTTCTTTCACAAAAAGCGAACGATGGAATAAATATCAATACCTGTTTGCTCCGCAGCTGAAAAATGCTCCCGTACTTCAGGATGCCAACGGCGAGATTGTGATGGAAAAAGTTTTACAGATGAAGCCTGATCTATGCCTGGTTATGACCAAAGAAATGGCCGAACAGCTTGCCGCACAGGGGCAGAACGTTATTTACCTGTCCTGGGCCAAACAGGAAGATGTTAAGGCATGCATTACGCTGCTTGGCGAAGTGCTCAATAAGCAAGACGTTGCCAAGGACTACCTGGCCTATTTTGATAAAATTGTAGCGAAGGCGCAGGATCTGACCAAAAACCTCAAAGAAGCAGACAAGAAAAAAGTTGTCTACGGCAACCCAATCACCTATTCACAGCCTCATATTATTGCCGAATGGTGGATCAAAACCGCGGGCGGCATTAGTGTGACTGATAACGGCAGAACCACTGAAACTCTGACATACACATTGGAAGATCTGCTGAAATGGAGTCCTGATGTCATGTTGCTTTCAGACGTGGCACTCAAAAAAGATGTCCTGGCCGATAAGCGCTATGCCGATATTTCTGCAGTTAAAAATGGTCAGATCTATACCGTTCCGGGTGTTTCCCATATTTGGGGCAACCGTACGACCGAGCAGCCTCTGACAATTTTATGGACGATGAATAAGCTGTATCCGAATATCATGACGACCGAAGAATTAGGGAAAGAAATTTCCTATTTCTACAGTCACTTTTTCAAATATAATCTAAGTGACGAACAAATCAAGGAGATTATTGGTTCGTAATTATTCAGGTAATCAGCGGACTCGCTAAACTAAAGCCGGACCTCGGGACTTCGGTGACGAAAACTCCCGGTGGATGGTTTCGGCGAGCTGTTCTATCCGAACAGAAACACCAGGCGGCAAAGGTGGACTCTACCGCCTTCGCCGTCTGATTCACATATAGGGAGAGGCGGCCGTCGGTCCTCACGTCTATTCAAATCGTATAATTTGATTTTATGGAAATGTAAGCATGAAGTGGATAAAATAATAGAAAATTGGCCTAAGGGTGACAGGAGGAAACCATGGAGATCAGAAAGTTAACTAAGCAAGGTGAAGACGTTGATTCATTGGACTTAAGCCCAGGAGCTATCTTGCGGGAAACTCATGAACAGATCCAATCTGTTTTAGGCGAGGAAATAAACCAAATTACCTTGGAGCGGGTAGTTATTGGGTTGTTTTTTACGGGGGTAAAGCTCAGCAATGGCCTGGGCGGCATTTGCTTTACACCGATTAAAACAATTCCTGAAGCAGTTTGCTGCCCGAGTTCCGCTAAGGCCATGCCGAGCTCCGGACGATTAATAGGGACACCGGTTATGGAATTACTTCAAGGAATCTATAAAAGTAATTCGCTGCGTAAAGCCATCGGCATAGCTGTGCTTAATGCCTTAACCGAAACCTGTTGGCAAACGTTCCCGCCCCAAGATTATGAAGTTCAGAGCAACGTTGATGCCCTGGATGTGGTGGAAATTCCGGAAGAAGCCTATGTCGTTGTGGTCGGCGCTCTGGCCCCGTTTCTGAAGAAGCTAAAAAAGCGCGACAAGCCCTTCACAATTCTGGAAATGGACCCCTCGACCTTAAAACCGGATGAAATGCCTTTTTATGTACACGGCAGCCGTGCTGGGGAGATCATACCCCAAGCGGATGTTTTAGTGATTACGGGCACCACTTTGATTAATGATACGTTGGATGAGTTGCTCAAACTGGCCAAACCAAATGCTCATATTGTCGTCGTCGGACCGACAGCCAGCCTATTGCCGGAGGCCTTTTTCCGGCGTGGAGTGGATATTCTGGGCGGTATTTCCGTGACAAATCCCGACGAATTGTTGGACCTCCTGGCAGAGGCCGGCTCAGGCTATCATTTTTTTGGCAAATCCGCAGACCGGACGGTAATAAGGAGAATTGAGGAGGACGGTTGATCAAGTCAGCCACAAACCCATTTACAAACATCAGAGGTCAATCCTACACCCGGATAGTTAGCGGGTGTAGGATTTTTTTGATCTTAATAGGGTTTGGCATGTTTGGCTTCTTGAAATGAAGATAGCCAAGGAGATGAAAATAGAGATTTAGCTTGGCAATCTGGCGTGGCAATTGAGGTCCATTTAAATCTTTTAGCCGGGTTAATAAGTAATTGGTCATAAATACCAACACTTCCATCATAGGCTAATATAAACTAACGTAAGCTATCTGGACCTAAAAGTCATATAAGAAAAAATTAATTACCTGGAAAGGATATATGGATGAAAAAACCAGAACACCCACGGACATCACGGCAGGAAGCACTACGGCTTATCCTTGCTAGATCCCATTTTCAGCCCCGTGTGGAAAGGATTCCTGTACGAGAGGCTCTGAGAAGAGTCACAGCGCAAGAAACCCTTGCGGTAAATACCTTGCCGAACAGCCCTGTCAGCAGCATGGACGGTATTGCCCTTAAATCTGCAAATCTTAATGGCGGGATTCCCGCTACGGACCAGTGGCAAAACGGGGTGGATTTCGTCATCAGCAATACCGGAGTTGGAATCCCGGAGGATTTTGACACAGTAGTACTTATTGAAGATGTGGAAATTGATGAAACAGGGAAATTACGGATCTTAAATATCCCCCAGCCTGGTCAGAATGTCCGGCCCATCGGTGGAATAATGCAGGCCGGCGAGGTATTGGTTCCCGCATATTGTTGTCTTGGCCCGCTGCAACTTGGACTTTTGTCAACGGGTGGTGTCGATGAGGTGGCTGTCCTGGCTAAACCCAGAGTAGCTATTCTTCCTACCGGGAATGAATTAGTACCTGTCGGATACCGGCCGCCGCGCGGTAAAAATGTAGAGTCTAACGGGATAATGATGGAAGCTCAAATAAAAATCATGGGTGGAGAACCACGACTTTATCCTATTACCCGTGATAACCCTGATGAATTGGTTAGGGTGATTCAGGATGCTTTAGCCTGGGCAGACATAGTTATTCTTAATGGGGGATCCTCCAAAGGCAGTGATGACCGGGCCATTGAGGTGTTGGAAACCGTCGGCGAAATCCTGGTCTATGAAATAGCTTATGGTCCGGGCAAGCATACTACCTTGACCATAGCCGGCTCTAAACCTATTGTAGGCGCGGTTGGACCGACCATGGGCGCCGCATGTGCCGTTGAATGGTATGTAGGACCGCTGATCGACAAATATTTTTCTCAGCCAAGGATTGAACCCAGGCGATTAAAGGTGAAGCTGCTGGATGATATTCTTGGGCCAATACCCTTTGCCTGGCTGGAAGTACAGAAAACCGGCGGATCTTATGTAGCCAGACCAATAGGACGCTTTGCTTCTATGTCCAGGCTGATTCGATCCAACGCCACTCTCAGTACACCAGGAAAGAGTAAAGGATATAAGGCAGGGGAAATTGTGGAAGTGGAATTGCGCTATTCGCCGGAATGGAATAGGCAGCTATTTTAATTCCTGGAAATGTATTGCTCGGATCAATAGACCTTATTTCCCGACATTCAAAGGAGAGAAACGAAAGATGCCTTTACATGAGCTTTGGAAGGCTGATCTAGGAGGACAAGATTGATGGAAAAAGAGATATACCTCGGGCTGAAAAAGGTATTTGATCAGAGCTTGGAGGCTGCCTTGATTACTGTAATCAGTGTGTTGGGGTCAACTCCTCGCAAGTCCGGAGCAAAAATGCTGGTTTTTCCTGACGGAACGGCAATTGGAACCATCGGTGGCGGATGTGGCGAGGCCGAGGCCAGGCGGGAGGCGTTTAGTGTTATAGATTCATACACACCTATCAGGCATTCTTTAAATATGACGGCGGACATTGCCCAAGAGGAAGGAATGGTCTGCGGAGGGGTCATGGAATTATTCATTGACTATTTGGGTCCTCAAAGTGATAGGGAACAGATCAATCTACGGAAAGATTATCTGTCAGCTTTAGAGAATAATAGAAATCCCCTGCTGGTAACAGTGATTGAAGCGACTGCGGAAGGATTGCTGGGGAGAAAGCTGTTCATTAAGAATAACGGAGACATTTTCGGCGATCTTGGTTTAGAAAAGCTGAACAGAGCTGCTATAGATAGTGCCAAAATAAGTCTCGGAAGAAGCCAACCCTTACTAATTAGTTTGGATTCTGAGTTCAAGCAATGTGAAACCTCAGTGACAAAAGCGGCTTTCCGGTTGCTGATTGAGCCTCCGGCGACGGTGGTGGAATTGTTGATTCTAGGTGCGGGGCATATCGCAGTCCCCCTGGCAGCGATGGCGAAAATGGTTGGGTATGAGGTTACGGTGGTCGATGATCGTCCATCCTTTGCTAACTCTGCCCGCTTTAGCACCTGTGATACCATTATCTGTGACGATTTTGAACGGGCAATTGAAGCTATAACTATAAATCCGCAGACGTATATCGTGATTATTACAAGGGGGCATCGCCATGACAAAATATGCCTGCGGAAAGTGATTGATCAGCCGGCCGCCTATATCGGGATGATTGGCAGCCGCAAAAGGGTTAAAGCCATAAAAGCTGACTTGGAGGAAGAGGGAGTCTCCAGCGAATCGTTAGAAAAACTGTATTCACCCATCGGTCTGAAAATCGGAGCAGAGACTCCTGAAGAAATAGCCGTAAGCATTCTCAGTCAGTTAATTAATGTACAGAAAAGGACAATTGAATCGTAGAAATACTCAGGAGTTATGTAAAAATGGTTTTGTGTATGTAAAATTTTGGTTTGGTCATACTAACGTATGTCGCTTGGCTGCGATCATACTTGTGTGGCGGAGGTGATACATATGCAATTATCAACGAGAAATCAGCTTAAAGGGACAATTAAGGAAATAAAGAAAGGTCCGGTATCGACTGAAGTGATTATAGACGTTAGTGCACCAGCTGAAGTAGTCGCTTCAATTACCACTGGGTCGGCAGATTCGATGGGATTAAAAGTTGGAGAGGACGTCACCGCTCTTGTTAAAGCAAGTTCTGTTATGATCATGAAATAATGGAGTCAGGTCACAAGATTGATAGACTGCATAGTTAAATGGCAATGGGAAAACGCGAACAAACCTTTCGTGCTATCGCAGTCGAAAGGTTTGTTATTTTCATAATTTTAAGGAGACCGGAGCATAGTCTTAGGAAAAAACATCTTGAAGTTCGATAATAAGGTCTGCGAAAATACCTACGATCATTGAATCTTGTTCGGTATACACTTCCGGTCTGGAGTATTTACCCTCATTTGTAAGATGAAACACAGCTAAAGTGTTTTGCTCCGGATATACGATCCAGTACTCTAGAATACCTGCACGCTCATACAGGTTGAATTTTTCTTTAAGGTCTTTTTGAAAGGTGGAGGGGGAAGTAATCTCAACAACCAGATCAGGGCTGCCTTGACACCCACGATCATCCAATTTATTCTTGTCATATACCACGACAATATCCGGCTGAACAACGGTAGAAATCTGTTCGTCACTCTCTTGCATTTGGGGCAGGCGTACATCGAAAGGCGCAGCGTAAACCCGGCAAGGTTTGCCTTTTAAATAATTATTAAATAGTGTATGCAGCTGACCGGAGATCTCCTGATGCTTGCGCGAAGGGGCAGGGGTCATATTGTAGGCTATACCATTCAGCAATTCCCAGCGTTCATCTTCGGGCCATGTGAGGTAATCCCCGTACGTGAACCTTTGTTTTGAGGGCGGCAGACTCTTAGCCAAGGAGATACCCCCTTTTTTAACATTTGTTTCCTAACGTTAATTTAACACATCATCCAGTTCGGAACAAGAATGATGGATACAACTTACGGACTGAATAATGTTTATAGCAAATTCTAAAAGGATCAGATTATGATTATAACCAAAAGCACAAACCTTTAGGAATAACGGATAGTTGTGAAGGACGTTAATTCTGAATGTTTACAGGAATGTCTCATTAATCACAATTTTTTTATAGATTATCCTATTTGAAAAAGAGGAATTTAGTATATACTTATAGAATATACAACTATCAGTCGAATAACCAGTCATGAATTTAATATTGTCGTCTTAAGGTTCCTTATGCAAGAGAGGATCAAAAAGGGGAAGTCGGTGAAAATCCGATGCGGTCCCGCCACTGTAAACAAGGAGTTCTCTTCAGAAATCCGACGATCAAATTACGGATGAGGGAAGAGAATGATGATATGAAGCCAGAAAGCCTGCCTTAAGTAACATCACAAACCTACGAGCGATGGGAGATGTGTGTGTTTATAAAGGTAAACCATACGAGCTGCTCAGGCTCGTTTTTTTAATGCCCATACTATTAGGAAGGATTCTCTAATTTCTGAAACAACGACAAATTATGGAAGAGGAGTAATGTATGCTACAGGTCATTGGTATCGGCCCCGGAAGGCCGGAATGGTTGCCCCCTGCAATTTACGAACTTGTAAAAAACTGCGAGATTTTAATCGGTGGGTCCAGGGCTCTTGAACTCTTTCCGGATTTCGCAGGACGCCGGTATACTCTATCCGGTAACCTGGCCAGCAGTGTCGAAGTTATTCGGAGTGCACTTCTTGAAAAGAAAATGGTCGGGGTACTTGTTTCCGGCGACCCTGGGTTTTTTAGTTTTTTACCCAGATTAAAGAGGGAATTTCCAGAAGAGCGAATCGATGTCCATCCTGGAATCAGTTCTCTGCAATTTGCTTTTGCCAGAGCGGAGCTTCCCTGGCAAGAGGCGACGTTTGCCAGTGTTCATGGCCGGGAGTTATCCGTACTTCCGCAAGTGATAACTCATCCAACAGCGGTTTTAACCGGCGGGGAAAATACCCCTCAGAAAATTGCCCAACTCTACTTGGACCGCGGCTCTAATCCAATCATATCCATCGGGAATGCCCTTGCTTATCCGGAGGAATTTTGGGCGACAATGGATGCCGTGCAATTAGCTCAGGAAACGACCTTGTTAAAGAATGCAATTGTTATTCTTCATCCTGCCGGCGGGCAGGATAGCGATCCTTCGTTCAATCAGGCTGGAAATCAGCATCCCCAGTCCCTTAAGTATTCTACCAAAAAAGCTCCCGGGTCCAGGCTGGGAATACCAGATGAAGAGTTTCTGCGGGGCAAGGTTCCCATGACCAAGTCTGAAATTCGTGTGCAAGTACTCGCCAAAGCCCAAATTTCGAAACAAGACTGTGTCGTGGATATTGGGGCGGGTACAGGGAGCATTAGTATTGAAGCCGCAGGTCTGGCATCTGAAGGGGTCGTTTATGCCATCGAACATAATCCTGAGGCTCAAGAACTCATTCTTGCCAATCAACATAAGTTTGACGTCTCAAATCTCCGCTTGATTCGTGGGGCGGCACCTAATGTTTTCCCTGAGCTGCCTCCCGTCGATGTCTGTATTATTGGCGGGAGTAATGGGCGTTTAGCGGAAATTCTGAAGACCCTTCCCCTTGTTGAAGGGGGAAGAATCGTGATCACTGCAGTTACGATCGAAACTGTTGCTCAAGGCTTAAAATTTCTCACAGACTTTAATTATCAGGATATTGACACCGTGTCAATTCAAGCAGTTCGCTGGAAAGCAGTTCAAGATTTGCATATGGCACAAGCCTTAAATCCAATCTTTATAATCTCAGCACGAAAAGGGGAAAAGTGATGAATACAACTTGGGGAAAATTCTATGGAGTCGGAGTCGGCCCCGGCGACCCTCAGCTCCTGACCTTGCAAGCCGTTAATGTCCTTCAGTCGGTTGATCTGGTAGCTATCCCAAAATCCAAGCTGGACCGGGAAAGTGTAGCCTGGGATATCGCTAAAACTCATTGTCCCGCCAATGTCCGGCTGGTCGAACTTGAAATGCCCATGACCTCGGATCAGCAAGTTTTAGCAAAGGCTTGGCTGGATGGAGCCCAAACTATCTTAGCTGAATTGAAGCAGGGAAGATCTGTGGCCTTTATTACACTGGGTGATCCTTCCCTTTACAGTACTTACAGTTACTTGCTGAACAATCTCCAGGATGAATTGCCCCAGGAGTGTATTGTCACGGTACCTGGGATCACAGCTATGGCAGCTGCAGCGGCTCGAATCAACTTGCCCCTTGCCACAGGGGATGAACCTCTCCTGGTTTTGCCAAGTACCGAAGATGTGGGAGAATATCTTGATTTCCCTAATTTGGTCTTAATGAAAGTCTCCCGAAGGCTGCCGGCAATGCTGACTCTTCTTGAAGAACGCGATAGAAAAGCAGTCTTGTTAACCCGCCTGGGACAATCCGAAGAGAAGATCCGCTGGGAACCTAACCCTAAGGATTTCCAATCCGAAAAAATCGATTATCTTAGTTTACTGCTGGTTAAAAAAGATTTATTAGGGAGGGGTAACAGTGAACCAGAAAAAAACTAACGGCCAGGTCATCTTCGTCGGTGCCGGTCCGGGAGATCCTGAACTGATTACCATTAAAGGATCCCGTGCCTTGGAGCAAGCGGACCGCGTGATTTATGCCGGGTCTCTGGTTAACCCGAAATTACTGGAACTTTGTCGTCCGGGAACTCCTTTCCATGACAGCGCCCATCTCACCCTTGAAGAAGTGGCCGCTTTGATGCTTGAGGGAAGCAAAAATGGAGAAACAGTTGTCCGTCTCCATACAGGAGATCCCAGCATGTATGGAGCTATTAAGGAACAATTCGAATATCTGGATAAGCAAGAAATACCCTATTCCGTCATACCGGGGGTCAGTTCGGTTTTTGCCGCCGCTGCAGCGGTTAAGCGTGAATTTACCCTGCCGGATATCAGCCAGACCTTGATTCTCACGCGCTTAGCCGGACGTACTCCGGTTCCGGAGCGTGAAGCCCTTGCCAAATTAGCCAAACATCAAGCCAGTATGGCGATTTTCCTAAGTGTTCAGGATATGGGATCTGTGGTAAAGGAGTTAATGGAAGGCGGGTATCCTGCCTCAACCCCCATTGCAGTCGTTGCCAAAGCAAGCTGGCCGGACGAAGAGGTTCTTCTGGGAACCCTCGAAACCATCGTAGAGAAAGTCAAAGAGGCTGGGATTCGTAAACAGGCTCAAATCTTAGTTGGGGATTTCCTGGATCCGGCGCGGGGATATGCCCGTTCGAAGCTCTATGATCCAACCTTTACCCACGAATACCGGCAAGGGACAGAGACGTGAAATCGGACGTAAATCTAAAATCAAAGGCAGCTCTTATATCGCTGACGGACCGCGGCTTAGATACGATCCTGCGTATTGGAGAGATTCTGCCGGATACCCTTGTTCCAGCGTTTTATGTTCATGAAAAAGCAGTTGGGCCAAGAGACAATCCCGGTGAGCCAAAACAGGGACAATTACAGCAAACTCAGTTAAATAAAACTACAAACTTTGATATCCAATACGAATCTTTTTCCCGTTTGAGCGATATTGTCCCGCATCTGTGGCAAGAGTTTTCCGTTCTCATCTTTGTCATGGCTACAGGAATTGTCGTGCGTCAGATCGCATCCTTAATAGAAGGTAAAGATCGGGACCCGGCAGTGCTTGTCTTAGATGAAACAGGGAAATTCGTCATTCCTTTGCTTTCAGGGCATTTAGGCGGTGCCAATGCCTGGGCCGCTCTAATCTCTGATCGGATTGGGGCAGTGCCTGTTATTACGACAGCTACGGATGGGCGAGGGATGGTGGCACCGGACGAGTACGCCCGCAGGTATGGCTGGAAAGTTGAACCTGTCCGGCATTTGCCGGCGGTCAACCGTTTGCTTTTGGAGCAAAAGCTCCTCACTGTTCGGGCAAATTATCCTTTGCAGCCGGAGCATGATGCGTGGCTGAAGGATCCGTATTATCGTTTCTTGTCTGAAAATGAAAACGATCATGCGAACATTATTATCGATGTTTTTCCCAAGTCAGCTATTCAGCCGGATTCCCTGTATTTAATACCGCCAATTTTAAGTGTCGGGGTAGGATGCCGGCGAGGGGTGGCCAAGGAAGTCATTCTGGAACGGATTACGACAGCAGTAGAACAGCTTGGCGCTTCCCTCAAGGGAATCTCAGGAATTTATAGTATTGACCTTAAATCCGATGAAGTGGGCCTGATTGAAGCGGCTAAATCCTTGAGGGTCCCTTTCAAAACCTTTCCAGCGGATGAATTGCAATCCGTTAATCGTCAAGAACAGTTGAGTCGATCAAACTTTGTAAGCGAAAAGATAGGAGTGGACGGTGTATGCGAAGCAGCGAGTTTACTGGGAGCCAAAATGGGACGGCTGGTCCTGCCGAAAACCAAGGGGCAGGGGGTCACAGTGGCGATCAGCATAGAAAACTCTTTGTTGTAGGCCTCGGACCCGGGGACCAAGACCATATGACAGCTAAGGTTCAGTCGGTATTAAATGACGTTGAATATATCGTGGGCTATAAAACCTACATAGACTTAATTCGTCCGTTTTTAACCCATCAGCAAATTGTAGCCACCGGAATGCGTCAGGAAATCGACCGCTGTCGTGAAGCGATCCGAATCGCTGCCGAGGGGCACCGGGTCGCTGTTGTAAGCAGCGGAGATGCCGGGGTTTACGGCATGGCCGGGATTATTATTGAGTGTTTGGAGCAAGAGAACCTGTTGGATCTGCCCTTGGAAATCATTCCCGGAGTAACAGCAGCCTCAGCAGCGGCTTCCATGTTAGGTGCTCCTTTAATGCATGATTTTGCCGTAGTCAGCTTAAGTGATTTGTTGACTCCTTGGGAAGTTATTGAGAAACGAGTGCGCTTGGCAGCAGAGGGAGATTTCATTTTCGCCCTCTATAATCCCAAAAGCAAGGGCCGTCCTCAACACATAGAGACGGTACAAGAGATTATTCTGCGTTACCGCCGCCCCGATACTCCGGTAGGTCTGGTCAGGGAGGCCTTGCGAGGGGAGGAATCAAGCGTTGAAATCACCACTCTGGGGGATTTCACGAATCACCCTATCGACATGCTGACGACTGTGATTATCGGCAACTCTCAAACCCGGATTGTAGGTCCTTATATGGTGACTCCCCGAGGGTATAAGCTGTGAGGCTTTTAGTCTTAGCAGGAACAGAGGATGGGCGTGAACTTGCAGATGCTCTGAAACAACGCGGACATGAGGTTTTAGTTTCTACTCTAACAGCCTATGGGGCGGATTTAGCCCAAGGTCAAGGGCTGCAAGCGCGCTCGGGAGCAATGGATGAAGAGGGTCTTACTGATCTTTTACGCGGCAGCTCCTTTGCCGCTTTAGTGGATGCAACTCATCCCTACGCGGTACGGGTCAAAGAAATGGCTAAAAAGGTCTGCGCGAATTTATCCCTGCCTTACTTGCGCTGGGAGCGTTCAGCTCTGGAGCTGGAGGACCATTCCTATATTCATTGGGCTGAGGATATTCCGGACGCCGCCCGGATTGCAGCAGGGTTAGGACATCGCATCATGCTCACCACGGGAAGCAACGGGTTGCCTGAATGGGTATCCCTTCCTCTGCTGAAGGACAAATTGCTCTATGTTCGGGTCCTGCCTACTTCTGAGGTGCTGGCGCGCTGTGAATCCTTAGGATTCAAGCCCAATCAAATCATTGCTGCTCAAGGACCATTTTCCCAAGCCTGGGATGAAGCAATGTTCAGGCAATTAGACGTCGAGGTTGTCGTGGCCAAAGAAAGCGGTAAAGTAGGCGGAACCCTCGAAAAAGTACAGGCCTGTCTCAGCTTAAATATTCCCTTGGTTCTTATTAAACGACCAGTAACTGAAAATGATTCACATAATTTAACCGTTGCCCAATTTATTAAACGTTTGGAGGAATTGATATGAAATCCACAGAAATCATTATTTTAGGACACGGGAGCAGGCGCGAAGAAGCCAATCAAGGACTTTTAGTGGTTGCCGAAAAAGTGAGCAAATTAATGGGACAGCCTGTAACTCCAGCCTACATGGCCCATGACAAACCGAGTCTCCCGGAAGCAGTGGAAGCAAAGATCAAAAATGGTGCTTCTCACATTGTCATCATGCCCCTCTTTCTTTTCCGCGGAATGCACGTGACCGTGGATATTCACGAGGAATTGCGTGAGATTCGGGAACAGCATCCGGAGGTGGAGATCATCTTTACCAGAGAACTGGGAGCGGATGACGGAATTGCCAGCCTGGCCAGCCTGCGTATCAAGGAGGCTTTGGGTGAATGACAGCAGACTTCATTTTAGATCCGGGCCAAATTGAAGCGGAAAGTATGCGGATTATACGGGCTGGGCTAACCCGTCCTTGGCGGGAAGAGGATTTTCCGGTAGTTGAACGTATCATTCATACAACAGGAGATCCGTCCTTAGAGTCCTCGATTGCGATTCACCCCCAAGCGATCGCTTGCGGACTCAAAGCTCTGAGGGAGGGCGCCGACGTCATCACGGATGTCGAAATGGTTCGTGCCGGTATTTCTAAGCAGAAATTAAACTCCTTAGGTGGAACCGCAGAGTGCTTCCTGAATTTTCCCGAGGTTCCTGAACAAGCAAAAGCTTGGGGAATCACCCGTTCAATGACGGCCTTTCGTATGAATGCCGACCGTCTGCGCGGCTCAATTGTGGCCATCGGCAACGCACCAACGGCCTTAATCGAGGTGCTGCGTTTAGCTGAAAACCCTGAGACTCGTCCGGCTTTAATCGTCGGCATACCCGTAGGGTTTATCGGGGCAAAAGAGTCCAAGGATTTACTTTGGGAACACCAGGAATTCCCTTCCATCACAGTGCTTGGAACCCGGGGAGGCAGCCCAATCGCAGCAACTGTGGTGAACGCTCTGATATATACGGTCTTAAAAAGTAAGTGAACTGGTCTGCTAAAGCTGAACAACCGTCTCTTACTTCCTTAGAAAAAGAGGGTGAAAATGATGTCTTCAAATCAATCAACTGCTAAGCTCATGATTCAAGGAACCTCTTCAAGCGTTGGGAAGAGTGTGCTGGCAGCAGCGTTTTGTCGGATATTTTACCAAGAAGGATATCGCGTAAGTCCGTTTAAAGCACAGAACATGGCCCTCAACTCATTTGTGACCACAGCAGGCGGAGAGATGGGGAGAGCGCAGGTGGTGCAGGCCCAAGCCGCCGGAGTTGAACCGGAGGTGCGAATGAACCCGATTTTGCTGAAACCCAGCGGGCCTACGGGTTCTCAGGTTGTCATTATGGGTAAGTCCCAGGGGAATGTCACTGCTTTGCGTTATCATGGAGAATACCAGCGTATGACTTGGCCCTTTGTGACAGAAGCTCTCCACGGACTGCTTGACGAGTATGAAATCGTGGTTATTGAAGGGGCGGGGAGTCCGGCTGAAGTTAATCTGAAATCCAACGATATTGTCAATATGCGTGTCGCTATGGAAATTAAGTCGCCGGTTTTGCTGGTGGCAGATATTGACCGTGGGGGTGCCCTGGCATCGGTTGTGGGAACCTTGGAATTAGTAGAACCTGAAGAACGGGCAATGATTAAGGGGATTATTTTTAATAAGTTCCGCGGAGAAATCAAACTCCTTCAGCCTGCTTTGGATTTTATTGAAGAAAAGACGGGAATCCCGGTCGTCGGGGTTGTTCCCTATTTCAAAATCCGTATTCCCGATGAAGACTCCGTCGCTTTGAGCGAAGCTAATGAAAAGCCTTCGGTTTCCCTGAAGGAACAATTGGATGCAGCGGTAATCCGCTTACCTTATATTTCGAATTTTACGGATTTTGATGCACTTCAGGATGAGCCGGATGTTTCGGTGAGGTATGTTACTGAACTGGCAAATCTGGGGAAACCAGACCTTCTGATTATTCCGGGCAGTAAGAATACCCTTGCTGATTTACGCTTTCTTCATGAAAGCGGTATGGGGAATCAAATTAAAACCCTTTGTACAGAAGGGGTCCCTGTTATAGGAATATGCGGCGGCTACCAAATGATGGGGCGCTTAGTCAAAGACCCTCTGCATACGGAGTCTGAGCTTGAAGAGGTATCAGGCCTGGGGATTTTGCCCATGGTCACGGAATTCTATCCTCAGAAACATACGGTTCAAAGTAAGGGGACGATTCTTGCTGACCAAGGCTTTTTTAAAGCTTGTACCGGAGAAACAGTGGTAGGTTATGAAATTCATATGGGCCGCTCAACTATGGATGAAGGACATGCACCGCTGTTTAGGCTGACCTCAAACGGAGAATCCAATCTGGATGGTATGCAGGCCGGAAGCGCCTACGGAACCTATTTACATGGAATCTTCGATAATGATCGTTTGCGGGCTTCATTGTTAAACTGGCTTTGGGAACGCAGAGGAACCCAGAGACCTGTCGAGGCCTCACTCTCTCAGGCAGCCCTGCGTGAATCGGCGTTTAATGAGTTAGCCGATTTAGTACGCCGCAATGTAGATCTGGACCGGATTCGGGAGATCATGGGCCTCGGGACAAAATCCTAGGAAGTGAATCATTAATGATCGAAACGCTGAGTATGTTCGGGGCGCTAATTCCGGTTGCTGTTCTTATTGGGTTTATTCTCGATCAAGTCATTGGAGATCCCCCCAGCTGGCCGCATCCGGTCATTGGGATTGGCAAAGGAATTAGTTTTTTAGAGGGCAAGCTCAATCTGGGATCTCCTGAAGTACGCCGCCGTAATGGGGTTTTGCTGACACTTCTCATCGTCGGTGGAAGCTTTTTGCTTACTTGGGGAGCTGTATCTCTAGCGAACCTGGTTCACCCCATTCTGGGGTTTGCCCTGAACGCCTATTTAATTTTTACAACCTTAGCCGGTAAATCTCTCTTAGATGCCGGGCAAAATGTCCTGGTCCCTCTGGCTAAAGGAGATCTGAGTGAGGCACGTATCCAACTATCCTGGCTGGTCAGCCGCGATACCACCAATCTTTCTGAAGGAGAGATTGCCCGGGGAACAGTAGAAACCTTAGCCGAAAACTTTGTGGATGGAATATTATCGCCTCTCTTTTATGCGGCTCTGGGAGGAGCACCCTTAGCCATGGCTTTTAAAGCGGTAAGTACATTAGATTCCATGGTGGGTTATAAAAATGAGCGTTATTTAGATTTCGGCCGGTTTTCCGCCCGATCGGATGACTGGGCGAATTACCTGCCGGCACGCCTTTCGGTTCCTATCCTGCTTTTGGCAGGTTGGTTGAGAAAAATGCCCGTAAGTCATGCTTATCGAATGTGGAAACGAGATGCCGCCGGTCATCCAAGTCCCAACGGCGGAAACCCTGAAAGTGTGGTTGCCGGCTTACTGGGTATACAATTAGGCGGGGTCAATATCTATCACGGCAAGATTCACCACCGGGCAGAGATGGGGGATGCTCTTCATCCGGTCAACGCTGCAGACATAGTTCATTGCCGCCAATTGGTATGGACAGCAACCTGGTTAGCCCTTATTCCCACACTTATATTAGCGTATATGACAGCTTATGTAATATAATTTCGAACCACGAACATCGATTAGGGGGATACAGCATGAAGATTCCACGGATTGTCTTAGCTGGAACGCATAGCGGAGTAGGGAAAACAACCCTCGCCACAGGCTTGATGGCCGCTTTGAAAAAGCGCGGGTGCCCGATCCAAGGGTACAAGGTCGGACCGGATTACATTGACCCCAGTTATCATGCGGCGGCTACAGGAAGGGCTTCCCGCAATCTTGACCGCTGGCTGTTGGGGGAGCATCTTCCTTCCGTTTTTGCTCAAAGTTCTGAAGAGAATTGGGCGGTGATCGAAGGTGTTATGGGTATGTATGACGGGATGAGCGGAACCCCTGGTTTCGGGAGCACTGCCGATGTGGCGAAACTCCTTGACGCGCCAATCCTTCTTATTGTTGATGTTTCTTCAATGTCGCGCAGTGTGGCGGCACTTGTGCACGGTTTTAGTACTTATGACCCCCAAGTAAAGCTTCAAGGGGTTATTCTAAACCGGGTTAAGTCTGCGGCACAGGAAAAAATACTTAGAGAAGCTCTAAGTGAGATTCAGATACCGGTCCTCGGAGTCTTGCCCATAGAATTGTCCCTGAAACTGCCCGAACGGCATTTAGGGCTAGTCCCTGTAGGAGAAGGCGGACTCTTAGAAGGTTTTATTGAGACACTTTCAGATTTGATAACTAAACACATTGACTTGGATCAAGTCGAAAGCATCATGCTTGGTGCACCTGACTTTAATGAAGATAGTGATTTTGGCAGCTTGAAGTCAGGTTCGGATGCAGGGCCTGGCACACAAGATAATAATATTAGTTTTAGGTTGGGCTTAGCCCAGGATGAAGCATTCCTTTTCTACTACCAGGATGCTTTAGACCTGGCTGAACGCTTAAATGCCACGATTGTTCCCTTTAGCCCTTTACACGATTCAGCTCTCCCCGAAGATCTGGATGGGATTTTTATAGGCGGGGGTTTTCCGGAGCTTCATCTTAAACCTTTAAGCGAAAACACCCTATTTTTAGATTCCCTGCGTGCTTACGCAGCAAGCGGCAAACCTATCTATGCTGAATGCGGCGGGTACATGTATCTGGGCAAATCCATCAAGGATTTTGAAGGAAACGAGCTGCCTATGGCGGGTCTCATTCCGATGAAGGCCGAAATGACCAAACGCTTGCAAGGGATAGGCTACCGCAAAGGAGTCTTCCGGGAGGATAATTTTCTCGGTCCTCGCGGGACAACCGTTCAAGGGCATGAATTTCACTACTCACGAGTGGTCTATGATAAGGAGTATCCACCCGCTTACGAATTGTTCAGAGGGAACGAAGCGCTTCGCCTGGAGGGATACGCCCGGGATAATATAGTCGCTTCTTATCTGCACTTGCATTTTGCCGGACATCAGGACTTACTCGAACATTGGTTTGCTTCCCAATCAGGGAGAATAGGGGTATGATTACAGTCTATACAGGCCAGGGGAAAGGCAAGACGACCTCAGCCCTTGGAGAGGCGGTATTAGCTTATTCTGAAGGAAAACGGGTTTTGATGGTCCAATTCCTGAAGGGGAGTACTTACAGTGGTGAACTTGTTGGTCTAAACCGTCTAGGAATTCCGCTCATACAATTTGGAGTGGGTTGCCGTTGGTCAGGGATGATTCGCACCGGTATGAAACATTGTACCGGGTGCGGAGAATGTTTTCGGGAAAACCGCAATCCGGAAATAGCTTTGGAGTTAGTTCAACAAGCCCTTGAATTTGTGTCGAGCCAAGTTGAGGCGAACCTATATGACGTTATTATTTTAGATGAAATAAGCCACGCGTTAAACCGCGGTTTTTTGGACTTGAATCAATTAAGAGAATGTTTGTTGGCCGAATCCTCACCGCACCTGCACTGGATTCTTACAGGCCGGGGAATGCCCGCCGGCTTGGAGCCGGAGGCAGACAATTGGTGGGATCTGAACCCGTTAAAACATCCTTTCTCTAAAGGGATCAAAAGTCGTAGGGGGATTGAATATTGATGGACTTCGCAGTCGGGTTGGCCCGGTGTCCGGGAACATGTGGAGAATGGGTACAAGGGGCTCGAAAAGGAGTACCATTTCTGATAGATTGTCCCATTGACCGATTTTCGGAGGCCAGGGTAGCATTGAGTTTTGATGCTGCTGGCTGGGATCTTCCTTTAAATAAAACTAAAGCACTCCAGGTTTTAGAATTACTTAAGGAAAGCTTAGGCCTTCCGCAATTGGGGGGCAAGGTGGAATTCTCTCATCAGCTTCCGGAAGGAAAAGGGATGGCTAGCTCCACGGCTGACATTACAGCGGTTGCGGCGGCCGCTCTGATGGCTCTTGGGGAAGACCCGGCACCGGAACGCTTGGCACAGTTTGCTTTGCAGATTGAACCAAGCGACAGCGTGATGTTTCCCGGAATCACGGAGATCGAACATGTTCAGGGGCATAAGCATCGCTGGCTGGGATCGTCTGTACCTGCCCTGTTTCTGGCTTTGGATTGGGGCGGCATCATTGATACGAGAGCATTCAACGCCCGGCCAGGGTTGGCAGAACACTATCGCCGTCATGAGAGTGACATTGAACGGGCCTATAAATTAGCCTGCGAAGGAATAGAGCAGGGGGATTTGGAAAAACTGGCGACGGCAGGGACCATCAGCGCAAGGTGCAATCTGGAAGTCAATCACAAGCCGCTCTTTGAACCTTTCCTGACCTGGGTTCGGCAAAAAGGCGGACTCGGTGTGGTGACTGCTCATAGCGGCACCTTATTAGCCGGGGTATTTCCGCAAACCAGCGTTTTTAGTCTTGAAGCCCGCAAGAAATTACGGCTTGAAGCCCAGCAGCGGTTTTCGCCTGCTTACCTCGATCTTTTTCATAGTCATTCAGGAGGAATTGTCACAGCTGAATCTGAAACAACTGAGAATACGGGGTGATACTTATGCATGGCGGAAATCTCCGCAGAGCCCAGGAATTGTATGGACTGGACTCCTTTATCGACCTCTCCGCAAATATTAATCCGTTTGGACCCCCATCAGGGGTTTGGACTTCTTTACAAAAAGCTATGGCAGATATCGTCAATTATCCGGACCCGGAAAGCTTAGCCTTGCGCAAAACCCTTTCCCGCCGCTTGGGTCAGCCCCTCGAATGGATTATGGCGGGTAATGGGGCAGGGGAATTGATATTTACGATTCTGCAGGCCTTGAAGCCTCAAAAGGTGGTTATTCCGATTCCAACCTTTAGTGAATATGAACGGGCTGCGCGAGCGGTTGGGTCTGAAATAGAGTATATTCCTCTTGGCCCTGAAGGGTGGGCAAGGTTTGGCCGAAGGGATGGGGTAAAGGAAAACCCTGATTATGAGCAGGATAACGACCAGCTGTGGCGTAAACTCCTTAAAGGGTGTGAGCTGCTCTTTCTCTGTTCCCCTCATAATCCCACAGGGAGCGTCCTTGAGACAGAAACCTTCGAACGAATTTTGAGATTAACGAAAGAGATAGGGTGTAAAATCCTCTTCGATGAGTCGTTCTTTGATTTTCTGCCGGATGAGTATCGCAAGTCATCCCGTGACTATTTGGCAGCTAACGAACATCTCCTTGTTTTATACTCTTTAACGAAGTTTTTTAGTCTGCCAGGTTTGCGTTTAGGTGCGGTATTTGCCCATCCATCGTTGCTTGCGGCATGTGAGAGATATCGTGACCCTTGGTCCGTTAATGTTTTGGCTCAACAGGCAGGGATAGCGGCGCTGGAGGATTTGAAATATCCTGAGGATGTACGAAATAAGTTGGAAGAGAGCAGATTGTACTTTTATCGGGAATTTGAGTCATCCAACTTTATGAATTTACGGCTTTGGCCCGCGTCTGTTAATTTTGCTTTAATTGAAGTTTTGAACCGGAAGCCGGGAGACCTAATTGAGCATTTAGGACGTTCGGGGATTCTTGTCCGGGATTGTGCCAGCTTCGAAGGTCTGCCGGGCAATTTCATACGGGTCGCGATCAAGGATATCCCTGTCATGCAGCGGTTAATTGAGGGGCTGAGAAATTTCGTATGGGAGCAGGACTAAGCGTTAATCCTAATCTAGTTAAATAGTATCAAAAAGCACTTCCTGAAAGGAGGTGCTTTTTTGATCAGAGGTGTAGTACTATTTCAGATTTGACCTGACTTTCGTCTGGCCTAGCATGGAATTATTTTTTATAGAGGGACAATATTGTCTTGAAAAAGTATAAGTTCTATTGCCAAAATTATATTTGGAACTTAGGAATTGCACCGGTCCTTATGTTGTAGTATGCTAGAGGTAAAGAAAGTAAAGAAGTAAGGACGTTGAAAGGTGGTTATGTTGTGGAAGTATCAAGGATTAGTTCTAAAGGACAGGTAACGATTCCAAAAACAATTCGAGAATTACTAAACTTAAATGAGGGTGATCGGGTTGCCTTCATAGAAGATGATGGTAAAGTTGTGATCACTAAGGCAAGTTTAATTGCCTTACGTGAACTACAAGATGCTTTAAGTAAAGATGCTCAGGAGAAAGGTATCATCGAAGAAGAGCTTCTAAATGAATTAGAAGTAGTTCGGGAGGAAATGTGGAATGAACGGAAAAAGTAATGCCTTGCGGGTATTTATTGATTCCAACATTCTGGTGTCGGCCGTTTTATCTAATTCATCCCTATCCAGTAAACTATTAACTCTAATCATTGAGGAACACCATTTAATCATTTGCAGCTATTCAATCACTGAGGTCTCCAAAGTCATTAACCGTAAATTTCCTAAGCATATTTCTAAATGGGATAAATTTCTTACCACTCTAGAATTTGAAATAGCCTATACGCCCTCAGACTTGTCTACTGTGAGCGTTCCATATATAAGGGATCCAAAGGATATACCCATTTTAGTTTCTGCGATGGTATCCCAACCCGATATTCTTATCACTGGAGACATGGATTTTCATACTCCGGAAATTCAAGAATTTTTTACGATAATGACTCCGGTTGATTTTCTTAACGCTTTTTCTAGCTACATAAATCAGTGAGCTGAAAAATCATTAAGGATAAGCGTAAATCCTAATCTAGCTAAATAGTATCAAAAAGCACTTCCTGAAGGAGGTGCTTTTTTAGTTAAGATACATCAATATAAAACAAAAAAATCCATGGGCTAACGGCAGATTTAAGAATAGAATTTATATTACAAAAACAACACTCAAAGAGTAATTCAAGAATCTATACAACCAAACGAGATCTGAATAAAAATGAGGAGGAACTTACATGTTAGTTGTCGGAGAATTAATTAATGCCAGCCGTAAGGCAATTGGAGAAGCCATCAAAGCACAAGATGCAGATTATATTCAGAAGGTAGCAAAAGATGAGTTTGAAGCCGGAGCAGACTATATTGATGTCAATGCCGGTATCTTTGTCGGTAAAGAACCCGAATATCTGCAATGGCTCGTGAAAACAGTTCAGGAAGTCGTCGATGCACCCTGCTGTATTGACAGCCCAGATCCCAAGGCTATCGAGGCAGCTTTATCTATACACAAGGGAACAGCCATGATCAACTCCATTTCCCTCGAAAAAGAGCGTTATGATGCCTTAATGCCGGTTGTCGCCGGAACGAACTTGAAAGTTGTAGCGCTTTGCATGAGTGATGATGGAATGCCGGAAACTATGGATGCCCGCTTAAAAATTGCTGAAAAACTCATTGATGGGCTTGTTAAAAACAATGTGCCCCTGAGTAACATTTATGTCGATCCCTTAGTTCAGCCAATCTCGGTTAACAGCACCTTTGCGGTTGAATTTATTAATTCAGTTGAAGCCATTATGACCCAGTTTAAAGGAGTCCATACAATCTGCGGACTTTCTAACGTATCCTATGGTTTGCCGGTGCGGAAATTCATGAATCATGCCTTTGCCATTATGGCTATCGGCAAGGGGCTGGATGGTTTGATTATTAATCCGCTGGATCAAATGATGATGGCTAGCTTAATTACAGCTGAAGCACTGGCCGGTCGGGATAATTTCTGCGTCAAGTATCTGAAAGCATTCCGCAATAAGCAATTTGACTTCTTAGGCTAATTGGCCTGAGAGATTGTTTGGGCTGTAACAAATTCAGAGTTTGTTGCAGCCCTGTTTCATTTAAGTCCCCGCTTGTATAAGGATAGGAAAAATCCACCTCTCCTTATACAAGAGGTGGATTTTTCCAGGTTTAAGCCGGGGGATTCATCAGCCAAGAAGTGTTCTTTTGGAGACCAGTGGTTACTGAAAGGCGGCAGTCAGTTTATCTTTGGCCAACTTTTTACCGATAAAACTCACAACACCCGACGCGGAACTGGTGGATTCTGATATGGTATATTGACCGTCTACATAATTAAATTCAAAGAAGCGATCCCCCGAATTAAGAATTCCTTTGCCACGGATGACATTTCCAAATCCGCCATTTTTACAGGTTTCGAGGATATTCTCTACTTTTTCTACATCTAGAATTCTGGAGGTTTTTAGGCCGATAGAATCAAAGTTATGGCTCAAAAATAGTTTAGGGTCAGGCATTGTACATTCTTCCGGATTTTCATCAATGAGGTTCTTAATATCCGGACCCGATAGTTCGCTCCAATCCTTAGCAATAATAGGAGCCGTTAAGTTAATTCTTCGTAATTCTTTTTCGATTAGGCGAATTTCTTTATGATTTAAAAACTGGGATTTGCTGATAACCAAGGATGAGGCATAGGATATTTGATTTTCGAAAAAGCCAGAGTAACCCTGCAGGTGCTTGGAAAAGTTTTGGGCATCTACAACCGTTGTCACAGAGTTGATAAAGCATTTGCCGGAAATCTCAGGGTATTTAAATATGTCAAGAATTTCGCCTAGGATAAATATTCCGGACGGCTCAAAGATGATCCGGTCAATTTTTTGACTTAATAGTTGTTTGAGAGTAAGAAGAAAATCCCCTTTGAGTTTACAACAGACACATCCGTTGGATAATTCATAAACCTCGAAACCTTCAATTTCCAGGACCTCCCGGTCAACATTAACTTCACCGAAATCATTTTCAATTAAAACGATCTTTTCCTTATTGTCCAGAGATTGCAGGATTTTTTTGACTAAGGTTGTCTTGCCAGCCCCTAAAAAACCGGAGATAATATCAAATTTGACCATAAACCAGTCCCCCTCTGTGTTTGTATCTATATGAAGTAAGCTTAATGATAATTGATTAATGATTCCATGGATTATTCTATAGTAATAAGGATTTTACAATTGGCTTTTGCAGGATAGTCCCGCTTTTATGGGATTTAACACAGCATTTATCACTTTGCAGGACACTTATCTTTCAAGAGATTCACGTTTCGGCCCAGATTAACAGGTTAAGATTTATCCATATAAAACAAGATCGTCCATAGCGGAAAGAGGCAATTAAATACTAAAATAATGTCAATGAAACAAATCAAAACCTTTTGAACATTCTTTCCATTCCGGTGGATAATGAGTGAGTCTTGTTAGAAAGGAGTGACAAAAGGAACGAGTTTGAAATCCTAGTGAGTACCTGGAAGGCAGAAGGTCGGTTTTTGTGACCTGGACAACTTAGGTAAAATCTAAAAATAACGTTTAGGGGGATATATAATGTTTGATTTTAAAGGATTAAGTAATGCCGTAATCGAGGGTGACAGCGATCAAGTTCAGGCGCTGGTTAAAGAAGCCATTGACGCAAAGGTTGATCCACTCACAATTATTAATGAAGGCCTTATCGGTGGAATGAATATTGTTGGACAACGTTTTAAGGTTAATGATATGTTTGTACCGGAAGTATTAATGTCAGCCCGCTCCATGAATGAGGGCATCGAACTTGTCAAACCACTGCTGGCCGCCGGTGAAATGACCAATAAGGGTACAGTTGTTATCGGAACCGTTAAAGGAGACTTACATGATATCGGCAAGAGTTTAGTCGGAATGATGCTTGAATGCTCAGGATTCCAAGTAATCGACTTGGGTGTTGATGTCTCTCCGGAGGAATTCATCGCCGCCATTAAAGAAAACGATGGTAAAGTTATAGCCCTTTCCGCCTTGCTCACGACGACCATGCTTTCCATGAAATCAACCATTGAAGAGTGTGTGGCTCAAGGAATCCGTAACGATGTTAAAGTTATTATTGGCGGGGCACCTATATCTCAGGAATTCTCAGATCAGATTGGTGCAGATGGCTATGCCGGAGATGCTGCCGCGGCAGTAGAACTTGTAGCTAAGTTATTAGAAAATACTGATATGGTGGCACGTTAAATTTAATAATAGGAGGGACTATTGTGGCAAATCTTCAATTTACTGAACTCGCTTATACTAATTTAGATGAGTTTGTATACGGTCATGCTAAGAACCCCGTCGTTTGCAATAATGGAATGGTTATCGGCGGAGGGACTGTTTACCCGGAAGTAAACCTTACTCTTCCTACTATGTTAATCAGCGAAGAAACCATGCCAAAAGTATTGGCGCAATATGAAGAAATGATTCACGGTATTTGTTCGAAAGCACATGAACTGCTTGCCCCCGGAATCCTTATCGAAATCGAGCTCCTTCCTCCATGCACCTTTAATCCTCAATGGGGCATTGATGTCACTAAAGTTGTTAAAGGGGTAATGGATGAATACAATACGAAATTTGGTTTAAAAAGCCTCTTAAGAATGACGGTTGTTGATGTCCGTGAAGGTAAGACTCTTACCCACATGTATAAAGGAGAACATTGGGATAATGTCATTGACACCTTTAAAGGGTGTGCAGAAGCTGGGGCCGACTTCCTGGCGATTGAATCAATCGGAGGAAAGCATCTTCACGATGAAGCCGTCATGAATGTGGACCTGCCCAGGGCTGTGTTTTCACTGGGAGTTGTAGGTTGTCGGGATATGGAAATTTTATGGGATGAAATTGTCAAAATTGCTGCTGATGCGAACTGCATCCCTTCAGGAGACACTGCCTGCGGCTTTGCTAATACCTCTATGGTCATGGCTCACAAAAACTTTATTCCCAAAGTCTTTGCGGCTATTGACAGAGTTATGTGTGCAGTCCGTACACTTGTAGCCGTTGAACGTGGTGCTCAAGGCCCAGATAAAGACTGTGGTTATGAAGGGGTTTATCTTAAAGCGATTACTGGAAGACCTATTTCCATGGAAGGAAAAACTGCCGCTTGTGCTCACTCAAGTCATGTTGGAAATATAGCTGCATGCCTGGCTGACTGCTGGAGCAACGAATCTGTTGAAAATGTAAGATTATTGGGCGGAATGGCTCCTACGGTTTGCACAGAGCAGCTTATCTATGATTGCCGTATAATGAATGGCGCTGCATCTCGTGGATTCGCTCTTCAAATGAGAGACATCCTGTCAGAGTCCGACCGCATGTACGATCCCCAGGCATATATCCTGGATCCTGCAGTCGTTCTGAAAATCAGTCAAGAGATTGTCAAAGGGAAGACTCACTTTGAACGGACAAAAATCGCTGCTGCCGCTACAATTAATGAATTGCGATCTGCTTTCAAAGATGGTTTGCTTCAGTTAGATGCTAAAGAATTAAAGTATCTGGATATTTTTGAGAAACAATTAAAGTCTATTCCCGATAATGAAGCTGAGTTTAGTGAATTTATGATCAAAAATAGTACCTTAGACAAATTTGATCCTGCAAAATATGATTTTAATGCTGACTCTGCTGCAAAGTAATTTTATTTAACTTAGATATACTCTCTAAAATACATTTAATGGCACCCGTGTCTCTAGCTGGCTTGATTTATAAATATGGCCTGAGGCATGAGTGCCCCTTTGAATTGAATATTTAGTTTCTAAGTGTTATAAATTATGCGAAAACTTGCTCTTCTTGTGATATACTATAAATAATCCCTTATTTCGTTTTTGAAAATGCCTTATCTGCGTCACTTTAGCAATCTTATTTCAGAAATTGATTTAATATTTGCGCATTTTTCAAGTATTAAGCCTGTTTTGGAGGTGGCAATGTGAATCGAGTAGACTCCAGTCAAGAAAAGAAAATCCAGTGGCTTGAACAACTGGTCGGACGAAATCTTTTAGACAAAATGTTATGTTCGTTTTCAAAATCGACTGGACTAAAGGCAATTCTAGTCGACAATAAGGGAAATACACTGATCTCCACCGATCATGCTATAAAAGACTGTAATTTTTGTGAAATGATAAGATCTGACAGCAATGGCGCGAAAAAATGCCAGCGTTCATACGCACGAGCATGCACTGAAGCAGCTAAATATGGTGAGCCATATATATTCCGTTGTCACGCAGGGTTGATAATGTGGGCGGCTCCTATTTTGCTAGATCAGTATGTAGGTTCGATTATTTGTGGCCAGGTACTTATGTGGGAACCCGAGGACTATTTTTTGGAAGAAATTGAGGAAATGGTATCGGGACTTGAAATAGACGTTGCGGCTGTCAAATGGTCGGCTGCTCAATTAGAGATTATGTCCAGTGATAAGGTGCAGGCCGCAGCGGACCTGTTGTTTGTTGTAGCAAATCAAATTATGCAAAGCGGTATGACCGTTCTAAAGCAGCGAAGGGAAATAACTGCCCAACAGGCTAGGCTGGCAGAAGAAATTCAGGCCCGTAAACGGGCGGAGATAGCCATGTCAACCGTTGAGTCGAGAAATTTCAGCATTAATTCTTTAGACAAAGAACATGAATTAAAGACGTTAGTACGAAATGGAGATAAGCCTAAATCCCAGCGGCTTCTGGAAAAGTTGTTAGTTGATATTTTAGCAAAAGCTCCTGATAATCTTGATACCTTAAAGACCAGAATGATGGAACTAGCGGTTATTATCTCAAGAGCAGTTGTAGATGGAGGCGCTGAGTTGACTGAAGTCCTGCAGCTAAACTCCTTATTTTATAAAGAATTGCAAGATATTAATTATCCTGATGAACTCTGCCTCTGGGCAAAAAATATGCTGGAAACATTTATGAACTATTCGGAAACGAACAAAATCCAAAAGAATCAGCAGGCGATTCAGAAGGCTGCTGAATTTATTCACAGGAATTATCGGAATAAGCTGACAATAGAAGACATTGCCCAAGAAGTTTATCTAAGTCCGTGTTATGTGAGCAGAATTTTTAAACAAGGTCTGGGCTGCACTTTAATGGAATACCTCACACAGGTAAGAGTGGAACAAGCTAAAATAATGCTGAAGAACCCTAAATATAACGTAATGCAAGTTGCTGAAGAAAGCGGTTTCGAAGATCCCGGCTACTTTACCAGAGTTTTTAAGAAGCTCGAGGGAGTTACTCCTAGTCGATTTAAACAATATGCCTTATAACTAAACTACCGGGGAGTGAGTGATATTGGTAACTACACAGCTGGAATTAAATTTAATAACAAAAGCGCTGATCAAAGGGCAAGCCAATCGCGTAAAGGCACTTACTGCGTTAGCTATAGAAAACGGGGTCACTCCTCAAACGTTATTTGAAAAGGCATTGCTCCCGGGTATGCAGGTCATCGGCAGCCAATTTCGAGATAATACTATTTATATTTCTGATGTGTTAATAGCCTCAAGGGCTATGCATGCAGGTTTGCACGTCTTGAAGCCAATCCTGTCAGATCCCAAGCAATCTTCCCTCGGCAAGGTAGTAATCGGTACAGTAGCCGGAGATCTGCACGATATTGGCAAAAATCTTATCGTCATGATGTTTCGCGGCGCCGGTTTAGAAGTTATTGATCTTGGGATCGATGTTCAAACTGATGATTTTATTGAAGCGGTTACTGAGCACAAGCCAGATATTCTCGCTTTGTCGGCCATGCTCACCACCACCTTAGCGATGATGAACGAAACAATTAAGGAACTGGAACGACGTGAGCTCCGTAATAACGTTAAAATAATAATTGGCGGAAATCCTGCAACTCATGATTATGCACAGGCTATAAAGGCCGATGGTTATGCGGTTGATGCCTTCAAAGCTGTTGATTTGGCTTTGCAGCTTGTTCAGTAAATGATGTTCTTATATAGAAAGATATGTCGGAGGGACGGGGTTATCGACAACATTCATCAATGTGTCGATAACCCCGTCCCCTTGTCACACCCTGAACTTTGATATTTAGGATTGACAAATCTAATATTCATGTGCTAGGCTGAAAAAAACTAAAAACTTCATACAAATAAACGAGTATACTTTCTAATGGAAAGTATTAAAAGGGAAGTCAGTCAATCTGACGCGGTCCCGCCACTGTGATAGTGAGCGGTCTTACATAATGTCACTGGGATACCGGGAAGACGTAAGGCAGCGATGAACTTAAGCCAGGAGACCTGCTCGTTTAGGTTAATCAGAACCTACGGAAGATAGGGGAGGTGTCATTTATGCCGGGTAGTCAGCGACTTAATCCGACCGGTAGAGTCATTAAAAACCCTTTACAGGTATCTGTAAAGGGTTTTTTTCGGTCCGAGGTGATTTCAGGTTTTTGTTAAAGGCAAGTGCAATTATTGATTAAAACATGAGGAGAGAAAAGTATGTTAGAAAACCGCATTGAAGGCTATTGGGACAGGCAAGAAACCAGCAAAGGTAAATCTATTCAAAATGATCTTTGGCACAAAAAAGAAGCTTGGGAATCATTGTTGATTAAATATATCGGGCGGGGAAAAAACCTTAAGGCGTTAGATGTCGGAACTGGGGATGGTTTTTTAGCCATATTATTAGCAGAGCTGGAATATTCAGTTACAGCAATAGACTGCTATCCGGATAGGTTAGAGCAAGCCCGGAAAAACGTAAAGGCAGCAGGAAAAAGCATGCGCTTTCTGAAAGCTAAACCTCATGCCATTGGACTGCCGAATGAAAGCGTGGATGTGATTGTTTCCAGAAATACCCTGGGACTTGTGCCTAATCCGAAAGAAGTGTATCAGGAATGGTTCAGACTTTTGAAACCCTCCGGCAAGGTGTTGGTGTTTGACGCCAATTGGTATTTACCCCTTAACAATCCGGAATTGCGCCGGCAATGTGATACGTATCGCCGCCTTGCCCTGAAAAAGGGTTATCCGGATAAACTTATTTCAAAGAAGCGAGTAAGTGACGCAATTGCCCGAAAAATGCCCTTATCCTTTGAAAAACGGCCGCTTTGGGATCATGGAGCCCTTCGGCGCTGCGGCTTTCAAGAAATTGAAGTTGAGGAAAATATCAGCCGCTTGGTTTTTAATGAATTAGAACGGATTTTGTACCATCCAACACCGATGTTTGCCATTTGTGCTACAAAGTTTTGTTCGGAAACTCCAGTTTAGAGTGAAAGGGCTGCCTTAAAATAGAAACTAAATTTCTATTTTGAGGCGCCCTTTTTCTTAATGCCTGATTTCCTTGAAACACCAGTTGGCAAAGGACACGACGATTGAGGCCAGGAAAGCGACTCCAAACCCCGGCACATAAAAGCCGGGCAATAACCCACTGGTCAGCATGATCATCCAAGTATTGATGATCAAAGTAAAAACTCCTAAAGTGATAAGATTGAGTGGGATGGTCAGAATAATTAACACCGGACGAATTATTAGGTTAATTAGACTAAGAATAATACCAGCCCATAAGAAATGCAGGGGGGTTGATGAGACGATGGGCAAAAACTGGGCTGCTATAAAGAAAGCGAATCCATTAAGGATGACTCTATAGACCTGTCTTTTCATATCTCCCTCCCGTTCAAGTTATTCTGACCTTGACTTTAATATCGCCGACTTCGACATCAACCATATCAAGTCCTCTATGTCCGGCTAAATCTTTAACGACATTATGGAAAGCTCCGATAACGCCACTTGGGGAACTTGTTTTAATCCAGCGCCAATGTCTGCCGGCCTTTTCATCGCTGGGAAGAGGAATCTGCTTTAAGGCTAGTTCCCCAACGAAGGCTAAATCTGTAAGGGCCTCAAAGAATTCGTCAATGACCCAGATGGGAACCGGAAACTTAAACCCTCTGTACTTTGGCAATTTGATCTGGACTATTAACAGACTAACCGGTCTATTCCACACACACTTCCACCTTGATTCTCCCCTCTGTAGGGTCTGCAACTTCTATGTCTACGATCTTCCCATCGAGATTATCTTCTAAAATTCTGGCAAGCCCCTCAACGTCCAACGCTTGTAAATCAAGTCCCTTTTGTTCCAGCTCAGCGCGCTTATCGGCGGGAACAAAACTCATGGCATAGACGACCAATTTAGAAGCGGAGCGTATCAAACTCAAGGGAACATTTACATTCACTTTTAAGGATTTTTCTCCAATCACTCGAACTCGTAAGAATCGTTCTCCATTAGGCGGGATCTCTTTCTTCGTCAGTCCATCTGCGGGAATTGAGATAGGTTCTTTTGGCAAACTTCCTTCTTCAATTGCCTTTAGCAAATCCATTCCTTCAGCCGCAGTCAATTTTCCCTCTTGAATCATCTCAAGAATCTTCATTTTTTCACTGCTCATTGTTATGCTCCTTTCAGGTCTAATCAACTTGTTTTCTCATCTGATGAGTCGCTTCCTGAGCGGATATTTCTCCCCGCTCAAGTGCCTCCAGGATCTCCTGACGGCGCAGACTTTCTTCCGGGGAATTCCTCTTTTCCATATCAGGTTCCTTTTCCTTATACGCCCCGTAGCCCAGAACCTCAATCACACTATCCAAACGACCTCTGACTGTCGGGTAAGAGATACCCAACTCTTTTTCCACCTCTTTAATATTCCCGCGGCATTTGATAAATGCTTCCACAAAGATTAGCTGTTCAGGAGGCAGCCGGCAAAATTTGCATGAGCTAAATTCTCCTTCGATTTTAGTCGGACAGTAGGTACAGGTTAACTTGCTTATCTTCATTTCCTGATCGCACACCGGACATCGATGGGGCATTTTATAATCCAAGATCATCACCTCTAACGTCATGCTGTCTGAAGTACTTCATGGTAATGATAATAAAGCAGATCTTTAATAATGTCAATATTAGCTTTAATATATTTAATATTAAAGCTAATAATATTAAGATCACTAAGAGGAGTATCGCCTGGGTGCAGGTCAAATGCGTCACTGGTGACGCATTTGAGTCGTTGTTACTGTCGGAGCTGATGCTGGTATCTAAACTTAGAAGCAGAGGTCCCTATTTTAGATTTAGAGAAAAAAATGTCCGAATGGATTGTTTTTGTCTGAATAGAGCAGATAATCCGTGTGCCTTTTGCTATAATTTTCTGGACAATAAGTATAAGGTTTATATCAGGCTATCCTTGGCGAAAGGCCTTTTTGAGACTCTGAGTTAGAACCATCTAACATTTTTATTGATTAAAAAGTTAGTATAACCTAACTTTTGCGGGGAGAGGAATCAATTTGAAGCAATCGAAGGGTTGCCAAGAGCACGCCGGCAGAGGAGGACATAATGTGACAGCAGACTATTACGAACAACTTCTAAACAAATTTAAAAGAAACTCTGAAGAGGCAGAGGCCCACTGGGATGCCAGGGCTGAGCAGTTTAATTCCAGGCAACAAATGGACACCGGCTACACGGATCAGATGATCAGCTTTCTTCTCAAAAAAGGGTTGGTTAGCGGCGGCAGCTCAGTTCTTGACATAGGCTGCGGTTCCGGCAGGTATTCCATTCCTCTGGCCAGAACCGTTCAAAAAGTGACAGCCTTGGATATCTCCACGAAAATGTTGGACTATCTGAAGTTTAATGCTGAAAATACTGGCCTGAAAAACATTGAGGGCCTGAAGCTGGATTGGGCTGATCTTGACTTGAAGGAAATGGATTTTCAAAACCGCTTTGATTTGGTTTTCGCTGCCATGTGCCCCGGCATCAAAAGCCAAAAATCTCTTGAAAAAATGTCCCAAGCTTCGAGGAATTACTGTTTGATTGCTCAATTTATTGAAACCAAAGATGGCCTTGCCGAACTGATAAAGGGTGTTCTGGGCTCTTCAAACAACTCTCATGATCCACATAATGACAGAAATTCAGTCTATGCGATATTTAATTTATTGTGGCTTCAGGGCTTAGAACCGGAAATTACCTATTTGCTGGAAAAAGGTGAATTGGATTTTACCGTTGAGGAGGCGCTGCAGCATTATGAGAGGTGGCTGCAAAATGCCTCTGCTTCTCAAAAGTTTGCGGTAAAGGATATGATCTTGGATATTGCGGAGGAGGGGATGGTAAAGGTTACTCACCATTCTACCCTGGCCTTGATCTTATGGAAAGCAGCAAAAGGTTCTTGTAGATAGAAAGGAGAATGGTAATGAAAAGACGTTTGCGGGTTTTGCCGGGGATTCTGTTGGCAATGATGCTTGTACTGAGCCTTGCGGGCTGCCAAAACAGCCGGACCGCCGATGGCCAAGGGGTTAATGCACCCCAAGACCAGAATGGAGAAACCAAGCCGGAGGTGATTCGCCTGGCGGGAGGGGATACCGGTCTGCCCAACCCCTTCAAACATTATATGCGGGGACCGGGAATGTCTAAAATGCAGCTCTTGTATGATTCTCTTTTGGAGAAAAGCGAAGAAGGGGATATCCCTTGGCTGGCTAAAAGCTGGGATGTCAGTGATGATGGAAGGGTGTATACCTTTCATCTTGAAGAAAAAGCCCTTTGGCACGACGGCAAACCTTTGACAGCAGAGGATGTTGCTTTTTCCTTCGCCTACTATAAGGACCATCCCCCGGTATCCAATGATCTGATCGCCAACGGCAAATACCTCATTGAAAGCACGAAAGTGCTGGATGAGCATACCGTAGAAATTAAACTGCCTGACTTTGACAATACCTATCTTTCTAAAATTGGCTTCACACGGATTTTGCCTAAACATATCTGGGAAAAGGTTTCCGATCCCCTGACCTATGAGGGAGAAGGAGCAGGGGTGGGAAGCGGGCCCTTTGTCATGGAGGAATATAACCCAGAGCAGGGAACTTACCGGTATACTGCTTTCCCTCAATATTGGGGTCTTAAACCGGCCGTTGCGGCCATTGAATGGGTACCGGCCAGTGATGGAGTGATGGCCTTTGAAAACGGAGAAATCGACTTGATTAATGCCACGGCCGATGTCCTTACCCGCTATAGCGGCAAACCCGAGTATAAAGTGGCGACCAAGCCATCCTATCACAGCTATCGCTTAATGATGAACATGGAAAAGCGCCCCGAGCTGCAGGATGTCAACCTGCGCCGGGCACTGGCCTATGGCATCGACCGCCAGGAATTAGTGGACAAAGTGGACCGCGGCTCCGCTACCGTCAGCAGCATGGGCTATGTCCCTCCGGACAGCCCCTGGTACAACCCTGATATTGAGCAATATCCCTTCAATATCCAAAAATCCAAAGATCTCCTGGCGGGGAAAACCTATGCCTTTGAGGTGCTCACAGGGAATACTGCTCCCGAAGTGAAAGTAGCCGAATTAATAAAGTTGACCCTGGCCCAGGCAGGGATCGATCTGACGATTAAAAGTGTTGACTCTAAAGTACGGGATAACGCCGTAAAAACAGGTCAATATGAATTATTGATTATCAACTCCGGCGGAATGGGAGGAGATCCGGATTATTTGAGAAGTATCTATGGCAAACAATCCTCAACAGCCGCCCTTAACCAGCAGAATCTCATGGGCTATCAAAATGAACGGATTAATGCTCTGTCCCAGGAACAAGCGGTAGAACGGGACCCCGCCCAGCGCAAAGATATGATATTCCGGCTTCAGAAGCTCATCGCTGAGGATGTGCCCATGATAATACTGCAGGGAGCCGTGGACAATTACGTTTACCGCCCGGAAAAATATGACGGCTGGATGTTTCGCTATGATCACAACAAAACCGATCACAATAAGCTTTCCTATCTCAAGAGAAGCTGACCATGAGAAAGGGCTACCTGCTGGTGCTGTTGATCATTATTACCATTAATTTTTTTCTGCCCCGTTTGATGCCCGGTGATCCTTTTTTATATCTTTCTGTTGAGGACGGCAATGTCAGTTCGACCTTTTCTGAGGAGCAGATTGTCCAGTATAAGACTTACTACGGTTTGGATAAGCCGCTGGCAGCTCAATATCTAAGTTATCTGGCTAAGCTGGCCCGGGGGGATTTAGGCTACAGCATTTACTTTAATACCAGTGTCTTGGGGATTATTACTTCCCGGGTCCCCTGGACCATCTTTATCGTCCTGACCTCGCTGTTGCTGAGCAGTTTAATAGGGGTTAGCGCCGGAGTGGTGTCTGCCTGGCTGCGCGGGAAGCCGGCGGATACACTCCTCTATTCGGGAATGATTCTCCTCTCGGAAATTCCCGCTTTTTTGCTGGGGGTTCTGCTGCTGTTTATTTTTGCCGCTAAACTCCGCTGGTTTCCCCTCTCAGGCGGAGTAAGTCCTTTCCTCTCTTTTTCTTCGAATTTCGACTATCTTAAAGACCTTTTAAACCATGCGGCCCTGCCGGTTATAACCTTGACCCTGACCAGACTGGGGGGATTTTACCTCCTTTCCCGCAACAGCATGTTGACAGTAATAGCTAAGAACTTTATGACCACGGCCAGGGCTAAGGGATTGAAAAAAAGCCGCATACTGTTCAGACATGCCCTGAGAAACGCCCTTCCGCCTATTATCACCAGGATTTTCATGAGTTTAGGGACCCTTTTTGGGGGAGCTGTTTTAATAGAAAATGTCTTCAATTATCCGGGGATAGGGCGGCTGATGCGTGAAGCTGTGGTAGTCAGAGATTATGTTTTAATTGAAGGTATTTTCCTTTTTATCACGGTTACCGTGCTGTTAATGAACTTCTTGGCCGATGCGGTTCACAAAAAATTTGATCCCAGGGTGTGACAAAATGCGATTTTTTTCGCAAAGCAACCTGCTGAAGTCCTGGAAAGTAAGGCCTTGGTCAAAGATAAAATTCAATATGACAACAGGAGGAAAACTAGGCTTAACGGTGGTTATTTTCGTATTCCTGACCGGGGTTATTTCCGGGCTGTTCATGGACCAGGCCCATCAGGTTCCTTCGGGGGCTTCTTTGGAATCCCCCAGCTGGGCCCACCCTCTGGGCACAGATGATTTGGGAATTGATCTCTGGGCCCAAATCTGCCATGGCGCCGGCATCAGTATGCTGGTAGGCTTTGGGGCGGCCTTCCTTGCCGGAGTGGGCGGCAGTTGGCTGGGGATTTTAGCCGGTTACTATGGAAAATGGGCTGACAGGCTGATCATGGGCTTGTGTGATGTTATGATGGTCATTCCCCAGCTGCCCATGATGATCGTCTTCGGCGCTTTTTTTGGTTCCAGTTTAAAAAACATCATCATCGTCATCGCGGTTTTGGCTTGGACAGGACCGGCCAGGACGGTGAGAGCCAGAATCCTCTCTGTCAGGCAGGACGACTATATTCGTGCCGCCCAAGGATATGGAGCAGGATTTTTTCACTTGGCTATGAGGCACTTTATTCCTGCCGTCACGCCCATCATGATGGTCAGCATCATCCGCATTGTCAGTCACGCTATTGTAGCGGAAGCCGGCTTGGCATTTCTGGGCTTGGGGGACCCTGTCTCCAAAAGCTGGGGAATGATTTTAAACCGCTCTATCAATTTTCCGGGCATTTATTTTACAGAGTACTGGCAGTGGTGGGTTATGGCCCCCTTATTATCCTTAACCCTGCTGGTCATGGCTGTTGCTTTTGTGAGCAGAGATCTGGAGCGGCTGGTTAATCACAAGCTGGAAGGTAGTGGAAAATGAATCAGGTAACCTTAACGGTTAGGAATTTGTCCGTTTGTTATGAGCAGATAAGCAATATATTTGCCGTTCACAACGTCAGTTTTGACTTAAAGGGTGGGGAAAGAGTCGGCATTATTGGCGAATCCGGCTCCGGAAAATCCTCCCTGGCTTTGGCCTTAATGGGGCTGCTGCAAAATCAGGCGGTTGTTCAGGGGGAGATCCTTTATGACGGTCTCCCTCTCAATCAGCTTACGGAGCAAGAATGGAACGAATACCGCTGGGATAAAATTGCCCTGGTCTTTCAAAACAGCCTGGATGTTTTCAATCCCGTTTTGACCATCGGTGAACAAATTGTGGAGTGTATCAAACGGCATTCGCCGCTGAGCCCAAAAGCCGCTCTGGAAAAAACAGAGGACCTGCTGGAAATGGTGGGTCTCGATAAATCCTGGTGCAGGGCATACCCTCATCAGCTTTCCGGAGGCATGCGCCAAAAGACCCTGATTGCCATGGCCTTGTCCTGTGATCCCGCGATCTTGCTGGTGGATGAACCCACTATGGCTCTGGATGCCGTGGCGAAAAATGAAATTGTCCGGCTTCTGCAAAGACTGCAGGCTGAAAAAGGCTTTGCCTTGCTGGTTATCTCCCATGAGCTGCCGGTGATTAAAAGCCTGACCACTCGCTTGATGGTGATGTATGCCGGCAATATCATGGAAGCCGGGCCTACGGGAGAAATGCTGCAGGATGCCCTGCATCCTTATACCAGGGGGTTGGTTTATGCTTCTCCGGCCATAAATCCTTACCGGGATATGTGGGGAATTCCCGGTGAAATCGAGAGGAGCAGCGAAAACCAATGTCCCTTTTACAGCCGCTGTAAGCAAAGTATTGAAGCGTGCCAAAGGGAGCATCCGCTTCTTGCAGATGCCCGGCCCCGCAGGCAGGTAGCCTGTATTCGCGGAGGAATTGTAACTCTTTTGCAAGGGACGAACCTGCACAAAAAATATCCGGCCAAAGGAAAAAGCATTCAAGCTTGCAGCGCCTGCAGCCTTCAGGTCAGATCCGGGGAGGTCGTCGCTCTCATAGGGGAATCCGGCTCGGGCAAGACTACGCTGGCGGAGATTTTAGCGGGAGCCTTGCCGCCGGATCAGGGAGAGGTGTTTTTTGAAGGACGCAGGGTGAAGGGAAACAGTGAAACCTCCAGAAAAGGCGGCCTGCAGATGGTTTTTCAGGACCCTCTCTCCACCATCAATGAACAGTTCACCATTGCCGAGGCCGTACGGGAGCCTCTGGATATTATTAAAGAGGGTGGGAAGGAGCAGCGCCTGAATGTGGTTCGCTCAGCCCTTAAAAGGGTACAGCTGCCCTCTGGGGATGATTTTTTAGCCCGGCGCTGTTATACCCTGAGCGGAGGACAGCGGCAAAGGATAGCCTTGGCCCGCAGTCTGGTGATGAAGCCTAAACTTCTGATTGCTGATGAAATCAGTGCTATGCTGGACCCTTCAACAGGGGCCAATATTCTGAGGCTGCTCAAGGGACTGCAAAACACAGAGGGCTTCGCTATGCTCTATATTACCCATGACCTATCCTTGGCCCAAAAAATTGCGGACAAAATTTACGTTATGCACAGGGGAATTATCATTGAGGAAGGTGCCTTGGGGGAGGTGTTTTTAAATCCTCAAGCAGACTACACGAAAACTCTCTTGATTAATGCGGGGATTATTAAAGGAAATCAAGGGCACAGGCGTGTAGCCTGCAGGCGGCCAAAAGCAAAGACAGCCGCCAAGCAATTGCGGCTGCTTTAGAGGAAGAGATAGCTGACAGTCGGATTATTTTGAAAGCTTTTCAGAGAGGTTGGTCAGTCAGGCTGATCAATCTCTATAATTTTTTCGAGGAAAAGCATCAAGTCTCCGGAAGGTCCAGGAGAACAGAAGCCTCTTTGTAAATGAATAGTGCTGAATTTCCGGGTTGACAGTGAGAATAGTTTTCATTATCATATAGGGCAAACAGAGAGATGTTATTAATAGACAATGATTATTGAACCCATCAGCAACTCATAAGTTGGCGATGAAGTAAAAGGAGATGAGTGATGAATGGAGGTGTCAGCTGAGGAAAAGCTTTTTTACGGTCATAATATCACGGTGATAAAAAGAGAACCGGATTGTACCGTGTACAAAATGAAAGATGTGTGCGGCGAAGGGACCATGACCCGCTATCAAGTTTTCCCGGGTATCGACTTAATGTACAATGACTTTTACCTGCAAAATTGTTTTTTAAAGTTGCGGCCGAAGGTCGAAATGATAGGAATCGACCATTGCTGCCAGGGCTGTAGGGAGTGGAAACTGCAGAACAATTTATATATGTATTTACAAGAGAGAGATTTACAAAAACCCCAAACTTGCCGGGCCATTGACTTACCGTTCAGCCATTATCAGGGCATAACCATTGCCATATACATCGAGGAAGCGTCGAACACTCTCTCCGCTTTAACAGACGGATTTTTTCTCGACTTGTATGGTTTACGCAATAAACTCTGTTCCTGCAAAAGGCCCTTTATTCTCAAGGCAGGGGACTCTATTCAGCGTATTTTTTCCGAACTCTATGCTGTGCCCGATCAGATCCGGGAAAACTATTTTAAAATTAAGGTTTTGGAATTGCTTTTGTTTTTGAGTGTCGCCGATGTCTCGCCAAACAGCAGGGCAAGACCTTACTTTCCCAAAAACCAGGTGGATGCGGTGAGAGAGATTCGGAAGTACATGACGGATCATCCAGACAAACACCTGACTCTCGAAGAATTGTCCGCCCAGTTTGGAATTCCCCTTACTGCCATGAAGGCCTGTTTTAAGGAGATTTATGGCACATCAGTCTATGCCTATCTCCGTTCCTGCCGTATCCGGACAACTGCCAATCTGCTAGGGCAAACAACAAAAAGTATCACTGACATTGCCCGTCAGGTCGGCTATGAAAATCCCAGCAAATTTGCAGCGGCCTTTAAAGCGGTCATGAATATGCCGCCCTTGCAATATAGAAACAGTAAAGCAGTCACTCCCCTCTGGCGGGAACCGCTGGACGGTTAATATAGAAATAGTTTTATCAGACTATTATTTTTTAAATTGGGGGATAACTAGATACTATGAAAAAGAATAATATGGATGGAAGAATTTATTTTAACTAAGAGGATCGGTGATACATGATAGGGTATTTTCTATTCTTCATAAGCCTTCTTCAGGTGATATTCATTGGCACAGTCATTCTCTTAGAAAACCGCCCTCCTGGAAAAACCATAACTTGGCTTTTTATACTTGCTCTTCTTCCTCTCTTGGGGACCGTGTTTTATGTGGTTTTTGGCCGAAAAACCCAGGGACCATTATTTTATGGTAAACATATACCGGATAAACCCTTAGAGAAAATCGTTCGCCAGCAGCAAACTGGGATTAAACCCATTAATATGCCGGCTACCTCAAGCGCAGGATTGGATTCTAAATTAGCGAGCCTTTTCTTAAACTCAGGCTTGGCCCCTTTAACTCTACATAATCGTGCGGAGATTCTTTTGAATGGCAGAGAAAAATTCAAAGCATTATTTAACGCTTTAGAAGAGGCAACCCATCACATTCACCTCAGTTACTATATCTTTAAGGACGATGAAATCGGTGAAGATGTAATAAAAATCTTAAGCCGTAAAGTTGCTGAAGGAGTGGAAGTCAGAGCCATTTTCGACGGCATGGGAAGTCTTTCGATTTCAGAGAAGTTTATAAAAAAAATGCGGAAAGCAGGGATTCAGGCAGAATGGTTTTTTCCCATCCGCTTTCCGTATCTTACGTCCAGATTAAATCTCCGTTACCACCGCAAGCTTGTCGTTGTGGATGGACGAATCGGCTTTATGGGCGGACTTAATATAGGAGACGAGTACTTATCCCGGGATTCTAAATTAGGGTTTTGGCGGGATACCCATCTGAAATTAGAAGGGCAAGCAGTCCATACCCTTCAATCGGTTTTTCTAAATGATTGGTATTTTGTAACTCATCAGGAATTTAAAGGTCCCTGTTATTTTCCGGAGACAACGGTTTCTCAGAATCTACCCATCCAAATTCTGGCGAGTGGACCAGATTCCAAATGGCCATCAATTTTGCAGAGCTTTTTTAGTACGATCACAATGGCTAAACAGAGCGTCTATATAGAAACTCCCTACTTCATTCCGGACGAAAGTTTGATCATGGCCTTAAAGACGGCAGCCCTTAGTGGTTTAGACGTGCGCTTGATTATTCAGGGAATCCCTGAACACAAACTGACCTATCTGGCAATGAACTCCTATATCGAAGAATTACTTAAAGCGGGTGTAAAGATTTACAAATACATGAAAGGAACTCTTCATGCCAAGATTCTCATTATAGATAATCATCTGGCTTGTGCAGGGTCTGCCAACACGGATCTTAGAAGTTTTTTCCTTGATTTTGAGATCAGTGCTTTTATGTTTGACCAGGTGTTGAATGAACACTTAAGAAATAATTTTGAGGCGGATTTAAAGGAAAGTACTCAGGTCAATCTTAAAGAGTTTCAAGGCCGTTCGGTCATGGTACGGTTTAAGGAATCATGTGCGCGTTTGTTTTCATCTCTTTTATAATTCAATAAAACCCTAACGATTATCTGTTATCGTTGTTACCCCCGATAATTTTTATATTAATTATGTTTGACCACCAAACACGATTACCGATAATTCCTGGAAAGACGATGGCAATACATTAATAACGTTTGCCACCGTCCTTTTTGTTGGCATGATAAGTTATTATTAATGATTAAGGGCTTTTGTATTTGTACTAAAATTATATGAGTGCATCAGAAAATGCGTTCCAAATACGTCTAAATAGAATATAAGCACGAGACAAAGATTAATTTTTAGCTCTGTACATCCGGAATGTATGGTATTATTGTTTAGCATCATAAAGACAAACAGACATTCTTATCTGAGCAAGTATAATCTTGTTGATATATTCAGAGAAAAGGCAGGAGGTCGACGACGAGGTGGAGGTCAATTCGTCCTTTGATGAGACCTATGAACTATTATTTCCTTTGATTTACCGATTTGTATCGATTCGTATTCCCAAAGCGGATGTGGAAGATGTGACCGCCGAAATTATTGTGAAAGTGTGGCGGAATTTGCCGAATATGGAGAAACTATCAGCACTCAAACCATGGGCCTTAAAGATCGCCGCCCATCAGATTGCAGATTATTACCGAAGTCATAAACGCACGCCCGTCATGGCTTTAGACGATACTCCTTTGCCCTTGCCCCAGACTGATCAAAGCGAGTCCTGGGCAACTCTTTTAAGCGTCAAAGAAACCTTAGCTAAGCTTTCCCCGCAGCAGGTTAACGTCATCCAACTCCGATTGATTGAAGGTTTTAGTGCCATAGAAGCAGCAGAGATTTTAGGAACAACTCAGCAGGCAGTGGACAGCCTTTTATACCGGGCAAAGAAAGGGTTCCGAAAAATCTATCAAGGGAATCTGGACAGAGGAGGTAGAGTCCGATGAAAAGGTTTTTTAATAAACCGGATCTCACCGCTCTCTGGGAAGAGGATGGTGATTTGCAGCGTATGAAAGCATTCTTCCAAACGATTGAGACAGATTCAGAGAGGAACGAGCAAATTAAGCAGAGTGTAAAGCAGAAGGCTCTTGAGAAAATGGCAAAAACCGAAGAACTGGAACCATTGCCGGTGTATGAGCATGAAAAAGAAGGCTTAACCCAACGTATACGAGACAAAATACTCACTCTGCGTTATTTTAGACAGTGGAAACTCGGCCTTTCAGTCGCTGTGCTGGCGGTCCTTGTCATCATTGGACAGGATGCGTTGAATGGTTCAGGGAGTCTGTTTCCTCGTATGGGGGGCATGCAGAAATCTAACCAATCCGCAGAACTCGCTGACAGAGCACCACAGATTGCCGCTTCAAATGGTTCCGCAGCAGCAGGCGGGGAGATGAATGCCAAGAGTAAAGCATTTGGTGACAGCTCTCTGGAAAGCGGAGTGGCAGGACCGCAAGCAAATTCTTTATATAGTATGGATGAATCTGTAGCAATGCAAAAGGAAGCCGCAGTTCTTCCTGTTCCACCGGAAGAAGATGTTGTGCCGCCTGCTGATACAGGGGTTCCCCGCAAAATGATTCATGATTTATCCTTAACCCTTGAAGTAACGAACATTAACGATACAGTCACATCAGTCAGCCAGGAAGTACAGAAACTTCAAGGGTATGTCATTTCCTCCCGCCAAAGCGGATCGGACAATCATTCATCCGCCTATCTGACGGCTAAAATACCAGCCGATAAGCTTAGTGTATTACGGGATTCATTCCCTGCCTGGGGTAAAGTGCTCGATCAAGAACTGTTTACCAACGACATTACCAATCAATACTATGATTCTCAAACTCGCTTACAAGTTCTGGAGGCGCAAGAAAAGCGTTATCTGGAGATTTTAAATCAGGCCCAAACGGTTGACGATGTGCTTAAAGTCGAGAACTCTTTAGTAAACATCCGGCAGCAAATCGAACAATTAAAGGGTCAATTAAAACTTTGGAACAACCAAGTAGATTACTCCACAGTCAACCTTCAGATCATTACCCGCCAAAGCCCTAATGTCAATGTCCAGGACCCGTGGCAGCCGATTTCCTGGAGCGAAACCTGGAAAGCGGCAAGAGATGCTGTACTGAAAACTCTGAGCACTACCTGGAATGGGCTGAATTATCTGGTGGTCGGTATAGGGTATGCCTTGCCGTACCTGCTGGCCTGTGCTTTGGGCTGGAGCCTTTATAGAGTATGGAAAAAGAGCAGATCCCAGTAGTAGCTTAACTAGGGCTGAACATTACCCCTGCTCTGAAAAAAGCCTCCTGGGTTAGACAGGGGGGCGGTTCTACTGTCTGACTCTGGAGCGGAGCGCTTGTCTGCTATGTTAACCCGTGCGAAGACGATGTCTTCGGTCCGCACGCGTCTGCGAGTTCCGCCGCTGGCTCGCTGGACGGTTCGCGAGCGCGTCCGAACCTCTGGGTATTTCTGCATGTGAACCTGCGGCGCGCTACGGGGACGCGAACCGTCTGCGCTCGCCTTAGCGCGGCTCCACTGACGCATCCGCTTAGCAGACAAGCGCTCCTTCAGCCAGTTTGTTGAGAATGTAAGCAAAACTTTGGGGGGGGCCTGGTAAGGCTTCGTGGAATCTTTTACCCTAAAAAAAGACCCTAAAGGCATGCAGAACAATCCCTAGACCCGCAGGCAGGGCAGCTTCGTCCACAGAAGCGAACCCATTGCATGGAGAGGCGATAAAAGCCCACAAGACGGTGCGGGGAAACGGAGCCACGGGTTCACATCAGGTATTACCCGGAGGTTTGGCACGAAAGTGTCCGGTGGACAGTTTCGCCGAAGCGGCAATCTCCAAAGAAGACTTATCCGCTGAAGGTAGCTCCCGCACCGGCGAGTGGGCCAGCCTCGGAGTGCTGCGGTACGAAGACACTGTCTTCGCACGAATTAACTAATCTTGCACGGATGTGGCGAAGCTGCCCAACCCGGGAGCTGCCCAACCCAAGAAACCTATCCCCTTGTCTCAAGTATCCGCAACCTAAAAGGGCCTGGACCTGCATCAAAAGCGTGGTCCAGGCCCTTTTCCCGGCAGCCGGCTGACTTTACGTAGAACTATAATCTCTATATAATAAGTAAATGAATCTTCAACCAAGGCAGGGGGTATTTACTTGAAACTATCAAAGCGATCAAAGTTTATTGGCAGGATCATAGGAATTTCTGTCGGAGCCATCCTTGCTGCTTACGGAATTCAGGGCTTTATTGTCTATTCCGGCTTAAGCAGCGGCGGAGTCGGCGGGATTGCTTTGCTCCTCTTCTATACGTTAGGTCTTCCGATTGGGGTCATGACCTTTCTTTTGAATGTGCCTCTGCTTGTTTTAGGATGGCGGGAAGTGGATAAACAATTCGTCTTTAAGACCATATGGGGGCTGGCAGTATTCTCTGTTTTCCTGGATCTATTCAGCGGGGTTCAACCGCTGGACTTTAACGACATATTGTTAGGGGCACTCTATGGCGGGGTTATCTCCGGGGTTTCCTCAGCCATAGTCTTTCACTTTGGCGGGAGCTTAGGCGGCACAGACATCGTCTCTAAAATCATTCAGCAGAAATATGGTGTGCCCATGGGAACCTCCGCCCTGGCTATCAACGGATTGATCATCCTGCTATCCTGGGCGGTGCTGGGTTCAAAAGCGGCACTTTATACCCTGGTTATGCTTTTTGTTTATGGCCGCGTGCTTGACCTGGTTCAGAGCGGAGTTCCGTCGAAATCAATCACCATCATATCAGATCGATCCGAAGAACTCGTCGACCGAATTATGGTGGATCTAGGCCGGGGCGCCACCTATCTGCATGGCAGGGGAGCTTACTCCTGCGAGCCGAAAGACATTATTATCTGTGTTGTCAGTCTGCCTGAAATAGGCCGGCTGAAACGAGCTGTACGGGAAGTTGATCCCAATGCTTTTATAATCATCCAAAATGCAGGGGAAGTCTTTGGCAGCGGGTTTATTACTAATGAGGGCTAGTGCTACTTGGTTTCAGCATCCAGCATCCTAAGCTCACTCAAGGTAACTAAGCGGTATCCGCGTGCTTTTAGGGCATCAATAATGGGTCCTAAGGATTTTACGGTTTGAGTACGCCGATAACCGCCGTCATGCATAAGGATAATCGAGCCGGGAAAAACATTTTTTACAACATTATCTGTGATTTGTTTTACTCCGGGATTGCGCCAATCTTTGCTGTCCACACTCCAAAGTGCTACAACATGCCCATTTCGTTTCGTGGTTTCCAGTTGGCTTTTTGAGACGAATCCTCCGGGAGGACGATAGAAGTAGGTGTGGTAGCCGGTTGCGGCAAAGACTGCCTGATCGGTTTGATTCATTTCTTCGACTAAACGGCGCTGCTGATAATCATGGCTATAACCATGATTTCCGATTTCATGTCCTTCTTTGATCAGACGCTTTAATAGGAAGGGGTAGGTTTGGGCTGCCTTTCCTAAAACAAAGAAGGTTGCCCGCACGTCCTTTTCTTTAAGGATGTCCAAAACAGCCGGTGTGTCGATTGGGTCAGGTCCATCATCAAAGGTCAAAGCCGCGATTTTTTCCTGCGTATTGGTCATATAGTAAGTGCCAGGAGCTTTAACTATAGAAGGAACGGTCATTGAACCCTGAGCCATTGTGAGAAAACCTCCCAAGGTGAGCAGGAACAAAAAGGTTAAGACGAGTTTCCGGCGAGATATGATTAAAATGCGCAACCTCATTCACCCCCAAGTCACTTCTATATAACTATGGATAAATAATGTGTTACATGCATGCTTCTTGTCTTAATCTTACTAATACTTAACAAAATTATTATAAAAAGAGTTTCTTTGAAGGGCGGGATTTAGATGGGTTTTCGGTTCGTTTTCGGTCGGGCAGGCAGCGGCAAAAGCACTCTGTGTTTAGAAGAGATCCGAGCTGAGCTGCGCAGAGAACCCTGGGGCTCTCCTTTGATCCTCCTTGTCCCGGAGCAGGCTACCTATCAGATGGAAGTTGCCCTGGCTAATACGCCGGATCTTGGCGGGAGCTTGCGTGCCCAGGTTTTAAGCTTTCGACGACTGGGGTGGCGGGTTTTTTCTGAAACCGGAGGAGGGCAAAAAGTCCTGATTGGCCAGACCGGCAAACGGATGCTCCTGCGCCGGATTCTTTTAAAACATCGTCTTGAATTAAAAGCCTTTGCACGATCCGCCGCCCGGCCCGGTATGGCCGAACTTCTCGCTCAGGCAATCGGAGAATTCAAAACCTATCGGATCGCTCCGGACGATTTAAGGAAGGTCAGACATACGAAGGGGATTTTAGAGGATAAGCTTGAAGACTTAGCTCTTATTTATGAAGAGTTTCAAGCAGCTCTGGGACAAGTTATCCGGGACCCTGATGATGAACTCTCAGTTCTGGCAGAAAAGATCCCTTCTGCATTCCTGATTCAAGGAGCTAAGGTTTGGGTTGATGGATTTACCGGATTTACCCCTCAAGAATTAGAGGTTTTAAAAAACCTGATGCTAACTGCCCAAGAAGTGATTATAACCTCTCCCCTTGACCCAATGTATGTTAAAGAGGAGCGGGAGCTTGAAGAGGGGATCTTTAAAGCCGGGGAAGAGTTATTTGCCGGTCCTTGGAAAACCTATCAGGACCTGCAGCGTATGGCCTTGGAAACCGGAACCCAGGTTTATGCTCATACCTTACTAACAAGTTCAAAACGCTATAAGCATCCTTGGCTTTGGCATTTGGAAAAATATTTCGCTGCTTATCCCACGATTGCTTACCAAATGACTGAGGAGAGCGTTTCCGAAGGAATTCAGATCTTATCAGCCGTTAACCGGCGGGCTGAAGTAGAAGGGGCAGCCTGGGAATTAAGGCGCCTGGCCCGGGATGAAGGGCTTTGCTGGCATGAAATGGCTGTCACGAGCCGGGATCTCTCAGGGTATCATGAACTGATTACACAGGTTTTTACCTCTTATGAAATTCCTCATTTTATTGATCATAAACGTTCTGTTCTTCATCATCCTTTGATTGAACTGCTGAAATCCATTCTGGAAGTGGCCCAGAGTCATTGGAGTTATGAACCGCTTTTTCGCTGCCTGAAGACCGATTTTTTCCCATTGACAAGAGATGCTGTGGATCGTCTGGAAAACTATGTGCTGGAACATGGGATACACGGTGAGGGTTGGACCAGGAATATCCCCTGGCGCTATCATCGTCAATGGTCTTTAGGGCAAAATGAGGAACAACGTGCCGCAGAGCTTAACTATCAGATTGAACTAAACTCCTCCCGTCAGACTGTTTTTAACCTTATTTTTCCTTTTAGCCAGGAGGTTTTACCTAAAGGTCAGGCAGAAATGCCGAATGTACGGACAATGACTGAAGCCCTGTATGTTTTCTTAGAAAGCCTTGACGTTCCCGGAACCTTAAGGACATGGTCCCAAAAGGCCCAGGAAGAGGGAGACCTCAGCGAGGCCGGATTGCATGATCAAATCTGGGAATCGGTCATCCAGGTCTTGGATGAAATCGTCGCCGGACTAGGGGAAGAATGTCTGGAGCTGGAGGACTATGCTTTAATACTTTCCTCCGGCCTGGAGGGAATTGAACTTGGCCTGATCCCTCCGGGGCTTGACCAGGTTTTAGTGGGATCATTAGACCGTTCACGGAATCCCGAAGTCCGGGTTCTCTTTCTGATCGGAGCTAATGAAGGAATACTTCCAGCGCGGCCTGTATCTGATGGGGTGCTGGATGCAGAGGAAAGAGAAGAATTAGAGAAAGCCGGAGTTGCCCTTGCCCCTAAAGGAAAGTTTCAGACCTTTGAGGAACAATTCTTTATTTATATGGCACTTACCCGGGCCGTAGAAAAGCTTGTGGTTTGTTATCCTCTGACAGATGAAGAGGGGAAAAGCCTGACAGTTTCACCGGTTGTCACTCGGCTTAACCATCTTTTTCCTGAGCTTACCGAGTGTTTCTTGGGTAATATCGAGGATATTCAGCGGATAAGTCAGCCTGATTCAGTCCTTCAATCCTACGCCGGACAGCTCCGTACCCTGCGCCAGGGGGAACCCCTTTCTCCTCTTTGGCAAGCCGCGGAAAAGTGGCTGATTGAAGATCCTCTTCGCCGCCAGCAAATCATGAAATTACAGGATAGCCTTTTGACTCAAAATCAAGAGGGAAAACTCCAGCGTCCCCTGGCCCGCCGCTTATACGGCAAACGCCTGATGGCCAGTGTTTCCCGTCTTGAACAATTCGCTAAGTGTCCCTTTAGCCATTATGCCCGCTATGGTCTAAAGCTGCGTGAAAGATCTACCTACCAGTTGTCAAGCCCGGATATGGGAGAATTTTTTCACACACTTCTGCACAATTTTGCCCTCCAACTACAAACCCAAGGCCTGGATTGGGGCAAACTGACAAAGGAAGAGTCCTGGGCAATTGTCAGTGATCTGGCAGATCAACTGGCACCCGGTCTTCAGCATGAAATCCTTTTAAGCAGCGCCCGCTACCGCTATTTAACTCATAAACTAAAGCGCACAGTTCATCACGCTGTTCGAGTCTTAGGAGAGCATGCCCGAAAAGGGGTATTTATCCCGATTCGGCTGGAAGTAGGTTTTGGTCCCGCTCAACCCCTCCCCGGGATAGAGATTCCTTTAAGCGAAGAGGATTCCCTCATTCTCAGAGGGCAAATTGACCGGGTAGATGCCGCGTTCTTGGATGGACAGGTCTATTTGCGGATCCTTGATTATAAATCCCGGGAATTATCCTTATCTCTGGATTCAGTTTATTACGGTTTAAATCTTCAATTATTAACCTATTTAAATGTGGCCTTGCAGGGAGCGGAAGTTTTGCTGAACACGACGGCTCCGCTCCCCTCCGAAGAGGTTAATTCCTCAGAAACGCAAACTATCTTGCCCCAGAAGATTCCGGCGGGATTTTTATATTTCCCCGTTCTGGAACCACAGCTTGAAGAGAAAGTTCCCCTCAGCGCAGACGAACTGGAGCAGCGCCGTGTTAAAGCTGTCAAAGTCAGCGGGTTTTTATTAGCTAATCCCAGGGTTTTAGAAGCCATGGATGCGACCTTTTCCACAGGACAATCGGATTTGCTGGGCATTAAATTGAAAAAAGACGGGGCCTTTACAAAAGGATCAAATGTTTTGACAGAGGAGCAGTTTTCTCTGCTTCGTGATTATTTGCAGCAGTGGTTTCGAGAGAAGGGCGAAGAAATATTAGACGGCGATATTTCCCTGTCTCCTTACCGCCGCGGCAAAAGTACAGGATGCCAGTATTGTGCCTATAAGCCCGTTTGCCACTTTGATCCCTACCTGCCTGAGAACCAATACCGGGACCTGGCTGTCTTAAAGCCGGAAGAGGTCTGGGAACGTCTGGAAAACTCAAAGACCGGTAATTCGGCTGACCCTATGGTGCTGCCGGAAACGAAGGATATTAAGGGGTCAGCGCTAAACTGGCTGGGAGAAGAGAACGAGGAAGAAGGGTGATTTGAGTGAATAAACCAAAATGGACAAACGAACAGAGTGCCGCCATTCGTTTGCGCGGGGAACTCTTAGTAGCAGCTGCGGCCGGCTCCGGTAAAACAGCCGTCCTTGTTGAGCGTTTAATTCATCAGATCACAGATGCGGATCACCCGGTTGATGTGGATCGTTTTCTGGTTGTTACCTTTACCAAAGCGGCGGCTAACGAGATGAGGGAGCGGATCGGCAAAGCCTTGGACAATGCTTTGTTTCAGGAACATGAGACTAAAGAAATCGAGCGGCTTATCAGCCAACGGACCCTTCTTCACCGAGCAAGTATTACGACCTTGCATTCCTTTTGTTTGGAGTTGATTCGCAAGTATTTTTATCAGCTGGAACTTGATCCGGCGTTTCGAGTCGCGGATCAGGCTGAGGCAGACCTGCTGCGTCAAGATGTGATCGAAGATTTGTTTGAAGCCAGATATGCTTCGGAAGACCCGGACTTTCTGAAACTCGTTGACGCTTTTGGAACGGATCGCGATGATCAGCCTTTAATGGATTATGTTCTGCGGCTATATACCTTTGCTTATAGTCAGCCCCGGCCCCATAGCTGGTTAAGTTCACTGAAAGAAGCCTATACCTGGGACAGCACCGAATCCCTGATCCAAAGCGAATGGGGGCAGGCAGTTCGTCAAGGACTTCTCGATTTAGTGAATGAAACCATAAACTTACTTGAACAGGCCGGGCAAATTGCCCAACGTCCCGGGGGACCCATCCTCTACGCGGAAACCTTCCAGGATGATTTAAATCGCGTTGGGCTGCTTAGCCGTGCCTTAAAAGAAGGGGATTGGGCGCAAGTGGAAGCTCAATTTCAATCCGTTGTCAATTATCCCAAGCTTCCGCCCATGCGGTCGAAATCTGAGGAATCCTATAAGAAAAAGCTGCAGGAAGAAAGCAAAAAATTGAGGGAGGATGCCAAAAAGAAACTCAATTCCCTAAAAGAGGCAGTCTTTGCTTATCCCCTTGAAGAGCAGCTATCTGCCTTGGGTGAGATGGGAACCATGGCCCAAACCCTCAGTGAATTAGTTCAGGAATTTTCTCAAGTCTACGGGGCGGCCAAAGGACGTCGCAATATCTTAGACTTTACGGACCTGGAGCATTTCGCTCTTCGTTTGCTGGAAGCAGATGGGGAGCCTTCGTTGATTGCCCAAGGGCTAAAAGAGTATTATGCTGAAGTTTTAGTGGATGAATATCAGGACATCAACCCTGTTCAAGAACGTATCTTACATCAGGTATCCAGGCAAGGGGAACTCCCAAATCTCTTTATGGTAGGAGATGTAAAGCAAAGCATCTACCGTTTTCGCATGGCAGATCCCAATTTATTTATTGCAAAATATAATCTCCTGCCCCATTGGCAGCCTGACCATCAAAGTGAGACAAAAATGGTGATTGATCTGAACCGCAACTTTCGAAGTCGTTTGGAAGTGGTGGAAGGGGTGAATTTTCTCTTTCGCCAGATTATGACGATAAGCGCAGGGGAAATTGCCTATGATGATCTGGCGGCCTTGCAGTATGGTGCATCCTTTGTATCCGGGCAGAATCAAATCCGCACGGCAGAAGGCCCTATTGAAGTCCATCTTATTGATCCTAAACGTATAAAAAGCGAGTTGTCCTCATATTCTGATGAGGGAATGAACGAAGCAGCGGAAGATTTATCAGCTGGGGCAGAGGACACTCCGTCCTTAGAAGATCTTGATAAGGCACGAATTGAAGCCCGGCTTGTCAGTGCACGGATTCAGCGCATGGTTCGCGGCGGGGAATTTCAGATTTATGACAAAGAGATCAGAGATTTCCGCCCGGTTCAATATTCGGATATTGTCATCTTAATGCGTTCCTACTCAGCCGTGGCGCCCATTTACGTCGAAGAATTCCAAACCGCTGATATTCCTGTTTATGCTGAAACAACCAGCGGATACTTCGGAGCCAGTGAAGTGGAGACTGTTTTATCCCTGCTCAAGATCATCGACAACCCCCACCTGGATATCCCTATGGCGGCCGTTCTTCGCTCTCCCCTTGTAGGCTTGAACGGAAGTGAATTAGCTAAAATCCGGATGATCCTTCCCGAAGGAGACTTCTACGAAGCCTTAACTCTGGCAATATGGGCCGGATGTGAGGGGAATTCGGACCCGGTTCAAGTCTGTGAATTCGAAGAGATTTTAGGACTGTACCAGGAAACCCTGCCTGAAAAGCTGAAACACGCTCAGCAGCAATTAAACGCCCTGCCAATGCTGAAGGAGAAAATCTCAGTTTTTTGGAGGAATCTGCAAGTCTGGCGAACACGGTCACGCCGTACCTCCCTGGCAGAACTGCTTTGGTCTTTATATGACGAAACCGGCTACTTAGCTTATGTTGGTACTTTGCCGGCCGGTGTACAGCGCCAGGCCAACCTTCGCGTGCTCTATGACCGTGCTTGTCACTTTGAGGCCACCAGGTATCGGGGCTTGTTCCGTTTTCTTCGTTTTCTGGACCGCTTTCAGGGACAAGGCAAAGATATGGGAAGTGCACGGGCCTTAGGGGAAAATGAAGATGTGGTTCGCTTGATTACCGTCCATGCCAGCAAAGGCTTGGAATTTCCGGTCGTGTTTGTTGTCGGTCTTGGACGGTCATTTAATACTCAAAGCCTCAAGGGTAAGATGCTTCTGCACTCTAAATTAGGTGTAGGTATGCCGGTCATTGACGTGGATAACAATGTTCGCTACCCTTCCTTCATTCAATACGCGGTTAAGCAGAAACTGGCTCAAGAATCTCTGGCGGAAGAATTGCGGATTCTTTATGTTGCTCTGACCAGAGCAAAAGAACGGTTGTTTCTCTATGGTCATATCGAAAACCTGGACAATACCCTTCAAAAATGGCAGCGCACCTTAGAATGGGAAGAGGTCTGCTTACCGGAAGGGCAGCTCAGGAGTGCCAAGTGCTTTCTTGATTGGATTGGTCCTGCTTTAGTTCGCCATCCTGCCCGGCTTTTTGGTGAAACCGATTCAGAACCGGCCTTTACGATGCCGGATAATTCCTCATGTTGGGAACTCCATATTCATCAACGTTTAACATCGGAATCGACAGCAAGCCCCAACCAAAATATTCTTGAAGAGAAGCCTGAAGGATCTCAAAGTGAGGAAGAGGCAGCAGATGCCGGGCAAAGTAAGTCTGGAATCTCATGTAACGATAACACCCTTGAACACTGGTATTCCGAGGTCAACCGCCGCTTAAGCTGGCAGTATCCCCACCTTAAAGCGGTTCAACAGGCGGCAAAAACCAGCGTTAGTGAATTAAAACGTCAAAATGCCTGGCATGCAAACGAAGAGGTATCCATAATGCCTATGCTCCGTAAGCAGACAGATGGTGTAAAACGGCCAAAATTCCTTCAGACCACACAACCTCTGACTGCTGCCGAACGCGGAACCGCGCTGCATACAGTTATGCAGCACCTTCCCTTTAAGGAGTTAGCGGCGTTTTGGTCAACCCTGTCCCAGATGGAGCAAGTTGATACCATGATCAAGTTTGTCAATGACCTGGAACAAAGAGAAATTCTCACGACGGAACAGAAGAGTGTCATTCACCCCACACAGATTGTTCATTTTCTTAACACGCCCCTGGGTCAGCGGTTATTCAGCGCCCATCAGCTGCTTCGGGAAGTGCCATTTACCTTGACCCTGCCAACTGAGGACCTTACAAATATCCTGGTTCAAGGGGTGATTGATGTTGTTCTTATCTACAAAGATGAATTTCATCAACTAAAAGCAGAGATTCTTGATTACAAGACAGATTCGGTTCCGACGGACAGCGCAATTGAAGCAGCCTCAATCTTAAGAGAACGGTATGCTCTTCAACTCTCGCTATATGCCCTGGCCATTGAACGTTTGAATAAGATTGATGTTACGCGCTGCACTTTATATTCATTTACCTTGGGATGCGAAATTGATCTATCTGATGAGTTTCGTAAAAGTTCTTGGCAATCAGGCTCCCATACCGCTTTGCGGCACCACTGATGAATGAAAATAGGTCCCTCGGGTCGGGCTGCTTCTCTCACATCCGTTAACTCAGCACTCCGAGGCTCGCCCACTCACCGGCGCGGGACTCCGCCAAACCTCTGGGTAATACCTGATGTGAACCCGTGGCTACGTTTCCCCGCACCGGTTTGTGGGCTTTTATCGCCTCTCCATGCGATGAGTTCACTCCTGTGGGAGAAGCTGCCTTCCTTTGAGGGCTACAGATTTTTTGAATGGTTTTGGGGTGTTTTTCAGGTCGGAAAGTATAAGTCTGGGGGTGTATAAAGGCAACCAATAATACTGAAGTCTGTCCGCAATCATAAATAGCAATAGCGGGAATTATTCAAAAATTCCCCTTAATAATTTCCCCGCAGAGGGAAAATAAAGGGTATTATCCGGGTATATGTCAATTAAACGCCTTAATTATGTTTATTGCTATAAAATTATTTAATCCCATAATATTTTGTCATCTTGAGAAAGGATTTTTTGAATTAATGGCGAAGTAAATACTTTGTTCCTTGTGATCGTTTTAACTATCTTTATAAGGAGTAAGGATGAAAGAGGGGTTGTAATGAGTCCAAATAAAATAGGTTCTGTTTTGATTGTAGGCGCAGGGATTGCGGGGATTCAAGCGGCACTGGATTTGGCAGAGTCGGGATACTTAGTTCATTTGGTAGAAGAATCGTCAGCAATTGGCGGAACTATGCCGATGTTGGACAAAACGTTCCCGACCAATGATTGCTCGATGTGTATTTTATCCCCTAAATTGGTTGAGTGTGGACGCCATCTTAACGTCAGAACCTACACCAACTCACAAGTTGTCAAAACCGAAGGAGAAGCCGGAAATTTCAAAGTCACCATTAAACAAAAGGCCCGTTATATTGATCTGGAAAAATGTACCGGCTGCGGAGCATGTGCTGAAGCTTGTCCGGTAAAAGTCGATGATGAATTCAATCAAGGCTTAGGAAAACGTAAAGCCGCGTTTAAACAATATTCACAAGCCTTCCCTAATGCCTATGGAATTGATGAAAAGAATTGTTTGTATCAGTCCCGGGGTAAAGCAAAAGGCAAAGAGATCTGCATGAAATGCGTTAAAGCATGTCAAGCCGGTGCGGTCGATCATCATATGGAAGACAAAGAATTCGAAGTTGAAGTAGGCTCCATGATCCTTAATCCCGGATTCAAAATTTTTGATGCCTCTTCCCTCGATTATTACGGTTACGGAAAAATTAAAAGTGTTATCACAAGTCTTGAGTTCGAGCGTCTGCTCAGTGCCTCAGGACCTTTCGACGGACATCTGGTAAGGCCTTTTGACAAAAAAGAACCGCAGAAAATCGCCTGGATTCAGTGCGTCGGCTCCAGAAACGCTAAAATTGACAAAAACTACTGTTCCGGTGTCTGCTGTATGTACGCCATCAAGGAAGCAGTTATTGCCAAAGAGCACAGTCACATTCCCGTCGATACAACCATTTTCTATATGGATATGAGAACTCCCGGTAAAGATTTCGAAAAATATTACAACAACGCCAAGAATCAGCAGGGAGTTAATTTCATTCGTTCCCGTGTCTATGAAGTTGTAGAAGCTACAGATGATTCCGGAGATGCGGTCATCAGATACTCCACAGAAGATGGTCAGCTTAAAATGGATCAATTTGATTTAGTTGTTCTGTCAGTGGGTCTTGAGCCGGGCGACAGTTCCAAAGAACTAGCCAAACTCTTAGACCTTAAAGTTAATAAATATGGATTCGCAGAGCTTGAGCCGCTAACCGGAGTAAACACCTCTAAAGAAGGGGTTTATGCAGCAGGAGCTTTCAGCGGTCCGAGAGATATTCCTGAAACCGTTATGCAGGCCAGTGCAGCCGCCGGTGCCGCCTCTGCCTTATTAGCGGAAGAGCGGGGAACCTTAGTCAGTGAAAAAGAATATCCGCCTGAAATGGATGTAGCCGGAGATGTTATCCGAACAGGTGTCTTTATTTGTCACTGCGGTGTCAATATCGGCAGTGTTGTTAATGTACCAAGTGTCGTCGAATACGCAAAAACCTTGCCCACGGTAGCCTATGCCACCGATAAAATCTATGCTTGTTCTCAAGATGCTCAGGCTTCCATCAAAGCCTTGATCAGTGAACAAAAACTTAACAGAATTGTGGTTTCTTCCTGTAGTCCGCGAACTCACGAGCCTTTATTCCAAGAAACATTGAAGGAAGCCGGTTTGAATGCGCACTTGTTCGACATGGCAAACATCCGTGACCAATGTTCTTGGGTTCATATGAACGAGCCTGAAAAAGCAACCGAAAAAGCGAAAGATCTCACAAAGTTAGCTATCGTGCGTGCTTCCATGCAGCAGCAAACCCAGCCGATTTTCATGGATATGAATCATGCCGCCCTGGTGATCGGAGGCGGAGTTGCAGGCATGACAAGTGCTCTGTCCCTTGCGGATCAAGGATATGAAGTTCATTTAGTGGAAAAAACCGATGTTTTAGGCGGCGTAGCCAGAAGATTCTCCACTGGTTTCAGAGGAGAAGATATGAAAGCCTTTGTTGCCGGGCTTATTGAAAAAGTAAGCAGCCATCCGAAGATTAAACTTCACGTTGGTGTGGGAATTAAAGATGTCGGCGGTTTCTTAGGCAACTTTACCACCACCTTGGAAAATGGTGAACAGATCGCCCACGGTGTTGCACTTCTGACCATCGGCGGTCAGGAATATAAACCGAACGAGTATCTCTATGGCCAAGACGAGCGTGTCATGACCCAAATTGAAATGGACGAAGCTCTTTACAATCATGATGCCAAAGTGGAAAATGCCAAGAATTTTGTCTTCATTCAATGTGTAGGTTCCCGCTCTGAGGAAAATCCCTATTGCAGCCGTACTTGCTGTACAAAATCAGTTAAGCTGGCACTTAAAGTCAAGAAGAAAAACCCGGGAGCTAATGTCTTTATCTTATATCGTGATATGAGAACTTATAGTTACTTTGAAGAGGACTATGAGGAAGCAAGACGCATCGGTATCATCTTCGTCCGCTATAGTGAGAATGCCAAACCGGTTGTTGCTAAAGAAGGGGATGCCCTTGTTGTAACAATTAATGATCATGTCTTAGACAGGCCCATTGAAATTGAAACAGATGTGCTTTGCTTAGCTGCTGCTATTAAAGCCCCTGAAGACGGCAAGAAACTCTCCAAGTGGTTCAAAATTCCGCTCAATGCCGACGGATTCTTCTTAGAGGCTCATATGAAGCTGCGTCCCGTTGACTTCAGTACGGATGGAGTGTTTATGGCCGGTATTGCCCACAGTCCGAAGAACATGGAAGAAGTCATTGCCCAGGCTAAAGCAGCGGCAGGACGTGCAGGGGTAGCCTTGTCTAAGGATCAAGTAGAATCAGCGGGTCTGAATGCCTTTGTCAATAAACGCAAATGTACCGCTTGCGGAACCTGTGAGGCTGTCTGTTCAGCTAAAGCAGTCACCGTTGATCATGAAAATCGCGTAGCAGTTGTTAATGATGCCTTATGTAAAGGCTGCGGAGCATGTGCTTCCAGTTGCCGCTGCGGCGCTATCAGTCTCAGAGGATGTACCAACGAGCAAATTGTCGAGATGTTAAACTCCCTATAGATTTTGGGCACCTAACTAACTAGGGAAAGGTAGATGATTATGGGAGAAATTCAGGTAGAAACTGAAACGAAAAACTATGAGCCAAAAATTGCAGCCTTCTTGTGTAACTGGTGCAGTTATGCAGGTGCAGACCTTGCAGGCGTTGGCAGAATTCAATATCCGGCTACAATCAGAACCATCAGAGTCCCATGTTCCGGAAGAATCAATCCTTTATATGTTCTGAAAGCAATGGCCAATGGGGCGGACGGGGTTTTAGTATCCGGATGCCACCCGGGGGATTGCCACTATATCAGCGGAAACTATGTGGCACGAAGAAAATTTGCCCTAATTAAATCATTGCTGAACCATGTAGGTTTAGAGGAAGACCGGGTCAATTTCTCTTGGGTATCAGCAGCGGAAGGTATTCGTTTTGCGGAAGTTGTAAAAGGAGTTACCGAGCGTGTTAGTGCCCTTGGTCCTAATAACGGGATATTTAAAGTAGATGACGGGGGTGCAGCGGGTGAATAATGTCATTAGCGATATCCGGGAAAAGGCCCGTCAGTTGCTGGCTGAAGGCAAAGTCGATGTAGTTATCGGCTACGAAAAAGGATCCTTACCTCTTAAAGCGACCCCATGCTTTGTGCATTCTCCTGAAGGTGCCGATTTATTGATCTGGGATGAAACCTGTGAGAATAACTTAGCTGGGTACGTTGCTCAGACTCCTGGCAAAAAAGCCATTATCGCTAAAGGGTGTGACAGCCGCGCTCTGGCGGTCCTTTTACAAGAAAACCAACTGGTCAGAGATGACCTGTATATCATCGGGGTTTCCTGTCATGGCGTTATCGATCAACGGAAAATCGGAGCTGACGTCGGAGAAATCCTAGAGGCTGGTATCAGTGACGGAAAAATATCCGTTAAAGGGATGGAAGGAGATAAGGAGTATCTTTTTGCTGAACTTAAAGACGCTACCTGTCAGACCTGCCGTTATCCCAACCCGGTTATGGAAGATGTTCATATTGGGGAAACCATCCAAGTTTCTCAAGACGCCCCGGACTTTGCTGATGTTATCGCTTTAGAAGAAAAATCAGCGGGCGAACGCCAGGATTATTTCAAAGAGCAAATGAGCAAATGCATCCGCTGTTATGCTTGTCGCAATGCATGTCCATTATGCTATTGCCAGGAATGTTTCGTGGACTGCAACTCCCCAAGATGGCTGACAGGCGGAGTAAACCGCGCCGAAAATCTCTTCTTCCAAGCCGGACGTGTCATGCACTTAGCCGGCCGGTGTGTCGATTGCGGTGCCTGCACTCGTGCTTGTCCGCAAGGTGTCGATATCCGGGCCTTGAACCGCAAGATGACCAAAGATGTTTACGTTATGTATAATCACGAAGCCGGTATCAGTGAAGATGGCAAACCTGCTCTTAATGAGTATACAACCAATGATCCAGAACAGTTCTTGGTAAAGGAGTGAGGTGAAGATAATGAAGATAAGTAAAGAAAAATTCGGCCAGGTATTTGATGCTTTAACCGCTGAGTACCAAATCATTGCTCCTGTCAGTGATGCGAACGGTATTGCTTTCAAAGGAGTCAAAAGCTTCTCAGAAGTCAAGCAAGATTATCTAAATTCTAAACTTCCTCCCAAAGCCTTCTTTTTCCCTCAGCATGAAAAACTCATGTCTTACAAGAAAGAGGGTAAAGATGTAACCGTTAAGAGCGAACTTAAGGTAGAGGACACCGTTCTTTTTGGGATCAGACCCTGTGACGCTAAGGGGATGCAGCTCTTAGATATGGTCTTTAAAAATGATCAATATACCGACCCTTATTATTATGAGCGACGTGAAAAAGCTGTGATCATCGGGGTCGCCTGCACCAAAATAGCGCCTACTTGTTTCTGCTCCTCATTTGGTATTTCTCCTGCCGGCAGTGAAGGTTCCGATATCCTTCTCATCGACCTCGGAGATTCCTATGAAGTCGAAGTGATCACAGAAAAAGGGAAGGCCTTAGCCGCCCGTTTCGAATCCCTCTCAGAACTTTCCGCGGATGAGCAAGCCTTAGTTGCCAAACTGAAGAGTGCGGAAACCGCCAGTAAAGTTGATCTCTCAAACACCACCAGTAAGCTTGATAAAATGTTTAATAGTCCTTTCTGGGATACTCTCCAGGAAAAGTGCATTGGGTGTAATGTTTGTTCGTTCTCATGTCCTACCTGCCATTGCTTTGACATTTCTGAAGAAGTACGCAAGAATGAGGGCACCAGAGTACGAACCTGGGATGCTTGTATGGCTCCTCTCTTTACCCTTCATGGCTCCGGTCATAATCCCCGGGATAAGAAAAAAGCCCGCTGGCGTCAGCGTTTAATGCACAAGTTTAACTATTATGTCCATAACAATGGGGCTATGGCGTGCGTAGGCTGTGGTCGCTGCATAAAGAGTTGCCCGGTTAATATGGATATACGGCAAGTCATTGATGGGGCTAACAAAGCAGAATTGGTGGTGGAATGATGCAACAGAATCCATATATCCCGATAACAATGAAGCTCATTAAAAATTTAGTGGAAACTGAAGATAGACTGATCAATACCTTCACCTTTGAGTTTCTCAACAAGCAAGATGAGGAAAACTTCAAATATATGCCCGGCCAGTTTGCGGAAATCAGCGCCTATGGTCATGGAGAAGCACCTTTTGGAATCGCAACCTCCCCGACCGAGCCTGGAATTCTAAAGTTTTCGGTTGCTAAAGTAGGATGTGTCTCTAATGCCCTGCACCTTTTAGAAGAAGGTACTATGGTAGGGGTTAGAGGACCAATGGGTAATTACTATCCGCTTGAAAAGTTTAAAGGGAAAAACGTTGTTATTATCGGCGGAGGTTTTGCGTTTACAACTCTGCGTGCCCTGGCAAAATATATGCTCGATGACAAACATCGCGGGGACTATGGTGACATTACGGTTATTTACGGTGCCAGAAACCCTGGCTTATTGCTCTATAAAGAAGAATTAGCCGAGTGGGAAAACAATCCCAACATTAATCTGGTAACAACTATTGACAGACCTGCGGAAGGCTGGACTAAACACGTAGGCTTCATTCCTAGCATCACGGAACAAATTGCTCCTTCTTCCGTAGATACCTATGCAGTCGTTTGCGGACCGCCAGCCATGATTAAATTTACCTTGCCGGTCTTAGAAAAGTTAAAGTTTACTCCGGAAAGTATTTATACCTCCTTAGAGATGCGCATGAAGTGCGGTCTGGGAATCTGCGGTCGTTGCAATATCGGTACGGAATATGTATGTAAGGATGGCCCGGTCTTCTCCATGGCTCAATTAAAAGAATTACCTAATGAATATTAATCAAGTCGGAGGTGATAGTAAGAATGGCTGAAGCCCTTAAAGTTAAAGACTTTGATCCAACCCTGAGAGATGAAGTAGCTGGATTATTAAAAGGCTATGATTTTTCCAATTGCCTGACTTGCGGTATGTGTACGGCCGGGTGTAAGTACAGTGATTTAGTTGAGGATAATGATCCTCGTAAATTCATTCGCAAAGTTGCCCTTGGATTACGCGAAGAAGTAGAAAATGATCCTTTTGTCTGGAATTGCAATATGTGTGAACGTTGTACCGTTGAATGTCCAATGGGTGTTAATATTGCAGCTATCACAAGAGCTTTCCGAGGAAAAACTCCTGTACCTCCCGGTCATTTACAAATTATTGCTGATGACCATGTCAGAACCGGTAACCAGATGGCTGTAGAACAACTCGATTACGATGAAACTCTGGAATGGCTTGAAGAAGAACTCCAGAAAGAGCTCAATGATCCAACTTATAAGATACCTATTAACAAGCCGGATGCAGATTTTATGTTTGGCTTCAATGCTAGAGAAGTTAAGCATTATCCCCATGAACTCCAGACTATTTTACATGTATTTGCGGCAGCTAAAGCTAATTATACTCTTAGCAGCAAGCGCTGGGATGCGACTAATATCTGTCTGTTCACAGGAAAGAACGATCAATTCCAGGAAATCACCCGTCCGCTCTTTGAAGAAGTAGAGCGTTTAAACGCTAAGGAATTAATCGTTACAGAATGTGGTCACGCTTTCCGCTCTTGTAAAATGTTCCAACGCACCTACTGGAAAGGAAAGCAGTTCCCTGTACGTCACATCGTCGAGCTTTACGCCGATTGGATTAAAGAAGGCAGATTAAAACTGGATAAGAGCAAAAACCCACTGCCGGTTACCCTTCACGATCCTTGTAATACAGTTCGTAAGGAAGGGGTTTATGAACCCCAGCGCTATGTTATCAAACATGTCGTTGAAGACTATCGCGAAATGAATCCGGATGGCAAGTACAACATTTGTTGCGGAGCCGGCGGCGGAGCTCTGGCTGTTGCTGCAACTAAGCAGCAGCGGATGGTTAAAGCGAAACCAAAAGTTGATCAATTAGTGGCTTCCGGAGCAAAGATTGGCTGTATTCCCTGTCATAACTGTATTGACCAGTTTAATGATATGAATAAGTTCTATAAGCTAAAAATGAAAATGGTGCATCTCAGTACACTCATCGAAAATGCTCTGGTTCCCGATGAAGTGCCGGAGAGTGCGGCAGAAGCAGAAGCATAGGATTCTCGTGAAATCGAAGATCCGATCATTAGAGACTAGGAATTTTAGGTGATAGAAAGCCCCGTCGGCGGAATTAACCGCATCGAACGGGGCTTTTTCTTGCTATCAGACCCCCAGGATTCTTGCTTTATGCGTGGACATTTATGTCGATATAAGATAGAATTACCGTGATTATAGTCTTTAATGATTAATCTACTAATCTTGGAGGGTAGAATGGTTAAATGGATAACTGTTCTCATAGCAGAGCCCGGAAAAGATCCTGAACTTCGGGAAATGCCTAATAATCTTAAGGCTTTCGAATTAACCATTGGGGGTTATCTTGAGATCGTTGAGAGCGTACGTCCGGGGTGTTCAATCATATACAATGGAAACTACCCCCTGGCCCAAAAGCCTCAAAAACGAGGGGATATTGAAGGAACCTTTATTATAGTTCGTGTGGACCCTCCTGATCCGGTATCCCTTAGTCAGGATGATATTGAAATTCTTTCAGAAGTCTATAAATGAACTAGTTATAACAAATTATAATTAGTTGAAATAACTGCATGCTAGATGAAATAAGGTAATTAGCATGTAATGAAAGCGAGCTAAAAAGATGGCAGTACAGGTTTTGACGGATAGCACAAGTTACCTGCGGGAAGATATTCGAAACCAATTAAATATCAGAATGGTTTCCTTAAATCTTTCGTTTGGAACCGACAGCATGAGGGAAATTGACATTGATAATGAGACATTTTACACAAGGATGGCTGAGAGAGGAATTCCCACATCTTCACAGCCTTCTGTCGGAGATATGTATCATGAAATGAAACGTGTTATTGAAATGGGCGATAGTCTGTGCTGCATTTTCCTGTCGTCAGAAATGAGTGGTACTTTTGCAACGAGTCAAACCGTAAAAGAAATGATTTTGGAGAAGTATGAGAATGCTCAGATAGAGATCATTGATTCCAGGTCAAATTGCATGCAGCTTGGCTTTGCTGCGGTTAGGGCAGCAAGAGCTGCTCAAGCAGGGAAGACACTTGATCAGGTGAAAGAAGCTGCCTTAGAAACTATAAAAAGGAGTAGATTCTTATTTATCCCCGAGAATCTTGAATACTTGAAAAAGGGCGGCAGAATAGGCGGTGCAAGTGCTTTAATCGGAAACCTTTTTAAAATAATTCCTATACTGACTGTAGAAGATGGTAAAACAAATGTTTTAATGAAGGTCAGAACCAAGAATAGCGCAGTTTTAGCTATGGTTGATAAAATGCTGCAGGATATAAGCGCCTATGGTTTAGGAGAGATTGCCGTTCATCATATCCAGTGTCTAAATGAAGCAAAAACGCTTGCCAAACTGATCAAAGATAAGTTAAACGCAGATATAGATATTATGGATATTGGACCTGTCATCGGTTTACATGTAGGTCCCGGTGCAATTGGAATAGCATACTATACTGAAAAGGCTATGAGATAATGCTATAATAAATTGATGTCACGTAAACGTATTATTACTGCACAGAAAGAGGTTTGGGTAGTCATGATGTACCAATACAACGGCATTATTTTTAAAAATGCCAATCCGAAACATGCGGACGGCACTAGAGCTTGGAGCCAGATCTGTAGAATATGCGTTTCAAAGCATAAAATTGATCGCAGTATGTTAGAGCCCGTTTGAAGCGGGCTATGTGGTGTGCAGGGCTGTACACGTCAAGCTGGTTTCTATATCAATTTTGAGGACGGAGAATTAACCGAATTTCCCGATTGAATTTCTAAAACCTTATGACTCATGTTATAATTAGGTAAGTACATTATATGAGCTTGCCTGAATTTTAGAGTTACGGAGGATTTTAGCCATGCCAAAACTCAATAAACTTTTATGGACAATTGCGATTCTGGTTATTGGTAGTTTCACAATAATTTTTTCCTTTAGTATCCTTGTGATTGGTGCTGTGATGGTCACCTTATATGGGCTGTACCGGCACTATTTTCCCAAAAAGAGAAAATCCACGCTATATCATACAAAAACTCAAATGTATACGTTCGGTGAAGTCGTCGATGTAAAATCTGAAGTCATTCATGAAACAATAGACATTAAAAAAATTAACTAGAGAATTTAATTTATTATCTAAGCTGAATTCTAGTTCTCGTATTTTCGTCTAAAACTTATAATGCTTAGTTTACACAGATAAGCCATCGCTTTTTATAGGCGGTGGTTATTTTTATTTGTAAGTTAAGATTTTTAAAAATTAATTTTGTGATTACTGGTTTTGGTCAAGTCATAGGATGATCAGCAAACTTATCCCTGGAATATAATACCACATACTCAGGGAAGGAGGACCATACATGATAGGTGAAAACAAACGGGTAGAAGAAATGAACTATTTTGAACTGATAGCTTGGCTTGGTATAGGAAGTTCTCATCCAGGAGGTTTTCCCGCAACTAAACAAAATCTGGATGCTGTCCAAATAAAACCCGAGGAATATGTACTTGATGCCGGATGCGGAAGCGGGCTGACCGCTTGTCATTTGGCCAAAACAGTCGGATGCAAGATCATGGGTATTGATATAAATTCTCAGATGATTGAAAAAGCACGGCAAAGAGCAGAGAAAGAGGGAGTATCCCATTTAGTCGAGTTTAAGGTTGCAGATGTTTATGAACTGCCTTTTGCGGATAACCAATTTGATGTCGTTATTGCCGAGTCAATTGCGGTCTTTCTAGACAAGGTAAAAGTGTATCGGGAACTTTATCGAGTCCTAAAACCCGAGGGCAGAGTTGCGGATTTAGAAATGGCCATATTGAAAGAAATGCCTGCGGCAGTCAGACATCAAATGGAGGAATGTTTTGGTTCGGGCACGAATCCCTTACCTTTCCAAGAATGGCTTGAGGCATTAGCACAAGCGGGATTTCAGGATGTAGATATTAAAAATCCACAGCCCTTAAGAGATAACGGCAATATTGTCTTAAACGAGCTGAAAAAGGATTGGGTGCTCGTGAAAGACCTCATGTCTAAAATTAACAGGCAGCCTGGCTTAGTGCGCCGTTTGCAGAAAAATGCCGGTTTTATGAAGAGGAACCGCAGTTACTTTGGCTTTGGTCTGGTTTATGGACGAAAACCAACTCCCCCGCCCCTTAAATTGGGATTCAAAGACCGGCTATGGCAGGTTTTGTTCCGCAGAAAGCCTAGACAGTGATTACGGGATTTCTTCGCATGTATGGAATTGACAGTTTCTGCTAATCCTATACGGGAACCCTATAGGAGGTAGCTAATAAAATCATGTCTAAAAAAATCCCAACTATCTATTTCAATCGTTGTTTTTCGTCTACTCCCCAAATTATTAAACAGTTGTTAAATAACCACGATTTCCGAAGGTTTAAGATCTTTATTTCACATGTATGTCCCAATAATTATCTACAAGAGGTTGCAGATTATTTTGAAGTGGAGCCTGAGTTGACCGGAACAGACTATGTCAATTACTGTTTGGATTTTTGTCTTAAACACAAGATTGACTTGTTTGTGCCAAGGTATAATGTAACCACATTAATTGATTACAAGGAAGATTTTGAACGGCTTGGGGTTAAAGTAATGTTTATCGGGAACAGTGAAACTTATCAAGTCCTGGAGGATAAACTGAAAACTTACGAGACTTTAAAAGAAACGGATGTTGTAGCTATTCCAAAAGCCTTTCGAATTGAAGGTTTTGCTGATTTTCAAAATGCTTATCAGCAAATATCTAACAAGGGCGGCAGAGCTTGCTTGAAGCCTATCTCCGGGATTGGCGGAAATGGCTTCAAGGAAATTCTGGAAGATACCACAGAGGTCAATGAGCTCTACAAAACAACAGGTTCGACGATTGCCAAGGATAGGATAATACGAATATTACAGAATTCCGAAAAAGTGGAACCCTTTATGGTTATGGAATACCTGGAAGGGGATGAGTATAGTATTGATTGTTTAGGGAACAACGGAAAACTTGTCGTCGCTGTTCCTAGAAGAAAGCTGGACCTTTATCGGCAAAACATTGAATACCATGAAGATTTGCTGGACCTGGCTCAAAAACTGACTAAAGAATTCTCCTTGAGTTATTTATATAATATTCAGGTGAAATATCACCACGGTCAGGCACACCTTATTGAAATCAATACCCGAATGTCCGCCGGGATTCATAAGTCCTGCTTTACAGGGGTTAACTTCTTATACCTGGCCATAAAGCAGCTGATGGGGGAGAAGGTAACCGCTCCAAAGGATGTTCATTGGGACTTTCAGATACGCACCACTGAGAACTACGATCTCGTGGCCATATAAACGATAAGGCTTGACACAGCAAACTAAAGTTCGATTCGTTAGAACTTGTTTATCAGTGATACTTATCCTTAAATGAAAATACTTATTCTTAAAAGAAAGAAGCAGGGAAGGATTTCAGTTGAAATTCTTCCCTGCTTGTATGTATTAAATTATCATTTAGTGCATAACCAGCATCTTAGTATGTTATTATTGGTTTATGCTGATAACTGCTGTAAGTTTGAATGGTGCCGATGACCGGAATCGAACCGGTACGGATGTTAAGTCCGCGGGATTTTAAGTCCCGTGCGTCTGCCAGTTACGCCACATCGGCAAATTAATTGGAGGCGGCACTCAGATTTGAACTGAGGAATAGAGGTTTTGCAGACCTCTGCCTTACCACTTGGCTATGCCGCCAGGAGATTTGATTGGAGCGGGTGATGAGAATCGAACTCACGTAGCTAGCTTGGAAGGCTAGTGCTCTACCATTGAGCTACACCCGCCTGGGATAAAGGTATGGCTCCCCGAGTAGGACTCGAACCTACAACCTACCGGTTAACAGCCGGTTGCTCCACCATTGAGCTATCGAGGAATATGATTGGAACAGTATGGTGCGGAAGACGGGACTTGAACCCGTACGGAGTTACCCACACGCCCCTCAAACGTGCGCGTCTGCCAATTACGCCACTCCCGCATATTTGGAGCCATTGACCGGGATTGAACCGGTGACCTTATCCTTACCAAGGATACGCTCTACCAACTGAGCTACAACGGCATTTTGTGGTGCGCTCGGAGAGATTCGAACAGGTGATTATTACAGCCCCCATGACTGTTTAACAAGACGATATTCATAATACCACAGAGTTTACTTGTATGCAACAGGTTAAAGTAAAAATTTATTCCATTGAATTTGCAAGTTTGACTATATCATCAAGCTCCATACCAGTGGCTAGTATAGCATAACCAATACCATCTTTATACCACCCAAGGTCTAAAGGATTACTTTTCCATTCCTTTGTTCCCTTGCTATCTGCGGATGGTTCTTCGACCACATTCCAGCCCCCTTTAACCCATTTTCCTTGCACACCGGCGATTTCAACCGTGCCATGTGCAGATCCTTCAGGGCCGACAGGAACATCGCCTCCACTAAAATGTCCTTGAATGATATTGAACTGGGCATTCCCGTTACTGTAAACTGCTGAAACTGTATCATTTTTCGCTGTAGCAGCAATTTTCGGTAAGTCTGGCCTAATATGCTGAATGAAGACCAATCTAAATCCATCTGGTATATTTTGTGGTGCTTTTATTATAAAGTTTGCAAGTTTCTGCGCTTCAGCAAAGTCGTTACAGTCCGTTTGTTTAGCCTTGACAACTACTGGGCCATCCGGGTTAGCAGTTAAATCAGACATGGTTTTTCCTCCTCCACTATTTTCAGCATGAACTACATTGTTGGTCCGAATGTTGTAATTCATTTGGTCATTAGCAGAGAGAGTCTTGGAGTTAAGGGGAAAAATAATTAACGCACACATTATTAAAAAGAAAACTACTATACTTGCAAGTATAATCATTTTTTTCCTAATACATTCGTCAATGAATTCCACCCCTTCTAAATTATTACAATATCTTTATTTCATTATACCGTACAACTCCCACAAGAGCCAACTCTTTCTTCATAAACATAGCATATATTTGTGTAACACGTAGTGCTTGGTATGCGATGATTGAAGCCTTTGAAAATAGATAAAAAAATAGACCTTCTTTTCAGAAGGCTTATCCTTTTTCATAAGTTTTAAATATTTAGGCCATTCCCTATAACCTTCTGACATGTGATGGCCTGTTCACACATCCATAATCATGTGTTATAGAAAATGGTTAACGCTTGATAATCTTAAATGGTGGGCCATCCGCGACTCGAACGCGGGACACCCTGATTAAAAGTCAGGTGCTCTAGCCGACTGAGCTAATGGCCCTTAAATGGCTGGGGTGGGAGGATTCGAACCTCCGAATGCCAGAGTCAAAGTCTGGTGCCTTACCGCTTGGCGACACCCCAATATCGAAGTGCGATGTGCGATATTCGATGTTCGAACACAGGTATTTCTTACAAAATTACCTCTAAGATCCCACTTTCTTATTACGAATCACGATTCGTACCTCGATCATCGATCTTCGAACTTCGAGTATGGTGGGCAGGGATGGATTCGAACCATCGTACCTCGCGGAACAGATTTACAGTCTGTCGCCTTTAACCACTCGGCCACCTACCCATGAGTACTATGCATTAAGATGGCGACCCCGATCGGACTTGAACCGACGATCTCCTGCGTGACAGGCAGGCATGTTAACCACTACACCACGGGGCCAGGCAAACGTACTGCGACTGAGCTATCGCCTGAAGCAGACGATAATTAGTATACACAATAATCCGCCAATGGTCAATAATCTCTCCGATAAATTTGCTGCTGCCAATTATTAGAAGGTTAAAGAGGCGCAAAAACCTGTATTTCTATTATATCCTTAGGTTGAATTGGGGGACAATGAGATGAAGGTAAAAAACATTCGTATGCTGGAAATTCATATAGCCGTGTTCTTATTTGGCGTATCAGGATTATTTGGGAAACTATTATTATTACAGCCAATGATAATAGTTTTAGGGAGAGCTTTCTTTTCGTGCCTATTCTTGCTTATGATTATACTGTATTTTAAAAAAGATCTGAAGGTCAAACATTATAGGGACGGCCTATGGTTTATTCTTATGGGAGTTATTTTAGCAATCCACTGGAGTACGTTTTTTAAATCAATCCAAGTTTCCTCTGTTGCAATCGGGTTACTGACATTCTCTACATTTCCCATTTTTGCAACATTTATTGCCCCCTATTTCTCTAAAGAGAAAATGAAATTATCCGATATAGTCACTGCCCTGATTACCTTCCTTGGTGTAATCTTGGTAATCCCCGGATTCGAATTAGGAAATAATCTAACCCAGGGTGTTCTTTGGGGAGTCGCCTCAGGTTTTACCTACGCAATTCTTTCAATATTGAATCGCAAATTTGTAAACCATTATTCCAGCACAGTCATTGCCTTTTATGAACAGATTATTGCGGCAATTATTTTAATTCCAGTTATAGCTTGGCAAAGACCCATTTTACAGACCAGGGATATATTATTACTTATCATATTAGGTATAGTTTTCACCGGAATTGCTCATTCATTATTTATTAATGGCTTGAAAAATGTTAAAACCCAAACAGCCGGTATTATTTCCAGCCTTGAGCCGGTTTACGGTATTATTTTTGCTGCGCTATTAATAAAAGAAATTCCATCCTCAAAAGAAATCCTAGGCGGAATTATTATTTTAAGCGGTGTATTGTACTCGACATTCAAATCTAAATAACTAACATATTTTTATTAAACAATATGAAATGGTATAATTATATTTATGTGATAATCTAAAAATACACTGAATGGGAGATTATAATGGCTGACTACATATTGACCTACTCAAAAATCAAGTTCTTTCCGCTTGAACCCATAAAAGAAGACATTAAAATAGAGGACATTGCCCACTCATTGTCACTGATGACCAGGGCTAATGGGCATTGCCGTCATTTTTACTCGGTTGCCCAGCACTCAATTCATTGCTTTCGGGAGGCGAAAAGCCGAGGGTACTCTAAACGGGTACAACTGGGCTGCCTATTGCATGATGCCAGTGAAAGCTATATTTCTGATTTAACCAGACCGGTCAAACGCAATATGCCCGAGTATTTTGCGATCGAAGAAACATTGCAGGGTGTTATCTACGACAGATTTGGATTAGGTGATCTAAAGGATGAAGAGAAACGGCATATAGAAGAGGTTGACGATACCCTGCTTCACTATGAGTTTGCAGAATTGATGAACTTCCCTATCTTTGATGTTGCGCCAACTAAAACAACCGAACATGACTTCTCTCCAAAGGAGTTTACTCTTGTCGAACAGGAATTTCTGGACATCTTTGCAGACATCATTGGTATGAGCAGTGACACTCACTTGTAGAAAGCAATGACTTATAACTTGGGTAAGAGCAGAAAATAGTTCAAAATACTTAACGAATGGTGAATGAATGATGATTAATTTTAAAAAAGTAGAGCTAAGCGATAAAACATGGATGGAACCTCTCCTAAAAGCAGCAGATTTGCCGGGATGCCATCAAAACTTTACAAATATCTTTGCTTGGGCAGAAATTTATAACTATCGTATTGCACAAGTCAATAATTATCTGGTGGTTAAAGGTTTTATCAATGATTTAAACTATTATTTTTATCCCGCAGGCTGGGGTGATATCAAAACAGTTATTGAAGCAATGAAAGAGGACGCTGCTGCCGGCGGGTATGAATTTGCCATAGCCGGTGTGTCGCCTGAGAATATAAATACTCTTAAAAGCCTTTACCCTGATAACTTTGAATATCAAGAGATGCGTTATGGGTTTGATTATGTTTATTTACTGGACAAGCTCGTTACTCTGGCGGGGAATAAGCTCCATTCCAAACGTAATCATATCAATCGTTTTAAGAAAGATAATAGTTGGAACTTTGAACCGATCTCATCAGAAAATCTTGGTGAGTGTTGGGAGATGAATATTGAATGGTGTAAAGCACATGGCTCAGATGATAAAGATCAGCTTGCCCAGGAAAACTGTGCTGTCCGCCGATGTTTCAAGAATTTTAAAGAACTGGGCTTAGAGGGTGGTCTGATTCGTTCGAATGACAGGGTTATTGCCTATACAATGGGAGAAATACTGAATTCAGATACTTACGTTATTCACATCGAAAAAGCCTTTGGTGAGATACAAGGGGCCTATCAAATGATCAACCGGGAATTTGCGGCCTATATTCAACAGAACCATCCCCAAATGATTTATGTGAATCGTGAAGAGGATATGGGCTTGGAAGGATTGAGAAAGGCGAAGTTATCCTACCATCCGGTTAAAATGGAGGAAAAATTTATAGCTAACTATTTTGAAGTATAATAAGAAGGTTATGGTACTTGGCAAGGAGAGATAGAATGAGCATAATCAGATTGGCCAAAGAAGGGGAGACAACCCGCCAAAAAGAACTATGGAAGCTTTGCTTCGGAGACAGTGATTCCTATATTAACTTCTTTTATGCCGAAAGATATAAAAAGGATGAAACTGCCGTATTGCTTCATGATGAAGAGATCTCTGCCATGCTTACCATGATATCGGTCAAAATCATGATTACGGATACTCAAGGCCTCGATTCGGTCATGTTCTATGCCATTGCAACACACCCCAACTATCAGAACAGAGGGTTTGCCACCCAACTTATTGATTTCTGCAACCAATATCTTAGAGTAAATAATAAAGTCTGTTCCATTCTAGTACCGGCCAATAAACAACTTTTCGACTTTTATCGTAAACAAGGATACAAGGATGGATTCTATATCAGAGAGACTTTATTTACCCGGGACATGATCGACACCTTGCCTGCCTGTGACTCCTCAGAATACCTGGTCTCCTCAATTAATCCTCAAGGGTATAATCAGAGGAGGAATAACCAGCTCAACGGCAGGTTTTATGTTCAGTATGCTGACAAGGACATAGCTTACCAGAAAAAGCTGTCACAGCAGTCCGGTGCTGACATCTATGGTATAGATTGTGGAGCAATGCAGGGGTGTGCAGCCATCGAACGATTGAACGCCGATAAGGTGTTTATCAAAGAAATCCTACTGCCCGATAAGGCTGTTAACGGGGCTATCAAACAGATAGCCCGGCAATTGCCTGCGAAGGAGTATACTTTGCGCACACCTGCGTATTTAGGCGGGCATTTAGGAGGCTCGATACGTCCCTTCGGCATGATCAGGGGACTCAGAGAAATTGAGTTAACACTAAACTCTGACGGTTTAGGCTATCTGGGTTTTGCCTTCGACTAACCACTTAAAAATTAGATGGCTGAATACAATTTTTTAATTTTTACCAATATAAATACCCAAACAAATATCCAAAAATGGAGTGTTAAGATATGAATGTAGCTTTCTTCCTTGTGCCTAAGAAGAACATCGTTTTCTTTAAGGAAAGTGCAACGATGCGCCAAGCTCTGGAGAGGATGGAGTACCATAGTTATACAGCAGTCCCTCTTATTGATGATGAGGGAAAGTATGTAGGAACGATTACTGAAGGGGATTTGCTTTGGAAGCTTAAAAATACCCCTGGTTTAACCTTTCAAAACACAGAGGATATTGTACTGAGCGAAGTGGAACGACATGTTCAAAATTTGCCGGTTACGATTGATGCCCAAATAGAAGATTTGATCTCCAGAGCTGTCGTTCAAAACTTCGTCCCTGTGGTGGACGATCAGCAGATTTTTATAGGAATTGTTCGTCGGCGGGAAATGATCGAATACTGCTCCAAGCTCCTAATTGAGCGCAAAGGAACGATAAATGAAAAGCATAACAATTAATATTGATAAAAGTAATCTGTTAGTTTTCTTGGTCCGGCCAGTACGTCCCTGCCAATAAACAATGTACCGTCATCTTTGGTTTTTACACTCCATTTAACAAGCGCAATATTCCCGTCTGCAATTTCAATGGCAGTTATGCTGCGAGGATGGATACTGCTTCCATCATTAAAATAGGGGTGACAGCCAACTTCGGGAAACATAGGTTTGTGAGTATGGCCTGCTATGAGCATGTGTTTTTCTTGGATCACCCACTCTGTGAGCTTTTTCTCAACAGCATCTTTTTTGCGGTAATTTTTAGCTGTGCTTGTCGGATCATTTACTCCGAATGACTCCAGAGGCCTCCATAAATACCTCACTAAAAATCTGGATAACCACCATAATTCATAATCCAAGAAACTTACTTGATGTCCGTGAATTAAGAGAATCTTATGGTCTGTTACTCTATGCCTTAAAACCAATCCTTCATGAAGTTTGATATTCTTAAACAGAGGAATATACTTTTTTTCTCGTTCATCAAAGTATTGATTCATAGTATCATCGACAAATTTAGCGTTGCTTTTGACCATATCATGATTTCCGAAAATCATATAAAGTCTGCCCTCATCATAAAACTTGCTTAAAAGCCAAAAAGCATTGCTGTGCACATATATAATGTCGGAAAACCTTTTATTCTTCCAAAGTTCATCTCCGTCACCGATTTCTATATAAGTATAATTTTCATAATAATAATGAGTTAAGGCAGCAAAGTATAGATTTTGGTTTTTGGAAAAATCATCTGCCCAGCTTCCGTCACCCCTATGAACGTCACTCATTAAAATAATTCTGGAGGAGTCGTCAATAGGAATTTCTTGGGCAGATTCAAAGACTTTAGAAATACGTTTTAACTTATTCATCTATACCCCTCCACGAAAGTAGGTGTAGAATAATTCCTTGAGAGTTTTTACACAAGAAGAATGCCTGACGTCTGGATGCAGTTAACTTAATATATTGAATTTATAGGAAAAGGGTGCTTTAATTGCACCCTTTTCCAGCCACGTGGATTAACCAAATCAGCATTCATGTTCATTTTCGATAATCATTATTTCTTCTAATGAGTCATTGTCTGGCGTAATTAGTTCAATTGGTTTATCGCTGCTCACAATGACTTCAATTGGTTTATTTTTAACCTTTTCTTCCGGCCCATCAACACTATTTGTCTTTGTCAAAGCCCCATGCTGTATCTCAGTGATCAGTATTTTCAGGTTACCAGCCATGTGTTTGCCTTTTTCGATTAGATTTTTACCTGTTTTAACGCTTACTTGTGTTTTATCCCCGATATTTTGCCAGGCACTTTGGGCCTTGTCTTTAATGCCTACAGCTTTATCTCCGAGTTCGTGGACTTGTAGTGTTATATCTTGTCTTAATTCCTGCCCGCTCTTAGGAGCAAGTAATAGCCCTGTTATCCCTCCAATAAGACCTCCAAACAGAGCCGCTTTAATCACTTTATTACCCTTTATGTCCTTATTTCCCACCTGCTTATCCACTCCTTTTTGTTAATCCGGTTTCTGGCCATGAAATAACCAATCAATCCCTCTATCCTTTAACAGGCAGTTTTCGGACTTGGAGCGTGTTCGCAATATCATGGCATCCGGTCTAATAGTGCCTTTTTCATTATATGCACTTCATCGAAAAAAGCTTCTATGTATTAGGAGCATTTTAATTTGGATGTTTGTTCATATAATCTCTAAGCCAAAATGTGTGAAATTCTTCGTCGAGAAGATATTCCATAAGAGTAGCTTTGATAACGAGATATTCTTTTTCTTTTGCTTCGTTAATGAACTTACGATAGGCATCCATCGCTTTATTTTCAAGAAGAACTCCTAATTTGCACGTACTGTGCTGGCCAATAGATTCAACCGTTTCGCCAACAAAACTGCCTGCTAACTGAAAAACTGAACCAGCCACAGAGGGCACTTCTTCATTTGCCCGATTAATTATATCGGCAAAATAATCTGCATGCCCTTGTTCTATTTGTACCATCTTATCAAAGGCCGCTTTGTAATATTCATCGGTCGCTGAATTAGCTTGGGCGTTATAAAAAGCAACCTGAAATGTTTCCAATATATAGAATTCCTTTAAGCGAAAAATTAACTTGCTATCCATTTTTACCTCCAGTTATAAATATTTATAACATATAATTCTCAAATTAAAATTAAAATATGTTAAGCTAGAGGTGAGGAGACTTGTGAATCGATTTTAAACATCCTGAGGAGCTATGAAATGGAAATAATAATAAGAGAAGCCCTCATTGAGGATTATGAGGGGTTATGTAAGGTTTATGTTGAACTTGATGAGCATCATAGATTAAGCCATCCCGAATTATTTGTGAAACCCGCAGATTTTGCCAGGGCAAAAGAGTATATTTCAGAAATTATTGATGACCATGATAAGGCTATTTTTGTCGCTTTAGTAGAATCAAAAATAATCGGATTTGCAGAATGTAATATTTTAAAGTCATCCAATTTCCCCGTTTTTAAAAAAAGAGAGTGGATACAATTAGATAGTATTGTAGTAAAGAAAGATCATCAGAATTGTAAGATAGCCTCTTTACTATTAACAAAAGTAAAGGATTGGGCAAAGTTTAAGGAGATTAATAGAATAGAGTTAAAGGTATATTCCTTTAATAGAAGCGCTATAGAATTCTATAATCAAAAAGGATTTAAAGAGTTGAATAAGACAATGTATTTAAATTTGTAACCCCCAATTTAAGCGCGAATTAGTTAACACAGGTATATTTAATTAGCCGAAGCAGACACTAATAAAACAAATCACAGCCTGCCTATGAGTTGTTTTAAGTAATCAAGTAGTATTAGAGAAAACTTAAAGAAGAAGGAGATACAATGACAAACGGAAATGCAAGCCAAGAAACAGGGTGGAACTTTGAAAACAGTTATGCACGGCTGCCAAACTTATTGTTTACTACTCTTAACCCAACCCCCGTACAATCACCGGAACTAATGATTCTTAATTATCCCTTGGCATCATCCCTGGGGTTGAACCTCCAGTGGTTAGAAAGCAAAGATGGCACAGCGGTGTTCGCCGGCAACCGGATTCCCGAAGGTGCCTTGCCTCTTGCTCAGGCTTATGCAGGTCATCAATTCGGGCATTTTGCTGTGTTAGGGGATGGACGGGCGCTGCTGCTAGGTGAGCAGATCACGCCTGAAGGGGAGAGGTTTGATATTCAGCTCAAGGGTTCAGGCCGAACGCCATACTCCCGGCGGGGGGATGGCCGTGCGGCCCTTGGACCGATGCTGCGTGAATATATCATCAGCGAAGCAATGCATGCTCTTGGTATTCCCACTACCCGCAGCCTCGCGGTGGTGACAACCGGTGAGCCGGTAATCCGCGAAACCGTGCAGCCAGGTGCAATTTTAACCCGCGTAGCTTCCAGTCATTTGCGAGTCGGCACGTTTGAATATGTTTCAAAATTTGGCACGGTTGAGGATCTCCGGGACCTCGCTGATTATACGTTAAAACGGCATTTTCCTTACATTGGAGATATTGAGAACCGTTATCTTTCACTCCTTAAGGAAGTGATTAAGCGTCAGGCTGAGCTGATTGCAAAGTGGCAGCTGGTTGGGTTTATTCATGGGGTGATGAATACCGACAATATGGCCCTTAGCGGAGAATCCATCGATTATGGTCCTTGCGCCTTTATGGATGCCTATGACCCGGACACCGTATTCAGTTCCATAGATCATCAAGGCCGATATGCCTATGGCAATCAGCCGCTTATAGCAGGATGGAATCTCGCACGGTTTGCTGAGACCCTATTGCCGCTGCTGCATGACAGCCAGGAGCAGGCTGTCAAACTGGCCCAAAATGAAGTTTCAAACTTTACGGAGCTGTTTCGCCATAACTGGCTCGCAGGAATGAGAGCAAAACTAGGAATGTTTAATAAAGAGACGCAAGATGAATCTCTTATTGAAAATTTGCTCAGTATGATGCAGAAGTATCGTGCCGACTATACCAATACCTTTCAAACCTTAACTTTTGATAATCAGGATGATAACCATCTGTTTGGCAGTCCGGAATTTGCCGAATGGCATAAGATGTGGCTGTCGAGACTGGAACGACAGCAGGAATCGAGAGACTCTTCCCATCAGTTAATGCGGAATAGCAACCCCGCGCTGATTCCACGCAATCATCGGGTAGAAGCAGCACTGGATGCCGCTGTGAAAGAGGGAGATTACAGTGTGATGAAGGGATTGCTTGCCGTTCTTTCAATTCCTTATGTACACGTCCCCGAACAGGCCGATTACGCCACGCTGCCAGAGATATCAAACCACCCTTACCGAACGTTTTGCGGAACATGATACAGGCCTTGGGGACAAACAATAATAAATGCCACCCCTTTTGTGAGGCAGCATTTCTCAAGGAAATTTTTCTTTATTTTCGTTCAATACCTTCCATATCCTCCATTAATTTTACAATAGAATAGAAGGCATTAAATTTTATATGATCTTCTTTAGTCGTTCCATTAAAACCATTGACCTTTTCACACTCAAATTTTAGTTTCTCCAGCAAGTCAGTCCACATTTTTTCATAATTCATACAACCCACGCCTTTCTGTCTGTTTGATGCAAAATATAACGATGATGAAAGAGCTAAGAACATTTTACCCTATGTGAGCAAGGTAAACAATTGTTTTGTTTTGTCATAATCAGAATTATTTTATCATTTCTATTTAAATTTTATTAGGTCCGCCGCTCTTCTTAGCTGCTCATCCAGCACCTTGGCATATATTCTCGTTGTCCTGGGGTCAGAATGACCAAGAGCATCCTGAACAATAGCCAGGTTGTCTGTTTCCCGGAGCAGCATAGTAGCAAATGTGGAACGCATCTTGTGAACACTGAAGCCCTCCGTATTATGTCCAAGGGTTTTAAGAATGGTCATGTATTTAGCGATTAGATTTTGAACCGCTCTCTTACTAATTCGGTTTCCTTGAATTGATAGAAAAAGAGCATCAATGTCTTTGTTTACGTACCTGGACCGTTCATTCCTTAAATAATCATTCAGGGCTTTGGCAACATCGTTATTAAAATAAATCAACGTTTCTTTATTCCCTTTACGCACAATTTCAAAATACCCCTTATTAAGATTTGTCTTACTGATATCCAGGCTGCAAAGTTCTGATAACCTCAGCCCTGTACCGATCAAGGTTAGGACGATGGCATAATCCCGTTTCTCAGTATAGACATGGTATTTGAGCTGACCGTCTGTTAAGCCTATACCAGTTTCTAAAGCATCCGTCAAATCCGCAATCTCATTAGGTTCCAATGCTTTGGGAAGCTTTTGATGAACATTGATGGGGTCTAATTTAATGGTGACGTCTTTATGGATCATATCTTCACGAAGCAAATAACGGTATAAAGACTTAATAACAGCTTGTTTACGGGCCAGAGCACGGGGGCCATTCGTGCGCTCAGTATTAGCCCAGCTTAGATATGACTCAATCTGGCGATGCCCGACATTTTCCATAAGCGGCAGCTCGATTTCCGGCGGAGAGGAGGGAAAATCAGGCATATAGCCGCATAAATAATGAAAAAATAAACAAAGTTCATAGGTATAGGCAATCTGAGTTGATTTAGATTTATTGGTGAGGGCCAGATGGTTTATAAAGTTCTTAGCGAATGGGGGAAGGTGGTGGGGATTAAATCCAGTATCCATGATCAAACCTCCATATGATTTAACTATATCCATTAAAGCAAACATCTATAATAATTTCCACTCCAAGGAGGAATTACCTTCTTTCTGTAGAAGATGTTTTAAGGCAGGAAGGGGTATTGTTGTGCTGCGCTCGATACGATAACAACAGATTAACTTAGAATCAAAGAGGAGGTAGAGCAATGAAGATAATATTAATGGGTGGCCCAGGTGCAGGTAAGGGGA